>CAYTPI010000004.1:68185-235619 GCA_964439625.1 uncultured Anaerolineae bacterium | reverse complement strand
GGACGTGTCCGTGAGCCAGAACGTAGCGGGTTGCCGCAAGCGTGGCTCAGAAGCCTCCGCCTTTAGGCGTGGGGAGCGTCACGTGGATTCTATAGACAACCTTGCAGAATTGTGATGAGTCAGATTGATTAGATAAATGCTTTCAAGATATGTTTGCCATTTTCCCAGATGGTAAACGGGGGGGAACACCATTATGAGCACAGTAGCCATTTCACTCATTATCGGAGTCACCGCTGGTGTGGCACCCATTGTCTACGCACTAGCGATGAAGAAGTAAGTTTTTCAGCGACGCAAACGCACAGAATGGACGCCTGCGAGCGTCCATTTTGATTCCCCACTCACGAGCTTCATCATTGTGATAATTGCGAACGCCTGACAGATGTCAGGTATGCTTAGGCGGCACCTTGACTATAATGCAAGCAGTAACCATCAACAGCAAGGCACCATGAGCACACCTTTTGTTTCATCCATGCACTACGACGAGATCGAGCCGGGGTTAATCAACGTATTTAAATTATTGATCGGCGTTCGCCTGGCGTTTGCCCTTTTGATGATCTGCGCCTGGCTGACTAACCCAGCCGAACGTCTGATGCGCTTTCCATTTATTGCCTTTGCAGATAGCGCATTCCTCATGTTTTATTTATCGTGGCCAGCTTTGCGGCGTCGGATGGGGCGCTACTTTCTACCCATTGCAATCCTAATTGCAACGGCTGGCGCGATTGCTGGTTTTATGGTGCCACAGTTCTTCCGGATGATTCTGAGTGGGTCACCGCAGGAAATTACCGATGATCTTTGGCAGCTAATCTTCGCCCTGATGGTGCCGTTGTTAGTCGTCAGTTGGCAGTATCGCTTTCGCAGTGTGGTTGCATTCAGCCTTGGTTCAAGCTTACTAATCATCTTGTTGACGATCCCATTTGAGGCTCTTTTCGAGGGGCCGCGCATCGCTGATGCAGTTGGTTTTGTCGTTTTCATCACGATGTTGTACCTCGCCGTGGGCTATATTGTTTCCCGCTTGATGGGCGCCCAGCGTCAGCAGCAGCGAGAGTTAGCCGAGGCTAACGTCCAGTTGGCACATCACGCAACGACGTTGCAGCAATTGACAATCAGCCATGAGCGCAACCGCCTCGCCCGCGAGCTGCACGATACCTTGGCCCATTCACTGAGCGCAGTAGCCGTCCAGTTAGAGGCGGTCAAGTCTTTGTGGAAAGAGGACCCAGAGGAAGCGCAGCAAATCCTACTGCAATCATTGAAGACAACGCGCGAGGGCCTCAAAGAAACACGGCTTGCCATCCAAGACTTACGCGCCAGCCCGCTAGAAGACCTTGGGTTTGGTCTAGCACTGCAACAAGCGGCAAAAACGGTTTCAGCGCGCGCGGGGCTCACCCTAGACTTACAAGTTCCAGATCAGGTACCCGGCCTCCCAGCGACAATTGAACAAGGACTGTACCGCGTAGCTGACGAAGCCCTGACCAACATCGAACACCACGCCAACGCAAGCCACATTACCATGCACTATTTGGAAAAACAAGGCATGATCACGCTGCTAATCAAAGATGATGGGCAAGGCTTTGACACGTCAGCCAAGCTATCTTTCGGGCATTACGGGCTCAAAGGTATGACGGAGCGCGTTTCAATGATGAATGGCACACTTAAACTCAATAGTACGACCGGCAGCGGCACGTGCATCGAAGTGAAAGTGAAACGACCATGACAAACACTATCCGCGTATTGTTGACGGACGATCAATCGATCCTGTTAGAAGGGCTGCGGGGAATTCTTAAGACAGCACCCCACATCGACGTGGTTGGTGTGGCAAACAACGGGGTACAAGCGCTAGAGCAGATCGAACGATTAGGGCCAGACGTGGTTTTGATGGATCTAAAGATGCCTGTGATGAACGGCGTGCAGGCCACCAAAGCCATCCGTGAAAAATACCCAACCATCAAAGTGTTGGTGCTGACCACGTACAACGCCGACGAATGGGTCTTCGAGGCCATTCGCGCAGGCGCGCATGGCTACTTGTTAAAAGATACACCTCGTGAAGGCCTGCTCCAAGCGATTGAGGGCACTTATGCCGGGCGGCATCACATCGACCCTGATGTGGCTGGTAAGCTGATGGCACGCGTGGCCCACACCGCCCTACCCGAAGAAGCCGCCCTGCTAGAGATGCTGACCGAACGCGAACATGATGTACTCAAATTGTTAGCACAAGGGCACAGCAACAGCCGCATCGCTAGAGAACTCACTTTGACGGAAGGCACAGTCCGCAATTACGTCAGCATTATTCTGGCAAAACTCAACGTAGCGGATAGAACCCAAGCCGCACTTTTAGCACAGAGGGCTGGGCTGGGCAGCCCATAAAAAATTAGGGGCGAATAAAGAGATACTCGCCCCTTGACGGGCGTCTGCTATTGACGATCGACAGAAACTGCGTAGAGGCCGCCTGCTTCATCGAAGAAACTCGCTACTTCTATGAGATATGTTCCGGCTTCAAAACGCTGCATAATCCGAGAGTCGGTAGTGGAGGTCGCTTGATCGGAGAAGTAAAAGTCATCGTTGAAGTACAGGAAGTTACCGTTCGCATCATAGATAGTTAAAACAGGGTCAAAGCCCGCGATGCCGAAGGTTCCTTCTTGGCTCAGAATGGCAATTTCCAGCATCTCCGCCTCAGTCAACGTAAGTGTGTAGCGGTCACGACGGCCTTGGATCAGCTCATTATCGATTGACTCACCAACGAGGATCACTCCGCGGTCTACCACTGCATTTTCAACAGTCAGCACATAGTCACCTGCGGTTTCATTAGCCCGTGGTGCTACTTCTAGAATGTAGTCACCCGGAAAGAGATCGAGCGAGGTAGCCATCACTCCATTGATGGGCTGGGCAAAGGCATTATCGTAGACAAGGAAGCCTGCACCATCATAGATTGAAAGTACCGGATCAAGACTGCTCCCCTCTGGGACAGTCAAGGCGAAGCGTAAAACGCTTGGCTCAGCCAGTGAGAGCGTATATGAGTCAAGTTCGTTGATATTAACTGTGCCCCCAACTTGCGCGCCAATGGTGATTGGCCCACGCTGTTCTACACCAATCGGTGTGGCTTCAAGAATGTACTCACCTGAGCCAGAGTCGGCGAAGTCACGCACTTCAATGGTATAGGTACCCGGCTCGAAGCGGCGGCTGATCGATGCCCCCAACTGACCGCTTGCTGTTTCAAACAAGTCACCAAATTCCATTTCAAAGCCTTGTTCATCGAGCAGCACTAGGTCTGGGTCGAGCGGCACCTGGCTGGTCGGATCAAATGGCTCGGCAGAAATAACCGTGATGTGAATATTATCGGCGGCACTCAGCACCAGTTGGTAGCGGGCTCGTTCACCAGACTGAAGTTCGTTGCGAATCGGTTCACCCAGTGGCAGGAAGCCGCGGTCGGTTGCTGGTGGACCAACTACCATGCTATAGCCGCCGCTACCTTCTAACCCAATGACTTCCAAGCGGTAGCTGCCTTCTTCGAGGAAAAAGGTTGTTAGGCTGAGTGCACGCGAGTCAGGTTCCCGCACGACGCCAACAGCCAGTATGCCAAATTCATCATAAAGCACAATACTTGTGGATAGAGAACTGCCTTCAAGTGGGTCAAACAAAATACGAACAGGCTGCCCTTCACTAACAATCAGCTCGTAGACATCGGTGGCAGGGGCTGCCAGCTCATTCTCAAACAATGAGCCAACACCAATAATGCCCTCTTCTGTAATCGACACCTGACTGACCGTCAATACGAATTGGCCTGTGTCAAAGTCAACAAACGTCGCGGCTTCAACTGTGTAGCTACCGGGCTCCAAAGTCACGCGGGCAAGTGAGTCTAAGCATTCGCAGATAAAATCATCATCGTTTTGCACAACCAAGTTACCATCCGCATCGAACACACGCACGTATGTATCTAGAAATGGGTTCGTGTCAGTTGCTTGCATACTGACAGCCAAACCAGTGGTCTCGGTGATCATCAAATCATAGGCAATCCGCTGATCTTGCTCAATGAAGCCCTCGATGGGGACTCCAATCTCAATAGGGCCGCCACTCAGGGTGGTAATGGGTGGGGGTTGCTCACCCGGTGGCAAAAAAATATCGTCTTGCGCGCTGGCAGCACTCACTGAGAGCGTCAGGCTAGCAATTACCAGCATTCCAATTATCAACAGCCGTTTCACGCTGAACATTCTCCAAGATTATTTAATCACTAAAGCTTATTGTACCAACTTCATGTTAATTGCGTTTACAGCGGGCATTTTCTTGCTCATAGATGTAAACTGTTGCCGATATTCGTGCATTGATCTTTATTTTGAGGCAAAAATTTTAGGGAGGAACCATGCCTACTACTCGCAAACTTGTGATACATACAGTCATCCTCATGTTCATAATGACGACACTGGCTGGGTGTGGTGGTAATGATCGGGCAGAAGGCAACACGGGCATTACACGCGACCCAGAGATTACTGTGACTAATGCAGCGGGTCAGAACCTCTTTTCTTTGATCGTGACAGTTTCGGGCCAAGAAGTGATCTTCCAGAATGTGCCTGAGGGCGAGACAGAGGTAATGTCGTTTGAAGTCACACAAGAAGATCGGTTCGCAGTACGAGGTTTTCTGCAAGATGGCACGCGCCTGAATGCGGGCTTTGGCCAAGTCTCTCCCGCAAACGATGCTCAGCAGAATGACGTCAGTATTATTGTGCGTGAGTTTGGCCTGATCGAGTTTGAGCAGTAGCGCTTACGGCAAAGCACTCACGCATCATCAGGAGTAACTGGCTTTAGCGACACATATCTGAAATTTAAATGACCCAATTCACTGGGCGGCGGGTGCAGGGGTGCCTCCCAGTAGACTGGGCGAATGAAATCAACACAGCGCGTTTCATTGCACTTGTGGTTGAGGGCGTAATCCCATTCATGTTTCACACTATCCGATGCAGCCGCACTTGGCGACCAAAACAACTGAAGAATATCAGCTTCATCGATGGCGCGGGCCAGCGCTGCCTGCCAATTCTCCCCAGTACGCAGAGAGTGCGTATCCATAAAGGCATCGTTGCCCATCGCAATCTGCACTTGACGGTAGGCCTCAGCGATCACCGTATCATCACGAGAGTAGGAGATAAAGATGCGTTGATAGGCCTTGCTGGTTTTGGATTGGAGCTTTGCCTGAAACAGCGGATTAATCTTGGGATGTGTATTAAGATTGACCAATAACTGCGTCTCTTTGACTGCAGTTTTGAAGTTAATGTGTGCAATTTCAATTGCGCTCACACTGATCGAAATACGTCCCTCAACTGTTTGACCTTCAAGCTTTTTCGGCGCGGAGAAACCAAAATCGAAGCGCACCCAAGGTGTACGGAAACGCTTGGCAACGGATACAGGCTCGAACTCTATTTGCTTAGATTCGGGCGTTACGCTGACGATTGTCCCTTCGGCTAGCTGAGCGACCTGATCGGATACGGTCGGTGTGGGTACAACTCCACCGAGTTTGTCCCTGGCTGTTTCGGCATCTGTTCGAATATCCAGGATGGCCTGCGGCACATGGATATATACCAGCAGCTTGTAGTCTGATTCCGCTTCAATTTGCGATGAATAGTAGGCAGAGAACAAAACTGGGTGCTCAGGAATGTCATCCGTTGCAGACTGCCCTGCCCCCCCTTGGAGTTCAAGCAGCACTTCACCTGTGTCGGCGACACTTGTTTCAGCCTCTTCTTTCTCTCCGATATCGCCAAGCACACTCAACCCGTCGTCGTCGGCTTCTTCAGCTTGGTGAACGCGTTCAATCGCCTCGAGCCGTTTTGTGTCTCGTCGCTTGGCCTCTTCTGCAGCCTGAACAGCCTTTTCCTCTGTGATCGGCTCAATCGCTGCCGGTGCCGGTTCAGGCCGTGCGGCTGGCATTGGTGCTGACCTCGACGTGACAACGGCACCGCGGGTGGCTGTGCCAGGCGGCTTTTCTTCAGCGGTTGGCTCTGGTGGCGGTGGCGTAGGTCTTTCGGTGATTGCTCGGCCCCGCTCACGCGACTTTGATTCCGTCACCTTCATCGCTTGGTGCAAGTCTTTGATTAGCTTGGCAGCGGAATTGTAACGTTGGCTGGGTGTCTTCGATGTTGCTTTTCGAATGACATCGTTGACGGCGCCGGGGATATCAGGACGTAAGATAGTGATGTCTGGCATAGGGCGATTAATATGTGCCGTCATGGCCCCAAGCAACGTTACTTCGTTGTAAGGGTGCTCACCCGTAAACATCTCATAGATGGTAATCCCAAAGCTGTAGATATCCGTGCTCAGGGAGTATTCAGCCTCAATGGCTTCAGGCGGCATATACTGCATGGTACCCAGCACATCATCGCTGTTTGACTGACCACTCTTCGTCAGTGTTTTGACACCACCAAAGTCTGCCAAGAACGCTTGTCCATTCTCATCGAACAGAATATTGTCTGGCTTCACATCCCGGTGAATGACGTTAACCTCATGGATTACATCAAGGGCACGCGCAATGCGCTCAATGATCGGCGCAATTTCTTCAATCGACATACCGCCGGGCGTAATGCGCTCAGCTAGCGTGCCGCCCGTCATCCACTTGAGCACAAGGTAAGGCTGCTCTTCGTAAAAACCCGCTCCCAACATTGGCACGACGGGTGCTTCTTGTATGGTCGCGGTCGCCATGATCTCGGTCTCAAGCATGAACAACTCACGATAGGAGCGCTGCTGGTATAGATCGAGGGTTAACAACTTAAGAGCCACTATCTCGTCCGTCTCTATGTCGCGAGCCATATAGATCGTGACTGGTTTTGTCCGGTAAACCTCTTGGATGATGTCATATGGGCCTATCTGCATATACCGTCTCCTAGTGCTGCGTATTTGCCTGCCATTATATACTACACAAACTCACTGGCTGGGGATAGTTCATTTTTGTAGCCAAGCATGCATTTACGCATCGTCACCGCTGTTCTCTCGGAGCTTCCGCAGCCATTCAGCGGCCTTGGCTTCATACCCCAACATCACGGGTTGGTAAAAAGTCTGCTTAATGCCATCCGGCAGATACTGCTGCGGCGTATAGTGCTCGGCGAAGTCATGTGGGTAGGCATAACGCGGATCATCTTGTGAGCGATCGCGCGGGCTGCTGCGAAGATGACTGGGCACCTCCGTTGAGGCCCCCTGCTTGATAGCATCGATAACGCCGTAAAGCTGTGTCGCTGAGTTCGATTTCGGTGCTGTCGCCAGATACAAGGTCGCCAGTGTCAGTGGATACATGCCTTCGGGCAAGCCCATCCAGTCTAGGGCGTAGGCGCAGGCAGACGCCACTACAACACCATTGGGGTCGGCCATGCCGATGTCCTCACCAGCAAGAATCAAGATACGACGCATAATGAAACGCGGATCTTCGCCCGCTTCGATCATCTTGCCCAACCAAAACATGGCGGCATCCGGGTCAGACCCTCTCACGGATTTGATGTAGGCACTGATCGTATCGTAGTGTTCATCGCCGCCTTTGTCATAGCGAACCAAACGCTGTTGAATACTCTCTTGAGCGACCTCAATCGTGACGTGGACAGTCCCATTATCTGCTGGCTGAGTCGTGGTCACGGCTAACTCTAAAGCATTAAGGGCACTGCGGGCGTCACCGCCAGCGATGCGCACCAGATAGTCGAGGGCATCTTCATCAATTTCGGCTTGATAGGTACCCAACCCACGCTTTGAGTCATGCAAGGCACGCAGCAGTATCTGCTTGAGATCAGCTGCAGTCAGTGGCTGGAATTCAAAAACCGTCGAGCGACTCAGTAACGGGCGGATAATCTCAAAAGTCGGGTTCTCTGTTGTGGCTCCGATCAAGATAACAGTGCCTTCCTCAACGTAAGGCAACAGCGCGTCTTGTTGGGCTTTATTCCAACGGTGAATTTCGTCGATGAAAAGAACAGTGCGTGTGCCGTACAAGGCTCGGCGCTCCTGCGTCGCACTGATAATCTCGCGCAAGTCCTTGACGCCCGCCAACACCGCATTAAGCCGTTCAAAGTGGCTCGCTGTTGACTCCGCGATGACGTTGGCCAGCGCCGTCTTACCGACGCCCGGCGGCCCCCAGAGAATGATCGACGTGAGGCGGTCGGCCTCAACCATGCGGCGCAGCATCTTCCCCTCACCGACGATGTGCTCTTGCCCACTAAACTCCTCAAATGAGCGTGGGCGCATGCGGTGGGCCAGCGGCGCTTCACGGTCATTCTGTTGCTGACGAGCGTGTTCAAACAAATCCATAGCAATTTGTTATCTTTCCGTTAAACAATCGTAACTCAATAATTTTTTAGATTATGGTATTCTTTTTGCTGTAGATAGGCTATTACCTTAGCGTAAGAGAGATATTGGAAATGTCACTAGTTTGCTTGACGTATGTCAGTTTAGCCAGCCGACCCATAACCGACGATGACCTGATGAATATTCTCAACGTTGCCAGAGACAATAATTCGCAACTTGATATCACCGGGATGTTACTCTATCGGGATGGTTACTTTATTCAGGCATTAGAGGGCGAAAGAGATATCGTCAAATCACTGTTCAAAAAAATCGCCCAAGATGATCGGCATCAAAACGTGCTCATGATTTTCGAAGACGAAATCGAAGAACGTACCTACGACAACTGGTCAATGGGCTTCAAGAAAATAGCAGGAGATTTACCCAATGAGCTTGAGGGATACTCTGACTTCTTGGATAACCCACCCTTGATGCAAAATGAGCCAGCGCGTGCCCGCTTACTGATGGATACTTTCCGCAGTGGTATCTACTACTGATATATCAAGCGCTGTTCAAAAACAATGCCGCCTATGGCGAGCACCCTAATCCATAGGATGCTCGCTCATTTTATCATTGATCAAGCCTAACCCTGGACCTTACCCATCGGTGCTTGGATGCTTTGTTGGCTATCCATCCAGATGACGAGCAACGTATGCGGCAGCGTCAGTGCGGCGATCAAAGCGAGGTATAAGCCCACGCCAGAAAGTAAATCAGTTGGTTGAGTGGGTACGACCATATATAAAACTGCTAACAGCCCAATCGAGACCAGTGTCAGAGGGGCAGCTTCCAGCATGTAACGTCCTAACGGGCGTAGAATTTTACCTTGCGTCAAATCAACTTCGGATGCTGGCGTCAGCAGCATCAAGCGGATGATGTGGCGGACGGCATGCCACAAGCAGAAGTACAGTCCAATTGCGAAAAAGGGTGGCACAACATAGAAAAAAGCAAATAGCAGCACGGTTTCACCAGCATTCTGCAACCATTGCGACGTGGCCCCACTTTCCATCAAATTGGTGACCAACCACAAACTATTCAAGCTGACCACAACCAGCAGCGCCCGGAAGCGAAACGCGTTGGTGAACGCCCACCCTAACCCAGCAACATCACCACCGAAGGAACCAATGATGGCAACAGCTGCCTGCGCCACAACATCTGGGAAGGCCAACAATGGCACAACCATTGGCAGGCTACCACGGGCTAACACAGCCAGCCCATTGGATACACGAGTGGCCCCTACTTGGCTGGGGATCAACGTCAACAAGCTGTGCAGTTCTCCACTGCCCCAGTGGTACCACGTCATCAGAATGAAGAGAACAAAACCAATGGTCGGGATGACAGCCCAGATGCCGAGATACAATGTCACTGGGACAAGGTAGAGTAGCATAAACCCAGCTAACAATACAGGCTTGACTTTACGCCCTGAGATACGGAAAGGGGCTAGATGATCAACTGCGCCATGTGGCAGACCAAAAATGACGGCACTCAGCAGCAGCGGAACTAACTGTGCGTTGAGCGATAACTCCAACCCAAGGCTGAAGGTAATCGTCGTCAAGATGAAGAGAGCATAAGCAGGCCAAATTAAGCGGCTTTGCAGAGCAAAACGTAAGCGTGCCCCCATTTTCAGGGTCGGTGGTGGTACTGTCTCTGTTCGTTCAGGCGGTTGAAACAATCGCAGCGACTCGAGCGCATCAAGCTGAAGCACCCACTGATACAGTAGAATACCCTGAACCACCAGCAAGGATGTTACAACGAAGAAGAGACCCTCTTCGATGGGCAGTCCGCCAATCAGGATGCCGCTGCTGGTACCGGGTAATATCGTCCAGATGCCATTGCCAATCGCAATCCGGTCTGCGATGGAAAGATACAAAGCAGGCACCCCGGCACTAACAGCGACAATTAACGCATTGCGCCACAGGACGCCCCCACCCACTGTCCATTGGACGGCGAGCACCGGGCAAGCCCAGACCAGTATCAGCGACAGGTAGCGCCATTCATCAATCGGCGCGATCAGCCAACCTGTGGTCGAGAGTGCCACGCCAAGCAGTAAACCCAAGATGGAGGGCCAAATCTGCGGTCGCTGAATGCTCAAGTCAGTTGGCAGCCAGCGCGTCACCAGCAGCGTCCATTGACCCACCAGCACCGTCTGCAACAGAAAGAATGCGTATTCTTCCACCGGTACAAACCCGATTGTGCCCAGCACGGTTCCCTGGCGGTACGTCCAGATTTGTTCCCGCACGAGGAAGTTATCCCAGGGGGTCGTATAGACGAACGCGATAACCATCAGAACGACAATAGCAGTCAATTCACGACGCTGCGGTTTAATTGGTTGTCTGCTGATGAGAACCGTCAAAACGATGATGACGGGAATGATAAATACGAGATGAAATCCGAGGTAGGTCAAATGAATCTTCCGTTCGCGTTAACTCGCTTCTGACTGTAGCAGATTCACAATCCAGAGTCCGCTTTTAGCATCGATTTAAAGGCGCGTAGATTTGAGGCATCTGCACGACCAACGCTTGACGCTACTAAGGGGCTAATCACTGTACGAACCACTCATCTGCTGACAGGTTAGTCAACGGGCAGCACACAACGAAACCCAACGTAGGCCAAGTATTCCAGCGTGGGGTGTTTCTGTTTTCTGGAAGATGTTCGCAAGAAGAAGGGGTCTGTGCTGTAGGCGCCACCGCGAATAGCACGGAAGTTACTAACGTCATCAAGGTTTTCACGCCCGTCATCCGCTTGATACGGGTAGCGGTAAGCGTAAATTGTTGACGTCCATTCCCACAGATTACCGGACATGTCCAGTGCACCCACCCAAGATGCCCCTGCCGAGTATGACCCGACCGCCCGTGATTGGTTACCGGCATTCAGGCTGTACGCGGCATGCCCCTCTTCGAAGGTGTTACCCCACGGGTAGCGTAGGCTGTCCAGGCCGCGGGCGGCATATTCCCACTCGGCTTCTGTGGGCAGGCGTCCGCCACGGCTGGCACAGTAGGTCTGTGCTTGTGGCAAGGTGACGTTATCTCGCGGCAAATCTGGTCCACGGAAATTGCCTATCGAGCCGAACTGAGCGTTGGTAATTTCCGTCCGGTCGATCCAAAACGGCGTTTCAATACATTGTCCGTGGCTTGGTTTCTCGTCTTCATTGGCAAAGTCATCGACACTGCCCATCTGGAAGCAACCGGGCGGCACATAAACCATTTCGATCTCGTCGAATATCTCAACAACAGGCTGCCAATCGGCGTTGCTTTGAACATTGGTCACAGCCGGGCGTGCGCTCATTGTTGGTGAGGGCTTCGTAGGAGCCGAGGTTTGCTCTAGAGTTGCAGCAACTGGCGTTAGTGTTGCAGTTGGCGTAGTCACCTGTTGGGCACTTGGTGTAGGCGTTACGACAATGATTGTTTCTGGTGAGCCACAGCCTACCAGCATGATCATCAATAAAAGCAAGCAAAGGCCGGCAGAGCGCATCAGGCTATATTTTCTACAAGCCTTTTTTCTGCACCAACCAGCTTACCAGTTTGGACGTCGTACACATCGAAGACCATGTCCGGCAGCGTCAGGATGGCGCAGGTGCCCGAACCGAATGAGAAGGTACGACACACCGAACCAGGGTTCACGATGTAACTATCTTCGATGCGTACAATCATTGGGGCGTGCGTATGCCCAAGGATAATAACGTCGGCGTAATCTGTTTCCTCAAGCACCAGTTGATACAAAGCAACCGGGCTGTTGAGAAAGAGATATTCGTACTTGTCGTAGGGAGTGCCGTGGGCGAGAAACAGCCGTTTGCCCTCACGTTCAAATTGCAAATAGTTTGGCAGCTTTTCAAGAAATGTTATAGAGGCGTCAATTAAGCCATGTTCAGCCTTACCTTGAGCATCCACTAACTGTGCGAGATGCGTCATGGCGTAATGATCATGGTTTCCCATCACTGTGGGAGTTTTCTCATCTTGCAATAAGCGGATAACAGCATCACCTTCTGGGCCCTTTTCAACAAGGTCTCCAGCGCAGAGGATTTCGCCTGCTTCATTTGATTCCAACACGTCTAACGCAGCACGCAGCGACATAACGTCAGCGTGAACGTCCGACAGCAATCCAATTTTCGTTGTCAACGGTCGTCCCCCCCCTTTTTGTAAAGGTGACATTAACACATATTGCAGTGAGTGCATAAAAGTTTGCGCACAGGATAATTACTGCTAGTGTCTATCTGTTTTTGTGATACGAATCTTCAAGTGACTGGAAGCCAGCCTATGAACAAGACAGTGCACAAAGCAGACTTACACAACCATACGACCGTCAGTGATGGCTACAACTCACCAGAGGATTTAGTCGAGCTGGCAGCCGAACATACCGATATCCGTGTGTTGGCGATCACCGACCACGACAACATCGAAGGCGGTCAGCGAGCATACGAGCACTGGCAGGCCAACCGTGATCGGCTGGCTCAGATCGAGGTGATCAAGGGGGTTGAGGTCAGTTCATTAGACGGGCACATTGTGGCCTTGTTCATCGAAGAACACATTGAGCCAGGAATGCCTGCCTTAGCAACAATCAATGCCATCCATGCCCAAGGCGGTCTCGCGATTGCCGCCCACCCCTATACGCCGATGCGCTTGATCTTCCCCGAACAGGGGCTGGCAGATAAGATCAAAGAGCAGGTTGGCTTCGATGCGGTTGAGGTCAAAAACGCAGCACCGACTGAGCTATTCGCAAATGGAAACGCGTCACGCATTAACCAGCAGCATCAGCGACTACCCGCAGTTGGCGGCAGTGACTCGCATCACTGGCGCATGGTGGGCAAAACCTATACGTACTTCCCCGGTACAACCGCAGACGATCTGCGAACGGCAATAAAAACTGGGGATGTTCAAGCAGGGGGACACATCGTCAGCCCATTTGAAATACTACCCGCCATCTGGAAGTTAGCCTTGGCCCACGTCACTGACTATGGAGAGCTCAAAGGCGCAGCACGCAACTTTGACAAGCGCCCAATTTTCAACCCTAACGGTGATCCAGCAAAATAACCGAAAGGCCCGCACCTGACGGCGCAACCCCAGCTCGAACAACAGATGCAGCGCGGCATGCGCTGGTCCGTGCTGCGGCAGCTTGTCACAGGCATTCTTGGGACAGCCAGTGCTGTCATCTACACCCGGCTGCTCACCCCAGAAGACTTGGGTGCAGCGGGATTAGCTGTCCTTGTGTTCACCGCACTTGTCTTGTTGATCAACACACCGATCCGCGATGCGATTGTCTACTATCAAGCTGATGAAGAAGCCATAGCCAGTGCAGCCTTTTGGGTGCTGCTCGCGCTCAGTGGCTCGGCAACGCTGATCGTGATTGTCGCCGCGGATGTCTTTGCTGCCTTCTACGAGTCTGATTTAGCCGCACCACTGACACGCGTCATTGCGGTGGCGGCTTTTTTACGGGCGCTTGATGTCGTGCCCGCCTCCATCTTGATCAAACAAATGCGTTTCCGTGCCGTTGAGGTGTTGCGCGGGGTTAACTTTCTGCTGCTGGCGCTCGGTTGGGTACTGTTTGCCGTCCTTGGCTTTGGCGCGTGGAGCTTGGTGCTGCCCCAGTTAATCAGCGCACTGGTGATGACCACAGCCGCATGGGCCGTCGTGCGCTTTTTGCCGCGCTGGCCTACTCGCTCTCACATCAAGGCTGTGGTTCGCTTCGGGCGCAGCGTCTTTGGTGGCAAGCTGCTGCTCTACCTCACGCGCAACTTCGACAATGCTGTCGTCGGCCGCCTCGGTGAAGCCTCACTTGGGTTTTACAGCGTCGGTGAGAATCAAGCAGAGTTCGCCGCGATCACTGTAGCAGAGGCCTTTGGGCAGGTGACGTTGGCGGCACTGGCAACACTTCAACAGCAAGCAGAAGCCTTTCGCCAGACTTTTCTGCGGATGCTGCGCTTAATGGCGACCTTCGGTACACCAGCGCAGATCGGGGCCTTTGTCGTAGCGGACACGGCCTTTCTGGTCATCTTCGGGGAGCAGTGGCTGCCCGCAGTGCCCGTCTTCCGCGCTTATCTGGCATTCAACTTATTCAACACGCTTGCAGAATTATGTGATGCTGCCACCTCAGCGGCGGGCCGCCCAGACACACGACTGTGGATCAACGCAGTGCAACTGCCGTTCTTCGCCCTTGTCACTCTAATCGCCTTTACCCAGTATGGCACCATACTCGCTACCGCGGTTGCTCTATCTGCCGTGCGGATCGTGTTTACGACGAGCTACATCTTGTGGACGCTCCGGCTACTCAGCGCCGGTTGGCGCGGCTTCCGAGAGGCGCTGCTGCCCAGCACCGCAGCGGGGTTCGGCATGGGCACTAGCTGCCTGCTACTACGTAGTGAACTGCTCGACCAATGGACAGCGACCCAGTACACAAATGTCATCACGGCAGCAAGCGTCAATTTGAGCATCACCGTAGCGGTTGGAGCAGTTGTGTTTCTACTATTACTGTTCAGTGTAGCCCCCCGCTCGACATTAGCCGTCGCTGGAGATTACTATCATATGCTCATACCCAGCACCCTACAGCAAAAACTTCGCCCCTTACGTTGGCTAGGCACACGGCTGCCACCAGCCAAGTCAGGTTAGCAACCCTAGGGCATACTTTTGTCGTGTATCGGCATAATCACGGATCGATTATGATCTGACGCATAAACTCCGTTTATCGTACTTGGATCAGGTGATGCGCCACAACCCACTTAGCCCCAAATCATTGTTTCAACAGTTCGCCAATTGGCTGCGAGACAGGCACATCTTTGGGCTACTAGGGACAATGCTGGTTGGCGTGCTGCTTGGGCTGCTGCTTGCCAATGAACCCATCCGCAGTTGGTTACAGTCGGTTGCCATTGAACTGGTCAGCATTATGATTCTCTTCTTCCTGCTCGAAACACTGGCACGCACCCGCAGCCAACTGACCGCTGCCCAGCAGGAGGCCCAACGCGCCCGTGACCTTGAGCGCCTCCAACGCCAGATATCGGCACAAATTCGGCAAGAGCTGCGTAGCTACATTCAAGGCCAAGAGACAGCCCGCCTGCGGGCCGCGCGCAGCACGGAAGAACGTCAGCCTATTCTTGATAGTATGCGCGTTGGCGGTCTCCTAAAAGGGGCTGAACTGCTGGGCACGGCACTCAGTGGCACCCGCTTGCCCAACGCGGAGCTTCAACGAGCGATTCTCCGGCAGGCTGCTATGAAGCAAACCGATCTGCGCGACGCTGACTTAGAACAAGCAGACCTGTGGCAGGCTGACCTGCAAGGGGCGAAATTAAACAATACCAAGTTATTCCGGGCCAACCTATATATGGCTCAGCTTCAGCAAGCTGACTTGCAAAGGGCCGATTTAACCCAAGCGAATCTTGGTCAGGCGGATTTACAAGAAGCCACACTGGGCGAGGCACAAATTGATCGAGCAAACTTGTGGGGGGCTAACCTCAGCCAAGCAGACTTCGAGCGCGCCAGCCTGCGCGGTGCGGTGATGGTCGAAGCGAATTTGCAGCGTGCCCTGTTATGGCATGCCAACCTCGAAGGGGCCATCTTGCTAAACGCCGACTTAAACGACGCCGACCTGACAGACTGCAACCTGCGCGGCGCACGCTTTATGACAGTCGAGCAGTTGAGCGATAAATACCTGCGCAGCGTCACGCTGCCGGATGGGGTTCACTTGCCAGATGATGACCGCTGGAAGGCTGCCTTCACGCGCTGGTTGGAAGCTGCGGTCGTGGATGAGAATGGCTTTATCATCCCAAACTATAGCCATGTGGATCTGTCGAGGTTGCCGCGCTTTACGATCAACTATTTGGCAAACGCCCTCTCACTACAGGGTGCTATTCTGCCAGACGGCACCCGCCTACCTGACAACAAAAACTGGCAGCGTGTCTTTGAACGTTGGGCACAATCGGCTGAGGTGGACTCCTACGCGCACATCATACCCGGAGTGGAGGAGGACTTACTGCCCTAAAGTTGTGAGCCAATCAATGATGGTTGTACGAATCTCGTCATAGCCTTCGATGGCATCCGGCACGAGGATCACACGTAGGGCGCGCTCCGTTTTGATCAATAGGCCAGCTTCGTCGATATCTTCCACTTCGCTGATCTCATCGCGCTGAATAACAGTCGTCTTGCGCCCAGCCCGCAGTTGGCGCACCTGCTCATCCGTGATTTCAATCGTGTAGGATGACCACGTATCCCGCTGAGTCTGCCCATGGAAGAACATCCCCAAGGCGACAAACAGCAGCCAACCGGGGATGGTAAAAACCAGCGTCGTCCAAGGGAACAAACCAATCAAGGCGATTACCAGCATGACCAAGCCACCGCCGATCACCAAGCCGATGCCCACCAGCCGCGTTTGCTGGCGGGTCTCAGCGTCGTACTGCCCGATTATTTCAGCAGGCAGTTTGTAGCGTTTTGGCCCAGCCATTACTGCAAGCTCAACAACGTCTGCGGTGGGCCAAGAATAGTGAAATCTTCCAGCGTTAGCAGCAGCGCTGTAGCATACAGCGAGTCAAGTTCTTCCTGCGGCCCCTGTACGATCACCGCGTAGGTCAGATCATTATCGAGGGTATAGGCATAATACGCCCCCAAACCATCGGCACCAGCGTAATCACTGACGACCCATGTGCGCCCGCTGACTTCGATTGATTCAGTATTACCCAGTTCACCCAGAATAGATGAAAAAAAACCTGATGATAATTCTGGGAACGGCACTGCCGCAACGCCTACTTGCATGACACGCGGGCCGTCTTCAAAGACAGACGGATCAAGGTAGCGGCGGCTGATCCATGAGCCGGGGACGTTGAATTCAATGTTGTTGACCGTCTCACGGCGCGGCACATCCGTATAGAATTCGGGGGCGCTGCTGGCGCAGCTTGCATTGACAGCTTCGCCGGGGTTGTTCAAAAACTGGACGGTGATGCTGCTAGCGCAGGTATCGTAGAACAACTGGGTGTGCCCACCGTCATTGAACGTAATATGGCTGGCGTTAGTCAGCGCAGCAGCGACTGCATCGCCCCCGCTGGGCGGTGTTACTGGATCAAATACGCCGCTGAACAGCAGGGCTGGCACCGCGCTAACGACAGGTTGATCGTAACGCACACCGATTGGCTCAACATTCAGCGCTTCGCAGATAGCAAAGTAGTCCGCTGGTGCCGTAAACGACTCTTGAAACGCGGAGGCTGTGCTTGGTGTGACGGTTGACTCACCATCTTCTGAGCAAAGTACCGCACTTTGTAAGCCATTGGCAAAGGTACGGTTGAAGTAACCAAAATCTGCAATAGCAACCAAGCTGCTGTAGTCAGCCGCTGCCGCCTCATAGATGATATCTGGCAGGGCGGGAGCATTGGTGCGGGCATTGTAGAGTAAACTGAATAACGCCGTGACAAAGCCGCGTCCAGAAAGCAGAGTCTGGTATTGGGTGCCATCAGGGGCCGTCAAGGTGATCTGCGCTGGGCTGGCGTTTAACTCTGCATAAGTCTGGTTGAAGGTGGCCTCCAGGTTTGGGTGGGCAGCGTTGCAGGCCGAATCGGCTTGGCAGGCAGCAAACAATGCAGCGAAAGCCCGTTCAGCATGCTGCGCCGACTGCGCACCAATTGTCTCATCCGCAGGGACAACGCCATCTAATATCACTGAGCGGACATTATCTTGATAATCGCGCAAGAGATGCTGGGCCGTAAGGCTGGCGTAAGAAAGACCGTAAAAATCAAACTGACTGTAGCCCAAAGCCGCCATAGCGTAGGGCACATCCGCAGTGACTTCGGCGTGATCAAACCAATCGAAGTCAACACCCTGCCCCGCCAAACGCGCCTTGCAGGCCAAGAGGTTGTTTTGTTGGTTGGCAGCCGTGACGGCGGTCGCATCTGTCAATGTTTCGAGAGCTTGAATCCGAGTATTGAAGTCCTCTTCACAGAATAGGAAGGGGTCTGCGTAACGTGTACCGCGGGCCTCAAACAGAACGACGGTACGCTCAGCACGCAATTGGCCCCCTGCCTGCGTGACGAACAGCAGAGGGCCAACGGTTGCAATCGTCGAACCACCGGGGCCACCTTGCATTAATACGAGGGGCGGCTGTGCCGAATCACCAGGGATGACAGCCAGCAGCACATCAACTGTGGCACCATCTGGCGCGCTATACTCGGCAGGCACTGCAACCTGATTACACATCACATCGATTCCATCCTGCGCGACGGTCCGCAATGGCGCAGGGCAGGGTACTTGAATCGCTGGGGCAGTCTGGGCGGCGGCTGGCCCATTGGCGACAAACAACAGAGCGGTTACGACAGGACTAACTAAAAATAACGAAAGGCGTCTCAAAGGATGGCTCCATCAAAAACTAGCGATGCAGAGTGTTAGCCACAATATAACTGATCTCGTATTGCTACGAACCGCTGCTAGCATATACGCTTGAGTCGTTCCAAGCAACCCAACACCACGAAAGGACAGCAATGACAACCCCATGCCATCTATGTGGCGAACCAATGCAAGTAAATCTCTTCGATGAGTGGCAGTGTATGGCCTGCGACGTCGAGCAGCAGGCGGAAAACGTCCGCTTTGAGGTCACAAGCGACAACAGCAGCAATGAATGGGTCTGCGCCAATTGTGGTACAGACCTCGAGCAGACTCTGTTTGGAGACTGGGAATGTATGGTATGCAACGCTTCAGAGGTGACGGGGCGCAACGCTTAATCTCAATATCGCACGGGCAAAAATTTAGGTACACTCACCGACAAGACAGGCGTCCATCCTTGGTGAGGCCATGAGCGAAAGCGCAACAACGCCACAAAGCAGCACGTCCGCCATGATCTGGCAGGGGTATCATCACGCGTGGGAATATAATCATCGAGTCAACCGGCTGGGCAGTTATGTGGATTACCAGCCAAGCAAAGATGGCGGCTATCGTTGGGTAGCAGGCCACGCTGCCGCCTCTGGGACAGGCAATGATACGGCGCACTTCTGCGAGTTCGTCACACAAGTCGAGGCGGAAGATGTGTACTTTCAACCGGGCGTAGTAGAAGTTATTGTTGATTGCGAGCGCAACGAGCTGACACCCTTCCACATTCGCCAGAAGGCCGTGCAACTTGCCGACGCCCTGCAAGGCCACGAGCAGTACACCATAATCCTCAACGGCTTTGACCTATTCGCCCTGAATCATTCTGAAAAGATCATCACGTTTGACCTTGAAGTGGATGATCCAGCCGTTTCCGCTGACCGCACTAGCCTGCGCTTCAACATTTTGGGCACCCTCAAATTTGACTGCCGTTCGCCCGAATGCCAATTACTGCCAATGCGGTTAGAGATTGAGGATGAGCGTAAGCAAAACCCACCCGTTGATACACAATCAATTCCTGAGGCACCGGAGGGCAAACGGCGCGGCATCGACAAGCGGCGGGTAGATAAGGCTGTGCAGTGGTTCAAACGAACAGTAGTACACATCACAAACATGGAAGAGGTCAAGCGCTCAGTGATTGGGGCCGATGGCGACGCACTACGGCGCAGGCTGTTCAAAGTGATGGGTAAGACCGTTTTCCTCAAACTACTGAAATGGCGGCTCTCTGCCCAATACAAGCTGCGCGTCTATTACCTGATCATCGCGGGCCACAGTGACAGCTTCCGGGCGACCGATTCGGGCCTGATGCGGAACCAGTATGGTTGGGACTTGGAAACCGAGATCCACCGAGCTGCTCGCGGCACGCTGCCAGTGGCAGTCGGCAACAAGGCTCAGATAGCCCACGCAGTCAGCACACTCGGGTTCAAATCCGTCTATATGAACATCACAATCGACGAGAAGCATGGCACCGAAGACCCGATCCAATGGGGCAAAGGGATGCACTTTCTAGAGTGGTGCATGGCCCTGCGGAACATCACCGAGATTGAGCAAGGAGTCAACGCCGACCTTGATCTATTCTACAAATGTTGGAGCGAGCAGATGAACGAGGTGATCACACTGACGACTTGGGGGGCCTTCCGCGGTGCAGGTCGTGCTGAATTTGAAGCCCGCTTGACTCTGCTGCAATTTAGAAACGGTCAGGCTTCCGAGCAAATGGCTTTACCAGGAACGCTCTACTGGCCCGGAGCCGGACTAAGTGCCGTGCGAGACCCACGCGCATACTACATCCGGCCCATTCAACAAGTGACAGAGACCTTGGCATAATGCGGCAAATTCGCAACTTCAGCATCCGGCTGGCGATTACCTATATTGCGTTCTCGGTGCTGCTGCTGCTACCAGGAATTAGCATCGTGGAGAATTTATTCGCGATTTGGGCAGCGGCATTGGCATTCACTCTGCTGTCAATTGTGCTCCGCCCGATCCTCCTTGCCCTGACTCTACCGTTCATCATTCTGTCAGGTGGGTTATTCATCTTTGTGGTAGATGGCGTGCTGCTATTGTTGACTGGTCTAGTTAGCGGACTAGAAGTGCTCAACCCAATCTGGGCACTGCTTGGCGTGATCGTATTGGGGATCGTCAATATTTGGGTGCAGGGCATTTTCCGACGTATCGGCTGGCTGGATAAAGAAGGGAACGTCGAAGATGATATCGATGAGAACGTCGTCGTCAGCCGCAATCCAAACATCTGGCTGCGGTTGCTGCTGCTGGGCATGTTGTTGATGGGCATCCTCTTTAGCTACGATATGACTCGTCAGATATTTATTGCGGGCTTGGTGTTTAATTCGAATATCAAGATTGTGCTGGCATTGGCCCTGATCGCTTGGGCGGCGATTGCCTTAGGGATCGCCTGGTTGGTAGCCGAAGGGCTGGCCCTCGACCGACGGGCCCTGTTCACAGTAGCCACTCTAGTTTTTTCGGCAGTACCGCTAGCGGTTCTAATCCGTTTTTCGTTGTTTACGCCCTTGCCAACAGCCTCGGTAGCTGCACCCGTCGCTGAGAGGGTACAGTACTGGGAAACGCCCGACGGCTTTCGATTAGGCTATTGGCACATCCCTGCGACAACCATGGCACCAGAAAGTAACCCGATCCTGTTTTTGCACGGCGGGCATGGCTTTGCCATCTCTCAACAGGATATTGACTACTTCACCCGCTTTGCTGAACATGGGCATGATGTCTACCTGTATGATCGCATTGGGCGCGGCGCATCTGATCGGCAAGTGAACATTCAGGACTACACGATTGATAAAGATTTAGATGATCTGGAGTTTATCCGCGAAACGCTTGATGCCGATCAACTGATTCTCATCACACACAGTGAAGGCAGCGACCTCGCCATACACTACCTCGACCGGCACCCGGATCGAGTCGAGCGGATCGCCATGCTGGCCCCAACACCGCTGGTCTACGACCAAGTTTACATCTTTGATTATGGTCGGACAGCAGGCTTTGATGAGGTCAGTGCGTTGGATTTACGGATCGAGATGGCGACCGACGTCGCTTACTACCGGCCCGAAGCCGCCGAAACGATTGCCACACAAGCCGAGGTCAACCAGTGGTACCAAACATTCTTTGACCCGCGCATTATGGTCTGCCCTGGTGACGCAGATGACATCAACCGTGATGCCTTCGGGCAGTTGAACCTATATGCGGATATCGCTATTGAGCGCTCGCTTAACCTTGCGCCTGATATCAGCGAAGAGTTGTTAGAAAATACGACACCCGTGATCATCTTGCGCCCGATTTGCGATTATTCCCCGTGGGATACGGTACTGCAATATCGAGATGTGCTGCCAAACATGCGCACTTATATCATCCCTGATGCTGGCAGTATGGCCTATCTCTCCGCGCCAGACACCGTTGAGGATGTGATTGGCGCCTTCCTCAAGGACGAAGAGCCAACGATCCAGCCATACACCCAGCGCGATGATCCTTGGACCGTCCTTGAAAATATTCCGCTCCCTGACACAGAATAGGCCCACTATGCCTCTAACAATTACCATTGAAGACGATACCGGTGAGCGCGTCGATGCAATTTATGATGAACACGACTGGTTGGTCTACCTAATCGAAGAGACACGCCAGCCCAACGCCCCCTGCCCGCGCATCTTGGACTATGTGGATCAGGTTGGGGATACCCTGTTCAACCACAAACATCTGCCGCGGCTGCTGCAAGAGATTGAACTGATCCGAACCCTCGTAGATGACCCAGTGGCCCACGAATGGCTCGAGGCCTTCAGCGCGTTTGTGACGATCTGCCAGCAGCAGCGTCATTACCTCAAGCTCTACGGTGATTAGCCGTGAGATACAAAAACGGGCCAGTCGTTTTGACTGACCCGCTTACGCTTGCTGTTAGAAATTGATGTCGTAGATGTTTTTCGCTTTTACCTGCTGCGGCTTGGCGATCTCTCTCCGCTGGTCTGTTGGCTTGCCCTTCTCACGGCTAATATCTTGCTTGTAATTCTGCTTCTGCTGTTCGTTAAGGGTGCGCTCGCCCCCCTTCAGCATGTCTCTTGTACGTTTTGGGTCGAAACGCGCAGCTTGGTCAATTAAATGTTGGTTCACGCGTTTGGCAACCACACTGGAGTTAGGGTTACGACCAAAATCAATCAGGCTCGTTCCAAGCAAGCCATCCCGGCTCTGTTCGTGGTCTGGTGGAAAGGTCATATAGGTCTTCCACAACCCCATTGAGTTACCCACCCCACGCGGATCATCAGAAGCGTTGGGTTTCATGAATATTCTACCCTGCTCATCTTTAATCGTATCTTTGCCGTAGCCTTCCGAGTCATCGTAGGGCATCCCCTTTGGCACCAGAATCAATTGTTGATCAACTGGCACCGGTACCGGGTTCTGCTCACGAGTGAAGGTTTCCTGCTCGCGCGCCTCGTTATAAGCACCGATGCCCTTGTGAAAATCAAGCGCAAGCTGCTTGGCGACCGGGTCAAGGCTGTCTAAGTACTCTTGATCCTGCACGATTTGCGTCAGACTGCGTGACGGGTTGAAGGCCGCGTTAGGGTCAGACATTTTCTGCGCGGCTCGACCGATCTCTGTAACGTCGGTGATGGTCTTGTGCATACTCATGAACTCATCGAGCTTCAGCCCTTTTGTCAGTTCGCCGAACTGCTGGCGCTCGTGTTCTGTCAGGCCATCGGCATTCATGGTTTGGTGCATATACTGGGCTGCTTGCGCCTTTTGATCATAGGTCGTAGCTTCAAGATATGCCGTGCGGCTGACTGCAAATTGCATGTTTCGCTGGGTGCGTTGTGTTCTTTCCTCAAGCGCTATGTCTTGGTTCAGTTGTTGCAGCTGTTCTGGCGTAAATTCGACAACTTCGCGGCGTTTATGACCGCGCCTTGATCTACTTCCATCTCCGTTACCAGTTGGGTTAAACATAATGTGTCTCCAATTCAATTAAAACCGTCTATATAGATACGTTGCATCTATGTTGTAGGAAAGTAGTCGTTCCAAATAGATAAAACGGGTCGATCTTACTACATGCAGTTTATAAGAAATTGCTGGGACAAAGCAAGACTCATTATCAAATATCTGCGGAATATCATCCTCACGATACAATAGACACAATGAGCATGCAATCAATCGTTTCACTACAACAGGCTGAAATCTATGCGGGAGTTTTAGGGATTCTAGCGGGCTTTAGTTTCGCGATCCTCGGTTGGCTCGTGGATAAGCTCGACAGCTCTGGTACGCCACGCCAACAGTTCTTGATCTCGCGTTCCATCATTTTCATTGGGCTGACGTTCACCAGCGGCGTTATCTCGGCGATTTTCTGGGGCATCACGGCGGCGGCGGCAGAAGTACCGCGCTTTGCGTCAGTACCCCGTGCCAACACCATTTTCTATGTAGCCACCATTCACATGACATTCATTGCGCCAGTGACACTTGAGGGCATCATCTATCAGATTTTCTCTGTGACCGACTCGCCGGTTGTGATCCGCGTCTTTCGCCGCGTCTTGTTGATGGCGGTGTTTGTGTCTTACCTATTCTTGCTGATCACGACGTTGGCAATCCTAGATTCAGTCAGCCTGCCAGCTCAACTATTATTGTTATTGGTGGTTGCCTTTTTAGCTGTCGCCATTGTCTTTAGTATTGCAGCGCTCTTTGCATTCAATAAACCTGACCCAGTTGGCATGGACAAAATGACAACAGAACAGCAACTGTTGGAAGAAGGTTTTTCCGCGTTCATCACCACGTGGATTGTGTTTGTGGTGGTCTCAACGATTATCGTACTGGTAGCCCTTTATGCACCGATTACCCCGGCAGTCGTGCTCATTTTTGTGCCTATGTTGTTCTTCCTCTGGATGTACCTGATGCTGCGCGTGCTGGTGCTGCTACCCAACCCCAAACCGATTCACAGCTAGCGGATCATCTATATGGAAAACGAATTGGCACGACACATTTTCAGAGCACCTTGCACCTTGACACCTTCTCCGCAGCTTCAGCGCCAGTGAAAGGCAACGCTAGATGGCGTACCACATCGCCCACGCCAACATCGGTAAACTACTGGCACCGATTGACGACCCAAAAATTGACGACTTCAAAAATAATCTCGAGCTAATCAACAAGTTAGCAGACGAGTCGAAGGGCTTTGTTTGGCGCCTAAAGGATGAAGAAAGTGATGACGCCACCGCCATTCAGGCTTTCAATGCCCCTAATATAGTGGTGAATCTCTCGGTCTGGGAGACAATCGATGATTGGTACCAGTATACGTATCACTCTCACCATACTGACTTTTTTCGGCGGCGGGCAGAGTGGTTCCACAAAATGGATAAATCATCTATGGTGCTCTGGTGGGTCGAGGCAGGCACACTGCCACCAACTGAGGACATCCCAAAGAAATTAGCTATGCTAAATGAACACGGCCCCACACCGCTAGCCTTCACCTTCAAACAGCAGTTTAGCATCGAAGAGATGCTAGCTCATAGCCAGAAAGCATAATGGAACATCCTTACCACATCGTGGATGTCTTCACGATGAAGCGCTTCGGTGGCAACCAACTAGCAGTGTTTCCGGAAGGCGACCGACTCACCGCAGGTCAGATGCAGCAGATCGCCAATGAAATGAATTTTTCAGAGACGGCGTTCGTCCTTCAACCTGAAAACCCTGCTGCTGACTTTCGCCTGCGCATCTTCACCCCTAAGCTTGAACTGCCGATGGCAGGCCACCCCAGCGTGGGAACAGCGTTTGTATTGAAGCACATTGGACGTATAGCTGAGGAGATCGTCACGTTTGAGGAGCAAGTCGGCTTCATTTCAATGACCTTCAGCAACCACGTGGATGAGCCTATGCTCATCTGGATGCAGCAACCACTGCCATCATTCGGTTCAACTTTTGATAACCACGCCATCCTAGCTAATTTACTATCGCTTGATGCCAGCCTTATCAGTCAAACGCTGTCAACACAAGTCGTATCGACGGGTGTCCCATTTTTATATGTCCCCGTGACATCGATGACCGCACTTGAGAAAGCAAAGCTCCGCACCGATGTCTGGGAGCAATACATTGCTGATTGGGAAACACCGCACATCTTTGCTTTTACTATGGAAACCCTTGACCCAGCAGCGACCGTACACAGCCGTATGTTTGCCCCTGCCATGGGCATCAGCGAAGACCCGGCAACTGGCGCAGCCAGCGGGCCACTGGGTGCCTATCTGTGGCGCAGCGGGTTGGTCACAGCGGATCAAGCGGCCCACATGCTCAGTGAACAGGGTTACGAGATGGGCCGCCCCAGCCAAGTTCACATTCGGCTTAAATTTCAAGATAAAGCGATTGAAGGCGTATATGTGGGCGGCAGTTGCGTTTACATAGGCCATGGTATTATCCTGACTTAATCCTATCAGAACATTTCAGGCGAGATCAATCGATTTGACCTGTACCAGTTCCCTGTGATAATAGATTTACTGGTCATGTAACTTCCACATAATCACGATGAAAGGCAACCTGAAGCTATGGTCTCTATCTCCAAAGAGGAGGCGCTTGACTACCACCGCCAAGGGCGTCCCGGTAAAATTGAGGTTAGGCCCACAAAGCCCCTTATCACCCAACGCGACTTATCACTAGCCTACTCACCCGGCGTCGCCGAGGCTGTTCTTGCGATTGACGAAGACCCAGTCAGGGTCTTTGAATTAACAGCCCGTGCCAACTTAGTCGGCGTCGTATCGAATGGCACTGCTATTCTTGGCCTTGGTGACCGAGGCCCGCTAGCAAGTAAGCCCGTGATGGAAGGCAAAGGTGTACTGTTCAAGCGTTTTGCTGATATCGACGTGTTCGATATTGAGCTAGACGCAAAAACACCAGAAGAGGTGATCGCTGCGGTCAAGGCGATTGCGCCGACGTTTGGCGGCATTAACTTGGAAGACATCAAAGCGCCTGACAGCTTTGAAATTGAAGAACGGCTGCGGGCTGAGGTAGACATCCCCGTCTTCCACGATGACCAGCACGGCACGGCCATCATTACAGGGGCGGCGGTTATCAACGCCTGCGAGATCATCAAGAAGAACATCGCCGATTTACGGATCGTGTTCAGTGGGGCGGGTGCAGCAGCCATTGCTACCGCCAAGTTTTACGCTTCGCTGGGCGTCAAGCACGAAAATATCATCATGGCAGACGTTCATGGCGTCGTCTATGATGGGCGTGAGATCGAGATGGACAAATACAAACAGGAGTTCGCCACCAAGACGGATATCCGCAGCGTTGAAGAGGCCCTCAAAGACGCTGACATGCTGATTGGTCTCTCGGTTGCTGGTGCCGTTAAGCCTGAGTGGCTCAAGGGCATGGCCCGCGACCCGATTATTTTTGCCCTCGCAAACCCAGCTCCTGAAGTCACCCCTGAAGAGGCCCGCAACGTTCGCCCTGATGCCATCATCGCCACCGGTCGCAGTGATTATCCTAATCAAGTAAACAATGTATTGGGCTTCCCGTTCATTTTCCGGGGCGCGCTGGATACTTACGCCACGACGATTAACGAGGAGATGAAGCTAGCAGCCGCACATGCATTGGCAGCCTTAACGCGTGAAGATGTACCAGACAGTGTGCTGACGGCGTATAACGTCAGTAAGCTGCGCTTTGGACGTGACTACCTCATTCCGAAGCCGTTTGATCCGCGTGTGCTGCTGTATGTGGCACCAGCCGTGGCACAGGCCGCAATAGACAGCGGCGTAGCCCGGCGCGACCTTGACCTTGAGCTATACCGTGAAGAGCTGCTGTCCCGGCAGGGGCGTTGGCAGCAGTTGCGCAGTGACCTCATTAACCGCGCACGCGTTACAGGGCGCAAGCGCATCGTCTTTGCGGAAGGCGCAGAACCTAAGATTGTGCGTGCCGCCTTGCAGGTTCAGGAAGAACGGATTGGTATCCCTGTTTTGTTGGGCAAGCCTGACATCGTGCGGAAAACGATTGAGGAACTTGGGTTGCAATTCGACCCCATGATCATTGACCCGCGCAGAGACGAACGCCGTGAGCGCTACGGACAAAAACTCTATGAGATTCGCCAGCGCAAAGGCATGACGCGCTCGTTGGCTCATAAGTTAGTTGCCGACCCGAACTACTTTGGCCCGGTCATGGTCAAACAAGGGGACGCAGATGCCTTCATCAGTGGTATTAACTATGAATACCCAGAAGTCATTCGCCCAGCACTACAAGTGGTTGGGACGCGGCCTAGCGTCGCGCATGCCGCTGGCTTATACATTGTGATCATCAACAAACAAATCTATTTGATTGCGGATGCGACCGTCAACGTAGACCCAGACGCCGAAACACTGGCAGAGATTGCCATATTAGCCGCGGACTTCGCACGTGATATGGGCATCCGTCCGCGGGTGGCGATGCTGTCATACTCTAACTTTGGCAGCTCACCGCATCCGCTCTCGAACAAGATGGGCACAGCCGTGCGGATCGTCAGGGAGAAGCGCCCTAACCTAGCAATAGACGGTGAAATGCAAGCGGATACAGCCGTGATCGAAGAGATTGTTGAGCAGCGCTACCCATTCAGCAAGGTGCGTAACGCCAACGTCCTGATCTTCCCAGGTCTGTCGTCTGCGAACATCGCTTATAAACTGCTTGGTCGCTTAGGTGGTGCCGATACAATTGGGCCTGTTCTGCTTGGTATGGGCGGTTCCGTACATGTGCTGCAAGCCGGTGATGACGTCGAGGAAATTGTCTCGATTGCAGCCGTCGCCGCGCTGGATGCCCACGGTCGCCATTAGCTGATACCAACTTCTGTATAACAAAAAACGGCCTGCACTGGGAAAGTGTGGGCCGCTTTGATCTTTACGACTGCTTACGACTACGGTTCAATTGGCAGGTTGATCAGTGGTTCACTTGGCGCGATGAAGTTGGATGACACCCAACCGACCTGACCATCAAACACTTCGACCAGAACGTGAGTCGTGCCTTGGGTGCGGGCCAACAGAATGACCGTGTCGCCACCAGAAATCGTCTGAACAACAGCACTATTGGTATTTGGTAGTGAACGCACATTCAGCCGCTCTGCGCCAACGATCACACCGAACGGCGTGGTATCAATGGCGGGGTCGTCTGCGGGCGTGTTATCTGGCACGACCGGCGAGACGGGTTCGACAGGTGGCTCCACAAAACCGCCACCGCCATTGGGCTGGGCTGGCACCACAGGCGCGGGCGGCACTTCTCGCAGAGGCAGTGCGTTAATGTTAACGCTCGCTTCGATTGGGCCAGTCGCAACCCAACCGACGGTGTTCATGTCAATCAACGCCAATGCCCAAGCATTATCCCGCGTGCGCCCGATTAAGAAAATTTGCGAACCCTCTGGTACGACAGCAATCGGCTGGTAAATCAAACCGGGGCCTAAGCGCACATTCAGGTTACCCGTCCGGACGACAGCAACGGGCGGGAACTCATCAATAACCGGCAGCGCAGCGATTGAATTTGGTAGATTCAACTCGACAACGGCAACCCACCCTTCAACACCATTGACTGACGTCAGCGCCCAACGACCATCTACGGTGCGAGCGGTTAAAATTAACAATGTATTCTGTGGCACCACGGCAACTGAGTCATAAAGTTGGTTGGGGCCAACACGCACATTGAGGTTATCTGCCTCAACAAATGCTGCTACACCGTGACCGTCAGCCTGTGCCTTTGGCAGTGCCACAAACAGCGCTGAAACCAGCACCAGTAGTAAGGCCGCACCGATCACGACCAGCCAGCGAGCCTGGTTATTTGTTTCTACTCGACTATCTGAAGAAGCCATGCTTACCTCCATTAAGGGGGGTTAATTACCCAGAATAAGTAAAGTTACCTTATACCCGTTTAGTATACAGCTTTTAACACGATCATGTCGATGCAGCACGCACACACGGACATTACAGTATGGTTAGACCAAAGCGAGACACAGATCAGGGTAAGCGCCCAACAACATCGCGTGCATAGTCCGTCATTTGCTGTAGGGTAGCTGCCACCCCACTGTTATCTTGATGGCGTACTTGGACATAGTACACACCCTCGTATAGATATACACCGACCCCACTGCCCTCAATAACGGCGAAACTATCCTGTCCTAGACTCTCTACATCCGACGCCCCTGCCGGACGACCATAAATAGATTGGTAAGCAGCAAGTGCACCATCACTGGCTTCATACTGGCGTAGGTTGATGTTGATCGTGCTTGAATCTTGGAAGCTAACTGTACAGATCAAGCGCGGGCCGTACTGCGCATCTTCAACATCATTGAAGCTTACCCGCACCACTGGCTTTCCAAAGATGTTGGCGATAGTCGCAGGGTCAGAGAGGTTATTGCAGACGACATTTCCATTGTTGATCACAATAGATGGCACCAACGGCACTGATGGCGCAGGTTGATCGTCTTCGACAACAGCAGTTGGCTCGAGCGTCGGCGGCGTGCTTGCCTCAGCCTCTGCTTCCACTGTGGGTGGTGCTTCTTCTGGCGAAAGTAAGCGGTTCATGGTCAACAAGCTCACATCTCTTAGGTTAGACTGGGTCGCCTGGCTAGATTGAAAGCTAACTGTGACGTAATAGGTTTCCTCATAGGTGTAAATCGTCAGTGTACCGCCATCTCGCAGAGCATAGGCTTCTTCACCGACCTGCTCAACGATATTAACACTATAGTTGGCCTCATTAGCTGTAAGCATCGACCGGTAAGCCCGTTCTGCGTCATCATCATCTTCATGAAATTCAATCTGAACGATGTAAGGACCGCTGCCAGCAAAGCGAGCCTCACAGAGCACGTTGTCTATATTCTTTTCGGCATCCGTGTAGGCCCGTGTATCTGCAACAGTACCGCCTAACAATCCTTCAATTTCAGCGACAGACGCGAGCCGACCACAGACTGCATCAGGGTCACTGGGGTCAGCGCCAGAGGTTTCATCATCCGATGGATTGCTGGGCTCAATAAAGATCGACCCTTGTGGCCCGTCTTGTTCGGCTGCGGCTGGGCTAGGGTCAACTTGAATAGTCTGTAAGGCAAAGGTAGCGAACGTCGCTAATTGCGGCTGCCCCATGGGAACCGCACTAGCGTAGCGCACCTGGACGAAGAAATCAGCAGCAAAAGTGTTCAGAACCTGCACATCGTCCATTTGGTAGATGTAAGCAGCAGCTCCGACGTTAGATGCAGGAGTCATCACCACGCCATCTTGTTCATCTTGGGCACGCTGAAGTTCAAAGGCAGTGACGGCTTGCTCAGGTTCAGCATACTGATAGGCGACGACGGTCGCTGTGGAGCCGTCGTCAAAACTGAGATCACATACGCCTGATGGGTCTACGCCAACGCCAGCCTCGCGCCCGGCAACCGTCAACGGTGCCCGGCTAAAGAGCGCCTGTAATGTCGCAGGGATAAAGAGCGCCTCGCAGCGTTCTGAAATATCCGTAATACGCATGGCTTCTGGCGGAGAGGGAGCGGTCGGCGGCGGCATCTCAGATTGTTCCACTGGAAGCGTATCTATCTGAGATTCATCTGGCGTAGATGCAAAGCCGAAGCAGCCCACTGTGGACAGCCCCAACATACTAACCAGTAAGGATACAGCGACTATTCTTCTCATGCAGCCAGCCTCTTCAGAGCATCTCCCCGACGATACATCACCGGGCTAATCAAGAATTACGTTTACCGGGTCATTAATGGCCCGATGCAATTATACCTCCGGCACGCTGCCAATGCGCTCTGCCATGGCGTTCATGAACGTAACAAAGAGGTGATCCGAGTCATGCGGGCCAGGGCCTGCCTCGGGGTGATACTGAATACTCATCGCAGGGCGCGTACGGTGACGCATACCCTCACAACAGCCATCATTGAGGTTCACGCGGTTAACTTCAACATCATCCGGCAGGGTATTCGGATCAATTGCAAAGTTGTGATTGTGCGTACTGATCTCCACTCGGTCGCTGTTGATCTCTTTGACCGGCTGATTAATACCATGGTGCCCAAATTTCAAGCGATACGTTTTACCACCAAAGGCTTGACCCATAATCTGGTGCCCTAGACAGATGCCAAACATGGGCAGGTCTGCTTCGAGCAGTTGACGCGCTGCTTCGACGGCGTAGGGCAGCGCCGAGGGATCACCAGGGCCGTTGCTCAAAAAGACGCCATCGGGGTTCAGCGCTTTGACTTCCTCGGCGGGCGTACTAGCTGGGACAACTGTCACCCGGGCGCCGTAGGTCGCCATCCGGCGTAGAATATTACGCTTGATGCCGAAGTCATAGGCGACGATGTGCGGCTGACGCGCCGCCTGCTTGACGCTGCTCACCTGCCACTGCTTGAACTCCCACTCATCCTGTGTGCTTTCTGCCCAATGGTAAGTTTCTTCCGTAGTCACGTCTTTGACCAGATCAATATTATCAAGGCCAGGCCAATTCTGGGCAGCGGCGACGAGGTCGGCATCGGTGCGGTTGGGGTCAGTCGTGAGCACACCCTTAAGCGTACCTTGTTGGCGAATACGTCGGGTGAGGGCCCGCGTGTCTACATCTGTCATGGCGGGTATACCGTTGTCTTGCAGCCATTGCGGCACACTCATTTTAGCCCGATAGTTACTAACCACCGGACTGATCTCACGGACGACAAAGGCCCGCAAAAAAATCCGGCGCGACTCATCATCTTCAAGATTGATGCCTGTGTTGCCGATTTGCGGGGCGGTCATCACGACGATCTGCCCACTGTAGCTGGGGTCAGTCAGCACTTCTTGATAGCCCGTCATGCCGGTGTTGAAAATCACTTCACCGAGGCGCTGGTCAATGGGTGCGCCGAAGCTGCGCCCATGCCAAATGCTGCCGTCTTCCAGTGCAAGCCGTGCTGGCTGATATTCGTTCTCCACAATTGATCCCCCTCGTCGGTGGTTAATTCAAGGGAGAATGATACCGTATCCAAGCAAACATCTACAGCAACATCTTCTCCGGCTCACCAACAAAGATCAATCCTCGGCGCACAAACGACGTGGAGTCGGCAGCAGCTTTGCTCGGGCGGGCGGCCTTCCAAGCAGCATTCAACGGACGGTATGCACCGATCACCCCAACGACCAACAGCGCCCCCCAAAGCAATGTACAAACAGGAAAACCGATCAAAGCATTGGCGAAGGGGACACACACCGCTAACAGCAGCGCAGGCAGCAGCCATAGGGCTGCCCGCCCCCAGGCCTTACCCCAACCAACAGGGCGCTGCGCGACGACGGCGCCGCTCTGCCCGTTGACGAGGACCTGCTGTGTTTCACCTTGATAGCTGTACGTCGCGATATAGACGGGCAGCAAGAGATAACGCCAGACCACATCGGCATAATCGCTGATATCTAACTTGACCATGTTCAGTTTTGGGTTCTTGTGAGCAAGGGCTTTGGTGTATATCTCACGCTTGATGCGCTGGCGCATCTCGCGTTGCCCGGTATGCCATGCGTCATGCAGTTGGATTTCATAGGCATGCGCGGCGCGTCCCGTTAGCAATTTTGGATCGTAATCCGCCAGTTTCGCGAAGTCAAAGTCAGACATCCAACGCAGCAATTCAGGCGTTACTTGGTAGCTGCCAGCGACGACGAAATCATCAAAGGGGTGGGTGAACTCATAGCGAACGTCATGCTTTTCAGGCACGGGCACGACTTTTCCAAGCACCTCCAGCCCCATCTCCTCACCGATGTAGCCCTTCCACATCCCGCTGACAACAGCGTCGAAAGTCCAGAACGGTAGGTAAACGGCCTGAAAGGTCAAATCCTGCATACTCTTTCGGAGCGCCTCAGGCAAAATCCAGTTGTTATCCCTCAGCCACGCGTCGACGGCAGGCTCAACGTCTTCCAGTGATTTCTCAAAAGGCAGAACATACATCGGACGAATAGCATCAGGCCCTTGTTGATCAGGGATAATCTTGTTAGTGCCACAGAACGGACAGCGTGTGGTCGTTGAATCGTCTGGAAGTGAGAATTCTGCCAAGCAGCTCTCGCAATGCACGTCTCTACGATCAGCACGGCCCCAGCCCTGTTGGGCATCTTTGTACAAATCAGCCGTTAGCGCCGTTTGGGCAGCCGCCGTACCAACTGCCTCACCAACTAATGACTCTTGATAGCCGCAATGCTTACACGTCAAGGTGACGTTACTAGCTGAATAGGATGTGTTGGCTAAGCAGTTCGGGCATACCAGCCGGATGGCTTCAACCGTTATTGTGTTTGTGTCACTCATTGACCTACCTCACTAGAATAAGCACCGACCAGACAATATTACAGCAACGCGAGAGCCACACCGACTAATGCCGCCAGCACTTCGATAATCCAGAAGCGCTGCACAATTTGTGGGTCACTCCAACCCAACAAGCGGAAGTGATTGTGCAAAGGTGCCCGGCGAAACAACTGACGGGGTTCACCAAAGACGCGGCGTGCGTAATTGTAATAAAAAATCTGGAGCGCGACTGTCGCTGACTCAGCGAACGGTATCGCAATGATTACAGGGAGTATCAGCCATTGCCCCGTCATAAGGGCCACCGTCCCAATCGTCGCCCCGAGAGCCAACGCACCTGTATCACCGAGGTTCAAGCGCGCCGGATGCGTATTAAACCACAGAAACGCCACCACGGCGCCGACCATTACAAAGCAGAACTGCACCAAAAAGACCTGCCCCTGCTGCAAAGCAACGATACCGTAAGCGGCAAAAGCCGTCGCCCCGACAATGCCAGCAAGTCCATCTGGGCCGTCAGTTAGGTCAAAGCTGTTAGCACTGGTAAAGATCACCAAGATGGCAATCGGTAGGTATAGGAATTCGAGATCGAAACGAGCTTCGATGCCCGGTAGTGCCACCGAATGAATGTCAAGCACAAATTGCAAAAACAACGCTGCAGCACTGGCGATCACCACTTGACTGATTATCCTCAGCCGAGCGGAAATACCATCTTCGCGGATACCGCGCAGGGTCTCCCAGTCATCAAGAAGACCCACCGCGCCAAAGCTCAGCATGACGCCCAGCGGCAGCAAGACAGACAAGCCCGCATCACCTTGATTAAGCAGCGATGCAATGTTCAAACCCAGCGTGACAACCGTCGCAGGGAGCATAAACATCAGCCCGCCCATCGTTGGTATCACTTGGCTGCGCGAATCGGACTCGCTGCGCACGCGCTCAAGCTTGGGCGAACGTTTTTCAATTTGCGGGTTGGCACCAGGGCTGGCTTCGGTGTCTCCGGCTGTGAGGTCATCATCGTAGCCAAGCGGCAAGCCGATGCCAAACAGCTTCAAAAAGTCAATGAAAGGGTCGCCCCAGATTACCGTCACGACAAAGGTCAGAGTTCCGATGGCAAGGGCGATGGCGGTATCTTGCATGTAGCGATTGCTAGCTGGGCTTAGTCGAATTTATTTAATAGTGTATCGTGCCTGAACCAAGTTGGGTAAGGATTATGCTGCAAGAGCGGGGTAATCGCTTCAGACGCGTCAATGGACGGGCATAGCTCTCCGACCCATACGGGTTGCTGAGGCATCTCATGAACGTTTGCCTGAGCATCCGACGCACTCAATCTGACGGGGCGTGTTTCTAACACGATACTCTTTTCTTACTGCCAGCCCGTGGCTGAAGCCATGGGTACCCAAGTACGAGCGATCTATGATAATCTTAAGACGATTGCCCTGAACGCAAGAGCCTATTTATTCTTATAGGATGTTGGTGAAGTTCACGCGGCGGCTGCGTTATACTCGACTCATATTGCGGGAGAAACAGCCCGCCGCCTATACGAAAAAATACGTCTACAAAGGCTATTATCTTTAATGGCACAACGAAATCAACAAGCGCCGACCACAGAGTTAGCATCAGCAGCGTTTGCCACTATTGGCTGGATCGAACTCACCGTCAGCGTGATCCTCTTTCTGCTGGAGTTATACCTACCGTCTTTCTTTTTCGCAGTCGGCTCAATGATCATGGCGAGCGTGATCATGGCGGTGCGTAAGAAGAAGCGCGAATACGATGAGGAAATGGGTCGCCCACCTCTGCCCGGCCCTTCAGCAGCAACCGTTGAGCGTAATAAGAAGCTCCGGGTGGGCCTGCTTTCTGTAGCCGTGGTCTTTATCGTGCTGAGCTTGGTATTCGCCAGTGCCGGCATCCTACGGAGCACAGCTCCCCTATTTACAGACTCTATTCTGAAGGCGATTGCTTTTGTCGGTTGGGCATTGGCCTTGACGGTTCAATCAAACCGCTTGATGGTTAGCGAAGCAGCTAACTAGCCCGCAGGGATTTCAAACCAGAAGACTGAGCCATCACCGAAGGTACTATCGACGCCGATATTACCCCCATGCAGTTCGACCAGATCACGCGCAATCGACAGCCCCAACCCCGAAGAGCGCTCCCCACCAGTTGGTTTATTGCCTGTCGTCGTATACTGCTTGAACAAAGTCTCGATTGCCTCTTTACTGATGCCAGGCCCTGTATCAGCGACCTCAACCCGCAGCCAGCCGCCATCTCTGATCCACCTAGTGGAAACGTAAATATTAGATTGCGGTGGGCTAAACTTGATCGCGTTGCCAATTAGATTGCTAAGCACCTGCCCCAGCCGGTTTTTATCAACAGCAATGTAAGGTATGTCTGGGTCGAGGGTTGTCTCAACCGTCAGCATTTTTTCGTGGGCATACGCTGTGAACTGCTCAACCATCTCTTCGACGAGCTTGTTCATATCTGTGTTGGAAAGCTGCAATTCAAGCTGCCCTGCTTGAATTGCACTCAGATCAAGAAAGTCATTGATCAGGTTACGCATAGTGAATGTCGATGTGTTCATCATTGCGATCACCTGATTGAACTCGGCTTCCTCCTCTTCATCATCGAAGGTGGGGTAGCGTGGCAACAGGTCTAAGCCGACGACGATGTTGTTGAGCGGATTTTTCAGGTCATGGACGGCGATCTGCATAAAGCGATCTTTGAGGATGTTCAAGCGCTGGAGAGTCTCAAGGTCTTCACGCCGCTGATCCTGTAGCTGCTTCAGTTGGATTTGAGTGCGGACACGGGCCAACAGCACCTCAAAGCGTGGTGGCTTGGTGAGATAGTCCGTTGCGCCTAACTCAATCCCCTTGACGATATCTGTGGTGTCACCGAGGGCCGTCACGATAATCACTGGCAGTTCAGCGAACTGTTTGTCAGCGCGCAGACGACGCAGCACTTCCATCCCGTTAATATCCGGCATCATCACGTCTAGAATGACCACATCCGGTGGATTGGCGTAAATCTTCTCCAAGGCCGCTTCACCACGCAGAGCGATATCAACTTGGTAGCCTTCTTCGCGCAGGAGCAGCGCGATGATTTTGGCGCCCTCCTCACGGTCGTCAACAACCAGAATGTGGCCCGTCAATTCGTTGTCGATGATTTTCCTACCCAGCTCTCGTAATTGCGGCATCATAGAATAGTTCATCCCGAGTTTCATAATAGCAGACGCGTAGGTGGAAAGGCACGCTACAGACCGATTTGTTATGACAGTGTAGCGAGTTGTAGCACTTTCGTGTGATGTCGTTTTGGGTATTGATATACAGGGTCAAAAAACCGCTGAGGAGTGCTGCTTCAAGCCACCGGGCACAGCGCTAAAGCTTAATATACGCCGCGATAGGAGCCACCATCGTGGTTGAGCATAACACCATTCAAGTAAGATGCGGCTGGTGAGCATAAAAAGGTAGCCGCCTTGGCAAACTCTTCCGGTGAACCGAGGTAACCCAACGGCACCTCACGCACCCGGTTGTCGATCTCTGCCTCAAGCGGGATGCCCTTGTTAGTAGCCGCCACTTTGATCAGTTCATCAAGGCGCTCCGTTAGAGTGTAACCCGGCAGAATGCTGTTAAAGCGGATACCCTCTACGCCTAACTCGACTGAGAGTGTCTTCATCAAGCCAACCACCCCCATGCGAATGCTGTTGCTCAACACGAGGTTGCTCACCGGCTGCTTGACGGCAATCGAGGTAATTGCTAACACCGAGGGCACATCGGATAGGCGCAGGTGAGGCAGCGCCGCACTGACCAGCCGAACCGCGCTCAACATAACCAGATCAACGGCGGCCTGCCAGCCTTCTATCGGAATCTCTTCAAAGCGCGCTGAGGGTGGGCCACCGCAGTTGGTCACCAATATATCAAGCCCACCAAAGTGATCAACGCTGCGGTTGATAAAGTCATGGACTTGTTCGTCACTGGTAATATCTGCCGCCATGGCAAACACGGGGTTTCCCGTCGCTGTGCGGATGGCATCGGCGGCGGCTGCGATGCGGGCTTCGTTGCTGGAGCAAATAGCAACCAGCGCACCCTCCTCTGACAGTTGGCGCGCAGTTTCAAAGCCAAGACCCTGACTGGCTGCCGCGACGGCTATAACCCGGTCTTGTAATCCTAAATCCACGCTAATTGTCTTTCTATTGGGTTAGTCATCATGCTGTTATTGTAGCATTAAATTTGCGGATGCTATGACTTTAGCGCCGCAGGCACCCGCAGATTGGTTTGCGTCACGGACATATCCTCAATGATCACATCATTGGGGTGCTGCCGGTGTGCTCGCTGGCGTAGCCGCAGTTCGGATAATTCGGCTTCGTCCTTTACCAAATCGGGGTGATCAAGCATTTTCTCCAGTTCAACCACGCGCACTAACAGGGCTTCTGCCAGCTCAAAATGTCCGAGTTTGTCGTACATCTTCGCGAGGTTGTAGGTCGTCACCAGTTCGCCGGGGCAGTCGCCAAAACGCTTGCGGTTCTGTAAGGCGGCTTCGTAGAACAGAATAGCGCGGTCAGTGTTGCCCATCTCTTCATGGACAAGGGCCAACGCATGTTGCGAACAGGCTTCGCCCGAAGCATCACCAATATCTCTACGCAAAACGAGGGCACTTAAGTGTGCGTTCAATGCTTCATTGAACTGCTTAGCCCGGCGTTGTGCCATACCGAGTACGTCGAGGGTGGCGGCTTCGCTGGCTTGGTCACCTGAGTCGTAGAGAATTGACAGTGCTTGCTCATGGCAAGCGATGGCATCTTCGTACTTATATTCGCTGGCATGCACCAAGCCGATACAGTTTAGGGCCGCAGCTTGATCGGTAAAGCGCCGGAGGACGTAGTACAACTCGGCGGCTTGCTGGTACATCTCAACGGCCCGAGCGTGCTCGTCGCGCTTCCAGTAAATCTGCGCGAGGCTCATTAGAATAGTGGCTTCACCATCCTTATCCTTCGATTCACGGTAGCCTTTAAGCGCATCTTCATAGAAACCCGTGGCATGTTTCGCGACACCCAACGTCGAGAAGGCCGCGCCAAGGCGGGCAACCGCATCAATCGGCGCGAGGCCATAGAGTGTATCCCCGCGCTTGTGCGAGGCGCTGACGTTTTGCGTCGTCTTATACAGTTCGCCGCTGCCGAGTTTCTTTTGCAGCTTATATTCTTCGATGCGTTTCCGCTGCGAGTCGCCCAGTTTATCCATGATGTGGCGTCCGGTAATCGACTGCGTCGGAGAGGTATCTTCTTTTGGTTGGTAGGTATTCATCTGGTGTTCCCTTCGTTAAGTCGTGCATCTCCGCGGGAATAGCAGGCGGAAGTCAAAACGTAGCTTGAGAACATATCGAAGGGCTTTCAAGTTAGCAAGGGTGGGCACCCTACGCTTAACCTGTGATATTTATCACGAACAATAACGCCCGACGGTGTTGGTCGGGCGTTAAAGTGGCTAGTTTATCTGGTAGGTTTTAATCAATGCTGCCATCGAGAATACCCATCACGTTGCCGAGCAGGGCAAGCGAGTCATCCCAAGGGCGTTGGAAGGCGTTGCGCCCCATGATCGAGCCAAAGCCACCACCATCACGGATGGCGCGAATATCATCGAAGACGGCTTCTTCGCTCTTGGCGCTGCCGCCGGAGAAGATCACAATGCGGCGACCATTAAAGGCGCTCTCAACGACGTGGGCCACGCGCTCTGCCAGCGTGTCAATCGCGATGTTTTCAGCCTCGTAGACCTTGCGAGCTGCATCGAGGGCAATCACATCGGTCGGGAGTTTGACTTTAATAATATGTGCGCCGAGTTGGGCCGAAATCTGGGCGGCGTAGGCGATCACATCGATAGCCGTTTCGTGTTCCTTCGCCAAGTCACGCCCACGCGCATAGGCCCAAACCACAACAACCAGACCGTTTTCCTTGGCCTCTTCAGCGATTGCGCGCAGTTGCTCGTATTGGTGACGCCGTGGCTCTGTGCCGGGGTAAATCGTATAGCCGATACCCACGCAGCCGAGGCGAAGGGCATCTTTTACCGTTGCTGTCTGCGCGCCGATTGGGTCAATTTCATCTTGCAGCACGTCGTGATTGTTCAGCTTCAAAATCATCGGGATTTGACCAGCAAAATCATATGCGCCTGCTTCAAGGAAGCCAAGCGGCGCAGCATAGGCATTACAGCCAGATTCAATTGCCAGCTTGAAATGATAGTGTGGATCGTAGCCCGCGGGGTTTGGTCCAAAAGAGCGACCAGGGCCATGCTCAAAACCTTGGTCAACTGGCAGAATGACCATCTTGCCAGTGCCAGCCAGTTTACCCGTATAGAGAATACGCGCGAGGTTTGTGACCACGCCTGCGTTTTGCCCACGGTACCAATTTAAGATTTCCTCTATCGTGCGCGTTGGCGCAGTTGCCGTTACCATGTGGAAGAATCCTCCATGTGAAGTGTCAAGCGGATTAGGATATAGCATCTATTGTAGTATGCGATATCCCTTCCGCACAATAAACTTAACCAGCTATACCTTTCTCAAGGAGCAGTAATGCGTGCCGGTCACCTTTGTGTTTTAGTTATTCTACTGATCATCAGTGTTTTGAGTGCAGGTTGTTCGGAAAACACAGATAACGCCGTCTTTGACGTTGACGGCTACTTAGAACGTGCCAAGGACGGCGCATATGAGGGCGATGACGTCACTATTCTTGTGCCCTTTAGCAACGAGCGCTTTCGCCTGCTACAACAATCTATGGCGGCGTTTTCGGATGAAACAGGAATCGAGGTTAGCGTCCAAAGCAGCATTGATGTTTCCTCGCAGATAGCGGCAGGGCTTGACAACGGCACCGCGCCAGACATCGCAGCCTTCATCTCGCTGCCCAGCGCGCGTGCCGTCAGCGCGGGCGAGGGTAATATTGATGTCGCCCGCTTCCTCTCAGACGAGTACCTCCGGGCGCAGTACGGCGATGACCTGATCGATTTGGCCTTGCACGAAGGCGAGAGCATTGGGGTCTGGTACGAGGTTCAGGTAGACAGCTTGGTGTGGTACCCCGTCAACGCATTTGGAGCTGCGGATTACGACATCCCAGAAACTTGGGACGACATGCTTCTGTTGATGGAACAGATCATCGATGATGGCGCGCAGCCGTGGTGCATCGGAATGGCAGCAGGCCCGGCGACTGGTTGGGTTGCTGCGGATTGGCTCGAAGAGATCGTCCTGCGTAATGCCGGACCCGACGTTTACGATCAGTGGGTTCACCACGACATCCCCTTTAACTCACCTGAGATTGTGCGCTCTGCTCAGATTCTAGGATCGGTTTGGCTGGAACCGGTCAATGTTGTTGGCACCAATGCCGATGTGCTCACATTGACTCATAGCGAAGCAATTGAGCCGATGTTTCTTGATAACCCGTTGTGCTACCTCTACCAGATGGGCTGGCTGATCACAGACACATTTCCAGAAGAAACTGTGATCGGGGAAGACTACGACTTCTTCTATCTACCCCCTATTGACCCGGAAGCCAACCCCCAACCCGTCCGAGGAACAGCATCGCTGTTCATGCCCTTCAGCACTGGCCCAGCAACCTTTGCCGTGATGGAGTATCTGACCACTGCCGACAGCGTGCGCCCGTTGATTGAAGCAGGTGGTTTTATTGCCCCCCATAACGACGTTGACCCCGATTGGTACCCGACAGACATCGAGCGGCGCTTAGCAGCCATTTATAGCGACGCATCTGTCTTTCGCTACGATGCAACGGACTTAATGCCCGCGGAGATCGGGTCTGGGGTGTTGCTCACAGGGATGACACGCTTCATTCAGTCAGGCAGAACGTCGGTGATCGAAGAAATCTTTGCTGATATCGAGGAGGTATGGGTCGAAGATGTAGAGGGACGCTGATGCTGGGATGCGCCTGAACCGCGAGCAGACAGCCTGTACAAGACGAGGTGTGCTAGCAGCAATGAAATCGAGTGATACAATACAGCGCGTTATGACTCGCTACCCACGCACACGGCACAGCCGCAACCCTCTGACCGTTCTTGGCACCTTGCTGCTGATTTGGTTGCTGCTGCTGCTCGCTGCAAGCGTGCCATCTGCCAGAGCAGAAGAAGTCATTCCGCTGGAAGACCAAGACCTCAGCGAGTTGCGGACGGTGCCGCGCCACATTGGCTATGGCATCAGTGTGGGGCCGCACCTTGAATCTGACTCAGCTTTGCTGAACAGCCTGGGTATGGATTGGGTCAAGCTGTATGACACGGCCCAAATCCCTGACTTCCCCAACCACAATATCCTTTATCGCGTCGATGTACGCGGCTACCCAGATAACATCGACGCGTGGCAGAACGGCCTGCTGACACTTGCCCGCGAACTGGATGCCGCAGGCGTCGATGCGGTTGAGATCGGCAATGAAGCCAACCTAATCGGCGAATGGGGCGGGCAGCAACCCAACCCGGCCCAATTCACTGATGCGCTCTGCCGTGCCTACAGTGCCTTCAAGCAGGCGGCACCGCGCATCGTTGTGGTGGCGGGCGGGTTAGCCCCTACCGACACGCAGCCCAGCGGCAACGTGATCAATGACCTTGACTTTGCCCGCGCCATGCTAAACAACGGCGCTGGGCGCTGCTTCGACGCTTGGGCTTATCACCCGTATGGCTTTGACCAACCACCAGAGCAAAGCCCAAGCGTGAAGCCGTTTAGCTACCGCCGCACTGAACTGATGCGTAATCTGTTGGTGAGTTATGGCATCCGTAAGCAAATCTGGATCACCGAGTTTGGTTGGGTGCGTGATCCGGGAGAAGAAGGGCTGGAGTGCGCGACAGACCCCGCCTTCCAACTGTTCAACTGGATGAAGTTCCCTGCGGAAACGCAAGCAGCCTACACCGTGCGTGCCTTTGCCTATGCCGACGCCAACTGGCCTTGGGTTGGGCCGATGTTCTTGTGGAACCTCAACTGGAACCTGTACCAACCCGACTACGAGACGCCATGCAGCCACCTGCGCTGGTATGGCATCCTTGATTCAGCAGGTAGCCCGCTGCCGGTCTATAACGCCGTCCGCCGGATGCCCAAGTACCCGCCGCTGGAATACAAACCAAACATCGGCGTGGTGACGGACAACCTGACTCAGTCCGTCGAAGCAGGCTGCGGTACCCGTGTACGGTTGGGCACCTTTGAATTATTTAACTCCGGGTATCCAGGCAGCCTGAGCGCGCAGGTTGAACCTGTCAACGGATCGGGCAGCCCGCGGGTATGGACCAGTGATATCACTGTCAGCCCCGGTGAGGCGGTCGATATATTCGTAGATAGCCGCAACCTCTATCCCGGCTTACATATGGTCGCAATCAATTTGGAGGCCAACCGCGGACGCACGTTCTCATCGGAGACGGTGCAAGGTTGGCTCTATGTGAAGCCAGCCACCACCCCCGACTGCATCGAACGCTACAATGCACTGCTCCAATCTGTCAGTGGCTCGTAGACAGGCCCGCTTGTAAGAGGCGCGCATAGAGTGAGCAGGGTGAGCGTCAGCGAACTCTATACGCGGGAGCGCGCGGAATCACGCAAAGCAAGCAGAATGCGATAGAATACGCGGAGTTTGTCGAACGTAACAAGGGGAAAGTTCACCATGCCAAAACGTACTGATATCGAGTCCATTCTGGTGATAGGCGCAGGGCCAATCGTCATTGGGCAGGCCGCCGAGTTTGATTACTCCGGGACGCAGGCCGTCAAAGCGCTGAGAAACGAAGGCTACCGCGTCATTTTGGTGAACAGCAACCCTGCTACCATCATGACAGACCCTGAAATGGCTGACGCAACTTACATCGAACCGATCACACCGGAGATGGTCGAGAAGGTGATCGAGATCGAGCGGCCCGACGCCTTGCTGCCGACCGTCGGCGGGCAAACCGGGCTGAACACAGGCGTCGCACTGGCAGAGTCGGGTGTGCTCGACAAATACGGCGTCGAACTGATCGGGGCCAATCTCAATGCGATGCAGATCGCCGAAGACCGCGAGCTGTTCAAACAAGCGATGGAGGCACAAGGGCTGCACTGCCCGGCTGGTGGCATCGCCCGCAGTCTCGAGCAGGCCCTAGCGCTAGCGGAAGAGATCGGCAGCTACCCGATCTTGATCCGGGCGTCGTTCACGCTCGGCGGCAGTGGCGGTTCAGTGGCCTACAACGAGGAAGACTTCCGCGACAAGGTCGAATTCGGGCTGCGGGCCTCACCTGTCAACAGCGTGCTGATCGACGAATCGGTGCTCGGTTGGAAAGAGTACGAACTCGAAGTAATGCGCGATAAAAACGATAATTTCGTGGTAGTCTGCACGATTGAAAACATCGATGCAATGGGTGTCCATACTGGCGACTCAATCACGGTGGCCCCCTCGATGACGCTCACTGACCGTGAATACCAGCGCATGCGCGACATCGGCAAAGTGGTGATGAACACCGTCGGCGTTGAAACAGGCGGCTCAAACGTGCAGTTTGCCATCAACCCAAAGACGGGGGAAATCCTCGTGATCGAGATGAACCCGCGTGTCAGCCGTTCGTCCGCGCTCGCCTCCAAAGCAACGGGCTTCCCGATTGCCAAAGTAGCAGCGCTGCTGGCAGTTGGCTATACACTTGACGAGATTCAGAATGACATTACGCGCGAAACGGTTGTGGCGTTTGAACCCAGCATCGACTACGTCGTCACCAAGCTGCCGCGCTGGGCCTTCGAGAAGTTCCCCGGCGTTGACTCCGTCCTTGGCCCACAAATGAAAGCTGTCGGCGAAGCGATGTCAATCGGGCGAACTTTCAAGGAATCGCTGTTGAAGGGTTTGGCTTCTTTGGAACTCGCGCGCCCGCCCTATCCAACAATTAAACATAGCGAGTGGGACGGCACGGTTGAATCACTCAGTGAGCCGAACGACCGCCGGATGTGGGCGGTCTGGGAGGCGCTGCGGGCCGGGGTGGAAATCGAAGCGGTGTGCGAGCAAACCCAGTTCGACCCATGGTTTGTGACGCAGCTCGCCGAGATCGTCGCACTCGAACGCGCCATTAGTGCGCATCACACCATCGCTGATTTGCCAACCCACCTATTACGACAAGCTAAGCGCACCGGCTTCATGGATGACCACATCGCGTATTTGTTGAACTTAGCGGCCTTCCCCGCAACGGGACGCACGAATGGCCCGCTAGTCACTGGGTTGGACGTCCGCCAAGCACGGACGGAAGCGGGCATCATGCCGACGTATCACATGGTTGATACCTGTGCGGCAGAGTTCGAATCGTATACACCCTACCTGTACTCGTCATATGAGACGGAAACCGAAGCCCCACCGACCGATACTGAGAAGGTCATTATTCTGGGCGGCGGCCCTAACCGGATTGGGCAAGGGCTTGAGTTTGATTATTGCTGCGTGCATGCAGCGATGGCTCTGCAAGAGATGGGCTACGAAGCGGTTATAATCAACTGCAACCCAGAGACCGTCAGTACGGACTACGACACCAGCGACCGACTGTACTTCGAGCCGTTGACGCTGGAGCACGTGCTCAACATCTGTGAGCGCGAAACACCACTCAAAGGTGTGATTGTTCAGTTTGGCGGGCAGACGCCGCTCAACCTGACGAAGGGTCTTGAAGCCGCTGGCATTCCGATCTTAGGGACAACTCCCGAAGCAATCGATATTGCCGAAGACCGCGGGCGCTTCGGTGACCTACTCAAGGATCTCTATATCTCAAGCCCGGCTGGTGACATTGCCCGCACGCCCGAACAAGCCAAGGACATCGCCCGGCGGATTGGCTTCCCGGTCTTGGTGCGCCCTTCCTATGTGCTGGGTGGGCGCGCGATGGCGATTGTCTACACGGAAGAAACACTCGATGAGTACGTTGAGGCCGCCTTCGCCGCGGCTGAGGGAGTCAGCCAGTCGGTATTGGTTGATGATTACCTCCAAGACTCCTTTGAATTGGACGTTGACGCCATCAGTGATGGAAAGCGCGTGGTGATCGGTGGCGTGATGGAACACATCGAAGAGGCAGGTGTCCATAGTGGTGACTCCGCCTGCGTCATCCCGCCGATTGGCATCAGCCCGATGAAGATCGAGCAAATTAAGCGTTACACGCGCAAGCTGGGCGAAGCGTTGGGCGTCGTCGGATTGATGAATGTACAATATGCTATTCTCAGAGATCGTATCTATGTGTTGGAGGCCAACCCGCGCGCCAGTCGTACCATTCCCTACGTCAGTAAGGCGACGGGGGTGCCATTGGCGCGCTACGCGACACGCATCCTAGCAGGCGAAACACTCGACGACATCGGTTTGATCGACGACCCGCTGGTGGATGGGCACTTCATCAAGGAGGCCGTACTGCCCTTCAACAAGCTGATCGGTGCCGATGCCCAGCTTGGCCCAGAGATGCACGCCACGGGTGAGGTGATGGGCCATGCAGCGCGCTTCGGGCACGCCTTCGTCAAGTCACAGTTGGCGGCGGGAGATGTGCTGCCGACTAGCGGCGCAGTCTGCTTTAGCGTCAACGATAATGATAAAGAGTCGGCGATACAGCTAGCAGGTGAATTCCTCGATCTTGGCTTCACGCTGATCGGCACCAACGGCACTGCCGAGGCACTGCGAAACGCTCACTTGCCCGTCGAAGTCGTCAAGAAAGTGGTGCAAGGGCACCCCAACTTGGTCGATTGGCTGCGCGATGGGAAGATCGCCTTGTTGATTAACACACCGTTAGGGTCGCAGGCCTACGAGGATGGGCGGCACATCCGCGCGGCAGCTATTCGCTACGGCATCCCGCTGATCACCACGCTAAGCGCAGGCTGGGCAGCAGCGACGGGCATCCGTGCGCTTTTAGAGCAAGAGATGACCGTTCGCAGTCTCCAAGCGCACTATGCCGCACAGAAAAGCATCTGAAGGTGTTGAGTTGACAGTGAGCAAGCAGCTTGGCGTAAGCGAGATAGATGCAATAATCCCGGTGCAGTTGGGTTCAGGGCTGGTGATCCTCCTCTGCTATAGTTCACGTTTAGCAACGAAAGGGCACCATCGGTGACTGGGTAACGTATCTCCGTTTTTTTGCAGGCAACGGTCGCCGAAAATGCACTAAATAGCTGCGTCATCTTTTTGACTACCACCTAAGCATCTATTTGATACAACAGCAGTCACCCTCTATAGTTGACACATAGACTAACGATGCATCGGAGACCTACGTTGAACATTAAAGGCAGCCTGCCTCTGCTCATCCTACATATGCTTGACCTTGGGCCGAGCCACGGATACCACATCGCTAAAGAGATTAAAGCCCGTTCAGCAGGCGTACTTGACTTTAAGGAAGGGACGCTATACCCTACGCTGCATAACCTTGAGAAACAAGGCTTCGTCACATCGTATAAATCTAAGCACGAAGGTCGCACCCGTCGGTATTATGAGCTGACCCCAGTGGGCCGCTCGGAGCTTGAGCAGGAGATGCAAGCATGGCAGACCTACACCCGAGCGGTAAACGTCGTGCTGGGCACAGAGGAGTAGCCTCAACGCAGTCCGCACGAGAAGCAGAAATCAAGCAGTGGCTCAAGCGTGCGACAGACGGCCTACCAAAAGACCTACGCGCTGAAGTCACCGAAGAACTGCGCGCACATTATCAAGACGCCCTCGCTGACTATACCTACCTTGGCTCGACTACCGAAGAAGCCCACCGCGCCGCCCTCAAAGACCTCGGCGCAGATGAACATGTGGCACAAGGGTTTCGTTCAGTGCATTTTGCAGCGCGTTATTACGTCGGCGGCCTGTTCGCATCTCTACTGTACCCCGTATGCTATGTTGGTTTCTTAGCGCTGCTGGTTTTTGCCGGTTACCACCCCGTTATGGAAGCGATCTACTATCTTGTCGGAATTCTGCTCTCAACATTAGCGGTTTTTTACTGCTTCCACCGCTTGCTGCATAACCAGATCGTCTTCACTGAAGAGACACACTTTGTTGACGAGTCCTTAGTCGTGTTCGGGGTCGGCATTATCTGCTCAATGCTAATCGGCTTCACCAGTTGGATGCTGCTGGGCACGGACATCAGCGTAGTACCGTGGGCTGGGTTCGTCAGCATCCCCAACCTACTTGAACAAATTCTTTTCTTCATCACCGATCTGGGCAGCCTGCTGGTGGGGATTGCCCTGCTGATCCTTGGCGGTAGTTTAGCATTCCGAAAGTCACTCCGTATCCGCCTCATCCGTGCGCTGGGTATTTTGATGCTGGTACTCGGCGGGGTGATCATATGGAACACATTGAATTACACTTTTGACATTCAACCTAATTTGATTTGGTACCTCAGCGTGGTGACCGAAGGCCTTCACTTGACGATCTGCGGGCTGTTAATCGTCATCTTTACCCAAGCGCTGTGGCGAGAACGTTCAAGCAGTTCGTTAAGGCTCACCTGATGCAGCACACGGTCATTAACACAGAGGATGTTGTGCTGCATACAGCACTCGCCGGGCCGGAAGACGGTCCGCCGCTGGTCTTGCTGCACGGCTTCCCTGAATTCTGGTATGGCTGGCACAACCAAATTCAACCGTTGGCAGCCGCTGGTTTTCGTGTCATTGCCCCTGATCAGCGCGGCTACAACCTCAGCGATAAACCAAAGGGCGTCAAACAATACGACATTGATCGGCTGGCAGCAGATGTCATTGGGTTGGTGCGTGCATTGGGGTACGATTCAGTGAACCTCACCGGGCATGACTGGGGTGCAGCAGTCGCATGGCATACTGCCAGCCGCCACCCAGAAGTTGTGCGAAAGTTAGCCATTTTGAACGTCCCTCATCCGGAAGTAGCCCGACAGTTCATCCTGAGTAGCCCCAAACAGACGCTCAAAAGCTGGTATATCGGTTGGTTCCAACTGCCACTGCTGCCCGAATTGAGTCTTAGGTTGTTTGGCACCCGCATGATGCTTGGGACGGCTCAAACAAGCACATTCAGTCAAGACGACCTAGAGCGCTATCGCGCGGCATGGGCACAGGCTGGGGCACCACGCGGCATGATCAACTGGTACCGGGCGATGGCCCGCCGCGTTTTGGGGCGCAGGCCCCCCGTCGGGCGCGTAACCGTTCCTGTGTTGATGTTGTGGGGTATGCAAGATGCCGCCTTGAACTACCAGACAGCAGAGGCCAGCCTCCCTTACGCGGATGATATTCAGTTAGTGACGTTTGAGGATGCAACCCATTGGGTGCAGCATGATGAGGCCGAGGCAGTCAACGCGGCATTAATCGACTTCTTTAGCCACTAGCTACGTCGTCTCATACTCATAGAATGCCAGCGGACGCGGATACTGCTGCTCAGCGCCTATGGGGTGTTCTCTGGCTCTGCCACGGCAACTTCAGCCTCAGCCGAGAGCGACTCATAAGTGCCTGCCGCCAACACGCCCGTTGAGGAGAAATACCCACGAATGCGGGCAGGCATTAGCTGCAAGATGCGGTCGGTTTCATAGCGGTCAAATGGACGCAGGGCCGCAATTGCCCCAAAATAGAGCACACTAGAGCCGACCGCTGCCAACCACATATTGATTTGGTTCAAGTAGAAAGCAGCGCCGGCCATCACCGCCGCAGCGATCACCAAGCGGCCCACCACTTTCAGCCAATTGATGCGCCCAAGTGGCTCCAACATCACCATGTAGAAGAAGGCCAGTAGAATAAACTCCGATAGAATCGTGACTACCGCCGCCGCCGGAAACGAATAAATCGGGATGAAGTACAGGTTGGCAGTCACATTAAACAAGGCCCCGAAGATAAACGCCCATGTCAATACCCGCTGCCGGTTGAGCGCAATGATCACGTAATTGGTGACGCTGTTGATCCACCCCAGCGGAATGCTCCACACAAATATTTGGAGCGCAATCGCGCCGAAGGGCAGGAATTCTGGGCCGCCTAACACGCCGATCAAGAAAGGGGCCAGCAGCGTGGTGCCGACGGCGGTCGGCAAGGAAACGAACGTCAATAGTTTGACGGAGAAGATATAACTGCGCTTGAGGGCTGCGCGATCAGTGTTGGCTTGGCGGCTCATCACTGGGAAAAGCGCTTGCGTAAAGAAAGCCGGGATCACGTTGATGGCGTCAACCCATTTATAGGTGACACCATACCAGCCGACGATGGAGTCACTGCGGGTGACGAGTTCGAGGATGATGATGTCGATGCGAAAGAAGACCGTCGCCAATAGGTGATTGAGCATCAGCGGGAAGCTCTCACCAGCGGCTTCTTGCTGCACAGAGCGGTCGAAGCGCAGTTTGGGCACAAAAAACATGCGGCGCGTCAGGAAATACAGGGCAAGCAAAGTCAGGAAGTTGGTGAATACACTGACAACTGCCAACCCCACAATGCCATAACCAGACAACAACGCCACCAAGCCAAGCGAAGCGCTGAGCATTGTGGCAATAGTCTGCAAGGCGGCTGGGTACTCGGCCTTCTCGTAAGCGTAGAACAGCCCCGTCAGTCCCTTGCTCATCGTCGAGAGGAACAAGCCCATGTACAGCACCCAGATGGTGGTGACTGTCTCTTGAGCCAATGGTGGATCAAGTAGGGTTTGACGGGCCTGTAGGGAGGCAAACAGCAGCGGGATACCCAGTATCGCAAGGACAAAGCGCATCACGCTGGTGTTGGCAAGGTACTTGTTGGCATTTTCTTTGGCGCGGGCGACTTCCCGCAGGAGGAGCGTATCCAGCCCGAAGTTCGACACAATCTCGAACCAGCCCCACAATACGACAGCATACTGATAGCGCCCTGATCCATCCGGACCGAGGATACGCAAACTGACGATGGCAAAGGCAAACTGAATGCCCCGGTTAAACAAGTTCAGCAAAATGGGTGTCAATGAGTTTTTAGCGACGCGGCGGGCAGTCGACTCCTCGTCACTGTCGCGGTAGGCGTAGCGCCAAACATACACACCGACGGCAAAGACCGTCGCCATCAGCGTCATGAACGAGATAAACGCCCCTAACCGGACGGAGTCGGGACTGTAGCGCAACCGAACGGTGTAGGCACCCGGTTCCAGCAGCACACCCTGAAAATTGCCGTTCACCAGATGAACATCAACTTCCATTTCATCGTCGTCGGTGCTGCCAAATGGACGCACAAACGCACGCCAGCCGGGATAGTAACTGTCGGTGATGATCAGCCAGCGCGGTTCATCGACCTGCACGTCAACCCACGTTTCACGGCTGGTGTAAACGGTAATCGCTGCTGGGCCAACCTCTCCCGCACAACCGTCAGCGTCGGTGCAGCCAGCCGTATTGAGCGTCGGCAGTTCCGGTGAAGATGAAAACAGCGGGTCAACACGAGAGAGCAGCACATGCTGGCGGACATCATACAGGCGCACGCTGTCTTCCAACGTCAGTTGATCGCCCCCCGCGTTGAGGTAAAGCGTGCTGGATGCAGGCAGCGTGAAGGCGCGTGGCATCGCGCCGAGATTCTCGTAGATAATGACGGCGTCATCACGGTAGGCTTCAGCGAACTTGGGGCTTTCGATTTCTATCTCGGTGACGACGTAGCGCACATTGAGCAAGTCGAGCGCGGGTGAGTCAAGCGCGCGCGGATCGTAGATCGGTGCAATCCGGTTGAAGGCTAGGTCACCCTGTTCTTGAATCAAACGCATATAGTCAGCATATTGTCCGGGGATCAGGCTGTCGTAACCGCTGGCATCTTCCAAACCATGCGGCCAACTGATGTTACTGTTGAGCGTATCGGCGCCGGGTTCCTCATAGGCGATCAAGCGCCAAGGTCGGCCCGCGTCAAGGTCAGCGGCATATTGCTGCTGTAAATATTCGATCGCCGGGGGGCGCTCACTGAGGAGGTCAGGGTCGTTTGCGGGGTAAAAGCCCCACGTCGCCACACTGAGGTCAAACACGATCACAGCAACGGCAGCAGCCAACCACAGCGGTACCACCCCAAAACGCGTCGTGAGTGCCGCCTCACGGGTGCTTAACAGCAGCACCCCACCAGAGAGGATCAATACAACAGCGAAGATCAGCACATTGACAAACTGATAAGAATAAAAGGCTTGCCCATTTGGGAAGGCGTTGGGAGCCAACGCCAGGCTCGCAAACACTTGTTGAACGATGCCATCCAATGACGGGTACAGCAAACCACTGACCACTAACCCAATCAGAGCTAGGAGGCCACCGCCTGCGATAACCAGGCCGAACCTGCGCCGCCAGCGCTGCTGTTGATCATCCGCGATGATCTGTGCGCCAAAGCCCGCCAACACCGCAACGCAAAGCGTCAGAGGCCAGACCCAACGAAAGGGCGAGTGTGATTGATTAATGAACGGCAGTCCGTAGAAAATGATGGCGTACAAAGGGGTGCCAAATACGAATGAGACCGACAGCAGCGCCAGCGAAGACAATATCAAGCGGTAGGGGCGTGTTATGCTCTCGTGCCCAACGCTGACGACCACTGGCACCTGAGCACGGCGCGCTTGCCACCAGCGCACCAACCCATGCCCAGCAGCGGTTAATGCTAGTATCAACGGCAGGATGCCAACGTAGGCCCCACCTTCGACGTAATTCTTGATGCCCCAACTGGTATTGTTGATCGGGTCGCCCGCCGCGTTGACCGTCACCGGGACAACTTGGCGCGTGAACACATCAAAGTAAGCGGCATGCGACGGGTTACCAAAAAAGTTCGGGATGAGGAAGGCAATCACCCGGCGGTAGGGGTAGGCCCAACCTTGGACTTGAGCGAAGGTCACAGCCCCTTCCCGAAAGCTACGGCTGGCAAGTTCATAGGCGGGCAGCAATTGTATTGCCCCTAATGCCAGCCCCACAAACACCAGCCCAAGCAGCCAACCTGAACGACGGATCAGCGTGCGGACGATTTTTGGTTCACTGCGCCGGTTGACGGCCTCGGTGCTCAAACGGAAGGCGCTGTAGTAGCCCAGAACCAACAGCGTGAAATACAAGGCCTCAACGTGACCAGCCGTCGCAGCAAAGCCCAGCGCAATAGCCCCAATGCTGACCCACGGCAGCGATGCCGGACAGTTACCTAAGGCCGAGTCTTGCCGGAGCGTTTTCTCGACCATAGTGAGACACAAAGGCAACCATACAGCCGTCGCGATAATCATCGGGAAGACCACACTGACGATAAAAAATCCGCTGAGTTGGTACGTCAAGGCAGCGACCAAGGCTGCCTCACGTCGTAAGCCCAACACGCGGGCGAAGATCAACATGTTGACACCAGCCGTCCACAGCGTGATGACAGTAAACCAACCATATGTTGCAGGAATGTTGAAAATAAGTAGCGTCAGCAGCGTCAGTGGGTACAGCACCGATGACTGCCCCGCTGCGAGAAAAGGGGCACCTGCGACGATATTCCGTTGCCAAAGGGGCAGTTGGCCCGTCTCTAAGGCCTCGTTGATCGTTTGCTTCCAAGCATAATTTTGCAGAATCAAGTCTGAGATCAGCGGGTTGTGCGAGCGCCCAACGCCAACCGCCTCCGCCATCGAGGCATACGGCTCGAACTGGTAGAGGTTATCAACCGGGAGCAGCGTCTTGCCGCCTACCGTCTGCTGGAAAAACAAAACCAGCGGAACGATGAACAACAGCAGCACAATCAGTGCGTCTGGCAGAAGTGTCTTTAGGCGTTGTGTCATTAGGAAATGGTTAGAAAAATCAAAGCGCCTGATTGTACATCAGGCGCGGGTGGGTTGAAAATTGCTGTGAAATGCTTAGGTGATCAACCGATGGAAAACGGAGCTGACTGCATACACAAGTTACACATGACATACGCCTAACATGAGTACAGCTTAAGAAGAAACCAGCTACTGCTCCCCAACAACTAGTGTAAGTTTAGTGATCCGGCTGACGTCATCAATGAGGTTGGATTTTGAGATGACGTACTGAGCAGTAGTAACTGAGGCAATATTTTTCTCGTTATAAAAAGCTGTCATAACCACAACTTTGATTGTGCGCGTTGCTTCATTTGCCCGCATCCATTGCAAGACGGAAAAGCCATCCATGCGCGGCATAAACAAATCAAGAAATACCAATTCAGGTTGGGTATCTGCCTGTTGCATGTAGGCGATTGCCTCGTCGCCATCCTCGGTAAAAACCGCACTGTGCCCCAGTTTTAGCAATAGGTACTTTAAAATGGAGCGAACGTCTGGGTTATCGTCCACGACAAGAACTTTCATTGAGGGCTGTCTTTGGGTGTCATCCGGCAATCTTAGGAACGAAGCAGACGTTAATTATTAAATTTACCAAGCAAAGAAAAATCTACAACCCGGAGTGCAGATTGTAGATTGATAGACCAGCTTCAGTTGTTGGTGGCTGCCGCTTTCTTGGCGCGCTTATGCCATTTTTTGGCGACATCACGACGGTGCATCAGCCATGTTTTGCCTGCTTTTCGCGCATGTATCTTGCCCTTCTTTGCCGCTTTCTTGGGGGTACTTTCGTCGAGGCCAAGCCAATGAGCGACTTCGACGGAGGTCATCACATCCGACAGCATGTCATGCTCAGGGCCAGTGGTTAGCTGCGCCTTGCGGTTACCTTTCTTCCCCCAGATTAAGCGTGCGTCTTCGCACAGCATCAGCCAGGTTTTACCGGACTTCCGCGCTGGAATACGGCCTGTTTTCGCCGCCTTTTTAGGTGTACTCTTATCGAGATCAAACAAATTAGCGACTTCGCGGACTGTTACGACTTCATCGAGTACACTCGTACTCGTGACGGGTGGCAAGTCAGCCTTATCTAGCGGCTGTGGCGCTTGTATGGCACTGTCAACAATTTTTATTTGGTCAGCATTCATAGGGTACTCCCGTCTAAAGAGGGTGGTACACCATGTGCACCACCCTCTTCTACGTTCAAGCGACTGCTTTCAGCTAGCCAGTGTTACTTCTTGGCTGCTTTAGCTGCCTTTTTAGACCAGTAACCCTGGACATCCTCCCGGCGCATCAGCCAAGCTTTCTTGGCCTTGCGGGCTGGTAGTTTACCCTTCTTCGCTGCCTTTATGACCTTCTTCTCTTTGAGGTCATATTCACTGGCAACTTCTTTGTAGGTTGTCACAGCTTCGAGTACATCGTGACGAGCGCTCGGTTCGATGGTGGCTTTTTTGTCACCCTTCTTACCCCAGACGCGTTCAGCGTCTGCGCGCAGCAACAGCCAGAATTTGCTGGACTTACGTGCCGGTACTTGGCCCTTCTTTAGGGCTTTGCGTACCTTCTTGTTCTTACGATCATACTTCTTAGCGACCTCACGACCCGTCATGACGGCATCGAGTGCAAACTCATCAGCTTGTTTGCCGTTACTGGCAGGGGCGGCCTTCGGCTTAGCGGCTGGCTTTGATGCCGGGGCCTTCTTTGCCGGAGCTTGACGGGCTAGTACCTTAGCAGGTGCCTTCTTAGCCGGAGCTTGTGAAGATGCGGCAGAATTTGGCTTATTGCTAGACCTAGCAGGCTGTGCAGGTGACTCTGGCTTACTGCTTGATGCAGTAGGCCTCGGTACCGCAGCCTTTGGTGCAGGCTTATTAGCGGCTGGTTTGCTCGCTACAGGCTTGCTACCCGTTGAACCGGAACTGCTGGCAGCACCCGTCGACGACGCCGACACATTAGTCGATGTTGGCTTTGGGGCTGGCTTAGGACGGGCAGTAGAAGGCCCGTCACTTGTTACGGTCTTAGAAAGTGACGGCGTGCTGCCTTCTTCTTTCTGTGGTGTCGCAGGCTTTGGCGTGCTGGTTTTCTCAGCCGCCGGCTGCTTCTGCGCACTTTCACCGCTCGTACTGTTTACAGCACCGTTCGGTGCGGGTTTCGTTTCATTATCCATTGTTCCCTCCTTTCACTAGTTGTAAGCATCTTAACGATGTCACTCCCAATGGGGACGGTCCCTTGGGTCGAACTCGTGATGACACGAGAAATTCCCGCAGAAGTGACTTAACATGCTTTTAACAATGGTTGAAGGATTTTATCCCGTTTACGGGAATTTGCAAGCTAAAATTCCCGTAAACCGGAAAATTTTAAGGTAAAATAGGCATTTGTGAGTCAATTCTGTTAAGTCAGTGTTAAAAGGTTTGGTCAGTTGAAACGGGCACGCAATAAAGCAAAAAAGCGCGAAATGGTGCACGTATTAACAAACTATCAGAATATTGCTGCTCAATCTGAGGAGTGGTTTTGGGAAGCCTGACTCTGACCCGGCATGACCGACAAGTCGGCGTTGGGGTCAGTACCAGTTAGATCGATTAATGTGCCTTCGTGTTTGGCACGTCGGCGTTGGCCCTTGAGGGTCTGCATCAACCCGCGGAGTAATCCACCCTTACCACAACGGCGTAGTGCCCACATAGCTTCTTGGCTGACGGTCGGTGAGACGTCACGGGTGGCATAATCTAAATAGTCGCGGATGCGGTTGACTTCACGTGGTTCGGCTTCTGCAATGCGGGCCAGCGACCGGGCAAGTTCCTCCCGGACGACATCATTAGACTCAAGCTTGAGCAGTGGGGCAATCGCTTCAGCGATGATGCGGGCCGAGCGCGCATTCTTGCGCCCCAAAGCGCCTAGTGCTCTCAAGATACGGCTGCGCACGTCAGGGTCGTGATGCGACAGGGACTCAAGTAAGCCAGGGATAGCCGGTTCACCGAGGTGTACAAGTTGCTCCGACGCTCGCCGACGGGCCCGCCAATCTTTACTGTTGAGGTCAGCTAGCATGCGCGGCAAGCTCGATGTGCCACCTAAGAACGGTTCATTCCCGCTAACGGCGTTGTGAGGCAGCGCAGGCTCCGCGCCTGTGCGGCGGATGCGTGCGATTTGCTTGTCGTCTATTGCCTCATCTTTTTGCGTCATAGTTTTCATTCTAACAGAAAAAGCCATGGGTATCGCAAATTTATCAGCGGAATAATGGCATCAGACTTGGTAGCCTGGTTATTCAACCGTAAGCGTCGTAATGGCAATTGAGTCGCCAAGCGGCTCGCCAAATGGATCAACGGTTGGCAAGCGTTCGATAGTGTCGGCGTCATACATGCCAACGAGTAACTGATACTCGCCCGCAGGTAAATCATCTGGTAGTTGAATAGGCCACGGGTCCCAATCGAAGTAGCCGACTTGCCAGTCAAAAGTTGGGCGCAAGCCATCACTTGGTAAGCCGTCGTTTTGAGCAACCAGTTCCCCGGCCTCGTTGATCACATGGGCGAACACAATATAGCTCGCATCGGTCTCAAACTGCATCTGCCAATAGAGTGTTAACTCGATGCTGTCGCCGGGGCTCAACGCCGTCGCAGCTAAATCATAGCCCTTAAAAATAATCGGTGCTTCAGTCGGGCTGCCGCCTAGAAAAACGTGCATTGGGTGCTGCTGCAATGTCGGTATCTTAAAGATCACACGCGCCGGCCCGCGCTGATCATTGTCCCAAGGTTCACTGAGATCGAGCATCACGTCAGCCGTCTCAAGAAACGGCGTATGATCAACATCGTCAGAGAAGTAGCCAGCACGGGTCCGGCTGCGCCCATCAGCAACGAGGTACTCCGTGCCAATGCGGGCGTAGTCTTCTAGGGTACGGTCGTAGATTGATTCAATATCTTCAATAAAGTAGCTTTGCTCGCCATCATAGCCACCATAGGCGCGGTCAAACTCGACGAAATCCACCTCGATGGCAGCCTTCGTCCCGCTAGGCACATTCTCGCTGAACCATGCGACTGTCAGGGCGCGGGTATCCGGCTGGACAAGCTCTCGGTTGAACGCGACGGCATCCAGTATCCAAGGCAGCACAAGCACCATCGCAGCAAATGCCGCCAGCCAATCCGACCGTTGGGCGATCATCGAGATGGCCACCCCCCACAAGAGGGCGAAAATCAAGACGATTAGGTAGCGGTCTTGAGGACGGTTCGTCTGGAAAAGACTTTGGAGAACAAAGGCGACAACAGCGGTTGCAACCAAAACGCCAAACAACAGCCACTCTTCACGGCGCAGGCCCAGCTGCGGCGCGATCACCGAGACAGCAGGCACAACAAGAGCGACCCCCAACAGATTGTAAGGCTCAATTTGTTCCAGCAGACCGTTCCAGCCACGGGCCGCAGAGACAAGCTGAAACATGGCGTCACGTTCATAGAGTTGGGCAAAGTGGCGTTCACCAAGCAAAAACGCTTCTAAGGGCGGCGGCGGGCTGACTAACAACCCCAGTACCACGAAAGCAGCTATTACCGCGGCAACCATCAAGCTGTAGCGCAGCCAATTCTGACGCGGTACCCAAATGATCAGCACGAGGCCGGGGGCCAACAACACCACCGACATCGTGTATTTGGCAAGGCCAGCGGCAACCCCAGCGATAAAGGCCACCACCAGCAAACGACGATCCCCAGAGCAAACGGCGGAGAAGACAATGGCGAGGGTCAGCATGCCCATCACCCAAGCAAAGTTATCGACCTTAAAGACCTTCGTTAAACTGACAACCTGCGGCTGCGCCAACAGAAAGACAGCCGCAGCCACGCCAGCCGCCCTACCGTAGAGTGTTGCCCCAGCACGGTAGGTCACCGCCAGCAGCAGCACGGTGTAAAAGAAGGTAGAGATCCGCCCGAAGACAAACTGCGTCTGCTGCGACGATGTACCACCCGAGATCACGTCGAGCATGAGGAACTGCCAGCTTAAGTCAAGCAGGCGCAGCGGGGGATAAAAATTAAAGAACGTACCTGTTGTCCGGATGTGGTTGACGTAGCGCCAAATGTTAGGTTCATCTGGGTTGAAGCGCAGCGGCAGTTGGTGTAGAAGGCTGGTACTGTGGAGTGCAGCGGCAATTAATAGCAGCAACAGCATTATCCCCAACGTACGGTTAGAGGTCAGCTTTTGTGAGGCACTAGATGGAGGTTGCAGTTTTAATTGCTTCATTTTTCTCAATGGGCGTACAAGTCAACCTGAAAGCAGCCCTAGCTTACACAATTGCGGTTAATAATTGACCTGCGACAGATCGCGCCAGAACAAACCGAGCCGCAACTTACGCCAAACGTAAGAGCCAAGCTGGCGCCGCCAGCGGAACACCCGATCAATAATTTGCAGTAGTAAAGCCCAGTACCGTTGCAGCCTAAGCCAGCTAACATATGCCGCAGGCACCTTAATATCAAGCCGATCAGGTTGGTAGCCTACCTCAACCATTAAAGCACCAGTAATTGATTCAATCAAGGCAATGTCACGGGCTGTTAGGCGTTTGCGCCAGGCATCGACGCGACTGGTCTGAATTGGCCCCTCCAGCCGAGCGTGAATTTGATCGAAAATCTGCGAGAAATCATCGCGATTCTGCATGTGTTCTTCAACCATGGCGGGGTCGAAGGAAACGCCAATAAACTGGCAGAGGTCGGTGAGTGTTTCAACAGGCTGGGTCACTAAATCTTCGTAGGTTACGTGGTACACATCACCAGGGAACTGCTCCGCAAGTGCCAACCCAAATTGCACATCCATCACCCAGCGGTGCGAACCGTAATAAGGATTGCTGCGGTGTAAGTTGGACTTCATCAGGGAATTGACCACCGCCCGCGGATCGCGAATGACGTTGATAAAGCGCCCGTTCGGGTAATGCTGCTTGACCAAGGCACCGTGGCGCACAAAGCGCGGTGTTTTTTGGCCCCAGTATGGCTTACCTTGTTGTTCACAGTACAATGCGTGAATACGATTCATCATGTCGAGCGGGGTATGGCAGCCGTCGAGATCATCACGGGTCAATGGCAGGCCCCACTCGCGGAATTCATAATCATTGACGATCAAACGTTTGAGTCGCTCTGGTGACGCATCAGGTGCGGCGCGCAGATAGTCAACCATAAACAAGGATTCAACAGGAATAGCAAGCTGGGGATGGGCCGTCAACATATTACGCAGCAATGTCGTGCCGGAACGTCCGCAGCCAACGACAAAGAAAGGTGCGACCACAGCCGCTGTTTCAATATTCTGTTGGTCTTTAGCAGCACGTACAGACATCTAGTTCCCTAAAATAAATGAGGCTCTATGACCCGCTTTGACGCTAATAAACTCGCGTTTATTCTCTCGACAGGTCGCACTGGCACAAAATTTCTAGCCACCTATTTTAACGCCAATTTCGACTCTGTTACAGCATTGCACGAACCGCATCTCTCCTATCATCTGCGGGCGACGGCAAATGCCTACGTCTCGGGTGCAATCAACAGGGAACGGCTGCACCAACTACTGCGTGGTGCACGCCGCAGGCACATTAAGCAGGCCCAGCCTTTTTACATCGAGTCAAACCCTTGGCTTTGGGGTTTCTTCGACGCACTTGTTGAGTTAGAGCCGCAGCCGACGATCATCCACGTTGTGCGCGATCCGCGCACATATGTGCGCTCGACGATTCGGCATGGCAACCGACAGGGCATCAAGCGGGCGGCCAATGTCATCGTCCCTTACTGGTATGTGCCGATCAAGCAAGTGTTGGCGGGCAGACCCCAAACCCCTATCAGTCGCTTTGCTGCTAAGTGGCGCTTGGTCAACCAGTACTTGATCGACCGGGGCCAGGCCTACCCCGGCTATTATCGGGTGAAGTTCGAGCAGCTCTTTGACGAGCATGAGACGGGCGTGCAGCAGGTCTGTAATGCCTTTGATTTACCTTACCCCGGCGCCAGTGCGACCATCTCGACAAACAACCGCATCAACCGAGGTAAACTCAAAGACCTTGGGCACTGGTCGGATTGGCCCGCAGCATGGCAGCAAGAACTACACACGATTTGCAGCCCGCTGATGCAAGAATTGAACTACGGAACCGAACCAGAGTGGATTGATGCCATTCGTTCGCTATGATCAACAAGAGAGAACGCCAGCTTTCTCAACTGGAGTCAATTTGACGACACAATCCAGAACCATTCGTGCAGCTTTACTGCTGCTGCTTGTCATTCTGATCACCACAGGGGTCACATCTCAAGCACGCCAAAATCAGCAAAGCGAGCCGCACTCAGCCATAATTACTACGCAGCAAGAACCGTCTGAAGTGATTTTTCCACCCTTCGACAAGCTACATGCCCGCGCTGGCGTTGGGCAGTTACTGTCAATGGACGCCAGCCCGGCAGATGACCGTTGGATTGTGGGGTCAACAGCAGGCATCGTTGATGGACCGCAGACCGGTTCCCCCGTGACAGCCGTGGCCTTGGCACAAACTACCGCCGACTATGCCTTTGCTACAGAGGGTGGGATCGTCGTCTACCACGCTGACCAAGATCGCTACACCAGCCATGAAGGGCTGCGCCAGCCCATAGCGGCAATCCAATGGCGGCCCGGCACCGCACAATTAACTGTCGGCTTTACCAACGGCGAAATTGCCACCTTCGACACGGACACAGGCGCTGAATCACACTATGGTAACGCGCTGCTTCCCATTTTAGATATTGCCTGGTCAGCAGATGGGCGTCGGTTAGCAGCAGGAACAGACGGCGGGCCAAACAGTGAAGTCGTCGTATGGGACGCCCGCAGCGATGCGCCGCCGCTGCGCTTGCAAGGCCATCAGGGCGCGGTACGGGCGGTCGCGTTTCAGCCGAATAGTAGACTGCTTGCCAGTGGCGCAGATGATGCAGCCATCCTTCTTTGGGATGCCGAAACGGGCGAGCGGCAGCAGCAGTTCGCTGAGCACCTGACCTTCATCACTGACCTCACCTTTGACAAGAACGGCGAGCAACTAGTATCCAGTTCATTTGATGGCACAGTCTACTGGTGGGATACACGATCTGGCGATGCAATTAATACATATCGCTTTGATGCAGTTGGTGTGGTGGCGGTCAACAAGTTTGCTGATCACCAGACCGCAGCACTCACCACGGATAATCGGATCGTCATCATTGATAGAGAGACGCTCGACACACACGACTTGCTTAATGTGCACATGGGCTGGGTCGAAACAGTCGCGGCTGCCGACGACTTGATCGCAGGTGGGACGCAGGATGGTTCACTGGTGTTATTCCCCTTGAAAGATAGCACCTTTGATTTGGCTGGCTTCCAGCAGATCGACAATTATCATGAAGCCAGCATCGAAGGGTTGGCCTTCACCCCTGACGGCAGCGCAGTCGTATCGGTATCGGGCTTGTCAAACGGAACGGATTATCTCGGACAGAGCTTCCCAGTTGCGCCTGAGGCGCCCACCCTCAACTTTGATGGGTTACACGCACTGGCCTTCTCTGATGCACCGGCCCGCTTAGCCACCAGCACGGGCACCACCATTGACGTCTATAACCTTGCCTCACAGGGCAATACGCCTGCTTATCAGTTAGAGGGGCACACGGCACTGGTATTAGAAGTCGCACTGACAGCAGACGGCGGTACGCTCGCGAGCGCCGCTCAGGATGGCAGCCTGCGCGTTTGGGATGTTGAGCAGCAAACGCAGCGCTTCGGGTTAGGTGGCTTTAGCGGCGGCTTCCCGACCTCGGTAGACATCAACGAGCAAGGCACTCAGATTGCCGTCGGGACGGTCGGCGGTGTGGATATTATTTCGTTAGATGGTAAGCCAATTAAACGGTTAGCGGTTGAGGAGGGCATCACGGTTGCCGATGTCGCCTATGATGGTGATCTGCTGGCAGCGGGCCTTGATGATGGGCGCGTGATCGTGTGGGACACCATCACATTAGAAGAACGCTATCAACTTGCTGGGCATACGCTGGGTGTCAACAGCGTTGCCTGGAGCAGCACAGGCGTTGTCTCCGGCTCCGCAGATGGCACGATCAGCATCTGGGAGATAACCCGTTAACTACCAACGCAATACAACATCCAGCGTGGCTTGCAGTTGGGGTACAACCGTCTCATTCCAGAAGGAGTTGGGCAGCAGCACAATGAAGCAAAACGCCCCGATCAGGACGAATGTGCCGGTCGGCGTGGCAACTTGAAGGTCGCTCGCTAATTGACGCGGTGCGCCCAAGCGGATCAACTGGTGCAGGTCAAAGGGGTGAATCGGCAGCAAGTTGATCAGCAGCAGGCCTAGGTTAAAGCGGATCAACACCGTGACGAACTCAGCCAGCGTCGGGAAGCCCACCCGCGGATACTGTGGGCCAGTCCCTAAGGCGTTGAGCCACGCTAGCCCCAGTAACAGTAATCCCAAAGTGGCGAGCGGCCCCGCAAGGATCGCCAGTGTCGCGCCCAGCCCATCTTTGACGCGCATCTGATGCGGACGGATCGGGGTGGTGCGCCCCCAACTGATCCCAAAAAAGAACGCCATAAAGAGACCCATACCTTCGATGTGCTTGGCAGGGTTCAGCGTCAAGCGCCCCTCGTCACGAGCCGAGTCGTCACCAAGGGCAGTAGCCGCCCCAGCATGGGCCAATTCATGGATGGTCAGAGAAATAACCGCAGCAGCGATGCGACTGATGTAGAGCGCAATAGGCCAGTTAGCCCAAGCATTTTCAGCAAAGTTTATGATAAACATACGGCGGATTATATCGGGCCTGTAGCTTGGCTGCGAGCATCAATCTATGAATTATAAACCTCGCAATTATGCACACAATCACCGATAATGACGCCCGTGCAACAGTTACTCGATTCAGAAAAACGGCGCTTTCGCCTCATCCCAACGCTGATCACCGTGATTGTAATCGGTGCGTTGGCGGTCTACGTCTGGCGCAGTGACCTCTTTGCTGACCTAGACATTCGGCAGATACAACCAAGTTGGTTCCTCGGCGTCGTGCTGACGCAAGTTATACTGTACGGTCTGCGAGGTTTGCTGTTGGCACTGTTCGTCGCCCAAAGCGGGCCTAAGCTGGACATCATCGAGTGGTATGGGCTGTCGATCACCAGCACGATCTCCAACATTATGCTGCCGTTTGGCGGTGGCGTTGGGGTGCGGGCGGGCTATCTGAAACTGGCCCATAGCTACCCCTTGACGCACTTCAGCGCCTTGACGGCCGCCAGCGGCATTGTGCTGTTCTCTGTCAGTGGCTTTACGGGGCTAGGCGTCGTACTGGTTGCCGTCACATTGCGGGCACAACCCATGCCGTGGTTGGTGGCGGGTGTCTTACTCGCGATGGCAATCGGACCGCTGCTGGCGGTTTTTCTCCCGGTTGATCGACTACCGATCCCGCAGAAGGGCCGCGTCGGCAAGGCGTTACAGGCCGCAATCGATGGGTGGAACCTGATCCGGCGTGACCCTGTATTGATGACGCAGCAGGTGCTAATCGTCTTCGGACTGCAAATCGGTCTGGCGACATCGTTGTATTGTGCGCTGCGGGGCCTCGGCCTGACGGTGCAATACGTCGATGCGCTGCTGGTGGCAATCCTGACCAACACATCCACTGTAATCCGCATCACACCCAACGGCGTCGGCATCGGTGAAGCGGTTGCCGGGCTTTCTGCGGAACTGGTCGGGTTTGGTGCAGCAGAAGGCGTGGCTGCGGCACTGGTTTCGCGGCTGGGGGCATGGTTTTTGCTGCTGGTGTTGGGTCCCTTCTTCATCTATAGCTTGACCCAGCGATTGGCAGCAGAAGGGTCAACGGATGCAGCAGTCACCGAAATCTGATTGACTGGGTGTGCGCTTGATCGGCGCATCTTTGTTTACCCCCAGCTTGATCATCACCGTGATGAGGCATATCCGTTTGACCTTGGCCTGCTGTGTTTTAACGGAAGGGATCAAAGAAGGCGATGGAGCCCGTCACAGTGCCCCACAATGCCTCAAACTCTTCCACCGCATCGGGGAAAATCAGCGGATCATAAGGCTGTTGGATAATCGTATATTGATAGCCATTTGCTACAATGATCGCCTGGCGTGATTGGTACGGGCCACGCTCATCAATGAACTGAACGCCATCGTATATATTTGAGGTCATATCCTGCACGGTTGTTTCATCAATGATGGTGAGGCGTGGCTCCAGCAGTTGAATAGCACTGCTCTCGTTGGCTGGCCCCACTTGGCTGACGACAATCCGATTGCGGACTTCGGGCGCATTCGGGCTGCGGTCGAGCACCGAGCCACCCTGAACACCGCCACTGAATAGTTCAGTCACTTGATAGTCGAACGGGTACAGGTAGCAGTAGCCTTCGGCTTCATTGATCAGTAAGTTGGTGTCGGGTACTTCAACGGGGCAGACATCCTCTGCGGTGACCACATCCTTACTGGTGGTTGGCCCAAACAGCACAATACTGCTGGTGACCATCTCCCAGAGTTCGTCCACATTCGCATCCTGAAACTCTGGCGGTAGGTCGGGCGTCAGCTCAAGTGAATAGCGCGCTCCGTTTTCGATGATAAACGCCCTGCGCGACTGCCCCATCCCCGCAGATAAACCATAGACGACAATGGCATTGTACGTGTTGAAGCGTTTTTTCTCAACTTGGGGGACATCCAACGGAGCGACGGCAGCATCCATAACTTGAGCCGTCCACTCTTCGTAGTACTCCTCGGAGTCGGCCTCCGCAGCAGGGCCATTAAAAGTCACACTGAGGTTCACCAACGAAAACCCGCCCGCCGCCGCAGATGCCTCACTGATAGTCACGCCATCTTCGGGGCGCTCGAAATATTCCAACTGAACATATTCCGATGGATACACAAAACAGATCCCATTTTCTTCGCTGGCATACAGCGTTTCGCCTTGGGCCGGGGTCGGGCATTCGCTGAGTTTAAACGGTGATTCAGCCTGCTGCGGGGTGGGTGTTATGAGAGCAGCCGCCGCTTCAGTAGGCTGCTGAGTCGCTACTTGCTCGGCGGGATCAACATCGGGTACAGCTTGTTGAACGACAGCTTGCTGCCCAGGCATTTCTGCTGCGGGTTCAGTGCTCTGTTCAAGGGTTACTGCTGCACTTGTGGGAGACACACAGCCGATTACTGTGGCAGCAATCAATATAATGACGAGACTATCTATATTCTTCATGTTTGTCGTCCGTTGGTTGAGGGGTGCCGTTCAATACATTAGCTAACATGTTCTACGTAGAGTATGCCACGGCAGTTGCGAAACCAGCAAAGCAGCCGGGCTCATGCCTAAGTACAACCGCGAAAATAGCATAAAATATCTGGGCCCGAAGACCCAAGCTGTGGAGACATAATTGATAGCACAAGGATTCATTCCCATGCAGTGACATGCAAGACTTCTGTGGTTGCGCTTAGCCGTGTACCATATCTTACGCATCGATGATGGGCCGGATGTGCTCCCATAACCGCTAGCGCTATCTTACGTTGCCCTGCTGGGACCGACTTGCAACTGGGTCTGCAAATGCGGCAGGAAGCTGCGCCAGCCAAACAAGGGGTTTGAAGTGACATAGCTTACTGCGATACGCTTAGATGAATATCGCTTCTTAAAAGTTAGAGAGCAACTAAATGATTATTGTGTGCAATCGCATTCCCGTGAACCCTGACCATGCCGATGCCTTCGAGAACGTTTTCGCCAAACGGGCTGGGTTGGTAGACGGCATGGACGGTTTTATCTCCTATCAACTACTACGCCCTACACAAGACGGTGCGCCTTACATCGTTATGACTTATTGGGAGAGCAAGGAAAAATTCATTGCTTGGACAGAGTCAGACGAATTCAAACAGGGCCATGCGCAATCTGGCACACTGCCTGGTGATGCATTCCTCGGGCATCCTCAGATTGAAGTACATCAAGTTGTCCAAAGCACGGACGATTAAGTCTCAGCACAACGTTAAAAACAAACGAAAAGCGTGCCTACACGATGCTCAGGCCGTTATATGAATTGCGATGATCGCCTGAAACCGTATACTTCACTAGCATCGATTGAACCGTAATAACCGCATCACACTTGACTCATCGCTGCAAGCCCAGAGGAGCATACCATATGGAAGGACAGTTTAGCCGCGCAGAGTTCGCCACTGAGGATGTTGTAGCAGACAGCGAACTGAAGGAATTCAATGCACTTGAGATGCTGAGACTGGTAAGCAGGACATTCGCGATTGGCATTGAAAACCTGCCATCCCTGCTCCGTGAGGCGATTACCGCAGCGTATCTGTTGTTTCGCGTGTCAGACTTTCTCGAAGACAACGAAGAAATGTCGGCAACCCGCAAAGCTGAACTACTGCGGCTGTGGGCGCGAGTGTTGGATGGTCAGATAGAGCCTGATGAACTGACCAGGCTATTACAGGATACTGACCCAGACGACCCTGAGGCCATCTGTGCGAGGCATGCCGGGGATGTGCTCGCGCTACTGCACCAACTACCGGATGAGGTTAATGAATATATCATTGATGAGGTCAGAGCAACGTCTTATGGTATGGCGCGTTGGCAGGATCGCGGTCCAGTTGTCGTCACAGAAGAGGACCTTGACGACTACATGTTCGAAGTTGCGGGGCGGGTTGGTTACCTTATAACGCACATCTTCGCTTGGCACGCAAGGCCAATCCTTGAGCTAAAAGATGAATTGATGCCGTTGGCGAAGGAATTCGGCTTGGCTTTACAGACCGTCAATGTGATACGAGGTTTACGCAAGGATTTTGAGCGTGGTTGGGTCTTCGTCCCAGAGAGCTTCTGCCATGAAGTGGGCATCAAACCGCCGGATCTGTTCAAACCAGAGAACCTTGAACGGTCGATGCTAGTAGTCGAGGCACTCGCAGATAAGGCTGAGGGCCACCTACGGCACGGTCTAGAGTATATCAAGCTTATTCCACGACGTTACCATCGGCTGCGTCTATTTTGTATATGGCCCCTATTCTTTGCTGTGCGTACGTTAGCGATCAGCCGTCGTAACCGCGAAGTGTTGATCGACGAGGCCAAGATCACCCGCAAAGAGGTCAAACAGATTATTGTTCAAACCCAGATGATGGGCTGGTCTAACCATTGGTTAGATTATTATTATGACAAACTGGCTGCCCGCTAAGCGCAGCAGCCAGTTTATTTTTTTTAGATGTGTGTGGGCTCATAGCATGTAGCTGTGAGCCTTTTCCATTTAGTATCTATCAAATTAATGAGCGTAACGAATTGATGAATAGGCTCTTAGTAAACGACCATTAATGAGGCATTGCGCACCAATAGAGCATGGGCCTCTTCAACTGTTTCCGCTTGGGAGAATTGACCGCTGAGCAAGTCAGGCTTTTCAACCTGAGCCTGCGTCGTAGTGACCAAGACAAGGCTGTCGATCTGCGGTTGACGCATGGCGGCAAGCTGCGTCAGTGTCATCTCCGACTGTGTATCTAGTAGCTCAGCCGCATCAACGATTACGTCGACCCGACCCGCTACGGTTTGTACCATCTCAGCAACGTCCTCCGTCAAGGATGTCAACTTTTGTTGTTCATCACTATTGAATTCGACGAGAATGACATGGTTTGACTTACCATACCAACAAACATGATGTGCCATTGAAAAAATTGCTCCATATATGGCAAAAGTATTTTACGAATCGTAAATGATCTGCTGACTACACAGCAAACATCTTTATACAACCACCATATCTTGATTCAGTTTTGTTATCTGCGCAATAAGAATTACAAAAGCCTTGATTAAGAGTCTATCCATAAGTTCGCTATGCTCATTTTGGAATGGGCCTGGTTAGAAACACTATCCGTCAGAATAATCGCGGGGGATGCTCTCAGGTAAATACAACCACGAAACTATCATTAGGTGCCTAGGCCTGAAGCAAAGTCATCGCTCGAGATGCTACCTCAATGACAGCGCAAACCTTACAAAGATAGTAAAGATCAGCGTCAGTATCGAGATTATTACACTTAACGTGTTTTGCTGGTGGCTTTAGTTTCAGGGCAGTACGATCTTAAGCGAGTATGGTATACTCGCACTAGAAATCGTATCCACAAGTATGGTGCGCTGAATATGCAGCGTAAAGCGGCAGGGTCAACTTGCTGGGGAAGGTGTTCATAGATGGCAAAATCCAAAGGTTTGAGCACAATCGACATGATGTCGATGTCCCCTCCCGTGCGACATATTGCGCGGATCATGCTCAAAGCACGCCGCCTGAGTTACGATGATCTCGCAAAAGAGATGAAGAAACTCCCCTCAAGTAGGCACCTTAGTAAAAAAGAGCTTGATGCAACCCTTGAGGAGATGGTCAAAGACGGCTGGATTACCAAAGACAAGACCAAAGAGGGCATTTTCTATGACGTCCAAGTAGCGCGTAAAGAGGGCACAGACACCAAAAAGGCGCCGCGAAATGTGCGCACCAGTTCTACCAACACCGTTAAAAATTTATGGGATGCGCTTGAAGATGTACCGGACAAGAAGAAAAAAGCTTCAAGCAAAAAAGACGACGACGACTCCAAGCCCGATCCACTCTCTAAGTTACTGTTCTAGCGCTACTCCGCTTTATCTTCACCAGAGGGCCGCTTAAGCCGCAATAAGCTGGAGCGTGTGCGCGTGTTGCCGATGATCTTGTCGAGCATCTCAGTTTTGCGTGTCCGGATGACATCATCTGGGAGTGAGAAGATTGGAATGCGCCTGCTCTTGCCCTTTAATGGCATTGATCCCATTGAGTCCAGCACGAAATTTTCAGGCAGACGGCTGCGGACATCGTCAGTGAGCAGAATACGGTTACCGACAGCACGCCCCATGAGCCGCGCCGCCGTGTTCACACTATCGCCCAAAATGTTAAACTCACGTCGCCCGCGTGGTTCCCCGATTTCTGACGAGAACACACTACCGTAGGTGATGCCGATCTGGCTGTCTAGTGTCGCCTCTTTGCCTTTTACAATCGGTGGTTCGGATTTTTGAATGACTGTACGTATTGCTCTGGCGGTCTCAGCCGCACGCTCGACGTCATTACTATGGGCGTTGGGCACACCAAAGAAGATCATCATATCTGAGCCGGATAAATGATATGTTACCTTCTTAAGCACCCCACCTCGTGACTCGACCTCTGCGTTAATCTGTGAGAACACCCGCGAGTAACTGGAAACAATCCCCGCAATCTCTTCTGGCGTAGCCTCATCTACAGACTCAGCCAAGCCAATTAAGTTCACAAAGACCACAACGGATGTGGGTGTATCGGGGCGAATACGACGCTTAGCAGCCTGCTCGACGAGCATTCGCAACACTTGCGATGGGACGAAAGCCGCCAACGCCTCAACCCGCTCCAGCATTTCAATAATCCGCTCAATAAGCGCTTGTGGGCTTCTGTCTAACAAGACATTGGCTCCGGTACGACGGCGGCCTACAGAAAGTTCATAACTGCCGAGGTCGCCTTCGTCAATATCATCTATAACCAGCATGTAACCGAGCTTGCCTTCGTCAAAGTTGAAATCGTCTTTAACCCGCTCGTAGGCATGATCCGTCAGGTTAACACGACCAACCACCCCGGCCCCTTCGGCACGTTTGGTCACCTGCACACTACGCCCCAAGAGTACATGCTCCATGCGCCGGGGTGTGCCGATATCAGCAACTAAGAAGCGCCCTTGGTGAATGCCAATTCGCATCCCAAGGCTAAATTTACCCTGATAGGTTTCGATGTTTTCAAACTGCTGCATGAGGCGCTGCATCCGCAACCCAGCACGGACAGCCTGTTGGGTATCTGTGCCCTTTTCATTTGCGGGAAACTGCACCAACATAGCATCGCCAGTGAACTCGAGCAGACTGCCACCAGATTTACTGATGGTCTCTAACATAGCGGCAAAATACTTATTAATAATCCGGAAGAGGATGCGCGCACCATCCCCATCGCGTGTTGCGTTTGCCTCTAAAAGCGGGGTAAAGCCCGCAAGGTCGGTGAACATCAAGGTAGCTTCTTGCCACTCGCGTCGTAGTTCACCGGGGCGCGGCGGCGTTTCAGAAAGCTCTCGCGGGACATAATCATGTAAGATGCGCAGCATGGTGCGCAGGTGGTCAAAAATCTGTTCGAGGTTCTCCGCCGATGGGTCAACCCAAGTATCAACATATAGTTTGGCGGGGATCAACAAACGCAGACGCGGCTCCATTGGTTCTAAGGCGTCACGCGCAGAGAATTCTGTCTTTGGGTTATCATCGGCTTGGTTACTCAAATCGAACCATTCCCTTGTTGTTCAGCAGCAGGCACCAATGCGACTGCTCGCATTACTTACTCTCGCTATCATACATGGTTAGCACATAAGCCACGAGCTTTTCTATCTGAGATGTATAGGGATGATTGGGGTAGATCAAGGAGAAAATATTACGGCTGCCGAGGCTTAGCATTTCCTTCGAATGTGGCAGCACTGCGGCAACAGGTTGATTAAAGCTATCTTCGACTGTCTTTATAATTTTATCCGGTGCATACGTCTCAGGCGGATTGTTGATCACGATCACTGTTTTAGACCCAGACAGCTTGCGCATCAATTCAATCAAAATTGCCGTCCCCTGATATTCCTGTTGATCCATATGCATTACAATCATAGTCAAGTCAGAGACGGAGTTACCCGCCAGCACATATTCATTGATGCCCGCATGCGTATCAACAAAAAGAAAGTCAAGTTTGAAGCTCTCATGAAATGAAATGAGGCTATCAACAAGACCTTCAGCGGAGAAGCATTCGTTCATCACCCGGTGGATGGCTTCAGAGCTAGGTTCACCGGCAAGCAGGTAAATAGCACCATTCCCTATATCGGAGCTGTGACCGTTTCTCTGGAGGAGAAATACTTCTTTGAGATCGATGACTGCTTGCTCTAGATCACAGTCACCACAGAGATAATCATTGAGGTAATAGTCAATATTATCATCATCCAACCCAAACAAGACATGAGCACTTGGTGTACTCAGGTCTATATCACCAATACCAACACGGTACCCTCGTAAAGCCATGCGATAAGCGAGATTGACGATGATGTTTGTTTTGCCTGTGCCTCGTCTGAAGGATACTAAGGATGTGATCACTCCAGTCCTCGCAATCAGTGATGTTAGGAGGTTAGCATTTTGGCGACGGTTTTATATTTTTCTGTGATCTCATGGTCTGGGTAGCGCAGTGCGAATACCCCGCTCGATGCCAATGTCATCATTTCGTCCGAGTGTGGTAGCACAGCAGCAACCTGCGCTTGGTACAACTCTTCGACCCGAGTCTTAATCTCGTTGAGATCGTATATTTGCGGGGCTTTGTTCACGATCAGAACCATCCGTGGGACGTCCAGCTTACGGGCAACTTCGACTGTTACACTGGTACCCTGATAGTCTTGGTTGTCCGGGCGCATAATAATGGCTAGCGCATCCGAAATGGCAATTGACAGCAAGGTCTCTTCATTTAACCCAGGGTGTGTGTCTATGAGCAAAATATCAAGGTTTAGCTCGTCAATCAGGTCATGGAAGCCATCGTTCAAAAGGCCGACATCGTAACCTTCCCGCAGTACCCGGGCGATCTCGCCCGCTTTGATACTGGATGGGATAAGGAAAATTTCACCTGAGATGTCCTCAAGCTTATCGGAGACCTTAACGGCAGTATCCTTGATATCGCATTTACCCCAGAGGTAATCATTGAGCGAATACTTCATCTCACCTTCGCTCAGATTAAACAGAACGTGGATACCGGGCGACTGGATGTCTGTATCGATGACACCGACACGCTTACCTTGCATCGCAAAGATGGTGGCGAGGTTTGCCGTTGTGTTTGATTTACCAGTACCACCCCGGAAAGAGTGGATTGAGATAATCATTGACATATGGATATATTCTCCCTAAGCTGCGAGTGTAGATAGTGGCTCTACGCTGTCTGGGTACAAGACAATTTATCATACTACTTGTGTATTATAACGCATTATCTACGCTGGTCACTTTGATTATTCGACATCTGCGATGCGCGGTGCACTGCTTCAGTGCGATTCGAGACATTTAACCGATTAAAAATGTGCCGAATATGGGTCTTTACGGTCGACTCGGCAATATTCAGGCGCTGGCCAATCTCCGCATTCGTCAACCCAATTGACATCAATTGAAGCACCTCTAATTGGCGGTCGGTTAACTCTAGGTCGTGACGGTCTGGGTTGGTTGCCGTATGGATTAAGATTCGGCTCAATTCCGGGTCAATGGCGGACTGACCATAGTAGGCATCCAACAGGGTCTGGATAATCTTTGCGGCAGCCGTGTTACTCTTTGAGAGATAATTATCCGCTCCGGCAGCAAACGCTGCGTAGATTTTTTCGCCCTCATCTAAATGGGAAAGCACGACCACCTTGACTTCTGGGTCTAACGCTTTAATACGTTTGGTCGCACTGATGCCATCCATACCAGGCATGTTCAAATCCATAAGGATAATGTCAGGGTCATAAGCCTCATTAAAGGCAATGGCTTCTTCCCCATCTTCAGCTTGGGCAACGATCTCGAATCTCTTGTGCTGCTCTAACACCATCGCTAGCCCGTTGCGCAACACCTCAAAGTCATCGACGATCATTACACGAATATCAGTTGTACTTACTGAAACAGTCACTATGTGTCTTCTTTCCATGTGAATATAATTTTTGTTCCTTGCCCAGGGACGCTGTAAATCTTTAAGTTTCCGTTAATTTCTTCCGCACGCGCAGCCATGGTTTCTAACCCCATGCTGTCTGGACGACGTGGCGTATCGGAGCTAAAACCTTCACCGTTATCTTCGATGATAACCGTGACGATTTTGCGTTCCACGACGTAGCGAAGTTCACACTTGGATGCGGCGGAATGCTTAATAATATTATTTAGACTTTCCTGTATGATACGATACATCACTCTTTTAACGTCAGCCGGAAGCTGCATGTCGCCTTCGATCCGGGACGCGATCTCCAATCCCCGCGCCCGACCCTTCACACCTTCCACCAAGCGATTGATGAGATCGGTCGGCGAGGTTTCGGCAAACTTCTCTGGGGTCAACTGGAGGAGCAAGTTTCGCATTTGTGCCAGCGCACTCCGGGTAATCTGATGTAGTTCTTTGAAACGCTCAGCCAACAGCTCATGGTTGTTGTCAACCAGCATCGGCATCATTTCAGCCATCAAACTGGCGGTGAACAGGTACTGGCTTACACTGTCATGCAGATCGCGGGCCAATGCCTGACGCTCCTCAAGGCGGGCAAGGGCCACACTGCTTTCATAGGCTTGGGCATTGCGAATGGCGAAGGCGATCTGGCTGGCATAGGCCTCAAGACGGTGGGCATGTTCTTCGTTGAAGGCATTTTCGTAGCGGGCGGCTGTGTTGATGAACCCAATCACTTCATGATCTACGCCGATAATCGGCGCGCACATGTAAGACTTGACCCAGTCTTGGTACTTAATCGCAGTCCAAAGTGAATGCTTTGCGGTATCGCGAATCACCAGCGCCCTGCGGCGTCTAAGCACAGTGCTCAAGGTCGGCAGTTGATCGAGCGTGAAACACATATTCTCAATAGCGAGACGATGCGCCTCTTGCTCATAGCCATAAACGCGCTCAACCTTGATAATCCCATCATGTACAATCATAATATCCGCCGCATCATGCGCGACAACCGTATCCAAACTTTGAAGGATTAAGTCGAAAACTTGGTTAAGGTCAAGGGTGCTGTTAACCAACGTCATGGTGTTGATCAGCGCTTCACTGAAAGTTCGCAGTTCCCGCTCGCGAGCTTCAGCCCGCTGGCGCTGTGCCAACTGTGAGACGAGCTGCTCGTTCTTCTCTTGAATAACTTGCGTGCGTACTTTAACCTGCGCTTCGAGGTATTGATGGTTACGCAACAGCGCGTCTTCCGCACGCCGCCGGACTGTCGTATCAAAAGCCACACTGATAAACCCGGCAAATTCTTCGGTACCCGGCAAAAACCGAGGCACGCTTTTGTTCAGAATCCAGCGGTATTCACCATCGGCATTGAGCCAACGATGTTCTGTCTCAATGAGATACATATATTCTTTAACCAGGCGAGTCTCTGTCAGAATTTGCTTGAGATCATCCGGGTGGATTGTGTTCACCCAAATCTGGTCTATGTTAGCACCGGGTTGTGCCCCAGTGAATTGGCGCCAGAGGCGGTTGACGTACGCCAGTTTACCGTCAGCGTCCGTCATCCAGATCATTACGGGCGCATCCTCTGCCATTCGCTGAAAGCGCTGTTCGCTTTCGGCGCGCTTATTTTCTGCTCGAACTTGATCTGAGATATCGTGAGAGAGGCCAACGTATCCGGTGTATCGCCCGTAGCGGTTGTAGAACGGAACGGCACGGTCAAGTAGCCAACGATAGTCACCAGAGTGATGCAAAAAGCGATACCTGACGTTATACGCCACACGACGTGTTACGGCATCTGTGATCAGTGTCAGCATCTGCTTGCGATCATCAGGATGCACAGACTCCCGCCAAACTCCGTTGTAATCCGCCTCAGTATTTTGTCCTGTAAACTGCCGCCAGCGTGCATTGACAAAGGTCGTCTTCTGTTCCGTGTTGGAGACCCAAATGAGGGCAGGTAAGGCATCGGCAATCAAGCGAAAACGAGACTCGCTTTCAACTAGTTCGCGCTCACGGACTTTTCTCAAAGAAATATCGCGGTTGATGCCAACATAACCGACAACTTCCCCAGATGCAGTGCGGATAACCCGCGTTTGGTTTTCTATTTCAATCCGCGTGCCGTCTTTCCGAAGGTGCTCTACCTCCCCTTGCCAAATGCCATCTCTCTCTAGCGCAGCAATCGCGCTTTGTGTATCTGCGCCTTGACAGTAAAGAGTGTCTAAGCGTGACATACGTTGCCCGATCATTTCATCTGCCGACCAACCGTAGAGCTGTTCCGCCCCATGGTTCCAACTGGTGATGACAAACTGCTTATCGAGCGAAATGATAGCATCATTAACGTTCTGCAGAAGTTGGGCTTGATAATAGATTTTTTCAAGCGTGCGAAACGCATCAGTAACGTCAAGCCCCGCCGACAGCAGGCACATCTGGCCCCCAAAGGGCACAATGGAGGCGGCAAAGCGGATATTTCGCTGCATACCCGACTTCGTCTTTAAGATAGTGACACCGCGGGGGCGGAACCAGCTCGCTTCATCGGGCAGGTGCTCGGTATGAATCTGCTCCGCTGTCGGTTGTTTGGAACCAAACAAGTCCCAGTAACTCATCGTACGTAACTCGTCGAGGCGAAAACCAGTTAGACGACAAACATATTCATTTGCGAAAATGATTGGGGAGTTCGACTGCGTTAAATCAGCGAGGACAACGACCACATCAAGCGCGTTACTCAGTGAGGCAAGGTGCCGTTCAAGTTCGTCTGACTGAGCCGTCACCCCGCTATGATGTGGGGCTTCATCCCACGCGCCGACCCCCTGATGCCGTTCAAGCAGCCGGATAAGATCAGTTGGTGCATCATTGAAGGCACAATACACCCCCGGATACTGTTCCTGAATGACCAAAGCCCGCTCTCGGTCAACAGCCTGTCCAAACATCACCGTCAGCACGTTGTGCTTTAGCATGGCGTGCAGCACTGCGCGTCGCACTTGCTTCTCCGCGGAGACTTCCGTCAGCAGCAAGTCTGGGTAAGATTTTTCAATCAGATCGTCAAGGTCTAGTGTGTTGCAGCGGCGCAGTTGAAGGGTATAGCCAGCATGGCTAAATACGGTAGTAATTGATCGCATACAGCCTGAGGAGACCCCTGCAAAAATAACATCTAATAGTTTGTTCTGCGTCATCGAAAGTTCACTTATCATTTAATGTCTGCTCTAGGGACTCAACGTAGACTTGTTAGATCATCTGCCTTAGCACAGCCAAGCTCATGCAAAAGTGCGTCAAGTGGGTCGATCTTCTTGCCCCAGAACATCTCAGTCGTTTTTACCGTTGTGAGGTGTGTTGAAAATTCCCCAGCAGCCCAGTGGAGGGACACACCCTGTTGGTTCAAAGTTAACCCTGTATTCTTGAGTGTAGCAGAAGCCGTATAGTCCGCTAGTACTATCTGCTGACAGTCAATGACAATTTGGGTGACAGAATCGTTGTTAGCAATATCATTAACAACTTTTACTGTCATTGGCACAGTCAGCAAAGTCAGATGAGAGGGTAGTCTCAGCAATCTAGCTTGCGAGCAGGTGAGCGCTATTTCTTCAACGCTGCGCCCCCAACCCTGCTGCTGCCAAAAGGCCAACACCAACGCGACCACAACGCCGACCAACAAGCCCTGTTCGATACCAGCCGCCAGCACGACCACAAACGTTATGATCCATACGGCGGCTTCAGCCCGACTGCACCGCCAGACCAGCAGCAATGATTGCACGTCTAGCAGCGTTGAGACGGCAGCTATGACAATTGCAGCCAAGATCGGGTAGGGCAGCAAGCCGAACAGCGGCGCAGCAACAAGCACCCCGATCACAAGCGCGCCACCTGTCGCAATCGACGCAATACCCGTCCTTGCACCAGCGGAATAGTTCACCATGGAACGCGACACACTCCCCGCAACAGCGAACCCGCCCAGCATCCCGGACGCGACATTCGCCAGCCCCAGTGCAACTAACTCCTGATTGTTGGCAACTATGTGATTCGTCCGGTTGGCAAGGTGGCGTGCCATCACAATAGACTGCACATAGGACAGCAGGCCAACTGTTAGCCCAGTACGCAGCAGGCCAATCATCGTTTGAGCCTCAACGATGGGTAAGGCCGGTGCAAGTAGTCTGCGAGGCAGTGCACCGACCACCTGCACCGACCGTAGATCAAAAAAACTGACGGCCCCTGCCCCCAGAATCACCACGACCAGCGGTCCCAAGTTTGGCGCAAGCGACTTAACCCAAGCTGGCACCACCGCGTTTTCAAGAAGATGCGGCAGTCCATCACGGATTAGCAGCAGCAGGCTGATACCCCCCAAGCCCAACAACAGCGACTCAGGCTCAACCTGAGTGCGGGACTGCCAGAGCTGGCTCACCAACTGCACAGTCGAGGGTTGGCGCGGTACGTCAATGCCCAATAAGTGATCGACCTCATTGAGCGCAATAATGCACGCGATCGCAGTGAGCAGGCCGCGCAGCATTGGCACACTGAGATACTGCGTTAAAAAGCCCAGGCGCAGCAGGCCCAACGTCATTTGGAAGAAACCCGCCACAACAGCGACCATGCTGACGGCAGCAGCAAATGCCCAAGGCGATTCAAGGTTAAGAGCCGTAACTCCGGTTGCACTGATGATTGCCGTCAAAGCCACTGGGCCAACTGCCAGCGTCCGACTGGGGCCAAACAAACCGTAGACAAGAGAAGTAGCAATCGCTGAATACAAACCAGCCTGCGGCGGCATACTCGCTAATGATGCTTGGGCGATGCTATGTGGCACAATCAAGACGGCAACCGTTAAGCCCGCAAGCAGATCGTTAACAAGCCGACCGACCGTATAACTAGAAACAATCCGGGTAATTGGCAGCACACGGTGCAATAGAGCGGCAAGCTTTTTAGAGTCTAATGGAGGTGCCATAATGCCTGATGAGCAACAGAAACGAGCTAAAGCATAGCACAGTGGCGATTTAAAAGCGGATGTAGCCTGCCGGGTTGACGGGTAAGCCAAACCGCAGCAGTTCAAAGTGAAGATGCGGGCCAGTGCTGTTGCCGGTACTGCCCATCAGGCCGACGGTATTTCCGCGGGAAACCCAGTCACCACAGCCAACGGTGATTGTGTTGAGATGGGCGTAGTAGGTGCGCCAACCGTTGCCATGGTCGAGCACCACAAGGTTGCCATACCCTGCCGGGTTCCAGCCTGAATAGACAGTCGTGCCGCCATCGGCAGCCACAATCAACGTGTTGATATCGTTCGCCAGATCAACGCCGCTGTGCCCAGAGCGAAATGGTTGGCTCAAGCGATAACCCGCTGTGGGCCGGGCAAAATACCCCGAACCAGAGCGTTCAACCGCAACCTCTGTGCACAGACCCGGCCCAACGCTGGCCTTGGTGATGCTGTCCTGCCCGACTTGGGCACCCGGAATAGTCAGGACAAGGCCGGGAAAAATGCGGTTCGGGTTGCTGATTTGATTGGCTACTGCCAGCGTGTGGAGCGTCACGTTGTAGCGCATGGCGATCTCTGGCAGGGTTTCCCCCACGACAACGGTATGCACCGTAGCGGCCTCTGCCGGTTCAGGACGAGCCGCAGCCCCTGGCAGCGGTATCACCAAGACTTGCCCCACTTCGATGGCATCTGGGTTGGCGATGCCATTAGCGGCAATCAGTCCGTCCAGTGTGACATCGTACTTGATAGCGATCTGTGCTAGCGTGTCACCAAAAGCGACTGTATGCCTAACTGGCTCGGTGGCGGGGGCCTCAGCAGCAGACGCTTCGTCAGCGTTATAAGCGGCGCGCACCCCAACCGGTATCCGCAGATCAAGCCCAGGTACCAGCACATTAGGGGTAGCAAGACCATTGACGGCGATAATCTCGTCAACGCTGACATTATAAATAAGGCTGATGCGATAGAGCGTATCACCACGCTGGACGCGGTGCGTCATGAAGATGGGGTCCCCTTCTTGGTCAGTAGATTGAAGTAAATAACTTGCTTCAACTGGAATAACCACCTGCTGCCCACTGTAGACGGTCGTTGTTTGCGTCATTGCATTGCGTTCGCGCAGCAAATCGAAGGGGACACCATACCGCGTCGCGATTAATGCCAGCGAATCACCGGGCTGGACAGTGTGAAGCAAGCCATCCCGACTAGGGACGGGCAGTACCAACTGCTGCCCCACATAAACTTGCTCGGCTGAGGCTAAGCCGTTAGCCAGCAGAATAACGTCAACGTCAATCTCACTGCGCCTGGCAATATCTGCCAGCGAGTCCTCCTCACGGACGAGAACGACTGGCTCGCCCGTTAGCGATTGGCTACGTCCACGCAGGTAGACAGCAAGCAATGCCAGAATCGGCAAAGCCACGAATAAACTCAGTACACCAACTGTAAAGAGAAATTTAGTGCGCTTAGACAATAATTTATCTGTTGGTATCGGTCGGAACGGCTCCATAGCTTGGCATTATAGCCTCTTTCCAGCGTGCGTGCTGTGGCGCAGCAGGCAGTCCTGCGGATGATATTTCGACAACAACCCCACAGCCTGTACAATACGTATAAAGAAGCCTGTATAAAGTCTACGAGAGGACCTGCGGATGGCTAATGATAATGAGCAAACCAGCTTGACAGATAAGATGGGGATAGTAAACCCATTGGGCCAACGCCTTGGACTGTTTACTACGTTGTTTCGCCAAGGGCGCATTGGGTGGAAACTGTTATTCGACGAGCGGGTCAGCATTGCCTCCAAGCTTATCCCAATCCTGACGGTGGCCTATGTTCTTTCTCCATTGGATTTCATCCCGGAGATCGTCGTTGGGCCAGTTGGCATCATTGACGACTTAACATTGATTGTTTTCGCGCTCAACTTGTTCATCCAAACCAGCCCCAATGAAGTTGTCGAGGAGTATGCGCGGCAGTTTGGCTTCATTGATGACCAATTCCCTGAGCTCGACTCGGGTGGCGAGTAAGAAGCAAACGCACAAATGAAAACGCAGGCCACACCGCACTTAGTCATTGTCAGCATCGTATTGATTGCGGCTATGTTGGCCTGCAATGCCCCAGCTACAAGCAACGGAGAGTCTATCGAAACACTGACTCCCGTTATCGCAAGCCAAGTACCAAATACACAACCCGAACCTGAAACAACTGGGACACAAGCACCTGGCCCCACCCGGACTGGGCCCGCACCCTCTCGCGTTGATCAAGTTGAGCAACCGGAGGCAGTTGAGACCACGCAAGATGGAAATGCTGGCCCGCCAACGATCACACCGACCTTTAACCCCAGCTTACCCGTTTATCGCGGCCCCTCTGGGGCAGTCTTTGATCGCTTTCAACAAACATTAGTTGACACACTCTCCAGCGGCCCGCGTGACTACGACGAACTACAAACCCTGATAGGCGGAGACGTATTTCTGGTGACGGGCGTTAACATTGCAGAGCGCGAGTTGGCCCCCGCTGATGCCCGACGTCAACTAGAAGACGACTTGCTTCCCATACGAAACACCTTTAGCTACAGCTTTGGGGACGACGCCAACATTCCAGCGCTGTTAGGGTACGACCCTCAAGAAGCCCACCCCGATGCCGTTTACTTTTTGCTGACGGAGGGCTGGCTTGATGGCAACGCGGATGCAATCCTAATTGTGGCAAGCAATGACGGCTCAGGCTACCGTTGGGCCGGAGTCATTTTGGACATGGACGGCTTCGACGCGCCGGACGGGTAAGGCCTAATGTACACCGCACTGGCAGTTGCCCGGTGAACGGGGCACAAACTCAATCGGTCCGCCACGGCGATCCCGCACCACGTCGCAGCAGTCTAGGACAACATCCCGCAGCATTTGCCGAGCGCGCTGCACCCGTGACTTAGCACCCGATACACTCAGGTCCAGCCGCTCAGCGATTTCCTTCTGCGGCACCCCTTCGATTTCATAAAGCAGCAGCGCTTGTTGGTACTTAGATGGCAAGTTATCAACCGCATGCAACAGGTCACAGCCTAGGCTAGAGGCATCATCCGCCCCAGCTTCAATAGGAATGTTTTCTGGCAAGGGCATGCTGCGCCTGCAGCGATGATAATCGGCGATGCTGTTACGGGCGATCTGGTAGAGCCAAGCGCGAAGCCGCTCGGTGTTCTGTAACGTATCAAGCTGTTCGATGGCCTTCAGCAGCACCGTTTGCAGTACATCTTCTGCCGCTTGCGGGTCGGCAATGCGCCGCTGAATGAAGTGACGCAGTTGGTCACGATACGCTGCCCATTGTTCATTTGAAACCATTATCATGCCTTAAGTATAGCTCAAAAGCCATGAACTGGGATGCAGTGATTTGACCCAGTTCATGGCTTACTCAAGTTGATTAGCTACTAACTAGCAGCAAACGCCAGTCTCACAGCAGCAGCCGGGGTCACAGTCCGGGCAGCAGCATGGTTCTTGCGGGCCGTTCGCCCTCAAATAGATGTACATTTGTATTCCTCTCTAAATGAAACGTGCTTCATTTATGTAGACGGATAATCAAAGAAAAAGACGCAAAATTGGCAAGCCTGTCTCAAATTAGCAAGAATCAGGCTTTATTTGTGGGTGGCAAATACCCACTACTTGATTTCGTTCTTAGATTGAGGTTCCAATGCGTAGACACCACCACATGTTAGGGATTGTCGCCGTGTTTAGTGCTGCCGCAGCGTTAGCATGTGCGCCGCTCGGCGGGGCAAACACATCAGCCGACGAAGTAGCACCAGCGGTCTCTGAGCTTAGCCCAGAGCGGCAGGCGACGGGTACTGCCGGAGCCGCTACAGCGGTATACATTGCGTCCCTTCCTGACTTTGACCCCAACGCACCAACCCCAACACCAGTCCCGCCACCTGGAGCGGATTTTGATTCCGCGGGCGCATTTGTTGATCAGCTCCTTGCAGACTTAAGCCCAACCACACGAGACTACGCCATCCTAGAGGCTTACATGGGTAACCCGTTTACCATCGTTTATTTGGGCGAAGAACCCGCCGGTGTTGAACCAGCAGAGGCTGTAGAGTTACTCCAAACAGGCATCTTATCGAATGCTGCCACATTGACAGAAGTAGCTGACGCGGACTTAACTGCCATCCTAGGCCAGCCACCGGAAGAGTTCTTTGGTAGCGGCGAAGCATTTGTGTTGACCGCAGGCTGGGGCCCGAACGGCGTTGACGAGGGTATTCTCATTATTCGCGAGCGAGAAAATGTCTTTATTTGGGATGGCATTTTGCTGCAAGCGGGCGGTTTCGACCAGTAACAACCCGTCACAACCAGAGGCTATCTCCTATGGGCTACACTAGATTCGGCAGGATAATGTTCAAGTCATACAGATAACTGTGTTAAAATATCGGAAGAACTGGCACTCGAAAGGGTCTTGATGATGTTAGAAAACGGTACACTTGGACACTACAAAATCTTAGAAAAGATCGGCGAAGGTGGCATGGCTGAGGTTTATAAGGCTTACGAACCCGGCGTCGATCGTCATGTAGCCGTTAAAGTAATGCTGCCAAATTTAGCGCGAGATGCCGACTTCCGAGCTCGCTTCGACCGCGAAGCCCGTTCCATTGCCCGCCTCGAACACCTGCATATTTTGCCAATCTACGCTTATGGCGAGCAGGACGGTCAGCTTTATCTGGCAATGCGCTTTTTATCAGGTGGGTCGCTTGAAGACATGATCGGAAATGAGGGGCCTATTCCACTCGACGAGATCGCCCGATTGATAACGGAATCAGCGTTGGCACTCGACTATGCCCACGAGCATGGTGTGCTTCACCGCGATGTAAAGCCCGAGAATGTTCTGTTGGACAACAACCGCAATGCTTTCCTCAGTGACTTCGGGCTGGCAAAGATGGTTGAGATGTCCAGCACACTGACCGGTAACCTACTGCCCGGTACACCGGCCTACATGAGCCCAGAAACGGCGCTCGGCGAAGACGTCGGCCCAGCTGCCGACCAGTATTCGCTGGCTGTGCTGCTCTACCAGATGGTGACGGGGCGCATCCCGTTTGACCACGATAACCCCATGAAGGTCATTCAGATGCACATCCGCAAGGAGCCAATCAACCCGCAGGAACTACGCTATAACCTGCCAGAGGCCGCTGAGGTTGTTATGATGAGAGGCCTTGCCAAATATCCAAAGGAACGCTTTTCTAACTGCAAAGCCTTAGCTGATGCCTTCTACGATGCTGTGACCAGCAAAGGTCTGCGGATTAGCGGCAGCAACCGCTTGCCGCGTGCACTACGTAATCGCATTGACGATGCCCTCGGTTCTTTGGATATGGATGACACACCTAAAAATCCGAAGAAGCCCAAGAAGAATGACAAAAAGTAATTACTGATCACTAAAAGAGAGTAAGTCGCGATGCCTGAGATGGCTGGACGTAGGTATGGAAAGTACATCGTCATCGAGCAGATTGGCGCGGGAGGTCATTCGTCAGTCTACAAAGCCTACGATCCGTCGTTCGACCGGTTCGTGGCCCTGAAGATTCTCGCCAGCCGCGGCCCCAGCCAACAAGCGGCTGAATTTCGGCAGCGCTTCAAGCAAGAGGCACGCGCTATCGCTATGTTAGAGCACCCCAACATTCTCCCAGTGCACAGTTTTGGCGAAGAAAACAGCGACACCTACCTGACCATGCGGCTAATTGACGGTGGCTCTCTGGAAGACCGCATCCATAAGGACAAGCTGGCATATGAAAAAGTCGCTGCCCTACTGATCCAAGTGGCATCAGCGTTAGACTATGCTCATAAAAAGGGGGTTCTCCACCGTGATGTGAAGCCTGCCAACATACTGCTCGATGAGGAAGATAACGTCTACCTAGCAGATTTTGGGATCGCCAAGTTGCTAGAGGGGTCTATGAAACTTACTGGGGGCGGCTTGGTTGGTACACCGGCCTTCCTCAGCCCAGAACAGTGTATGGGGGATGAACTCGATGGTCGCTCTGACCAATACTCGTTGGGCATCGTCCTCTACCAAATGATCACAGGAACCGTGCCGTTCATGGCAGATAACCCCATGAAGATTATTCAAATGCACGTCCTGAAGACCGCACAAGCACCAACAGAGCTAGAGGCCGACCTACCGCAGTCTGCGGAAAAAGTGATGATGAAGGTACTCAACAAAGACCCCAAGCTGCGCTATGAAAGCTGTACGGCGTTTGCGGAGGAGTTCACGAAGTCATTGGTTGGGGGTGGGCTGCGCATCAACGAGAGTAAACGTATGCCAAAGGAACTGCGCAAGCGCATTGATGCTGCGTTGGATAATCTATCAGATGATTAGAGACAAACAGCCGAGTCGCCTTTCACCACCCTGATTGATTGCTTACTCGGCAAACAACTCCATTAGCGCGTACTCTAGCCGCTGCATTGATCCCGGCATTGAACCGAAAAAACTCTTGCTAACGCGGCCTTCGGCATCAAACAAAACCCAGTGCGGCGTGCCGCCGGCTTCGTATGCATCGAAGGTTGCGTACCCTTGATCAAGCAAAATCGGATAGGTAACATCCAGGTAGTTCACCACCGCTTGGATATCATTTGGGTTTCGCCCTAATGGCCCCTCAAACGTCGTGTGCAGGCCCACAATTTGGAGGTCAGGGTATTGCTCAGCGAAACGCTTGGTAGCTGGAATGGCCCGACCAGTACAACCAGCACAGCCGATGTTCCAAAAGAGCAGCAATAAGGGCTTACCTTGGTAGGCAGCCAGTGACTCTGCTGCGTCCGGTGTGAGTGCACTTACCTCCCATGCAGGGGCGGTCATGGTGACTCCTTCACTTATTGGCGCGCTTCAACGCATATACCCTAGACGCCTTAACAGCGTGGAGTCTTCCCTATTCAACAAAGGGTTGACCGCAATAGGCAACCCTAACTTCCACATTTAACAAGATGCGTTCATCATCACATACACTTGCGGGCACCTCTACCAAAGGGTTGTTGTTGAGAGCTACCGCTTCCAGGTTTGGTAAGCGACTTAATTCTAGGGGTATCGTTTCAAACTGATTACTTGATAACGCGACCCGCTCAAGCGCGGTCAACTGATCGAAGGTGTCTGGTAGGTCTTCGAGTTGGTTCCTGTCAACTAACAAGAACGATAGAGAGCGTAGCTCAGCGATCTCAGGTGGCAGAGCTCGCAACCTGTTGCCCGTCAACACTAGGACTTGCAGCCGCCTCAACTGCCCAAGCTGTGATGGTAACTCGTTAAGGTCATTGTCCTGTAAGCTCAGCGTCACTAAGCCACGCGCATAGGCTATTTCGGGCGGGATGGCGGCAAGCTGTACATTCGGTAAGGATAGGCTCTGTAAGTGAGGTAGCGAGAAAACCTCAGTCGGAATTGTGGTTTGAAGGGTGGCAGGGACATGAATGGCGCGCAGGTACTCCAAGTGGGCAACCTGTGGAATGAGCAGCGTGCTGTTAGCATCAACCATTTGTGCCGGAACACTCAACGTGGCGACTCGACCACAAGTACAGACCATCCCAGGCAAATTACACACCTCTGCGTCACGCTCAGGGTAAATGCTCTGGGCGGCGAGCGCCTCGCGGTGAAGCTGCCACTCCCCGACCCAACCGACGCCAGCGATTAGTGCACACACAACTGGCAGCAGCACATAGCGTTCAAGCGAATACGAGCGCTCGCGAAGCACGGGGAGCACACTCAGTAGAAAAATAGCAACAATGGACGCCGCCAAGAGTTCCAGCCACGGTAACGGCGCGGTTTCCACAAAGACGGGGCAATCAAAGCGAATGCTATCACGGACAATACCAACTGACGATACAGCCAGCCCGAACAGTGCTGCCCCAATGATGTACACACTACTCGAATGCCCCCAACGTAACACCGCCCAAGTACCAAACAAAGCCGCCAGCAAATTTGAGAAAAGCCATAGAGCGCTAATCTGCGGCAGTTCTACTAGATGAATTAATTCGCCTTCAAAGAAGGTGGCGGACATCAGCATCAGGAGCGGGCTAGCCGCAAAAATCCAACGGACACGCAGCAGAGCAGCAATAGCATAGCCGTACATAATCGCTGAGGGGGAAAGGGATGTACTACGCAGGGCGATGAAAGACTCAAGCTGCATACGCTGGCCCATCAGCCAAGCAGCGGCAACCAGTGTGAAGACCGGCGCAAACCACGTCAGAGCGATTGCTACCGCAAGGCCATGCCACACCAGTCCATCGATGTTTTGACCGATATTAATCGGGATAAAATAGAGTGCAGCAACCCAGCCGCCAGTAATCAGTAAGGCGGAGACAATGAGCCTAAACTTGCCGATCCGGTTGCACTCAGCCCTCAGAATTGGTGCCATAGTCTACTCCGCACAAGCTCGCAGATAAGCCGCTTGGTCAACATCAAGGCCATCAAATAAACAAGCGTTGGCTGGCAGAGTCTTCAGTGGGTTGCCGAATAACAGAATGCCCTCGAGGGCTGCAATATCGATCAATTCTGACGGCACACTCGTCAGGTTATTATTTGATGCTGAAACATAGCGCAAGGCTTGCAACTGCCCCATTTCTGCTGGTAGAGACGTTAGTTGATTGTCGTTAATGGATAAATCTTGCAGGCGTTCAACCTGACCAATTCCCGGTGGTAGGGTCTCAAGCTGGTTGAAATTAGCCCGGATAGTGTGAAGCGTCTCAATCGCTGCAATTTCCGGCGGTAACTCTGTGAGATTGTTGCTGCTGACATTCAATAGTTCCAACGATGGCATGCGCCCTATCGACGGAGGAATTGTCTGCAAATCGTTGTTGCTAACGTCCAATAGAACGAGGGAGTGCATATGACCAATAGAAGGCGGTAGTTGCTGGATAGCGTTGACGTGTAGCTCCAAAGTCGTCATATTGTCCAGACGACCTATCTGTGCTGGTAGGGCTGTGATGTTGTTGTCTACTGCGCTGATCTCTTTCAGGTTGCGCATTTGCACCAATTGCGGCGGAAAGCCATTTAAATCATTGTTACGTAGTTTAAGATATTGCGCATAGTGCAAGTGCTTAATCTCGGTGGGCAGCACGCCCGTAATGCCGCGCTCGCGCAGGTCTACCCATTGAACGTGCCCACATTCACATTGGATGCCCGGCCAGCGACAGTGATCAATCGGCGAGGCCCAGTCATTGCCCTCACGCCGAACGGTGAAGTTCGTCGCTTCGATTGCGTTTAGAGCTTGGCGCTCCAAGTAGCGCTGCCAATTACGGAGCCACCCACTGCTACCACTGGTAATCACAATGGAGGCCAACAATCCGCTGAATAGGAGCATACGCCAGCGTGCGCCCAACTTCGGCTGCCACATTAGGAGGGCGACAGCAGCGGCTGCGCCTCCTACATTAACCCACAGCCACGGAATAGGGGCCGTATCAATATGTACAGGGCAGGCATAGGTCATATTTTGGAAGGCGAAGCGATCCCGTGCGAGGCCCAACCCAGTCAGTGCCATGCCGGTCACCAGAGCAGCCAGTAAATAAATCGCCGAGTGTTCACCCCAAGTAAAGATTGCCCACGTTGCAACTACAACAGCAGTCGTGTGCAGCAACAACCATGTGATCGTCAACGGCAGTAGATCAATTGGGACAATTATCTCGCCACCAAAAATACTCGGATAAGTCCCTGCCATGACGGTTAACAGTGGACTAGCCAGCAGCATCCAGCGCAACGAGAACAAAGTCTGGGCAGTGTAGCCTAAGACAATCTGCTGAGCTGTCATTGTGGTTGTGTTGAGCACTTGGTAAACATCTTGCTGAACTGCCATACGGGCGCGCTGTACTGCTATGATGAAGCTGACCGCTGGAAAGAACCAAACGAACAGCATTAACCAACTCAACACGACCCAGAGAGTACCCCGGATCAGCGTAAATCGAAGCGAGTCCAACATGAACAACATACCGCCCCAGGCAGCTACAACCGTCACCAAGATGGCAGCGGTCGACAGAACCTGACGACGATTCCAAGCCTGCCACACGAGTGGATTATGACGCATCATTCACGTGGGGCCCCACAGGCTGTTGCATATTCGCTATGCTGTCCTGAACGTTTTTATAGAGGGGAATATTGAGCATCATGTTGTGCCCGGCCTTTATTATGAACGCTGCCAATGGAAATATGACTACTCCATTGACAGCGGTAAGTGTACTGTGGAAACAGCAGCAGCAGCAACGCTAATCAATAGACGTATGGAAATCACTTTGTGAAGTTTCAAAATCGATTTGCTATCCTTAAGCACAACGTCGTCTAAGATCCGTTAATTGTCAGAGTAATCAAGTAACGAATGATACCAGTCGCTTGTTATTATTTATAGAGCCAAACACCACTCCCTGAACCCTTTGGAGCTTGAACCCATGCGCATTGCCTTATTCACTGAGACATTCCTGCCGAAACTAGACGGCATCGTCAACACATTGTGTTATTTGCTTGAATATCTTGAACGAGAAGGTCACGATGCAATTGTCGTTGCGCCGGAGGGTGGCCCAAGCAACTATGCAGGCGCTAAGGTGATCGGACTGCCCGGTGCACCCTTCCCCTTATATCCAGAACTAAAGATGATCTCGCCCATTATTACAGTGCGCGAGGAGATTGAAGCATTTAAGCCGGATGTCATCCACGTTGCCCATCCGATTGCCCTGGGGTTAATCGGGTTGAAGCACGCCAAGCAATTAGGCATCCCGGTTGTGGCGTCCTACCATACGGACCTTTCCGGCTTTGCAGAGCAATGGGGGCTCGGTATTTTTAGCGAACCGCTGTGGGCCTATATGCGCTGGGTGCATAATCAGGCCGATTTAAATCTATGCCCCAGCAAGGCTACCATGGAAATTTTAGCTGACCGCAGCTTTGAGCGGCTACGCGTATGGACTCGCGGGGTCGATACGAAACGATTCAACCCAGCATATCAATCGCAAGAATGGCGCAAGCGCCTCAGTGAAGGCAACCCAGAGGCACCACTGCTGCTATTCGTTGGGCGCTTGTCGGCGGAAAAACGGGTTGAGTGGGTCAAAGATGTATTGCTCAGTATACCCGACGCAAGGCTGGCTATCGTCGGAGATGGGCCTGCAGGCGAGCAAATCCGCGAGCACTTTGCTGGCACTCCGACCCATTTTACGGGCTTCCTGACGGGTGACGAGCTGTCACATGCCTATGCCTCGGCTGATCTGTTCGTGTTCCCAGCAATGAACGAGACTCTTGGTAATGTGCTGCTGGAGTCAATGGCGTCAGGCGTTCCGGTGCTAGCGGCAGCGGCTGGCGGCCCACTTGATATTGTGCTGAATGACGAGACGGGTTATCTGGTAGACCCCAACAGCCGCCAGGGGTTTGTCGAGGCGGCCCAGAAAATTATCCTCAACCCAGAGAAACATGCCCAGATGCGCAGCAAGGCGCGGGCACACGCTGAGGCCAACAGCTGGGACAGTGTCTTCAAATTATTAATGGCAGATTACGCCGACGTAGCAGCCAAGAAGAAACAACCTGGCCCTGTAGTAATGATGCAAGAGACAATTAGACGAGCGTTTGACGGAGATCTTCGGCCTCCTGTGTAATAGCCTCATCATCAGCTTCGCCCGCACGTCGCCGAAGCAACACACGGCGCAGGCGGTTGTGAATTTTTTCCGTCAGCGGGTAGCGCAACGAGATGAACAAAGCTGGGCCAACAAATACCAGCGGCAAAAACGCAAATAACAAGCGTAGACCAAGCACGAACGCCTCTGACTGAGGTTGTTCTACCAACCGGGTGGCACCATCTACTATCACCTCTTCCGGGGGCACGTAACCCATAATGCCAATAAACTGAGCCACCAAAAACAAGGCAAAGGCCGAACTAAACTTGCGTGACAACGTTAGGAAGGATGAATACATGCCCTCGCGCCGCTGACCCGTTTGCAGTTCATCCACATCTGGGATGTCAGGGAACATTCCCAGCAGCGAGACGACAACCCCACCGATACCACTACCAACAATCACTGCGACGCCGTACAACAGCCATGGTGATGAATCTGGTGCGACCAACAAGGTACCAAACATCGACACAATCCACACAAGGCCACCAATCAAATAGGCACGGTGTTTTCCAGTTAAACGACTGAGCCGCGTAAACAAGGGTAAAGCCACCAACTGTGAGCCAAGAATCACAACGCTGAGGATGCTGGTTGTGTTTTCCCCTTGACCAAGATAATTCTTGACGAAGAAGACAATGCTGCCGCTCATTGCGTCCAAGGCGATAAATGGCAGAATGTAGAGCACCACTAGATACACAAACGTCTTTATCTGGAAAGGCTCAATGAACGCCTGGCGAAAACTGAAGGGCTCTGGCTCAATCTCTTGAAAGTCAGGGTTTTCTTTGGCAGCAATCGCCACATAAATAAAGGGTAAAGCAAAGATCGCGCCCAAAATCAGCGCCATCAAACGCCAACCCATACGGGCATCAGCAGCCAGCGCCGTCAGTTGCAGCGGCAAGCCACCAGCGAGCACCGCTCCAGTCGCAGAGAAGACCAACCGAAAGGCCCCAAGGGTCGCCCGTTCGTTGTAATCTGGGGTCATCTCAGACTGGAGCGCATTGTAATTAACCATTACCAAGCTAAGCGTGGTTGAGAAAAGCACATAGGCCATGATCACATAGGCAAAGCGTCCGACCTGCGTCTCGAACGTTACTGGGTTGAACAGCAGATAGAAGGTAATGAATATAAGCGGTACACCAATAATGAAGTATGGACGGCGACGGCCTAGCGGGCTGCGCGTGCGGTCAACGAGCACACCTTCGAGCGGGTCGGTAATTGAGTCGTAGATTTTGCTGAAGAGAATAACAAACCCAGCTAACTGCGGGTCCAGCCGAACAATATCGACAAGAAACACCAGATAATAAAAGCTGATGGCAACCGTCGAGCCACCACCGTAAATGTCGCCGATGCCGTATCCTAGCCGCCGCCAAAACGGCAGCGGTTCTAGGGCAATCTCGGCTGAGGAGTCTGCTTGAGCCAGAAGGTTATTCTTTCTATCGTCGTGAAATGGTCAAGGTGCCCGCAGAGGATACCACTTAACGGGGCTGCAGATCACAATTAGCATTGAGAGAGCTACTATGTAGTCTATCATCTTGATGAGAGATTAGGGTCGCGGTGTCGTGTTACTAAGCTCGAACCGTCTCTGGAAGCACAATGGTGAATTGCGCACCATGGCCTTCTGCGTTGGACGCTGTAATCGTACCGCTGTGGGCTTCAAGCGTAGTGCGGACTAATTCCAGCCCAAGGCCGATGCCAATGGCCTCACCCTGATCCTGTTTGCCACGGAAGTAACGATCAAAGATATGCGGCAGATCAGCTTCAGGGATACCTGTCCCATCATCCCGCACAATCACCGTAATTTGTTCTGAGTTGAAGTGAATTCCCACCAGCACATGGCTGTCTTCTGGTGAATATTTGATGGCATTGTCGATCAAGTTGAGCATGGAACGGTGGAAATACAAACGCTCGCCCATCACCAGGCAGGGAGGTCCCTGAATATCCATCTCAATCGTAATATTCTTTATCAAGGCAGCACCATACAAGTCTTGGACAGCTTCCTCGCAGACCTCAACTAAATCAAATGGCTTGCGCTCGCGCGAGACGTCACCCGTCAAACGGGCGACATCAAGCAAATGGTTGATCATCACAAGCATGCGGTCCGAGGCTCGTATGATGTTGTCAGCAAAGCGTCGTTCTTGTTCTTCAAGCGGGCCCTCTTGAATCAATTGGGCATAGCCTGAGATTGAACTCAGCGGACTCTTGAGATCATGAGAGAGGCCATGGACAAACTCCTCACGAGCCACTTCGAGCTGCTTACGATAGGTAATATCTTGCATGATGATCAATGTACCAATGGTTGGTGTGTGCTGCGCAGTGACGAGATATACTCTATCATCGATTTCAAGTTCGCCACGCTGCTTTTCACGGATATCGCTGATGCCCATCATCGTATCTGCTAGGTGATTAGCTATCAGATATTGTGCGGCTTCATTGACGATTTGTAGCTGCCCTATTCCGTCAAGGATGATCAATGGGCCGGGGAAACGATTAATCAACTCACGAACGATAGCCCGCTCCCGTTCGGATTGACGAAACAGGCTGGCGTTGCGCACAGCAGCGGCAGCTGGTGAGGCGAAAGTTTTAAGGCGCTGCGTGTCTAGCTCTGAGAATTGGCCCTCTTTGCGATTGTAAAGTGCAATTGCGCCGACATTGATCCCATGTGACATCAGCGGCACACAGACCATCGATGACTCTTTCAGGCCAAGTACACCATCGACCGTTTGCCGAAAGGTAGTATCGCGCGAAAGGTCATTACTGAGATACGGTTCACCCGTCCGAATAACCTGCCCCACCACACTCGCAGCCGAGGGACTATGCCAAACTGGTTCGGCTGCAAGCGCCATTCCCGAAAGAGAGACAAACTGACGCCGCTCCTCATCCAGCAACCACAGTTCAGCCGCTTCAACAGGCCATTGTTCTAGCAATTTCTCCTTGAGAAGATCATACACTTCGTACAAATCAAGGGTTTCAGTCACCAAAGCGGTTAATTCATTGATCGCCGCGAGTTCCTTCACGCGCTCCCCAAGGGCCTCATCACTAGCCTGATACAAACGCGCATTTTGAATAGCAACGGCAGCCAGATCACCAAGCGCAATCAGGATCGTCTCGTCTCGATCACTGAACATCTGGCCCGCTTCTCGGTGAGCAGCCCCCAGCACACCAAAGGTGACATCACTGAGTTTGAGCGGCACATATATCACCGACTCAACAAGATAGTCGGTGCGTATTTTGACTTTGCTGGACTCTCCTTGAGAATTGGCCCGAAATGGTTTACCCGAAGCAACGACCTTGCCCGGCAGGGTTGAGTCAATGGGCAGGTTACGGCTTCGTTCAGCCTGCTCCCCCATACCCAAGTGGGCTTCAAGGCGCAGGGCCCCGGTCTTCTCCTCAACAATCCACAGTGCAGCTTCTCCGGCTTCAGTTAGTTCAACTGTGCTCGCAAGTGCCTGTTCAACAACTTCATCTGGGTTGCGCTGTGATACGATCACCTTGGCCATTCCTGCCATTGCTTCGGCGAGGCTGGCCCGTTGTCGTAACCCTTTGGTAAACCCTTTCGGACGGTTAATAATCCGAATAATTAGTTCAAGGTGACCGAGCCGGACAACATCCCCATCAGATAGACTGGTCGGCGAATGCATCCCGACGCGCTTTTCATTAACAAACGTTCCGTTGAGGCTGTCCATATCAATAATGTAGAGGTTCTGCACGGTTGGACGCAGTTCAGCGTGCTGGCGCGAGACGCCTTTTCCCTGGGCACCGTAGGGAGTCATATTGAAGAACGCCTTGCCCTGCCCAGCTCGCCCAAAACTCACCTGCCCGTTGATATCCAACCCGAAGCCGAGCAGCGGGTTATCTTTCAGGTAGATGTGTACCCGCCAAACGGGCATGGTCGTTGACCCCACTTTAAGATCAGGGTCAGGTATTGGAAAATACTGCTCCGGATTCGGCAGGGAACGCGTCGGTTGGTTCATGCTTATTTGCTTTCATCTTTAGTAGCGCGGCTGTGATATTACCCGGATCGAATGATACCGTATTTATGTTAGCTTCTCATCAGCTAGGGCCCAATCATTGAAAGCATTTCGACATATATTAAATCACTATAACAGCAAAACCTTTACAATAATTTAACATGTTAAGACACGCGCTAGCACAGGCAGTTATTGTCAATTTAACGCTGTATAACCCGTCTATTAACCTTGGCGTTTTCATTACGCTGGTACAATATCAACACTATATAGTCCGACGTGTTACTACACTGGAAGGAGCATTCCATGGTATGGGAAGAGATCGAAGTCTTAGAGATTGTTGAAGAGGAAATTACCACACCACGCACGCTGATGTCCGACCAAACGGATACCTATTCAATTCCGTTTCGTGTCTCGTCCGTTCCACCCTTGAAGTGGGTTTCATTGTTTGAGAAGCTCTGGAACAACCCGCCAGCATTTATTCAGGATCATCGTCCGGAAATCGCCCGTCTCGTCGGTGATAAAGTCATCCTTGACGACACCAACATTGACGAGATTGAGTCCGTGCATTTTGGCACCCTCCAGATGATCATCGACGAGACCAACCGTCAATATGCCGAATGGCTGGCCGAGATGGAGATGTACAGCAAGGCGCAGGAAGTCGAAATGCAGTTCCGTGGGCACATCGCTGATGTTATCAACCGCCTCCCACTGCGCAAAGAAACGACTAATGCGATAGGGGCTGCTGAGATCGAAGAAATGGAAGCCGAAATAGATACCGAGAGCGGCATAGAGCCTGTGACCGACGATGCCGCTGACATGGATGCCGACGGCGCGATGCAGACCATTGCTGAGGACGACCTACCCGCAGCCAGCCAGCCAGGTATGGACAACCTTGTTGAACTCAACACAGAGAAGCAGGCCAACGGTTTTGATGAGCACGAAGAAACCATGAACGGTGACCATAACGAGATGGCCCATGAGGAAGACATCCAAGCGACAGACGAGGGCGACGATGTGGCATCCGTGGGAAATGATGACAACAACGATGAAGACGCACTTCACTATGAAAACATGGAAGCGTCTGATGAAGAGAATGATGCGGAAGCAGCATCAACAGAGGGTGATGATCAACCCAACTTTGATGCCAATTACCCCATACTTTAATTTGATACAAAGTTAAACACAAAGGGGCTTCACAATCTGTGTGCAGCCCCTTTTCGATTCAATCGTAACAACTAAAGCCTACTTAGCGAACGTCTTAAACTGCGCCGCGGACAGTCCGGCTGGCTCAATCTCACGAGTCAATGCTTTCTTAGCTGACCTACCTTTGCTTTTCTTCGCCGGCTTGCTGGCTTTTTTTGCCTTTGGCTTCTGTTTCGCCGGCTCGTCGAATGCGGCTGCGATCACACGTTTAAGTGCTGCTCCCGCTGAAAACACGGCAACAGTTCGCGCCGGAATCGTCATTGCCTCACCGGTAGCAGGGTTGCGCCCCTTACGAGCTTTACGCTTACTCGCCTTGAATGTGCCAAAGCTCGTTAGTTGTACCTTATGACCTTCGGCAACGTTTTCGGTGATTGTTTCCAGCATCGCATCGTACAACTTTTCAAACTCTACCTGAGTCATCCCTGCTTTTGCTGCTGCTACCTTGATGAACGCCCGTTTGTGCACAGTGCACTCCCCTTACTCTCATTAGTATGATTAGTTATCAGTATATAAGGGGTTGCCACCTGGCCCTATTGTCAGAGCGGTAGGATTCTGTTTATATCCTGTTTATAGGCACTTTTACCGGGCTGCGGAGCAAAAATACTGTCTAAAGACGGGGCAACTATTGTATGCTCGTAACAACGCTTTAATCGCTCTCAATGAAAAGGAGAAAACACATGGCTGTTGAACACCAACGCTTAGGCAAGCACGGCGTGTTAGTCAGTAATTTATGCCTCGGCACCATGAACTTTGGCTGGCATACATCCGTAGACGACAGCTTCGCTATTATGGATCGGGCATTGGAACTAGGTATCAATTTTTTTGACACAGCAGACGTCTACGGTTGGGAAGTTGAGCAGGGTTACACAGAAGAAGTCATCGGCAAGTGGCTGGCACAGGGCGGTGGTCGCCGAGATGCCGTTGTGCTGGCAACCAAAGTCTATAATAATGTGGTTCGCAAAGACGCCCTCCCTGAGCCTAATAGTGATAGTCACAGTCTATCCGCTTACAAGATTCGGAAACACTGCGAGGGCAGCCTTACGCGCCTGCAAACCGACCATATTGACCTCTACCAGATGCACCATGTTGACCGCAACTGCCCGTGGGCGGAGACGTGGCACGCCTTTGACAACCTACAAAAGCAAGGCAAAGTCGTCTATGTTGGGTCAAGTAACTTCGCCGGTTGGGATATCGCCACGGCCTGCCAAGAAGCAGACAAACGCGGCATGATGGGCCTCGTCTGCGAGCAAAGTATCTATCACCTGAACAATCGTATGATCGAACTCGAAGTGATTCCAGCCTGTGAGAACTACGGCCTCGGCCTAATCCCTTGGAGCCCACTCGGACGCGGTCTCTTGGCAGGCGTGTTGGCGCAAGTTGAGTCACGACGGCGTAAAGAAGACCAAGTACTCGAAAAGGTTGAGCAGCATCGCGCCCAGTTGGAAGCGTATGAAGGCCTCTGTCGCGAGCTAGGCCACCCCCCGGCTGAAGTCGCCTTGGCTTGGTTGCTGCACCAGCCTGCCGTCACCGCACCGATTATTGGCCCACGCACGATGGAACAACTAGAGAGTGCCGTCCGCGCCACCGAGATCACCTTGGATCAAGAAACGTTGGATAAGCTGGACGAAATTTGGCCCGGCCCCGGCGGTGAAGCGCCGCAGGCATACGCTTGGTAAAAGAAAGAGTGTTAGGCTGTTTTTATCTCGCATTGACGTATTTCAAACGGTATTTGTACGATATTCGTGTCAGACTCCAGCCAACAACAATTTAGATGTGAAATGATACCATGTGCATAATTGGACTGAAGCAGATATTCCTGACCTCACGGGGAAGATGATCGTTGTAACGGGGGCAAACAGTGGGCTGGGCTATGCCTCAGCCAAAATGATGGCGAAAAAGGGCGGAACGGTCGTGATGGCGGTTCGTTCAATAGAGCGCGGCGAGCGTGCCGCCAATACGATTCGTCAAGATCACCCAAAGGCCAACATCGACGTGCTGCAAGCCGACTTAGGCGATCTCGAATCAGTACAAGCTTTTGCCCAGGCCTTCACAGAGACGTACCAGCGCCTCGATATCCTGATGAACAATGCCGGTGTAATGGCAACCCCGAAACAGACCACTGCCGACGGGTTTGAATTTCAGTTAGGCATCAACCACTTGGGGCATTTTGCTCTAACGGGTCTGCTGCTGGATGTACTGAAACAAACACCCGGCAGCCGCGTGGTGAACGTCAGCAGTTTGGCAGCCAATAACGGTCGGATGCACTTCGATGATTTTTCACTGGGCGACAATTACAAACCCTTCGACGCGTATAGTCAGAGTAAGTTGGCGAATCTATTGTTTACAAAGGGGTTGCAACAACGGCTGGAGGCTGCCAACCTCGACGTCCTGAGCGTTGCGGCCCACCCTGGCGGAGTCGCCACCGACCTCGGGCGTTATATTAACATCCCGATACCGGGTCTGGGCCCGATCATCGAGGGCTTCCTAAGGATCGTTGCCCAGTCTGCCGATGTTGGCGCCCGGTCACAAGTGCGGGTAGCCGTCGATCCGGTGATCAAACAGGGGGATTATTACGGCCCGCAGCAGGGGTTTGCAGGCCGAGCAGCGCCCTATCGTTACCCGGCACAAGCCAAGGCACAAGAGTCAATTGACCGCCTATGGAAAATCTCCGAAGCGATGACCGGCGTGACCTACCAATTCTGAGCATCATACCGAATTAAGCCAGCGCCGAGTATAATAACGGGCATCTTTTGATCAGCATCATCGACCAGTATCGTACAGTGCCCGCCAACAAACCTTTCTTAAACCCAGACTATAATCTGTTCCGGCCTGGCTATTGGTTTGGTCAAGTCGATGCGCGGCCCATCAGCATTTTTCGCATCTTCTATGCGCTGTTCATGCTGCGGGTCGCGGCCTTCTTCCTGCCGCTTTCTCAGATGATGTACTCCGACAACGGCATCTTTTCAAGGTCAACTGTGCTAGAGATTGGCTTTAGTCACTGGCGCCCCTCTCTGATGATGGCCTTCAGCCAGCCTTGGATGGTGCAAGCCTTTTTCACCTTCTGGATACTGGTGCTGCTGCTGCTGTTGTTCGGCTGGAAGACACGGCTGATGACCATTTTACATTTCATCCTGATTTTGTCAGTGCACAACCGCAACCCATATGTGCTGAATGCGGGCGACACGCTGATGCGCCTGTTAGCCTTCTGGATGATGTTCATCCCAGTCGGTAAGCATTACGCCATCGATGCGTTACTTGAGCGGGTGCGACACTACAACATCTCACAGCATCTACCAGACTTACGCGTTAAGAAAGAACCGCGCACCGTTTACGCGTTTCCCGTTAGGATGATCCAACTCCAAGTAGCACTTGTTTATTTGTTTTCTGGGTTGACAAAGCTTCCAGGCGGAGTCTGGCTAGGGGGTGATGCCGTTAGCCTCGCACTCCAATTAGAGACGTTTCAAAGACCACTGGGCCGTTGGGTCGTTACCAATACACCATACTGGTTGATGCAAATCGTCACTTGGGCAACAGTGGCTGTTGAATTGCTCTGGACGCTGCTTGTGTTTGCCCCATTTCTGCAACCCTTACTGCGACGGCTGGCTCTCTTCAGCACCACGTTGTTGCATAGCAGCATCGCTTTGTTGATGGCGATTCAGAATTTCTTAGGTGCGCTGCTGTCGGCCTACATCATGTTTCTGCAACCGCGAACGCTCAAAGCACTTGATGATCGCCTGAGAGTTCAGCGAGCACCCACATTCATCAGTATGCCAGCGAATGACAGCCCGCTATGGTATGTGCTGGCCCAAACAACAACAGACCGCGTCAGTATTGATACGTCATTGGCAACCGCCAATCAACCCAGTGGCGTCGCCTGCTGTGATGCAGCCGGCAACATGCTGACAGGTTGGGAGGCGTGGCGCACTATCTATGGGCACCTACCACTGAGCCGCCTGTGGCTGTGGCTGTTACGCCCAACGCCGGTTAGGCAGGTGTTCGAGGCTGTTCTATCCTTGTTTGCCCGCGGGTTACAGTCAAGTGCGCCAAGGAATGTTAGCAGACCCTATGCAACAGCAGAGACACCCGCCATTCTCCGGCATGGCGGGCGAGCAATGCTAGCAGCGGGGCTGGGCTTCTTGATGGTGCTGACCTTTCAGTGGTGTTTGACGGCGGTTCGCTATCAAGACTGGGAACTACTTGAGCGCCCAACTGATTTTCGCCGCGACCTTATTGAATTGGTTGGACTGAGGCAATCTTGGCGGACGTTCGCCCCGATTCCGTCGCGCTCGTATGGCCCCATTGTGATTGAAGGCACCTTTGGCAGTGGAGACATCATCGATCTGCGCACGGGGTTACCTGTCGGCGAAGAATGGGCGTTATGGAAGCGCGGGCCCAATACGCGCTGGCGTAAGTACGAGGAAGGTATTCGGGACGGCGATCAACAGGAACGGATCGAGGCTTGGGTAGCGTACTACTGTGATTACTACGGAAATTGGCAGAATCATCCGCAATCTAATCCACTTACGCGGGTAGAGATGTGGTATTACTTTCGGCGCACATTACTGCCAGAAGAAATCGACGGGGGTCAACAAGAAGAACGTCGGCTCTATTTACATTGGTGCTTAAACAGCATCGAACGTTAAATCGTAGACCAGAACCCTAGCTGTTCACCATAACCCACAACGATATCAGGCTTACCCAACCAACTTTGAAACTCATACTCAGTCATATCAGCGAGACGCTTGAGCACGTCACCATGGCAGGCTTTCGGCTTACAGTAGCACACCAGCCGGTGCCCCTTGAGCAATCTGATTTGTTCCTGTAATAGAGGGTTAGCACGCAGCTTACGCCGGAGATAGTTCTCGTATTGGCGCAGGGCTTTGGCACGGTCGTTCTCTCGGTCAATGCGGAATGGGTTTGCCCAGACCGACCCTGCCAGACGCAGGCCGAGATGCTCCCTGCCGATGTAAATATCATTTGTATTGATGCCAAACACAAGTTGCTCAATATTGACAACCTCTGTCTCGCGCTCTAATGGATCAACGATCATCAGTCCGCTTCCTTTCCGGGTGTGTGGTGGGTTTCGCGCAACATGCACATTTGCAAGTACGTGTTCCGGTCTGCGGTCTTGCTATCGTATGAAGAAAGTTCTATTGACTTTCTTTTCCAAGGGGAATTTCCCTTACAGAATGGAGCTTAATGCACTTATGTTAAAATTTCCGCGAAAAAGGCGCGAAAAAGTTACATTTTCGTAAGAAACTGTGGTTTTTCTTGTTATGTCAAGCCAAATAAGGCGCATCACTTAACTGTGAAGTTGCGAAATCTGGCTTTTTGCGAGGCAAGTAATTGCACCCGGAACCAACCTTAAAATGACGACGTGCTTCAGCGGAGGCTCATCACACGCAAGCGATGAGGTCAAACTAGGCAAGGTATCAGAGGCATTCTAGAATGATGGTGCGTTGATCCTTTTCCACACGCTGGAGCCAACCACATCATGCAAAGTTACTTGTCTCATCATCTCGTTCTGTTGATAACCAGCATGCTGCTGCTTGCAGGCTGTGGACAACCCCAAGCTGAAGACTCTGGTCCAACGCGGACACCGGGCCCAACCGCCACCCTGACTGAAACACCCACAACCACCCCAACAGTGACGCCAACCCCAACACTGGCCCCAACGCCAGCTCCCGCAACTGAAACACCGACACCAACCGACATCCCAGAATTCACAGAAATGGAAGCGGCCTACCGAGACGAAATCGTACCGTTGGCAAACAAATTATTCGACACACTAAGGAACATGGCAGAACTCGCCGGTGAACTGGCCCGCAACCGCAGCATCGTTGATAACCCCGGTTGGCGATTACAGGTAGAAGATGACGCCATGAGCATTAGTGCATTAGCTGACAATGTCAACGGGATCAGCCCACCGTCTCGCTTCCGCGGCCTTCATAACACAGCAACCCGCGTGTTTATTAGCTGCGACCGAGCTGCAGTCAACTACGTGGACTCGTGGGACAGCGGCATCATTGAGACCCGCTTAGAACAGTCCGTTGGCGAACTAAACGCCTGCGCCACTTCATTGGATGAGCTACTGGTTGATCTTGAGGAAGATGGCCTAATCAAGTAACGTATTGAGTGAAAGTCACCGGTTAATTTTCTCAAACATAAGAAGGGGTCAAGCAATGAAAAGTAGAACTGTTATCTGGGGTGTCATCATTATTTGCGTCGCTGTGTTGGTCTTCATCGCCACCCAAGGCGGCACCAGCGGCATTGAATTTCCATTTTTTGGTAACTAATCGAGCCTATAATCTTATAAGCGTCCCGGTGTGTCGGGGTTTTTGTTGAAGTTGGCGCAACAATCTCCCTAACAACAGCGTAGTAATTCGTAGAATAGAAGCACTTCGACACAAAAATGTAGTCGCAGTCTACACAAACCAATTCACCTGACTTTAGGTCAGTGGACAATTTAAGGAAAACAGTAGGCATGGATCACGGTCAAATAGTTCAGCGAGCATTTACGATTGTCACCAAATACCGCGCCCTGTGGTTGTTTGGGTTCATCGTCGCATTGACGACAGGCGGCAGTAGTGGCGGCGGCGGCAGCCCAAGCGGTGGCTCAGGTGGCAGCAGCGGCAGTAGTGCTGGCCCAAGCGCCCCACCAGAAATCGAGCGCTTCTTCAGCAGCATTGAGTTTCAAGAGATGCTGCCTATCCTAATTGGTATTGGGGTCGCAGTCATTTTAGTGTTGATTGTTGTGGGCATCATTTTGACTGTGCTGCGCTACGTCTCACAAGTGGCGCTGATGAAAATGGTTGACGACTATGAGGAGACCGAGGCGCAAAGAACAGTCCGCGAGGGGTTTCGCTTAGGTTGGTCACGGCATGCGTTTCAACTGTGGCTCGTCGATCTGATCTTTGGCGTACCAATCGCCTTATTAATCATCATTCCGATTGCCGGGGCCGTGCTGCTTGGGTTTGCAGTTGGCTTTACAGCTGCTTTGATCCCGGTGTTCATCGGGCTGGGCTGCATCTTGCTCGTCCTGATCTTCGCGCTCTCCATCATCGTAACTGTGCTGCGGCATTTCATTCAGCGGCAGATCGCCCTGAACGATCAACGAGTATTTGCAGGCTTCCGCGCTGGTTACGAGATGGTCAGCGGCAACTTGGGCGCTGTCAGTTTGATGTGGCTAATCATGGTTGGCATCGGCCTTGGCTGGGGGGTGGTCTCGTTTATCATCACGATCATTCTGTTGATCGCTGTCGGGCTGTTGGGCGTCGCTGCCTTCTTCGCTGGTGTCGGCATTTCGAGCCTCGCGACCACAGGCGACGTGCGCTGGATCATCGGTGGTGTACTGGCCGCGCTTGTCTTCCTACCCCTGTTCATCATCCCAGTAACGTTTATCGGTGGGCTGTTCCAGTGCTATATCAGCAGCGTCTGGACGTTAGCCTATCGTGCCTTGATTAGCGGCGAGAGCACAGAGATGGTGGGGCAGCCTGCTGATGATCCGCCCGCTCCGTTGACCTCAGCTTCACCAGCACCCGCTTAAGGAGGCCAACAGCTACCTCATCCGGCGGGTGAGGTAGCTGTCATTACCATATTACGCCGTCTAATATCGTAGACGGCGTAATACGTCGATTTTGATTTAACTCAGCATGAATTCACTTGCGCTAATTAAACGGTCAAAAGGCGCCATACGCTGCCTCGAGTTTTTGCTGCACCTGCTGCTTGACAGCCTCAGAGGTAAACGCCGCGTTGATCGCCTCAAAGTTAGCCGTCCAGAAATCGTTACTGGTGAAGCCATGCACCTGCTGCAACTGCGTATATTCGCCAGTCAGAGTTATATCCTGCAAGCTGGGGTCATCGGTGTTAATACACACTGAGACCCCTTCCAGCATCAACTGGCGGATCGGGTGGGCCGCAATACTTTCGACCACCCGCGTCTGGACGTTGCTGGAGGGGCATATTTCTAACAGAATACCCCGCTCAACCAGCATTTCGAGCAGCTTCGGGTCTTCGATCGCACGGACGCCGTGTCCGATCCGACTGGCATGCAGTTGTGTGATGGCAACCCAGACTGAGTCTGGGCCAGCGACTTCACCCGCGTGGATCGTCACACCGAGACCAGCATCACGCGCAGCACTGAAGATCGGCGCGTAGATATCGAGTGGCAGTTCGCGCATGTCGCCCGCCATATCGACGGCGCTATGCTGATACTGCTGCGCTAGTTCTACGATGTGCTTAGCTTCCGCCTCTCCCCCAGACTGCTGCGCGATGAGTATCAGTTCCGTCGGCAGGTCAACGCGTTCGTGTGCCTGCTGTAGACCCTCACTGATAGCCTCAACAACGGTTTCCGGTTGCAGATCGTTGTAGTGTGCGATGAAGTAGGGCGCATAGCGCAGTTCGAGGTAGCAGATGCCATCGGCTGCTGCATCTTCGACGGCTTCTCCGATGATGCGCACCAAGTCGTCCTCAGTCTGGAGGGCGGGCATGAAGTAATCAAAGATCGGTATCCAATCAAAGAAGCTCTGTTCATTTCCAGTCAATTGAACGAGGGGTTCCAGTTCCTCAACCGTGATATCCATGTGGCGCTTATGGTTTTTCTGAAATAGGTCGAGCAAGGTCGTTAAGCGCAGCGCCCCTTCTAGGTGGCGGTGGAGTTCGACTTTAGGCCATTCGTTGATTGGAATCATGATCCATCTTTCGCATGCTGTGGGAGGTTTTCGACTAATTATAGACCCAAACGTACCGGAAGCGCGGTCAGGCCGCGAAAGACAAACGTCGGATGATAACGAATGTCATCTGTAGCCAGTTCGAGCTTGGGAAAGCGATCAAACAGGGTTTGCACCGCCACTTGAAGCTCCGCCCGAGCCAGCGGCGCACCCAAGCAGTAATGGATGCCCGCCCCAAATGATAGATGCGGGTTGTGCTGCCGCGTAATGTCGAAACGGTCGGGGTCTTCAAACTCGCGCTCATCGCGGTTAGCTGACCCGAATAACAGCGCGACCTCTTGCCCCACTTTCAGATCAGCCCCAGCATAGCTAAAGTCCTCTAACACCCAGCGCTTGAACAGCGGCAGAGGCGTATCGTAGCGCAGCATCTCTTCAATGGCGCTGGGCAAATGCTCTGGGTAGTTTTGTAGCAGTTCACGCTGATCAGGGTGGTTGAACAACGCATAGAGACCATTCCCTAACACATTAACGGTGGCCTCATGCCCAGCGTTCAGTATCAAAATGCTGGTAGCGATCAGTTCATCTTCGCTCAAGCGCTCGCCTGCTTCTTCGACGGCAGCCAACGCAGACAGTAGATCATTTTGTGGGTTGGCCTTCTTCTGCTGGATCAGGTCACGAAGGTAACCCGAAAATGCCTCGACCGCATGGACTGCGCGAGTTGCCGTAACATCTGAGTCTTTGCCACCCAGTTCAAACATCGCGACGATGTCGCTTGACCACGGGCGCAGTTGGGGGCGATCAGTGACGGGCACGCCCAGCAGTTCCGCGATCACGGTCACAGACAGCGGCACAGCAAATTCTTCCAGCAAATCTACCGGGCGCGAGGCGTCTAAGTGACGCGCTAGGTCGGCTGCGATGTTAGTGATGCGTGGGCGCAAGCCAGCCACATGTTTGGGCGTGAAGGCTTTCTGAACCAGCATCTTCAAGCGCGTATGGTCGGGTGGCTCAAGCTCCATCATGGCATGGTCTTGCATCTGGTAAAAGGGGGCGTATCGCGCTGGCGGGGCATCCCATCCGAGAGACTCACGGGAATGCTTATGTAATATCTGTCGTCCCAAACGCCGGTCACGCAGCAGCCGGTTGACATCCTCATAACGACTGACAAACCACACACCACGAGTTTTAACAAACTTTACAGGATCAGAAGCGCGAAGATACGCATAATAGGGGTAAGGCTGTTGGACAACCTCCGGCTTTGAAAAATCAATGTCATTAAGCGTCACTTGAGTCACCTACTTATTTTGATCCGTTTTTCTCATTATAGATTGGATGGCAAACTATATGCAGCACATTCGCCTTAAAACATTTGACACGGACACGGAAGTCATCGGAGCCTTATTTCTTGGGTGGCAGGGATCATTGCACCGGGATCGGTTTGAGACCCTGCTCTATGTTCATGACCTTGAGTCGATTGACCCGGAGACATGGTACCCGATCCGAAAGCTGCTCGATTTCTTAACGGATGTCGAGGAGCATGGCGATTTTCTCGACCTCGTTGCGATTGGCAAGGCAATCGGTGAGACATTTGAAATTCCCGAAGAATACACTATCGACACGTATTTAATGGACGTTAGTGCCTTTTACGCAGCGCCTTACCGGGGTGAAACACCGGGGCACATCAAACCGGAACGGCTCGCTGAGCGCCATATCTGTTTGCATTTTTACACCCCTTGGCCTCATGATTATTGGTACGGTACCTTCTATGCCCTGATGCAGCAGCTCAACAAGGAGGCCATCATCGTGCAAACGGTGATCGACCCCATCCGGATGACGCTTGACATCACTTGGTAATATAAGTTATCACAATACGAATTCTATTTAATGACTCGCCCTTAAGAATCAAGTTGAGGCATAATCAAGCAAACGTGTTTAACGATTTGTTAATCTCAGAGAAGTCTGTAGAATCGTGCATGTCGTATTCGCTCACATGCAATACTCTAGGAGGAGAATCCGCATGAAGAAAACCCCGTTGTATCTGTTGTTAATCGCCTTGATGTCAGTAGTTTTGGTAGCCTGCGCTGCCCCGCCTGCTGAAGTTGAAGAAGCTGTAGAGGAAGCTGAAGAAACCGTTGAAGAGGCGGCAGAAGCAGTCGAGGCTGAGGCCGAGGAAGCAGTTGAAGAGGCCGAAGAGATGGCTGAAGAGGCTGAAGAGATGGTCGAAGAGGAAATGGCTGAAGAAGAGATGACTGAAACCATCTCCGTTGGTATGGTTACCGACGTCGGCGGCATCGATGATCGTTCCTTCAATGAAACCGCTTGGAACGGTCTGCTGCGTGCAGAAGAAGAGTTGGGCGTTGAGGTCAGCTTCCTTGAGTCACAGCAGCAAACCGACTACGCAACCAACATTACCCAATACCTTGATCAGGAAACCGACCTGATCGTAACGGTTGGTTTCTTGCTCGGCGATGACACCCTAACCTTCGCAACCGAGAACCCAGAGACTGCGTTCGCTATCATTGACTTCACCTACGAGGAAGTCCCAGAGAACATTCGCCCGCTGCTCTTCAGCGTTGAGGAACCATCCTTTATGGCTGGTTACCTCGCCGCTGGTATGACTGAAACGGGCACCGTCGCCACCTATGGTGGTCTTGAAATCCCACCGGTAACCGTCTTCATGGACGCTTACGCTGGTGGTGTGGCCTACTACAACGAAGTCAACGCTACAGACGTTGAAGTAATCGGCCTAGACCTGTTCGCAGGTAACTTTGAGTCAACTGACGACGGTCGCCGCCTCGGTGAAGACCTGATTTCCTCCGGCGCAGATATCATCTTCCCAGTTGCAGGCCCCGTTGGTTTGGGTACTGTCGCTGCTGTTCAGGAGAACCCCGGCACACTGATGATCGGTGTTGATACCGACCTGGCCGTCAGCGCACCGGAATTCAGCGACGTGGTTCTAACCAGCGTCCTGAAGCGCATGGACAACGCCGTCTTCCAGACCTCCGAGAGTGTCCTCAATGGTGAGTTCGCTGGCGGCGAGAACTACATCGGCACCTTGGAAAACGGTGGCGTTGGCCTCGCTGGCTACGGCGAGTTTGAAGATGAGGTTCCAGCAGAACTGCAAGCTGAGGTCGAAGAGATCGAAGCCCAGATTATCGCTGGTGAACTGGATATCGCTTCCTACTTCCCCACTCGCTAAGGGTCACCCGATAGTCGGTTAGACCTTACGTTAGATAACGGCCTCCGTAATTAGATTATGGAGGCCGTTTTATTGAGTTACACTTTCCCTCGTACCCAAATTGCTCGCCATCGCTTGACCCATTACATACCATCTCTTCATCAGAGGATTGACATCAGTTGACCAAACGACTGTATTTTGATGACGCCTACGGCACACAGTTTGAAGCCCGTGTGGTAGAGCAAACCGAGCATCTTGAGCGCCCCGCGCTTGTACTCGATGTCACCTACTTTTACCCGGAGGGCGGCGGTCAACCGTCAGATCGCGGCCTACTTAATGGGCGAGTCGTACTGTACGTGCAGACTCGTCCAAGTGACAAAGCAGTGCTGCATATCCTCGACGGACCCATCGATGAGGGCTATGTCTATGGTGAGATCGATTGGGCCCGCCGCTTCGACCACATGCAGCAGCACACAGGTCAACACATATTGACGCAGACTTTTGCCGAGAGTACCCAGACCGAAACCGTCGGCTTCCATCTCAGCAGCCGCAGCCTGACGATTGATCTCGACCGTGCCGATCTGACCTCGCGTGAGATCGATGCTGTTGAAAAACGGGCCAATGAAGTCATTGTTGAGAACCGCCAAATCAGTGCCCGCGTTTACCCCATGAATCGCGTTCCAGAAACTGTGCGCATTCGCATGCTTCCGGATGTCTTGCCGACCGAGGGGCTGCGGGTGATCGAGATAGCGGGGTTTGATGCCACATCCTGCGGCGGGACACACGTTGTTGCTACAGGCGAAGTTGGCTTGCTGAAGATTCTCGATGTGCAGTCCCATAAGGGCGGCCTACGTGTCGAGTTCGTCTGCGGGGGTCGAGCGCTGCAAGACTACATCAACAAAGATCAAGTGGTGACGCGGGCCAGTGCACTTCTCTCAGCACAGGTCAGCGACATCCCGGCGGCTATTCAACAGTTGAAGAGCGACCTACGAGAGAAACAGCAGCGTGTTCAACGCGCACACCAACAGTTAGCGGCCTACATGGCACGCGAACTGATCGCAACCTATCCACCGCAGGGCAACTACCGGGTTATTACCTTAGTTGACCCCGATATTGACACCAAGCTGCTCGCGATCAAACTGGTGGAGCAGCCCCGTACCATCGCAATGCTTGGTACTTCTGGGCGCAAGTCACATATCATTGCGGCCTGCAGCCAAGATGTAGCGCTCAATATGAACCAAGTATTGCGTTCGATCTTCAACACGCTGGGCAGCGGGCAAGGCGGCGGCCGGCCTGATATGGCGCAGGGCGGCGGGATGGACGCCTCAACAGAGCAGTTGGATATTGCTTTTACTCGTGCAAAACAGGAGATTATGCGGCTGGACTGACGACTTGAGCGCATATCGGCGAGCGTACAGATGGTCAGCGTCAATCTCTTTACGAGTACTCATCTCTTTGTATGCAACGAGTCGTTGAGAGTTTCGATTGTTGTAGTAACCTATGGTATTATCTTTTTATGTTTTAGCCTGCTGTAACCTATATAACAGGTGATACATTATGCCCATGAATATGGACGACCCCCGCGTTCGAAAGACTCGCCGAGGCCTCTGTGACGCCCTACTGCGGTTACTGTCGCAACAAGATTACGATGATATCACGATCAAAGATATTGCGGATGAAGCCGAAGTCGCCCGGATCACGTTTTATCGTCATTACAGCAGCAAACAAGAACTGCTCACAGACTGCCTTAATAATCTCTACCATGCACTGCGTAACCGTATTCAGCCGGTTGAGCCAAAAAGCATCAAAGAAGGTTGGCGTGCTATCCTTGAACTGTACAACCACATCGAAGAAGAAGAGGTGCTATACCGGGTGCTGCTGAACTCGCAGGCGACAAAGACCGTCATGGACAGCATGCAGCGGCACCTAGCAGAACGAATTATTGAAGGCCTTAGCAAAGCGCCGGTCGCTAATAACATCCTGCTGCCAATAGAGACTATTGGCTATTTCATTGCGGGGGCGCAGGTAGGGTTGGTGCTCTGGTGGCTAGACAACGGCAAGCCTTACCCAGCGGAGTATATGGCGAAGAAGGCCTTTTGGCTGATGATGCAGGGGGTACCACTTAGCATTGACAGCCGTCTCTCGCTCGACCTACCCGCGCCACATTTTCTGAGCGATGCGGAAATAAGGTCAGGGAAGCCAATCAGCGAATGAGATGGTCTCTGGGATGTCAACCTCAGCGACGACAGCTTGATGCCTCTGGTGTACGGCAATAAACATGCTGCCTACTCCACCAACAAAGTTGATATCGTCCACTTGAAGGTAGACAACTACATATCCAATATCCCGGTACAGGTCAGTGAAAGTCACTGCGTCTGTGTTTAAGATGAGGTCGTAGATGATGTCAATTTCAGGCAAATCGCACCCGGCTGGCTGCGTCTCTGAACGCAATAGCGCAAGGGACAAATCTAGGACTGCCGCGGTGCCCAACAGCGGGCAGTCAAGCAGGTGCGTCGATGCCAAGCCCCAACTATCAACGTAAACCACACTTGGGTTTTGCTGGTAGAGATTGTAAGGAATAAACCCCATCTGCCCAGTAAAGATTGTAACTGGTTCCTCAGATTGTTGGCTTTGGATGGCTGCCGTTATGTCACCTAGATAATGGCTGAGGGGCATGTCGCGGATGTGGCGGCGGTTTACCCGCTCGAACCATGTGTAGGTGGGCGCATCGAAGGCCGTCTGTTGAATGTGCTGATCATAGCGGTCGGCAACGGGCAATATGAGGGTATCAAAACGGGTGGTGGCAAAAAGCCAAGCGGTATAAATCTGCGCTGTAACTAAAGCAGCCGTAAAGACGACGCCTGCATTTTGGTTCGCCCGCATGACCAGCATCACAGGGAAAGTCAAGGCAACAGCCAGCAATGGTACAATGAACGCAAGGAAGCGCGCCCCTGGCATCCAATCACCACCGACGCCGATCACATAAGCTAAGTAGGCAAACATCGCAGCGACTGTCAGCAACAACGGTATATTAAAACGCGGCCCAAGTGACTGACGCACCAGCGACACATAGCCCGCCAAAACCAACGCAGATACCAGCGACGGCACCAGCGATGGAGTCCACGCGAACAACCAACCCACGATGTAAAGAATGCCTTCAATTTGCCGCGTCGGGAAACTATCCGACACCCCACCAACCTTGGCAGCTACCGGTTGGGGGAACCAACTATCGAAGTACAGCTTACGGAACGCAAACAGTAGCAGGCCGCATACAAGCACAATGCCAAGCAAGACGGCCCAGCGCCGTAAGGCCGACTGTAACCGCTGGCGATCACCTGTTGGTTTTATCCGATAGAAGTAGACAATGGCAGCCAACACAGCAATCAGCAGGCAGAGGGCGACAATCAATGTTTCGGGGCGTACCAATATAAAAGCGGCAGAAACCAGCACCGCAGCGCTAATCCGTACTTTGCTTAGGCCATCTTCTAGGAGACGGTTCCAAGTTAAGATGAGCAGCAGCAGCAAACAGGCCACTAACGTTGACTCCAGCTTGCCCCACGCCCAATATAGAAAGTAGACCTGCGTTGCCAACAGCACGGATGTCACGCTGCCACTGCCTCGCTGAATGCGTTCAGCGAGCGGGTAAACGGCAATCAGCGCGCCGCAAGCAGCAGTAACCGATAGGATCGGCCCAAGGATTTGCAGCGAGACACCCGTCAAACGGTGCAGGGTAGCAAACAACAGCACACTCAACAGACTGGAACTTTGCTCCAGCCGTTCGCCATTATAGTTGAGAAGCTGCCCGGTATCCGCGAGGATGTCGGCAGCCGCATAGGTGATGAAAATATCGTCCGTGCCCGAAGACGGAAACAAGTAGAAGCCCAGCCCCACAAACAACACGCAGCAGAGGCCACTCGTGATTAACCAACGGTACCTAGCAAAAGGTACTGCCACTTTGCCATTGTTGGTTTGGGTTGCTGCGTTGGTCAAGCAGATTACACCTTTGGTGTGGCCTCAACAATATGCTGAAAGATTATAGCGTCAATTTGCTGAAGCAAGGCACATTGTACAGGTGTGTTATGCAGTTAGCAGTTTCCCGCACCTTATATGAATCTCCATAACATTTGCGCCATAAATGATATCATTGGTGGAGGGCGCTACACTCACGATACACACACAAAATAAGATGAGAGACAAAGCAGGACGTATGAGTAAGAAAATTATTGTGATCGGTAGTGGCTTCGGCGGGTTAGGTGCCGCCACCCGGCTGGCAGCCCACGGCTACGATGTGGAGCTAATCGAGAAGCGCGACAAACTCGGTGGGCGCGCTTACGTCTACGAGCAGAACGGCTTCAAGTTTGACGGCGGCCCAACGATTATCACAGCGCCCTTTATGTTTGATGAAATCTGGGAGCTAGCAGGCAAGCAGCGCTCAGACTATGTTGAGTTCGTCGAGTGCGACCCGTATTATCGCATCTTCGACCATAAAGGGCAGGTCTTCAATTACAATGGTGATGAAGACTTCATCCTCAGCCAGATCGACAAGATTAACCCGGCAGACAAGCAAGGCTACCAGGACTTTATCAACTCAACCAAAGCCATCTTTGATAAGGGCTTCACCGAGCTAGCCGACTACCCTTTCTTGTCTATTATGGACATGCTCAAGGTTGCGCCAGATTTGATCAAGCTGCAATCCTATTTGAGCGTCTACCCCTACGTCTCGAAGTTCGTCAAGGACGAATTTTTGCGGATTTGCTTCTCATTCCACCCATTGCTGATCGGTGGCAACCCGTATGACGCATCGAGCATCTACGCCATGATTCACTACCTCGAACGCGAATGGGGTGTGCATTATGCCATGGGTGGCACCGGCGCATTGGTCGCTGCCTTCGAGAAGCTGTTCACTGAGCTTGGGGGCAAAGTCCACCTGAGCAGTGAAGTGGACGAAATCCTCGTCGAGCCAGACAACGGTAAGCGCGTCACAGGCGTCCGCTTGAAGAACGGTGAGGTGATCAAGGCGGATGGCGTCGTCAGTAATGCCGATGTGGCCTTCACCTACCGCAACATGATCGACAAGAAGTACCGCAAGCGCAACAGCGACAAGCGTTACGAGCGCTTCAGCTACAGCATGTCATTGTTTGTGATTTACTTCGGCACGAAGAAGCGCTATCTCGACACCAATCTAGCGCATCACAACATCATTCTGGGGCCGCGCTACAAGGGGTTGTTGGATGACATCTTCCACAAGAATTACGTCGCCGATGACTTCTCGCTCTACCTGCACATGCCAACCATCACCGACCCGTCGATTGCGCCAGAGGGCCATGAGAACTTCTATGTACTTTCACCTGTGCCACACCTTGACAGCGGCACCGACTGGGAGACGTTCGCGCCCAAGTATCGCGACATGGTGATGAACTATCTGGAGGAGAACTACCTGCCAGACTTGCAAGAAAACCTCGTCGCTGAGCATTACATCGACCCATTGCACTTCCAGAATGTGCTCAACAGCTATAAAGGGTCAGCGTTTAGCGTCGAGCCAAAGCTGACCCAGTCAGCATGGTTCCGTCCACACAACCGCTCAGAGGACTTTGAGAATTTGTACTTCGTCGGTGCGGGTACTCACCCTGGCGCAGGGCTGCCGGGTGTGCTCTCAACCTCAACGATTGCACAAAACCTCATTCTGAAAGACATTCCGCTAGAAGCGCCTGCCATTAACGTCGGTAAGGCGCAGGTTTCTGCGGAGGCCGCCGCCGACTAACTGATTGGGTTTGTCAATAATACAACAGAGGACTGCACCTACTGAGGCCAGCCCCCTGTTTTGCTCACTTTAACGAGCGTTGTCAAGTTAGCGAGTGTATGTTCATATAGATTTTGGTATGATGCACAAGCGTGAACAATCTATGAAACTGACCCTAAAATCTCTGCTCATTCTGCTGTGCGTGACGGCACTTGCCGCCTGTGCCCCACGGAATGCGCCACCAGAGTACATCTACCCAGAAACATCTGACCCGACCTTAGTACCTGCTGCACCCACTGATCAGGAGTTGACGCTCCGCTTGGATGCCGTCGAGCAAATTCTGTCACCTGATCAGGCTGGCCCAACGCCAACACCCTATATCATTGAGGTCACCGCTACCTTTTTCCCAACGCCGACTCTAGCCAGTGGCGAAGCTGTCGCTGAGGGTCAAGAAACAGCGCAGTCTGAACCAGATGAAGCTGCTGAGACAGAAGCGAGACAGAATGAAGAAGGCGAGGACGATAAGGAGGGTGATGTCGCTCCAGAAGACCTACCCGACCCAAACCTCGACCTCAATAACATCACGGTTGGCAATCTTGATGAAGTCGCCATCCGGGCGGTGCCAATCGCAGATGGGTTGGAGTGGCCCGTCGTGCTGCGTAACGCCGAAGATGGCTCGAATCGCTTGTTTGCCGTCGGTCGCCGAGGTGATATTCATATCATTCAGAATGGGCAGCGGTTGGAAGAGGTCTTCTTGGATCATCGCCCGAAGGTGCGCAGCGGCAAAGGCCCTGAAGGCATGTGGGGGCTGGCCTTCCACCCAGATTTTGAGAACAACGGGACTTTCTTCGTCAGCTACACCAACAACGACGGACACTTGATCATTGAAAAGCTGCAAGTCAGTGAGGACAACCCCAACCGCGCCAACCCTGACAGCGGCGAAGTTGTGCTAGAAATTAAACAGTATCACCAATCACGGATCGGCGGCTACATCGCCTTTGGGCCAGATAGCTATCTTTATATTAGCACGGGTGACGGCGGCGTCAACTTTGACCTAGAGGGGCCACAGCCGCAGATGGGCCTCTCATGGTATGGCAAAATCTTGCGCATCGATGTCAATAATTCGGCAGCCGGTTTCAACTACAGCATTCCGTCCGACAACCCCTATGTCGGTGATCCGGGTGCACTAGATGAAGTTTGGATGATGGGCTTGCGTCGCCCCGCGGCCTTTTCTTGGAATCAGGATTTAGGGGTGATGTTCGTCAGCGATGCTGGCGGTAATGGCCTCGAAGAGATCAATGCTGTGCCAATCGGCAGCAGCGGGCAGAACTTTGGCTGGCCCATTTATGATGGCTACGTCTGCCACTTTGACCGAGGCGGCCTCCCTTGCGACCCAGAAGGGTTAACCTTCCCCGTATCAGGATACCCCCAAGTGACGAGCGAGATCGGGGACATCATTGGCGGGCACACCTACCGCGGGTCATTGTTCGAGAACTTGCAAGGCACCTACATCTATGGCGATATGTACCGTGGTGAATTGTGGGGCGTCCACCCAGATGACGGGTTTGAAGCTCTAGAGACAACCTACATCGGCAATATCGCATTGTTCAACAGCCATATGAGCGTGGGCGATGACGGCGAATTGTTCTTATCATCGTACCATACAGGCGAAGTCTGGATGATCATTGATGCCAACGACCCAGACGCGCCACGCTGACGTTCCTTCAGTGCGTTGAGGGTGTTCTAGGGAAGCCTAAAGATTGGCACACCTCGAGGGCCTGCCTGCTGCCTTTCCGTATTTGGCCCAGCAAGGGCTGGTTGGACAGTAACCCAAAAGCGAGCAGATTTCAGTGACTAGACCTATCAGTTTTTCAAATGATAGGCAGCAATTGCAAGCTCTAACGTATTGATAATAGACTCTAACAGTGAAGAAACCGTATAGTCGTGGGTAATTATTCGCGATGCACCAAGGAGTAACGTCCATGTCAGTTCGTTCCGCCAAAGTAGACTGGAGCGGCAGTCTTAAAGAGGGTAAAGGCTCTATTACCGTAGATAGTCACATATTGAAGGAGACGAATCTATCTTTCAAGACGCGCTTCGGTGACGATGAAGAATCTGGCACCAACCCAGAAGAACTGTTGGCTGCCGCTGAAGCTGGTTGCTATTCGATGGCTTTGACCTCCGGCCTAGAAAAGGCTGGCTACACACCCGAATACGTCAACACGACTGCCAAAATTCACCTGACACAAAATGATGACGGTCTGCTGATCAGCCGCATGGATGTGATCACCAACGCCAAAGTGCCGGACATCAGCAATGAGGAATTCCAAAAGTTCGCCGAGGACACCAAGAAAAACTGCATTATTTCGCGTGCGCTGGCCTCCATCCCAGAGATTACAATCGACGCAACACTCGACGCTTAAGCAAAACTAGCGAACCGTGTACAACGCTCAGACGTTTGTCTGAGCGTTTTGTGTTGTTGGCTAAAGTCACCGACGACTTTATAGTATGAATACATGCTCGAAAAAACTTCAGCAAAGAGTGGCGCACCTTGAAACGGCAAAACCGTGTTACAATCACAATAATCATGCTTGGCGCGCTGGCTCTCGTGGCCTGCGGCGCAGACTCAGCGGAGGTCGAAGGCAGTTACGCAGAACTCCCCCTAGGTGACCCAGTCAACGGCGAAGAACTATATAACATGTCAGTTGAGTTAGCCCCAGCCTGCTCTAACTGCCACATGGTCGAAGGCGATGATTTAGGTGGCCCCAGTCTTGAAGGGTATGCCAACATTGCCGGGGAACGCGTCGAGGGACAATCAGCCGGTGAATATACCTACCAGGCGATTATCGCCGTAGATGACTACCTGACCCCCGGCTGGAATAACGTCATGTACTCGCGCTATGGTAGCCGCTTAACTGACCAAGACATTGCGGATATCACCGCCTACTTACTGACACTCGAATAAATAATAGGAGCCACTCTAAAGTGTTACCTGCGTTGATCATACTTCGGATATTTCATATCGGGAGTGCTATTCTCTGGGTTGGGGGTGCCGCTACGATGTTATTCATCGTGGCACCGACTGTCCGTAAGCTCGGCCCGGTTGGCGGTCAGTTCATGAATGGAATGGTACTCAATTCTAACTGGGTTCAATGGATGCCGATACATGCTGTCGTTACGACCCTTTCCGGCGTAATTCTTTATGTACTGGTGTCGAACACATTCAACCCGGCATGGTTCCGCCAGCCAAGCAGCATCGTTTTGAGCATCGGCTCTGTGTTCGGGCTGCTGGCCTTTGGGCACGGCTCGGCGGCACTCGGCAAATACACGGGCAAAAGCAAAGAACTGGCAACCGAAATGACAGAACTGCAAGGCCCACCCTCTGATGAGCTAATGAGGCGCATCCGTGAAAACGCCGCCAAGATTGACCTACACAGCAAGATTAGCTTCAGCTTGATGGTCGTTGCGGTGGTGACGATGGCCTCTCACCGCTACGTGATCTGGTAAAAACTATGACAACATTCATCCAACGCTATCTGCAGTTCCGCTTTCACCCCAACAAACACACGGGTTTCGCCCTCGGCACCCTCGTCTTGATGGTCGCCTTGACGCGCTTAGGGACATTGGCAGAAGGTGGCAGTGTCCAAATTGCAGGCCGCACCATCGGCACGGAATTCTTCTGGTTTGTACTTTTTGTGATGCTGGGCAGCTTGTTTACAGGGGTGTATGTGCCCGTCAGCCATGTGACGAAAGCAATCGGCGAGACGTTACATGGTTTGGGCATCCGCCGCGATAATTTACCTGTGGCGCTGGGTCTCTCCGTCTTGATCAGCGCGTTTTACGTGCAGCCGCTGCTGGCTGAAGCTGATGGACGTTCATCGCTGCTTGTGCAGTATCTGTTGTTCAATGCGGTGTTCGGGTTGTGGCAGGTGATCTTCATCCACGGATGGCTGCAACTGCGTTATGCGGCAGCGTTTGGCCCCATCCCAGCGATCATCCTGGCTGGGCTGAGTTATGTGCTGCTAAATGCCACCACCCTTGACCTGCTCCCTGTGCTGATCATCGGGCTAGGGCAGGCGTTTGCTTTCAGTGTCCTGCGCTCGATATTTATTCTTTGGCCTATTCCCTGGGCGGTGACGTATTCCATTAGCGCCTTGCAAGCTGGGTTTGACGTCACATGGGGGCGTATCCTATTGTTTGCAGGGCTGGTCGTGCTGGTATGGGTGATGCTGCAATGGGTCACAGCAGAAGCCAAGCGCGAAGGCTTACTTGAACCCCAAACATCATCATGACATCATTCATTAAATCTCTGATACCCGTATCGGTTAAGAACGCTGTGAAGCGCGCATTGAAACGTCCCCATCGCCTGGTCAGCATGGATGAAGTCAACGCAACATGGGCACGCTGGCTGAAGCCCTTCAACGACAATCCATTCGATATCAAGCAAGCTGGCGATACGCCCCGAGAGACATATCTACGATTAGCACAAGAAGCTGCCAACCGTACATACCCGGAGTTTATGGCACAGGTTCGGGAAACGTATGGCAAACTACCCGACAAAGTGTGGATCGATGAACTAGCTCGCTCGACGCAGGTCGTCAACAAATCAACGCAACTACTATATGTGCACGGCTACTTACTGTACGCTGCATTGACACACTATCTGGAGACGCACCCCCATATCAAGCAGGTGTCGATTCTTGAAACAGGTACCGCGCGCGGTTTCAGTAGTGTTTGTATGGCAAAAGCGCTTGACGACACGGCCCGTTCTGGGCGTATTTTGACAATCGATGTTCTACCAGCAACAAAGCCGATTTTCTGGAATTGCATTCATGATGTTGATGGCAAGCAGACACGGCTGCAACTCCTAGAGCAATGGCAACCCTTGGTAGAAAACTATATCGTTTTCATCCAAGGGTTCGCGGCTTTGGTGATGGCGCAACTAGGCTTACACAGAGTGCATTTTGCCTTCCTCGATGGGGAACATACGTATGACGCTCTCAGCCGGGAACTCGCCTACGTTGCAGCACATCAAAAACACGGTGATATGATCGTTTGCGACGACTATACACCGCAGCAATTCCCAGGCGTCGTGCAGGCCGTTGACGAATTCCTCAAGAATAATCCTTACACCAGCACCATTTTCGAGACCCCAAAAGGCCGCGCTTACATGGTTTGCCAGCGAAACCAATCCAGCGATTTAGCATAACATCTGTAGCAAGTTCGACTGCCACAAAGTACTTTTCAAGTATTGAACGTGACGATACAAGAGGAACCTAATGACGGAACAACCCCAAGAAATAAAACCACTACACGACCCTAACCGCGTGATGGTCGTTGTCGCACATCCAGACGATATTGAATTCGGCTGTGCTGGCTGCGTCGCCAAATGGACGCAGCAGGGCGTTGAGGTCATTTACGTCATCTTGACGGATGGGGCAGCGGGCAGCAATGAAGCGGGCGTCAACCCGTATGAGCTGGCGCGCCTGCGTGAAAAGGAGCAGACAGCCGCAGCCGCCGTAGTCGGCGTTAAGAAGATCATCTTCTTGCGCCATCGTGACGGAGCGCTTGAAGCCACCATCGACCTGCGCCGCGAGGTAACACGCTTGATCCGCAAGCACAAGCCCGACCGGGTGATCTGCCAAGACCCATCAACATTCTTCGTAGAAGACCGCTACGTCAACCACCCCGATCACCGAGCGGCTGGCGAGGTCGCCACCTATGCCACCTTCCCCAGTGCTGAAAGCCGTTTAGCTTTCCCAGAATTGCTAGAAGAAGGGCTAGAGCCGCACCGTGTTACCGACCTCTGGTTAACGCTGACGCTGGAAGCAAACCACTTCGAAAACATCACTGATACCCTTGAGCAAAAGCTGGATGCTCTGCGAGAGCATCAATCTCAGATTGGTGAGGAAGCGATTGAATTTCTGACGGAGCGCAGTGCCGCACAAGGTGAACAGATCGGGGTGCCCTACGCAGAAGGTTTCCGCGTGATGCGCATCAACGATCCACAAGAGGGTACGAGTAACGCACTCAAAGCGAACGCCGCTAAGAACCCAGCCTAATGTGATGTTGTAGCAGCATTAGCATAAATGAAGGGCACGTCTGAGCGTGCCCTTTCTTCTGCAACTTACTCGATTTCGATTGTGCCAACCACGACATAATCAGGCGCGTCACTGCCTTCAGTGACCCTGAGCCTTAGCCCAGAGTTAGGCTCGTAGATGCCCGTGCGGACTTCATAGGTACCTGCGGGGGCATCCGGCGGGATTTGAACCACAAACCGATCAATGATCGTTTCATCAGGCTCCCACGTAGGCAGCGCATACAACCCACCGCCGGGGACACCGTCAGCTTGTGCTAGTAGTGTGCCATCTTCAGCAACAACATGGAAAAAGACACTAAAAGAGTCTTCAATCACCGAGCGCGTTGACCATTCCAGCGCGACTCGCATCGCCCCACCAGCCGCTGGTGTAGGGTCAACCAGCGCCGTAGAGCGTAATTCAATAGCATCCTCCCAGACCCCGCTGCTCGGCTCAAAGTCTGGGTCGGTAGGGCCATTGACGTACTGCAAGTGATGCAGCAGCCCATAGAAGGTATCTTGCTGACGGTAAAAGTTGGTTTGTAGGGCAATCAACAAGGAGCGCTGTGGATCGCTGGCGGCTTCATCAACCAGTATCACGTCGATCACCGCGCCATCAGCCGCGGGCAGCATCTCTGAGGCAGTCAAAGCTGTTTCAGCAGCGTCTATGGTCGTGGGCCAATGATCGACGAAAAGCGGTGCGGGTTCACGGCGCGTCACCGCGGGCAGGGCTTCAGCGTGTACAGTCGGGAAAATATAAACGGGGGCGCCAGAGTCACCTAAGGCAGTACCAAGCGCCTCATACTCTGACCCCATCCGCTGCCAGTCTGGCACTGTTGCATTATGAATTTTGTTCGCTAAGCGATTGCGAGCGGCGGTCATCTCGTAGAAAGTCGTTTCCCCCAGCGTCACTGAATCCAGTTCCATATTATGGTTAATCTCTTCGATGTTGTCAGTGGGGATCCAAGCTTCATCGTTAATGACTAGGATGGTTTCTCCGGCGATGGCCCAATTCGGCAAGTTGACAGGTTCATACTCCCGGTTGGTAATAAAAACCACCTCTGCCACACGTGGGCCAGTATACGACGCGAGAAACTGTTCTGGCCCAGTCGTCATCACCCCTACCTGACCCGTTGTGTTGCGGTAGTTGGCTTCCCAATGTGCGATAATGTCCTCAGAGGCTTGGCGCAGGCTGTGGTTCATGTTGACGCCGCTCAGATACACGCGGGCATCCCCACTGACCAAGTTTAACTCTTCTGGGTTTGTTTGCAGCACATACCAAAACTGTAGCGAGGGAATCACCAGCGTCAGCACGACGATACCAGCAAAATAACTGGGGTTCATCCAATTAGTGCGGGTTCGCAGCCAAGCGACAAAGGCCGCCAAGCTAACTGCCGCCAAGGTCACCATCGGGGCAACTGTCGGCATGAGGTACCGCGGTGCCAAGCGCCCACGAGAAGCGGGTTTATCCGCCAAAAGCGGAACTGCCACGAAGGCGAACGCGGGGATCAACAGAAAGACCAGTTCCCAGCGAACGGCGACAGGCAGTAGCCAGTCGAGGACAGTTTGTTCGTCAGGCTTGGGCTTGAAGCGCTCGTGTCGGAAAACAAACAGCAGGCTGGCTCCCGCCAACAGCGGCACACCAACCAATAGATAGCGCGTCAGGACTTGCCCGTACTCCTTGAAATCACGCACAAGGATTTCGATTCGCTCGTCGTCGGTAATTTCGTTGATAGCAGTATTCTCGAAGGTAGCGGCGAATTGACTGCGCATGTAGAAGCCCTGCCTTCGAGCTTGATTCTGAGTAAAAACAATGATGCCGACTGCAAGCAACAGGGCCGTAGTGCTGAATGCCAACGGCTTCAGCAGACGCTTGCGCGGGGCAAGCAAGATTCCAGCCAGCAAGGGTATCGCGAGGAAGGTGACGCCGCTGAGTTTCGTCAAGTAGATGGCGGCGAGCAGCGCACCAAGCAGCACAGTCAACCAGATGCGTGGCTTGCGTGCTAGCGCAACGCTAAAAACGAGGCTGAACATGCCGAGGGTAGCCACCATTGGGTCGAGGATGGCCTGGCGCTCATGGAAAACTGCCATCGGAATAACAGCATACAACAATCCGGCGATCAACCCCGTCACGCGTTTGTCTAGCCGAGCACCTAGGGCAATGCACGCACCGACGGTGGTCGTGCCGAGCAGAGTCGTCACATAGCGAGCGATGAATGGCCCTTCTGGGCCAAGCGGCTTGAACAAGGCAACGACCGGCATATAGAGCCATTTATTATAGCCGATGCCTGTAAAGAAAGCGCCTTCTGCAACGCGATGTGCCCGTACAATGTGCAAGCCCTCATCCCACCACAGCGGCCAGAACATCAGGTTGGTTAGACGCAGCGTCAAGCCAAGCAGAATGATAAGCAACACGACGGACCAAAAGAAACGATTCGGCAGTGTTTTGGGTTTAGCTATCAAGGTGATTGGGTTCCATTTATACTAGCAAAGACAATCCGGGTCGTTTTACCACACCCCCTCATGGATTGCGAAAGCCCAACGTCTATCTCGGTGTTCGCTGGCAGGTCAGCCAGAAGGCAACCAACGTCAACATGCCAAGTAGCACAAGGTTGAGCAACTCGCCCACTGTTGCCATCAACGTAGGGTACACACCGACTACGCCACGCGTGACAGCATCTAGTATGCGTGAGGCGATGGATTGCGACGTAATAAGAATATTCAATAGACCGAAGCGCACACCAAAAAAGATAATACAGACCCCCAGTGCAGCCGATGCCCCCAACAAAGCAGCCTGGGTTAGGTTAGTGCGCCCCCTACCAATGACAAGACCTAGCAGCAGCATCAGGTTGATGACGCAGCCAAATTGTAGGATCAATATCAGCGAGTGGCTTAGCAGCAACAATGTGATCGGGTTGTAGGCTTCCAGCAGCACATCGCGCAGGAACCAAGCAATAAAAGCTGCGAGGGCGCCAGCGCTCAGTAGTCTAAGGTAAGGCCATTGCCCAACTAAGGTTGCCCACACCGCTTCGATCAACCTGTGCCTCGGCAGAGCCGTTAGCTGTACAGCATCTGTGATGTTCGTTCTGAGGGTGAACATCAGGGTAGACGCCCCAATACCAACCAGCAGCAGCACCAGCGTAATTGGTATCACAGTACACAGGGAGGCATACGTCAACTGGATTGCACGGAAATCTGGCTCTAATGGCAGGTACGTCAAGGCCACAATGCCGACAATCACAATGATGTAGATGATGTTCGCCAACCACAGCCAAGCGATCAGACGGCGGTCAAGCAGGCGTTCGACCGCTCCACTATCAAACAGAGTATTGTCAAGCGGCGGTTGAAAAACGAGATAACGCCACATCAGGAAAACGACCGGAGCGCCCGTGCAGAAACCAGCAAGTTCACGGCAAATAGTATGAGCATATTCAACGCTTCACCAAGGACAGCCAGGCGCGTCAGGGAGATGGTGTGGTTGAACGCACTTGAAGCGCGAATACTAGCCGGCTGCGGCCCAGAACTCAAACCCGACCCCGGCGCGCTGACCACAACCTGAATTGCCCCCCACTTAAAGAGCAACAGCACGCTCAGGATGACAATAACAGCAGCCATACTGAGGCCAACCGCTTTAAAGCGACTTTCGACTGTAAGACCCACCCACACACCGCCACTCATTGCGGCGTTAACAAGCAAACTGGTCTGCACTAAGAGCAACAGTGGATACATAATCAAAAGCCAGGTTTCGGCGCGCAGCCCATAGAGCGCTTCGAGTTGAAATGACTCACGCATTAGGCTGAACTTCGTCAATAGCAGAACAAGAAAGGCGAGAAATACCCACCTAAATGGAAACCGTTCCATGAAGCTAGCCCGTACTGTTTCAAGCAACATACCGGCATCCGCAGCTGGCACAAGAAACGCATCCCCAACGGATTGATGTAGCCGATGAGTCAATATCGTTGTAGTAACTGCCCAGGTAAAGGTCATTAGGGCCAAGGGCGGCAGCACCAACAGCGATGTCATTGAAACATCGCGGTAGAACAAAACAGGTGTCGTCGAAAAAGTACCAAACGAAATAAGTACAACTATCAAAACGAGAGCAGTTGCAGTTCCTGCAAGCATCGTAGCACCAACTGCGTACCCCTTAATCAACCGCTGAACCGCACCATTATCATATAGCGTGTTCTTGATTGGTCGAAGGTACAGCAGATGGCGAACGGTCATTGCTGCTCCACAAGCTGACGCAGGAGTTTACGTGTTTGTGGTGTACTGATAACCGTAAGGGCATCCATTGCCGCCTGCCGGACGGAGTCTTCGCGATCATCAAAAGCAGCAGCAATGAATTTGAGTGTCGGCCTAAAATCAGGATGCTCAGTGGGGAGCCATTTGAGCTGATCACCAAGGGCTTGAACTACCGCTGCGCGCACTGCTTGGTCGGGGTCGTTGCAATGCCGGGCAAGCGGTTGGAGTACGACAGGTTCATCAAGCACTAGCTGACCTAAGGCCCAAGCAGCAGTCGCTCGTACAGATGGGGTTTCATCCTCCAGGGCGGCAACCAGTCGTTGTGTCGCCCGTTGATCTGCCAACTTCCCCAGCGTCCAAGCAACTTCACGTCGTACCTGCCAGGTTTCAGCCCGTAACCCTATTTTTATCAGCGGCCCTAGCACCAGATCAGGCTCTGTAGTTGCCAACATCTGTGTGATCACCTTGCGGGCTACCGATGGCAACATCCCTAACGAACGAACCATCACTTGGTAGATTTTGGCTGTTTTGGGGTCAGCCGAGTCGAAGCGGCTGCAGATGGCGATCAATGCCTGTCTAGCGGCGTCACGTAGTTCATATTCGCGGACAGCCAAGGCCTCCATGAGTGGGATAATCGCTTCGTAGCCGCCAATTGCTTCGAGTGACCGCGTCGCATTAATTCGTTGGAAAGTATCGTACCGACCACGGTAAGTACCAAATTGCTTCTCTGCTCTGCCCGCGGCAATGGTCGCAAGTTCTTCTGCGTATACATCTGCCTGCCCGACCGCTTGAATGTAAGCCAATACATCGTGGCGCTTACGGGCCGACTGCGTGTTCAATAACAGTGTGATTCTCTCAGAGTCAGCTTTAGCGCGGCGGGCACCACCAAGCAGCGGTTCCAACCCAGTGAAGTTTGGCCCTTGCTCCCTGCTAAGCTGGGGTGCGTTGCGCTCGTCATCGAACGTTGGGAATTCATCATTCATATCTTCAGTATAACGTGCCGAGACGACCCTAGCGCAAAGGAAAATAGGCTGTTCGCAGGCAGCCTGGGCATGTGGCACTATTATGATCTTGGAAATCTGCTGACCTAAGCATATGATTGAGGTGTCCTGTCAACACAACATTGTCACAAACCAGCGGCAATTGGCTGATCATTGGGGCGGCAATGCTGTGGGGGACCACCGGCACCGCCCAAGCGTTAGCGCCCACAGGGGCCAGTTCAGCATCCATTGGCGCGGTCCGCTTACTGATCGGCGCAATAGCTCTGGTACTGCTCGCCCTAGTGCAGCGCAGCATCAAGCCTGGTGTGCGCTGGCTGTGGGGCTGGCTAATCGTCGGGGGCGTTGCGGTTGCCGCTTACCAACTGACATTTTTCTATGGCATCGCATTGACCGGTGTTGCCGTCGGCACGGTTGTAGGCATCGGCAGTGCCCCAGTCTTTGGCGGCATCGCGGGGATTGTGTTCAATGGCGAACGCCTAACGCGTCGCTGGATGCTGGCTTCAGTGTTAGCAATACTAGGGGCCACCATCTTGACGTTTGCTGGGCCTGCTGATGTTAGTGCTGTCAACGCTATCGGCGTCTTACTAGCCCTAGGGGCGGGTGCCTCTTACGCCACGTATGCCTCCGCCAGCAAGAAGCTGATCATTAACCAAAACCCATCGGCTGTGATGGCGGCGATGTTCAGCATCGGGGCAGTACTACTGCTGCCGGTGTTCTTCAGTAGTGACGTCACTTGGTTGGCAACCGGACGCGGAATGGCGGTGGCACTGCATCTTGGCATCATGACGGTAGGCTTATCGTACTTTTTGTTCGCCAACGGCATGTTGACCTTGTCAGTCAGTGCGGCGACCACGTTGAGCTTGGCAGAACCCTTAACCGCTACCCTACTCGGTATTCTGTTGCTACGCGAACAGATCACTGTTCAGGCGGCGGTCGGGATTGCATTACTCAGCGCAGGGTTGGCGGTGCTGGCCCTGCCACAACGCCAGTCTGGGGGGGCATTTACGGAACACCAGCCAAGAACGACCAAATGAGCACGCGGGCATCGAAGTCTTCTCTGACTTCACCGATCAACCCGACGGGGGGATACCAACTGTCGCTGGGCCTTCTAAAGTGATACAGTGAAAATTAGATTATGCTATGTGTTATAATTCTCAGGCTAATCAGACCCTGAATCAAGAGGCAAAAATTTCGACTGTGTACAACGATACACTTCCGCGCATCTACATCACAACGGGAAGCGATAATGACTGAAGACAGACGCATCCGGCGCACAAAACGACTGCTTGGCGAGGCCTTAGTCGAGCTGGCCCTTGAGAGAGGTTATGACGACATCACGATTATGGAGATCACCAAGCGGGCGGATATTTCTTACGCGACGTTCTTTCGCCGCTTTAAATCAAAAGATGACTTGATGCTGTCATTGTTACAACACGTCATTGATGATATCGCGACACAAATTGAGGCAGAAGATGATCCCCGCGTCTGGATGACTTCATTGTTTAGAACAGCGCAAGCCAACGCCAGCTTATATCGCATTCTGTTAAACAGCCATGGGTCGCAAAAAGTTCAAGATAGGCTTGAGACATCCATCGTAGCGGTGGCTCAGCCTCTTTGTGAGACTCTGCTCCAAGCGGATGCCAAACTACCCATTGATGTATTAGCCCATCACTTGTCTACGTCTGCATTTTCGCTGATGCGCTGGTGGCTTCAGAACGATATGCCCTACCCACCTGAGCAGATGGCACAGTATCTATATAACCTTGTTGTTGAGCCAGACTGGGGTTTACCGACTGGCTAATCCTATTCGGACATCAAGCCTTGCTCGTGCGCATAGACTGCCGCGCGCAATCTCTACGCGTTCTTGCACGCCTTGCGAACCCAAAACTACGCTCTGGGTTCGCAGCCAGTGTCTCTAACCCGACAGTATCAAAACCGCGACCGTTATCGACTAATTCGAGCGTGGCGCAATCATCAGCAACGTAAACTTTCAGATCAACCTGTGACGCTGCCGCATGCTTCTGAATGTTTGTTAAACCCCCTTGCGCTGCCCGGAATAGAGCATAGAGATGCGTGTTAGGGAAGCCTTCTTCGTTCCCCTCAAATTGAAGTTGCACGTTGCAGCCAATCGAACAGACATACATTGGCAACAAGCCCTTCTAATGCTGTACGTAGATTAAAGGGGTTATCTGTACTGCGGAGTGCACCCATTGAAGTTTGAACATCCTGAAGCGCCTCGCTGGCAAGCCGCTTAGCTGCCACGACCGATTTCAATGACTCTTCTGGGCGTACTTCCCGGAAGGCCAGTGCCTTTTCGAGCTGCACGTTGACCACCGTCAGGTAGTGACCGAGACTGTCATGAATATCCCGCGCAAGGCGGTTACGCTCCTGCGTCGCTGCTAAGGTCGCCATCTGCTGCGCGTATAAGGTCAACTGACGGTTAGATGCTTCTAGTTCTTGGTACAGTCGCTCAATCCGCTGCCGGCTTTCAATCTCCCGCCGGAACATCTCCGCCATGGCATGAAAGAGCATGATCACAAAGACGAGCAGCATAAGGCCATGAATGGTATCGGGGTCAGTGTACCAACCGGGTTTGAAGGTGAACAGTTCGCTCACCAGCTTGATGATCGCAAACAGGCTTAAGAGATAGCCAGTAATGCTGCTTATGTAAAAGAAAGCCTGAAAGAGGGGCTAAACACCAGCACATTAAATAACTTGACTCCCTCAACCAGGACAATGCGGAGGAGCACCGAAATGATGGCAACTCTGCGCGGGGCATACGGACCAAAACGATAGTATTCGAGGCGGTCTGCAATAATAAAGACAAGTATTAAACCCATTGACGGCAACCCTGTATACCACGCTGCCTCAGCGATGGTCGTTCCCCCGCGGGGTCATCGCAAACTGTTCTAACAATTAGTTGAAGTCTAGCAGACGGCAGACGGCGGGGTCAATATGCCAATAGGCATATTCTGTACAAGCGCAGATGCGTGCCAGTCGAGTAACAGTTCCTGCTGAGGGCTAAAAACAGCTCCATCGGCCTGCGATAGATTACCCACAGCCAAGTAGAATAAAGCACGTATCAAAATTATGTAGAAGTTGTCATCTTAACCTAAGAACTTTACATTCATGCAGTACCTTTATGGTTGGTAATAGCGTAACTATGATCGAACAGGGAAACTGACGCGAATACATGCTGCAAGATACACGTTGGCTCAAAATTTTAAATGATATCTGGGAGAACAAAGCACGCACCGTGCTGGTAGTGGTTTCCATTGCGGTTGGTGTTTTCGCAGTTGGGATGGTTGCCAACGCTCGGATCATCTTACAGCGTGACCTTGACGCCAACTGGAATGCCAGCAACCCATCGACAGCAACAATGCGTACAACAAGCTTTCAAGAGGAGCTTGAGAAGGCCGTCGAAGGGACGCGTGAAGTGGCTCTGGCAGAAGCTCGCCGCACCCAAATCGCTAAGGTTATCTACGAGGACGGTAGTACGGACGAGATTCTGTTGGTCGTTGCGCCAGACTTCGACGACATCGAGATTGACAAATTGCGGGCAGAGCGAGGCCAACTGAACCCCAGGCTGCGCGGGCTCACGCTGGAACGGATGGCAGTTCAAGACTTGGGCTTGGCATACGGGCAGACCGTCACCTTAGAAATGCGGAACGAGGATACCTATCAACTCACGGTGACGGGCATCGTCCAGGATATGCAAGCCTTCCCACCGTGGTTCGGTAACACCGCGCAGGGTTACGTCACAATGGAAACCCTCCAATGGATGGGCGAAGCAGCCTACTACAACGAGATGCGCGTCATTCTGGAAGAACGCGACGCTGCGAAAGAAGACGTGATCGACATCCTTACCGATGTGCGTGACCGCGTCATCGAGCCGAGTGGGGTGGTCGTCGGTAATTTGGGCTTGGCTGACATCGAACCCGGTGAGCATTGGGCAATCGACGAGATCAACACCATGATCCTAATCCTCAGTCTGATGGGATTAATGTCATTGCTGCTGAGTGGTGGCTTGGTCAGCAATACAGTGGCTGCCATCTTGACGCAGCAGATTAAACAAATCGGCATCATGCGGTCGGTCGGGGCACCCAGCCGCCAAATTACAGGAATGTACCTCATCAGCATCTTGATCTTTAGTCTGCTGGCCCTGTTTATCTCTGTGCCGCTTGGCATGTTAGGCGCGCTCGGCCTCTCTAATTGGATTGCCGGCTTGCTCAACTTCAACGTGCAAAGTGTGGGGCTACCGCCCGTAGTGCTGGCTGTTCAGGCTGCGGTCGGGGTTGCCGTGCCGGTTATCGCCTCGCTGATCCCAATTTCACGTGGAATGAACATCACCGTCTACGATGCTATTTATCAACAATCGTCTGATGGGGTGGAAGACGACGACCCGATCAATAATTTACTTAAGCGTCTACGAGATATCCCACGCCCGTTAGTGTTGGCCCTGCGCAATACTTTCCGTAACAAGAAACGCTTGATTGCAACCATCACAACACTGACTTTAGCTGGCATGACCTTCATTGGCGTCATCAGCACGAGGGCGTCACTACTCAACACACTCGACGCCATCATGCAGTATTACTCGTTCGATGTTCAAGTAGACCTCCCAAGCGATACGACAGGTTCGTTTATTGAGCGCGAAGCGGAACGCATCGACAATGTCTTGATCGCAGAGGCCTGGGTAATTACCAGCAATGCTTCAATCGTGTGGGAAGACGACAGCGAGAGCGAAGAAATTCTGGTGTTTGCCCCACCCGAAGAGGCCGTCACGTTTGAGCCGTTGGTATTAGACGGGCGCTTTATTCAACCCGGTGAAAACGACACAATCGTCATCAACTCACAGTTGGCTAACGCTTACCCGCGAGTGCAAATCGGTGACGAGCTAGAACTAAACCTAAGCGGCAATGAGCGCACATTTACCGTCGTCGGGGTGATCTCTAGTCAATTGGCGGGGTCGGGTGTGTATATGAGTTACGATGCCTACACGCAGGCCACTAACACAATCGGTAAAGTGACAGATTTGCGCCTACGGGCCAGCCCTATTGCTGTGAGCAGTCAAGTAACGCAGGAACAAATAGCCGACGCCCTCGAGGAACGGCTCGAAAACATCGGTCTTGCCACGGGAACACCACAGACCAATCACGAATTAACAGTAGGCATCGCCGGGTCATTTGACATCATCGTCAGCTTTTTGATGGTGATGGCGGTGCTGCTAGCAATCGTCGGTGGGTTGGGGTTGGCTGGTACGATGAGCCTAAACGTACTCGAGCGCTTCCGCGAGATCGGCGTTTTGCGAGCGGTTGGTGCCTCAAACCAATCGGTTCGGCGCGTCGTTGTACTGGAGGGATTATTCATCGGCTTGATAAGCTGGATATTGGGCGTCATCTTGTCTTTACCATTCGGTTACATTTTCTCGAATGTGATTGGCATGGCATTCTTACAGATGCCGCTCGAATTTCGTTTTTCGTTGGTCGGAGTTTTTGTCTGGTTGGGGCTCATGCTGGCAATAGCGGCGATAGCCAGCTTGGCACCCGCTCAGCGAGCCTCCAGTGTGACCATTCGAGAAGTCCTTTCAACTGAGTAACCAAACGCGTGGTTACGAGCCGTCGGGTCAAAAAATGTCAGTAGGTGCACAAAAGGTTAACAATCGGCTAAACATCATTGATCGCTTGCATCATCTACGTAACCCTTATCGCTAGGAGCAGTTACCGGTATGTTCAATCTTGTTCAAAGTATTTTGCCTAATATGCAGGTCAAAGAAGAGGCAACCGTCAAACATGATGGCAAGCTAGTACAGGTTGTCAATCTCGAAAAGGCATACACGACGCCTGCTGGTGATTTCCCAGCATTGCAGGGCATTAGCTTTGACGTTGATTACGGTCAGTTCATCACGGTCATTGGCAAATCAGGCGCGGGTAAGTCAACGTTGGTCAATATGCTGACGGGAATCGACCGGCCCAATAACGGGCAGATTATTATTGGCGGGCGCGAAATTCAGGAAATGTCAGAAGCTGAAATTGCCCGCTGGCGCGGTCGCAATTTAGGTGTGGTATTTCAGTTCTTCCAACTGATTCCAACCTTGACCGTGTTGCAGAACGTAGTGATGCCAATGGACTTTGCAGGTCTGTATTCCCGGCAAGAACGGCAAGAGCGTGCTATGATGTTGCTAGAACGGGTTGATATCGCTGAGAATGCTCATAAACTCCCACATGCGATTTCGGGTGGTCAGCAGCAGCGCGTCGCCATTGCGCGTGCTCTGGCCTGCGACCCATCGCTTATCGTTGCAGATGAACCCACTGGCAACCTAGACTCAAAAACAACGAACGCGATCTATGACTTGTTCCATGAGATGGTATCTCAGGGTAAATCACTGTTAATGGTGACACATGATGATGACCTAGCAAGTCAGGCAGATCGGGTTATCGAGATGAAAGACGGTTTGATAAGTAATGAGTTTTAAGCGCAGAAGGTATTTAATACAAAGCGCGAAGGGACATTTCATGGATAAGTATCCAGTAACGGCAACAATTTACCACGGTAAAGTCCACAATGGGCGAATAGCACTAGACAACGACCCGCGTATTCCTGAGGGAAGCCGCGTCTTGGTCACCATCATTGAAGAAGACACCGACGATGAAATTTTAAAGCGTCGCTTACAAGCACGACGCCCACTGCTTGGGCCACCGGTCAAGCGGCCAGATTAAGACGTCGTCGAGAGCTAACGTCAATTATGCACCCAGCTACGCAAAATCTAGACCCGCGCCCAAGCGCGGGTTTTTAATTGCGTGCCTATTACATACGGTAAAACACTAAGAACTTACCCATCAATTCGCTACGCTCATTTTGGAATGGGCTTGGTTAGATATCTCCCACAATTTGCTGACACAATTTATTGGGAGATACTAGGTTGTGTAAAAGTAACTTCGAATGTTACCGGTGATTCAGACATGATATCACTGCCCTCAACCACTTCAATAGTGAAGTGGTTCTCAGTCAGCCGACGCAAACTCTCCCACAAGAAACCATAAACGCCAGCATTTGCCCCCGCGGTATTATTTGTGATTTGGTAGTGTCCTTCAGCCAATTTTTTGAAGCGCAAGCCGTATCCGTCAGGTAGATTGCGGTAGATTTTTGTGTAGACCGAGTTCATATAAATTTCAATGAAGCTGGTTGCATCAGGGTCAGTTATAGACTCAAGTAACAAATTGGCAGCGGATTTCCCGGTGGCAACATCTAACATGTAATCCTGAGTAGGATTTGCTTCTGCGGCAATATCATAAAAAAATTGTAAAGAATACCACTTATCCGGTGCGAAATCTTCAAAGCGATAGCCATATTTTTTAAAGATGGGGATTACCTGGTGGCTTACAAGATTATCCAAATAGGAAACGGCTGCGTAGCCAAGCATTTCAGCCCCATCAGGGGCCTGATAACGTCTTGCGACGTATGTATTTTCCTTCTTTTGTGCTTTCATGCTGAACTGCGACTCCCTGCGACGTTCAATTATGTTGTTTATAGAATATAGCGTGACGATGTAATGTGATGGTTAAGTGTCAAGCATGCCCAAGCATGCGCTGGTCAATGTGCGGAGTAAGAAAGCTGTCTTCTTCCCTAAACGTAGTTTAAAAGCAAAAGGCCCGCCGCCAATTGTGGTGCGGGCCTTTCTATTCTGGCTCTGCATCAGCGTCGCAGGGTGTCATAATGGCCTTTAGCTTTCAGAAAGTCTTTATAAGTCGCTTTACTCAATGCTGAAAACTCATCAATGATCGCTGGCGCAGACCCAGCAGTGGTTGCATGTTCGAGGTAGAGCGCAGTAATCCTCCACGCTCGCCGCGTTTTCCGGAGCACCCGTCGGGCTTCCTCAAACTCGGTCACCTCTGGAATATAGAACGCCATAGGCTATACCTTTCACTAATGTTGAGTAATCCGATACATAACTGTAGCATAAATTTTTTCTCAATTTGTTTCACAATTGTGAAGATTGCTGCAAATTTAGTCAATTGTAATATTTCTGTTATGAAATAACTTGATGTGGACTAAAGGTTATTTTAGGGTTAACTTTTAGTTAAATATTTTATTAATTCACAAATTGACAATCTTCTCTACGGTAATATACTAACAGTTATTACAATAGGGTTCGTTTGAGGCGCCCAACAAGAGGAGCATCTGCCTATGGAAAACCCAACTACCCTTACCACTGACGACCTACCATCTGGGATAACACTTGTCACAATCCATGGTGATCTTGACTCAATGGGCAAACATCAGATTGAAGGGAGCTTGACAAACGCGCTACAAAGTGCGACTAACAAGGCTATTCTCAACTTGGCGAACGTTGAATTTGTCTCTTCAGCAGGGATGGCGATGTTACTTGTACGGGGAAAAGCGCTCCAACAACGTGGGGCAACAGTCGTCTTGGCAGGGGTTGAGGAGCGTGTTTACGAATCCCTACGCTTGATCGGGTTTGATGATTTATTCAATTTCTACAACACCGTCGATGATGCTGTTGCGGCCCTTGGAGGCTAGCGACAAGTCAGGTAGAAGATATGTCTAACGAGACAACTATTTTGTCAGAAGAAACTAGCGAGAAGCTGGTCACCGTATCAATTGCCGGGGAACTGGATGAATATGGTATCCGCCAGATCAGAGAGCCTTTTAATGGGGTGATCGAAACGCACGGAGCGCGCACCATTCTTGTCGATCTGTCGAAAGTTACTTTTGCTGGCAGCGCGGCTATTGCCCTCTTTGTTTCAGCAGCCCGCGCCGCCCGTTATAAGAATGGCAAGCTCGTGTTGGCGGGGGCTACACCAGTCGTCGCTGAAGTGTTCGACCTGATTGGCCTTGGCGAGCTGATCTGGCTCTACCCCACCATTGACGATGCAGTGACTGCGCTCAGCTAAATCTCGTAATCAAAAAACAGCAGCCTTTTACGACCGCTGTTTTTGATTCTTACCGAGTGCGCCTTCTAGACCTCGAGGGTCTCATTGACTGCCAACTCACGACCTTCCGCCTTGGTTTCTGCACTAACGCGAGCAGCCCACGCCGCGCCATCTTGCTCAATCGGTGGGAAGGTATTGTAGTGTGCAGGCAGCGCCAACTTTGGCTTCACAAAGTTAACGGCTTTCAATGCAGCATCTGGCCCCATGGTGAAGTAGTCACCAATGGGCAAAAAGGCCGCCTCCAAGCCGTAGTCAGCATAGAGCCGCATATCCATGAAAAGCGCTGTATCACATGCAAAGTAGACCTGCTTACCCTCAGCTTTGACGATAATTCCCATCGCCAGGCCACCGTAGCTGCCATCTGGCAGGCCAGACCCATGGATGGCTTGGGTAAATTCAAGCTCAGCAAAATCATACTGAGCGGTTGCACCCGGCTGGTGCCCAGTGACATTTTCCAAGCCTTGGTTTGTCAGCCAACCCTGAATCTCCACATTGGTAATCACCTGGCAGCCGGTGCGTTTCGCAATCGGTACAACATCTGCAACGTGATCAACGTGACCATGAGACAATAGGATAAAATCTGGGTTCATGTCAGCGGCGCTGACGGTTGCTACTGGATTATCATCGAGAAAAGGATCAAGCAAAATTGTATGGTCACCGATTTCCATCTGGAATGAGCCATGACCGAGCCAGGTTATCTTATATGCCATTAAGTTCTCCTGTGTAGTTGTTGGATAGTCAAGCAACCCAATCATAGCATTGATCGAAGCTTCTTATCGAGATGACTTTCATATGATCAGCAGCCAGCTTGATATTTCATAAAATTCAAAATATTTTGAATGATATATAATTTCAATTGCAATTGGCTGCACATGATGATATGTTCGAAACTAGTAACTTAAGTATTTCAAGGTATAAGAAGATGATAGCGAAGCAAACACGTGTTGTGATTATAGGAGCGGGCTTTGGTGGCATTCAAGCGGCACGCGCCTTACGTAACAGGCCAGAGATTGACGTATTATTAATTGACCGCAACAACTATCATCTGTTTCAACCACTGCTGTACCAGGTAGCGACGGCTAGCCAAAATAAAGAAGCCATTGCCCACCCAATTCGCAACATCATCCAAAACTGGCGCAATGTTCGTTTTGTACTAGCTGAAGTAACTGGCATCGATACAGACAGCCAGATGGTGAACACCATCGGTGGGAATTACAGCTACGATTATCTCATTCTCGCTGCCGGTGCCGTGACGAACTACTTTGGCAACGACAAGCTCAAAGAGCGTGCATTCGACCTGAAGCGGTTAGAAGACTCTGTGGATTTACGGAACCAAATTCTGACCATGTTCGAGCGGGCTTCACAGGAAGTCGCCCCAGAAGAGCGCTGTGAACTTCTGACATTTGTTGTGGTTGGTGCAGGCCCTACAGGGGTTGAGTTTTCTGGCGCACTGGCTGAGTTGGTCAACTTGGTACTCGAGAAGGACTATCACCGCGATGATATCTCTCGCGATGAAATCTCGATCAAACTGCTAGAGGGGCGCGATAATGTTTTGCCGCCTTTCTCCTCACCCTCACAGAAGTATACTCAGCGTCGCCTAGAGAAAATGGGCGTTGAGGTGCTGACCGACACGCTGGTCACCAGCGCCGACGAACATGCTGTTTACTTGAAGACTGGCGAAGTCATCCGCACGCAGACTGTTCTGTGGGCCGCTGGGGTCAAAGCCTCTCCACTCGCCAACGCCATCCAAGTTGAGAAACAGCGTGGGGGGCGCATTCCAGTGAACACTAACCTGACGGTTCCCGAGCATGATAACGTCTATGCCATCGGCGACCTGACCTATCTCGAACAAGACGGCAAACCGCTACCAGGGGTAGCGCAGACGGCGATGCAGATGGGTGAATATGCTGGTAAGCACATCATTAAACAAGTAAAGGGCGCAGCTAGCAAACCATTCCGCTACTTTGACAAAGGCCAGATGGCTGTAATTGGTCGAGGTAAAGCCGTCGCCGAAGTTGCCGGCATGAACTTCAACAGCGTTATTGCCTGGCTGGTGTGGTTATTTGTCCACATCTTCTACTTAATCGGGTTCCAGAATCGCTTAGTCGTAATGCTAAACTGGGGCTTTGACTATTTGCTGTTCGAGCGCAAGCTGCGCATCATTGATGAACTCCCCGAGAAAGTCTTTGCACGTTTCGGAGGAGCCGACGGCGAGGAGGCACTCAAGCTCAGCGCAGATTAGCCTAGCGAAGCCCGCAAACTTGCCTTCGCACCTTATCGGCGGCACAATCCATACCAGTACAAGAGAGATACTGAAGGTGCATCAATGATAGGGCATGGCACAATACGCATCCATAAGGGGTGGCTCATTGCGACCGCAGCACTCATGTTGGCGATGATGGCCTGCGCTGCTGGGGCACCCCCTGCTGCGCCACAGGCCGAACCGCTGAGTCTGCCGGAGCCGAGCGAACAGCCAGCGCTGCTCGTTGCGACGTTTACGCCAGAACCAAATGCCCCAACCAGCACACCACTGCCGCAATCGACGAGGACACCGCTGCCGACGACAAACCCTGTCGTCACGCCGCGCAACCTGACGCCGCTGCCAGCCACGCCAACCAGCCCACCGCCTACATCGATAACCTTCGGCGACTCGGCCCCGTCCGCAAACCGGGATACCAGCCCCGACCCCGACCCTGATGTGTCGGCGGGGATACCCGCTTGTGGCGGGTTTAGCTGTGCCGCCTTTGACAGTTGTACAGAGGTTTTTAACTACATACAGGCCTGCCCGGCTGAGTTCACCAACCTAGATACGAACGACGATGGCATTCCCTGCGAGGAACTGTGCACCTAAAGCACCTGCTAAGGACAGAATACTGATGGACGATACACACCCAGCCGTGCTGGTTTGGACATACATCGAACGGGGAGATTTCATCGAGGCGGCAGAATTGCTGACCGATGACTTCACCTTCTCCGGCCCGGTCGCTGACTCACTAAGCGGCCCCGAATGGCTCGGCATGCACCGTATGATCAACGAAGCCCTGCCCGACTTTTCCTTCAACATGACGGATTGGCATCTAGACTCCCATAATCGCGTGGTGGGTCAGGCCAAGCTGACGGGCACCCATACTGGCACCCTCAATTTAACACCGATGGGCGTCCCGCTGCTGCCTGCTAGCGGTACTGAAATTGATGTAGACCCGTGCGAAGCCTACGTCACCCTGCGCGATGGCAAGATCGAGGCCATTGAGATGATCGATGACAGCAGCGCTGGCATTCGTGGGATGCTTAGCCAACTAGGCGCTGGCAACAGCTAATCCGTTGCTAGCGCCTAGTCTGGTGCGCGTTGGTACGCAAACCACGTCACCCCGAAGGGCTCAAGAAAAAGCAGCATTGTCGACGTCACCCGCCAAAAAGCAACCGCTGCGAGGCCATGTGCCAGCACTGCGAACAAGGGTGGTGTCTGCTTGGTGTAGTGCGCGCAGCAGAAGCGCGTTGTACCCCAATACTCAAGGAAAAATCCCTGTCCTATCCCAGCAGCGAAGGTCAACAACATCGTGGGGCGATAGTTGCGTGGCGCCAGCAGTAGAAAGGCCGTCACTGTGAGGGCGCCAATCGTCAGCGATTTATCGAGCGTCGGCGCGACGAAGCGCACTATCACGACCAGAAACAGTGGAAATACGCTCCAATAGAGGGCTTGTGATTATAGCGCTGCACGTGGGGTCAGAGCATCCGCACCAAGCGATCAATAGAGAGACCAGCAGCGGGCCACGCCAGGATGATCCACAATGGCTGGCGTTCCCGCGTGAAGTAGACCCACAGTTCCGTCTGCGTACCCCACGCCTCGATCACCAGCCCCCCAATGAGGCAGACAACGATAATCGGCAGATTATGGCGCAGGTCAGCGTTGCGCATCAACAGCAAAGTCATCAGCACCCAGCTTCCGATCAACAACCAATCGATGTTTTGCCACAGCTCGCCCGCCTCGTACAACTGCCGCCGGTAAACCGAATAGACATCAGCGATGGGCCACCAAACCGTCACAATCAAGACACAGAGTGCTGTTCCAACCCATCGTCTGTTCGATGCGTCGCCCGCCATAAGTTTGGCTCAGTGGTTGCTGTATCCATCCGGTATCCGCCTGACTGTCGAGAAAATAACCAGCGCTGATGGTACCAACTGATTGCGGAGTCACAAAAGGGCCGGCTGCCCGACCCCTTTGTGATTTTATGTGGAGCTTAGTTGTGGTTGATAATAATGCGCTTTGGCGGAACCGGGTTGACCTTGGGCAGTGTAATCCGCAGAATGCCGTCCACAAGGTTGGCCTCGGCTGCATCTGCATCGACTTCGGCGGGCAGGCGCACCGAGCGCTGCATCTTGCCATAACGGATTTCACGACGGTGCCAGCCGCGTTCCTCGTCCTGCTCTTCTAATTCATTGCGCGCTTCCGTTGCAATCGTCAGGACGTTGTCTTCAACCCGAACGTCAATCTGCTCATTCTTAACGCCGGGTAAAGCGGCTTCGACGGTGACTTCTCCTTCGTTCTCACTAATATCCAGTGAGAAGCCGCCGTTTTCACCAGCTAGGAATGCGTCGTCACCAGTATATGGTGCCAACATGCTGCGACGCATCCGGTCAAAAATACGATCGATCTGGCTGAAAGCATCATCTTCACGATACGGTTTAATATTGTAAGCCATTTTACTTCTCCTAATGAATTACTCAAGAACTTACGCTATTAGTATCCGACGACAGCGTAAAAAATAGATCAAAGAAACATATGCGTAAAATTAAAAAGCCTCGCAAAGTACGAGGCCCCTTCGTAGTTTTTATTCTATAGGTTTCTAAACCCCAGGGATGAGCACATCAGGCTGTCTATCGCTTTAGACTATCTTTAGTGGTCAAACATTAGCTCTCAAACTTGGCCTTAATCTTTTCCGCAGCCTTCTTTTCCTCCTCAGAGGCATCTTCGGAGTCCAACACGCTCAGCGCGCTAATGTAGGCTTCCATCGTCACCTCTTCGTCTGCATCGGCCTTCTTTTCCTCGGTGTTTTTGTCGTCGGCCTTAGTCTCTTTGCTATCGTCTTTCTTAGCCGCAGCTTTTTTCTCAGCGTCTTTCTCAGCTTCCATGGGCTTCTTGTCAGCAGATTCACTGTCAGATTTCAACAGCTTACGCATTTTAATTGCTGCTGCCATCGACTTCTTTTCATCGTCCGTCAATGGGCCATTGGCCTCAATGATCTTCTTCGCATCCGCGTCTGGTATCTCGCCCTTCTCTTCCAGTATCTTCATCAGTTCATCATATGACTTTGTCATTGTGGCCTCCGGGATGAGTTAAGTTGTGGTAGTGACGCAGAAACGCCACTATATTAGATTGTAAATGATTTCAGAATTAGGTCTCTAACTTCGATAGACATTGTGAGGTGCTGCATCGTCACATGCTTAAATAACGATCAACTCAGATTGGTTGACCTCAGCAACATCAATCGCGTCTCGTAGATCGTTAAGGCGCTCAAGCAGGTCAGCAAGGGGGTCATCAAGAGAGTAGTCGGCTAAAGCGGATAGTTCACTGCTACACCAATAATCTTCAAGGATATCCAATTCTTGCCGCAAAACGTGAAGCTCACTGCCAGAAACAACCAAGCCATGTTGGTGCATCGAAGCAATGTATGGCAAACCGAGTTCGTTGGCGACCCCAGACCAGAACATTGCCACTTGCAGATCGTCACCGAGTGGTTTCTCGTAAATACAATACGTCTGTCGGAGCTGCTCAAGATACAGCAGCAAATCCTCGGGGTTACCCGGCAGAGTCCGTCCGTTGTGTGGCAGGTAAACGCCAATTGAGTAGCTCATAGTATCAAAGTGTGGTCAAGCACAAACTTACCGAAGAATTGTGCGGATAACTACGGTCAATGTCAAGAAAATGGCAAAAACAGCCCAATTTTTGGTGGCTAATTTTTTTCCAACTCTGGTGGATCAACTGTGTCATTGACACGTAGTCACTTGACGGCATAATTAGAACATACGTTCGACACACAAGTTAGCACCTGATGGGCGCGCACTAAAAGATCGGCGGCTGCTATGCAGACCCGGCTGCATTCATACGCCACAAACTAGCACAGGGAGCCATCAGGTTAGCAGCCGAGATTGGTGAGCTAAAGGCGAACGTAACAACTAAATAGCAACGGCCTTAGTTGGTTTAATAGCCAGCAAGGTCGTTGAGTTGAGGCGGTCGAGGGGCATCTCAGCACCAACCGCCCATCATCTGATTCAACCCATTAACGGAAAGGTATTCCAGCAACATCCCATGCGGCAAGCCATACCTGAGCTAAAACCCTACCAGTGGCAGATCGCAAAAGATAATACAGCCCGCTTCAAAGTGGTGGCTTGCGGACGACGCTGGGGCAAGACCACCCTAGCCTTGGCAAAGGTTAAGGCGTTTTTACAACGCACGGATAAGGTGCGCCAAATCTGGTGGGTTGCGCCGACGTATGGCATGTCGTTCGAACCATGGATGGCACTCAAGGCGACCTTTGACGACATGGCGGGAGTCTACAAAAACGAAACGCGCCGCCTGATCGTACATCCAAATGGCAGCAGCATCATGATGAAATCAGCCGACAACCCCGACCGCTTGCGCGGCAGCGGGTTAGATTACCTCGTAGTAGACGAAGCGGCCTTCATTCCGCGTTACGTGTGGCAGGCAATTCTGCGCCCGTCCCTGTCCGACAAGCGGGGTAAGGCCCTGCTAATCTCAACACCACGCGGACGTAACTGGTTCTACCGGGTGTTCCAACTAGGGCTTGATCCGCTGGCCACTGAGTGGAAGGCCTGGCAAGCCCCGACGATCCAAAACCCATTGATCAGTCAGAGCGAGATCGATGATGTACGCCGCCAACTACCCGAACACATCTTCCGCCAAGAATATCTCGCCGAGTTCCTCGAAAGCGGCGGCACCGTCTTTCGCAACATCAGCAGCGTCTTGCTTAATGCAGCCCCAACCGCGCCAGCAGCCGACAAGCGCTACGTGATGGGTGTTGATTGGGGACGTCACTACGACTTCACCGTGTTGATCGTGCTCGAAGTCACCAGCGGCAGCGACCCGATCCGGATGGTGAAAATGGAACGTTTCAGTGAGGTAAACTGGCGCATTCAGCGCGAACGGATCGCAATGCTGGCAGACCACTGGCGCATCGACGGCATTTTGGCAGAAGCCAATGCCATGGGCGAGCCGAACATCGAAGCACTACAAGACGCCGGGCTGCCGATCAAGGGGTTTGTGACCACCAGCAAAAGCAAGCCACCCCTAATTGAATCACTGGTCAAGGCCATTGAAGACGAGGCGATCAAATTATTGAACGATCAAGTATTAATCAGTGAGTTAGAGACCTACGAGTTCGAGCTGACCGAACATGGACGTCCACGCTATTCAGCGCCAGCGGGGCTGCACGACGATACTGTGATCGCCCTCGCCTTAGCCTACCGGATTGCTATGTTGCCTCGGCTGACTTTATCAGTGGCAGTTGCCTAAAACAATGACGCAATACCAAGAGTCATGATCCAGCCAACGTAGCCCATGCCGATGCTCTGCCAGAGGCCAGCGTCCAAGCGATTGGTCGCAAACCAGACGCCAATCATAAAGACAAACAATGCGACCAACCCCAACCCTAACGAATTGGTGTACTCCACCAATACACCTTGATCACGGTCAGCGTTGGCATAGACAACCCACATCGAGAGCGGAATGCCGAGTGGCATTGTCGCCGTGATGCCTGCCACAAAGCGCGAGCTTTCACTAATTAAGGCAATGAAGATGATGATGACAATCGACAAGATAACAGGAATGACCTTAGGCCATACGATTTGCATAGGATGTTCCTTTGACGGATGCGGTTTCAGCGAGAGTATAGCCTCGCCGAGCGAGCAAACCTATGCAACCATTAGCACCTGGATGAAACCGACTGGAGCTATAGGGGAAGCGTATCTGGGCCAGTGCCAAGCATCGGTTCACGACCACTACGACTATCGGAGGAGAGCGAGGGCAAATCACCCAGAGGGCGAACATAGATTTCATCACAGTAGCCGGGCAGTGGGTGGGGTTCACCCATGTAGTATTCCCAACTACATGTTTGATCGTTGTAGCGCTGGTCAAGGCAGCGGACGCGCACCCATTTTTCGATCTCAGTAGGGCGCAAAATGCGCCAGGTATCTTCTTCATGAATGCTGGCGGCAACTTCCAGCAGCGTTTCGACGGCGTAACGTGGATTTTTCACTGAGGCCGTCGCTGGGTCGATCAGGCTTTCGACCATGCGCAGCTTTTGCGTCGGGCGGCTGCGCTTCATACGTCTGGCAACCCAAACCTTGCCACTGCGAGTAGAAGCAAAGACCTGCCCAAGCAGGCGCTCATCTTGATCAACAAGCCAATCCCCATTTTGGATCATATCTGCGAGCTACACCTCATCTATGGCTTTATAGAACGCGCCCCATTTACCCTTAAGCAGCAGTGTACAATTTGGGCATGTGGCCCCGGCTTAAGTGCTTGGCAATTGTAACGGGTGACGCGAAACATGGCAGCAATTCTGCCTATCTGTCGTTTACAAGGCCAGGTGGATCCGGTCTATCTTGTCGAGACAGTTGGTAGGTAATCCGTCAAGTCACTATCATCTGTAGGAATACCATTCGCGCAATCATTCACAAATACAGAGCAGCGAGGCTATGAGCGATCAACCTGAAACACCGCTACCGGCGGACACAATCACCTTTAACGACCCCCAACGCAATGACCGCGGCATCCGCCTGACCGTGATAATCTTGCTGATCGTCTCAGGTGCTATCCTAATTTTGGGGCTTGGCAGTGGCATCGTCAACCGCGAACGACGCAACGAGCAGGTTTTGCCGCGCATTTTGACGATCTATGCCGTCTACCCTGACCTCAGTATGCAGTATGTTCAGCTTGCCAGCCCCGCTGACCCACAGTTAACCGACGACGACATAGAGTCCGAGGTCGAAGAGGTGACGTTGATCGGCCCACCCTTAGGCCCCGCTGACAACATCAGTGCCCAAGACCTGATCGGCTTTAAGCCAGAAGCACTGACTCTACTTGATACCACGGACATCCCCGCTGATATGCCTGATGCAAACAGGCCACAATACACCCTAGAGCGTCTGACCGGTGACGGGCCTTTTGGGATTGACTTACAAGTCACAGGGTCGCCGTTGGTATCAGAGACAGCGATTGTGATCAATGCAAAGCAAAACACCAACTACGCGCAGACAATGGTGGCGGTCGCTGTTCCGGTGACGGCGCAGGATATCGACTCGCGCGGCTATAATGCCTACCGCTCGGTGCGCGTGGGGACTTGGCTGGTCTACTACTTCGATATGTCGCTAGTGGAAAGCCCTGAACCGATCACGGTGACCTATGCCATGGTCGATGCGACAGCACCCGATAAGATCGATATAATTTCGGTCGATCAAAATAGATAATTTTTTAACCTAAAGACAGGGTTCATCATTATGTCAGAGTCGCCACGCCGCGGGCAGCGTACACGCTACGACAAATCAAGAAGAAACACACTGATCGCTATTATCGCCATTGCCGTCATTGTGATTGGTGGGGCATTATTTTCCTTCATCCGCAGTCAACGTCAAGACGCCGAGGCCGTCGGGGCGCTCCGCCGCAATCAGGATGTGCGGCCCCGCAACACCGATATGTGGTTCATCTACCCCGATAATTCGGTACGCTTTGTGGCTCTGTTCTACCCCGCTGATGAACAGGCGCTGTATTCTGTCGCTGGCCCCTTACTGACCTCAGCCGAATCCGTTGTGGCGCAAGAACCGCTCAATGCCACGTTTAGCACCAATGAGATTCTTGAGAGCCCCGGCGAAGATGATGATCTTGTTTTCTCGCTCTATGAACTCAATTACACAGGCAATGGAGACGACCCATACGGTATCAACGTGCTGACGACCGATTCAGCTTACCTCAGTGAAGCGAACTTTGGGCAGTTACTGCTACTTGGTAACAACGCGCAGACGCAATTTCAACAGGTTGTCGTTGCGGTTGGTTTCCCAACTGGGACGGAAGTCACCGTGCGTGACCTAAGTCTTACGCCATACAGAGAGCGTAAAGTGCAAGACTGGGACGTTTACTACTTCGATACAGGTGCAGCCGCTGCGAGTGACGCGATTCGGCTTGAGTTTTTTAACGAATCTAGCGAAACGCCGCGGGAGCCCGACATCGAACGCATTGATAGGCAACGATAATAGCCTCCTGTCAACAAATTCTATAAGAGCAACTAAATTTGAAAGGCAGGGTTTCCAGAACATTGTACAATACCATAGGGTTAAGAATGACATTGAGGTAACTATTGTATGTCACACAGCAGTTCGCAAGAGGCCTCATCCGCTACTTTAGAATCTAGCGAGAGCAAACTCTTACAAGCACTTAGTAACCTCACGCATGCTGGACTTTCAGGTGAGCAAGATTTGCTCACCCTCATCACAGAGTCCGCAGTCAAGGCTCTGATTCCCGAAGGCACGGTCAGTATTCACATTTACCAGCCTGATCTCAATGCCCTGAAGGTCGTTGCCAATGCCGGGGCTCACCCAGAGTACATGAACAGCACAACCAGCCCCGGTGAAGGCATCGTCGGGCGCTGCTATCAGACGCTCAAGACGATATATATTGACGACTACAGCAAGTGGGAAGAGGCCAGCGAAGCCTTCAAAGACCAATTAACTCACATCATTGCCCTACCACTACGTGATGCCGATACCTTTTTCGGCGTTGTGACGGTCAGCGACGACAGCCCGTTTCATGCAGGCGACATTGCCCTATGGGAGATGTTTGTCGCACACGCTTCTCTGATCGTGAGCCACTCACGGTACATTAAGGTGGCGAATAGTAACAGTAAGCACGCCAGAGAACTGCTGCATCTATCCCGCGTGACACAATCCCCTGTTGTTGCGATCCAAGAAGTGCTGCGCGATCTGCTAGAACAAGCCACTCCCTTAATTCCATTCGATTATGCCCTCTTGGCGGCACATCGAGCCGATGAATTGACGTATTACGCAGTCCTTGGCTTTGACAACACCCAGCATGACCTGACCACATTTGTGACGGCGGCGGCCGTACAGCCTCTGACTGCTACAAGAACAAAGAACACGCAGCAGAGTACAATCAACTTCTGGCAGCAGCTTCTGGCATCCACAGAAACCCCCATCTCCGATGGCTTCACCTGCCACATTGATCTGCCTGACCACGCGAACACATCTATTGACTCTGCTGTGATCACCTTTGCAGCCAAAGCGCACACGACCTTTACCGATGAGCACCGGCTGCTAGGCGATAGGCTTGGGCGGCAGGCTGCCTCAGTTTTACACTTGGCGAGTTTGTATCAGGCAGAGTACATCAATCAGCAGCGCAAGGATGTTCTATTAGAAATCGCCCGGACACTGGTGACATCTGGCGATCAATTTGCTATCCTGCGGGATATTCTGGAGCGGATGGGGACAGTGATACAGTTTGCCACTGGCTCAGTTGCGCTCTTCGAAGACGGCAAAGTCTCAGAATACATCCCATCAAGCCAATTTAGCCAATATAACCCCGGCAGAACATCGGATGACGTGCGTGCCTTCCTAAAGGACAGCCCGCTTGTCAAGCGGGTTCAGCAGTCCGGCGAGCCAATTATCATCCCAGCCGTCAATGAACACCCCGACTGGATTGAGCCAGAATATAATGCCTATGTCCGTAGTTGGATGGGCATTCCGTTGATTGTCAACGGTAAGACTCTTGGCATTATGATGCTGGACGGCAATCAAGAGCACGCCTACACAGAGAATGACCTTGAACTGGCTGAAGCAATCGGGGCACACGTCTCGGTGGTACTCAACAATCTACGGCTGTATGAGGTCGAGCGTAAGGCGAAAGACCAGGCTGAAGTCCTTCGAGAGGTAGCGGCAGCGTTGAATACATCTCTACGTACTGAGGAAATCCTCGTGGGGATTATGGAGGCTGCTGAGCGCTTTATTCCGTATTCGACCAGTGCTATCGCTATTTTCAAACCAGACGACTCTATTGTCATCAAGCAGATTACGTTGTCAGAAGCACAACGCGAGGTCTCGACCAGTGCGTACTGGTTGGTCGAAAACCTGCCGGAACACATTCGGCTCGTTCACACGCAGCAAAGGCCAGTGCTCGGTCAACTGAATGCTGGCAGGTCATGGTTTGGTATCCCACTGTTTGCAGACCAGCGCCTGACGGGTGTGTTCTACTTTGAGAACACCGGTGCATACCAGTACAGCAATGCAGAAGTTCAAATGGCGCAAGTGCTGGCTGAACATGCCATCAGTGCGATTCGGAACGCAGCCCGCTACGAAGGCGAACAAGAGACAAAGCGGAAACTAGCGACCATGCTCGCTATGGCAAACACCGTCTCGGCAACGCTTAATCTTGATGCGGTGCTAACGCGCATCATGGCGTTAGCAGCAGACATCATTCCATATACCAGCAGTACAGCGTGGCTATATATTGATGACGAGATTATCGTTCGTAAGTTTGGGGTCGGCAATCATACTCAGGAGCAGTTCGCAGACGCGCACAACCACCAAGCCGAGGTACTGCCACTGATCGAACAGATGTTTGAAACTGGCAAACCCGTCATCGTGAACAATACACGCACATCGCCGGATTGGGTGGACTTAGATGAGTTTGCCGATGTTGGCGCGTGGATGGGGGTTCCACTCATCATTGATAAGCGGCGCGTGGGCATGTTGAACTTCAACAGCCGCTCGGTGAATACCTATACCCCTGACCATGCCGAAGCAGCTGAAGCCTTAGCCACACAAACAGTGATGGCGATCCGTAATGCCCAGCTATTCCACCAGACTGAAGAGGCATTAGCAGAAGTCGAGACGTTATTCCAAGTAAGTAACCACTTGCTCAGCGCGGGCACAGAAGAAGAACTGCTGAGGGCTACCGTCGCTAATTCCATGGAAAGAAGCCCATGTGTTGGCATGCTGTTCTATGTTGATGACGTCACTGAGAAAACGGCAGCAACAATAACCGCTGCGATTGTGGGCGAACACCCCGATATAGCCGTCACGCCCGTTGGGCATACCTTCCCCTTGGCTCTTGACTTGATCAGCGCCCTTAACTTTGAGCGCCGCAAGCAGCCATTCACGCAACCAATCTTTTTCGATGTCAATACCGCACTGCAACAACCCTACTTTGACGAGTCACTGCTAAAAGAACTACATCTTAAAGACAATCAATCCAAGCTGTTCTTGCCATTATATACCGATGGGCGCTGGGTCGGCTTCATCACGATTACTTGGCCTGAGCCTTACACGCCCGCCAAAAGTGAGCTGCGCTTTTACAATATTATTGCACCACAACTAGCCGCTACCCTGGAGAATAGACAGCTCCTCAAGCAGACGGCACAGGCGCTAGCCTTTAGCCAATCCCTTTATGCTGCCAGCCACAACTTGATCAACACACAAACAAAGCAAGATTTGCTCCAAGCACTGCTCGACAGCCATCCACTACAGATAGTAGACAACGCCCAACTCATAGAAGTCAACCGTAGTAATAGGAAGCTATATGGGCGCCTCACCGCGCGCGTGTCAGAGAGAGACCCGGTTTTACCGACCTTAGAAGGCGTTGACTTCCTATTCAAAGACTACGTCCACACGCAGCACATCGCTGACGGTGACTATAGCATTCGTGTCATTCATGACGTTGACCAAGATGATGCGCCTGAAAACAAAGCCATTCGGCAGCGGATGAAAAAACGGGGTGACAAAGCGCTGATCATTTTACCTCTGTTAACAAGAGGCCGCAGGCTGTTGGGTGTCATTATTATGTCTGGGTCAACGGCCTATACAATTTCTAACGAGCAGGCTCACTTCTTGCAGGTATTAATGCCACAGATCAGTGCACTGCTTGAAGCCAACCACTTGCTGCAACAAACACGCGATGCCCAACTACGCTTTGAAGACATCGCCTTAAACACCTCCGAAGGCGTTTGGGAGACGCAAGGCAGCAAGGTGATATATTTCAGCCCGAAGCTCGCCGATAGTCTCGGCTACAGCACACGTGAAACCCTAGAAAAACCTGTCTGGCGAATGATGGGCGAACTGTTCACGACAGAGGGTCGCAGGCTGTTATTGACGTCTGTCCGTCAACGTAAGCGCATTTTCGAGCAGGAGTTCAAGTTGCGAGTCAAAAACGGGCAGGCAACCTATTATCTGATGTCTGCGCTGCCCGTCTTGAATACCAAAGGCGACCTAACTGGCTACCGCGGGGTCTTGAAGGACATCAGCGAGAAAAAACAGGCTGAACAACGCGAACGCATCGCCTTTGAGGTCGGACAGCATCTGACATCGGTTCTGTCGATAACAGACTTATTCGCAGCGATGACCGACGAGATCAGTGCGATTCTCGGTTACCACAGTGTCTACATTTTCATGTATGAAGCCACAAAAGAACGACTGTATCCGTATTATCGGCCTGATACCCATGAACTGATCTGGCCCAGCACTTTTGATACAGTACAGCAAGCGCTGGCATCAAGACGACCCGTGCTGCAACAGGGTAAGCAGGAGGAGAGCCAAGCCGCCTTCCCCCTCCAACAGGGTGACCGCATCCTAGGCGTGCTGTTAGTGCAGACCGAACAGCCTGAGCACTTCACTAATCAAGAAATGCGAGTCTTCCAGAACTTATCAGCGCAGATTTCAGTCGCCATGGAAAATGCGCGCCTATACCGCGAACTCCAGCTTCAAGCAGAGCAGTTGGAAGACCTGGTTGCAACACGCACGGGGGAGATTATTCAAGAGCGCGAACGTCTCGCTGCCATCGTCGAAAGCGCAGGTGAGGCCATTATCTTCAGCCGGGCCAACGGCGTTATTGAACTCGCCAACCCAGCGTTCGAAACGATTACCGGTTACTCGGTTGCCCAGAGTCTCGGTCGCCAACTGCTTGTTCGTGACATGCTCTCTTTGCTGGAACCCCGGCAAGATGTCAAAGAGATGATACGGACGATAGCTAAGGGCGAACCATGGCGCGGTGAACTGGGCTTCAGCCGCCCCAATGGCTCACGCTTCGATGTCGGCTTAAACATCGTACCCGTGCTCAACACTGAGGGAGAAGTCTCGCGCTATGTGACTGTGTTGCATGACGTTAGCGCTCAGAAGGAGGTTGACCGGATGCGCCGGAAGTTTGTCGCCAACGTCTCGCACGAACTGCGAACCCCGCTAGCAAACCTCAAGCTTTACACAACATTGCTCAAAAGCGGCAGCAAAGAGAAGCACGACCGCTATCTCCAGATTATGGGTGAACAGCTTGGGCGTTTAGAGCGCATCGTTGAGGACTTACTCGACATCTCCAGCATTGATCGTGGCGTAATGCCTGTCAGTTTTCAAAAGATTAAGCTTAACCGGTTGGTCGAAGATGTCTTGCGTGCCCACGAACTGCGCGCCAATGAGCGCGGTATGGCGCTGCGCGTTTTATTATCCTCGACCCTACCAGTGATCCTGGCAGACCCTGAGCGCATCATGCAGGTGATCACCAACCTGCTGGCAAACGCCATTAACTATTCACAAGAAGGCGATGAAATCCGGGTGCAGACGCGCACGACCCGTCAGAATGGCAGATTGTACGCGGCATTGGTCGTCAGTGATACAGGCATGGGTATCAGCCCAGACGATGTACCCTTCATTTTTAACCGCTTCTTCCGTGCTGAAACCTCAAAGGTAATGGGCGTACCTGGGACAGGTCTGGGGTTGAGCATTGTCAAGGAGATCGTTGAACAACACAATGGTGAAATCATTGTCAGCAGCTTCCTTGATAAAGGCACAACTTTCACGATTCTACTGCCAACCCCACCACAAGCATAGCAAACCCTATTGACTGTCATTTGTGAATTCTAGCACATAGATTTGACAAACGCTTAATAAGCCTTTATTATTTGAATGCATCATAAATCTATGATTTATCTGATGTTTGGGCGCAGGTTCACAAGTTGGGGGGCTTTTGAATCGGCCCAATTAGGAACATGGTTGGCGGCTTACTACATGAGCAATAGGCGCTTCACTCGACAGTCGTGATGCAACATGTAGATGTTTCAGCAACGGCAAAGTTGGCACATGTGCAGTGGGGAAAACACCAACTTTCACCAGCAGTCTACCAGCCTATTCAGGCCACAATTGTTCCAAGCACAAGGCACTCTCTGAGTGCCTTGCTTGCTTTTTGTGATATATCGAAAGGTACTGATTGCTTTGCCAGCCACCCAGCCTCGACTACAATCTATTTGAAACGCGATGCAAACTGACTAACTACCAAATGCCCTTTCTTGCTGATTCAGGCAACATGGAGTGTGTATGATGCAAAACCTGATGGATACAACCTTTGGCTTTTGCCTGATCAACGGATTCGTCCGCGAAGAGGGTGTTGCCAACCTCTACCGCGGCATCTACCTACCCACCGATCAGCGTATTTTGATTAAAGTGTTTCACCTGTTCTCGTATGTCGGCAATGAATACAACGCGATGGTCACTTTTGAGGACGCCATAGCGCTGGTTCAGGGGTTAAACCACCCACAGATCATGCCGATCATTGAAAGCGGCAGCGAAAATAACATGCCCTACATCTCAACGATGTTCGTCAAGCATACCTTGTCCGATTATCTAGCAGATGCACCCTACAGCCTGCCGGAAGCGCTGTCAGTCTTCGAACAGATCGCCGCGCCGATTGCCTATGCCCACCTTGCTGGCATTACACATTGCAACGTGCGCCCAGCCGATATCTTTATGCGGGAGGATGGGCGCATCACCATAGCTGACCTGGGCCTATCGCCGACGGCGTCACGGATTGTCGATGAGACCGGGCTGCTCACCCTGTCAAAAGTGGCGCAATCTGGCACCACGTCAGAGTATATTGCCCCAGAGCAAGCCAGCGGACGGACGCCCACACCCCGTTCTGATATTTATGCGCTGGGGGTGATCCTCTACGAATTGCTGACCGGACGCGTGCCATTCAAGGGCAAGAACCCAGTCAAAACGATGTTGATGCACTTAGAAGAACCGGTGACCTCACCCCGGATGTACAATCCGGGCATACCGACCTACGTTGAAAAGGTACTCTACCAGGCCTTGGCAAAGGAAGCTGAACATCGCTTTACAACAGTCGGAGATATGACGCACGCGCTCGGGCTGGCGTTGGCCTGACGCTGCTCAGCGGCTAGGCTCGGTAATCCGCCACAGCCGCTAACGCCTCATCCGTGCCGATCTTTTCTAGGGCACGGGCAACTGTATCACAGATGCGGTTGCGTTCCCGACCGGGCTCGTAGAGGAAATAGGTGTCGTCCAACAGCGGGATCAGATGAGGGACAGATTCGGGGTCGCGAATGTTGCCGAGGGCCGCTGCCGCAATCTGACGAGTACCGCCATCCGCACTTTTAAGCGCATCGAGCAGAGCGGGCACAGCCCGTTTGTCCCGTAGTTCACCGAGCGCTTTCGATGCCGCAATCCGCACGAAGTGGTTCTCATCGTGCAGGGTATCAAGCAAGCCTTCGACCGCCTGCCTATCCCCGATTTCACCGAGGGCCCATGCCGCCCGCTGGCGTACCTCAAGACGTTCATCATTGAGGGCTTCCAGCAAGGCAGGCACCGCGCGGTCATGCCCGATGGCACCCAAAGCCCAAGCAGCCGTTCGGCGCACGGCGTGATCTGTGTCATAAATGCAATGGGCGAGATCGTCAACGGCACGCTCATCGCGGATTTGCCCAAGAGCTGCTACGGCGCGTTGGCGGACCGCACGATGTTCGTGTTTAATAACGGTAAGCAGTGGGCTGGTGGCAGCCTTACCGATCTGGGCAATCGTCCAGATGGCCCGCCCATGTTCTTCTTCATCCAGCGTAATATTTTGGATCATCTTGAGAGCCGCCATCAATTGACGCTGGGTATTGTTACTGAGGCCCGGTTCCATACCGCTGTAATTGGCATGCCCACCAAGCGCTGGCACATTGTTTTGGGTCATGGTGATGTCTTCATAACAACCCTGCCGTTAACCGCTAATCATACCGAATGACATCGACTGCGTCACGATGCTTAGGGCAATCGCCTTAAAATATGTGCTAGCTATCCCGTACACTGTTACTCCTTATGCGCCCCACCATGTACAATCTCACTGAAGTAGACACTGATCTAGCACGCTGTTACGTCTAATATAGTAGCAGGCAGGGGCAACAGCCATGACGGCATTTATCAGCTATAGAAGAGACGACAGTGCAGACGCCACCGGGCGCATCTACGACCGGCTGGCGGCGTATTTTGGTCGCGACGCGATCTTCAAAGACGTTGATAACATCCCATTAGGTGTTAATTTCTACAACTTCCTCACAGATATAATGCAGGACATCAACGTGGTGCTGGTGGTGATTGGACGCAGTTGGGTGTCGATCAGCGATCAACACGGCAACCGCCGCCTCGATGACGACAGTGACTTTGTGCGGATGGAAGTCGAGATGGCGTTAGAGCGTCGCATCCCAATTGTACCGCTGCTAGTCGGTGGCAGCAGCATGCCCAAGGGCTACGAGTTACCAGATAGCATCCGTGATCTGGTACTCTACAATGGCGTCCCCGTCCGGCCTGATCCGGATTTCCACAGCGATATGGATCGCCTGATCAACAGCCTTGAGCCTTACATCATCGCTCCTTCGATGCAAACTCGGCCTAACTCACCTACAACGCCAAAGTCACCGCCATCACACAAAGCCAAGACGCGCATCTCAACGCCGCGCCCACCGTCTCCGGTTGTAAAGGAGTGGGCTGCCATCACAATAGATGACTCCAGCAAGCAGACAGTCAATAGTAGCATCAAGGCAACTGACGTCAACGACATAAAAACACTCCCCGCACGCCCACGCCCACCCAGTCGGCTGCCATTATGGCGCATTGTGCTGATTGGGGTTGCCGTCAGTTGGCCTTGGGTTGTCTGGGTATTGACGGATTTCTACTATAACATTGACCTTGTATTTCTCGGTTCAGCCCTAAGCGGCGTAGTGATGTTCATGGCAACTATCCCCTTGATCTGGATACAGCAGCGCAAACGTAAACAGCCCTAATGCGCAGCACCTATGCTAACACTTCAACCGGGTCACCGACGGCAATGCTGCCTGTTCCTTTGTGAACAGCATATTGCCCAAACCAGACTTCGCCCTCAAACTTGCGAAAGGTCGCCAGCGTTTTAAGCGGCTCTTTACCACCAATGCCTGTTGCTTGATCAATGGTTGTGACGACGCAGCGCACACAGGGCATGACAATATGAAACTCAATCTCACTAATACGGATGCGCTGCCAAGTATCCTCTGCGAATGACTCCGTGCCCTTCACAACGATGTTGGGTCGAAAGCGATCCATGAGCAAGTCATCCGTAAGGCGGTTGTTGAGTTCCTCGAGCGAGGCTTCCGATATCAACAGAAAGGGAAAGGCATCAGCAAACCCAGTCTGGTCCGTTGCATCCGTCGCATGCGTCTGGTCGCATTGGCGAAAGTAAGCGGGGTCTTTGCGCAGCAAGCGGACATCCATCTGTGTGTAAGCCGAGAACCAGTCGGCGGCGTGGTCGCCCATATCGATTGCCCCACAAGTTTCTCCCCAAATATCCACCTCCAGCCGCTGCCCCGTGTATGATACCGATATCGGCTCAGGGTCAACACCGGGCGCAGTCACCGTGATCTGCTCAGCGATCAGTTGTGGCTGGGCCAAAGCCAAGCGATGGCACTCAGCCTGCGTCACCAAGTTGTTTTTCTGATCAACCAGCATAAACTGCCGATCATCGGCAAAGCCCGTGTCGACAATCTCGCGCTGAGTCACACGATGCCCCTTGAGTGACTTAATAGGGTAATAGGTTAGTTCACTTACAGTGATTGCCATCGTTGGCAGCCTTTCAATTAGAGCAGCACCGAAGTTGGGTAACTACGCACAATTCGACTAACACTTGCAATACAGTGTACAGAATAATTTCTTAGGATCAATTTTTACGTGCGCCTATGGCCAACGTCTAGTTGACAACGGCACCTAATCCGGTAAGCTGTTAATATCCCACGACAAACTGATAACGAACTTGGGAACAACAAGAGGAACTTATGCCCAACCTTTCCCCCGGTCATATCATCGGCGGCTGCCAAATCATCCGTGAGCTGACGCGGGGTGGCATGTCAACGATATACCTCGCTGAACAAAAAAGCATCGGGCGCAACGTCGTCTTAAAGGTACTCTCATCACAACTTCTGGGAGATGAGACATTTATGCACCGCTTCGCTCGAGAAGTCTCAACCACAGCCAAGCTGCAACACCCACATATCATTCCAATCTACGATTACGGTCAGCAAGGAAAAGTGCCCTACATCGTCATGGCATACATGCCGGGCGGTTCGGTTGAAGATAAGTTGGAGGCTGGGCCGATCAGCCTTGAGGAGTCATTTCAGATCGTCAGCCAGGTAGCGGAAGCGCTCGATCATGCTCATGCGAATAACGTCATCCATCGGGATATTAAGCCGGGCAACATTCTATTAGACGGCACTGGCGAAACCTTCTTGACTGATTTTGGCATTGCGCGGGTAATTGCTGACACGAAAGACTACACGGAGAACGGCTTAGTTGGTACGGTTGCCTACCTTGCCCCTGAGTTGATGATGACCGGGCAGGTGATTACACCAGCCGTCGATATTTATTCGCTGGGCTGCACTCTATTTCGGATGGTCACCAATCACATTCCATACGAGGCCGAGAGCACCATTCAAATGATGTGGGCGCATGCCAAAGACCCCGTCCCGTCCATTCTGAACCACAATCGTAAACTACCCCGCGCCCTTGACGACATTATCAAACAAGCAATGGCAAAGTCACCAGGGGTACGCTACCAATCTGCCAGTGCTATAGTAGAAGACCTGCAAAACTTGCTGCGTGGTGCACCCGTGACGGCGACCAAACTGCGTGAACCAGAGACCGTCGTCCTAGAGCGCCCAGCCATCTCAACGCCACCACCCCCGAAAGGCTCAGCGCGTAAGCTGGAGGTAGCCGTCGCTGAAGTGATGGATCAGGTCGTTAAGATTGAACGCCCAGATGATTCTTCCGGTAGTGGTCTAGCCCTCGATTACAAACATGTGATCACGGCTTTGCACGTCATTGACGGCGCTGCAGGTATTCGAGTGATTTTTCGTAACGGTGAACAGGCCGGCGTGGATGTGGTTGCTATTGATCGCACAACTGATTTGGCCCTACTACGGATGCGCAAAAGGCCGTTGGTCGGGTTGGATGAACTGCCTCGGCGCGACTTCGACACGGAGCCCTTGATCCACGGTGAAACGCTGGCTGCGATTGGTCACCCATTGGGGTTGGATTGGACGGTCACCGGGGGCCATTACAACGGCCTGCGCGACCCGCAGCACGATGCTCTCAAGCGCTTCGGCATCAAGGTAGATTGTCAACTGATTCAGGTAGACGTTGCCGTCAACCCCGGTAACTCTGGCGGGCCGATTATCGACCTTGAGGGGCGGATCGTGGGCCTCGCAGACAGCATCGTCAACCCAGCAATTGCTAATGATATTGGCTTCGGCATTTACGGGCCAATTATGTATCGCTTCATCGAGGAAAACAGCGCGTCAGACATTGTCTTCATCCCCTACAATGACGGTCAGCATCACCGACCGGGGTTGACCTTCCACCCGACGACCGGTAAGCCCATCACCCCAATTGAGATCATCGAACCGTCGGGTGAGGGACTGGTTGAATATAATGATGGCAAGCACCGCCAACCTGGCTTGAAGTACGACCCAGCCACAGGTAAGCCCATCCAAGAGAGACAGATACGCGCTGATGTCTCGCAAGCGGAACAAACCCAGCGCTACGATCCACTGACGGGCAAACCGATCCCGCCTGATATGCCTTAGGCGTCATCAAACCCGACTAAGGTGCGGGTCAGTTCTAATGGGTCAGCGTTGCGGCGGTTCATCGAGACCATTAACTCGGTGATTAAGCCAAACGAGATGATCTGCACACCGATTACCGTCAAAAGGATGCCCATTAACAGCAGCGGTCTATCACCAATAGGCCGTTCGCCGAACAACCACAGCACGGACATATACGCGTTGATCAATGTGCCTGCCAAGAACAACCACAGGCCAATGCCCCCCAGCAGGTGTAGGGGGCGCGAGCCATAATTATAGATAAAGAGAATGGTCAGGAAATCAAATAGGCCACGTTGTAAACGGGCGAGGCCATACTTTGACTTGCCATACTGCCTTGGATGGTGCGTCACAGGGATTTCTGTAATGCGGTAGCCCATGTAGTGCGCCACGACCGGAATATAACGGTGGTTTTCACCGTAGAGGTTGAGGCGTTTGGCAAGTTCAGCCCGGTAACATTTCAGTCCGCTGTTCATATCCTTGACGGGCGCACCAGACAACATCCGCGTGGTCGTATTGGCGATCCTCGACGGCAGCGTTTTCGACAGCGGGTCCTGCCGGTTGGCCTTCCAGCCAACGACTAGGTCGTAGCCCTCTTCCAATTTGGCGATTAAGTTAGGAATCTCGTTGGGGTCGTCTTGTAGATCAGCGTCAAGTGTGATGATCATGTCACCAGCGGCGACTGCGAACCCGGCTGCCATCGCAGCGCTTTTGCCGAAGTTACGGCGCAAGATCACCCCTTTGATGGCACTATCTTCGGCTGCAAACTGCTCGATCAACTTGGTTGAGCCGTCGGTACTGCCATCATCGATTAGCACCAGCTCGTAACGCCACGCATGATCACGCATGACTTCAGCGATGCGCTCACGGAGGTGGGGCAGGCTTTCGACTTCATTAAACACTGGCACAACCAGTGAAAGATCGACTTTTCTTGTCATTTGCTTCTAACCGTTGGGTGACTAGGCAGCATAATTGTACCGAAATTTGTTCATCTTTGGGACTGCGTCTGGTAAATCGTCAGGATTGGCAAGCCATCCACGACAATCTCATAAACTGGTTCACTTTCAAAAACACATAAAGATTCATTGGCATACGTCTCGATTACCCAATCCGGGTCGTCATCAAGCGATACAAGTCTCAGCCGTTCACGTACTGCCGGTGCTAAGATGCGGGTCTGCTGCTCAAACACCAACATTGAATCAGTAGCCGCAACACGCGCTGGCGGTTGAGTCGTCTTGCTTTCCGCCACCCACTCTAATCCCTCGCGCATAGAAAGCCGCCAGTAGTCGCGTTCAAAGCTTTCACGCCCACCAACGACAGCCACGAGGGGGTTGAAGTACACATATTGGTGGGGATGATTCACTACGAGCCAGCCAGCAATGTAGCTGAGATAAACGACCAGCAAACCGATGGCGGCGGGCTGGGCTCTTCCCCATGGCAAGAGAGCTTTCATCACTTGCTGAGCACCGACCAACGCTACTAACGTGAACGGTACCATCAAAAAGGCAATATGCCGCCACCCATTGTATACCGTCGACTCTAGGGCAATCAAGGCTGCAATGGGTACCGTGAACAGCAGCAAGTAGAGTAACGGCTCACGCTGAGCGGCATGGATATATGACTTGAGATCAGTGCGGGGCAAGGCCGCTACAATCGAAACAACACCAGCAATGAACAAAAGTTGATAGCCCAGCGGCACACTAATGCCAAGCCAAACGGGCAGGTAAAACCAAGGAATACTAGTACTGTCGATGACGCGGTCCATGAACAAGACCTCACCACCCCAGTCTTCAAACGACGTAAAAGTGAGGACAGTCGTTTGAAGATGGGCGAACGGCGCACTATAAGCAGCAGGCGAGATCAGAACATACACCGCGAAGAACGTGATGATAGTCAAGGGAACAGCAGTGATCTGCAAGCCGGTACGTGCCTGCTTGGATTGCAGCGAGTCAAGTAGATGTATAGCAAGCACAAGAAGAAGCAGACCAAGGCCAAAAATGCGAACAGTGGCAGCAAAAGCAGCAGCCACAGCGAACCCCAACCCCCAACCCAAGACACGAGTCCGCCACCACTTGAAGCCAAAGTAGAGCGCTATGGCAAAAGCAGACAGAAAAACAATATCCTTAATGTTATAAAAGCTCTGTGCGAAAATGCGCGGATTCAGTACTAGTATCGCTGCACCAAACAGTGCCAGCCAACCATCCTCAAAGGATTCGTATGCCAGCCGGTAGAATGCGAGTACGCCAGCATAAAAAAATAGAAACGTAAAGTAGTGGCGGGTGAACCAAATCTGTGCGCCTTGAATATCGTTGAGAACCTCAAAGACAGAAAGGGGTAAATGGAAGGCGACTCCATAATAGCGCTGTCGATAGGCTGCTAAATCTTCGACTATGTATTCTTGGGTAAAGCTGGGGGCAAAACGTTCTGCTAAATAGTTAATTGCGACGATGCCATGTTGGCGCTGAACGGGTTCATCGGCCGAAATGCCATAATCATCGTAGATCAGCAAGCCCAGCCCGAAGTACAGCAACAGCACCAGCGAGGTCGCATAGAATTGATAAGGGGCGTCGGTTCGGTTTGGCACCACCAGCATAACCGCCACCGATAAGACGAAAGCGCCTGCACAGGCCCCCGCAAGGATCGTCACGCTGGGTGGCACCTGTAGATAATCATCCAAACGCTCTATCACCAAGACGGGCCTCAGCACAAGCGCGAGGGCACCAACAACGAATGCCAATAGGCCAACAAAGCTGATCTGCGCGACATTCCGGGTACGAAGAATATGCCAGCTCAGCATAAAGATTGGCGGTGCAGCAATGACTGCTAAACCGATCATCACCAGCAAGCCAGCACGCCTCGGAACGATCACAGCGCCGCCATACCCCAGAACCAGCAGCCCGAAGCTGACAGCCATCACGAGGCTGATCATGACGACGACAACGCGACATCGAAGACTGGGTGCACTCATAGGGTTAGCGGGTTTCGGCAGCGGGCACAGTTACAGAATAAATCGTCAGTATCTCCAAGCCATCTATGCGTATCTCATAAAAGAGCGGATAGTCGTAGGGTTGCGGCTGCCGCCGGTATGTCTCAATAATGTAATCGGCCTGCCCCGAATCAACGGGCACCGCCTCAATCCGAGCACGATCAACTGGTTCGAGTATGAGTATTGGGGTCGTCAGGTCTCTGTCCGTGGACGCAATTCTAATTTGCTCACGCGAGTCGGCAGCAAGGAGGTATTCCACCCCTTGACGCACCGACAACCGCCAGTAATCACGTTCAAAGTTTGCCCGCCCGCCGAATAAAGCCACCGTGGGGCTAAAATAGACGTTCTGATGGGGATGGTTCTTCACCATCCAGCCCCCCACCAGCAGCAGACTCCCGCCAACCGTTACAATCGCAGCAATATACCGCCAATATCGCCAGTGTTCAAGCCAGCGCCATGCCTGTTGAACACCGTACAAGGCAACCAACAGAAACGGTATGTAAATGAAGGTGAAGTGCCGCCACGCATTATAGACAGTCGAGTTCAGGATGACAGCTACAGACGGCGGCACGAGGAACAAAACGAAGAAGAACAACGCCTCACGCTCTGACGTTTGCAGGTAGCGCCACCCGAGCCTACTAACTGAATGCAAGATCGCCACCACCCCCAGTATAAAGAGAATAATGTAGATCGGCGGTACAGTAATGACAAACCAAACGGGCAGGTAAAACCAAGGGGCTTGGGCGCCGCGGATGGTCTTTCCCATAAACATCACCGTGTCGTCCCAGTCACTGAATGCGGAAAACGTGCCGATTGTTTCACCTAAGAACAGCAGCGGACCACTATATGAGGCTGGAGATAGCGCAAGGTAAGCTACCACAGTCAACACGGTGACGCCCATTAGGCCAACGAAGGCTTGGCGTTCCACCGTTTTACTTGTCAGCATGTCAAAAAGACGAACGAGTAACACAAAGATAAGCAGACCAAGGGCAACAATCCGAATTGTCATCGCTAAGGCGGTCGCGATGGCAAACAGGAATCCCCACTTAAGGGAGGCCGTGCGCCAATACTTGAAACCAAACGTCAAGGCAATGGCAAAGCAAGCCAAAAAGAGCACATCCTTAATATTATAAAAGCTCTCGGCGAAGATTCTGGGCGTTAGGACAAGGAAGCCAACACCTAGCAGCGCCAAACGCCAGCTCCCAAGCGCTTCCAACACCAGCCGATAGAAGAACAGCGTGCCAACAAACACAAATAAGAACGTCAGATAGTGGCGCAACAGCCAACGCTGATGCTCTTGTAGATCATTGACTGCATCAAGGGCGACCAGCGGCAGTTGCGTGGCGACACCATAGAAACGCTGTTCATATGCATACAGCGGTGGCAGCGTTGTGTCCTGTACACGCGAAGGCGCAGCCTGTTTTATATAGTGAACAACAACCACCAGTGCATGCTGCCGTTGCATAGGCTCATCCGTAGAGACGCCGTAATCATCATAAACCAACAAGCCAATGACGAGGTACAGCAACATAACGGAGGCAGGAATGTAAAATGCACCTAAGGCATCAGAGTCAAGCTCGAACGTCAGCAGCAAAGCAGTGATCAACAAACTTGCGCCACCCAGAGCGCCTACGAGTAGGTAGACCCATGGTTCGGCAGTAGACTGAAAAGGCCACAGCCACAATCCGAGCGCACCAACGAGCATCACGGTCACCAGTAGCAGCCACCTCCACAGCGGCGGCAATTTCATGATACGGGTTTTGACAAAACGGTTCAGCAGCAGGTAGACAACGGGCGCAGAGACCATACCAAGCGCTAGGACGCACGGCACAATATATTGCGCAGGAAGGATGGCATACAGCCCGAACAGATAAGCCAGCACGCCGACACTCAGACTGACAGCCATTACCAACATCGCCGTTGGGAAGCGCTGCAAGATAGTACTCATCGGCTACCTAACTTCAGGGAGGACAGAAATGCCTGATTGACCTATATGATACACAGCTTACGATGAGTTCGACTAACGCCAACCATAAATCAAAAGCGGGCATGACTGCTGCCATACCCGCTTGTTACGATAGACACGAGATACTTAATCGTCACCGTCGTCATCGCTGTCATCGCTGTCGTCCTCATCCGGATTACACTCATCTTCGTCGTCGTCGTCACCGTCGTCATCGTCGTCGTTGTCATCCTGATCAGGATCACAGCTTGTGTCATCCTCATCATCGTCGTCGGCTTCCGGCGTGGGCGTGCAGTCGTTGCTGTCGTCATCGTCGTCATCATCACATGGTTCTGGTGTGGGGTCGGGGTTTTGGCCCTCAAACGGTGCCCGTTCGATTGGCTCACCGTCCTCACGAGCGGCGCCATCAAGTGGGAAAACCGTGTTATACACCGGCACGTTTTCAAGCTGCTCTTCCTCGACTGGGCTGGTGCCATAGGCATCGTAGGGCCAATACTGCGACGGCATCAGATAGAGCAGTTTGGTGCTGTCCGGCTGGAAGTACAACTTGATGTAGACGCCGCATGGCACTGGAAATTCATCATAGGTCAACAACTGACCTTCACCGATGCGAATGGTATCAACATGATAATCAACTGCCGTGTAAGACGGCTCCCAACTCCACATGATCAACACGGCACCATCTTCAGGCGCACGGTTGGTCGTATAGACTGGCAGCGTATTCAAACAGTCTGGGCTGGGTGCTGTCCCTGTATCTACTGCAGACGTATCCCACCAGCGGGTGTTGTTGGTGCAGTCGAAGTAGTAGCTTTCGAGGAAGTCCTCATACTGGCCATCTGCGTCTGTATCGGAGATACGTAGGTTATATAGCCCGTCACGGGTAGCGCCATCCAGCCGGTTGGTCTGCCAGAAGAAGGGACTTTGCTCGTCAGTGATGGATTCTTCGACGCCTGTAATCCAAGCACCCGTATCGCCATCGTAGACATCGAGCTTAAAGTAATCCCGGTTTTCATCAGGATCATTGGGGAAGTCGTCACGATTGTAGGCTAAGGTGATGTTGGCCTCAATCGATTGGCAGTCACTCTTAGCCTTCTGGACGAACGTTTGAATAGCCTGCGTGCGCTGCGGCAGCATGGCAAAGCCTGCGCCCAGCAGCATCAACGCGACGATGCTAAGCAATATTTTGCGCTGCCCAAGCTTGAACATACGCATAGTACACCTCAAACTAAGTATCATCTGAACACAAACACACCATCGGCGTATTTGCGCGCGGATCATACCATATTCACAGAAAGATGCATATTTCTAACGTGAAGCATCGTGAAAACGTCAGATTGTGGTAGGGGCGGCTGTGATTACCTCACTGGGGATACCCAACTGGACGATCACCTGTCTATCTGTGAGCGTAAAGCCGACCTGCTCTAAGTAAAAGGTCAATTCAAGCGGACGGCAGACCCCACACAATATCGGGTTAATGCGATACAGCCGCTTCCATATGCTGATCATTGTGCGGCTCAACGGGTCGATACCTTCCGTCAGTGAAGCAACGACCAGCCGCCCATCCAGCTTGAGCACCCGATTAAACTCGGCGAAGACGGTGAGCAAGTTGGTTTCGGGAATAATGTCGAGCAAATAGGTGGCATATAGGCGATCAAAGCTGTTTGGTGCGAAAGGTAAAGCTAGGGCAGTCGCCTGTGCTGGCAGCATTTGAGGGTGAGCGCTGTAAGCCAGCTTGATCATCCGTCCGGCGAGGTCAACTCCGGCAGACAGTCCCGATGCGCCGCACGCTTCCAACAGACGCCCTTGCGAGATGCCATTCCCCAGCCCGACTTCCAACAGGCGCTGTCCCTCGGTCACACCCAATTGCTCAAGCGCATAGGTGCGGGCACGGCTTTCATAGCCCTTAGCAAGGTTGTTCTTATGACCTAATAAATTGTAAAATTGGGCGATTGTTCGCCAATAGTTTTGGTGCATAGCAGGAGTGTATCAGTATGGAAAATGTCAAAGATCTACAAAACCAGTATATCGCGCTCATTTGTGGTGAACTGCCTGTACGTGCTAAAGAGAGTGGTTGGGCTGTCAACTCGTATGAAGGACTGCAAAGAATCATTCTTGACCACGTGTTCGATGGGCAGTATGAGGACTTTATTAGACCGGGCTCGCCGCCTCTATACCAGTTGGATACAAACCAGCTCAAGCTTGCCCTTGCCCTGGCAGCCAACCTTACCACCGGCGACCCGCAATTATTCGCATGGATGTACGAAAAAAGCTGCCAGTGGCGCGGGACTGCGTGATGTGGTCAGGCCATAGGTGCATCCGTTATACTGCCGAGCATGCACCTGCGCCCACAACTGATCATCATGATATTCTGTCTCTTGCTGGCTGCCTGCGGTCAGCAAATTGAGGCTGACCAACCACCGACGCCCGTTGAGTTAGCGACCGCTACCCCCGGTGGGCGTACCACAATCTGGATTGCCACGCCGACCCTGCCGCAGATCGCTGATGTGCAGCCGAATCCCCAGCAACCCGAACCCATAGACCAACAATCATTACCAGCCCCACAGGCAGCAGCACCCGTCGAAGCAGGTACATTAGGTTGCATCACCAATGGTGAACCAAGCCTACCCGCTTCTGCCCCACCGATCACCGGGCTGGTCGATATCGTCTTGGGATATCTGGCGGAAGGCGGGCCGCCATCTGTGCTAGCCGCGACCCTCTCAGATTGGGGCGCAGTCGACGATACGTTGGGCATCTTGACAGCCGACCGCGATTTCACGGGCGATGGCAGCGTAGACGTGCTGATATTGGCACAAGCCCCTGAGGCGGAGACCGACCAACCGCTACCACCCGGCGACTTGCTCATTTTCGGGTGTGAGGGCGGCAACCTACGCCTGCTGCACCAGGCAGGCTACAATCCAGAGATCAGCCTGCCGCAGCTCATCGCAGTCGAAGACCTGACGGCGGACAACCTCGACGATATCATTTACAGTCGGCAAACGTGCGCTGGTGCATTGTGCAGCGAGTCTGTGGTTGGCATCTCGTTTGACGCAGATAGTGGCTCATTCACTTCTTTGTTAAGCGGTTCCGTGCGGGCAACCAACCCCGAGATCAGCATAGAAGAGGGCGACGGCGGCACACCTGCACTGACAATCCGCCAGAACACGGTCGAAGTCGAAGGGGCTGGCCCGCTGCGCCAACGAACCACCGTCTACACTTACGATGGGGACAAGCTCGTCCTGACGCGCACCATTGACCCCGAACGCCCCTACCGCATTCATATTATTCAAGATGCGGATGACGCCGCGACTGACGGCAATTTCGCCGAAGCGATTAGCGGCTACCAACGCGCACTAGACCCAACCAGTCCTGCCCAAAGTTGGACGCTTCAAAACGAGGACGCCCTGCTGCGCGCCTACGCGCTTTACCGCTTAACAGTCGCACAAGCCGCTAATGGTGACTTTACGGCAGCACAAACCAGCTTCGATGAATTATCCGCCAGTTTTGGCGACGAAGGCACCCCCGGTAATCTATATTTTCAATTGGGGCGTGCCTTCTGGGAAAGTTACCAACCCGAGCAAACCGTCGCTGAAGGCTGCGTCGCGGCCCAAGCGTTTGCTATCAGTACACCCGATCTGTTGACGCCGCTCAACAGTTTCGGTACCAGCAACCCACGTTATGAAGTAGAGGAAATTTGTCCACTATGACCAGCCCTCTCCGGCAGCACATCAAAGAACGTGCTGTGGCGATCAACCATAATTTGCTCGTCCACGTTGAATTGGAGTCACCCACTGCGGATGTCCCAGCCGTCAATGCTTACGGTGCCCTCGTTAGGCAGCAGATGGAAGGACTAACCCCTGACGTGATCATCCTCCATCCTCGCGAAGCCGTCGGTGATATCATCGAAGCGCAGTGGGGTACGCAGTATGACGCTGCGCCCATTGTGATGGTTGCCCACATAGATACTGTTCACCCAATTGGGATGTTACAGACCAACCCGGCACGCATCGAAGCCGGCAAGCTCTTTGGCCCCGGCAGTTACGACATGAAAGGCTCAATCGTCTGTGGGTTGGCGGCGCTGGAAGCATTGCAAACACTCGACATGATGCCCGCTCGCCCGGTTATTTACCTTGCCACCTCCGACGAAGAAACCGGAAGTTGGCATTCCAAAGACTTGATCGTCGAACGTTGCCAAGGGGCGGCGCTGGTGCTTGTCCTTGAAGCAGCCCTTTCCGATGGCGCACTCAAGACGTGGCGCAAATCGCCTGGTGTTTTCCAACTAACAGCAAGTGGACGCAGCGCGCATGCCGGGATCGAGCCGGAAGCAGGGATCAACGCGGTTGAGGAGATCGCCCAGCAAATCCTAAAGATCCAAGCACTGGCAGACTACCCCAACGGCACCACGCTCAACAGCACCGTGATTAGCGGTGGGACGGTTACTAACGTCATCCCCGATGCCTGCCACCTAACGGTCGATGCCCGCGTCGGCACCATCGACGAGATGCAGCGCATTGAAAAGGCAATGAAAGCCCTGCGCCCGCACACACTCGGCGCCACTCTGACAGTCGAGGGGAGCTTCAACCGCCCACCGATGGAGCGCAACGAAACAATGATGCAGACTTTTGACACCGCCCAAGCGATTGTCAAAGCGCACGGCATTACGCTGCGGCACGGTGAATCAGGGGGCGGCTCTGATGCAAATTTCGTCGCGGCGGCAGGCATCCCCGTATTAGACGGGGTTGGCCCAGCTGGTGACGGTGCCCACACCAAAACAGAAGCTGTCTATGTTAGTGCGCTAGAACGCAGCACAACGCAGATCGCAGCGATGCTGCGCGATTGGCCCCTGTAACTCCAACGCGCAATGACCCACAACCCGCTCACGCGCTGGTGGCGCAGCACGCGCCCAGACTTGGTGCCGCTTGGCATCTATTTGCTGCTGGTACTGTTGATCGCCATCCCGGTGCTAGGCCAATTCGGCACGCACACCATCACCAGCGGTGGTGATTCGCACCTGTGGCTGTGGATGGGGTGGTGGCGACGGACGGCTCTACTCAACGGCTTCGACCCGACCTTCATCCACATTAATCAGGTACCGTTTGGCACAGACCACGCCTTCCGCCCTTATCTTGGAACCGTGGCAGGGATCGCGTTCTGGTCAAGCTTGATGCCACCACCCGCCGCCCTCAATATGATGGTGCTCGGCGCGTATTTTCTCTCAGCGACGTTTAGCTACTACAGTGCGCGTCAGTTGGGCATTAACCGGGCGGGGGCTTTTTGCGCCGGGCTGGTGTTTGGCTTCTCCGCTTATATGATCGTGCACTCCCGCGCCCATGTGGATCAATCGCAGCAGTGGGTTATTCCGTTGTTCTTCCTCAGCCTCTTGAACCTACACCACAGACGGACGTGGCTGTCAGCCATTTTGATGGGTGCAGCGTTGGGTTTTTCAATGCACATGCACGCCTACTATGGGTACTTCAACAGCCATATTGCGGTGGCCTTTGTCCTTTATGAAGGGGTGCGGCGTGGTCTCAAAGAGGGTTGGCGCGGTCTAGTCGCCTGGGATTATATCCCTCTATATGCCGTCGGTGCGCTGTTCGCCGCCTTGATCTACCTACCCGAAGCGCTGTCAATTGCGCAAGACTTAGGTGGCACATCAACGCCTCTACGGACAGGCAGCGTTTTAGAGCGACCCAAAAGCTGGTTTTTTGATCTTTCCGTGCGCCTTTGGGACTTTTTCCTGCCATACACTGAACATCCGCTCTTTGGCACGTGGTCAGAGCAAGCCTACGACACCATCGAGACAATCGACCGCAGCGACTTCACCCCCGCTTGGTTCGGGGATATCTTCCCAACGCTAGGGTCATATTGGTACTGGCAGCGCTCGGATGACCCTTTCAGCAACGACCGCTATCTAGGTTATGCAACGCTGGCCTTAGCCGTGTGGATGGTCGCTATCTGGCGCACAAATCGCCGTCATCCCAAGAGCGCGAGTGGCAATCAACACGAGGTTGAAGCCCAAAATTACTGGCTGCCCTTGTTGATCATCCTGTTTGTGCTGGGTATTCTGTTTGCGCAACCGCCATGGTTCCCGCTGGGCGGCTTCATCGCTTGGATTTGGGAGCCGCTGCGCGACGTTGCCATCCCGATGCCGTCATGGTTTACGATGACGTTTGTTTCACCGCTGCGGGTCGTCGCCCGTTTTGTCTTGCTGAGTCATTTGGCCTTGGCGATGCTGGTGGGGTTTGGCATCCAACAGATCGGGCAACGCTGGCAGAATGCGCTCGCTGCCGCGGCTGTCTTCAGCCTGTTGTTCGGGTTTGAGCATCTATACTTACCCCCAGTCTATGACTACCGCACCCCTGCCGCCTACGACTTTCTAGACGACGTCCCCGATGATGTCGCGATTATGGGGTATCCGTTTGGCTCTTGGGCAATGACCTATTACCAAACGCAGCACAGGCACCCCATCGTAGACAGTTCCGCAGGGATTTCTAGCAACCTTGTGCTCGACAACATCCACACCATCACCGCCCGCTCGATGGGCAGCCCCTTCAACCCGGACGCAGCGGGTAAGCTGGCGGCCCGTGGTGTACAGTACGCTTTTGACCACAGCGAACGCAACCAGCCTTATCCAGACGGCTTCGACGTGATCGACATGGTGGATGGCGTCACTATCCTTGAAATCAATGCCGAACCTACCCGGCTGGTGGTGCTGCACACCCTGACGATGGGCCTGTGGCAAAGCGACGCGACCTGGGCCAGCAGCACGCAGGAAACCACAGTCTACGTTTGGAACCCGCTCAGTGAAGCCGTGATGGTTCATGTAACGGTAGATACAGCGGGCAATGGCGGCAGTCAACTATTGGCGGAGCGCGTGCTGGCTCCCCAGCCTGACCGAATTTATTATTCTGGTTACCGCATTGACAACCCTACTGTTTATCCAGACTACGACCCAACCCCGATCACACTGGAGGCACCCGGCACAACGGCGATGATGTTCCAACCGGGCGAGACAACCCTGACCCTTCGCTGGAATGCACCCGACCACCCAACTCTTATGGATATCACGTTTGCCTGTTCAGCGGGTACTTGTGTTCCCTGATACAATCAGTTCGTAGTCGCCAGGCAAGGGTTGACAGATGACTGACCGTTCTCCGCAACTGAGCAGCGCACGCAATGACGTGCCACTTACAGGGGACGAGCCGATTCTTAAAGGGGTGCACAGCACCATCGTCGTTGATCGGCGCAGCGCCTATCTCGCGGGCAACATGAAGGTTCTGCTAGAGAAGATGACTGACGAACAGCGAACAGCACTCAAATATTGGAACGTGCGGACGGCACTGCGCCAAGCAGAACGTGTGTTGCCGCTCGCCCGGCTGACACCCCGCGATAGCGCCCATCCCAACCGGATGATCGGTGCCATCCGACGTTGGCTGGCAAATCCCTCCGACGAGACGCTCGACGAAATCCGAGCGGCACGCCTTAACCCTGGCCTGATCGACTATCCTGCTCTGGCAGCGGAGTCGGCGGGCAATGCCGCCACGGCGCCCCAGATGATGTTCGCCCTGATCGCCTCAGCCAGTGCTGCGCGCAGTGCAGGCCATGCCTACTATGGCAGCGATCAACGCGCCAACCTCTGTTCACGTGCTATGCGCCGGGCACAACTGCGGGCAGCCTACGTTATTCTGCAACGTGGTGAATGCTTATGACCGAGCAGTCACCAGCGTTAAGCGGCGACCGGCAAGCGTTGGGACTGACGGGTGATGAACCGATGCTGGCAGGGGTCGAGAGCCGTGCCTTGGTCGAACGGCGCGGGGCCTACCGAGCTGGCAACCTCAACGCCTTGATCATGCAGTTGGATCATCAACAGCGCTTGGCCTTCAAACAGTGGAACGTCCGGATGGCAGCCCGGACAGCGCGGGGCGTACTGCCGCTGTTTGAGCAGGTACACCCAGAGAACCGTCTGCCACATCAA
>CAYTPI010000004.1:19035-68175 GCA_964439625.1 uncultured Anaerolineae bacterium | reverse complement strand
CAATGTTTACAAGCGGCAACGGCTTGGCTGCTCGATCCGCACAGACAGCAGCGCCAGATGATCGCATATCTGCTGCGTGGGGGCGAGCGGCTGCGCACACACCTCAGTGGCGTGCCGCGTTCCGTCGAGCAGGCCGCACGCGATGCGTACAATGCCGCGCTCTACGCCGCCCAGACGGCTTACGTCACCGAACATGACGACCTGTTTGCTCGCCAAGCTTTCCAGAGCAGCATCACGGCGCGGCGCTGGCAGCGATTCTACGAGACGGGCCAGCAATCAAAGTTAGTAGATATTCACGCAGCAAACCAGACCGCCAAACGGGCCCAGAGCAGAGTAGCCTATATACTTTCAGCACGATCTTCTGTTGCACGGGAGCGCAGTGCTAATTAGCATCAAAAATATGTCGTTAACCCTCACCTCTGGATCAGTCATCATGCCCCATCTCTTTGACCCACTGCCTCTGAGCGGCGTCACTTTTTGTAACCGCATTGGCGTCTGGCACACTTTGGCAGCCGGAGCGGTGTTACCGCAGTATCTGCGGGCGCACTGAGCTAGGTTTGTCATACGCTGTCAGTTAGAATGTATGCACAAATCCTTATGATTGGGTATCTTATTATTTAAACTAATAATCATAATACTACCCACTCGCAATGTAACTGGAGCTTATACTGATGCTCAAATCATCCTATCCGGGGCTGCACCGTACTTTAATCGGTCTTTTTCTACTGCTTACTTTGTTCATGGGCCAGGTAGCAACGAATACCGTCCAAGCACAAGGTGCCCAAACCAACCTACAGCTTTCGCTCAACATTGACCCGGCAGTCCCAGCAGGTGGGTACCCGGTTGGGCAGGTGTTTAACGTCGAAGTCAACTTCTCTTGTAACGCCACCGTTGGCGACTGCGGCGATCTAGAGATCGATACAACACTGCCACCGGGCAACTTCGACATTATCAACATTGACGCACCGTCGATTTACCCCACCACCAACATTGGCGGTGGTGTGCTCCAGACCGTGAGCGCCAACACTTTTACAGGCGGCGAGAGTGGTATCGTCACGTTGACGCTGCGGGTGCGCAGTGAAGCAGTTGGCAACAGCCCGATCACCATTACGTCAACGGGCACCATCTCGACCAACCCAACCCCGGTGGATGCCCCACCTCTTGAAGTCAGAGTCGCGCCGCCGACCCTTCAATGGGATGTGGACAAACTGCGGACGCTTCCGGTGGCAGGGTCAGGTGGTATTGAGCCTGCGCTTGATCAGAACGTGACTTACCGCATTCGCATCAGCCCGCAGAGTAGCACCGGTAACTTTGACCTAACCGACATCACAGTGGTTGACACGTACCCGGCAGGGGCAGCTGTAGTCTCTACCACGCCAACAGCGACAAATATCGATACGACCACAAGTACGATCACCTGGTCTGGCCTCAGCCGAGATGCAGACCAAGGCAACCTCGACTTATTTGTTGTGTTGAACTACCCCTCTGGCACCTTCCCAGCTGACCTTGATCCGGGCAACCCATCAGACGAGGTGACTAATAACGTTACGGTCACAGCAGATTACGGATCAACTGATGATGGGCCAATCGGTAATGATGATGAGACCCATGGGTTTGTCGGGCCAGTCGGGACTGCCGACCCAATCAAAACGGAGCAGGGATCACCGCTGGGCTTTGGCGGAACAGGCCGCTTCTTCCTAGATATTGACACCAACACAAGCAACACGACGCTCGAAAACGTGATCGTGCAAGATAACCTGCCGATCAACGACCCAGAGTTGGGCGCTTCGCTCCCTGGCCCGTACCTGAACGTAATCGAAATTCAAACAGGGCGTTGGAATGATAATACCGTCACCGCAGACGTTGAATACTCTACGGATGGCGGCAGTAACTGGACATCATTAGGTAACTATGACTTCAATGATGACACGTCCATCACGACTGGTTTTCCTGGTGCGTTGACCAATGTGCGCTGGGTATTCCAACAGCCAATAGCACCTGGTTTTTCGTTCAATAACGGAAACCGCCCTGAGATCGTCTACCAGCCCTTTGACAGCAGCATCACACCGGCAAATGACTCTAGCAACCCCAACTATCGCAACCAAGGCGTCGTCACGTTCGAGTACGATGACGACCCTGCCAACTCAGGCCCGTTGGTTCCTGTAATAGAAACGCAGAACCGCAACATTGTCATCAATAACACCTCGACCAACATTCGGCCCGTCAAGGTTCGCAATGGCAATAACTTCAACCCTGGCGATGAGATCACCTTCGACCTTGAACTAAACCTCACCGAAGCCTCCTCGCAGCCGCTTGAAAATCTCGTCATTCGCGATATTCTGCCACCGGAGCTGGAGTTCGTCAGTTTTGACCCAGCCTCAACCACTTTTTCCAACATCCCAGCAGGCCCACCCACCCCGCAGACCCCGAACCCCAACTTCCTAGCCGTGCCTGACTACAACGGATCGGGACAAACAGCGTTGTTCTGGTCGTGGGGAACGACAGTTCCAACGGGGTCAACACCGGGTGTCGCAAACCCCTTGGTGATCCCAGCGCCTGGCACTGGGCGGACGGCAACTGTCAGCGTTAGTTTTACGGCACGGGTGGTCGCTGGCACCATCGGCGGCAATTACAATAACGAGGCAACCTTCGTCACTGATGTACAAGACCTAGTCTGTACCGGTAGTAGCTCTGCTGCGGACAGTGACGACATCGATGGTGACGGTAACACCAGTGAGAACACCTGTACGGACGACGTCACTTTCCGCGTGGTTGAAGCAGCAGCAATCGACGCAACCAAGTGGATTCAAGGCGATACCGGCTTGGCTAATCTCGAAGTTGACCCGTTGACCAATACCATCATCGAGCCAATCAACACTAATTGCCCAGACGACGGGACTGGTACAGGTTTTACACGGGAGCCATGTGTGGCTCAGGGCTTTGTCGGCGAAACGTTCACCTACAAGCTGCGTATTTCCAACACAGGCAACGTGCCCCTGCGCGACTACTATCTCTATGACGTGCTGCCTTACATCGGCGACACAGGTTCCGGGCAGCCACTGGCAGGTGCCGACCGCTTCTCGCAGTGGCAGCCAACGTTGGCTGGCCCCATCGTTGCAGCCGATGCCTTTACCGCTGGGACGGGCTTCATTGTTGAATACTCAACTGACCTGAACGCCTGCCGCAACGAAGTCGCCACATCGACGCCCTTCCCGGCAGGCTGTACCGACGCCAGTTGGACGGCTTCTCCAGCAGACTTCTCTCAGGTGCGCGTGTTCCGCATTCGTATACCGTTTGACAGCACCAATTTCGATGTGCTAGAACGCATGGAATTTCTGGTCACTATGGAAATTCCAAGGGGTACCACAGCGGAACAAATCTCATGGAACTCCTTCGCGCAGCGTGTACGGAATGTCTCAACCGGCAACTTCCTGAACATCTCAGAACCGCCCAAAGTCGGCATTATTGTGCAGACACGCCCTGATGATGACGATGACGAGGAACTGATCCTCGCGACTGTGACGCCCATCGCCCTCACAGAAGACCCGGCCCTCGCCGTTGAACTTGGCATTGTTGACTGGGGCGACCTACCGGACTCATTCAACACGACCTCTGGCACCAGTGGCCCTAACCATCCGATTGTGGCTGGGCTGCGGCTGGGGGCAATTGTAGATCCGGAGCCAAATGGTCAGCCATCATCACCAGCCAACGGCGACGGCAGCGACGAGGACGGCGTGACCTTCCCGCGGTTGGTGCCGGGTGAAACCGTCAGCATCACGATCAATGCGACCAATACAACCGGAAGCCCGGCGTTTGTCTCCTTGTGGATTGACTTTGACAACAGCGGCTTCTTTGAAGCAAACGAGCAAGTCGTCGTAGATTTAACCGTGGCAGACCCAACAGAGTCAGAAGACTTTGTGGTTGAGGTCACAGTACCTGACTTCTACGACCCGACCCAGTTGACGTATGCTCGCGCTCGCTTTAGTACGCAGGCAGGCTTGGAGCCAAATGGCGCTGCCATCGATGGTGAGGTGGAAGACTACGAACTGGCGTTCTTAATCGCCAACTTGCCGGATACAGGTGGTCAGCCGCTTACTGAGGTTCCAGCATGGGCAATTCTGCTAGCGGTCACAGGGCTGCTGGCGGGTGGGCTGGCATTCAAACTGCGGCAGCGACGCACGTAATTCGTTTCTCAAACAAAAAAGGCTGAGGCGGTGTCCTCGGCCTTTTTGATTCACTTCACTAGCTTAGGTATGCAGACGGGCCACCACTGCCTGCTCTACGGCATGCCGGAGTGTGCGGCAGTTTTCGATCAGGTCGGGCCCATCTTTAAAGAGGCCGTCCGTCACCAACAGCGCCACATCATCACCATAAAAGGTAATCACCTCAGGCATGTACTCGGTGGATAAACCGCCAGCGGGTATGGGCAACGCAGGTTTGATGTTGCCCATCGGCGCATTGAGCATCTCGACGAGGTGGCGGCAGTCCGCTTGGGTAGTAGGGAAGCGCCCGCCAAACGTAGTGAAGATGCTGGCATCAGCCCCTGCCAAACGGTAAAACTGCCCGAAGATCGCCCCCAGCGTCATGCCGTGGCGCGCTGAGACGGTCAAGTTGCCGAACCAGCCCGGGTGCCCGATGATCGGCACCGTGATGCGGGCGTCTTCAGCCAACATCCGCATAGCATCAAGGCCAACCACACCCGGCACAACTTCAACAGCGCCTGCCCCCGCTTTGACAGCATAGAGCGCCCGGTCGATGAGCTGGTCAACGGGGCCGGTGACGTTGGCGGCATAGAGGCTATTTCCACCTGTCCTTTCATTTGCGACCCGGACAGCCTTAGCACAGCGGCGCACGCGATCACGAAAGGTGGAGAACGTCTGGTTGGCGAGGCTGTGATCGTCTTTGATAATGTCGATGCCTCCGGCAGCAAACTGGAAGGCATACTGCACCAATTGTTCCGTCGGGTAGCCCAACGGCTTGAGGGCAGTTGCCAGCAGCGGGCCGCTGCCCCTCTTGACAATGCGCCGGAGGCCATCCACGCCGAACTTCGGCCCCGGAAAGCGGTTGGCGAAACTAGCGGGCAAGTTCAATTGATGCACGCGCACTAGGCCGCTCAGGCTGGTGTTGCCAAAGATCATATTGAGTAGTTGCGGCAGTTCCGCGCCAACGCCCTCAACCGGGTAGCTGATGACCACCTCATACTGATCGGTGCGGATGTAGGTCAGTGTTTCAACCCGCCCGACAACGCTTTGCATATCGCCGGGCGGTACCAGCACTGGTGAGAGTTCAACCGTTTGCTCGTGTGCAAGGTGCAGTGCCTCGCGTTCGATGTCTTCACTGCCCCCTGTGATGTGATACACCACTCGGAAGCGTTCACCGGAGAGCTTGACGGATACTTCAGGGAAAAAGGTCATAGAATTCCTAGGCGGGCCGAAACATCCCAATGTTTGCTTAGGGCAGACCACAGTTGACTTTCTTTACCCTTTGTACGTGATGCGCCCGTCGCACATGGTGAGCAGTGGCTTAACTGCACTGACTTCGGTCAAGTCCATATCGAATATATCATGTGATAGTACAACGAGATCAGCGAGCATGCCCACCTTGAGTTGGCCCTTGACGTTTTCCTGAAATTCCGTATAGGCCGCATTGCTCGTATACCCCTTGACCAACTCCTCCAGCGTCAGGCGTTGGATGGGTTCCTCCCCCCAAGGCTGACGGTTCAAGCCGTCATCAAAGCCGAGGAACGGGTTCAGACTGACAACTGTCCAGTCCGAGCCAAAGGCATAGTGCGCCCCAGAGTCGATCAGGGTGCGCCACGCGAAACTGCGATGCCAGCGCTCGGCGCCAGCACGCTCGGGCCAGATGTCTGGCTCTAGGTGCGGCATCGGCGCGTGCAACGGCTGCATCGAAGCAATCACACCCATCTCAGCGAAGCGCGGCACGTCATCAGGGTGCACCAATTCGATATGCTCGACCCGGTGACGCGAGTCGCGGATACCATTGGCTTCACGCGCTGCTTGGTAACCGTCTAAGGTACGGCGGACGGCAGCGTCACCGCAGCAGTGCACCGCGATCTGTAAGCCCAACCGGTCTGCTTGGACTGCCATCCGCGTGAAATGCTCCGCCGAAAACAGGGAGTCACCAAGCGTATCAGGTTTGTCCGCATAAGGGTCGAGCAGCAGCGCGGTATACGACTCAAGCACACCATCCATGAAGAACTTGGCAAACCCAGACTGCACCATCTCGGAGTTGAAGGTCTGGGCCATCGGCGCGGCGACCTGTTCCAGTATCTCGAACGGGTCTTCGGGCTTCACCCAGAACGGTACGCGAATGCGCGATGTTAGCTGGCCCATATCCTCCAAGGCGGCATACATCTGGGCTTGCTCTGGTTCACCATCCATATTGTGGACGCTGGTGATCCCGTTCGCTGCCATCAACGCCAGCGTATCGCGCAGCAAATCCATTTGGCGTGCTTGGCTGAATTCAGGGCGTTTATTCAACACCATTTCATAGGCGGCAGGTTCACGCAGCTCGCCCGTGGCGGTGCCATCTTCCGCCATCATGATCTCGGCCCCAGCGCCCGCATCGCCACCATGGAGCAAACCAGCCAGCGTCAATGCTGCTGTGTTGACCCATGCCGTGTGCAGGTCAAAACTGAAGACTGCCAGCGGTCGGTCGGGTTCGATTGTGTCCAAAAACTGACGGGTTAGCGGTTCGCCTTCGGCAACTTTGTAAGACGCCCCTTGGCCCACGACCCATGGTTCAGCGGCATTTTCGGCAGCAAACTGCTTGAGTTCGGCAGCAAGCTCGGCCTTCGAGCGCACTTCCTGAAGCTGAGCGTCGGCAAGGCCAATAGCGCCCCACAATGTGTGGAAGTGGCTGTCAATAATGCCAGGCATAACTGTCTTTTGCTCGGCGTCGATCTCACGGGTGTTGGCACCTTTGAAGGCAAGCGCGTCTGCCATAGAGCCGACAAAAACGATCTTATTACCACGCACTGCTACGGCTTCCGCTCGTGGGTTCGCCGGGTCAACTGTATAGGCCTGTGCGTCAGTAATCACATAGTCAGCAGGTTGGGCCATTAATGGTCTCCGTTACCATAGGGGTACCAGTAGTCTTTGGCCTTACCCTCAACATCCCAGTGAACATGCTTGATCTCAACGAACTCATCGTAGCCAATTTGGCCCAGTTCACGCCCGCCGCCCGTCATTTTCATACCGCCGAAAGGGCCAGCGAAGTTATCCGTCAATAAATCGTTGATCCAAATAGTACCGGCTTTTACATCTTGGAAGAAGCGCTTCACCAGCCGTGCATCGTGCGTCATCAGTGAGGCTCCTAGACCGAGATGCGTATCATTCGCCAAGCGGATCACCTCATCGAAGTCGGTGTAGGGCATCAGTGGGATGACCGGGCCGAAAGTCTCTTCGCGCATAATCCGCATCGAGTGGTCTACGCCAACGATGATAGTTGGCTCATAGAAGAAACCACGCTCAAAGTCATTCGGGCGCTTACCACCGATTAACACTTTGCCACCAACTGATTTTGTCTCGGCAACCACATTTTCAACACTAACGCGGAACCGTTCGCGCATCATGGGGCCAATATCAGAGGAGCGATCCATACCGGGGCCAAGTTTCAAGCCACTGACGAAATCCGTCAGCTCTTCGGTGAACTGCCCGTAGATCGAGTCATGGACGTAGACACGCTCGGCACTGGTACAAACCTGTCCGGCGTTATACAAGCCTGCATAGGCGACGCCCCGCACGGCGGTATCGATGTTGACATCTGGGGCGACGACCAACGGGTCTTTGCCGCCTAACTCCAGATGCAGCTTTTTCATCATAGGGGCGGCAAGGCTGGCGATCTTCTGTCCGGTCTTTACTGATCCTGTAAAGGCCACCATCGGCACATCAGAGTGTATAACCAACGGCTCGCCTACTTCCGGGCCGTAGCCCGTCACCACATTGACAACACCGGGCGGAAAATCTTGAAAGGCCAATTTGATCAGCCGCAGGGTACTTAACGGGGTGTATTCCGATGGCTTGATCACTACAGTGTTGCCAGCAGCTATTGCCGGGGCGATCTTCCAAGCAAGCAACAGCAGCGGAAAGTTCCATGGAATGATGCAGCCGACCACGCCATACGGCTCTTTGATCGTAAAGTTGATCTGGTCTGGGTCACCGGGCGGCAGGAACAAACCGCCATCCATCCGGGCAACTTCAGCGTACATGCGTAACGTCTCGTAGGTCCAAAAGACCTCTTCCTCATTCTCGATCCAAGGTTTGCCCTGTTCAAGCGTCAGCAGCTCAGTTAGTTCTTCTTCATCCGCTTGAGTCATATTGGCAGCCGCATGCAGAAAACCAGCGCGTTCAAAGGCCGGTACTTTGCGCCATGTATCGAAAGCGGCCTTCGCCGCCGCCACCGCCGCGTTGAGGTCTTCAGCAGTACCTCGTGGCACACTGTCGATCACTTCTTCAGTGGCTGGGTTAATAACGTCGATGCGTTCGCTGGCGTTACCATCCGTAAACACACCATTGATGTACATATCCATGGGAACTCCTTTCAGTTACTAAGTTACGAGACCATGTCTCGAAAGCGAAAATACAATGAGGCAGCAGGCAGAAACACACTGCCCAGTTGGTGCATCAAGGTGGATGGCGCGCGTATTTCCAGAAAGGGGCTGGTGTCTTTTTCACCGAGGACAAGCGCTGCCATCTCTGCCCCCATATACGTTGACATAGCAACCCCGTGACCACCATAACCGAGCGCATAGTAAGCCCCCCCATCCATCTTGCCGATATGCGGCATCTTATCGACGCAGACTGCTAAGTTGCCTGTCCAAGAATGGGTAATGGCAACATCTGCTAATTCAGGGAACGTATGCACAAGTGTCTGCTGTAGCAGTTGGCGGCTCTTTTGCAGATCAAGCCCGGTGCTCAGATTATTACGCCCACCCCACAGAACGCGATTGTCTGGTGTGAGGCGAAAATAGTTGAGGAAGTTTTTCGAGTCGTAGAGCTGCCGACGTTTGGGAACCAAGCGGTCTGCCACGTCATCAGGCAGCGGCTCGGTGACGATAATATAGCTGCCAACCGCAATATACTGATGTTTGATGCCCCTATTCTGCGAGTAGCCGTTGGTAGCAAACAAGACATGATCAGCATTGAGCGTTAGGTTTGACGCCTTTACCCGGTAGCCACCCCCGACTGCACTCACATCCATGACGCGCTGGTTTGGGATCAAGTAAGCGCCATGGCTGGCGGCTGCTCTCGCTAACCCATCCGTGAACTTGGCGGGCTGTACCCCTGCACCGAGGTCGTCAACCAAGGCCCCATAAAAAACGTCCGTGCCAACGACATCTGACACATCTTCAGGCTCCACCACCTGAATTGTGTGGTCAAGGGTGCGGGCAAACCATTCAGCTTCTTCACGCATCCAATCCATGTGGGATGGTTTTGATGCGAGGTAGCCGTAGCCATTTGGGGTGAAGTTACAGTCAATGCCTTCTTGTTTGATCAAGTCCGCAGTGCCATGTACCGCCTTCAAGGATGCCTGCCACAAAGCCGTACCCAGTTCGACACCGTATTTCTTAAAGACCGTCTTCAGCCCCTGCTGAAAACCGGGCAGCACCATGCCGCCGTTGCGTGAACTGGCCCCCCAACCGATCTCGTGCGCATCTAGCACGGCGACGGTCAGGCCAGCTTGGGCCAACCGTCGAGCAGCGTTGAGGCCCGTCAGGCCAGCGCCAACGATCACAGCGTCATATTTTTCGAGCACGTCTGTTTGTGTTGGCGGAGGCGTGGAGGGGAGCGCTTCGTGCCAGAAGATATTTGGGTTCACTATGTTAGGGCCTTGAACAAGATTTTTTATGTAATTCTTGCATTATTCTACATACTTTGTATGATCTTGGAAATCTTTTAGCAGAATTCGCAATTTTATATGTCAAATTCAACGAGTATCGCAATTATTGGTGCAGGGTTCGCAGGGTTAAATGCAGCGTACCAGTTACAAAAGCTGGGGCACAGCGCTACAGTATTTGAAGCCACCGACCGCGTTGGCGGTCGGGTGCAGTCTCCGAAAGGGCTGTTACACGAGTCACTGGTGACGGAACTCGGCGCAGAATTCATTGACGAAAACCACACAGATATGCTCAACCTGCTTAACGAACTCGGTCTTGAAACCATCCTAAGGGACTCGTCTGGGCGCAGCAAAGCCCGACGGCACTATTTTTCCCATGGGAAAGAACGCTCGCCTAGCGAAATTCGCGAAGCCGTTGAACCTTTCTTAGATCAAATTCTAGAAGATTGCGACAAGCTCTACGCAGGTGAATATACGGAGTTCGACCAGATGACTGCCGCGGAATACCTTGCTCAATTCGACATGCCGGATTGGCTGCGGTCGATCTGGGAGACCGCCATGATCGGGATGTATGGCCTTGAGTCCGATAAGCAGACGGCAGTCAACTTGCTGTGGCTGCGTCCTGAGATCAAGGATGGTGAGTTTATGCCCTTTGGTGACCCAGGCCAAACCAAGTCCGTAAAAGGCGGAAACAACCGGCTCGCGCAAGCCCTCGCTGCACACCTTGCCGACCCCATACGTTTTAATAAGCGTTTATCTGCCGTTAAAGCGACACAGGACAGCGTCACGTTGACCTTTCAGGATGGTGAGAGCGCTCAGTTTGATTGGGTTATTATCGCGATACCGTTCTCTGTCTTGCGCAACATCAAGCTAGATATTGCTATCCCCGACACGCTGCGGCAGTTCATCGACGAGTTGGCGTATGGCACTAACGCCAAAGTGTTGTTTGGCTTTGAAGAAGCTGTCTGGCAGCAGCAGGGAAGCTCCGGCTCTATTGCAACTGATGAAGGCCCATTCAACACATGGGATGGCAGTGAAAATCAAGGTCAAGACGCCGCCGGGCTGACGGTTTATCTAGGCGGCAAAATCGGCGTTGATGCGGGCGCAATGTCTGAAGAAGAACTGTACGACACGTTCATTCTATCATATGAAAAGGTGATCAAAGGCGCGGGTACATGCGTCACTGGGGCTATTAGTAAAGGCATTCACTGGCCGACATTTGACCTCTCACTAGGGTCGTATGCTTGTTACCAACCCACCCAATGGGATGCCTTCGTTGACCGCCATACCTTCGCGGAAGAAACAGGCAAGACTGATGGCATCGGTGCAGGGCGCGTCTGGTTCGCTGGGGAGCACCTCAGTGCGGAGTTCCAAGGATATATGAACGGTGCCTTGCAGACCGGACGACTTGCCGCCGCAGCCTTAGCCGAGCTCATCAAGCAGGAGACAAACTAAGTTGACACAACCAAAGATCGCTATTGTTGGCGCCGGTATCGCTGGCTTAAATGCAGCTTACCAGCTTAAAAAGGCAGGCTATTACGCCACAGTCTACGAAGCGCAAGACCGCGTTGGCGGTCGCATCTATTCAGTCAAAGACCGGCTTGGCCCCGGCCTCGTCACTGAACTCGGCGCCGAGCTGATCAATACAGCCCATGCAGACATGCTTGGTTTGATCGAAACATTTGGCCTGCCCACTTTTGATCGGCGTGGCCCAACAGAGATCGAGCTACGACGATACGGTTACTACTACGATGGTGCCGTGCGGACACAAGAAGAGATGGTCGTCCCGTTTAAGCCGATGCAAGAACGCTTGGACGAGGACCTTGCCCTAATGAGTGATGACCCTGAGCACCTCAAGAAACTAGACAACATGACCGTTGAAGCGTACATCGAGCAGACGGGCGTTGATGGTTGGATGCGCGAGCTGCTCAACGTCGCATCGACGGCCTTCTCCGGGCGGGCCACTGACGATCAGAGTGCCTTGAACTACATCTGGTTGGGGCCACACACCCGCGAAGGCAAAGTTTTCCCGTATGGTAAATCCGACGGGCGTTACTCGATATTGGGCGGCAACAGCCAACTGATTGACGCGCTTGCTAAAGAGGTTGACAGCCAAATCGAACCCAGCCAACGCCTCGAAGCGATTACAGAGCGCGGGTCGAAGATTGTCTTAACGATCAACGGGCGCGACATCGAAACAGATTTCGCCATTATCGCCGTGCCTTTCTCTGTGTTGCGCCACGCACGGCTCGAAATCGAACTGAAGCCAACGCTTCGCCGCATGATTAACGAATTCAATTATGGTTGGAGTGCAAAGCTTCTCGTTGGTACAGATGGACGCCCTTGGCGTAATGCTGGCTACACGGGGTCACTCTCAACGGATGAAGGGTTTCACTCTGCATGGGACAGCAGCCAATGCCAACCCACTGATAACGGCAGCCTGACGTTTTACACGGGGGCTGAACTGGGGCGCACACTGCATCAGCAAGATATCCACAAGTTAGCTGATCAATTCGTGGCAAGCTATGACAAATTTGCCCCCGGCACAGAAGCCACATTTAACGGTCGCGTTGACCTTGGCATTCACTGGCCCTCGTTTGAATTCAGCGAAGGAGCTTACGGCTGTGCTGGCCCAGGCCAATACACGGCTTTCATCAAAGAAAATCAGTGGGAAGAAGGCGACCTGATAGGGATCGGTACGCATAATCTTCTGTTTGCGGGTGAGCACGTCAGCGCTGATTTTCAGGGCCATATGAACGGCGGCGCTCAAACTGGACGGCTCGCCGCGACAGCGTTGGTTGACAGACTGTTATAAAAGACAATACCATGGAATTACTTGCTTTTTGGCATCAGGCGCATATAATCGCGTCCAATAGGTTGCTAATCAGATTTAACGTATTTATCTGATGTTTTTAGATGAACTTGACCGGTCTATTCTCGCCCTACTGCAAGATGATGGGCGGAAACCCTACACAGAGATTGCCAAGCTGCTTGGCACATCAGAGAGCACGGTTCGCTATCGTATCGGCAAGATGGAAGCCGACAATGTGCTGCATGTGTTGGGGATAGTAGACCCACACAAAGCCGGTTTTCAGGCAGTCGCCTTGATCTTTGTCAATGTGCGTCCAGGCTATACAGACTATGTTGTTTCACAAGTCGAGGCGTATCCGGAAGTTAGCTATCTACTGTTGGTAACTGGCGAGCATGATTTACTTATCGAAGTGATGTGCCCCGATATGGAACACCTGACGGATTTAGTCACCTATCGTTTACACGAAATAGAGGGTGTTGAACGCACCAACACCATTACGGTGTTGAAAACATTCAAAGTTGCTCAGCCGGACTTACACCTGCCTACACAGAAGCACAATGTGTGTAAGGACGGCAAATAGACAGCACCATCATCGAAGATTCACAGGATAAACTACATGTCAGACGCTGTACTTATTCATTTTCAGGATGTTACCAAACGCTTCGGCACCTTCACGGCGGTTGAAGAACTCAACCTCAGTATTCAACGAGGCGAATTTTTCTCGCTGTTGGGGCCGAGTGGCTGCGGCAAAACAACCACCTTGCGCATGATCGCCGGCTTCGAAACACCGACCGAAGGCGAAATCTACCTGAACAACGAAGCGGTCGGCAAGCTGCCACCCTTCAAGCGGAACGTCAACACAGTCTTTCAAAATTATGCCTTGTTTCCACATCTGACTGTCGAAGAGAACGTCGCCTTCGGCTTGCAGATGAAGCATGTAGACAAGGTAGAGATCAAAGCGCGGGTTGACGAATTGCTGCAACTGGTGCGGCTACCCGGCATGAACACGCGCAAGCCCAGCCAACTTTCCGGTGGGCAGCGGCAGCGTGTGGCGCTAGCACGAGCGTTGGTCAATAAGCCGCAGGTGCTGCTATTAGACGAACCACTCGGTGCGTTGGACTTCAAACTGCGGAAGGAAATGCAGCTTGAGCTCAAGGATTTGCAGCGCCAACTGGGCATCACCTTTATCTTCGTGACGCACGATCAGGAAGAGGCCTTGGTGATGAGCGACCGCATCGGCGTGATGCAGTCAGGCCACCTACTCCAAATTGGGACGCCGCAAGAAATCTACGAAGCGCCAAACAGCCAGTTTGTCGCCAATTTCATCGGCGATACTAACTTTGTTGCCTGCAAGATCGTGGGCAATACCGACAACTGTGCTGAGATTATGATCGGGAAGAACGTCAAACTTGAGGCTGTGACTGCTGAAACAATTGAGCCGGGCACAGAAGCCACCTTGACAATTCGCCCAGAAAAAATCCTGGTACATACCAACGGAGATATTCCCGCTGGTCGAGTGCAATTCGAAGCACTGGTGACGGAAGCTATTTTCATGGGAACGGACACGTTACTCACGATTAAGATCGACGAAGACGTTCACCTAGACGCGCTGCACCAAAACACAACGACGGACGCCAGCAGCTTCCAAGCAGGCCAAAAAGTGACCGTCAGTTGGAAGGTCGAAGCAGGCCGAGTGTTGACCTACTAGCTCACCGTAACTTTCACCGAGGAGACACAACATATGCAAGCAAGACGTGACAAAGTACTAGGATTTTTACTTAGCCCCGGTGCGTTCTGGGTGATCATGTTTTTTCTGGTACCCTGTTTCTTGGTGATTATCTACAGCTTCCTCACGCGGGACTCTGGTGGCGGTGTTACCTGGACGCCATCATTAGAAGCGTGGCAGAAGCTGTTCGAACGCCCAGAAGATCGGCTTATTAACGACTTCATATTTATATTTTTGCGCTCTGGCTGGTTTGCTTTAGTGACGACTATCATTTGCTTACTGGTAGGGTATCCACTAGCTTTCCTGATCTCTCGGATGCCGGCAAACTTGCAGGGTATCGCTATCTTCATGATCCTGATTCCCTTTTGGACGAACTTCCTCGTTAGAACCTATGCATGGAAGTTTATTCTAAATAATAATGGTCTGCTGAATACCTTCCTACAGAATTTGGATATGAACCGGATTTCCGTCATTAATACGCCTACTGCCGTATTGATTGGCTTGGTGTACGGTAGCCTACCCTTTATGGTGCTGCCACTGTATGCTTCAATCGAAAAGCTAGACTTTCAACTGGTCGAGGCGGCACAGGACCTTGGGGCAAATTATTTCCGGGTGTTCTTTCGCGTCATCCTACCATTGACCATCCCCGGTATTGCGGCTGGCGCAACGCTGGTGTTCATCCCTGTAACGGGTCAATATATTGTGCCAACCATTCTTGGCGGTGGGCGTGTGGCTATGTTGGGCAACGTGTTAGCCCAACAGTTTGGTTCGTCACTTAACTGGCCCTTTGGTTCAGCCATTGCAGTCTTGTTCATCGTATTATTGATGGTTGGTGTTGTAAGTTACGTCGCAACAAACACATCTGAAAATGAGTCATTAATATGAGTACTGTCCAACAACCTGCCGAAAAGTTTGCGCCAGCCACTTCGACGGTGCGTGTCAAGCGTCCGTCTTCTAAGGGTGGTACCGCCAGCCTCATCCTACGAATTGGCAAGATTGCCCTGATCGGGAATGCAATTTTCTCGTTTATTTTCTTGTATGCACCTATTCTGGTGCTGATCATCTATTCTTTCAACGACTCACTGCTCGGCGCCCGCTGGGAAGGTTTTACGCTGCGTTGGTACGGCGTCATGCTTACCAATGAGAGTGTCCTGATGGCCCTGCGCAACAGCCTCGTGATTGCCAGTATTGCTACGTTAATTTCAACCATCCTTGGCACGATGACGGCAATCGCGATGGAACGTTTCAAGTTCCCATTGAAGAAAACTTATGATGGCATTCTATATTTGCCAGTTATCGTGCCTGATATTGTGATGGGCATTTCGCTGTTGGCTTTCTTCGCCTTGACGATTGGCGCACTCAACACGGCCTTCGGGCTGGACAGCAGCAACGCCATCCGCCAAGGCATTGGTACGGTGATCATCGCGCATGTTGCCTTTAATATTTCGTTCGTCGCGATTGTTGTCCGCACCAGCCTGCGTGAGCTTGACCCTGCCATCGAGGAGGCCGCGCAAGACCTAGGGGCCAACGAATGGATGACCTTCCGCAAGGTGACCTTACCGTTGATCATGCCGGGCATCTTGGGGGGGGCCTTGTTGGCCTTTACCCTATCACTCGATGATTTCGTGATCACTTTCTTTACAACGGGGCCAGGCGGGACAACCCTGCCCATCGAGGTATTCGGACGCATTCGCCGAGCGATTAGCCCAGAGATCAACGCGATCTCGACCCTGATGGTGCTGGTGTCTATGACATTAGTAGTCATCTCTCAGATTATGCAGCGCCGGAGACTTTCTCGCTGAAGTGCCTGCATCCAACTCTCTACGTGAAGTTCGTGGTGCCGTAACCACGCTTCTATAACAACAATTTCGTTAAGTACGCTTTTTAGGAGGAAGTGGATATGTTTTCAAAGTTTCGTTTCAATCGTCTGATGCTGCTGTCATTGATAGCAGTCGTAGCGCTAGTGGTGGCAGCCTGTAGCGCCCCACCCGCTGAAGAAGAAGCAGCTGAAGAGGCAGCCGAAGAAGGTGAAGAAGTCGCAGAAGCTCCAGAGGCTTTCTGTGGTGACCCAGAATTACTCGCAGATGAAATTTTCATCTTCAACTGGTCGGAGTACATGGACCCAGAGATTCTGACCCAGTTCGAAGAGGCCTGCGGTGTAACCGTCACGGAGGATGTCTTCTCCAGCAACGAGGATATGATTGCGCGCATCCAAGCGGGTAACTCTGGCTACAGTCTGGTGTTCCCGTCTGACTATGCGGTTGACCTGATGCAAGCAGATGGTCTGTTGGCCGAGATCAACAAAGACAACGTCCCTAATATCGATAACCTCGATCCAGAACTGATGGACCAGTACTTCGACCCTGGCAATGTGTACAGTATTCCATACCAGTGGGGTACCTCCGGCATTGCTTACAACACCGAGTTCTTTGATGAAGAACCAACCAGTTCGGCAATCATATTTGATCCAGAACTCCTCTGCGAAAACGATGGCTTCGTCTCCGTGCTGGATGACGAGCGCGAAACACCCGGTGCAGCGCTGAAATACCTCGGTTACAGCGTCAATGAGACCAGCCCAGAGGCTCATGCAGAAGTCGAAGAGTTGCTGATTGCTCAGAAGGAATGCTTGGCAGGCTACAACTCAGATAACTTCAACCAGACGCTTGCTTCTGAAGAAGTCGTCGCCGCTCTGGCATGGTCTGGTGGTGTCGCGCTGGCTGCTGACGAGAACGAGAACATCCGCTACTTCATCCCAGAAGAGGGTGCCGTAATCTGGATGGACAATATGGCAATCCCTGCCGATGCGCCTGAGCAGTACACTGCTGAAATCTTCATCAACTACATCCTTGAACCAGAGGTCGGTGCTCAGCTTTCTGGCTGGACGTACTACTTCACGCCGAACGCTGCCGCCGAACCGCTGCTAGATGAGAGCTACTTTGCGCTGCTAGATGAGCGTGGTATGACAGTCGATGATGAGACTTATGAGCGTCTTGAGTGGCTGGAACGTAACGAAGAGACTGTGATCTTCTCTGATACATGGACTGCCGTTAAAGCCCGTTAAGTCACCGAAAATATGCGCACAATCTGGGGGTCGCTTCGGCGGCCCCTTGCATGTATCTTCGCTGGGAGAATCAGGTTGGACTCACTACGTGTGGCGGTTATCCAGACGCACTGGCCTGGCAGCCGTGAAAAGATGGTCAAGGACTACCAACAGCTCGTCGCAGAGGCAGCAGGCGCTGATGCAGATTTAGTCTGCTTACAGGAGTTCACGCTTTCGCCTTACTTTGCCAGTGTCATCGATGAAAAAAACTATAAATGGGCAGAGCCATTACACGGCGGCCCCACTGACGAGTTCCTGAGTAGTCTGTCAAGCAAACATCAGGTATGGATCATCGGCAGTATCTTTGAAGATGCCGGTGCTGGCATCTACCGGGATACTGCCACGCTGCATAATCCAGCGGGCAGCTTGGCTGCTTTTACGCGCAAAGTGCATATCCCTCAAGGGGTTGGCTACCATGAAGATCATTACTTTGATGGAGATGCTGAATTCCCAGTGCACAACATCGGTGCGCTCAAGGTCAGTGTACCCACCTGCTATGATCAATGGTTCCCGGAAGTATCGCGTATCTCGGCATTAAATGGCGCTGAATATATCTTCTACCCCACTGCGATTGGTTCAGAGCCGACCGCCCCGGATATCGATACAAAAGACGCCTGGCAGACCGTCATGCGTGGGCAGGCCATCGCCAATGGCGTGTACATCGCAGCGGCAAACCGGGTTGGCACCGAGGGCGTCGAATTCTATGGCAGCAGCTTTATCTGTGACCCTATGGGAACGATACGAGCAGAGGCGAGCCGGGATCAGAGTGAGGTGATATACGCCGACTTAGACCCAGATTTTTTTGATGAATGGCGACGATTATTTCCGCTGCTCAAGCAACGTCGGCCCGGAGTTTACCAAGCAATTATCAAAGAATAATGTTCACCGTAACCAAGGGAGTCCCCCAACATGGCAGAAGTATCTATCACAAAATCGATTAACCTCGTCACTGAAATACCCGGCCCCAAAAGCCGTGCAATCGTCGCGCGGCGCGAAGCTGCGATGTCCAAAGGGGCCGCTAAACTGACCCCAATCGCAATTGAGGCGGCGCATGGCGCGCTCGTGACAGATGTCGATGGCAACACCCTGCTGGACTTTGCAGGTGGCATTGGCACACTCGCCGTAGGCCACACACCCGGCACCGTCGTTGATGCCCTCTCTGCGCAAGCCGAGAAGCTGATCCACATGTGTGCGATTGTCAGCACCTACGAGCCGTTCGTCAAAGTAGCCGAGCTCTTGAATGACGTGATCCCCGGCGACTTCGAGAAGAAGACCGTACTGCTCAACAGCGGTGCCGAAGCCGTCGAGGCTGCGGTCAAAGTGGCACGGGCCTACACGGGTCGGCAGGCTGTCCTCGTATTTGAGGGGGCTTACCATGGACGTACCAGCATGACAATGGCAATGACCAGCAAATGGTCGCTGTTTAAGAAGAGCTTCGGCCCATTCGCACCGGAGGTCTACCGCATTCACTTCCCGAATGTGTACCGTCGCCCGGCTGAGATGAGCGAAGAATCCTATATTAATTACTGCATCTGGCAGTTGGAGAATGCCTTTGTCGCTTACGTGCATGCGCCAGAGGTCGCTTGTGTGGTGATTGAGCCGGTACAAGGCGAAGGTGGGTTTATCCCCGTGCCAGCGCGTTATTTGCAGCGTCTGCGTGAACTGTGCGACGAACACGGCATCGTCATGATTGCCGACGAGGTACAGTGCGGTTTCGGGCGTACAGGTCAAATGTTCACCATGGATCATTATGACGTCAAAGCGGATATCACCATTACGGGTAAGTCATTGGCAGCTGGGATGCCCCTCGCTGCGATCACTGGACGAGCCGAAATCATCGATGCGCCGCACCCTGGCGGCCTTGGCGGCACCTACAGCGGCAACCCGCTGGCTTGCGTCGCAGCGATTGAAGCTATCGAGATGATCCGCCAGCCGGACTTCCTGGCCCATGCACGGGCGGTTGGCGCGCGCATCCGCTCGCATTTGGAGCGCATTCAGATGACACATCCTAACTACATCGGTGATGTGCGCGGCCTCGGCCCCATGTTGGTGATGGAATGCGTGCGCGATGCGGGTACAAAGGAGCCTTTTGCAGACCTCACCAACCGAATTGCCCAGGAGACGCTCCAGCGCGGGCTAATCACGATCCGGGCTGGGTTGTACAGCAACTGCATCCGTTTCTTACCCCCATTAAATGTGCCCCTAGAGCAGATCGACGAGGGCATGGTTATCCTTGAGCAAGCGGTTGATGCGGCTGTGTTAGAGGCCCCGAACCTATGAGTGACTACCACTTCAAGCAGTTGATTGGTGGTCACTGGGTGGATGCAGCCAATGGCGGTACTTGGGACTTAGTCAACCCAGCGACTAGTACGGTCTTGCAGCAAGTACCCTTTGGCGACGCGACCGACGCGCAAAACGCAATCGATGCGGCTGCGGCGGCTTTCCCTGACTGGTCGAGCATGACAGCCTACGAGCGCTACCCCATTCTAATGGACGCAGCGCAATGGCTGCTTGACCAGGCTGAAGAGCTGGCAACACTAACCACAGAAGAGTCAGGGAAGCCCTACAGCGAATCGCTGGCAGAGTGGCGCAGCGCGCCCAACTACATCATTTATGCCGCCGAAGAAGCCAAGCGCATCAATGGACGCGTGATCCCCGCACGCAAGAAAGACCGACGCATTCAGGTGTGGTACCAACCGCTGGGTGTGGTCGGTACGATTACCGCGTGGAACTTCCCAGTTTACAATGTGGTGCGAGCATGGTCCTCGGCGTTGGCGGCGGGCTGTACCGTGGTCGGTCGCCCCTCTGAATTCACGCCTCGCTCTGGGATGGCGGTTGCACAGGCTTTCTACGCTAGTGGCATTCCGGCGGGTGTCGTCAACTTGATCAACGGTGACCCACCCGGCATGGGTCAAGCACTGCTCAGTGACCCGCGTGTTCGCAAGATTCACTTTACAGGCAGCACCCGCGTGGGCAAACTCTTGATGGATGGTGCCTCAAGGACTGTCACACAGTTATCATTAGAACTGGGCGGTAATGCCCCTTTTATCGTCTTCCCTGACGTGCCCGACCTCGAATTCGTCGCAGATAAGGCCGTCGCTTGGAAGTACCGCAACTGTGGGCAGGTGTGTGTCTCGCCGCAGCGTTTTTACGTCCACGAATCCATCGCGGATGAGTTCGCTGAAATGGTTGCGGCAAAGAGTCGCGTTCTGAAGTTGGGCAGCGGCCTCGATAGCGATGTGGCAGTCGGCCCTTTGATCAACGAGAAGCAGCTTGAGCGCGTCGAGCAGATCGTCACAGAAACCGTCGGGATGGGTGCTCAAGTTTTAGCAGGTGGTAAGCGTGCCAGGGGTGATCTCGGTGGGTACTTCTACGAACCGACTGTTCTGACCGACGTCAAACAGGACAGCCCTGCCTACCGCCAAGAGATATTCGGCCCTGTCATGCCAATCATCCCATTCAGTGGCATGGATGACTTGATCGAGATGGCGAACGACACCGACTATGGCCTGACGGCCTTCGTCAACACCAGTGACCTCAACACTGCGTTGCTCATGTCTGAGCGGCTGGCGTATGGCATGGTGTGCATCAACGACTACCTACCCGCCACGCCTGAAGCGCCGATGGGTGGCATCAAGCAGAGTGGGCTGGGCCGCGAGAGCGGCACCGAAGGCGTGATGGAATACGTCGAGTCAAAGACGATCTTCATCGGAGGCGTTGATGGCTGACCAATCACCCGATGAAGCAATTATCTTACCAGAGGACGATATGTCCTTGGAAGATGTTGCTAGCACGGATAATTCTTCAGAGGGGCTGGCGGCTGCGGACATCGCACCCGATGCCACTACCCTTGACAGGCCGGATACTATCCCAATTGTGGAGTCGGAAACCGCTGAGGAGAAAGAGCCAATCATTGAATTGGCTCCGATCCCACCGGCAGACTTCGACACGACGCCCCGTGATGACGGCTTCCGCATGCCAGCCGAGTACGAGCCGCACGCCCGCTGTTGGATGCTCTGGCCCTACCGTGGTGACGTCTGGCGCGAGAATGCCTACCATGCACACAGGGCCTTTGCCCGCGTTGCCCAGACGATTGCGAAGTTTGAACCCGTCACCGTTGGCTGCCGCGCCGATTTAATCGAAGAGGCCCAGCAAATCCTCGGCCCCAACATCAGCGTGGTGCCAGTTGACTATAACGACTCATGGGTGCGCGACAACGGCCCGACGTTCGTCACAAATGATGAAGGCGAGCTGCGCGCCGTCGATTGGGAATTCAATGCCTGGGGCGGCTTATATGAACCATTCGAGCATGACAGACGGACCGCGTCACAGATCGCACAAGTCGTCAATGCCAAGCGCTACAAGGCCAACTTCGTGTTAGAAGGCGGTGCTATTCACACAGACGGCGACGGCACCCTGATCACCACAGAGGAATGTCTGCTCAACCCAAACCGCAATCCCGATCTCAGCAAAAGCGAGATTGAAGAACGACTGATGACCTATCTAAACATCGAGAAGGTGATCTGGCTAAAGCGTGGCGTCTTCCTCGATGAGACCAGCGGTCATGTTGATAACCTGGTCTGTTTTGCCCGCCCCGGAGAAATTCTACTGACTTGGACGGACGACCCGGACGACCCGCAGTATGATATTTCACATGAAGCATACGAAATACTTTCAACCACAACCGATGCCCAAGAACGCTCGTTCAAGGTGCACCGGTTGCACCAGCCTACCCCAATGTACTACAGTGAAGACGAGTCACTGGGTATTGAGGAAGTCGAGACGAGCTATGAGCGGCTTGAAGGCCAGCGGATGGCGGCTTCTTACGCTAATTTTTACATCGCCAATGGCGGCATCATCATGCCGATCTTCAACGATATAACCTACGATACGCGTGCCGCTGAAACCATCCAGACGGCGTTTCCTCGCCATCGAGTTAAAGCCGTCTACGCCCGCGAAATTTTGTTGGGGGGCGGTAACATTCACTGTATTACGCAGCAGCAACCAAAAGTTGAGAAGAAAAAATAAGATGACCGGACCAATTCGCGTGCTTAAATTGAACGGTAGCCCATACGATGTTGGTTACCAGCACGGGCAAGCCTATAAAGATATGATCATCCGCTACACGGAAGATCGTATTAACCTCGTGATGGAAGGCGCGTGGACGAACGGTGCCAAGCTGCCGAAGCAAGAAGTGATCGGCATTGCAGAACAATGCTTACCCCATCATCAAGCCTATGCATCTTCACTATACGAAGAGCTTGAAGGGTTGTCAGCAGCGACGGGCTTGTCGCTGGCAGAGTTGATCATTGTGGGCGGCTTTACCGATTTTGTTGACGTGATCTACAGTTTACACCGTCAGCAAGGCGACAAGTTGACGGCGCTGCCTATTGATGATTGTACCGCCTTCATTGTGCCTGATCACCTTGCAGACGGCGCTGGTTTTTTTGGTCAAACATGGGATATGCACGACACCGCCACCCAGTATGTGGTCTTGTTGGATGTCCATCTGGACGACCAACCGCACGCGCTAGTGTTTTCAACGACGGGCTGCGTCGGGCAGATCGGCATGAACGAACATGGTATCGCTATCGGCATCAACAACTTAATGGCGGCTGATGGGCAAATTGGCGTTACTTGGCCCTTTGTGGTGCGTAAAGTACTCCAGCAGGAGAACATCGACGACGCCTTAGCCTGCATCACCGAGGCGAAACTCGCAGGCGGTCACAGCTATCTATTGTTCGATAAGACAGGTCGCGGCTACAGCATCGAGGCGATGCCGACAGAAACCTCCGTAGAAAAGTTGAATTCAGCAGCCTTGGTACATACCAACCACTGTTTGGTGCCGCAAACAGTGGACGTCGCGCAGAAGCGCCCGCCTGATCTGCAAGCCAGCAGCGAGAAACGCCTCAAGCGTGCGCTTAAGACTCTCAACAAGCCGACGTTAATCACAGAAGATGATTTAATGGACCTCCTCGCTGATGCTCCTACGATTTGCGTCTCCGCCAGTGAGCCGTACCACATCGAAACGTGCGGCGCCGCACTCATGCGCCCCAAATCGGGCGAGCTGTGGGCTGTGTGGGGCAAACCCAGCGAACATCCATTTGAACATTTCACACTATAAGAACGGATAATTTATGTTATGAGTGAGATTGTCTATACCACCTTAAAGAAAGAACATGCCGCTCAGCTTGAAATACTACAAAAGTTGGCGTTTCCAACAGTGCACTCTGATGAATTATTTCTGGAGAAGCATTTCTTGGTGCATGCGGACGTATTCCCAGAAGGCACAGTTGTCGCCTTAGATGGTGACCTCATTGTTGGGCTTGGTGCAGGGATTTTTATCGACTTTAATTTTGACAACCCCCAGCATACGCTCGATGACTTCATCGGTGGTAGCTATTACACGGCCCACGACCCAGATGGCGACTGGTACTATGGCACGGACGTTAGTGTGCACCCGGACTACCGCCGCCGCGGCATCGGGCGGACAATGTACGACATGCGCAAGCAGATCGCCATTGACCACAACAAACGCGGCATGATCGCCGGGGGCGTTGTGCCAGGTTACGATAAGGTAAAAGACCAAATGTCCGTTGAAGATTACATCGCAGAGGTCGTCGCCGGGAAACGCACTGACCCAACACTGTCGTTCCAACTAGCACAAGGTTTTGAAGTCCGGGGCGTACTATATGACTATTTCATGCAGCCAGAATCAGCAGGCAACGCCTCGTTAATTGTCTGGGAAAATCCAGACTACACACCAGAAGCATAGTTTAATTCATGGAGATTCGTAATGGATATTGAAAAGCCAAAGTCCCAAGAAATACTTGAAAAGCAAGAAAAATACCTGTGGCCCAACCACATTCTATACTACACAGACCCGATGCCCATTGATCGCGGTGAGGGTATGTACGTGTGGGATGTTGACGGCAACAAGTATCTGGACTTCTTCGCAGGCATCCTCACGACCAGCGTCGGGCACAACCGGCAAGAAGTTGTTGATGCCGCTTACAACCAAATGACAAAGATCATTCACTCATCGACGTTATACCCGAATGAGGCTCACGTCAACCTAGCAGAGAAGATCGCCGAAAAAGCCCCCGGCGACCTTGAGGTATCGTACTTTACCGCCTCCGGCACAGACGCCGACGAGACAGCCGTGCTGCTCGCCAAGCAGTACACGGGTAACCAAGAGGTGATCGCGCTGCGGCACGGTTACAGTGGGCGTGGTTCGATGGGTATGTCACTGACGGGCCAGCACACTTGGCGCATCGGTGGCACGCACATCATGGGCATCAAGCATGCGCATAACCCGTATTGCTACCGCTGCCCGTTGAAGATGACCTACCCTAGCTGCGGCGTCGCCTGCGCGGAAGACCTCGAAGATACGATCAAGACGACGACCTCCGGCAAGATCGCAGCTTTCATCGTGGAACCAATTCAGGGTGTGGGCGGTTTCATCCCGATGCCACCGGAATACTTGAAGATCGCCGAAGAGGTGATCCACCATTACGAAGGCTTGATGATCATTGACGAGGTTCAAACGGGCTTCGGACGCACTGGCAAGCACTGGTTCGGCGTGGAGCATTGGGGCATCCAACCAGACATCATGACCATGGCAAAGGGGATCGCCAACGGTTTCCCACTCGCCAACACGATCACCACACGCGAGATTGCCGAGTCAACTGTGAAAGATGGGCTGACGATCAGTACGTTCGGCGGCAACCCCGTCTCGACGGCGGCATCACTGGCGACCATCGAAGTGATGGAGAAGGAAGCCGACCCTGATCACAGCCACGAAGTCGGCGAGCACCTTCAAAAGGGCTTGCACGCCATCTGGGAGAAGTACCCGGTAATCGGTGATGTACGCGGCATGGGCTTGATGCAAGGCATCGAGCTGGTGGTTGACCGCGAAAGTAAAGAACCCGCCAAGAAAGCGACCAATCACCTAGTGGAAGAAGCCCGTCAATTAGGCTTGCTGCTTGGTAAAGGTGGCCTTTACGGTAACGTGATCCGCGTTGCCCCGCCGCTGACGGCGTCTAAGGTTGACGTTGAGAACGCTCTCGAAATTCTGGATGTGGCTTTCAGCCGAGTGCAAGAGGCGCTGTAAGCGGCTCATGGCGCTCACGGGGGTAAATCCCCATGCTATAACTTGATTTCTAATAAAACAGTCCGATCATTTAATAGTCGGGCTGTTGGTTTATCTAGCTAGCGGACTCAAGTCGGAGCAGGTCAGACGCAGGCATGCGGCAGTTAACCGCTTTGACAGACAAAGCCAGCGGTTCTACGTTAATGCTCCATCTCAACGCGCGGCGAGCGCCCCAAGACGTGGGTAAATAACTGATAGCCAACCCAGCGGAAGGGGTCCAGCGGGATGTCCATCAGTTTGCCGTTGAAGAAAGGCATATCGCGCCACTTGTCAGCGTCGCCCGCGTAGATATCGGCAATGATGCGCCCAGACAAGTTCGCCATCGTCACGCCGTGCCCGCTGTAGCCCAGCCCATAGTAGATATTGCCGTGCTCACCTTGCACACCCACCGTTGAATTACGGGCCAGCGTGATCGCCAAGGTGCCCGTCCACTCATGCGTAATCTCAACGCCGCGTAAAGTCGGCATGTAGCGGTACATCACAGCCTTCATTGACTCGATGCCGGGGCGGGCATCCCCGTTGAAGGCCGTCTTGTTACCGAATAGATAGGCATAGGAACGATTGCTACCTCCGCCAAACACGATCCGGTTGTCCGGGGTTAAGACGCAGTAGGCCAACCGGTTGAGGTCATCCGAGAAGCCTGCTACATCCCCCCAGCCGATCTCGGCGACTTGCTCATCAGTGAGCGGTGCCGTGCCGATCACATGTGAGTGCAAGGGAAAGTGCCCCTTACGGAAATGGCCCAGCTTACCCGTGTAGCCATTGGTCGCCAAGACTACCGCCCCCGCCTTGACCTTGCCTTGCGGCGTTTGCAATTCAACGGTTTTGCCGGGCATCATATCTGTGACCATCGTGTTTTCGTAGATTTGCACACCACGCGCTTCGATCAAGCTTTTGACGGCCCGCACGTACTGTGCACCATTCAGCATCCCTTCATTTGGGTCGTAGACCGCACCACAAAGATCGCCCTGCAGGTTGATGATCTGGCGCAGTTCGTCCGGTTCAAGGTAGCTGTAGGGAATACCGATCCGCTGGCAGCGCTCGACCTCTTCCTGCGCCCACTCGGCACTCTGCGGCTTCGTCCACACTTGCAGCGAACCATTCCGCTTATGGAAGACATCGAGCTTGTTGCGCTCAATAATGTTGACGATGTCATCGATTTGCTTGTTGGTAGCATGATAGATCGCGGCGTAGGTCTCATCATCAACGAATTCGCTCTCATGCAAGCGGTTGAGCAGCATTCCCCCGTTGCGACCGCTGGCCCCGTTCGCCAGTTTCTTAGCCTCAATAATTGCAATCCGCACGTCAGGGAGGCGCTGGCTTAGGTGGTATGCCGTAGAAACGCCTGTGTAGCCCCCACCAATAATAGCGACATCTACCTCAATGTCCTGTGTCAGTGGTGGGTTAGGTTGATAATCAGCCGTGTACGATGCCCATAGCGAGCGGTTATCGTCAATGGCTGTTTTTTCGAGCGAGCGTGGGTAGCTGAACCATGTGGTCAGCTTCATTATGGACATCAGTGCGGAGTCAATAAAGGGCATTGTAAATTTCTTTTCTAACTTATGTTGAACGTCAAGCATAAGGCACGAACCAAGCGGCTCATGCCTCTAATACGACTAGGATCGGACTACTATTCTTCGTCGTGCAGGATGACGTAGAACTTCTTTAGTTCTTCAAGCGTCTCCCAAGTACCAGCCCATTCTTGGTCACAGTAGAATGCATCACCAGGGCCAAGCTCAGTGACGTTGCCGTCGGTATCCGTCAACCGAATGCGACCCTCCTGAACGACGAATATCTCCTCAACACCCCAACGATCAACTTCCCACTTACCGACACTACTTGACCATACGCCCGCTTCAACCCGCTCAGCGTTGATCATCTCATTGTAGTGCAGTTTAGGGTCGCCACTGAGAACCTTTTTGGGTCCTTCATCTGGTGCCATGGTCTTCAACATCTCTGTGACATTTCCGCTGGCTGTAACAAATGGCATGGGTAATCCTCCTATAATGGGACTAAGGTACGTTTAATTATATTTAGTATAGCATGTAACAAAGGTCTAGTATATATTGACGTATCATGAAATCCTCACAGTAAACAGAGAAAACACATGTCTCAAGAGAGAACAATTTCCGTCGGTGTTGCCGGTACAAGCTGGTGGGCCGACGCAATGTACATGCCTGCCATTGCGAACCACCCGAACGCAGTAGTCACCGCGGTGTGTGGGCGCAACGAGGAACGCGCAGCCACTATGGCGGAACGCTGGGACGTGCCGAACTACTACACCGACTATGATGAGATGATCAACAGCGGTACCATTAACGCGGTGATCATTGCTACCGTCAACAAAGAGCACTACGGTATGACGATGAAGGCGCTTGATGCTGGGCTGCATGTTCTCTGCGAGAAGCCCCTCGCCATGACCTATGCCGAAGCTGTCGAGATGGTCAACAAAGCAGAAGAATCCGGCTTAAAGACGATGGTGCCCTTCACCTATCGCTTTATGCCCGCCGCTCGCTACCTGAAGCAGTTAATTAACGAGGGCTATATCGGCAAACCCTACCACATGAACATGCGCTACTACACGGGCTTTGCCCGCGACGGCGAATACCTGTGGCGCTTCGATCTTGCGGAGGCAGGCAGCGGCGTCATCGGTGACCTTGGCGCACACTGGCTGTATCTGGCGCAGTGGTATTTTGGTGATATCGAGTCGGTGATGTGCCAGTTCAGCTACCATGTTGAGCGCGCTCCACGCCCAGATGGCACTGACTACGAACGCGCCGACGATTCCGCCAGCGTCTTGGTACGGTTCAAGAACGGAGCACAGGCCGTGCTGGTGGTCTCAGCGGTATGCTATGAAGACACACCGTTCGGGCAGACGCACCACATGGAATTCCACGGCTCTGACGGCACACTTTACTACTTCTGTGATTGGGATACCGTTCAAGAAGTCAAAGGTGCTAAGGTCGGTGACGGTGCGCCTAAGCTGCTGCCGATCCCCGAAGAAGTATGGGGCAAATCCCGACGGAACACTGTTCACAACACCTACCGGGATATGTTCCGTGAGAATGACTTTATGGCCCGCGGCTTGATTACAGCCATCATTGAAGACACAGACCCAGAGCCTACCTTCAAGCGTGCAGCCTACGTTCAACGAGTGTTGGAGGCCTGCCAACTCAGTGCGAAGGAAGATCGGCGCGTGATGATCGACGAGATAAGGGCGTAAGTCACGCGCTGAGCGCTGCATGCTAATGCGCGGGGTTGTTGCTGTTCCATGCAAGCAGATGAAGCCTCAGTAAAACCATCTACGCTTTCCGGCGTAATTATAGATGACACGAGAGACAGATCATTAAAGGAATAAAAACCACAATGCCCGACTCAATCAGTTTACTGTTAGCTTGTTTGGCACCGCCCCTGCCCGTTTTTCTGAAGATCGGCCTTCACCGTGACTTTTGGCTCAACATCATCTTAACGATCCTTGGTTATGTACCCGGCGTGGTGCATGCAGCTTATATCATTGGGAGAGAAAGCAGAGTGCGCTAGCAGCCAAACGTGCCCAGCATTCGAGATAAACTTGAGCAAGCTCGCACCTTATTTCTAAAAATAGTGACGTAAGAGGATCATGGAACATATGAACAAGGCAGCAGTCGCGGAATTAGTCGCCAATACCGAAACGCCACAGATTCGGGCTGGTGATACGCATCGCTTCATTGACATTTGGATTGTGACAGTTGGCAAACGCCTTTTCTGTCGCCAGTATGACTTCCGTGCTAACAGTTGGTATGATGCCTTTCTCGCAGAGCCATCCGGAGCCATCCGCTGTGGCGATACGGTCATCCCGATTATGGCTCGCGTTCCAAAAGACTTAGATGCGATTCAAGAAGACATCAACCAAGCCTACCGCGATAAATATGTGGCGCGCTTCACAGATAATGCAGACTATGGAAGAGAAATGACGGGTGAAAAGTTCTGGGTGGGCACGATGGAACTGGTGCCTCAATAGCCGATGGTTACCAACATCGTGAATGCGCTTCGTTCTTCGTTACCATAAGACTGAGCGCATTTGCAACCTGCTTAACAGAACGGTCTAGCTATCTGCATAATCAAACTGGGTGACAGGCTTCCGAGGGGAGCAAGAGTCGGCTAACGCAGTTTGTACAAGGTTGGAGAGAGCCATAAAAGAGTCTTCACCCTTAGAGACAAAAGCAGTGACTCCCTTCAGTTGAATGTGCGGATGGTTCAAAGATTGCATAGCAGAGTAGACAATCACTGGAATGCCTTGCGTAGGCTCATGACGTTGTAGACGAGAAAGCAGCTCGACCCCGTTGAGTTTGGGCATTTGGATGTCCAGTATAATCAAGTCAGGGGTTGTATCTTCGAGCAGGCTTAGGGCTTCCAGACCATTAGAAGCTGTCAGGGTAACAAAGCCGACTTCACGCAGAAAAACAGATAGTATATGGGCGGTGTCGCAGTGATCATCAACAATCAGAATAGTTGGTGTACGAGACAAACGAATTTCCCTTTCTTGCACTTGACCAGAAGTATATCGAGTCAACATTATCACTAGATTAAGCCGTGCAATAAGCTTTCTATCCCTAGTTGATCAGTCAATTGAGGGCTGGGTATACTTCCCCGGAGGGTGCTTTCAGGCGGAGGAACACAGCAATTGAAACAGACAAATGGGGTGCTTGGCATTACGTTAGCAGTCATCCTTCTGACCGCAAGCTGCTTTGAGGAAGTCGAGCAAGTACCTCCGCTTCCAGTTGAAACCAGCGGCATTTTTGCCGACCTAACGCTGCTGTTCACAATCGAGACGTTGCCAGATGATGTCTTACAATCGCCGCCCAACCTAACCGCCGATGCAATTATTCTTCACACACAAAACCATCTAACCGCCTACACCCGCAGTGCTGGGGCGCTGCTGTGGCAAACAGAATGGCAGTCTGCCGGGGAACAGGCACCAGCCCCTTTGTTGATGATAGGACAAACCGTTGCTGTAGCGGGCAATGAGCAGTTGGCCCTTTTCGACCTTGCCACAGGTGCATTACGCACCAGCATCGAGGTGGACGATACCATCATCGCGCTGGGATCAACCGCAGACACGCTCATGATCGCCACAGCCAGCGGCAGCATCATTGGAGCTGAATTAGCCAGTGGCAATATCGTCTGGGAATTTAAGAAACCAACCGATCAGGGAGTAGAGATCGAATCCTATCGCGATTTCTATTACGTCAATAGCAGCGCTGGCGTCTCGGCGGCGGACGCCGCTTCAGGTGATATCCGCTGGACAACAAAGATGTGGGACAAAGGCGGTGCCATCGCGCTGCACCCCAGCGAAGAGATCATGTATGTGTCTGCCGTCATGCCTGACCAAACGCTGCACATCTTAGCGATTGACCTCCAAAACCAATCGATGCTCTGGGATGCTGATATTCCTGACACAGATATCTCTATCGACGCCCAGTTGGCAACCACTCCTACCCGCTTATTTGAGGCCAGTGAGCAACTAGGACGCTTGATGGCGATTGATATTGCCAGCGGTTCGACTGAATGGTTAAGCCCGTCCTTGCACGGCAGCCCATCGATACCACTTCCCGCAGGTGAGCGTGTGTTCATTGAAGATGACGAGATGCTCTATGCCTTTGCTGCAGCAGATGGTGCGGTACTTGGAACGCTTGCGTTTGAAGCTGCGCGCTCCGCTTTCGTGCCCCAAGCAGCAGCAGATACGCGCCTGCTGCTGCTTCCGGTTAGCCCGCAGCAAGTACAAGCTTTTTCCCTGCCAGAGTAAAAGTGTAACGCACCTACGTGAGACGCGTCCGAGATGAGGCTCACCAAACAGCACAGCGCATTCAGAGAAATAGAGGCTAACCGCCGCTGTAGAATCAACGTATTTTGGATACACTCTAACTCGAAGGAACCAAGCACAGTTGGAGCAGAGATAAGATGACCAATGGTCACCAAAATTACATGAGTGAACTCAGCAACCTCGCGCGGGTATTAGCCGTCAAAGAACAGGGCATAGTGCTTTACGTCGAGTTTGAGAGCGGCTATGTCGCGGTGCTGCAAAATCTGAGTGGGGTGCCTGTTGAAGTAGGCTCCACCATCATGGTTGGGCGTGAAACCCATTCGATTATGCTGGCTCCTAACGAAATTTGGACGCAGAAGGGCTTGGTTGGTGTCATTAAGAAAAAACTGCGCGATGTGACGATTGTCGAGAATCTATTCGAACATCACATCGTCCCAACTGACCTCTCCGTGCGATATGAAGAGGGTAACACCGTTGAGTTCAACAAAGTTAACGGCGTACAGCGCCGGTTAACAGAAGAAATGCTGCGCCCGGTGGTATCCATGCGAGACGATGAAGATACCCTCAACGCAGTGGAACAGTTCCGCATCGATAAAACTAGCAACACAGTCACATTCGATGATTTCGGCGGCTTGCCGCAGGTCGTTGCTCGTGCCCGCGAGCTGATTGAACTATCACTGTTAAAACGGGCGCAGCTAGAGCAGATCGGCGCAAGGCCGATCAAAGGTGTGTTGTTCACAGGTGGGCCGGGCACAGGCAAGACGATGCTGTCACGCATCATTGCCAACGCCACTGACGCCGAATTCTACGAGATCAGTGGGCCGCAGATATTCAGTAAGTGGTACGGCGAAAGTGAGCAACTGCTGCGGGCCTTATTCGCTGATGCAGCCAGCCAAGAGCGGGCGATTATCTTCTTCGATGAGATCGATAGTGTCGCGGGGCGACGTGACTCCGGCTCACACGAGGCTTCTAAACGCGTTGTGGCACAACTCCTAACATTAATGGATGGTTTCGAGGCCAATACGAACATCATTGTGGTGGCGGCAACGAACCGCCCACAAGACATTGACGACGCTTTGCGACGCCCCGGACGTTTTGACTGGGAGATCGACTTCCCGCTGCCGACACTCGCAGACCGGCTTGATATTCTGGAAATATCATCCCGTCATTTAAAGGCAGACGATAACCTCGAACATCAATGGGTCGCCGAAAACTCCGATGGTTGGAGCGCTGCCCAACTGACCGCTATTTGGAAAGAAGCTGCCATCTTAGCTGTCAAAGATGACCGCGCCATTATCCTCAACGAGGATTATATCGGTGGTTACAACCGCGTCGCGGCAGAGATCGAGCAGAAGGCAGCACGAGCCCGCGTCTTCCACTAGTTAGCGCTTGGTGTTGCGCTCCCAGAAGACACCATCAGCGTAGCCCTGAATATGTTGATCAGCTTCAGCCATGTCGAGGCGTTTTTCCGTCAGACAGCAGTACGTTTCGTCGATCTCGACACCGCAATAAGTACGCCCAAGTTTCTTGGCAACGACGGCTGTTGTCCCCACCCCCGCAAACGGATCAAACACGAAATCACCTGGGTTTGACGAAGCGAGTATAATTTTTGCCAGCAGTTTCTCGGCCTTTTGCGTTGGGTGCTCTGTGTTTTCTGGCATGGACCAAAACGGCACACTGATATCATGCCAGATATTCGATGGGTACGTCAGGCGCGTGTTGCTAGCCTCATCCCAGTCCTTGGGTTTACCATCTTTTTTTCGATAAGGTGCCTTGACCTGCCGCCGCAGTTTGACCGCATCAACGTTGAACGTGTAGGTACCGCTGACTGTCGCAAACCAAATATCCTCGGCATTGTTCTTCCAGTTTGACTTTGACCCACGGCCTTTCTCTCGAGCCCAAGTGATCCGGTTGCGGAGCGTCAAGTGACGCATCAACACACGCTGGATTGGTGCCGACGAGCGCCAATCGCCACAAATGTACACGGATGCGGTTGGTTTAAGGGCCAGCAGCAGTACTTCTAGCCAACCCTCGAACCACGTTTCATAAGCAGCGAGCGACATCTGGCTGAAGCGCCGACCGTTGAATGATTTATCAATATTATAGGGTGGGTCGGCAAAGAGCAGGTCAATGCAGCCATGAGGTAACAAGGCCAGAACGTTAAATAAATCCTGATGAATAGTGCGGTTACGGATGACCGAGAGAGAGACCGGGACATTGAGGGTGAGTAAGCGGGTCTGATACTGGCGACGCTCACTTTCGGACAAGGTAATTGTCCGGTTGTTAGGTGCGCGCTGCTTCATATAGTCGGGTGGCTAGTGGCTCGTAGGTTACTCATCTAGCGGTTCTTCGTCTTGCGGCATATCCTCCGCTTCTTGCTCTGTTGATTGCAACGGGCCTCGTATTTGCGAAGCCGTTTTATCTGTGCGGATATCTAGTTCGGACGGTAGTTCATATTCGTACTCCAACTCCACGAAATCGTCATCGTGCTCTGGCTGATAGTCAGACATACGTCTCCTCCAAGGGACTTCAAATTTTTATGCAAGGATTAAAAAGCACAGTTACCGGTTACGACGGCGCGGCCTAGCTTGCGCTTTACGCCCTACAGACAAGTCAACATCAGCCATACTCGGCGCTGCTGCTTGCGGACGCTGTTCAATGCGGCGCAATCGCTCGCGAGAAATGCTCATCAACAGACCAACGCCTGCCAACGCTGAAACCAAGCTGGAGCCACCATAACTGATGAACGGCAGCGGCACTCCCGTAAACGGTACGACGGCGGTCATCACGCTGATATTTAGTAAAGCCTCATAGGCGATCCACGAGCCAACACCGGATGCAACCAAAGAACCAAAGAAGTCAGGCGCTTTTGATGAAATTCGGAAAGCACGCCAGACAAATAACACATAAAGGGCAATCAGAAGAAAGCAGCCGATCAGTCCTAACTCCTCACCAACGATAGCAAAGATACTATCCGTATGTGGCGCCGGAAGAAAGCCGAACTTCTGGCGGCTTTGCCCTAACCCAACCCCAAACCAGTTGGGGGTGAAAACGCTTCCGGCTCGGGTACCAGGTGCAGTAAAAGCAATGATTGCCTGTTGCACATGCCAACTCGCTTGGGTGAGATCAGACATGGCGACAATGTGTTCTTGCAGCCGAGTCCGTGCGTAACCGAATTGGGTCGTCACCAACCAGCCAACGACCGTCGCGCCGCCACCGGCCAACAATATCTGAAAGATGTTGGCCCCTGCCAAAAAGAACATCGTCCAAACGATTAACATAATCAGCGCCGCCGTGCTGAGGTCAGGCTGCAGGACGATCAACCCACCCACGGCCCCGATCAATACTGAGAAGGGCAATAGGCCATAGCCAATCTTGTGGAGCTTATCCCTGCGGGATGATAGCCACGCGGCAAAATAGATGATAACAGCCAGCTTGGCAGGCTCACCTGGCTGGATGGAGCCATTCAATAGAGACCGTTGGGCACCGAGCACTTCGTTGTCGATCAGCAACAGCACACCGAGCACCAAAATCGTTATCAGCATAATCAACGTGGCAATCCGTCGATCCCGCAGCCAACGGTAATCAATGCGCCAGGCAATCACCAATGCGATTAAGCCGACGATCAACGAGCGTACTTGCCGCAAAAATATACTAATCGGTGAGCCAAATTCGAGGTAGCTCCAGTCAAAGGTCGTGCTGTAGACCATCAACAAGCCAAACGCCACCAACCCAGAAACAACAAGCACCAAATAGATGTCGAAATCAAAGACACTGGGAGCCGTTGGGGCAACTGCATCGCGCTGCTTATTAACTGATTGTTTTGCTGTATTAACTGCCATGGTGCTTTATATTGTAGCATGTTTGCTTGCTGTTAGTTGTACTTCATTATGTTTGCAGAAACAACAGTTGCAATAGGTAGCACCAGAATATAGGCACAAACGTCAGCTTTTCTTATTGATGGTAGAATATGAACATTGTACAGGGTTGCTCAGGAACATCATCGTGGCTCAGCCAGTTGATTCACTTTACTTTCATGTCTCGGGTATCTTACCGACTAACTTCATCCTCCAGTTTGCAGGCCAGGCAGATGAAGAAAAACATTCTCAACTATTGGCGGCGTATCTCCAAGAGCGCAAGCCAACCTTCAACTGGTTCCAAGGCGGCTCAGTCCATGTGATGACCACCTTGGTCGATAACTTTTCACCAGCCCGTATCGATAGCTTCTTGTTCGCGCGCCCTGCTGACCACGATCAAACACATAAACATACAGAAATCTTGATGCCAGATGGACGCTGTATCCCGCTCCATCTGGAGCTGCTCGTCGTTTCGTACTACACGTTTAATTCCGCGGTCTTCCACATAAAGGCTCGCATCCCCGCAGACTATTGGCAAGATGAACCCGTTCTAAAGCGCGTTCGCTTTTTCTTACAGAAGACCAACGCCACCATCGACGGTTATAAAACCGACCTAGAGACGCTCTATGGTGGGACTTTCAACAGGCTCAACAATGCCGTTAATGAGGCAATCGACGTCATCAAACCACCGACTGTCAGCAGCACCTTTTTTGATCTCACCCTAGTAGACAACTCGACCGATTATGTCCTAGGGTGGAGCCATGCCACACTGGTCTTGATCTCGTCGCGTTATTCTCGGCAAGAAATGGTGCATCAATACGAGCATGTGCTAATACGACATATTCCAGGTGGTATTCGAGACTACAGTGTATCGGAAGATGCGTTTATATACGTCGAGTCAGGCGATTCACTACTCGTTAAGCCAATTGAGCCGTATGAAGACCCTAAAATAGTGGAGGAGCAGCTCTACAGTGAGTGGATGTTCTGGCTGGCAACGGAACACTACACATGGAAAGTTGTCTGGGAGATTGACCGTGTGCTGTACGTCATTTTGACGACCGTCACCTCACATCTGCGCCAGAAATTGGACTCCCCCTACCAAGACATCTATGAACTGAACGGCCTACTGAACTACATCAAGTTGCTGCTAGATGTCTTAACCCCACGCAATTTGACCTCTAACTTCTCGAAGATACACTTTCTGGAGGAGGTCAACACGGCTTGGCAGACGGATGCCATGCAGGCCGCCGCAGAGAAAAAGATGGAGCAACTCTCTGTGGTTGTGACGCAATTAAATGAAATTCGGGCAAAACGCCAGAGTAAACGGGTAGAGCTGCTGCTGATTTCATTAAGCATCATCTCATCAGGAACGTTGATTTCGAATATTCTGCGGGCAACAAGCTTTGATGACGACTGGTCTGACCCGCTGATCTTGGCAGTTGTCATTGGGTTTCCGGCTTTATTGACGATCATAGCCGTGATTTATTTAAGCCAAACACTGGACGGAAAGGAACTGTAATGGAAGAAACCAGCAAGCAGCTCGCTGTTGATCAGGCTAATGAAGCACTCAAGCCCATTTGGATGTCGGCATTATTAGGGCTGCCCGCTTGCACACTGCTCGTTGGAGCCGCTGCTGGCGTGCTGCCCGTCACCATCGGGCCAACATTAATTGGCACGGTAGGCTTTTTGCTGGGCTTTGGCCTATTGAGTGCTGTTGTTGCCATTGGCTTTACCGCCTACCGAATGGTCAAGGCACTCCCGCCCGACGAGCCGCACCCGTACCTCCATATCCTTACGCGCTCTTGGAGCCGGATCCGCATCCAGTTGATGGTGTTGGCCTTCATCACGCCGATTGCCGTCTTTGGTGAGGCTGTCTTCAACCCAGAGTTCGCCGCCTGCATTAATATCGCCGGCCCATGCGTTCTAAATGCGGGGCAGCTTGTTGTTCTTGTACTTGAGTCTTTGCTAGGTTCTACTTGGTTATTTGGTTGGGGGGCAGCCTTCGCCGCGCCGGAATTCATGTTAGTCGTGTTAGGCTTCAAGCGTGGAGGGGAGAAAGAATAGACCAAGTTAAGCCTCCTCAGATTTTGGATACAAATCAACTCGGACGCCTACTATAATATAGCCTTATAGAGACGATTAGTATCACAAGGAGACACAAGCAGCGTGGGAAAAAAACGTAAAAACAAGCGCATTCCAACAGGCACTGCGACACAAGCCAGAAAATCAACACCACCTTTAGATTTAGACGCAGCAATCCGAGGAACGCTTCACAGTGACATTGACTCCGAACCAAAGCGTTACGGTGATAGAGTCAACGTCAGGGGGGCTGTTGGTGAGGCAGCATTCTTGCAGACGGCACGTCGCCTGCCCGCTTGGCAGCAGGCAACTATCATTGACTGTGATGTACTTGCAGAAGAAGCTGGTGGTGGAAGCAGCAAGGCAGGTGGTGTGGACTTTGTGGTGGCAACACCAAATGGTGAGGTAAGGTGGATTCAAGTCAAGACGCTTGATGAGAATAAGACAAGCAACAAAAAGATCAGCGATGGCTACAGAAGCTTAGTAAGCCCGGCTAAAGACAGCGCCAAAACGATGAATTGGCTGCTGAGCGATGACTGCGCTGCCCTAAGGGCCCTTATTAAGCGAACCGGTGGCAAAGAGGCACCAGAGTCACTACGCCGGATGTTGGAGACTGGCGAACAGATCAACATCTTGCAGCAGCTTACGACACACCCGCCACCAAGCAGCAGTGCATCTTTGGCACCACTTAAACGCAAATTAGATCATCTCCAAACGAGCTTAACAAACGGCATCGCTACTCAGATGGTGTATCCAGTACCTGCGAACCATTATCAGGCCGTCAAGCAAAAGACAGCCGCAACATACCTGCGGATGCCATATTCCTCGCAGGCTATGTCCGCCGCTACTACCCGCTATTTAAAGCGTGGACTGGCAAAAAAGCAGATTGAAACCGCGCCCGGCACACTGAGGCGTTCATTGAGCGCCCTGCCGACAGTAAGCGACGCGCAAAGCCGCGCAAAGCCGCAAGTAGAGCACGACCGAGCCGAACACGAGCGCTTACGGGCCAGACGTCTGCGCGAGATTAATCAGTTGGCACGGGTTAACAACCGCCATCTAATTGGTAGTAATATGGTTGACGAGCGCCGACCACATGAAGAACCTATCAACAAACCAGCAAAGCCGCCGCGGGTTACACGACGGCGGTCGATGTCAGATTTGGATTTGAGGTGATGCGTTTCTACGAAGAAACCATCTCATGCTGCCGTTGGTGTACCATCATCGGCAACCCGTTTCTGGGCCGGGTGTTAAAGCGAAAGACAGCTTCAAACGCATGGTCTGGCGTGGTTGTCAACCGGTAACGCTGCCATATGGTAAGCTAGCTTGGCTTTTAGCTGCATCATCGCGAAGGCATTACCGATGCAAATCCGGGGCCCGGTCGAGAATGGAACATAGGCGTGTTTCGGAATATCAGCTCGACGCTCTGGTGAGAAACGCTCAGGGTCAAAGCGTTCAGGCTCTGGGAAAGTGTCTGCACGACGGTGCAATCTCCAAGGCGCGATCATAATGGGACTGCCTTTCTTAATCAGGTAGCCCTCGCCGATTGTGGTGGTCTCTGCAGCTTGACGACCTAATACCGTTGTCACGGGCAGCAGGCGCATCGACTCTTCAATCACCTGCTCCAGATGGGTGAACTTGGGCAAATCATCGTCGGATTCTTTCTGAATGATTTTTAATCGCTAGACTGAGTATAACGAGTGCGCGGACAAGGCTGTATTTTTTTACGTTGCGGATATCTGCGGCGTATGCTGCGGCAGTATAATTGTGAAAGTGGTGCCTTGCCTCAGCGTGCTTTCCACTTGAACTGTGCCCTCATGCTGTTCGACGATGCTCTTAACAATCGACAAACCCAGCCCAGTACCCGGCACTAGGGCCAGTTTCTCGGCTTTTGTGCGGAAGAACGGTTCAAATACGCGTGACCGCTCGTCTTCTGATATGCCAGGCCCTGTATCTTTGACGCTAATCATGACCTGCGCACCTCCTAACCTCGCCTGAACCATAACTGTGCCATTTTCCGGCGTAAACTTGATCGCATTCGATAACAGATTGTCAAGCACACGCTCCATGTAACGTGGGTCAAAGCGAACCTTCAGTCCGCCTACGTTTTTCGGTAGGATTAATTCAATGGATTTCTGCTCTGCAGCCATTCGGTTATTTTCAACCGCCCGTTGTAAGAATTCACTGAGGAGAACAGTTTCTGGCTTGAGCTCCAGCCCAGTCTCTATTTGAGCAAGGTCGAGCATCTCCAGAATGAGGTCTTGCATACGCTGCGAACTGGTCAGGATTTCACGGGCATAGGTGTACTCTGGGCGGCTTTCATCCAAATCGTCGACTAACAAGCTCGCATAACCCATGATAATCCCTAAGGGGTTTTTTAGATCGTGCGTCGCGGAGTTCACAAATTCTGTGCGCATTTTATCCAGATGCTCAAAGCGCGACTGCTCGCTGCGACGACGGCGCTCAATCTCATTGACTAACCCTTCGACCCGATGCCGTAAGGACTCTTCATGAATCAGATAGTGACCGATGACGCCAAATGAGACCAACAGTGTAACATCGACTAGGGCATCGGGCACAAACCAGGCGGAGAAGAAGCCCTCATGGAGCAGCAGGCCATAGGTATTCAGCCCGGCTACACCCACCAGCGTAACCGCCAAAATCCACCAACGCTGCTTCAGCGGCAGCACGCCTGACTGTAAGAACAACGGTATCGCATAGAGGGGGGCAAAGCTATCTCCGTCGCTCATAACCATGTTGCTGAACAGCAGCAGCCCGGTCACGGTTTGGACCAGAAAATAACTGCGTGTGGCGTGCGATGAGCGGTACTGTCGCTGCAACCGACGCCAAACGTAGGTGCCAAAAAGAATGTACAAACCAACGAAAAATGCTAACAACAAACGTTGGCGTAAGATAATTTCTGGATCAAAAAATAAATAGATGGACTGTAAAAGCGTCAGTAAAACAAAAATTACGCTTGCCCACATACTGGAAAGCGTGTACGAGTAAACAAGTGTATTGTCTGGTGGCAAAACGTCTAAATTGTTGGTCAAGTCAGGCAAGCTCGGCAAACTGCAACAAGTCTCTATTTTACCGAGTTTGCATCTGCCTCACTTTAACGAAATAGACCAAGTTAGTTATAAGTTGTATATAAAAAGGTTTAGATTCGTATTCTATTCGCGGCATAATTGTACCCTTGTTTCAATCAAAGATACGCTGCACTGCTTCGAAAACCTCGTCCGACATGCGGAAGCCGTGCTCTCGGCCGGGGAAGGCACGTTCCCTCACATCCTGAAGGTAGGCATCGACGCCACGCTTAATGACCACGGCAACGTCCTCATACTGACGCACAAATTTAGGAGCAAAGCCTGCCGAATGGTTTAGCAGATCGTTGATGACGAGCACCTGTCCATCACAATCTACCCCAGCACCAATGCCAATAGTTGGAATCTCTAACTTCTCGGTAATCAACGCTGCCAGTCGGCGCGGTATACCCTCAAGCACAATGGCAAATGCGCCCGCTTCTTGAACAGCAAGCGCATCTTTAACGATCTGCTGAGCCTGCTCCAGCGACTTCCCTTGCACTCGGAAGCCTCCCATGGCGCTGATGCTCTGCGGCGTCAAGCCGACGTGGGCCATTACAGCGATGCCCATATCTCGCACGGCCTTGATTGTGGGGGCAATTGGCTGCCCGCCTTCTAGCTTGACGGCATCCACACCGCCTTCTACCAGCAAGCGGGCTGCATTGCGCTTAGCCTCCTCGATGGAAATCTGATAGGCACTAAAGGGCAAATCCCCAACCAGGTAAGCACGTTTCAACCCACGGCTAACGGCAGCACAGTGCATAATCATCATATCTAGGGTTACTCGGATGGTGCTATCAAAGCCATGGACAACCATTCCCACTGAGTCACCGACCAGTACCATATCGACCCCACTCTCATCGAGTAGGAGCGCAGTTGGGTAGTCGTAGGCTGTCAACATTGTGATTGGTTCTTTGGCCTCTTTTTTCTTCTGGAAGGAGTGTAATGTCGTCTTTGGCATGGGGTTCCACTGTTCTAATAGGGTTCTTAGTTGGCGTAGCACGTTAGAGTTAGTATAATTTTTAAAATATCTATCTAGTTTATGCGCCCAATGACGTTGGTAGGATAACATATGAGTGAAGAAGTGCTTGCAACACCTGCCATGCAGCGCTATGCTGCCGAAATATATCGTCTACAAGAAGACACCGAATGGGTCGCTCTCTCTGACTTGAGCGAACATGCTGATGTCTCGCTGCAAGCCGCCTCTCGGATGATACGTCGCTTGAAAGACGATGGCTACATTCAGCATGAGCCGTATCAAGGTGTGCGCCTCACCCAACAAGGTGAAGCAATCGCACTACCGGCTATTCGGCGTCACCGGCTGGTTGAGCGTTTCCTCACGGATGTGATGGGCTTCGATTGGGGCGAAACTCATGCTCTTGCTGATGATTTCGAACTGGGTATTAATGATGCCCTCGAAGACCGCATCGACGAACTAACTGGGCACCCAACCCAATGCCCACACGGCGAGCCAATTCCCAGCAAAGACGGCATTATGCCCACCCTAGACGATAAGCCTATAATAGAAATTAGTGAAGGGCAGCGCGGCGTTCTCACACGAGTACGCACACATGATGTCGAAAAGCTTAATTATTTTGGGCGGCTGGGCCTCAAGCCTGGCACGCGCGTCGAATTCACCGGGTGTGGCCCGTTTGAAGGGCCTGTACGTGTTACTCTGTTAGATAGCGGTGCAGATCCGATTCTGTCGCACAAACTTGCGTCGGCGCTTTGGGTGCGACCAGAAAACGAGCCACTCACATCACCTTGACCGTCGGCGGGTCCTTTTCCCAAAAGACGTTTAGTGCAATAAACCCGATCACTTGCAGCAGCCCCAAAGCAACTGACCATGCCGCTTCTTCTTCTGTGAGGTCAGAGGCCAGACTGACGACAAGCGGTGTTTCACCTGAACGCAGTCGCTTGAAGCGTTCAACTTCTAAACTTGAGACATCCGTTATATAAGCACAGATATTGCCATCAAGTACCACAGGAATGAACTCATCACGTGTGCTTTGACGCATAGTTCCAGCGCGATAAATAACTGGTGCCCTATCTGACTTAGTCGCCCGTCCGTAAGGCACACCATCTGCGTTCGAAATATTGCCGACGGCATCCAGCGTGCCAAGCAGTTCATTGTCGATAAATACCTGAATTTCAGTCGGCGAGATGCTGTAGTTAAAAGCATGCTCCGCCGTTAACGCCTCGATGCTGCCAGTCGGGCGGCCTATCCCGGTGATATCCAAGGTGAATTCAACTCGCTTATCTGCCACTTCACTATCTCGCGGTGTGGGCAGAAACCCCGTCGCTCTGACGTGGTTGGTTTCTCGTGTCCAATTGGCACGCCAGACGGCAGTTAACTCTAGGATATCAGCGATGCTCAGCAGCGACGAGGCCGGTTCTGGCTCTGACTCAGCACGCCGCCGCCGAGCTGCTGGACGCGGCTTTCGGTCTGGGCCAATCCGCTCACCGATTTTGCGCGCACCACCCCCGATCCCCCTGCCAGTGTCTTTGATCAAGTTGTAGGCGATGTATATCAAATAGCCCAACCCAATGGGCAGAAACACGATTGAGCAGATGGCAGATGCGGTGGAGAACGGTTCTAAATCCATAGTGACCTCAACGTTTGATGGTTTTTGCAGTGCGCCTCCAATAGTATGCTGTGGTCACGTTAAAACATCAACGCCAGCCACCCGTTTTTCTGCTGACTCAGATTACTAGCTTAGCGCGAGTTGGCATGTAACTGACCCAAACGACCCATTACATGCCATGCTCGTTGAAAAGTCTAGCCGACAGCCGCGGCGACGGGTTCACCCATGACGGCATCGAGGTAGCCGGAAGCAACCACCCACTCTGCCGCTTGGATCGCACCGCCCGCCGCGCCCCGAATGGTATTATGGCTCAAGGCGACCAGCTTGTAGTCTAGCACGGGGCAGGGCTGGACGCGCCCCACGCTGACGGTCATCCCATTGCCGGTATGGCGGTCACGGCGAGGCTGAGGCCGGTCGATTTCGTCACGCAGCAACATGGGGAATTCAGGGGTGGACGGTAGCTTGGCAATAGGCTCCGGCACTTTGAACGCCCGCAACGCCTCCAGGACATCGTCCAGGCTGGCTTTGTCACGCAGTTTCACAGACATTGCCACCATATGCCCGTCCATTACCGGCACACGATGCACCTGCGCCGACACAGTAATCGGAGCAAAATTAATCTCAGCACCGCTTAACGTACCCAACATCTTGCGTGGCTCACTCTCGATCTTGTCTTCTTCATTACCAATGTATGGAATAACATTGTCGAGGATATCGAACGAAGACACACCAGGGTAGCCTGCCCCACTGATAGCTTGCATCGTTACGATATGGGCCGCTTCGATGGTGAAAGCATCATGCAGGGCCTTCATCTGCATGACAGAACCCGTCGATGAGCAGTTCGCCATTGCGACCGCGAAACCGCCGCTGCCGTGGCGTGCAATCTGAGCATCAAGCAGGCCGATATGCTCGTGATTCACTTCCGGGATCATCAGTGGTACATCCTCGACCATCCGCAGCGCAGAGGCGTTGGTCACCACAGCATAACCGCGCTCAATGAGAGCCGGCTCGATCTCACGCGCCGGGCCGGAGGGCAGGGCAGACAACACCAACTTCGCCCCATTCAACGACGCTTCTAGCCGATCATGCGGCTCGGTGTAGCCAACGGTTAGGTCAGCGACATGGGCCGGAATTTCACCGGGAACAACCCAATTGACGGCATCCCGATAGAGTTTGCCCGCGCTGCGCTCTGAAGCAGTTACAGCAACGACATCAAACCAAGGGTGGTCTTGCAACAGGCTGCAAAAGCGTTGACCCACCGCGCCTGTCGCAGCGATCACGGCAACCGGAATCTTCTCATTCATGGAAATTTTCTCCTAAAGTATATACTTGTAACATGTCAATTCAGAAAATAGATCGTCAGGTAGGTAGGCTACTGCCTGCTACCTGCTACATAGTGAGTGTGGTTGTAGTCGGCGCGAGGGCGCCGGTGAGGTATACGCCCCGGCTGAAGACCGGGAACTTAAGTGGTTGGTTTGGTTCCACAGGTGAACACATCATCATATCTCTGGTCTGGCACCCAACCGAAGCACCATCCGGTAAGGCACGATTCGTTATGTTTAGACTGTCGCTATACAGGCAGTTCCATAATAGCTTGATTATGAATGGCGCGTAGCGCTACGTCAAGTTGGTCTTCAGCAATTGCTAACGAAATACTTGAGTCCGATGAGCCGTGTGCACTGGCGACAACGTTGACGCCAACACTGCCTGTCGCAGCGAAAATACGCGCCGAAATACCTGGGACTTCACGCATACCAGCGCCAACAATCGTCACAATGCCATAATCATCAACTGCTTGGATCTTGTCCACGTCGCCACGGGCACGCTCCTCGGCAAACTCTTCCTCCAGCGCGTTAACAACGTCATCAGCGCGGGCATCTGGCACAACAAAGAAGATACTTTGCTCGGACGAGGATTGTGAGATCATCATGATGCTGGTATCCGTGCGGGCGACGGCGGTAAACGTACGCCCAGCAACACCGGGGATACCCTGAATATTGCGCCCATCCAGCGTAATCATACTGACGTTGCGAATAGCAGTTACTGCCTTGATCGGGCGCCCACTGTACGCATCATTTGGTACGATCAACGTGCCAGCATGCGCAGCGTTAAATGTGTTCTTGACACGGATTGGGGTACCGCTGTCGCGCACAGGCAGAATCGTCTTTGGGTGCAGTACCTTGGCCCCAAAGTACGCCATCTCACTGACCTCACGGTATGTGATTGTCTCAATGGTTTGGGCGGTCTCAACAACGTTGGGGTCTGTCGTCATCACACCATCGACATCCGTCCATATCCATAATTCATCACTATCCAAGCCTGCGGCAATAATAGCAGCACTATAGTCTGAGCCACCGCGTCCCAAGGTCGTGGTAATTCCCTGTGGAGTCGCACCGATAAAACCGGTTACAACAGGCACCACACCCCGTTCGAGCAGAGGCAGCAGCCGCCGCTTAATATTGTCGCGGGTAGTTTCCATATCCGGAGCAGCATCACGGAAACGGTCATCCGTGGTAATTAACTGGGTTGCTTCTATAAAGCCTGCCTTAACCCCGGTCGCATTAAGCGTTGCTGCAACCAAGCGCACACTCATGCGCTCACCGATGCCCATAATGTAGTCGTATGCTCTGGGGGTTGCTTCACCGAGTACGGCAATGCTATGGCAGAAGCGATTGAAATCTTCGATTAAGGGGTCGATCTGTTCCATCACGGTAGCGGCTGACTGCTCACTGAGGAGGGCCAGCGCAGTTTTATAATGCCGGTCATACAAGTGCTGACGAAATGCTTCGATCTCATCTAGGTCGTTGTTTGCTGCGGCTTCTACACCTGCTTGCAGCATGTTGGTCACTTTGCTCATCGCTGAGACAACAATCGCAACGTGCTCTGTTTCATCAGCCAGCACCGTCCGCACAATCTGGCAAACGTTACTGATCGCTTTTGCATTGCCGACGGATGTACCGCCGAACTTCATTGTGAGCATGTTCATTGTGTGCGCTCGCTCCCCGCGATACAGCACAACGAGAGGCGAAGTCCCTCTCGTTGTGCTGTCAATTCTCAAATTTGGATAAGAGTACAGTATGGAGTTTGATATTGCAATACTTATAGCAAACCTAACGTAGCTCAAGAAGCGATCATACAAAATCAATCAGGGCATCTAGTCGCTACCTGATGCGTGCTAAATCTTCAGCAACCCGCTCCTGTAGCAAGGCCTCAACACTGTGATGCTCGAACATGCGCCTAATTCAGCGGTAATCTGCCGCTGACGTCAGCGTCGGTGGGTGCCATTGCGTACAGCAATAATCTCCGCCATGATAGCAAGTGCGATCTCTTCGGGGTTTTTAGCACCAATATCTAAGCCGATTGGCGTGTAGATTCGGTCGATCTGTTCCTGCGAGAGGCCAGCCTCTAATAGACGTTTGGTACGTTTTTGATGCGTCTTCTTGCCACTCAGAACGCCAATATAAGGCGAGGGACTTGGTATTGCAGCGATCAATGCTTGATCATCGATCTTCGGATCGTGCGTTAAAACAGTGACGTAAGTGGATGTGTTCAACCCAAGTTGAGCCAGAGCCTTATTTGGGTAACTGTGCAAAATGGTATCAACCTCTGGGAAACGCTCATTCGATGCAAATGCGGTACGCGGATCAACTAGGGAGACGCGAAATCCGAGTGTGCGGGCCATTTTCTGAAGAGGCATCGCGATGTGTACACCACCGATAATGATCAAGTGCGGTTGCCCAGTAAAGACATTGACAAACAGAGGCATGCCGTTCCACGTCAGCTCGGTAGATGACTGCGTCCCACTGACGATTTCAGCCCAGTCTGCCTGAATTGCTTTAGAAACCTTTGAGGTCTTGTAGGCTAGGTCGTTATTTGGGTCGAAAATAGCCCGCTCAGCCTGAAGCTCACCGTTAAGCACCTGGACAGTTGTCACTGATTGATTGTCGGTGATGTATTGACTGAGTTGTCGCCACCAAGTGCGGTCTAACCCCTCTACATAGACGTTGATGCGCCCACCACAGCTTAGACCAACATCCCATGCTGTATCATCACTAACGCCATACTTGAGCCAGCGTCCGCGATCTTCCCTCAGAGCCAAGAGACCCTCCTCGATGACAGCGTTTTCGATGCAGCCACCACTCACCGAGCCAATCAATGATAGGTCTTCGCGGAAAGCCATTACAGCCCCCTCGCGCCGAGGCCCAGACCCCCAGGTCCGCGTTACTGTGGCAGCTATAATTGGGGCATCTTCAGACAGCCACTTGTTTACTGTATCCAAAACGGCTAGCATGCTAATTACTCACTTCAACTACTACACCATACCTGCTTATTTACAAAAGGGTTGTCGTTGGCACTCTAGATGAAAAATCAGCTTTGCCCTGCTCAACTTATGACGCTGTGCTATTCTTCCAGATTGGCTTCTGTATGCATCTGTGCAGCGCGCTGCCATGGCCAACTACCATACTGCTCCATTTCGAGTTCCCACGTCAAGAATGTACGAATTGCCACCAGCAAACCCAATGATGCCAGATTCTCAAGCGTGAGTTCAACCGCAACCGTGTGAATGATATCAGCGGCTACCAGAATTTCAAGCGCCAGCAACAAGCCGCCTTCCAGATGATGGCGAAAGGCCTCTACTGGTTCAACCTCTGACTTAAAGCGCCCAAGAACTAAGTAAATCGCGCCAAGGATGAAGGCCCCAGTAATGACTGCAACACCAAGTACATCAAACAGAGTGGCAACCAATTCCACCCCAACTTCCACATTGTGAAGAAAGTCTTCCACCCTACGCTCCTTCGATCATAGTTTGAGTAAATATATGCGTAATTTTTTGTAGCGTTGATGGAGTGTAGCAAAAACCGAATTCCAATATCCACTTAATATTTAAGTTGTTCAAGAAAAACACTAACTCATTGAGGTTATTCAGGCGACAGTGTCGAAAAAATGCCTAAACGAGTATCATACAAGTTAACGTAAGGATGAGCATTCGGATTTTTCTATGCCACTCTATGGTTGGATCCACCCAATCTTAGGCATTATGATTGCCGCCTCGATGATCGGCGCGTATTTGGTCAAGCTGCTGCTGCCACCCGAAAGCCGCAACGTGCATTACACCCTTGGGTTGATCGCATTTATTGGCACTGCGGTCATTGTCGCTATTGGCATTGTCGTGGTGCTGCGCTGGTATGCCGTCGGCCTAGAGCCGGAGCTGCCCAGTGTGCTGGTAGCACACTATTACACGGGTTGGGGCATTCTCGGGGTACTCGTGATTCAAGCTATTCTCGGCAGCACAATGTGGATCACGAAGACAACTGAGATCGCGGAGCGCAACCGCACGTACAAGGTGCATAATTTCCTTGGTACCAGCCTCGCACTGGCAACCGTGGTACAGGTTGTGCTGGGTGTGCTAACTCTGCTAGGCATCTTACGGATTGACCCGTCCCTATTCTAACAACGCTACCGACGGGCGCGATGCTCTACCATGATGCAATGATCCATGACCATCGGCACCCCGGCTGACTGTGCGAGCGCATAAGCTTTCTCATCGAGCACATTCAGTTGGCTCCAGATGGCGCCTACGCCAAGTTCCAGCGCTTCCTCAACAATACTCAGCAGGTGTTCGCTGCGCCGAAACACGTTGACAATATCGATTGGCTCCGGCACATCACTGAGGCGAGCGTAGCTGGGCTGCCCATCAATCTCGCTGACTGTGGGGTTCACAGGGTAGACGGTAAACCCCTGCTGCCGTAGATAGTCTGCAATGCGGTAACTCGTCCGGTGGGGCTTATCTGAGTGCCCGACAACAACGATCACATTGGCGTCGCGTAAAATGTTGTCAATGGTGTCTCTGGTGTTTGTCATGTTGTGCCCTCCAAGTTGATCGCAAGCAAAATAGGCAGCCAGCCTAAAAGCCAACTGCCGTTTTTATGATGCCTCAACCGAGGCGATACCTTACTATAGCAGGTCGTTAGAGTACGTTAGCTTGTACCTCTGCCGGGTCAACCTGCTTAGACATGACATACCATACATCACCAGCAGCGCTGCGCTCAGCAACGCCCGCGTTTACAAAACCAAGCTTCTCATAGTA
>CAYTPI010000004.1:0-18935 GCA_964439625.1 uncultured Anaerolineae bacterium | reverse complement strand
CAGCAGCGCTGCGCTCAGCAACGCCCGCGTTTACAAAACCAAGCTTCTCATAGTATTTTACAAGTGGTTCCATGCAATGCAGTATCAGCTTTTTCTTATTGAGTTCAACGGCTCGTTCATGCAGGGCACTGAGTAAATATCGCGCAACGCCCTTCCCTTGAAACTTCGGTACAACCGCTAGCCCAAAGATGAACAAGTTCTTGCCGTTGGGGTTATGTCCGATCAACAAGTGCTTAAAGTTAGCATCATTGACATCATCTTGATCGGTAGCGCCAGTATTGACCATACCAATGATTGCGCCATCAGTTTCAGCCACAAGAAAACCCTTCGGGTACCAATCAATGCGTCGCTTAATCGTATCTTTACTCGCTGCAAGCTGGGGCGGAAAGCATAATGTTTCAACCATGTAGCACTGCGCCAAATCTTTATCTTCAACTTGTCGAATAATCATTGACGTTACGTCTCCTTAAGTTGCTAGGCTTGCAACCCAACCCACAACCAATCAGTATCTGGCGTGGTTCCTACCCTTATAAGCAGCCTTTATAATTCCATTGTACATGAAGTTTTCAGCCCATGATTATGATTCTTGTCATGAGTCGGCTGGGAGGTTGTCATGCAGCAGCACTTTGATCGTCTGGAGGGTATCGGCCTCAGCAGCAGGTTTATCCTTACGCCAGCGCAGGATGCGCGGAAACCGAACCGCCACCCCAGATTTATGCCGGGAGGATGTTCGAATACCTTCAAACGCAATCTCAAACACCAACTCCGGTTTGACGGAACGCACTGGCCCAAAACGCTCAACCATGTTGCGCCGAACCCAGGCATCTACCTTGCGGATTTCGTCATCCGTCAGGCCAGAGTAAGCCTTAGCAAACGGTACTAGTTCTTGGCGGGTATCATCCGTCCACACGGCGAAGGTGTAATCCGTATACAGGCCAGCCCGCTTCCCTGACCCGCGTTGGGCATATAACATAACGGCATCGATGGTGTAGGGGTCTACCTTCCACTTCCACCAATCGCCGCGTTTGCGCCCTACTCGGTAGGGTGATGACCGCCGCTTGAGCATCAAGCCTTCGACGTTGCGCTCGCGGCTCCCTTGCCGCAGCGTATCGAGGTCATCCCAGCTACGCGCAGATGTTACTAACACCGATAAGCTCAGGCGGTCATCTGCGGTTATTTTGAGCACAGCCTCTAACTGCTCCCGCCGCTGTTCTAAAGACTCCGGCCGGATATCTTTTCCATCCAATTCCATCATGTCGTAGCACAAGAAAATCACTGGGACTTCGGCAAGTATTTTCTTGCCAACCTTCTTACGCCCGATGCGCCGCTGCATCTGCCCAAAAGGCAGCACGCTGCCGTCTTTCCACGGCAGCAGTTCGCCATCCAGCACGGTACCATCTGGCAGACCAATGGTGGCTTCAGCGACTTCTGGATAGGCCTCAGTGACGAGTTCTTCCCCTCGCGACCAGATGAAGGTTTCACCCTTGCGGCGGACAATCTGCCCCCGAATGCCATCCCATTTCCATTCCACCTGCCAATGACTGATGTCATCCAGCTCTCCTCTTGGATCATCAACCGGGTAAGCCAGAAAGAAAGGGTAGGGGCGGCTGATATCGGCATCGGTGGTCTCAGGGTTGATCAAGCTGGTGTAGAAGTCAGGTGTCGGCTCCCATGTGCCCATCAAGCGGTGGGCCATACTAGCCCGCTCTACCCCACTGACTTCAGCCAGCGCCCGCATTGTCAGCTTTTGCGAAACGCCCACACGAAACGCGCCAGTGATCAATTTGTTGAAGACAAAACGCTGCTCGCGGTCTAACTCTCGCCAAGCCTCGCTGATCGCTACCTGCTGCGCGGCTTCATCGAGGCCCCGCAACGGTAGAACCCGTTCTTCGACCCAATACTGGAGCGACCGATCATCGGTCTGGGTCGCTTCAGGGAGCAGCAGCGTAATCGTTTCTGCCAGGTCTGCCACGGCATCATAGCATTCGCGGAAAAGCCAATCCGGGATACCCGCGAGCGCTCGCGCCCACTCAGCCAACTGGCGCACGGGTACTACTTGGCGCGGTTTACGCCCACTGAGAAAGTACACCGCCCAAGCTGCATCCGCCGCGGGGGCGATCTTAAAGTAGCGCACCATGGCAGCGACCTTAGCCTTAGTTTTTGTCGTTGCGTCTAGCGTGAAGTACAGAGCAGAGAAGTGTTTCATACTCTGACTCTAGCAGCATTCACGCCAGAGATCAGCACAAGATGCGCAAGGCTAGCTGCGGGTTGCCTTGCGGGTACGTGCGTATGCCAGAGCCTCATCAAGATTGCTGAAGGTGGGCGTCTCAGTTGAGCCGTACTGTTCTTGCTTCATCGACTCAGACGCCATACTCAGCAACTCACCATCCCCAACTAACACGCCGCTGATGCGCGGATCTGTCATAGAGCCGGGTACGCCTTGGGTCGCCTCATCTATACCCTCAATGAATTGACTCCACGTCATGCCGGACCGCGTTAAATCATCAATCCGAACGAGCATTTGATCGTTCGCCTCAATGATCCGGGCAATCTCAGCCTGAGCTTGGCGTATATCTACCCGTGGTTCGAATGGTGCCTGATACTCAACAATGATAATATTCTCAGCCGGGACTTGTTTAATTGTTACAGTCATTTTTCGCAAACTTCTCTTTGAACTATACACACATACATGTTGACGTAAACAGGCGACCTAACTTTACGTCGTGTAACGTGATTGTGATTTTCAAAGATTAGCCTAGGCTGTGAGGGAAGCTAACTCACGCAGCCTAGCAGAGGCTTTTTCTAGCGCTATCTCCATCGACTTCACAACCTCGACGCGCTCTGTATGCTGCGGAAACAAGCGATGAAAGGTCGCGATTGCCGTGTGCATCATACTGCTATCTACCGCAAAGAAAACATTGGTACAGTTCGGGTGCTTCAACGATAGGCTCTCAGCAACATCGGATGAGAAGCCAAGGTTCGGAAAACGCAGTTGACCGTCAAAAGTTTTAATCAGGACGACAGGATGTTCAACACTGCTGAGCATTTCAGCCTCAAGGGCGGCGGCACTGTTGGTTATGTCACGCCACGTCCAATTGGGGAGCATGTGCGTGTGGAGGATCGTTTGTGCGTCGTTGTGCCACTCAATCTGAAAATTCATAGGGTAAATTCCTTAAGCAAAGGTGCAACTGAGTCAACCTTAACGAGTTTTGAGGTGGTGGCTAACCGTTTGACATAAGTCTGTTATGGTGCTGTTATACACTGTTATGTAATTGGTGGTTCAGTTTGCATTGGCCCTATCGGAATCACGACTTTAAACGCTATGATAATATTATTGTCCGTTTCAAAATAAGCGCATATGACAGACTTTCAACCAACCGACCGCAGTACAATCCGGCGCATCCCGAAGCGCGCCCACTACGACAAAGAAACGATCTACCCGATTGTGGACGCCGCCTTGATATGCCATGTGGGTTTCGTCCAAGATGGACAGCCGTTCGTCATACCAACAATCCACGCACGCGACGGTGATAGCATCATCTTACATGGGGCAAAGGCCAGCCGCATGCTTAAGACAGCCGCCACTGGCACAAAAATGTGCGTCACAGTCACTCATCTTGATGGTCTGGTGTTGGCACGGAGCTTGTTTCACCACTCAATGAACTACCACTCTGCGGTGTTGTTCGGCACAGGCGAAATCGTCGACAATGAGGCAGAGAAGCTGGAAACGATGCGCATTCTGACGGAGCATATCATGCCTGGTCGCTGGGAAGACAGCCGCCAGCCGTCACCAAAAGAACTAAATGCAACCACCATGGTGCGCATGTGGATCGAAGATGCCAGCGCCAAAATTCGGACAGGTGCGCCCGGTGACGAAGACGAGGACTACGATTTACCGATTTGGGCGGGCGTCTTGCCGATGACAACGACCTACGGCGCGCCGATCACGGATGAGGCCATGAAGATGAGTCTGCCCGTCCCGGATTACGTCACAGCGTATTGGCGTGCTCAGCCTCAGGCAGACGACAACTAAATTTGACGCCGAGCGGGGCGCTTATGGTATACTCTCCGCTCGCTAATATAACCCTCCCGGAGCGGTCGCATAGTCTGGCCTAGTGCGCGCGCTTGGAAAGCGCGTGAGGTGTCACAACCTCCGTGGGTTCGAATCCCACCCGCTCCGCCTCTTCGCTAAGAACCCCGCAGCATTCTAAATTGATGCCTTCACCAGAGATTGTATTCTAGCGCCAGCGCACCTGCACACGAACCAACACCGTTCCAACCTGCTCCACCAGACAATCGACCTCGTTCTGAGCAAGCGTAAAATCTTTCGTCTTCATAATATCTATTTTCACTCGGATTTTTGACGACTCCGTCACGGATAGCCTCATGCCGTCATAAGGCTTGAACTGCCCTTCTTTGCCCTATAGTTAAGCTAGAAATAGACACGACAAGGAAAATATGATGGGTGGACTTAAGGTCAAAAGTTTCGTTCTTGTACTTATTATTTATTTTACCTGTTCTGATCCCAATTACTGGTATTACATTCGCTGACTGTTCGTCGAGTTCCGACAATGACGACACAATCAGTTGTGATGATACGGAAAGTAATAGCCCGACAGCTATGCATCTCGGTGATTCGTATTTTTTATTCTTGGTTGCATTCCAACACCGCCGCAAACTGCTCAACCAGCCAATCAACTTCATCCTGCATAATCACCAACGGCGGCGCAATCCGAATCACGTTTTTGCGCGTTTCTTTACAGAGAATGCCCCGCTCGATTAGGGCCTCGCAGTAAGGGCGCGCTGGCTCAGTGAGTTCCAACCCAACCCACAGCCCCTTCCCCCGCACCTCTTTGATTAGTGGGCTGTTGATCCCCCTCAGACAACCAATCAAGTAAGCCCCAAGCACCGCAGAGCGGTCGAGCAGGTTGTCATCGATCAGCACAGCCAGCGCGGCACGGGCAACCGCCGCCCCTAAGGGATTGCCGCCATAGGTGCTGCCGTGATCACCTGGTTGGAACAAGCCAAGTATAGGCTGATCAGCAAGGACAGCAGAGACCGGGTAGAATCCGCCGCTCAGTGCCTTGCCAATGATCACCATGTCGGGGCGAACGCTCTCATGCTGATAGGCAAACAAGCGACCGGTACGCCCCAACCCTGATTGAATTTCATCGGTGATCAAGAGCACATCATTGGCTTCACAGATGTTAGCCGCCTCAGTGAGGTAGCCAGCAGGCGGCACGACAACACCGGCCTCACCTTGAATCGGCTCAACAAGGAAACCGACTGTGTGCTGGGTGACGGCAGCGGCGAGGGCTTGCGCGTCGCCATAGGGTACTTCGATAAAGCCGGGGGTAAACGGGCCAAAATCCTGACGGTATTGGGCTTCGCTGCTAAAACCGACGATGGTGGTGGTGCGTCCGTGGAAGTTGCCCTCGCAGACAATGATCTCAGCCTGCCCTGCTGGCACCCCCTTAACCTGATAGCCCCACTTACGCGCCGCTTTGATAGCCGTCTCGACGGCCTCCGCCCCGGTGTTCATCAGCAGCGCCATGTCGTAGCCCGTCAGCTCGGCAAGCTGCTTGAGGAACGGCCCCATCTGATCATTGCGAAAAGCACGCGACGTCAGCGTGACCGCGTCTATTTGGTCGATCATAGCTTGCTTAATACGCGGGTGACAGTGCCCCTGGTTGACAGCACTATAAGCCGCAAGGCAGTCCATGTAGCGCTTGCCGTCAACATCATAGACCCAAACACCCTCGGCCCGCTCCACAACTACGTTCAGTGGTTTGTAGTTTTTTGCGCCGTATGTTTCATCTAATGCAACGTAATGATCAGTCCGCGTTGTCTCCTGCGTCTGCATGGTGAGTCACCTTCAAGTAACTAAATGAAGAGCGTTAAGCATTTGGCCGCACCGCCTGCCTGAATAAACTCTGAGAGCGGCGTATGGTGCACATCAAAGCCGCGGGTGCGTAGTGTGGCGTCGAGCGTCTTGCTGCTGTCGTTCATAACGATGTGTTTGCCTATATTGACGGCGTTACAGGCGAACGTATTGGCGTCGTCCCCTTCGACGGTGATGCGCTTTTCCGGCGGGAAGTAGGCTTCAATCACGGTGCGCGCTGCCGCACTGAAAGCATTCGGGTAGTACATCAAGTAGCCGCCGTACAGCGGACAGAAGCAGGTATCCAAATGGTAAAAATGCGGATCTACCAATTCGAGGGCCATCACATTGACGTTGAGAATATCCCGGACGCGGTAGGCGGCCTCCTCAACGGAGCGAAAGCCATAGCCACACCAAAGCGTAGGCGTAGGCGTGGTATCAAAAAGAGCGTCACCCTCGCCCTCGAAGGGCACATCAGGCGGTAAGACCTCTACCCGGTAGCCGTGTTCATGAAACCAGCGCTCAAAGTGGGGTTCTTCTACCTGCCGTTCCTCATAGAAGAAGCGGCTCAGGACCACATCTGTGCCATGGACAAGGCCTGCATTTGCTGTAAAAACCATATCCGGAGCCTCTGGTTGACCGTCCACAAGCTGCACCCGTACCTCCGGGATGCGCGTCAGGGCGCGGAATAACCCCTGCCACTGAACCCGTGCATGGGAGGTATCCACCTGCCCAATGTTGCCCGCCATCCAAGGGTTAATCTCATAGCGCACATCGTAGTGATCGGGCGCACACATCAGAATATCAACAACTTGGGTCACTGTTTTGATCACACCACATCGCCCTTTCTGATTAAAAAGCCCGACCATCCAAGAGGAGATCGGGCTTTGCTCAGGCATCTTCGCCGCACACACGCGACGCGCCATCTTTTCATTTAATTTGTACGCTGAATATACGGTTTTCAGACCGGTTTGTCAAGATGATAAAGGGTCAACGCTCATAGATTGAATTCCTCCAACAAGCATTCGAAAGGGACGTTGTATGTCGAATATGGAATGGCACCGCGTTGCAGACACCGACGAGCTGCAAGAGGGCCACGTGATGACGGTGCAGGCGGGCAGCCAGCCCAGCTCCGGACGGTTGCACCGGACGCTGACTGGCCTGCCTTTTCCTGAAACTTGCCCCCTTCCGGCAAGATTTCGCCCGAAGGCGGTTGAAACAGGCCGCTTGAGCGTATTTCAATGCGCTTTTCTGCTCTCCATTGTTAAGGTACGCTTTGCCAGATTACTTCTGGTCGTGCATCATTTACCGGAAACTAAAGTTTGAACAATATATATCGTTTTGAAAATCAGCTCTGGTACGGAGTAGATATGCAACAAGAGCTTCCTGTGAATCAAACAATCCATGGTGATTGTCTAGAAGTTTTGCGCTCAATTTCAGCTAACACCATTGATCTCATTTTTGCTGATCCTCCATACAATCTTCAGCTAGAGAACGAATTGATTCGGCCAAATCAAACCATTGTAGATGCCGTTGATGATGAGTGGGATCAGTTTGATAGTTTTGCCGCCTATGACCGCTTCTCAATGGCATGGTTAACAGAGTGTCAACGTGTCCTCAAACCCACTGGCTCGATATGGGTTATCGGCTCGTATCACAATATCTTCCGCGTCGGTGCAGCCATGATGAACATTGGTTACTGGATACTGAACGATGTCATTTGGTACAAGACTAACCCCATGCCTAACTTTCGAGGTACTCGCTTCACGAATGCGACCGAAACGCTGATCTGGGCAAAGAAGAGCAAAGACAGCAAATACAACTTCAACTACCATGCGATGAAAAACTTTAATGGTGAAAAGCAGATGCAAAATGTATGGCATCTCCCATTATGCAGAGGTGAAGAGCGCATTATGGTCGATGGTGTGAAGGCCCACTCAACACAGAAGCCAGAAGCGCTTTTATATCGAGTCATATTGTCTTCAAGTGAGCCTGGCGACTTGATACTTGATCCGTTCTTCGGTAGCGGCACAACAGGAGCAGTCGCCAAGAAGCTTAAGCGTCGTTTCATTGGAATTGAGCGTTCAGCGCAGTATGTGCAAATCGCTCAGGCAAGAATTCAGGATATTCCTGAGCCGATGTTTCCTGACCAATTAATGATTACCGAATCTAAGCGGTCTTTACCTCGTGTTCCTTTCTCATCACTCATAGAAGCAGGATACTTGCATATAGGACAGGCTTTGTACTCAGGTAAGAGAGAGTTTAAAGCAACCATAAAAGCTGACTCACATTTGCAAGTTGATGAGTTTGTGGGTTCCATACATAAGGTTGGAGCTTATGTGCAGGGGAAGACCGCTTGTAATGGTTGGGATTATTGGTATTTTGAAGACGATGATCAAAACTTGTTACTTCTTGATGAATTAAGAAAGCGATATCGGGAAGACAATAAACTCACTGAGGTCGGTAATGGATCCAGAAGTTAGAGCGATTATTCGTGGAGCTGTCAAGGCGCTGATTACCGAGGCATCATCAGAACGCGAGATTACGCGGAAATACCAACTACACCTTAAAAAGACCCATTTTGTTCCGCTCAAGTATCGCATTCTGGGAGGTTTACTCCAAGCCCTAAACATTAAATTCGGAAACTTTATTGAACAGTTAATTGCCCTGGTAATTGAGTATGATAGTAACGTTGAAGCGCTGGAAGAGTCAGGCCAGAAGCTTAAACTTGGAATTACTCCTGAGACGAATGCCATTATTGAGGCGTATATTCGGAGCCGCCAACTACCAGATAGTGATGATGTATTTGATAAAGACTTTGAGGTACTTCAACAGCAGATTATCGAGCTTGAGCAACATGCTACTGACGCTGAACGTCAGTTTATTCGAAATGATCTTGATGCCGTGTTTAGGGTTACTGAAACTGGTCAAATTGTTTATCTTGAAATCAAGTACAACGATGACCATGATACAGGTAAGTTTGAGAGCATCAATCGAAAGTTTTTGAAAACATACGCTGGGCTTGTGAGCCGTTTCAATATTCAGTCTGTGCCCCAACTACTGCCTATCATTTACTACTTCAATCCATCAAAACGGTATAGTCCGCAATATACACGTGCTTCAAACATTCTGCGTGGTGCACAGTTATTTGACCGATTTTTTGAGACTACCTATAAGGAAATTGATGCTCAGTTAGGCCACATAGGCGAGGATCCAGAGATTATCGCTTTGTTTGACGAAGTTCAGATGAATGTATGGAAATACGTTGATAATCAAGGTAACGACAACGACCTATGAAGTGTACATGTGAAGTCCTTAATCGTTCACACGTTCCACCTCACGCGAAATCTCCGGCAGCACCCAGACCATCTGGTTGGCAGGGGGCACGGGCGGCTGGCAAGCAGTCATCCAACACATCATGCTACGCTATATTCTCACACAAGAAGGCGCCATCCCGCGCTGGCGCTACGACAGGTTCCTCGACCACTGCGCGGAAGCGGGACTGCTTCGCAAAATCGGCGGCGGCTACATCTTCCGTCACCGCATCCTGCTGGAATATTTCGCTGAACAGTACAAGAAATAACCGGCCCTCCCTGAATCTCTCGTCCGGCATATAGCCAAGCACGGTTTTGCAGACAAGTTTAGTAGGCGACTGCTGTGCTCGGTTTAAGGGCGGAAACTGATCGACCCGTTCACGCCACATTTTGAGACACTTGACCAGCGCCGAACGCTCGTCGATGGCGCGTTCTTCGAGGCGTAGACAGAGCAAATGACCGACTTCGCCCGGATGTGTGGCCGGCGCAGCCTGCACGACCTCAGCTACGATGATCTAGCAACCACCAACAACGAGATCTCACAGCACACACCAGTTGTGCACGTTTAGCCTAAAATGTTCAGCCTGAGTTGTTAGCTCAGGCTGAACATTTTCCTGCTATGAGGATCAGCTAAAAAATAATTACATATGACACGGGCCATAGCAGCACAAGCATCGTACAATCAGGTTAAGTTCGGTAGCTAAGTCTCTGATAGGTGAACCACATGACTGACATCATCCAATACGCGCCAATTCCAATGGAAATGCAACGTTTTTTTGCCTCAAACCCCACGCCCAAAGCTATCATGGCGTTTGAAGAACCTGCTTTGTTGAAAGTCCGGATGCAGCAGTTGTTAGCCAAACGCAGCGAAGGTACCTTGACCACCGTTGAAGCCGCGGAGTTCGAGCAATTGATTGAGGCCGAGCACCTGTTACGGCGCATGAAGGCCGAGGCAGAGATGCTGCTTTCAATGGTTGTGTAGGCCAACATGGTTGTGTAGGCCAACACGAAGGCATGTTGTTATATATGGACTCTTTTAGTTAAGAGTCCATTTTGATGCAGGTTACCCCTCACTATTTTCTTGACATGAAGTACAATTCACATTGTACAGTCCTGTTGATGTTTCATAAAGATAGGCATACGTATGGCGGACAATCAATACAAGGTAACGCCACTATAATGTAGGCTACACAAACTCTCTCAACTAACAAGCAAGGTAATTATCGTTTTTTATGTATAACCATGGTAAATTTACGTTTCTAACTTTAGCTACCAAATATTAGATGCTCGTCTACATTGCCTCATTTCCGCGCTCTGGCAACACTCTTGCTCGAAATCTTATCCATCATTATTTTGATGTGTGGACTTCTTCCGTCTATCGGGAAAAGATATATCCTAATTTCCCATCAACAACTGATCGAGAAGATAATCGGTTTCTCAAGGTAACGTCTGATCAAGGTTTCAATTATCGCATCGTTAAAAACGGCTGTTTATATAACCTGACAGTCAATTTCCGGCGTGAATTGGCCGAAAGCTCAACAGTGTACTTTATAAAGTCCCATGAGCATCCCTTCTATACATATTTAGAAGGGGAGTATGTCTTACAAATTGTGCGTCATCCTGGCCCAACTTTGTGGTCCTTTTACAAATATTTACGCGACTATGAGAATAAAAAGTCAATACGTGTATCCAATGTCATAAAGGGCAATACGGTATTTGGGTCATGGTCAACTTATCATCGTCGCTGGCGGCTTGCTACGCCAATGCTAGCAGGACGCTATTTTCGTTTTCAATTTGATGAACTGGTTACCGCTGAAATGTCGTTTATTGAGAAACTGTCTTTCTTGACTGCTCTGAATTCGAGAGAGGAACCAAACTCTTTCCCAAGCTTTCGTACATGGCAGGAAAAAGACCCAATATTTTATCGCTCAGGAAAGTCTGGTTCTTGGCAGCAGGAGATGTCATTGGAACATAAACGTTTGATTACAAAGCATCATAGTGATGAAATGCTAATACAAGGGTTTACTAATAACCGGCTTGTAGAGACTGATCCAGAGACTGCTTCTATTCTAAAGTTTGCCCAGCAGCTACAGTCTGAGTCTATCCGCAAATTGCATCGGCTCAGCCGCCGCATTAAGTATGCACTTACCAAAGACTCTCACTAACCCTCGTTTTTGATCTGCTCGACCTTGACATTGCTGAAGCGGCTGGCAGCGAAACCGAGGATGAATGGCACCCAAAAAGTGATGCCACGGTAGGCAAATGTGATGGCTGTGGCTTGGTTGAGTGGCACATTCAGCCCTGTTAGGATCAAGATGATGGTGCCCTCGACAACGCCAAGCCCGCCGGGGGTCGGTGAGATAATGAAGAATAGGATACTGGCACTGTAGGCAGCGACTAGACCGCCGAAGGTCAACTGCACGCCAAATGCCAGTGCCAATGTATAGAGCATCGCCGCGTTGAGCAGTTCGTTGATGATGGCAAAGCGTGCTGGGTCAAGCAGGCCGCGCTTGCCGCTAGCCTTCATTGAACGCACAGCCTTGTCTAAGTCATCATGTAGATCGTGTGCTTTGTTTTCAGGAAAGGGGTTCTTGGCGTTGAATAACGCGCTAATAACGCCCAATTTGTGCGATATCCACACCAGCACACGGTCTAGTGCCTCGTGGTTGAACCACGCCAACGCCAACCCGGTGATCAGCGCTATATCCGCCAGTAGCAGCAGCGATGCCGCACTGACCTCAAACCATTGCAAATCCTCAACGATGAACAGATGAGTTAGCCCGATGATCAGCATAACGGCAAACGAACTGTACCAGAGAATCGTATAGATGAGGCTGGCGACAAACACCGAGCCAACCCCCAGATCGTTCTTGCGGGCAAAGTTCAAGAAGGGCACCCAACCGGATAGGCCGCCACTTGGTACAGCAACCGAGATGAAGCGACTGGAAAGGTAGAGCAGTGCTAAGTTGATCTCTTCATGCTGAATTTGGAGCATATCCCAAATGGCGCTGAACCACAGCGCTTGGTTCCAAATGTTGACCGCCAACATGACGACGGTCAGTAAGACAAAATACCAAATGCCACGGCGGATAATTTGCACCGTTTCAGTGAGTTCACTTTGGTAGGTGTACACCGCGTAGATGAAGGCGCCAAAGAGTGCAATGTAAACCAACCACTGAATGACGCGCCCGAGCTGCTTCATATAATCCTCAGAACAGTGTAGACAACAAATTCCCGCGTAGATTGTATTGCATCTCGCTGAATTGTGCGTGATATTGTGTTGGTACTCGCATAAGTTTCTCTTTGAATACACTTATGCCGATATATGCCCAATGATAAGAGCACCGCTGATAGTGAAATTATAGGCATCATCGAGCTTGAAGGCTTCACGAACGTCAGCGGGCGCATCGTCAATCAGAGTCTTGAGCATCGCAATGTGCTGCGCTGGGGTTGCCATGCGTTTGACCCAGTCGTCGAAAGTGAGCGCGATCTCCCAGGTAAATTGGACGTCTGCGTCAAAGCCGGTTTGGTTGAACATCGTCAACCACTGCGCTTGGCTGTGGTCGCGCACATGGGAGATATCGCGCAGGAGTTCGATTGCTTGCAGAAATGTGTCTTCAGTGGGTGTTTCGGGCGCAACCACATCGGCGATCAAGAGTAGGCCGCCGGGTTTCAAAACGCGGTGAAACTCGCGCAGGGCTACGATAGGTTCGGCCCAATGATGGGCGCTGTAGCGTGAAATGACGCGATCAAATGAGGCGTCGTCAAACGGCAGGGCAGATGCAGAGCCGATTTCAGTTTGAATGTTTGCTAAGCCGCGCTCAGCAGCGTTTTTGCGAACCTGCTCGAGCATTGCCGCGGTGAAGTCATAGGCCGTCACTGCGGCGGCATGTGGTGCAACTGCAAATGACGCATGCCCTGCGCCACAGCCAGCATCTAAGACAGTTTCGCTGCCTGTTAGCTTGGCATGCTTAACGATAGCTTGTAGATCAGGGCCTTTGGCATGTACTTGGCTACTCGTGTAGTTAGCGGCAACCTGCCCGAACTGTTTTCTGACTAACGCATCGATTGAATGTTCAGACATTGATTTTCTCTTTCTGTCAATTGGCGTGAATGTACGACACGCTAAAGCCAACTAAAGCATTCTGACGACAGATGACATGGCTAATAGTGTGGAGACCGCAGCCTGAGAATTGTTCGACGTTAGTTTGATAGATAGTCTCCTCGACACGCAAATATCTTAAGCCAATCGTTGATTGCTAGCGTTTGTGGTCGGCGTTGGGGATCAATACCCGCTTGTATCAACCAATCTGATGCCTGCTCCTTACTAATGTGCATGCCAGCCGCCAGCGGGCTTTTGAGCTGCTTGCGTGGCTGGCTGAAGCCCGCCTTCACAATGCGGAAAAACAGGGGAATATCCTCGCCGGACAGTGGGGGGCCGTCGCGATGCGGACGCAGCCGGACAACTGCCGAATCGACGTTAGGCCGCGGGTAGAAGTTGCCGGGCTTCAACCGGGTGACGAGAGCGACCTCGCCATACAACTGCACACTGACAGCTAACAGACTCATTGCGCCGGGCTTAGCCGTCATCCGCTGTCCCACTTCATATTGTACCGTCAATGCTAGCAGCCGCGGTGGTTGATCAGCTTCTAGCAAATGCCTGACCACGGCGGAGGTGATGTAATAGGGTAAGTTAGCGACGACTTTGTAGCCTGCCGCTGCTTCACCAAGCAAGCTGCCGGGTGCCTGCTCTAATACGTCCCCAAGCACCACCCGTACGTTCGGCGACTGGGCAAACTGCATCCGCAAGATAGGAATAAAGCGCTGATCGATCTCTAACGCGATAACAGCCTTAGCGCGTTCTGCGATTGCCGCTGTGAGCGAACCAAGGCCCGCGCCGATTTCTAAGACGATGTCCTCGGTACTAAGTTCAGCCGCATCTAATACCTGAGCAATCGCTCCAGCACTGATCATGAAGTTTTGCCCCAGGCTTTTCTTAGCTTCCAAACCATGCTGACGCAGCAGCGCGTGGACGTCTACCCCAACGTGTGACATGAAAATCCTACCTGATTCGCATTTGTTCAAGACATTATAGCGTGGGTTACCAAACTGGTTTTGGTGAACATTTTCTATCGGCTGCACAAATGTGACAGTCACTACAACTCGGCAAGCCTTTTCCTTGCCTCCATCACTGAGCTGCGGTATAGTGCAGTCAGCTTAGAAATAAGCTACATAAATGAGTGAATGCGTAGTCAACAGACTACATTTTCAGACACAAAGTCCCCTCTTTGCTGAAAGAATCCCACTCTATCTCCCTCAGATGAGAGCCCCCCATTTTTTTCAAGGGGTTCTTTCAGTTTAAAGTGCCGCCGACAATTTCAATGGGCATTAATCTCAAATTTAATTGACATATCGGGGGAATTTCGGCACAATTAACTGATATTAAACAGGCATTAACAAAGGTGTACCACTATGGGGCCTAAGGCTATCCTCCACAAACTCCGCTTACCTATCATCATTGCTCTGCTCGCTTCCACATTTATTTTCTTCAACCAAATTGTTTATGCAGCCACATTTGTGTTGAATGATGCTAACATCTACCCACAAAGTTCTCAGGCTTTCCGTGTTGTTGCAACTGATGAGCAGGCTTTTATTGGTACTGGCTCATGGCAGGCGACTGGGCTAACCAGTACTGTGCCTTTTCAAGGAACAGACGAGAAAGCGGGTATTGACGTGTTTCCGGGCCAATATGGCCTACCCGCCAGCTTTACACTGAGTGACATCGACTCAATTGAATGGAGTACCTTTCAAACCACTTATGGTACTACACCCGTTGACTGGTACGTAACCATTTATCTAAGTGTTCCGGGTGAATCATTTTCTTACGCCCGCTTAACGGGTGAAGGGATCTTTGTCTACAATCGAAACGTCTTAGATGGACAGTGGAATACCTATACCACCCTCGGAGACCCCGCCACCACAGAGAACCTGATCGGGTTCTATAACAGTTCAGCGCCGGGCAGTACCAACATCGGCTTCTTCAACGCCCCCACCCTGGCTGACCTACAAGCTGGGACCCTTGATTGGGGTACCTACGCTGGTAGTGGCAGTACTAACTCGTTTAACTATTCCAACCAACCGGTAAACTTCATTCGCTTTGAGACCGGAAACCCATGGGATGCTGGTTTTGAAGGCTTCATTGACCGCGTTCGGGTTGTGGTTAATGGCACCGAAGCCCTGCTCGACTTAGAACCATCAGCGAACGATATTGTCGTCACGAAGGATTTTCCTCCGGCTGTCATTGACGAGGGAAATGTCTCTGTTGTGAATTTTACGCTCTTCAACAACACTGGAACCGATCAGTTTGATATCACCCTAGAGGACAGTTTCCCGACGAACCTCGGTGTAGTGGCGAGTACGGGCAGCATAGGCAGTTGTGGTGGTGGTTCAATTACTGAAATTATAGCCAATAACTCCGTTAGAATTACCGACGTTGACTTAGCTGCTGGGGAGACGTGCAATTTTTCAGTTACGGTCACTGGCAGCGCGGCTGGAACATACGTCAATGATGAAACAAACATCGTTGAGTTCACGGGTGAGCCAGCGTTTGATGGCGCACCTCGAGTTAACCTTGATACGCCAGCTTTTGCTGCCAACCTAACCGTCGTATCTGACTCCAGCTTAACCTTCGGAAAAACCTTCAACAGCGATCAAGCTGTTGTCGGCACGGTATCCACGCTGACGCTGTTTATCTCGAACTTTTCCGGAACTGCCGTGGCCGGCGGCACATTCACAGATGACGTACCTGCCCCGCTAACGGTATTAAGTACAAACGCCATCGATTGCGGCGGGTCAGCAAATGTCACGAATACGGGCAACCTAATCAGCGCTGCCGGAATTGATGTGGCTGATGGTACCACATGCCGGATCGTAGTTGATGTCATTTGTTCTGCTGCGGGCACCGCAAACAATACCACGTCTGCCCTAACCGATGCTGGCGGAACACTAGCACCGGCTGCTGCCGATACGATTAACTGCGTTGCACCCCCCAACACCGCATTACTAACAGGTGGCGATGATGACGATGATGGTGAGGATGATAATGACCCGGATGGCGACCCAGCCGCGCTGCCTGTAGTGCCAGAAAGTACGGAAATTCTACCCTCGCTGCCACAAGTTGATGAAACACCAACCGTCGAGCCCGGCTTACCACCTTCCTTGCCCAACACAGGTGGTGGCCCGCCCCCATCAAACACGTCGCTGTGGGGTGTTGTTGGCTTAATAGTTGCTGTACTAACAGGGGGCTTCGCTCTGAAAGCGCGCAAACGTCAAGCAGACTAATGCTTGAGACCATCAAAGCTGTAGTTAAACCTGAACACGAGTAGACCTCAATGCCCCAAGCATTTAAGTGCTTGGGGCGTTTTATTTACAGAGCCCGGTAATGAATGACCGGGCGACCAACGCCAGCCTCTAAGCTAAACCGACCTCAACACCCTGTCACGCACCAGCCCCTTGAGCACCCGGTTCGGAATACCGAGCAGCCGCAGCAGCACCAGGATACCGATCAGTATCGGGGGTGTGTGTACCTGCTGCGCGCTAAGAGCATCGTGATCAAAGTAGTGGTCGCGGTAGTGGGTGCTGCTGGCTGGCACCAACATCAGCTTGAGCCATGTTTTGAGGCCGGTGTTTGCCAGTGTTGGCATGCTGCCCAGTTCGCGGGCTAGCCGATCACAGTAGGGGTACTGCTCGACTGGATAGACGTTGTCCACGTCAAGGGTAGGGTACTCGGCCCGCATCGCTTGGTAGACTTTGATCTGCCGCTCTTTAACATCAGGCGGGAGGGCGACCTCGCCGCGCAGCACACCCACCGCATAGCGTGCTTGCATCTCACTGATCGACGGAATGTTACCGATGATCGGACGGGCAAACCCGATCAAGAACAGGTTGTTTTGCGCAACATGCACACAGCCGTTGTAAAAGTCTTTTAGATGCAGCGCCCCGCTGGAAAAATCCGGCAGGCGTGAGCGGTAGCCCGTAGCAGGCACGAGCACATCGGGCGTGATCGCCAACGTCTCGGTTTGGTCAAAGGTATGGTATTGCGTCCACGTCTCATCGACTGCTGGCCCGATGATCTGTAAGCGCCCTTCGCCAACCGCTTCTAAGAAGTCATCGCTTTTATTGTGAAACACATTGAACAGCCGCCCCTTGCTGCGGGCCTTCAGCTTCAAATCCCATTCAGCCCGGCGAGCTTGGGCGGCCTCAGTGGGAGTTTGCTCGCTTTGTTTCTGCGGAAACCACTTCTCAAGTAGTTGGTTGAAGCGAATGCGAAAGGTGACGAAGCGCTCGCCAAGCCAATTGCGGAAGCCTTTGTCGAACGAGAGCAGCAGCCGGTTACGGAGAAAGTCCGACGGCACTCCACGGATTGGGTGGTAGCGTGGGCTAACGCGAATGCCGGATCGCAGCGATAGGTAGACGGTGTTGCGATGCGCTGGCTTGGTAAGATAGTTGGCAAGATCTGCGGCAGACTCACCCCCACCGACGATCACCACCGTCTTGTTGCGGATCGCTTCGGGGGCTTGCGCGACAGGGATCGCGGTTGAGGAAAGCGGTACTTTCTGGTTGACCAACCCTGTGCAGAGGAAGACAGCCTCAAACTGAAGCTGCTCCTCGTTGCCAGCCCGGACGATAGTTACCCGCCAGCAGGGCTCCTCCCGTTCGATCTGCTTGAGCGCCACGCCAAACTGAATGTGCTGCCTCAGGCCGAAGTGGTCGGTGAAATCGTCCAGATAGTCGCCAAATTCGCCTCCGCGGAAAAACTCGGCGTAGTCCTGCGTGGGCGTCACCCCTGCCGTCCATTTGCGGTAGCACGAGAACTGAGTCGTATACTTAGTTGATGTCGAGATGAAATCGGGGCGCTGGTTCCCCCAGCACCCACGGACGGAATAGCCCCGCTCGAAGCAAACAACGTCTTCAGTCGGATAGTGTTCGAGCAGGGTTTTTAGGGTGATCAGGCCGCTGCTGCCTGCACCAATCACTGCGATCTTCATTGTGCTGTGTGCCGTGCGCTAAACAGCCGTCAAGCTGATAAACACATAATTGAACTGCCCGGATTCAGGGATATACAGCAGCAGCCGCTGACCGGGCCGAATGTCGTGCGTTTTGAGGTACTCATCGAGCATCACATAAATGCTGGCTGACCCAGTGTTGCCCGTCGTTTTGAGGTTCGTCCAATAGGGGATATCACCCTCATACGAAAGGTCATCCAGCGCCTGCTTGACGTCCTTCTCAAAGAAGTAAGACGACATATGTGGCAGTACCATATCGTAACAGTGCAGCGCATCGTTATGCTTGTTGAGTGCTTCCATCAGGGCGCGGGTGGAGAGCGGCCCCATATACTCGCTAAGAATCTGTGTGTCTTGGCTAAGCGTCAACGAGCGGCTGGGGAGCTGCATACACAACGGTGCTTCACTGGCGAATGAGCGCGAGTACGTCCAGTCGATCCGCAAGGAAACGCCATCTGAGCGTGGCATGGGTTCGATCAAAAAGGCTCCGGCCCCATCAGAGAGCATAAAGCGCAAGAATACCGACATAAACCATGGGCTGGCTGTGATGTCTTTGGTGGTTTCAGGCAGCGGAGCGCTCGGTGTAAATACGTCCGCTTTGAGAATATCTGACGGCTGCTCTGCGGCGACTGCCAGCGCGGCGCGCGCATCGCCGGATTTTACAGCGCGGCTGGCGTT
>CAYTPI010000003.1:239053-244082 GCA_964439625.1 uncultured Anaerolineae bacterium | reverse complement strand
CATATCGGTCGGCCAAGCGGTGTCATACAGCGATGCACGATAACCGGGTTGTGTCATTTCATCTTCTTGTGAGTAGATGTTCCCTGGCATCAAGAACACCATAAAAGTTACTAAAAGCAAATAGCTGAAAGCACGCATGCATTTTCTCCAATTTACTACGATAGTAACCCATCCTATTCTAGTCGTCGCAGTGTTTCATGTCAATACTGCGGTGCGTGCGCAGTCCCTGCGATGATGTAGTTCGACAGCCAGTTTAATATCCTGAATGTGGCAGCCAGTGATAGATGCGGCGATTTCTTAGATAATGATCAATACTGACGAGGCTCACAAACGAATTAAATGCTTGAATGCCTATTGTGGGGTGTGATAACTTGTACTAAACAGACCTTGGGTGAGGGATTTCAATCTGCAACCGTGCGCCTCCGTTTGTATAATTACTGAAATTCAATTTCCCTCCCATCAAAGCGACTCGTTCGCTAATACCGAGTAACCCGAAATGGCCTTGGGTACTCATTTCTGAAAAATCGAAATCGGTGCTTAATCCAGTCCCATTATCCGTCACAGTAATAAGCAGCGTTCGTGGCGATGTATTCTTTAGGCTCACGGTAACTTCACTAGCATTTGCATGCTTCCAAACATTCGTGACTCCCTCTTGAATAATGCGAAATATTGAGATTTCGATTTCCTCTGGCAGCCTGCCAAGGGTCTTGTCAATAGTCAGGTTAACTCGGATACCAGTCCGCTTACTCCATTGCTTGAGATACGACTGCAATGCTGAAGCAAGTCCAAGGCGATCAATCGTTGGTGGGCGCAGCATACCACAAATCTGACGTACATTCGTCACCAGGCCCCGGATATTTCCGCGCACATCGGCAATCGATGATTCAAGCTGCTCATTTTCAACGATGCTGTCTTCAATTTCTTCAAGCTGATAAGCAAGGCTAAGCAAATCCTGAATTAATTGATCGTGAAGTTCACGTGCAAGGTATTTACGTTCCTGTTCCCGCTCGCCAAGTAGGCGGCGTTGGGCATCTTGGAGTGCAAGGTTTGCACTGTCGAGTGCGTGCACCTGCTTTGACAACTGTTTTAATAGATCACGGTTGAGCGTATCTTGCTTGGCAAGGTTTTGTTTGAGCGATTTCTGTTGGTGACGCAGCATCTCTGCTTGTTTACGTGCCTCATAATAGCTGTCAATCGCCCAGATAACCGGTGTGCGCTGAGCCCGCTCTGATGTACCAATCATTGCCGCCACAATCTGCTCGCGATTGGTATCGTCTGTCACCACATTAGCTGTGACATGCCCATCACGCAGCACGATGATGCGATCTGATACCGCGAACAGATGATCCAGATTAGAACTGAGCAACAACACTGCACAACCCTCAGCTTGCCACTTGCGTATCAGACTTAGCATTTTGTCCTGATACGGCAAACTCAAGATGGCGCTTGGTTGGTCAACAATAATAATTGGAGTAAGTTCTGCCATCACTTGTGCAATTGAGACCAGGTATTGGCTTTCTGCCGGGAGCTTGCCTGCCTCAATATGCAGCGGGATGTTAGCGGCATCCAACTCTTGCAGTATCTGCGCGGCTTTTGTATACATTTGCCGCTTGCGCCGAATCTTGAGCCACTTAACACTTTGGGGCCATCCCACTTCCCGCCCTAGGAAGATGTTACTTGCTACGTCTAACCGGCTAACCAATTGTGGCTCGCGGTAGAGGATGGAAAGGCCAACTTTAAGTGACTGGAAGGGCCACTGTAACAGATCACCTTGGATGAGTATCTCACCTGCATCAGGAGCGTATTGACCCGAGAGAAGCGAAACTAACTCCGCGGTGCCATGGTTTGTACGCTCAGCTATACCAACTACTTCCCCCGTGTGTAAGTCTATCGAGACGTCAACTAATGGGCGCAGCGTCTCCGAGCGGCGAGACAACTGACGCAGCGAGATGAGCGTCTCAGCCATCGATAACATCCAACAGTAGTTCTCGTAGTGCGTTGATGTCTAAATCACGCTTGTCGAGGAAGGCAAAGACACCCGCCTCCAAAGCACGTTGACGGAATTCAGGGTAGGCGCTGATTAGCACCAACGGAATGTTCGGATGTATTTCCAGGATTTGCTGGGCACAGTCAATGCCATCCTCGTCTTGCAAAATAACATCGATTAGAGTCAACTGAGGGATGACTTCGCGAGCAATGCCAACCGCTTCCTCCACGCTCGAAGCCTCATATACTTTGGCTGTAGGGGCAAACTTAACCATCATCCGCCGCATGTGGTAACGGTAGCGAGAATTGTCATCGACAATCAGCAGCGCACCCTGTCCTGGAGCAGGCAGGTCGATGTCTTCAACTTCGGGGGCACGAGCTAACTCAGGGAAAATTTCTGGATGCTCGTGAACATAGTTCACAGCTTCAAGCCTACTCTTGACCTCTAATTGACGATATAAACGCGTCAGATGATTCTCAACTGTTTTGATGCTCAGGCCCAGCTCGTGCGCAATAGCTCGGTTATCATAACCTTGCACTAAACACTGCAAGATATCTTGCTGCCGCTTTGTAAGCACGGGCAGTGGTGTTTTTGGGCCACGCAACAGCGTTTCAACCAAGGGGCCGGATATCCAGCGCTGACCTTCTAGCACCCGTTTGATCGCTAGCCGAAGGTCGCTGAGCGGTTGATCCTTGAGGTGGTACCCATTGACCCCAGCATTCAACATTCCTTGTACGTATACGTCATCGTCAAATGCCGAGACGACTAGAATCAGAAGGTTTGGGTAGCGCTCTTTGATGTGTTTTATGCCCTCAAACGGGTCGAAATGGGGCATCGTGATATCGAGTAAAATTAAGTCAAGGTCAAGTTCATCGAGTATTTTTAACAACTCACTACCATCGCCGACTTCTGCAACAACCTCCATACTATCCAGGCTACGCAAGGCATTGCGTAGACCTTCCCGCACAACAGCGTGATCATCAGCAAGCAATACACGAATAGCTTCAGCTTTTGGTAGCATCGTTCAATCCAATTAAGTTCAAGTTTTCACAATTAGGGGATACCCCCTAAGAGGAATCCATTAGATGGTTTCCGGGGTAAGAGGGTTCCAACCACGAGATAAGCCACTATACACTAAATACAACAAGCTAAAGTGTGATGCGAGATGTCTTCCAAACATCAAAAGTGTATAGATGAGCTATCTCGCATTACCACCTATTGATAGTATGACCCAAACCATTTTGACTAATGCCGATATCTCACCTCTCTAGATGAGGTGGCCATGTTAATAGTTGGCGTTTCATGTAGAAAACCTTTTCTATGCCAAGAATAATGGCAACCAAAGAAGGATGCAATTTTCAGATGAAATCAGTACATCATTTTGCGATGGTCGTTAAAGACCTCGACCGTTCAATTGACTTCTACCATAACGTGCTCGGTTTAGAGTTCCTCTATGAGCCAACACCCATCGGGCGCGGCCCCCTTCTTGAGAAGGGTGTGGGTATCAAAGGAGCTGCAACGCGTACTGTGTGCCTTCAAGCAGATGACGGTAGTGTGATCATCGAACTGATGGAATATAGCAGCCCCGATTGGCCCTTGAGCCAGCCCTTACCGCTGTATGTAACCGGGTCATGCCACATCGCGTTTTATGTTGATGATATCCACGCTAAGAAAAAGGAACTCGAAGCGCATGGGGTTGTCTTCAACAGTGATGTCAACGTCAATGATGTCGTAGAGGAGCATAGCGTGTTAGATGGCTGGAGCTGGGTCTATTTCAAAGACCCCGACGGGCACTCGCTCGAGTTGGTCAATATCTCCCACTATGACGAAGGGAAGCGCCAAGCGGGAATTGACGCGTATAAAAAGTCGCGCGGGTGGGCCTAAACTGCATGGATCTCAAGCTTAGAGATAGAGTAGCCATCGTTACCGGTGGTGGTGGTGACCTAGGGCGGAGTATTGCGCTCGCCTTGGCGTCGGAAGGTGCTCGTGTGGCCATTGCCGACTACAACCTAGGCAGCGCGCAGCGCGTCGCTGAAGAGGTAAACGACACACAGGGCCAAGCTATTGCTATTCAGGTAGATGTAACCGACAGCGTGCATGTCAATACGATGGTTCACCAGACAATTACCCAATTGGGTAGGCTTGACATCTTAGTCAATAATGCAGGCATCCTTGGCCCACAGGGACCTCTGTCTGACTTTGACGAAGCCGGATGGAACAATGTCATTGATGTAAACTTGAACGGCATTTTCCTGTGTTCGAAGGCTGCATTGCAACACATGATGGCAGAAGAATACGGCAAGATCGTCAACATCTCCTCGATTGCAGGTAAAACCGGCGAACCTTTCAACACTGCTTATTCCGCGACCAAGGCTGCCATTATTAACCTGACGCAGGCGCTCGCCCTCGAAGTAGCACCGTACAAGATTAATGTTAATGCGGTGTGTCCAGCCGGGCTGGGCAATGCCATGTCCGAAGAGGCCTTTGCCGAAAGAAGTGAATACCTAGGCATCACCCCGGATGAATTTAGGCAGAGATTCCGCTCTAGTTTCCCACTACCAATTCCCTTAACTGTGGATGACGTCGCCCAAACGGTGGTGTTTCTGTCATCTGACATCTCCGTACAGATAACGGGTGAGGCCGTAAACGTTACAGGTGGAGTTGAAGTTCATTAGCGTCCCACCGAAGAGGAGGTTACTCGCCAATGCAAGCCGTCACGCTCTGATAACAGTCTAGATACGTCACTAACAATTCAAAAACGTTAACCACTAAAACTTACATGAAAGGGACAAATTATGAAGAACAAAAATCTTCTCAAGATACTTGTCAGCCTGCTGACAATCTTCGTTCTCGTTGTCGTCGTGGGCTGTGCTCCCCCGGCTGAGGAAACACCGGAGGCGGAAGCCGAAGGTGAAGAAGAGGTTGAGGAAGAAATGGAAGAAGAAATGGTTGAGCCATCCACCGACGAAGAGGCGCTAGTATATTTTATGCTGCCAAACAGCACAACCATTCGCTTCACGCGGCGTGACGCCCCCTTCTTCG
>CAYTPI010000003.1:116770-238953 GCA_964439625.1 uncultured Anaerolineae bacterium | reverse complement strand
CGGGTGTGTGGACGTGGGAAGAAGTCTGCCAGGGCGGTGAAGATACCGACATCTGTTCAGCTGCACTCGCTGGTGAGCCAATCCCAAGTAGTAGTTCTGGTTCTGATTTCACGACTGACGAAGAGGCGTTGGTGTACTTCATGCTGCCAAACAGCACAACCATTCGCTTCACGCGGCGTGACGCCCCCTTCTTCGAAGAGGCTTTAGCTGGCTACGCGCCGAACGCTGAAGTGATCATCCAGAATGGCGAAGGTGACCCGGCATTGCAGCAACAACTGGTTGAAGATGCCATCACACAGGGTGCTGACTTAATCGTCTATACGTCTTCAGATGCGAACCTAGCGGCTGGTAGTCTAGAAGCTGCGGCAGAAGCGGGTGTACCTGTGCTGCTGTATGAGCACGACGCTATTGGCGGCTCGGCAGAAGCGCATGTGCTGTTCGATGCGTTGGCAGTTGGTCAAGCACAGGGTGAGCGTGCCCTTGAGTTAATCGAGGGTCTCGACCAAGACGTGATCAAGATTGGGCGCGTCAAAGGTAACCAGGGTGAATTTGGCACCACCCAGTATGAGATTGGTCAGAATGAATTTTTGCAGCCGCTGATCGATGATGGTCGGGTGGAAGTCGTTTGTGAACAGTTCACCCCGAACTGGGACCCGACGCTGGCACAAGATTTCGCTGAGGACTGCCTGACGCAGAACCCAGACATCGATATGTTCCTCGGCATGAATGATGGCACTACGGGCGGCTCTGTCGCTGCGCTAATTTCGCAAGGTTATGAACCGGGCGAAGTGATCGTAACCGGCGGTCAGGATGCCACGGTTGAAGCAATGCAGTTCATCATCCAGGGTTATCAAGATAACACCGTCTTCAAAGACCTATCCGTCATGGCTGATGCTGCGGCTCAAGTTGCTGCGTCGCTCCTTGAAGGTGAAGGCGTACCAGAAGATATGGTCAACGGTGCCGTTAATAACGAGTTTATGGATGTTCCAGCCGTCTACTTACCAGTACAGAATATCACGATTGATAACGTAAGTACGGTTGTCGATGCGGGTGTGTGGACGTGGGAAGAAGTCTGCCAGGGCGGTGAAGATACCGACATCTGCCAGGCAAACCTTGAGTAATTGTAATCAGTAATTGGTTGGGCGAGGGATGGATACACTCGCCCAATTTTGTAGACAAACCAGAAAATAAAGAGATTTTTTATGACAACAGCGAATGGCGAGAAGCTAATTGAACTCCGCAGCATATCAAAAAGCTTTGGTGGTGTCAATGCCTTGGTTGACGCTGGTATTCACATTCATCCAGGTGAAGTAGTTGGGCTGGTTGGCGACAACGGTGCAGGTAAATCCACGCTTGTCAAAATCATGTCTGGTGTCTTACTTCCAGATGCTGGTGAGTACTTTTTCCAGGGTAAAAAAGTCGATGTGCGCCAACCCGGAGATGCCAATCGACTAGGCGTTCATACGGTTTACCAAGACCTGGCCTTGTGCAACAACCTCGATGCTGTGTCCAACATCTTTCTAGGGCATGAGCTGACCGGGCCCAAAATCTTTGGGGCACGCATCCAGCGTGCAGCCGCGGAAAGCCATTCCCGAGAGCTACTGACACAACTCCGCTTGGACAGCATTTCGTTGACAAGGCCAGTCGGGGCGATGTCCGGTGGGCAGCGGCAAAACGTCGCTGTTGCCCGGGCACTGCTCGGTAACGCAAAAGTGATTTTGTTAGACGAACCAACAGCGGCTTTAAGCCACTCAGCCGCAGACCAAATCCACGACTTAGTTCGTAACCTCGCCAACGAGGGTATCGCCGTTTTGGTTATCTCGCATGATATTCACAACTTCGTCCTGGAAGTTACAAATCGTGTTGAAGTACTTCGACTCGGGAAAAACGTTGCTAGCTTCAACCCAAGGGATGTGACTGGCGAGCAAATTGTCAATGCAATGGTCGGTGGTGATGCCGCCATCAACAAGGCCCAGTGAGGAAGGTGAAACATGGCTAACTCCGTCAACGTTTCAGAGCCACCCGACGCAAAGACCACCGACGAGTGGGGTTTTAACAGGGTGCTGCAAATCATCGGGCGGGATCTACGTGCCTTGCCAGTTGTGCTTGCACTAATGGTGCTGGGTATCTTCTTTAGTACGCAGAGCGATGTGTTCCTATCCAGCCGTAACCTGTCAAACTTGATGCTACAAAGTGTCGTGACGGGCGTGGTTGCTCTTGGAATTATCTTTGTTCTGCTAATCGGCGAGATCGACCTCTCTGTTGCTGCCACCAGTGGCGTTGCCGCTGTGTTTATGTCCATGTTGGTTGTAGAAGCTGGCTGGTCCCCAGCAACTGCGATCATTGCAGCCGTCATTCTTGGCTTCTTCATCGGGGTTATCTCAGGCCGCTGGATCACATGGTTCGGCGTCCCTTCCTTTGTGATCACCTTGGCGGTTGGTCTCTTGTTGAACGGTGTTCAACGTGTGCTCCTACCAGATACAGGCCGCTATAACCTGTTGAACAGCGGCGTTGAAGAACTTGCCGGGACGTCTATTCCTGCACCATGGTCTTGGCTGGCTTTAGCTGTTGGCCTCAGCTTGTTCATCGTCGTCCGCTTCACGTTCTTTCAGGCAAAACAGCGTGTCGGTATCGAAAGTTCGCTCGTTGCTGATGTACTGTTTCCAGTTGCTGGCGTCGCCGCTGTTGGTGCGATTGTGGTAGCAGTGCTCAACGGTCACGAAGGCTTACCCGTCCCTGTTGTAATCTTCATTGGTCTGATCGCTGTAGCTGGCTATGTCACTAATGAAACACAGTTTGGACTATACCTGTATGCGATTGGAGGCAATGTTGAAGCGTCTCGCCGTGTTGGCATCAAGATCAGTCGCGTCAAGATGGCGGCATTTGGCATCGCCGGTGCTCTGGCTGCTTTCGCTGGGGTGATCGCGGCGTCGCGTATCCTCGGTGTGTCGGTAAGTTCCGGTGGCGGCATCGGCGGGGGTCGCCTCCTGCTTGAAGCGATTGCCGCTGCAGTAATCGGTGGAGTGAGCCTCTTTGGCGGGCGAGGTCGTGTTAGTGCGGCTTTATTGGGTGGTTTGGTGTTGGGTACCGTCTCCAATGGGTTGAATCTGATGGGCGTCGCAGACGAAGTCAAATTGATCGTCACCGGCTTGCTGCTGATTGCCGCTATCTCGCTTGACCACACTTTGGAAAAAATCGGAAATCGTTCCAGCTAAGTCATTTTTAGCCGACTCAACTGAACGCATCAACTATCGAAATGAAAGGGAAACAAACACATGAAAGCACTCGTATTCCAAGAACCAAATAACGCACTCGTGACAGACCTTGACGAACCTGAGATTGGGCCTGATGAGATGTTGATCCATCTCAAGCAAGTCGGCGTGTGCCACTCTGACTTTGACTTGTTGGCGGACAACTACATTATCCCTGTAACGTTCCCTGTTATTCCAGGGCATGAATGGGCTGGCGAAGTGGTCGCGCTGGGGTCAAATGTCAAGGATTTTGCCGAAGGGGATCGCGTCGTTGGCGAATGTGCCATCGGTGAAGAGCATTTTGGCTTCTCAATCAGTGGCGCAGCCGCCGAATACTTCAAAGTGCGCCCGGAGTGGCTGCACAAGATTCCGGATGAAATGACCTATGAGGAAGCGGCTCTTGTTGAGCCGTTTAGCTGCGCCTATGCTGCGACTCGCGCCGCTGACGGCATTGATGCGGCAGATACGGTTGTTGTATTTGGTATTGGCCCCATTGGGCAATGCAGTGTTGCCGCCGCGGCTGGCATGGGCGCTAAAGTGATCGCGGTTGACCCTATGGAGTCACGTTGGGAAGTTGCTAAAGCACTCGGTGCCATGGCAACCCTCAAGCCGGGATCAGACCTTGAACAACAAGTCCGCGACCTGACAGATGGGCGTGGTGCCAATGTCGTGATTGAGGCTTCTGGTAACCCAAAGGCGATGGCAGCTACTATTGAGGTTGCTGCTCAAAATGCTCGTCTTGTTAATATTGGGATTAACGTCGGTGGAGATGCCCCAACCAAGCTGGGACTTATTCAAATGAAAGCACTCCAGATACGTGGCATCATTGGTTCACCTAATGTTTGGCCAGATACGATTCGTTTCATGGTCAACGGTGGCATCGACCTTACAAAGATGGTGACTGCCAGCTATGGCCTGACTGAAGCAACAGACGCGCTCAATGCCTCCCTTGATCGCGATAATAACATCAAGGTTCATATCATCAATAACGTTTAAAGCACACACTATCGGCCCCTCTACGTCCTATGAGGGGCTGCATTATTCGCCACAATCATAGAGGAAGTTATTTATGGCAACCGTAGGTTTTATTGGTCTGGGCGCAATGGGAACCGCGATCACGGAACGACTGCTGCAAGCAGGACACACCGTCTATGGCTGGAACCGCACCAAGTCGAAGGCAGACCCTCTTGTTGAACAAGGCCTGATCTGGGCTGATTCGCCCCGGGCAGTAGCGCAAGCCGCCGACGTAACATTCAGCATGATCTTTAACGATGATGCGTTACGAGCGGTTGTGCTCGGCGACGATGGTGTTCTTGCTGGCATCTCTGAAGGGAAAGTCTATGCAGACATGAGCACTGTCAGCCCAGATGTTGTCCAAGAACTGTCGCCTCTTTTCGTTGTGAAAGCGGCACATATGTTGGATTGCCCCGTTTCAGGTAGCCCTGTGACGGTGCGAGCTGGCAAGCTCACCTTCATGGTTGGTGGAGACAAAGCCTCTTTTGAAAGGATTGAGCCGATCTTATTAACAATTGGCCCTAAGGCTACCTACATCGGTGAAAGTGGTATGGCATCTATTCTGAAAATCGCGCTCAATTTGAGTATTCCTGTTCAGCTTTTAGCCATGTTTGAAGGCTTATTAATTGCGGTAAAAAGCGGCATAGACAAGGAGACAGCCCTTGAGGTGATGATAAACAGCGCGATTGCCTCACCGGCAATGAAGTATCGGGGGCCATTTGCCGTTCAACTGCCTGAGAATCCTTTGTTCAACAATACGGGTCAGCGTAAAGACTTAACGATGGCGCTAGAACTAGGTGAGAAACTCGATATTCCATTGAACAGCGCAGCTGCAACCGCTCAGATTATGGCAATTAGCAGTGCGATGGGTTATGCCGATGAGGACTTCGGCGTTATGTACAAAGTCTTGGCTAACATGGTCGGGCTTGACGAAGAGATTTAGCAACAGACAGAGATCGGAGATAGATAACGATGAAAGCAGCGCGCTATCACGGTAATAAAGATATGCGTATTGAAGAAGTGCCAGAGCCAAGCAAGCCCAGCGCAAATGAAGTGATATTGAAAGTTCAGCGGGCTGCAATCTGTGGCACTGACGTCACTGAATATTTGCATGGCCCACACTTTGCCTCCTTAGATAAGCCCCACCCGATTAGTAAACAGCAAGCCCCGCTGATCACTGGGCATGAGTTTGTTGGAGAGATTATTGAGGTTGGCACCGAGGTCGAAGGACTGGAAGTTGGGCAGCGGGTCGTCCCCGGCGCTGGCAATTGGTGCGGTGAATGCAAATGGTGCCAAGAGGGTAAGGTTAATCTATGCGTACAGTACTTTGTCTTTGGGCTTAACGCTGATGGCGGTATGGCCGAATTTTCAAAGATACCGGCTTTCATGTGTGAGATCGTCCCAGATGACTGCTCAAACGATGCCGCAGCCATGGCCCAGCCCGTATCAGTGGCGCTACATGCAGTTGATCGTAGTAATGCGACAAAGGGTAAGCCGTTGGTTGTAATGGGGATAGGTGGCATTGGTTCATTTATTGTCGCGGCTGCTCATGCGCAAGGCCTCGGCCCGCTCATCGCTGTTGATATCGATGACGAACGTCTCGAAAAAGCAAGACAACTTGGGGCTGCACATACGATCAACGGACGCAGTCAGAATACCGTCAAAGCCATTATGGAGCTTACGGATGGTATGGGCGTTGAGACGTTTATTGAAGCGACTGGCGCACCCGTTGGCCCACCTACTGCCCTTGACGTGACTCAAAAGGGTGGCAATATCTTGCTGGTTGGTATGCAAGCCGAGCCGCTCGCGCTTGATCTTCACCGCATGACATTTCGTGAGGTCACACTTTCAACCACGGTGTCTCATGTTTGCGATACCGATTTACCTAAATCACTCGATATCCTGACAAATACTGATTTGGCAGAACTGACGCTGGATCGGGTAGTTCCGATCGATGAGTTTGTTTATGAAGGGATTATGGCTCTGGCTGATGGTCGAGCAAAAGGCAAAGTAGTTGTTAATCCTAATGCCTAACGCGAAACGTTTGTGTGGTTATCGGATGCATGTCATCGACCAGAATTCGGAGAGGGGAATCCTGCCATGGAGCCACAACGCCCTACAAGGGTACAAATTACATTTATGGAACTGTAAACCGCAGGTATTATTGCTTAAACCCACAAAGTCTGTACCAAACGTGAAATCACGAAGTTTCAACTTCGGCGCTCAGATGAAGCGCTTGAGTTGGTACGCCAAATCCCGCCCTCTGGTATACGCGATTAACCGCTGGTAGCGTTGCTTCTTTTCCCATCATTAAAAAACTGCGAGGCGGCAAGCTAAATTCATTTTAACGTTATGATGCCACTCAGATAGGTTCGATACGTCTCCCGTTATATGAGGAAGGAGGGACTCGAACCCTCACGCCTTGCGGCACATGATCCTAAGTCATGCTCGTCTGCCAATTCCGACACTTCCCCGCTAGGTGAAGCATTATAGCCCTCGTAAATATTGGGTGCAAATGGTTATTGAAATGACGTTGTCCCACAGTCTTGCATGACGCTATACTTTTTCGGGGTGAGTAGTATCTGCTCTTCGTATTTAAGACCCGCAAGATGTTGGAGTAAAAAATGATTGATGTTAATACATTACGCCGTCGTTCGACCTTTATTCAAGATGGCGATCTCTATAAAGTCCTTGAGTATTCGCATAACAAGCCTGGTCGTGGCAAAGCGACGATCAGGGTCTCCGTCCGAGACTTGCGTACGGGCACAATTCGCGAAATGACCTTCATTTCGGGTGATCGTGTACAAAATATTCGGCTGGATACAACTGTCGTGGAATATTTATACGAAGATGACGAGTTCTTCCACTTCATGAACATCGAGACGTATGAGCAGCCTGTGCTGCGCAAAGACCTGTTTGATGGAGACGACGCCTTATTTCTAACGCAGGGTATGCAGTTAAAACTCAGTTCTTATGAGAATGAAATTCTTGACTATGAATTGCCCACGACAGTCGATCACGAAGTGACCGAGGCTGAAAATGCTGTCGCTGGAAATACGGCTGGTAGTGCTAGTAAATATGTCAAGACGCAGACTGGTCTTCAAGTCCAAGTTCCCTTATTCGTTTCGAAAGGCGATACCATTCGGGTGGATACGCGCACTTCTGAGTATGTGACGCGCGTCTAGGATAGTTGATCTGTTTAAATATGTAATGGCTTTAGTTTTCAGCGTCGTGAGCCGAATGGCGCCGTTCACCTGTGGCAACGTTGCTACCATGTTAATTGGTAGATAGTTCTTACAGGGTTCAATTGTAATAAGAGAGTTCTGCATGATACAGTCATATCGCTAGAAAGTGTCAACTAATAACTTAATATGAGAACTCCCGCTGGCAAAGAATGTAAATACTATTACGAAGATTTTCACCGTGGCCGGGCAACTCAAGAATGTCGCCTAATTCACGAGACCTCTGGCTCTAAGGCTTGGCACCCTAGTGATTGCTCTAATTGCCCTGTGCCAGAAATCCTCCGTGCCAATGCTAGCGAACATCTGCAATTGAAGGCTGCAATTAAGACTGGATTTTTAGGGTTTGGTCGTCATGTTGACGTTACGGCTCGCTGTGGTAAGCATAACGTCATTATTGATGATCCAATGATTGGCTGCCCCATCTGCTCCCAGGAAAGAGCAGAAGACTTGGCTGTATTCTTCGGCGGAGATGACTAATAGATGATTAAAGCACTAATTATTGATTTCGATAGCCTCGCACTTTCCGGTCAGTCTGGCACACTTGTCACAGAAGTCAACCAGATCCTAAGCCGCTCGATGCAAAAAGTAGTCCCTGAGCTTACATTAGCCGATTTGCAGTATGCGAGCCGTCTTGCTGCTCGCAAAGCGTTTACGACACAGCCTCTGTCAGGGAAAATTGCTGAGCAGCTTGGTGCGGCGAGCCACCACTACACGAGCCTTATCGCTCACCTTAATGAAGCGTACTTCAGTGAGTTAGCAGAGGCAGTTGTGCTTACGTTAGAATTTGCGATGGTTGTGTTGGCAGCACGAGACGCTGGTCTAACAGTACATATTGCCGCGAATCCATTACTTCCTGACGCTGCTCTCCATACGATGTTACGTCGTCTTGGAGTCACCCTAGATGACATTACTTCTATTACATCTTCAACCCACGCAAGCTTCGCAAAAGGGACGCCAGAATATTTTTTCGAGCTCCTGTATCGAAACAATCTAAATCGCTACGAAGCACTGTTTGTTAGCTCAGATTGGCACCTCGGTATCTGTAAGGCTGCCCAAGTAGGGTTGCACACTTTCTGGGTTCAAGCGGGTTATGGTTCTGTCCCGGATCTCAGTGTGCCCGTAAGCCGGATTGGTTCACTCGAAGACGCTCAGAAAAGTTTGAAATCAGAATGGCATCTCGCACTTGGGCGGACGCTAAAACCATGGGCACTGGGGTCAGGGGCGTTGAGAGCGTTTGTACCTGTTCTTGCTGATCTCGCACGTCATACTGATGAGCAAGTGCTATCTCGGCGCATATCAAAAACTGAATGGTCTTCACGTGATGTAATCTGCCACCTAGCAGATTACGAAACTGAACAGGTTCAAAAGCCGCTTCACCGGATTGCAGTCGAAGACAATCCATTTTTATCAATTGACTACGATCCGCTCGTGTCGCCAGAGCAGTGCGTTGATCCCGCGTCTAAACAATTGATGGAATTATTTGCACAACGAAGGGGTGAGACACTCCGATGGTTGCAATCTCTGAATGAGGCTGTTTGGCAAAAAAGTGCTCGTTCGTCAATTTTCGGGCCAACATCATTTACTGAAATGGTCTACTTCATTGCAGAGCATGATAAACTCCATCTCCGCCAGATTCGAACGGCAATCGCGGCGGCAGAACTCGCAGAGTTTTGATATTAGAAAAGCCCAAGACTTAAAGTAGGGCATACGGCAGTACAAATGAAACGGTGGTGCCTCCTTTATTCGATGTTTCTATCCCTAATTTTGAGCCGTGTGCATCGAGGATCATCTGTACGAGTGCTAAGCCAATGCCCATCCCCTGATAGCGACGGGTCGAAGTAATGTCACCTTGGTTTAATGGTTCAAACAGCTTTGGCAAGATCGCTGGAGAAATTCCCGGACCCTGATCTTTGATCGCAATCCGCACCCCTTCTGCTAGTTCATCAGCTTGAACCGATACCGGTTTATCCTCGCCAAATTTAATCGCGTTGTCCAGCAAATGAGTCATTGCTCGTGCTATTGATATATTATCAGCATACACCGGATGAACTGCTTTAGGAATCTTGACATCAATCACAACATTGCCTGCCCTTTGCTGAAGTCGCTTTACTTCGGCTATGGCATGCTGGATCACTTCGGCGACAGATATCGCGTCGATCTTTAAGGCTGTTGGATCACTAAACGCATCAATGTTACCAATCCGATATTCTAAAAGTCGAAAACAATAGTGGACGGTATCAAGTAACTCATTAATCTGCTCTTGTGAAATATTATTCCCTTGGCTGAGGTTAAGAGCTTGTTTCGCTTGGTGTAGGGGGGTACGGAGCTCGTGTGAGACAATCGCAAGGATATTGCCTTTGACGATGTTCAGTTGTTTAAGCTGCTCATAGGCTTCTCTAAGCTCGACAGTTCGCTCTGCAACCCGACGTTCCAAAATTTGATTCTGTTGTTCAACGGCATCAGTCAACTGTTTGCTGCGGAGAGATGAGCGCACACGTGCCGTTAACTCTAGCGGATCAATAGGCTTATTCAGGAAATCATCAGCACCAGCTTGTAGACCATCCAATTTCGCCTGGCGTGCTGCCGTCCCAGTAACAAGAATGACCGGCGTAAACTGAGTCTCAGGCGTCACCTTAATTTGACGGCATACCTCAATACCATCAATTTCTGGTAGCCTTACATCGAGAATAACCACATCAGGCTTTTGCTCTTGCACCAATTGTAACGCTGTCGCGCCAGTTTGGGCTGTCATAACTTGATACTTATCTTGAGCCAGAATTTGTTGTAGTGCATCGAGTATGCGACTGTCATCATCAACAATTAAAATTAGACACTCTTCCGGCGCCCGAAGAGGCAAATTAGTTGACCGTACTCGTTGATTTGTTTCAGGAATCATCTGTCTCTCAAATTGTGATAAGTAACTTAACTACCAGTAGCCAAGTGTACCATGCCCGTCGAGTGTTGCATACCTTATATTATTGACTTTGTTAACCAATTGTTCGCTCGTCGTGACAATTGAGCTATGTTACTGCAACGTCGGTGTGCTACAATACCTTTCATAACTGTCAGGCTGAAAGGACAACTCGTTGAGCATCCTAAAGGTCATCCGCCGCTTTACGATTGTAGGTGCTGCGGTGGTAGTCTTTAGCTTTATACTCCGGTGGGAAGTCATCATTGGTTCAGCAAGCGGCATTGCTAGCGGTGGTCGCCCAGTCCCTGTGCTAATTATTGGACTCGCGCTGTTCTTGCTCTCAGTCCTCCCGGCTGTTCCAAAATGGTATAAGCTATACACAGTTGTTCTTTTAACGTCCGCCGGTCTTGCACTAGTCGTTATTTTGTGGGCTATTTTAACTACTGTAATGACAATCACACGGACAAACCTAGTCGAATTTGGCCCAGGGCCGATAATCGCGATAATTGGGATCATTATCTACATTGCAGGAGCCCTTGTTTTCCTTCAAGGAAAACCGGAAGAACGTCAGGCAAAAAAGCCGCAGTATCGAATTCGTATGCCCTCTGATGAAGGTGATAAATCGACCCCTACAACGCTTTTAGGTGATGAAACCGGTGTTCTTTAGCTGAAAAACGCTGCATTAGCACAGTTCTTGGGTAATTATAGCTTACTTGCTACACCTCCTCGTATCGCCAAAACACGCTTGAGAACCAGGTTGACGTCTAGCCCCAAGTAGACGTGCACACTATCTAACACCAGAAGGCCAACTTCTTCTAGAAAGGCGCCCTATGCGCGGTATTGTCGTTGCGATGGACCTTGAAACCACAGGTCTCAATCCGGAAAACAGTGACATAATCGAAATCGGTGCTGTAAAAATGCAGGCTGATGAGGTTGTTGCTGAATTTCAAACATTAGTCTACCCAGGCGGGCCGATACCCGCGCGGGTATCAGCGTTGACTGGCATCGGAGACGAAGATGTCATCAATGCGCCGCAGCTATCAACGCTTCTGCCGAAGCTCAGAAAATTCATTGGCGATGCTCCCATACTTGGGCACAATGTCGATTTCGACATCAATTTCTTGGCTAATGCAGGGCTACGGCTTTCAAACTCAATTATTGATACTTATATGTTGGCATCCGTTGTGTTGCCTAGTACACCACGGTATAACCTCACAGCATTGGCTGAAGTTGTCGGAGAACACCTCCAAGGTGCACACCGTGCTTTTAATGATGCCCTGATGGCGTATCGTGTCTATCGGCATCTCTGGCAAATGGTTCTGGAACTGCCTCTGAACACCATCGAAGAAATTGCTATAGCGGGTCGCCAGATGCCGTGGGGAGCTGAAGTTGTTTTTGATGCGGCTCTTGCCGTCCGGCGGGAGAGAGAAAGCGATGCCCTTGCTGACGAAAAAAACCTCGAAGAAGACCTGCTTGCTCTGTTTGAAATCGAGGATGACCCAGAGCAGTATACGCTCTCACCACGAAAGACCCCCGAGCCAGTTGATGCATTGTCTATTTCTCGCTTACTTGAACCAAGTGGCAAGCTATCGCAATCTGTCGAATATTTTGAGTATCGTCCGCAGCAGGTGGAAATGCTGAATGCGGTCGCAAACTTACTAAGTAGCAGTCAGCATGCTTTTATTGAAGCACCAACTGGCGTAGGGAAGTCGCTTGCTTACTTACTACCAGCAGTAGATTTCTCGACAAGAAATGACCAACGAGTTCTCGTCAGCACCAACACGATTAATCTGCAATCGCAATTAATGTTAAAGGATATTCCTCTTTTGCGAGACACGCTGGGGCTGAAGTTTCGCGCCTCAGTGCTAAAGGGGCGTAATAATTATTTGTGCCCGCGTAGGCTGCTAGCCCTCCGCCGTCGTACACCAACTTCTGTTGCTGAGATGCAAATGCTTGCCAAGCTCTTGATTTGGCTAAGTAGGGAACGTTCTGGCGATAAAGAGGATATCACTTTGCGCGGAGCTGTTGAGCGTGCGATTTGGCGTCGTCTAAGTGCAGAAGATGAAGGGTGCACACTTGGGCGTTGTTCGAGCCAGATGCTTGGGGCCTGCCCATTTTATAAGGCTCGCAAAGCCGCTGAGTCATCTCATATTTTGGTAGTCAACCATGCTCTTTTACTATCTGACTCTTTGTCTGAAGGACGCATCATTCCTGACTACAATTACGTCATTATTGACGAGGCGCATCATCTAGAAAACGCTGTAACTAACAGCAATAGTTATCGGGTGGATATGTACACAGTTCATCGACGCATTGCTGAATTAGGCACAGCCAACTCTGGCTTCCTTGGTGACTTGCTGCGCGCATGTGATGGTGCCATCCCAGACAAATACTTCGCAATTATCTCAGAGTTCGTACACACTATCGCAACAGCCTCTGGCGCAATGAAGCAGCATGTAGAGTGGTATTTTGACGTTATCCAGCGCTTCTTAGAAGAGAACGCTCGCGTGGATACAACAAGTGGCTACTCCCAACAAATCCGCATCGTTGAGCCGTTACGCCAAAAGCCTGGTTGGACCGACGTTGAGCGACAATGGGATAATTTGAGTAAGTTCACAGCAGCAATTGCTAACGCAATGGATGAGTTGGCATCTGGCTTACTCGACTTAGAAGATTATGATATCGATCAATTCGCTGATCTTGTTGCAGCCGCGAGTGCCTCTGCGAGACATTACCTAGAGATTCACCAATACTTCGAACAATTATCTGTCCGCCCAGATGGAAATCTAATCTATTGGGCTGAGTTCCGCCCAGATGGCAGCCGCGTGATACTGCATTCAGCTCCACTGGACGTGGGGCCAATGGTTGAAGAACATCTCTGGAACGCAAAGCAGTCCATCATTATGGCGAGTGCTACGCTGCGTACCGCTGGTACTTTTGCCTACATCAAAAACAGGTTGAATGCTGAAGATTTACAAGAAATTGTTATTGACAGCCCCTTTGACTATCGTGATAGTACGCTTTTGTATCTCGTTAATGACATTCCAGAACCGCGTCAATACTATGAGTATCAACGGGCTGTCGAGGAAGGTATACTCGCGCTTGCACTGGCTGCTGGTGGCAAAACCCTCGCATTGTTTACAAGTTTTTCGCAACTGCGTCAAACCGCTAGAAAGCTCGCTGCACCGCTCTCCGAAGCGGGAATTACTATCTATGACCAGACAGACGGAATTAGCCGTACACAGTTGCTTGAAGGTTTTGTTGGGACTGAGCATTCTGTTTTGATGGGCACACGCTCGTTCTGGGAAGGGATAGACATCCCCGGCGTTGATCTCAGTGTCCTAGCCATCACCAAGCTACCCTTTAACGTCCCGTCTGACCCAATCTTCGCGTCTCGGAGTGATGCTGTTGAAAATGCTTTCTTTGACTACGCTATTCCTGATACGATTTTACGATTTCGTCAGGGTTTTGGACGCTTGATCCGTCGGCGGACTGATTATGGCGTGGTCGCTATATTTGATAGTCGTTTGATCACAAAATCTTATGGTTCTTTGTTTGTCGACTCGCTCCCAGATTGCACGATCCAACGCGGGCCGTTAGCTAAGCTTGGCCCGGCAACACGATCCTGGTTGGAGCGTCACACCTAGAGGCAAATATGCTCGCTGGCAGGGATACTAGTTTACAGTACACTTAACTCAGTTAATCAAAACAGATACGAAATTGGTTGCGCTGTTTTTGATGATAAACTGATCATAACTTTGAGCAACACAAGTAGCCTATATCACCTTCTGAGGTGTAAATGACTGAAATAACTGAACAACGAGATATTGCCACGAAAATTGTGTGTATTGAAGATGACCCAGCTATGGTGGATCTCTTTACATTAATTCTATCCAATAAGGGGTATGATGTTCAGAGTGCTCTCGGAGGGCAGGAGGGCCTCAAACTGGTTGAAAAAGAGCGGCCTGACCTCATCCTGCTTGATCTAATGATGCCGGATATGAGTGGCTGGGACGTATATCAGAGGATCAAATCCAATGGTGATTTGAAAAACACGCCAGTCATAATTGTTACAGCAAAGGCTCATACCATGGATAAGGTGCTGGGTCTTGAAATTGCACGCGTTCAGGACTACGTAACAAAACCCTTCAGCCCAGAAGAATTGGTGCAGCGGGTAGAAGAAGTGCTGTCTAACCAAGGAAAATAGCAATCGATGTTGCAAACTGGGTCACTCTACTGTTCTGAACAACAATTGCTGTCTAACGTCACATATTGTGACCGCTTCATATGCAAGTTCCAAGGCTTGATGTTCCGACGTAGCCTACAGCCGGAAGAGGCTTTGCTGATGGTAGAGACGTCTGAGTCGAAAATTGGAACGTCAATTCATATGTTGTTTATGTTTATTCCTTTGACAGTGCTATGGTTGGACTCCAGTTACACGATTGTTGATAAAAAGTTAGCAAAACCATGGCGTCTGGCGTACTTTCCACAGAGTGCCGCAAAGTACATTATAGAAACGTCCACCGACCACTATGAACTCTTTCAAATTGGTGATACGCTCGAGTTCCAACCTCATTAATCGATTATTGACAATCGCCATGGCTTTGGCCTTCATTGTTGTTGCTACGATGTCAGCTCATGCGCAGAATCTACAGCAAGGCATTGACAATTCTGGCGCTGGCCCAACTGTTACTCACGTTGTTCTTGTCAATGAAACTGTTGAGTCAATTGCCACTTCGTATGATGTCGCACCTGAATCCATACGGCTCGTAAATAACATCGCACCTTACACTGAAGTCTTTCCAGGCCAGGTGTTAATGATTCCAATTGCTCCAGTAAGCGGGGCAATGCTTGTAAATGTCGGTTTTACAGATACATTGGATGTCCTAGCCAGCCGCCACGCAACCACAACGGAAGACTTTGGCAGGCGCAATGGTATTGTTAACCCAGAGTTGATTTTTGTAGGCCAGGTACTTTCCGCCTCTAGTAGCGAACAACCGTTCCCCGCTTTGCAAGCTACATCCGTGACGCAGGTGACGGCAGAGCAGCCGTTGTGGCAACTTGCTCTGCAAGCTAACCAATCCATAGCATCTGTACTTCTCCAAAATCAACTTCTCAATCCACATACTGTGGCCCCTGGTCATCGTATTCTGACGGCAGCAATTGAGTCAGAAGTTGCAGGGCAACAGTATGTTATCTCTATTTCACCAGATAGCTTCTCACAAGGCCGTACAACGACACTCCGTGTCCGTACCGAACCAGATAGTCTAGTATCTGGTACTTTTTTGAATGCAGAAATGCTCTTCGTCGAGGAAGATGCGGGTAGTTGGGTAGCCCTGCTTCCTATTGCTCGTTTTCAAACACCCGGACGTTTTCCCTTTGCCATTTCTATTAGATCATCATCTGGAGACGTCACTAGCTTTGTGCGCGATGTAACTATATCAGAGGGTAGTTACGCGCTTGAGGGTATTTTTATCTCGGAAGATGTTCTTGAGGCCCTCAGGGATGAGCAATCTGTAACGGAAGAAGTAATCTATATTCGTACTATTATGTCAGGCTTTAGTGAAGAAAAACGCTGGGATGATAGGTTATGGTACCTGCCTTCCCCAGGGATAATGAGCTCTGGCTTTGGCAGCAGCCGTGTTTACAATCAAGGTGACCTAACCAGTTGGCACCCCGGGTCTGACCTTGCTGGTGTACGTGGTACACCAATTTATGCACCAGCGGGTGGTGTCGTTGTTGATAACGCCAACCTCAATGTTCGGGGTTTAGTAACAATTATCAACCATGGTCGAGGTGTTTATACTGGCTATTGGCATCAGCAAAATATTTTCGTCGAGCCGGGCGATGTGGTCGAAGCAGGTCAATTGATCGGAGAAATTGGCAATACAGGGCTCTCTACTGCGCCACATCTTCATTGGGAAATGCATGTCAATGGTATTCCCGTCGAACCATTACAATGGGTTCGCGAGGTCAAACCTTAGCGCGTGTTGATCTTGACTGAGATGGCATCCTTCGTTACGATCAAACGTCAATTAGCACCAGCTTATAATCTGACACATTATTCAAATATTACGGAGATTAACTGAGTTGTCGCAAAACCAAATGCAGACGAAAGCGTATTGGCGCGAAGCCTTCTCAATTACGTCTGATGATATCGACTTCCTCAAGTCCGTCCTCCTTGAGCGTGAAACGCCTCTTTCGACAGATGAATTAAGCTTGATTCTCATGAAGCATCATGTAGAAACTGTTGAGGCTGAGCCTGCTGTCAAGAAGAAAAAACTCGGAAAAAGATACAATCCTTATCGCACTATTGAGGTTGGTGAGGTTCTCGTATTTTCTGAACTTGCCGATGCTTCAGGTGAACTTATTTCTGTTCGCACCGGTTCCAATCCAGAGCGGGTTGAGTTTTTAGTTGGCTTATTCCAATTTGACGATGAGACTGAGGCTGAGTTCGTGCTTAATATGCCAGAGGGCACACTAGCCTTTAATGTCGAGGAAGATGAATTTGCTGGGGATGACACCGGTAGTAACCTGACACCCGAAGAAATGTTCATCGATTTTGGTGGGGTCGTCAGTCGGCAACTGGATGATGCGCTTGCTGCTTCTGGTGATTTAGCCGAGCTGGCAGAATATTGGTTTCCAACTGAACTGCTTATTGAAATTAATGAGGGGCACCTTAACCTAGCTGAGGCCATTCTTGATATGATGGGTGGTGGCCCCATGAGCACTGATGACATCATGGAGCAAGTAGGAATTTTGCAAGAGAATCAAAAAGAACTTGCCGAGTTTTCGCTGAACTATGCGCTTCAAGAAGATCAACGCTTTGATGAGGTCGGGCCTGCTGGGCAAATTATGTGGCATTTAGTCCGCATGGAGCCGGAAGAAGTCAATGCTGTCCCAGAGCGTCTTATGTACCAACCGGTATCGTATGACGTGAATGTCATCACTGAGGAATTCCGTCAACTTGAAATTGAAATCGGTGATGCCCTTTCTCGGCTACCACGTTTGTATCCGAACGAAGAAGTTGTCACGCTTACGCTGACGTATCCCTATCTACGTACGGGAACTTTGCCGCTGACGTATAAAGTCCGTGGCTTTTTCCCTACAGCCTTCGAGGCGCCGCGTGTAAGGTTTCAAATCCTTGATCGCGATACGACTGAAGAAATGCCAGGGTGGGTTGTGCGAGAGCATGGTTATGTCTATGGCCTAGCTGATTGGTACAAAGACAATGATGTGCCGATTGGCGCATTCATCGATATTAAGCGTCTTGATACAGGCACTGTTGAAATTGGGTTGCAATCGCACAATCCGCGATTGGAATGGGTGCCAACGCTTAAAATCAAGGATCGCAGCATTCAATTTGAGGATCAAAAGCGTCGGATTGGGTGCGAATATGATGATCTGGTGATTATCAACATTGAAGATCAAGATATAGTCGATGCTTTTGCGGAGCGCATTGGAAAGAATAACTTGCCACTTGAGAAACTGGTCGAGCAGATGGCACGAGCATTAATCGGCCTCAACCAACAAAAAAGTGTGCACTTAAGAACGCTTCATAGTGCCATTAACATAGTGCGACGCTGCCCGCCTGGTCCAATAATCCATGCACTTGAAATTATGCCCCAGTTCAAGCACTTTGATGGTGCTTACTGGCAGCTTACAGAATAGGGATACTGTAACCCATGACTGACTCTAAACCGCTACCACCCGTTGGAATCGTTAAGCCGACAATGGAGACCCGCTTTTTTGTTGACCAAGAATGGTGGCAAAAGAATAGCCAAGACTTGAATCAAGCGTTGATCAGTATCTGCGCCGAACTGGAATACGAGCTGGTCGAGACTGACGACACGGATATCGTCTATGATTGGATCAATCCAGATACTGGACAGGTTTCACAAGTGACGGAATTTCACTATTTGTTTCTGGTGAATTGCGCTGGCGAAGAAAATTTTCTCACGGAGCGCTTATCTCTGGTTGAATCACTTTTTAGAGCGTTGATGGGGTCAGGTAATAAGCCGATGAATCCCATCGAACTGGCGGAAGCTACCGGTCGGCCTGCAACAAAGATTTTGCAAACTCTATCAGGCCGTCGCACTTATAAAGGTATACGCCCAGCTTGATGATTAGCGCTTGCTATTGACTTTACGTTAAGCTCAATGATACAATCCAATAAGTAGTAGTCCCCCGTAATCAATATATTGCCCCCGTAGCTCAGCGGATTAGAGCAGCAACCTTCTAAGTTGACGGTCGCAGGTTCGAGTCCTGCCGGGGGCATTGCTATACCAGAACACTTCAACTGGCTTAGCACTTTACCCATTAAAGAGGTGGGTACAAGAAACATTTAGTTCCAATCTAAAGGGAGAAAAAGATGTTCAACAAGATGATAAGTAGTCGTCTATTCATGTTCATCACAGGCATGGTACTTAGCGCAGCTTTAATGGTTGCCTGTGCCGCTACTGTTGAAGAACCTGAAGAAGAAGCTCCAGCCGAAGAGGCTGAGGCTGAAGCTGAAGAAGAGGCCCCGGCTGAAGAAGCTGAGGAAGAGATGGAAGAGGAAGAAGCTGCTGAGGAACCTGCTGCTCAAGCGGGTGACAACACACTCGCAGAAGTACTTGACCGTGGTGTGGTTCGTTGTGGCGTGAACGCAGAACTGCCCGGTTTTGGTGCTATTGACGCTGATGGTAACAACGTCGGTTTTGATGTAGACTTCTGTCGTGCGATCGCTGCCGCTGCACTTGGTGATGCGGAAGCTGTGGAATTCGTCACTTTGAACGCTGAGCAGCGTTTCCCAGCCCTTCAAACCGGCGAGGTAGATGTCCTGATCCGTAACACGACTTGGACGTTAACGCGCGATACCGACCTAGGCCTTGACTTCACCGCAACAACATTCTACGATGGTCAAGGCTTTATGGTGCGTGCTGAAGATGGCTTCGAGACGCTTGCCGATTTGAATGGTGCTACGATTTGTGTGACTTCTGGTACTACCACTGAGCTGAACTTGGAAGACACTTTTGCCGCTGAGGGCATTGACTACGTACCACAGGTATACGCCGAAACCGCTGACACTCATGAGAACCTGGTCAATGGCACCTGCGACGCAGAGACCTCTGATAAGTCACAGTTGGCTGCCTTGCGTTCTGCTTCGGAAAACCCAGAAGACTTTGTCATTCTTCCGGTAACCATCTCCAAGGAGCCACTCGGCCCAGTTGTTCGTGCTAACGACAGCGAGTGGGGTGATGTTGTCCAGTGGGCAACTTACATCACCTTTGAGGCTGAGCGTCTTGGTGTCAACCAAGAAAACGTTGATGATTTCTTGGAAAGCGATGATATCGCCGTCCAGCGTTTGCTTGGTACAGGCGATGACGATCTCGGTGCGTTGCTGGGTATTCCACAGAACTTTGGGTATCAGGTTATTAGCCAAGTGGGTAACTACGCAGACATTTATGATGCTAACCTGACGCCAATCGGAATCGAGCGTGCAGGCTCACTGAATGCGCACTGGACTGAAGGTGGTTTGATCTATTCGCCAGCCCTGCGCTAAGTTGTTTTTTTGATGTAACTAACGATCAAGTGCAGCCCGGCAATCGTCGGGCTGCATGCTATCACAGCGTTTTTTTCTATCCGTTTGTCCACCTAGCCGGAGTGTTTAACCATTGAGCGCATCACTTAATGATTCTCAACCCAGTTCCGCGGTGCCGTTCTATCGAGATATCCGTGTCTTGCGTTGGATTTTTCAGCTTGCTATTTTAGCCGCAGTTCTTCTGTTGATCTATGTCTTGTATTCGAATCTGCGTTCCAGCTTGGAGCAACTGGGGTTAGACCTCAGCTTCGAGTTCATGACACGTCGCGCTGGGTTTCGCATCGCAGAAGGGCCCGCTTTCGATGCTGACCAACCCGTCTGGCAGGCCTATTTCGTCGGTCTTGCCAATACAGTCAGGGCTGTCAGTGTGGGCATTGTTCTTACTACTATCGTCGGTCTCGTTGTTGGTATTTCGCGCCTGTCAAATAACTGGCTCGTTCGCCGCCTAGCCCAAGCCTACATTGAAATTGAACAAAACGTACCGTTGTTGGTGCAGTTGTTTTTCTATCTTGCTTTGGTTCAAGCCCTGCCACGCCCTCGACGCGATGAAATGATCATCTTTCCCGCTCAACCCGTTGATGTAGGCTTTGTCACCGTACCACCACTGATATTTCTCAACCGTCGTTCGTCAGCATTTCCAGGCTTAGAGCGTCAGGAATCGTTTTTGCTTTGGCTATTGTTTATTGTGGTTGGGCTTGTTGTGAGCTATGGATTGTATCGTTACCGTATTGCTCTGCGCGAACGCGAAGGTTTACTTGCAGTTGGTCAGTTTTGGTGGAGCGTTTCGGGTTTGGTAATCGTTTCGTTTATTGGTTGGCTGATCCTGCCGGGGGCTCCCCTCGAGTTGTCTATTCCGACACTCGAGGGGGATGGGCTAATCGTCAACTATGAAGGAGGCTGGCAGCTATCTGCAGGCTACCTTGCGCTCGTTGTTGGTTTGACCCTTTATACCGGAGCATTCGTAGCTGAGGTTGTTCGAGCGGGTATACAGTCGGTCTCGTCGGGTCAAATTGAAGCGGCTACTGCACTTGGTCTTACTCGTGGGCAACGGTTGCGGCTTGTCATCTTGCCCCAAGCCCTGCGTGTAATTATCCCGCCACTAATCAACCAATATCTGAACCTGACAAAGAACTCAACGCTCGCTATCGCTGTTGCCTACCCAGATGTATTCAATGTGACGACGACAATTGGCAATCAAACGGGGCAGAATATCCAAATCATTCTATTACTAATGGCGACATTCTTAGTGTTCAGTTTATCAATCTCGTTTTTCTTGAACCAGTATAACCGCCGTAATCAGATTGTGACGAGGTAAAATTGATGGATACAACATCTCCAGAGTCGGCGCTCGCGCCACCGCCGAATGAGCCGCCGCCTCTAATGTCTGTTGGCCCAATTGGTTGGGTTAGAGAAAACCTATTTAACTCAATATCCAACGCCATCCTGACAATTGTTTCTGCTGCCATTATTGTATTGCTCGTGCGCGGGCTGGTTTTATTTGTTCTCTTCGAAGCAGATTGGACTGTCGTAACAGCGAATCCTGAATTATTTGCGATTGGACAGTATCCGCGAGAAGAATCGTGGCGACCCTATTTGAGTTTCGGGTTAATTTTATTTCTCGTGGTAGGCAGTTTCACAATTGGTCGTGTGAACCGCACCATTCGTTTGATACTCGGTGTCTTGTGGATACTGTCGCCCTTCGTCATCTGGATTTTGCTGTTAGGCTTCGCGGAGCCTGAGGCTGGTGCATCTTTCTTATCAGAGTTTCTGCCACGAGTTCGTACCCAGTTGTGGAGTGGCCTACTATTAACGTTGGTTTTGACAATTGTTAGTATTGTGCTTGCGTTTCCATTGGGCATTTTGTTGGCGCTGGGCCGCCGGGCGGACAACTTACCGATTATACGGGTTTTGAGCACCATCTATATTGAGCTGTTCCGCGGCGTCCCACTGATCAGTGTTTTGTTCATCGCTCAAGTGATGCTGCCGCTCTTCCTTGGTAACACATCAATTGATGTTGTCTTCCGAGCAATTGCCGGGCTGACGCTTTTTGAAGCCGCGTACCTCGCTGAGATTATCCGGGGTGGTCTGCAAGCTATTCCCGATGGTCAAGTTGAAGCAGCCCAAGCCCTCGGGATGCCAGCTCCGCTGGTCACAATTTTGATCGTATTACCGCAAGCGCTTCGTATAGTCATCCCTACTGTTGTGGGGCAGTTCATTAATCTATTTCAGGATACGACGTTAGTCAGCATCGTTACTCTGCTGGAATTCCTCGGCATTACTGCCGCTGCGCTCAGCCAAGACCCGGAGTTTCAACTGCACAAAACGGAAGCCTATATCTTTGTGGCGGCAGTCTATTTTATGTTCAGCTTCTTGCTAACAAGCTCGGCGCGTCGCATTGAACGGTCAACAGCGCGTATGGGCGGAACTTTTAGAGTCTAAGAAAGGATCAATTGAGCTATGGCAGAAAAACCACCAGCCGCACGTGCTTTAGAAGAAGATATCATTGTTGTGGAAGGGATGAGTAAGTGGTTTGGCGATTTTCAAGTCCTGAAGAACATCACAACGTCCATCAAAAAACAGGAGGTTGTTGTCATTATTGGCCCATCGGGGTCGGGGAAGTCTACTTTTATTCGAACGATTAACCGGCTTGAAGAACACCAAAAGGGGCGCATCGTTGTTGACGGTGTCGAGATGACGAATGACATCCGTAACATCGCTATGATCCGCCGTGAGATTGGTATGGTCTTCCAGCAGTTCAATCTCTTCCCTCATTTGACTGTGATGCAGAATGTCACGCTGGCGCCCCTCTGGGTGCGCCGTCGAAACAAAGAAGAGGCAGAGGCGAAGGCAGTCGAGTTGCTGGAGCGTGTCGGCATCCCGGAGCAGGCGGACAAGTACCCAAGTCAGCTATCTGGCGGGCAGCAGCAGCGCGTAGCGATTGCGCGCGCACTTGCCATGGAGCCGCGCATCATGCTCTTTGATGAGCCGACTTCGGCGCTTGACCCAGAAATGATTAAAGAAGTGCTAGATGTGATGAAAGAGCTTGCGCTCTCTGGCATGACAATGCTCGTGGTGACGCACGAGATGGGCTTTGCACGCGAAGTTGCCGACCGTGTCCTCTTTTTTGACTACGGGCAGATCGTTGAAGAGGGAACGCCCGAACACTTCTTTGAAACACCGAGCCATGATAGAACCAAGTTGTTTCTATCACAGATTCTGTAGGGAAGGTCGCTTAATCTTGCTATACTGATCATGTAAATATAGCGTAGTAGAGGTAATTGACTATGGTGCAACAGATACAAGACGATCTATACCACCAGGCGCGCGCAAGTATAGCCGTTTTTATTGACGAGCGATCAATGTATCTGCGCCTGACCGGCGAGACGCGTGTTGACTATCTCCAGCGGCAAACGACCAACGACATCACCAAATTATCAGATGGTGCTGTCATGCACACAGTGCTTACGAACCCATCTGCCCGCATTCTTGATGTACTAACCCTTCTCCCGGAAGCAAACCGCGACTCAATAGGGGTGATCCCACTCCCCGACCGGGGTGCAGAAACGCTAGCGCATTTCAACAGCCGCATCTTTTTTAACGATAAAGTCAAGTTTGAAGACGTCAGCGATACACTAACTCAATTAACAGTGATCGGTCACTCGTTTACCTTGTTGACAAGCCTTGATCTTACTCTGCCAAAAAAACTTGATGATGTTATAACGAGTCAAGTTGCAGATGCCACAGTGACACTCTATCAAACAGCACCTCAGCAGATACACATCATCGTTGACGCGTCGAGCCGTTCTGACGTCCTTGCGGCCCTAAATACGACTGGAGTCATAGAGGTGCCCGAACCTATTTACAATGTTCTGCGCGTCGAGTGTGGCCTTGCAGGGCCATCCGAAATGACAGAAAGTTACACGCCTCTTGAAATTGGCCTACGAGACTATATTTCAGATGATAAAGGCTGTTACACCGGCCAAGAGGTCATTGCCCGCCAGATTACGTATGACAAAGTCACCAAACAGCTCGTAGGGCTTACCAGTGGTCGTATGCTAGAGCCCGGCACTGAGTTACGAGCAGACGGTAGACGGGTCGGGTATGTTACTTCCTCCGTTGAGTCGCCAATGTTTGGCCCGATAGCCCTAGCTGTAGTCAAAAATGCGGCTGCGTCTACTGACACGCACATGGAGAGTGAGCAAGGTGTGATAGCTACAGTGACTCACTTACCTTTCAGTCTTTAGAATCAAAAACGGGCCGCTTGCCAATGGTCTGTTTCTCTTTTCTAGTGACTATTCTCTAAACACCTGCAGTCGCTAGAATACCACCAACGATTAAGATGATAGAGATCAATGCCATGAATGGAATCGGCACGAGAAAGATGTAAGTAAACCACTTACTATCGGACTGTAGATGCATATAGTACTGCGCAACAAGAACGATCTTCGCGAACGACAGCACAACCAATGCCGCTAATACGATACCCGCACCACCGCCACCTAGATTCGGCCTGACGAATTCGGCTAGCACAATCTCAATCGCAGTGATGACCGCCAGCGCCACCATAATGACACCATAATTCGGGTGCGACTTTTCTGCGTGTTCTTCTATATGTTGTTTTTGTACAACTTCTGCCATATGGCTGAATCCTTTATAACAAGTAGATGATGGTGAATAAGAGAATCCACACAACATCCACAAAATGCCAGTAAATACCGAATGTCTCTACCCCAAGCGGCTTGTCGTCAAAGTCACCACGAAACGCCTTCAGTAGGGCGAACATCAGCCAGATAATTCCAATCAGTACGTGTAGGCCGTGGAAACCCGTTAGCACGAAGAAAGCGGTACCAAAAATGTCTGTCGTTGGTGTTACACCATGTGAAAGGAGCTCAACCCACTCGTACCCTTGGATGCTCAGAAAGGCGATCCCCAACACGAGGGTCGCTAACATGTAACAGATGAACTCTTGCTTCTTTTGTTCAAGCGCTTTATCAAAGGCCATCACAGCGGTAAAACTGCTGCCAATAAGCACAAAGGTGCCACCTGCGGCAATGAATGAGTTTAATTCCGGGCTGACCACCAACTGCCCAAGTGCAAGGTACAGAACATATGCACCGATCAGAGCGGTGAAGAACATCATTTCTGATGCTATGAAGATCCATAAACCCAGCTTTGTGTTGTCAAGGCCCATAGTTGCTGGTGCTTCGACATAACCACCTTCGGTTAACGTCTCAGTAACGACGTTTGGCCTAGGAGTCGCTTCGGCACGTGCGGCTTCTTTTTCTTGACGCTTCTTCGCTTGCGCCTCGAAGTCTGGGATAGTAATCCCTTCTTCCATATACTTGACTTCGCGGTCAATGTTGAATGTAAAGATCGCCAGACCGCCACTTAATCCAAAGATCAGTGCGAAGAAGACGGCTGAAATAATCGCAATGTAAACAATATTGTCAACGAACCCCTCCGGGTTGCTCGAAAACATAAGGCCGAGCAGCCCAAGAAACAGCCCAAAAATAACAAGGCTTGCAAATAAAGGGCTCTTAAAGAACTTCGTTGAAGTCACCCAGATTTTCTCCTTGATACAAAATAACCACGAACTTGATGGAAGTTATTCGTACTTCCCAAACGTCCAAATGCCGACACCAACCGCCAAGATAGATATCCCGATAAACAACATAACGGTGTAGACGATGCCCACAGCCGTCAATGTGAAACCTAAGCCGATGAGTAACGGCGCAATGCTGGGGCCCGGCATATGAAAGTCTTCGTGGTGTTCTTCTGTCATTTCGTTTTCTACTGGCTTTTCTGCCATGCTAGCTATTACTCCAATTGACGTTGGATGTTATATCCCGAAAACGGGGGAGTGACTGTCAAAATGCCACTCCCCCGCATTATAAACTCGTTAGACAAAGCGGTCTAGAAATTCATCTAAGCAGATGTGCTGCCGCTAGTCACCCGCTGCTGGTTCCATCTTCCCTTGAATTTCGAGGCGAGCGTCACGCACGGGGCGTAAGCTCTTAACGACTGGTATCCGTGGGAAGTTGTAGAAGGGTGGCGGTGATGTTGTTGCCCATTCAAGTGTGTCGGCTTCCCATGGGTCGTCACCTGCTTCTTCACGCTTGATAGCACTGTAGATTAGGTTGACGATGAACACAATGGATGCAATTCCTATAATGAACCCACCAACAGTAGCTGCGATGTTGTACTCGGTCCAACCACGAGTGGCTGGATAATCGAAGTAGCGCCGTGGCATGCCCAGTAGGCCTAGGATATGCATTGGGAAGAACGTCAGGTTAAAGCCGATAAACTTCAGTGCGAAATGCAGCTTACCGAGCTTCTCATCCATCATCCAGCCGGTAACCTTTGGTATCCAGAAGTACAAACCTGCGAACAGCCCGAAAATGCTGCCACCGAATAGCACATAGTGCAGGTGAGCAACAACCCAATAAGTGTCATGGAGTTGGTTATTCAATGGGATAATCGCATTGATTACACCGCTGATCCCACCGATCAGGAACATGCTGAGGAAACCTAGTGAGAACAGGAGGGGGGTATCGAACTTAATTGAGCCACCAACCATTGTGAATATCCAGTTAAACATCTTAACGCCTGTAGGCACTGCAATCACCATCGTCGAAATAACAAAGAATGCCTCTACAGCAGGAGCCAGACCACTGGTAAACATGTGGTGCGCCCAGGTAGTGAAGCCCATCGCACCAATCGCAATCGTTGACCATACAATTGCTGCATAGCCAAACAGTGGCTTACGTGAGAACACCGGCAAAATTTCCGATACGATACCCATTGCTGGCAGAACCATGATGTAGACGGCTGGATGTGAGTAGAACCAGAATAGATGCTGCCATAAGATCGGGTCACCATTGCCCGGCTGGAAGAACTGCGTGCCGAGGTTCCGGTCAGCCAGGTTCATTGACAGAGCGCCAGCAAGCATCGGTGTCGCCAGCAACACCATAAAGGCCATCACAAAGATTGTCCAAGTGAACACTGGCAACTTGAACATGGTCATGCCAGGGGCACGCATGTTTAAAATGGTGGTGATGAAGTTGACAGCACCAATCGTTGAAGATGCCCCTGTGATGATAATGCCGATGGCCCACAGGTCAACGCCGTTACCTGGTGAGTAAAGTGGCCCGCTCAATGGTGCATAACCAGTCCAACCTACGGCTGGCGCACCACCAGGGATAACGTAGGTTGCCATGATGGTCATCGCACCGAACAAGAACATCCAAAAGCTGAGGGCATTCAAGCGTGGGAACGCCATATCACGGGCGCCAATTTGCAGCGGTACCAGATAGTTGCCAAAGCCTGCCCAAATTGGCACACCAACCAGAAACACCATGATTGTTCCGTGCATGCTGAACAACCGTTGGTACTGGTCTGCCGAAATAATCTGCCCACCCGGCAGGGCCAGTTCTGCGCGCATAATTAGCGCTAGAAACCCTGCAAATAAGAAAAACAATACATTTGTGACGACATACAAAATGCCGATTTTTTTGTGGTCAACCGTAGTCAGCCAGTCTATGATCGGATTTCTCCGCTCTGCCAAGGCTGACTCTGGATAAGTTACTGTTGCCATACTTACTCCAAACTTGGGCTAGTAATCTTGCGTCATTAGATCATATGCAGCTGCATATGAAAAATCTAGCGTTTAATACTCTTCCAATGTCAATAGATACGCAATGACATCTGCCATATCTTGTGCATCCATCTGTTCAGTCGCATATGTCTGAGGCATCACACACTGGTAACCACTGACGACGTACTCACAGGGTAGGGCGATTGATTCGTACAGGTACTGTTCCGCTGTCAAGTCTGGTTTGCGCTCAGATGCTCGGTCGCCAATGCCTAACATTGTTGGCCCAACTAAGGCTGTTCCATCGATTGAGTGGCAGGATTGACAGTTTAGGTCGCCGAAGTACAGCGCCTCACCACTTATTGCGTTGCCGGGTGGTAGGAACCCATCTGGCTGTGGATCGTCAATATCCGTGCCGACTGGAATAAACTGACTGTCTTCTTCAATATAATTTGCGATCTGTGCTTCATAGTCTGCTCGTGGAACAACCTGCACATCAAACAGCATATTGTAGTGTTCTGCACCGCAGAATTCAGCACATTGCCCAGCATAAACACCTTCTTCGGCTTCGAACCAGAAGATATTTGTCTTACCGGGGACCGCATCGTGCTTGCCACCCAGCTCCGGTACCCAAAAACTATGAATGACGTCAGCACCTTCAATTTCAATGATCACGGGTTCATCCGCAGGCACGTATAGGTCATCCGTCAAACTCAGGCGGTTGACCTCATTCTCGACGTACTCGAACTCCCAGTACCACCGATAGCCTATCGCTCTGATGACGGTCGCATCGGTCGGTATGCGCTGTTCTACTCGAACGCCGTTCAGGCTGACGCCAAATAATCCCAATGTGATGATTGCTGGCACAACTGTCCAACCAATCTCTAAAGCAGCATTACCGTGGACTTGCTTTGGCATATCATTCGGGCCGCGCCGACGATAACGAATGATAGTGAAGATCAATAGACCCTCAACTAACACGAAAACGACCATACCAATGATGAATGTGATCCAAAATTGTTGCGCCTGAACGGCTGCAATATTAGACGCCGGAATCAGCGGAGAAGGCGGTGCTGCCAGTGCAATTGCAGGCACTGCAAACGCGACTAGTAATACAGTGATCAGCACAGATAATTTTCTGTGTTTACCTGACCTTGTTAGAAATAAGAAAACGTTTTTTAGCATGTTTAGAAAGCCTCTTCAGTTATCTCGAAGCTGCCGTAAAAATAACAAAATAATCTTGCGTTGTTGTATTTAAGGATTAAAAATCAAGCTAACGAAGAAACTATGCTAAGCTTGACCACAATCATATTTCCATAACTGCGGTCATTATGTCATAGCATTGTGAAAAATGCCACTACTGCGCTACCCTAACCTTACACACCGGTAATGAACCAGTCTAGCACGACCCCAGCACAATACCGTGGCATAAGAAAATAATGACAACTGTCAGTCACCAACTATGACACACGACACCAGGGTCAATAGTCGCGCTGTTTTTCCCTCAGTGCTCGGTTAACGCTCCGCTGATCATCACGCTTCTTGATCGCTTGCCGCTTGTCATAGTTTTTCTTACCTTTTGCTAAGCCAATATCGAGTTTGGCCCGGCCTCGACGCAGATGTATATTTAATGGAACAATTGTATACCCCTTGCGTTGGACATCGGCGTTCCACCGATCGATCTCACGGCGATGCATTAGTAGTTTGCGAGGGCGGGTTGGTTCATGGTTGTCACTACCCGCGTGATCGTAGGCCGGAATGTGCATATTGAAAATCCACATCTCGTCGCCTTTATCGCTAACATATGCCTCGCTAATGCTGACCCGATTATTACGAATCGACTTTATCTCTGTTCCCGTCAGGACAACGCCGACTTCTAAAGTATCTTCAATGAAGTAATCGTGCCGTGCCCGGCGGTTCGTCGTAATGATTTTTGTGCCGTCTGTAGTTTTAGCCATATAATGATTTTAACTGTTCTTAACATCAAGAATCAAAAGAGAGCGGTAGCGCACCGCTCTCAATTCCTAAACAAGCTGCAAATGGCAAGCGTACAGTTACTGGATTTCGTTCTCCAGTAGATATTCGATTGCGGCGTCTAATTGAGGATCATCGGTTGTTGCTTCGAGCGGTGCTTCAATGATTATGTCTGGTTCAACACCAACTTCTGTGATGGATGTATCGTTCGGCGTGTACCAGTTGGCATATGTGACGCGGAGTAGGCCGCTGTTCGAAAGGTCAAACTGGAGTTGCACCGAACCCTTACCGAAGGATGTTGTCCCGACTAATGTACCGCGCTCGCGATCTTGAATTGCCCCGGCCACAATCTCAGAGGCGCTAGCGCTTCCACCGTTGATCAAGACGACGAGGGGAATATCTTCAGCAAAGTCGCCATCATTCGAATTAAACTCACGGAAATTACCATCGACATCTCGTTGAATAACGACAACCCCTTCATCCAAAAATAGATCGGCGATTTCAATCGAAACATCGAGAAAGCCGCCCGGGTTGCTCCGCAAATCGAGTATTAACGCTTCTGCGCCATCATTTTGAAGCTCGCGTACCGCAGATCGCAGACGGTTGCTGCCTTGCTCGTTGAATTCAAACAGACTAACATACCCGATATTGTTTTCTAGCAGTTCGTATTCGACCGTTGGGATTTCCAGTCGTCCTCGCGTCACAGTGATTTCCAGTAAGTTAGTTTCGCCTTCGCGGAAAATGACCAAGTCAACATTCGTGTCAGACTCGCCTCGAATTAGCAGCAGCGCTTCACTGAGCGAGATGGTTGTGACATCCGTACCATCGACCTCAACAATAATGTCGCCTGCCATGATGCCTGCTTCGTCAGCCGGGCCACCTTCAAACACACGCACAATGAACACACCGCCGTCTGGGCCAGTCTCTACAAAGGCCCCGATTCCATCGAACGACCCGGTATTATCTTCTCGCAGCACAGTTGCGACTTCAGGCGAGATATATGTTGTGTAGCGGTCATCAAGCGAGTTGAGCATGCCCTGGATTGCGCCGTCAATGCGCTCCTCGTTGGTCGGGATATCATAGTAAAAACGGCTGTCGATTGTGTTCCAGGCCTCCCAGAACACGTCAAGTTCCACATCCTCTATGGGGTCGTCGCTGGCCTGCTGTGCGCCGACCAATTGTGGAATGCCAGTGCTGGCAAACCCATCGGAAGAAATACCTGCACCGATGAATAGCCCCGCAGAAAACACAGACCCTAGTAGAATTAAGGCGAGCATCACCGTCAATAGCGTGCGAGGAACCGATCTTGTGTTTGTGTCCGTAGTTTCAATTTCTGATTGCATCTTCCAATACCTCCACTTATCTTACTCTTCTGACACTTCCATAATGGATATAAGTTCATCGAGGGCGGCTTCTAGTATCACGTCAGTCTCTGCACCATCAGGGACTTCAATTATGATGTCAGGCGTTAGCCCTTCGCCATCCAGCGGATTATTGTCCGGAGTAAACCAGCGCGCCGTCGTTACATGTAGCGATGACCCATCACTCATCGGCAAAATCAACTGAACAGAACCTTTCCCAAACGTTTGTTGGCCTACTAACATGGCGCGTTCGCGGTCTTGAAGCGCTCCCGCCACGATCTCTGACGCGCTAGCTGTGCCAGAGTCTACCAACACTATCAGCGGCTCTTCAGTTGCACTACCACCACGGCTGGCATTAAAGCGTTGGGTAGGGCGGTTCGACCGCTCTTCTGTCAGCACCAAGCCGCTGTCTAAAAACTCACTGACCACACCAACAGAACTATCAACAAGGCCGCCACCATTCCCGCGTAAATCTAGAATGTAGGCAGTGGCACCAGCGTCAGACAACTCAGATACTGCTTGCTGTGTTTCTTCTGGAGCGCGACTCGTAAACCGCGATATTTGAATGTAACCAACCCGCGCATCTTCCTCGAGTATTCGCCAAAAAACTGAAGGAAGGAGCACTTCAGCCCGCGTAATGCCAATGTCAAGCGTGTCGCCGCCGCGTTCGACAGTCAACACAACGACTTCTCCAATTTCTCCACGGATGAGGGCTACGAGGTCATCGAGTGTCGTCTCGTTCGGAATGATTTCCGTTCCATCCACAGCCGTAATGATGTCTCCAGGCTCAATTCCAGCCTCAAACGCTGGGTTTTCCCGGAATACTTCGCCAACTTCAAACCGACCATCTTCCCGCTGCATCAATGTGATGCCAATGCCACCGAAAGCGCCTGCTAAATTTGTAGAGTCAATCTCGGCAGTTTCAGGTTCAACATAAAATGTGAATTCGTCATTTAATGATGCAACCATTCCTGCTGTTGCTCCGCGATCTAACTCTTCCGAAGCTGGCATGTCGAAGAGATAGTGCTGGTTTAGTAGCTCTTCTGCTTCCGCAAGCAGTGCGTACTGTGTCCGTTCTGAGAGTTGCCAAGGTAAAAAACCTGCTACCATATAATCACGCAAAGAGTAACCTGCGATGAATGTGCCGCCCAACACCAGGCCGCCAGCAGCACCACGTAACAAGGCAGAAAGCACACTCGACTGCTGCTTACCTTTAATTGATTCTAGCGACTTGCTAATGAAAGAAAGCATAGCTGTTGGTTCTCAAAGGGCGTTTTAGCGTTGGCGCGTCACGTGACTAATATATGACCAAAAGATTGTAGCACACCACCCCGTGCGAAAACATTAGAACCACGCCAGCCTTGGTATGATGCACTATTTACGGAGCTACAGAGAGTTGCTATTATGTTGTTAATGGTAAGATGTAACTCTTAGGATGCTGAATGGACATACATATTCAAGATGTGGACGGTGTCGAATTGATACAAGTCTCGGGGCGTGTTGATAGTGAAACAGCTCCAGCTCTACGTGAAATATTTAACCAAGTACTTGACCGCCAAACCAGCCTCATCTTGGAACTTTCATCCGTCGAATATATTAATAGTGCCGGTCTCCGCGAGATTGTCGCAGCTTTCAAGCATGCGCGCTCTGAGGGTGGCGACCTACGTCTGAGTGGGCTATCAGACCGCGTACAGGAGGTGTTTGATGTCTCCGGTCTGGCTGCGCTGTTTGCGATCTATGCTGACAGTGAAGCGGCACGAGACAGCTATAACTGACATGATGAAGCTTTATAGCATTACAGTACCCGCGATAATCGAAAATATAAGCAAGGTGGTGCATGTTGTGACGGTTGCGGCTGAGTATGCCGGTTTTGACGGTGAAGATATTTTTCGTTGTCAACTAGTTACGGATGAAGCCTGTGCCAACATTATTGATCATGCTTATCGTGGGTTGAAGGGAGCTGGTGAAATTGAGTTAAAGTGCTTTGCGCAGCCGGGGCAGGTTGAGATCAACCTGTATGATGTGGGCGCCCCGTTTAACCCAACAGAGTCAATGCCTTATGATTTTCCTCCTGACCTGCGAACGCTTGAGCCTGGCGGTGTTGGCCTTCAGTTAATTTATCATTATATGGACTCTGTCCAGTTCTCTTCTCAAAATCGTCGGAATCATCTCAAGATGATCAAGACACCGAGCAGGCAATTAACGAAACTTAATATTTATCCGATCCCTGTTTTCCTTGCAGAATCTGAGACCATAGTGATCGCACCACGCGGTAAACTTGACTCTGAAGCTACTCGTAGGTTGGATAGGATTGTTACGCAGGTGGTTGAAGATGGGTATAATCATATAGTGTTGGATCTACGTGATACCACGTACATTGTCAGCCGGGCAATAAGTACTATCATTGCACACTGGAAATCCTTACAGGCAAACGACGGTGTACTGTTACTCTGTAATCTGTCGCCTCGTATCGAAACGGTAATTAACTTGGTTGGCTTGCGTTCAGTTCTCAACATTCATTCGTCCCGTCAGTCCGCCTTAGATACACTAGCGAAGTTGCCTTAATGACCTGTTTTAGCTGCATCTCGGTGAGTAATACAAGCTGGGGAAAGCAAGGATGAGCCAGAATGTGCCTGTAAGAAAAACGGTGACAGCCCGGATGGAGGAGCTAAGGTCGATTCTGCATTTTGTGACTGACTTTGCAGCTCAAGTAAAAATGACAGATGAGAGCATCTACTACCTCAAACTTGCCGTTGATGAAGCTGCCACCAATATCATCGAGCATGCTTACGAGCAGATGACGGGTGAAATCACAGTAGAAATTGTGGCTCAACAGGATGATCTCATCATCACGCTAATAGATAACGGTACGCCGTTTGACCCATATTCGGTTCCCCAGCCTGACCTAACCGCACCAATTGAGCAGCGTACACCCGGTGGGCTCGGTGTTTATTTGATGTACACGGTCATGGATGAAGTCTCATACGAGCCAGGGCCTCCGACTAACCGGCTGACAATGGTTAAGCGCAAGCACGCCTAACGTGATACCTGTGACACTCGCGATTGTTGCTCTGCTTTGGCTGCTCACAACAGTCGCGATCTACGGTTACGCCGCCCGTCAACGTGAAATTCTTCGTAATGCAATTGAAGCTGCAGAGCAAAATACACGCGGACGTTTAATTGATAGTGTTCAAGAAATTGGCACACTCGTTTTGAGTGATCTCGATCTTAAGCAGGTGTTGTCCTCGGTTGTAACTGGGTTTTGCCGTGTATTGAACGTCGAAGCAGCCAGTATCTTCTTGTTGTCTGAAGATACGTCGCAGTTTGAATTAGCAGTCACGACGGAACAGAGTCTTGTGAAACTGTACGGCAAGCCGTACCCTCTCAGCCATTTCACTTATACGGGTGACCCAGACCTAGAACAAGTGATTGACTTCCTGTACCGCGAAGTTCTAAATATGGATGCGCAATCCAGAATACTCATTCCCTTAGTCGTCCGCAACCGACAGGTCGGTTTTTTAGTAGCAAACCAACCAGTAACTGATGAGGCAAGCGCCGATGAGGCTCTTGTTGCTAAAGTATTTGCGGCTCAAGCCGCCGTAGCAATTCGAAACGCTCAACTTTATGAGGCGCAACAGGCAGAAGCCTGGGTAACAAACGGTCTTTTACAAGTTGCCGAAACAGTTAATGCACAAGTTGATGACGAAAACGCAATACAGCTCATCGCTTCTTTGACAAGTACCCTCGCAAACAGCCATACTTGTATAATTCTGCGCTTGAATGCTGATCGTACAGCCTATGACATTCTAGCCGCGCATGGTGTTGTCGATGGGGTAGTCGCTGACCAGATTAAAATCGAAGACGATCCTTTTCTGCGCGTTGCTTCAGTGACTGACCAGCCCATTAAAGCAGGGGAAGAAACCCCTTTTGATATTCCCAGTACCTTACGCGGCCTCGTCCCGATCAAACAACTTATCGGTTTCCCACTGTGGTCTCTCTCTGAAGCGATAGGCCTTTTACTGGTTGAAAAGCCAGATTTATATTCATCAGGAAAGAGTCGCTGGGAGCAACTGCTTAGAGGAATCGCACATCAAACGGCAACGCTATTGGAAACGTCCATCTTAAAAGAGAGTGATGCGACGCGGAAGCGACTTGAACAAGAACTGTCCGTGGCACATGCCATTCAAACAGGGTTTATTCCTGCTGGGTTTGAGCCATTGCCAGGGTGGGACGTCGCGGCAGACTGGAAGGCGGCGCAGCAGGTTGGCGGTGATTTCTATGATTACTTTAAATTAAAGGATGGGCGCTGGGGGTTGGTCATGGCTGACGTTACTGATAAGGGAATTCCGGCTGCGTTATTTATGGCGATGTGTCGCAGCCTGATCCGCGCTGTTGCTATGAACCGCACGTCTGCGCGTGATACGCTTGAGCGTTTTAATGATTTGCTTCTTAACGATTCGCGTAGCGACATGTTCCTGACTGTGTTTTATGCTATTTGGCAACCACAGACTGGGCAACTTCACTATTCGAGCGCTGGACATCCGCCCCAGTTTATCTACCGTGCAGCATTGGGTCAGATCGAAGAATTGGTCTGCCCTGGCTTAGCCACTGGTATCATCCATGATATTACCCTAACCGAACGCAAAGCGACGTTGCAACCTGGCGACTCACTTATCATGTATACAGATGGTATTTCCGAGGCGATGCAGCGCGACCATACCGAATGGGGACGTTCGGCGTTTCATCGTGCAGTTTGTCGTGCGCCTCATAACAGTGCCAAAAGTGTACTTGACTATGTGTTGCACCAAATTGAGGACTTTACACAGGGAGCGCCACAAAGCGACGACATGACGCTCCTGGTCATACAGAGACAGGCTGAAGCACTATTCAGTAAATAGAGATGGGGGCAGTTCTGCTGGCGGGTCAATCAGGGTTTCCGCAGTTGGGTTTTCTAAGTCAAGTAGGCCGCGCCGAGGGGTGCCAATCTCAGATGGGTTAAAGTAATTGTACACAGCCGTTGAGATGTCTTGAATTAGGGGGAAGCTGATGCGTGCATCCATCCATTCTAGGCTGCCACCCCAAATAAACGTCGTCTGTACGTAGTCACCATTGGGTGAAAAAACAACTGCTGTATCACTGACGGTGTCTACTGTGTAGCCATGCTTATGAGCGACAGGTACCTCGAAAGGTACGCCGGACATTACCAAGACACCAAATTCATTTTGTGCCATGGTATCTAACATCAAGCGACACTCATCTTGCGTAATTTCGTCAGGATAAGCTGCGATCAGCGCACCACCATTGTAATTCGCGCATTGATAGATCATTTCGAGCATATAAGCCATATCGTGGGCAGTTGTCTGCATTGCGATGTCCGGTGTCGTACTGATGCATTCACCTGAACGGTATGCTTCTCGCGCTGGCGTACTGTAGTATTCTGGGTTGGTCGGGTCGTCATATAAGCCCATGATTAACGAATTTTCTACACCAAGATAATCCATTGTCTGCGTTATCTGTAGCGGCACACCTTGTGTCGTACCATAGCCAATCGTTTGGATCATGAAGTTGGCGGCAACATTACCGGAATTCACCATGCTGTTCCACAAAACATTGAACTGGTCGGAACCAGGTTCAGGAAGGAAATCAAGCGTTCTGAAATACTCGATCATAATGGCGATTTTCATTGTGCTGGTACTGGCATAGACGATAGGGCAACCTGTATCAACCGCTTGCCCAGATGCCATATTGAGGTTCGCCATCATCTCTTCACCTGTTTCTAAGTCAACGACATGAAGTGATACAGTCCCCCCAAAATCAGTTGAGTTCAGATAATCAATGACCAGAGCCTCAAGTGTCTCCATACCGGGGCGGTCTGCCGTGACTTCGTCTATGGGAAGTGAAACTGTTCGGTTAACGGGTTGTCTCAGAGCGGCGTCTAATTCAGAAAATGCTGCTTCTTGGTCTAATGTATACCCCGGAGAACCAGCTTCGAATGATAAGTTGTCCAGCCTTGGCTGGGCGCTTACTGCTGGGCTATCGTAGCGTATAGCGACATCGCTAATCCACTGTCGTAGCAGTTCTTCTGAGTAGTCTGCTGACAGCTCAGCAGTGACAGTCGTCGCTTCTCTACCCCAGATGAAATCCCAGAAACCTGCCCAGAAGTTGTCTTCCTGCACCTGCTGACCGGCTGCGTTTGCCAGCATCGTTTCTGTGTTTGGTTCAAAGGCAACTTGTGCGGGATCTAGTCGAATTTCTGCATCACGGTACATCACAATAATCTGACTGCTGTATACCTGTTCAATATACGCCTGCGCTTCAATCGGCGTCAGACCGCCGACTGGCACGCCACCAATCTCAAGCCCACGGGGTAGTTCTTGCCGACCTTGACTGTAACGACCAACTTGCACTACCAGTAGGATGACGGCAATGACGAGCATGGTCAGACCTGCAACTTCTAGAATGGGGAGGTCTAACTTAGAGCGATTCTTTAATGGCCTATACATCAGTTACTTGTGTTGTCCTAACTTGGCTATTCATTTAAGTGTTACGAACAATTGTTTATCTTAGATCACCAAGCCCGAGTTGAAAAGCCTGCGCAGCATGAATAGCTGCTTTGTGAAAGGGTTTCACCCGTTCTAAATCTGCTAGGTTAACCCACTCAAATGCAAGCAGCTCGTCGCTAAGTTCTGTGATGTCGCTGCGCGGTTTGCATAAATAAGCAATGTCCAGATGATCGCGCCGAAAATAACGTTGCGTCACCAGCAAGGGCGCAATGATCTCCACTTCCATTCCAGTTTCTTCTAGTATTTCACGCTGAACGCCTTGTGCTGGTGGTTCATTTCTTTCCAGCCACCCACCGGGTAAACCCCATGGTTCATCTGCATGATACACATGCTCAACCAAAAGGACTTGGTTTTGTTCGTTTACAACCACACCAACCACACCGGCAGTGAACTTTGGGCGTGTTTGTCGGTAAATCATAGTCATAAACTTTGCGAAGTTTGGGAAACGCTGCACCAATCGGGCGATGCGATGTTTCATCTGGTTTGAATGCGTCATAACAGTCGGCGTTTATACCATTTCCTACCTCGGTTGCCGAATAGCATCTCATTCAAAACTAAACACGCCCAATACACCCTCATTGACCAACTCAGGCGCTTCGCCTGGGTTCTCCGTATCAACCAGAAACACGTTCGGATTGTCAAGTTGTGGCCCTGCATCAGCATAAACAATGTGGCGGCTGTCTGGCGACCACACTTGATGGCTCTGGGCATACTGGTCAAAGAAGCTCAACAAATACGATTGCTCCGGCGTTGCGTAGAAACTAGCTAAACGCGTAACCGCTTCTGTCTCAACATCTACCATAAACCATACAAGCCGTACAGGAAGTGGCTGCTGGGTGAGAGTACTGACAGTTTGCTCGGAATTTGGGGTTGCCTCAATACCCACAATGGCCAGCTTAGTGCTATCCGGAGACCAGAAGAAGGCGATCACGTTGGGCACTTCGTTATACTGTCGTTCGCCACTACCATCCTGATTAATAACCGCAACTGAATTGAGTGGGAAGTCGAGTCCAGTTGCGAACGCAACGCGCTCACCATCCGGTGACCAATTGAAAAAGGTGCCATCTACAAATCGAGTAATCTCTGTGTCACCAGATGTGTCCGACACAGTCAATACAATCTCCTCAGCGGCTTCGTCTACCACGGCGTACAGTAAGCGGTTTGTTGATGACCAGTCTGGAGCCTGAAATGGGCCTGGAATGATGCTGAAAATTTCCGACGATTCATCGTTAGCAACATCATAAATTGATAACTCGTTACTGTTACGGTTCCAGAGCATTTCATCTCCAGCAGGTGACCACGAGTAATATAGACTTGTATTGCCGTCGGATAATACTTGCTCATCTGCATTATCAGTGTCAGGGTTAATGCGGGCCAAATTCAAACTAATCCCTCTGCGTGCGCCAGTCAGGTAGGCAAAATCGCCGCATCCTTCGCTTTCTTGGCAAACCACGGGTGACCAGTAACCATAGATGTAATTTGAAGCGCCCTCTTGCACCGTGATGGGGTCTGTTTCACCTGGTCTTTCAGCGAGGATAGTAGTTATCGCTGTATCTTCCATTCGATCGAGGCGCACATAGGATAGCCATCCACCTGGTGACCAAGTTGGATGATCATAGGCGACAAAATTAAAGCGGCTGTTTGTCAACGCTGCATCGGTTGTTACAGGGATTGTCAGCGCATCAGTTTGATAGATGTAAATGTTTCTATCGAGCCCAATTGATGCGATCCGCCCTTCGAATGCTGCATCAACACTCGAAATGTTGACCTTGCTTTCTGCACGCCGTATAACGTTACCAGTGTTCCCATTTGCACTAAAAGGCAAGGCACTACACGCCAATGCGCTCAAACTCAACAGGGTGATTGTGGTAAAAATTGGCAACCGACTCATCATGGGGCTCGATAGTGAACTAAAGATATCAATAATCCAATTGTATAGGCCCGTTGATTCATCAACAATCATTCTTCCATAAGACTAAGCGGTATCATAGTTGTGAAGCGTCAAACATCCATCCATACTGACTGACGCCCCTTCGGAAGCAATACGGAGCTTGCTCCCATCCCTTCTTAATAAGGCAATCAAACGGAGGACTAAAGCCCTAAAAATCAAACAGCACAAGAAGTATCCTTGTGCTGTTCCAGTCGGGGCGGCCGGATTTGAACCGACGACCTCTTCAACCCCATTGAAGCGCGCTACCGGGCTGCGCTACGCCCCGATTTCATTATGGTATTATACCACAGGCGCTTCAGTGACTGCAATATCATCGCTTGTAGCTGTCTCCGTATCGGCACTGGTACGAGCCACCCGAGTGACGGCCACCAGTAAGCCGATATATATCCAAAAGATGGCAACCGCTGGGTGGAAGTCAAGGTTAAAAAAATAATGATCAAAGATGCCGTTAAACAAAGCGCCAATGAGCCCCGTGATGCTCCCTAGCCAAATGGCTTCAAGACCAGTAATTTTAGCTATACTACGGCGGGCGCTCCATGCGTAGGCAAACACTGCTCCAACGAGCACAAAAAATGCAGCTAAACCTAGCAGGCCCATGTTGCCTACTAACGTCAAATAGACGCTCGCGACCCCGAGGTAAATGTCAATATCGGGCGTGCCCGTAAACCCGACCCCAAGAAGCGGATAACGATTAATCAAGATCAAAGCATCTTTATATTCACCAAAGCGCATCTGAGTTGCAAGGTCTGCGCCTTGAAAACCTTCTATAAACCGCTGAATAATATCCTGACCAAATGGCAGCAGTAGGACAACAGCCAGTACGACAAATGGCACCCATAGTAAGCGTGGGTATCGCGTGATGATTAAGAAGCCGACGCTAACTGTGAATGCGAGAATGGAACCGCGAGACAGCGTCAAAATAAGACAGGCTAACAACGCCGCTGTGACGACGACCACTAGCCACCTGCGCTCTAGAATGGGCCGCTCACTGACGAACTGAGGCACAGCAAGCGCGGTAACCATCACCAATAGCCCGCCCAGGGCATTTGGGTTCACAGATGTACTGATGGCGCGTTCCAAAAGCTCTGGATTCTGCTCAACATATCGAATAATGTTCGCGTTGGGGTAGCCCACAACAGCCAGCTGTCCTAACAAACTGCCTGCCAGCCCATCTGGCATGAGCCACAAGACCACACCGATGAACGCAGCTAGCCCTCCAGACAGCAGGATGACAGTTACAAACCGCCTGATCCGCTCGTTAGTGTTCAGAATATCCACCAAGATTAGGGCAAAGCCTATACTGAGGATTAACTCCGCAAACCGTCGCATTACCGTGGATGTTGGACCCGCATATCGTAAGCCGGCTACAAAGCTAAATACCGCCAATATCGCAAAAAGGATGATAAATGCGTGGACGGACGTAACGTGTACCCGTCGTCGTTCCCCTGTCATCCATTCGAAGAGGTATAAGGCGATGACAATCACCATGGCGATATCAAGAAATGTTGGTGTGAGCACAATCTTCACTGGCAACGTACTGAACGGTAAAAGCGTTATTACGGCAATCACACTATATAATGCGTGTTCAATATCTGTGATGACCCATAAACCGGCAGCAACAACTACGAAGAGTGCCACGGTATACAATGGCCCCAGCACGGCGAGCAGGCCACCAAGAACGAGCGCAGCCGTTGCGATGGTTACGCCCACTGCTGCTACAAATAGTTTTGAATTCGTGCTAGATAGCCCATTCCGAATTGATTGACCCATCTTCGTTTTCCTCTCCGACTGTAAATCCTCCAACAGTCAATATCAGCGCCGTAACCATAGCAGCTACACTGCCTACTAAGCCCACTCTAAATGATGCTGGTTGATAGGTAAATTCAACAAAGTGTACACCACTCTCAACTATAACTGCGCGCTGACCTGCATTTGCGCGCAGTATCTCAGTTGGTTGACCGTCGATGGTGGCTCGCCATCCGGGATAATACCATTCACTCAGAACAAGGATGCCATTATCCTCACTTGTGACGCGCAATGTAATGCGCTCTGGTTGATAACCCTCCAGTGTCACACGCGCATTGACTGGTTTATCGGGCATGGCAAATGAAGCCGGTCGTTCTTCCAGAGTGACATCTGTTACCGGGTTGAAGGCCGGGTCACTGATCAAACCAATTGCTTGTGCATCATCACTGACATCAAAAATATTTGTTGCTAACCAGGCTCTTGTCTGAGGTCTTTCTAACTGATGCACCCGTGTTGGTGGTGTTGTGCTGCTGTTCTCAAAGATAATTTCACTGGGAAGTTCTAATTCTTCCGCATCGGTGAAGCTGTAGCGGACATTCAGTAATTGATAGCGACGCTCCTGGGATAGGGCCGTCAAATACGTGTCAACCGCTGCTAACTGAAGTGGACTGGTGCCGCGAATATCCTGAATATTAGTGAGCGTACCATAGTTTTCGCCAAGTCCGACACGTCCATCAACCCGAAATGGGTTGTCATCAGCAGTAATTTCATCTACAGCTTCAGTGATTAGCATGCGTTCGCGTGCAGCAATCGCTTCAAAATTTGTGTTGCTTGTCACGCTGAATAGGTCGAAGATGATAATGCTGCAACCCAATGCTAGCCAGGTGCCATTTTGTTGACTTGGCAACGTCATCAACCAAGCAGCTGCGAACGTTGCTAACAGCGCAAATAGGAAAGCCGCTTTGAGCAGAGTAAATAGATTAAGCGCAGGAATAACATTACTCAGGATAAAGACCTGTAGCGCTAGCAACCAGGCACTGCCCGCTACAATCCATAATACACGCTTAGTCGTCTCCTTTTGGATGCTTTCACTTAGGTTACTGATGCCGTACGCGCTCATGGTAGCGACAGCAAATGCGATCACGAAGGCCGCCCGCTCTTGTCCTCGAAATAGACTAAAGCCAGGCAGTGCATTGTAGGCTAATTGATAAGTGATTGCTGCGCCACCAAACGCGAACGTCAAGGCAATGAGAGCGACAATTCCCCAAAATCTAGCTGAATCGTAACCATGCCATATTGCAAAAAAAGCGAGCACTAAGGGTAATACACCTTGATACAGCGGTGACCAGACTGTCAATGACTCTGGATAAATAATCGTCAGTAGATCGGAATATGGAAAGCCACCCGCTAACTGATCAAAACCGAACGCAGCGCGTGTTGTAAGCTGAGTGTACTCGAATCCTGGTATTAGCTGAACAAGGGCCAGTCCATACCCAACTCCGACGACAGCTACCAATGCCAATAATGTGGCCTGCAACTTAATATCTTTTTTAATGCTTTGATGAACGATGTACGCCACCAACAAATAACTGGTGAATAAGCTCGTTTGTGGGTGCCCAGCCAGCAAGCTAATCCCCAATGCGACACCAGAGATGCTCAGCCAACGAAACCGCCAGTGACCCCGCTCCGCCGCACGGTGAACCCCCAACAGGATCAATGGAGTCCACGCTGCAGCCTCTAGGATTGCCAATTGGAGCGGAGGGTATCCTGTCAGAAAACCGCCGTAACTAAATACAACAGAGCCGGTCAACCCGCCCGCTGCCGACTCTGTGATAGAGCGAGCAAACCAGTACATTAGAATAGATGCCAACAAATAATGCAGGATTGTTTCAGTTTGCAGAGCGACGTAGTTCCATCCGTCAAACAACCAATCACTGATCACTATCGTCAGTAAACGGGGCGGGTAGAACACGGCGGCTTGTGTATCTGCCAGAAACGGATGTCCCCCATAATTATATGGGTTCCATAAAGGGATTTCGCCGCTGAGAAGACGTTCTGCCTGATACGCACCAAAGGCGAGAAACTGCCCAGAATAATCTCCCTCAGGGTATGATACTCTGTCTGCCAGATCAGGTGTCCACAGCCGCCAAAAATAAAAGGCCCATAAGGCAAACAAGACAGCAAGCATAACGGCATCTTTGCGCTTTGGTTTTTGCCCGACCCAGCTAATGAGCTTTCTAAGCTGCGTCATTGATTGGCGACCTCAATCGTCCCCGCAACAAAACTATCTCCGCCGTCCGTCGCTGGCATTCGTGGTAAGGATGGGTCGTTCGCGTTGTATAGCCCAATCAGAATATGATACTCGCCAGCGGGTGTCTCATCTGGAAGGGTTAGGGTGCGTCGCTCTGTGAAGGTACACGGTGCTACCCAGAGCGATGTTGGATAATCGCCATTGAGCGGCTGTCCATCTGCTTGTGCAACTAATTGACCTTCGCCGTCCACTAGGTGCACAAATGCAGTCCAGTCGTCAGGGGTAGTTCCAATGATCTCCCATACCAGCGCCACATCAACCTGTTCCTTGGCTGTATATGACAACGGCCCGTCCACACTAGCATTTATAATTGCTAGATCGGTAAACTGGCTGCTTGTGCTGGCAAAGCTCGCCTCTACGCGTTGGCAAGCTTCCGCCTCGTGGCCTACTGCCACTGTGGTGATAACACTGCCGATATCTGTTCCGCTCGATGTTGTGGGCGCGAGGATTTCTGTGTAACCAGCGTCTACTCCCTCAAAGCGCCCAACGCCAATGACTGCTCGAATTGCGGTTGGTACCTCAAAAGACGACGACACTTGTATCGTGTAGTCATCACGGTACATCACTCCGGGTTCCATACGAGATGTCGGTAATAACCCTGCGCCGGGATACGTGTCTAATTTGCCAATTTCAGTGAGGTCACGTCCAACGATGCTGTAGAAAGTACTATAATCAACGTCAGTTCTTTCATTAAGCCGCCAATATGTCGTCAGTCTAACCCATCCTTCCTGGTTAATAGCATCAAGCGGGGTCTCAACACCTACTAATTCTAAAGGACCATAGTTCGCTTCAAGTACTGTTGCTGAGTCGGGGAGTTCCTGCACTGTATCAGGGAGTGTGTATTTCGGGCCGATCACCCAGAAGGGGGTTGCAACTGATAGCACACAGAGAGCAGTACTGAGGGCTACCGCGCTCCATTTCTTGGCTTCCTCGGACAGGAATCCGAGCAAGCCTATCGCTGTTAATACACTGACCCCACCAATGACTGGAAATAGTAAACGCCCCTGACTACCCATCGTTGTCATCGTCCAGCGAATAATTCCGCCGATCACAACAATTATTTGAATAAACATCAAGCTCGGAATAAGCCACTTCGTCACCAGCAGGCTTTTATCGAATGACTTGACAAGTAACGTTATCAGGCCGATGGTAGCAACTATTTGAATAGCTGCGAAGAAGAAATAGACCCACTGTGGATATAGAATATTAACAGCCCCAAACCAGCCCCAATAAGCGACCCAAAAGCTGTACCACTCAGAGCTAATTGCTTCCCACAGTCCAATTGAACGCCCACCAACGATTGCCACGTGAGTGTTCGTGCCGAAAAACTCATTGTAGAGCTGCCAGTTTCGTAGATACCACCAACCCGACATGACTATCCATGCCCCAACTAACCTGAGGCCAGTAAATATCGCTCGTTTCCAAGCTGCAGTACGCCAGTTAGACTGCCAAACATGCATCAATAATGTCAGTCCAATCAGCGGCATAAATGTCCACCCGCTGATTTTTGTAAGCGTTGCCAAGGCGCCAACGGTTGCTAGGGTGCTAGCTCGCTGATGTGTAATCCCCTCCCTTACGATACGTGCGCATAGTAGCAGCAGCCAGCTACCAAATAGAATCATTAAGTTGTCATTATTGACCGACCCAGTAATAAAAAGCAGCATGGGGTTGAAGGCAACCAAGCCAATGGTCAGTAAGTGAACCCAACGCTCATCAGGCCATACTTCGCGTGCTAGCAGGTACGAAATGACAACTGTTATACAGCCTAACAGAACACTGAAGAGACGCGAAACGTGCACAGCGAGCACGGTACCTTTCCATGGAAAGGGTTCAGCTTCAGTATGAATCACCATGTTCGTGTTGTCTGGGTCAAGTGGCACCCCGATTTTTGCATGTGGATTACGCCAACGGATTACTTCCAAGTCACTCGTGTCGATCCAAAACGTCAGACCGGCTGCGAGCATATAATAGAGCGGTGGTTGGCTGCCTTCTTGCTCCCACAGTGTTTCGACGCCTGGCTCTTGCACCGGAAGCTGACCCGTTGTCGCAATGTGTTCTACAACCGGATAATGAGAAATTTCGTCTGATGCTTCGAAAATAGGCGTCGTAACGCTGAAGACCGTTGCGATGATGGCAAACAGCGCGACGACTGCCCCCAGTTCGGGCCGCTGTTTGATTATCTCTGGTGTCATGGCGTTACTCTGATCTGTGTCAGAATTAGGAAATCGTCAGTTAAACGACCTTCTTCGTTGACCATCTGTAAACGCTCAAAGCCACCATCATCTGTAAATTCGTAGAACACAACTTGTAGTGGGTATTCACCTACTGGCGTGTCGGCGTTAAGGGAGATGCTAAAGCTGTCTTTGACTAGGATGTCAACGCGCCAAGCCGATGATGCTGGGGCAAGTTGGCGGTCGAGAGCCCCGAACCGTTGGTTATCCGGACCTAGTATCTGAAGCGATACTGTATAATCCGTATTCATTTTTTCGATAGCTTCAAGATACAAATCGACTGTCAGAGTCTCGCCGGGCGCGATGCTTCGTTCGGGCACATCATACCCCGACAGTTGAATTTGTTCCCCGAAGTTGAAGCGAATAGGATTCGGTACGTCATTAATAGAAGGCCTTGGCTCAAGTAAGACGGTACCGATTGGTAAACTGTTATCTTGCGCGTCGACCGTCATACGCTCGCCTGTGTTGAAATCCCATAATCCAACACGGATTTCGAGTTCTTCTGGCGTAATTGCCGAAGCACTAATCGGAACGACATACTCATCGACCCACTGCGTACCGGGAGGAAGCTCACTCGTTGCGATCAAACCTAGGCCAGGGTATGTGTCACGCTGACCGACCCGGAACCCAAAACTATCTTGCAAATGAACGAATGTGCTCCAGTTGCGCTGCATTGCGGAGGTGCTCACCCATTCCAAGCGAATCGTAACGGTGTCTCCCGGCTGGGCCTCTGTCGTCGTAATCTGGTAATCAGCCAACATCATCGTTGCTGCTTCAGCGCCCGGTGGCGTGAACAGGATTCCATCCATACTGCTTTCCACTACGCTGTTTGTTGGCAGTGCATAGCTTGGTTGAATATATACGAATGGCGCAATCGCAGTGATGATCGCCATGAATGAAACGACCCCCATAGCAACCCAACGCCCGATTCGGTCTGGTAACCAGGCACTTAAACCGGCAATAAACCATAAATTGATCGACATGATAGCACTGAATACCAAGCGTCCTTGGGATGACCATGTAACCCGTGCCCAGTACGATGCCAGCGGTACAATTACGCCAGCAATCCATAATAGCGAGAGGAGGGCAGGGGCCCAGCCTTCGATTGTCTTGTCTGCCATAAACTTCTTCAACAGGTACACAACCACACCTACTGCACTGCCAACAAACAGCGTATTCAATGTGGCGTAAATCCAGTTATCCATTGGCACATTGACGCCGCCAAACAACCCCCAGTAACTCTGCATAAAGCCGAAGCGCTCTGTCCATAATTGTGCATAAGTAGCTGGTCGAGCTCTTTGACCTAGGATTTCGATAAAAACATTGAGGCCGAACGGGTCACCATATAAGCGATAATTCCGCCAATACCACCAACCGCTGATTGCAATTGCCACGGCGACAATAATTGGCCCTTCCACAAAGAACGTCTGCCAGCGCTGCTTTTTGAATGCGACATAGGCTATGGTCAGGCCTGCGAGGCCAAACTGACCGAGAATGCTGGCCTTGGTTAACGCACTGAGACCGAGAATAAGACCAAGGATAATCGCTAACCGCAGTGTGTCATGCTCAGAATTTGCTGCCTGAATAATCCGCAGCATCATGTAAAGGCCAAGTGCAGAGAGCAGTACTGCTAAGTTGTCGTTGTTAACAGCACCACTGATGAAGGCAAACATTGGGGTAAAGCCAACTGCAGCAGCCCCCGCCAGCGCCAGCCATTGCTTTGATGGAAAGACCTCGCGCCCTATTAAATAGGTGACATACAATGCTGTCGTACTCATAACGACCGACATGAGCCGAACAACATGCACAGCCAGAACCGTACCCCGCCAAGGCCATTCAGCTTCACGGGCATAATTATGAACAATTAAGTTGGTGTTACCGTCAGGGGTAATGACCCCGTTGTCCACATGCGGGTTTGGGCGCAGAACCTCGCCCACATCTGACGTATCAATCCAAAAAGTTAAGGCGGCACCAGCATAGTAAGACAATGGCGGTTGGCTGCCTTCCTGACGCCACGGCCCCGGGTTTGCTGAATCTTGTATTGGTAGCCCATTGCCGTCAGCCAATGTTTTGACCATCGGATAATGCCAGAGTTCATCAGACATTTCGAATAGGGGCGTCACGACGCTGTAAGTAGTCGCAACGACAAAGAAGAGCCCCATAATAATCGAAATACCAGCGTTATGCCTCAGCCAATTAGAAAGTGTTTGCATGAACCTTTTGAATAGTTTCTGTAAAGAAGTCGATTGTGTGAGTCGCAATTGTGTCCCATCGAAAATGCCGATGTGCCTTTTGTGCCCGTTGGCCTAGCATCTGCTGTTCCGCCAAATTTTGCCACAACTCAATGATCGCCTGAGCAAGCTCAAGGGGTGCATCTGGTGAAACGGTTTGTACAGCCCCATCTATTTCTGGTACGTAAATTTGTGGGTGCGTCGTAATGATCGGCATACCATGGGCGAGGGCCGCCATCAGCGTACCACGACGTAGTGATACGCCGTCGCGGTAAGGCAAAACGCAGATGTCGCTTGCCCCAAAATAGGCGCTCACCGCTTCGTTCTCAACAAAGCCCGACCAGTGGACTGCGTCCTGTAACTTGTAGTGTTTAATCAGTGCATCAATTTGTTGAGCATAGGCGTAGTTTGTGGGGTCACTTGACCCTGCACGGTCACCGATCATAACGAGCTTGCTGCTGATGCCGCGCTCATGTAGCGTAGCCAGCGCGTGGATGAGCGTCTCGCCACCTTTGCTTTCGTTGAGAAAACCAAAATAACTAATTAGTAAGTCGGTTGGTTCAACATTCATCTGGCTGCGCCACCGCTCACGATTGTACCCTGGTGGTGTGTTTGTCGTTACATTGCTGCCAATCGGAATCCAGCGCACATTCCTAATTTGCCAGCTTTCCCGCAGCGTCTTTTCATCCATCCGATCTGTCGCAATGACACCGGTAGCATCGGCTGCGAGCTTTTGTACAGCGTGTTGACGTAGCTTGCCTGCCTTCGGGAATAAATAAGGCTCTCGCAAATCATGAAAGGTGACGAAGCAGGGTACTTGCTTTGCCAATGCTTTTGGTAATATGTGGATTGGCCAGCGCAGATCGTATGCTGCTGTTTGAAATTGAATATTGACCGCGTCAAGTCGATGCTGTTCAGCCCACGCAGCGGCAGCACGATTATCCGCTCGCGACCACCTGCCTTTCACCTTTGCTGTGACGGGTACCTCCTTGGTATCTTTATCGTCGCCAGCTACACGCGTAAAGACTCGCGGCTCATGCCCGGCCTGGGTCATTGCCTTGCAGACCTCGCGCGTAAAGGCGCCAACACCGCCTTTCATCGGGGGGTACTCTCCGGTGATTATCCCCACTCGCATGCTACATGCTGCCTTTCAGACCTGTCTTGAGTATTTCTCGATAGGCCCTCACACGTTGTTTACGCAAATCACGCTTATGACCCATCAGCCACTTTAAACCTTCAACGGCAATTTGCCACCAATAACTCGTCAGGAGATAGATGCGGAGCACGCCAGCCGTAATGTCGCCGTGGTGCTTTCGGAAATAACGTATCTTGCTGTTCTGAAAGTAAATATGCCGTTTTGTCGAGACCTGGTCGCTACTGGCCCCACGGTGATGATAGACTTGAGCCTCTGGATAGTAAACAATTTCCCAGCCAGCATCTCGTACACGCCGCTGCCAATCCATCTCTTCCGAATACATGAAGTAGCCTTCATCGAGACCACCAACTTGATCGAGCGTGTCCTTTCGAGCAAACATAGCGGCACCGTCGACCCAATCCACTTCGATTGTGTCGCCATCGTCTGCATCGTTGACGTAGAAGTGATCTAATATTTTCTTGGGTGCAACTGGCTGAAGCCATGTACTCTCAAAAATTGCCGTCCAGAACGTTGGGAAACGCCGTCTCGATGATTGCACGCTGCTGTCTGGGTTTAAGAGCTGCGGGCCCAACACCCCAACCTCTGGGTGTGCTTCCATGAAATTGAACATTTTCCTTAAACTGCCGGCGACGACTCGCGTATCAGGGTTAAGCATAAAGAGGTACCGTCCCCTTGCTTGTTCAATACCGATGTTGTTGCCTTTGCTAAACCCCGTATTGAAGTTTGGCTCAATCAGCGTGATTTGCGGAAACCTGCTGCGTATCATCTCTGGTGTGCCATCGGCAGAGTCGGCATCAACGACTAAGGTCTCGATCTTCAACTCCTCTGATACCAGAGAGGTAAGACAGTCCTGCAACATGTCTTTAACGTTCCAACTAACAATGATGATGCTAATATCAGGCATATAATCCTAGAAAATCGTGTGGTGTACGGATGCGCTTACTGGGCTAAAACGTCGCAATTATAGCCGCCACGATCTGCGGGGCCAAACAGATTAGGTATAAGAAACCGATTCGCCACTTGCTAATAGATAAACATCGAGCGTCCTTGCCTCCAAGTCGTAAATGGCGCATGTGCCACTCTCACACCGCCAGGTGTTTGGATTGACATCGGCATGTGCGTGTGCCCTAGTATTATTGTTTGTACTTCAGCTTTCTGTGCCTACAAGTCTAAGCGCCGAAGTACTTTTTCATGTGTATCAGGAAAGATTCCAACTATATCGCTCCAAGGGGCACCGTGTGCTAACAGTAGGGTATGTTGTTAGTATCGGAGCACAAGGTGTGGTGGTAGTGATTTGAGAAATGCAGTTGTCTCAGGCTTAACGATGTAACCTTTCTGCTTAAGTTCCTCAACCCGCTTAGGGTTGCGATGACGGTTCTTAAACTTGCTAATGGTGATGTCGTGGTTTCCCTGAACGTATGGGATTTTGCGTCGCCCTAATTCAGCTACCGCAAGGTCAGCATCTGGCCCCCTATCTGCGACGTCGCCTGCACATATGATGGCGTCAACGGTTACTTGGTCAAAAATTGAAAGGGCCTGCTGCATTCCAGCGAAGTCACCATGAATATCTGAGAACACCCCAAGCCTCATACTGTCTCTAGCCCAAATAGAGTTTTTGCGTTTGCTGTGGTAGCCAAGGCAGCCTCATCCGTGGAAATGCCGCGAATGTCCGCGAGCGTCTCTACGATGAACTGCACATAGGCTGGTTCGTTGCGCTTGCCTCGGTGAGGATGGGGTGTGAGAAAGGGAGAGTCCGTTTCAACCAACACGCGATCCAACGGGGTGGCTTGCGCGACCGCACGCATGTCGGCGCCATTCTTAAAGGTGATGGGACCGGTTAACCCAACATGAAATCCTAGTTCAACCGCTTGGTTCACATCTACTGCCGTACCTGAAAACGAATGTAATACGCCGATCTGCTCTGTTTTTTTGCTGGTGTCTCGCCACTTGGCGAGTGCGTTCAGCATGTCGTTGGTCGATTGACGATTGTGTAAAATCACCGGCAGTTTGACGTCATCCGCCAGTGCGAATTGTGCGTCAAGCCAAACTGCTTGAACATCTGGGTCGGTCTTGTTCCAGTAGTAGTCAAGCCCTATTTCACCGATTGCAACGACCTTGTCGTGCTGTGCCAATTCTCTCAACGCTATGAGCGTGTCGTCAAGGCTTGCACCGCCCACTTCGTTCGGATGGATACCAACTGCTGCGAAAACGGATGGGTATGCTTCAGCGAGTTGGATCGCAGCTCGGCTTGTCTCGACGTTAATGCCAGGCACAATCATCGCTTGGACGCCGCTGTTCGCCGCAGTATCAAGCACGTCGTGAAGGTTGTCAAACGTGTCCCAATATAAATGGCAGTGTGTGTCGATTATGGGTTGCATGTGATAGCAAAAGCCTGGGGTTGACCGGGCTTCAGAACCTTATCTTCCTATTGGATGCCGCCGATATCAAGCCCGTTTTGAATGATGTCGTCAACTTTGCTTTCGTCGGTTGTTTCAGTGTAGACACGCACCAAAGGCTCAGTCCCACTGAAACGGATTAACAACCAGCCCCCATCGTCTAAGTTAAATTTGTAGCCGTCTGTCTTGTCAATGCCCGTGACCTTCATCCCGCCGATGGTCGTTGGAGAAGCATTGTCTACATTGGCCCGGATCTGTTCTTTTTCTTCTGGGTCAATTCGGGTATCAACACGCTTGTAATAATGCGGCCCAACCTTTTCAAACAGGTAATCCAACAGCTCAGAAGGCTTTTTACTTGTCTGCACCATCAAGTCCAGCAGGTATAGCCCGGCTAGGATGCCATCCCGTTCAGCAACATTACCCCGGAAGGCGAAGCCACCGCTTTCCTCGCCGCCAATCATCGCATCAACTTCTAACATTTTTGGGGCTACATACTTGAAGCCAACGCCAGTCTCGTAGACAGGCACTCCGTCATATTGCTTAGCGAGTTTTTGCAGCATTGTTGTTGTTGATAATGTCTTGACAATTGGCCCACGCTGCCCTCTTATCTCAAGCAAGTAAAGCGCAAGTAGGGCATACATCTGAAGTTGATTGATGAACACGCCTGCCTCTGTGCCAGCCCCGACCCGGTCGGCATCGCCATCTGTGATGAGTAAGACGTCTGCCCCCATCTCGACGGTCTTAGCAAGAGCCACATCCACATTCGGTGGAATAGGCTCGGGGCGCCACATCTCAGGAAAAATTGGGTTCCGCACGTTGTGAATCTCACTCACTTTGGTGCTGCCGCCATCCAACAAGCGTGGGAACCAACCAATGCCATTGCCCCACATCGGCTCGACGAGCACATTCAAACCTGCCGCTTTAATGGGTTCGACATCAATGAGTGTATGTAGGTTGTCGGTGTAGCCAGCAAACGCGTCAAATACCTCCACGAGGCCATCTGAGACAGCATCATCGTACTTCATCCGCTTGACATCACTGATTGGTGGAATATTGCCTTCGATGATCTTCAAATCTGCTGGGGCGATTGCAGCACCACTCGAATCACGGACTTTGAACCCTGCATCAGTAGGTGGGTTATGGCTCGCTGTTAGATTAATGCCTCCAGCCGACTCCGTATGTTTGATCGAAAATGAGATGACCGGAGTAGGGGTTGCCTGTTCTGTGAGCTTTACCCTGATGCCGTTTGCTGCTAAGACTTCGGCGGCAGCCTTCGCGAAATTCTCCGAGTGAAAACGCTGGTCGTAGCCAATGACAGCGCCGTTTTCTCGCCCGCCGTTCTCAAGGAGATAGGTAGCGAACCCCTGCGAGCAGCGTCGCAAGTTATCGAAGGTGTAGTCCTCAGCGATCATGCCGCGCCAGCCGTCGGTACCAAACTTAATATCAGACATTTCGGGGGCTCCTTCAGAGTGCTTTTTGGAATAAAAGTAATTATCTCGCAGTGAGTCTAGCTAAGTCAGCGTCAACCATCATGTGGATCAGTTCTTGAAACGAAACTTTGGGCTCCCATCCTAGTTGCTCACCGGCCTTTGAGGAATCACCAATCAGTAAGTCCACTTCTGCCGGTCGCATAAAACGTGAGTCTTGGATGACATGATCCTGCCACGTTAAGTCTACATAGCTGAACGCTGTCTTAACAAGCTCTTTGACCGAATGCGTTTCTCCAGTCGCCACTACATAATCATCAGGTGTGTCTTGTTGCAGCATGAGCCACATCGCTTCGACGTAATCACCTGCGAAACCCCAATCACGCTGGGCATCTAGGTTGCCAAGAGCTAATTCTTTCTGCAAGCCAAGTTTGATGCGAGCGACACCATCTGTAACTTTCCGTGTCACGAACTCTAACCCTCTCCGTGGTGACTCATGGTTGAAGAGAATGCCGCTGGTTGCGTGTAGATCGTAGCTTTCGCGGTAATTAATGGTGATCCAATGCCCGTAGACTTTGGCTACTCCATACGGGCTTCTAGGGTAAAAGGGCGTCGTTTCACGTTGCGGTACTTCTTGCACTTTACCAAACATTTCTGAACTTGATGCTTGGTAAAAACGAATATCTGGATTGTTAAGGCGAATAGCATCAAGTACCCTCGTAACTCCTAAAGCCGTCACCTCGCCTGTAAAGACTGCTTGGTGCCATGAGGTTTGCACAAAGCTTTGTGCCGCGAGGTTATAGACCTCGTCGGGCTCGTGCTGCCGGAGCACGTTATCAATTGATGTTTGGTCGAGTAAATCGCCGGAGACCAATTCGAGATCTTGTTGGATGTGAGCGAGACGTTCAAAATTAACGGTGCTGCTCCGCCGGATTAAACCGATGACTCGATACCCTTTTTTGAGCAAAAACTCAGCCAAGTAAGAGCCGTCTTGTCCAGTGATACCCGTAATCAGTGCGGTTGGCATGGGAAACTCTCTTTCAAGTATGCGTGGCTAGATAATTATGATGCGACCCGTCGGCGGCACGCTTGCAAAACATCGGCGAGAGTTTTGGTTAGCGGAATCCGTGGCTGCCAACCTGTGGCTGCAACAAGTTTTGAATTGTCGCATATAACGCGCTCAACATCAACAGGCCGGAAGCGATCAGGGTCAGTTATTACGTGAATGGAGATGTCGGTCAAGGACAGCAGTGTATCCAATAGATGTTGAATACTCACGCAGTGTCCGCTGCCGACGTTATAGACTTCGCCGGGGCTACCATATTGCATCACCGCAACATAGGCTTCGGCTATATCCCTTACATCTGTAAAGTCGCGCTCTGCACTCAAATTGCCAACGGCCATAACTGGATCTTGCCTGCCAGCCTCGATATTAGCGATTTGCCCAGCGAAAGCAGGTACGACGAACCGCTTGTTCTGACCAGGCCCAGCATGATTGAATGGTCTTACACGTATTGTCTGCAAGGCGTGGCTGAAGTAGTATTGTTGCCCTAGTAAGTCTTGCGTAACTTTACTGACGCTATACGGATTTGTTGGCGCCAGCGGCTGCATTTCATTGATTGGAAGATCATCCACACCGACCGTGCCATAAACCTCTGCCGAGCTTACAATCAGCACACGCGCAGAACTGCCTTCCTGCGCAAGTTGCGTCAAAATATTCAACTCTGCCCGAATGTTGTTTTCTATAGTTGACCACGGGTTGGAAAACGACTCTGGCACAAATGCCTGTGCTGCTAGATGGTAAATCTGCTGGGGCGCAAGTTCCTTAAGTAATTGATGAACAGCCACTTCATCGGCTAGATTAAGGGGGTGTAGCTGGATGCCTTGGTTGAGCAGGTCGCTGTAGTGCTCCGTCGTTTGGCGGACGACACCATGCACCTCGACGTCTTCTGTATTTAGTAGTCGCTGTGCTAAGTGTCGTCCGACGAATCCCCCAACGCCTGTAATGAGCGTTTTCATTCGGCGCTGCTTTCGCTTAAACCAGAATCTCTATGTTCCCTCTTGCCATTGATTGAGGTATGCCTCTTGCTCATCGGTAAGTGTATCGATGCTGACACCCATGGCCTCAAGCTTTAGGCGAGCAATTTCACGGTCTATGTTGTCTGGAATAGTGTATACGCGGTTCTGCAATTCTGCTGCGTTATTCTTTATGAATTCGCCAGCAAGCGCTTGGTTAGCAAAGCTCATATCCATAACGCTGGCTGGGTGGCCCTCAGCCGCTGCTAAGTTGATCAGACGTCCATTCCCCAGCACATTGATCTTCCGACCGTTTTTAAGTGTATATTGTTCAACGAAAGGCCGTACAGTCTTTGGTGTGTCGACTGCCATCTCGGCTAGTCCTTTTAGATTTATCTCCACATTGAAGTGGCCGGAGTTGGCAACGATTGCGCCGTCCTTCATTGCCTCCATGTGGTGCGTATCAATAACATGAATGTCGCCTGTGGCCGACACAAAAATATCTCCAATTTTAGCCGCTTCCATCATTGGCATCACACGGAAGCCATCCATGACCGCCTCCAAGGCTTTCATCGGGTCAATTTCAGTAACGATGACATTCCCACCCATGCCATTGGCTCGCATTGCGATGCCACGACTGCACCAACCATAGCCAGCAACAACAATGTTTTTTCCAGCCAGCAAGATGTTGGTCGCCCGTACAATACCATCAATTGTACTCTGACCTGTACCGTAGCGGTTATCAAACAGATGCTTGGTCAGCGAGTCATTCACAGCAATCACGGGGAATTTCAATGCACCGTCGTTTGACATCGCCTTCAGGCGGATGACGCCAGTCGTGGTTTCCTCTGTGCTACCAATGATCTCGGCAATCTGGTCGGGACGGTTTTTGTGCAGTTCGCTGACCAAGTCAGCGCCGTCATCCATCGTAATTTGTGGACGGTGATCTAGAGCCGCTTCAAGGTGTTGATAATATGTTTCATCATCTTCACCCTTGATTGCATATACGGGAATTTCAAAATGGCTAACGATACTTGCCGCCACATCATCTTGGGTGCTGAGCGGGTTTGATGCTGCAAGAACGACATCCGCGCCACCAAGCTGCAAGGCGTGCATCAAGTTTGCAGTTTCAGCCGTGACGTGTAGACATGCTGACATTTTAACGCCCGCCAGAGGGCGTTCCTTTTCAAAACGCTTCTTGATTAAGTCCAGGACGGGCATTTCTTTCGCTGCCCACTCAATACGATAGCGCCCCTCTTCTGCGAGGCTCGGATCTTTGATGTCGAATTCCATCAGAACTCCTAAATAGTCCAATTTTTGTGAAGGTTGACTTATTTTTCGTAAGACCGATGTATTATATGCACCTGACTTCCGCATGTCGACTGTAATTGACAGATAAGGCTGAGCGAGCCTTGCAGCGTAAGTAAGTTATTCGCGAACACCAATTCCTTATCATCGACTTTGCTGATAGCAAACAACACGAGACTTAGCTTAGTAATAAGAGGTCAAGGGCGCCATCATCATCGAAATGCCTGCGAAACCGCTTTACAAAGGCGTCTGGTTCATAATAATGTGATTGTGTACCGACCTTTTCAAGCGCATAGGCTGCGGCTAAAGAACCAACCAGCCCACTCAATTGCCAACCCCAGCCGTTCAATAATCCCTTTAATAGACCCCCGCGGAAAGCATCACCAACCCCTGTCGGATCAACCTTCTTTTCAGTTGGGTAAACTGGAATATGATACATCTGACGTTTGGTGTAAATATCAGCGCCATCAGGCCCTCGTGTGATGATCAGCGCACCTGTTTTGGCCATCAGGTCAGCGTGCGTGTAACCTGTTTTCTTGCACAATACAGCATATTCGTATTCATTGACAATCAAAATAGCGGCACCATCTACACCCTCAGCGAGCTGTTCACCGTCGACTCGCGCCACTTGTTGGCTTGGGTCATACATGTATTTGATCCCCAACTGCTTGCATTCTCTAACGTAATTCTGCATCGCAACGGGATCATTGGGAGAAATAACTACAAGTTCAGTGTCAGTTGAAATGGTGTCTTTCAAATGCCATTCCTTAGCAAACGCCATGGCACCAGTATGAAATACGGCGATCTGATTATTGTTACTATCAGTCGTTACAAAAAAAGACGCTGTAAATGTCTCGTTATGCACTTTGATGCCGCTGGTATCTACGCCCACACCTCGCAAGAAGTCGCCGTATTCTTTGAAGTCAATGCCTGCTGTTGCCACCAACAATGGTTTCTCGTTCAGCAGAGCTAATGTGTAAGCGATGTTAGGAGCAACGCCACCGTAATGCTTCGACATCCCATCTACCAAAAAACTTAGGCTGATTTTGTCCAAGCTTTCTTGAATGAGCATCTCTTTGAACTCGCCTGGATAGGTCATGATGTAGTCGAAGGCTATTGACCCAGTAACCGCAATTTTCATCTCTTTCTCAACAATCTACTTGGGGTGCTCGGATTGAAAGTTATTTGTGTGTTTGTCTTCCTCCATACCTGACTTCCAAATCGGTGAAAAGCCAAATCGGTCACGTAGCATAATATATAGTGCGTAAAAGCCATCGCGCGTGGTTATCTTCTTACCTTCTTCATAAGTCCGAGGTGAATAGCTCACTGGTACCTCGGCAATGTGGTAACCAGCCATCAGCAATTTGTTTGGTAGCTCAAAGTCTAGATCAAACCCAGTGCCAATCAAGTGCAGTTGTTTGAGAACGTCTGATTGAACCATTTTTGTCGCTGTAGCAGCATCGGTCAGTTTGCCGCCAAACAGCAGATTCATGATTGTCGTAATGACCCGCACGCCGAGATAAGCGTGATAGTATTTATAGTTTGACTGGCCTTCAAGCGTGCGGCTGCCGAAAATAGCTACTTCTCCTTGCTCAGCTAGCTCAAGTAACTTTGGGATATCTGCTGGGTTGTATTCAAGGTCTGCATCTTGAATCACGGCATAATCACCGGATAAGTGCTCGATTGCCGTTCGGATGCTGGTTCCCTTGCCCATATTTTGTGGTTGGTAAATGATCCGCGTATCGGGCGTATTGACTTGTTCAAGAATGTCACGCGTGCCATCCGTAGAGCAATTGTCAACCACAATGACTTCCTTCTCCCAACTGCCAAGGTCAACTGCATGAACCCGTTCAAGAATTGTAGAGATTGTTTCGACCTCGTTGTAGGCGCAAATAATAAACGATAGTTTCATAGTCACCTAAGTAACTGCGTGTGAGTGTTCAGCAATGAATTCAGCGAATATATTCAACATGTAATTGGTCTGCTTGCTGCTCAACCCAGGGTATACACCAACAAACATCGTATCGAGCATCACTTTGTTGGCAACAGGTAAGTTGCCTACTACTCGATGCAGAATACCGCGGTACCCAGGTTGCCGTAGTAGATTTCCTGCAAACAATAGACGTGTCTCTATGCGTCGTGCCTCGAGGTAGCGTTGTAGTTCATTCCGATTGAACGGTACGCCGTCGCGTAGCGTAATAGGGAATGCGAACCAGCTTGGGTCGGCTTTTTCGCTCCAAGTTGGCAAGATGAAGAATTCTTCGAGCTTCTTTAGCCCTGCATATAACACTTGGAAATTATGGCGGCGAGCACTTACGAACTGGTCTAGCTTATCCATCTGAGCAACACCAATTGACGCTTGAGGATCTGTCAATTTTAAATTATAGCCGACTTCCGTGTAAAGATAACGATGATCATAGTAGCCCTCGATGCCATCGACCTCCCATCCGAAGCGTTTGCCGCACTGCCCATTTGGTGGGTTGGTGTAACCGCACCAACAATCACGTCCCCAGTCTCGTATGGTTCGCGCTATCTTCGCAAGGCGCGGACTGTTTGTGTAAACAGCGCCACCTTCACCCATTGTAATGTGGTGAGCCGGGTAAAAACTGCTTGTTGCGAGGTCGCCGAACGTACCTGTCATTTGTCCATCGTAGGTGCTGCCGAGCGCATCGCAGTTGTCTTCCAAAACATATAGATTATGTTCTTGCGCGAATGCCATTAATTTGTCCATCTCAACTGGGTTACCCAGCGTATGGGTTATAAAGATTGCTCTCGACTTGGGGGAAAGGGCAGCTTCCATTTTATCTAGGTCAATATTGTAGGTGCCCAGCTCACTGTCCACCAGCACAGGCACCAGTCCGTTTTGAACAATCGGCGCGATTGTTGTTGGGAATGCAACTGCCGTCGTAATGACCTCGTCGCCCGACTTCATCGGTTCGCTGGCGCGTAGTTGCTGGGAACATAATGTCGTAACAGCGACTAAGTTCGCAGATGAACCAGAGTTTACCGGTACCACTTCGCGAACGCCTAGATAATCACCTAGCCGCTTTTCGAAGGAATCAGCATAACGGCCCGCCGTCAGCCAGAATTCTAATACAGAGTCCGTCATGTTACGCATTTCTTGATCATCGAAAACGCGTCCTGCATATTGAACCCTGCTGACACCAGGTTCCCATTCGTCATTGTGATGGGCTATAGCGTAATATTCACTTACTTTGTTGAGGATTTCGTTCCGAAGTGTATTAGCCACTTCTTCTCGAGAATTCGAAGCGTTTGGTTTAACTTTTTCTTTCGATGTCGTTTGAGCAGCATGGCGTGCGAGATACTGCTCAACGGTCTTCTTGATGCCTGCCTTCAGATCAACGTTAGCCTGCCACTGAAGCACACGTCTTGTCCGCTCTGGGTTGGCGACAATTGACCAAACTTCGCCAGGGCGGTAGGGCAGCGCGCCGATCTGCGGCTCAATGTCATCAAAGTGAGAGAATATCATCTTTGTCAAGGCTTTGACGCTGTGCCCATGACCTGTTCCGACATCAAATGATTGCCCCTCGATGTCGTCAACGAAACCCGCTCTGAGAAAAGCATCAACAACATCATCAATATGTATCCAATCACGGACTTGCTCGCCGGGTGTTGTTGGGAGTGCTCGTCCGCTTGCTGCTGCCTCAATACTTGTTGGCACTAGGGTGCCGATTTGCTTCTCTCCATATACTTGGAATAACCTTAGGCCAACAATCGGCCACCCCATTGTTTTGTAGTACATGCGACAAAATGTCCAGGCGGCAGCTTTTGATGCCGCATAGGGTGAGATCGGGTCAATTGTGCCCTCATCAGCATGTTCGCCATATTCATGGCAGGTACCCGTGTACACGATCCTCTTTGTGTTTGCATTTGTGGCTGCCTGAACCACATTGAGTGTCCCATCCAAGTTGGTACGCATGGCGAGGTTGCGCGACAGAAAGGGATCATGAACGCCAATTGCTGCGAGGTGAAACACGATGTCCGGTCGAATATCTCCCATTGCTGTTTGAACAGCCCCGTATATTCGAATATCGACATCATGGGCATGGACTTGGTCTATTATGTTTTCCAACCGCCATGTGTTGGTGGTGCTGCGCGCAAAAATATGAACGTGCGCGCCCTCAGTTACCAATCGCTCAACCAGATGTGAACCGATAAAGCCCGTAGCACCTGTAACTAAAATTCGCTTATTCGCGTAACCGCTCATTATTAGTCCTTAAACCCGTACTCAATTTGAACACTGAGTCCTCTGTCGTTTGGAACATTCATCAACTTTTGGAACAGATCGTTTATCAAAAAGGCTATTGCCACAAGAGGTGTATCAGGGTGTAGTTTAACAGTTGCGAAACCGTCGTCTTCCCATGCAGAACTTTCCGTTGCTGGTGGAAGCATCAATCCAACTTGCCCAAGGGTTTGAATGGGGTCGCCTTCGCTACCTCTGTAAGGAAAATTCAAGAGATAATGCTCGATACCACCTTCAGCACTTCCTACTGGTAGAACCTGTAACCAGTGGGTGCTATCGTCCACCACTTCGATTGTTACTAATGCTCCTGAATCGGTCTGCCACGACGCATCTCGGATGAGACCAGCTAACCAGGCAGCTTCTTTTTCATCCATACTTGTCTGGCTCGCTCAGGATCTTATTGCAGGCACAAAATCGAGTTGAAGGTGGTTGGCATACCATTGCATGGTTTCAGTCAGACCTTCAGTCAAAGTGTGGCGCGGTTTCCAGCCCAGTGCATCGTGTGCTTTGCTACTGTCTAAATACTGATCCTGAATTTCGTTTGGGGCTTCGCCTTGGACGATCATCTCAAGATGAGGGTGGGGTGATATATCAATCACAGCTTGGGCAATTTCTAGCACTGTCTTTGGTTCGTTCAGCCCAAAATTGAATGCTTCACCGGTCAACGCGCCATCTTTCATAGCTTCCGCTAAAGTCAGGTAGGCATCTACAATGTCCAGCACAAAGACGTAATCTCTCCGCAGTGAACCATCTGAGCGGATGACGGGTTGTTCTCCTCTTAAGGCCCAGCGCATAACACCAGGAATGATTCGATTCCAATTCAGATCACCACCGCCAAACATGTTGCCACACCGCGTGACTGAAACGGGTAGAGCATAGGTTGTAGCATAGGTCAACGCCAATAAGTCTGCGCAGCTTTTGCTGACGTCATAGGGATGCCGCCCTTGTAGAGCAGCGTCTTCACCATAAGGCAGAATATCATGGTCACCATAGGCTTTATCTGATGACGCTAATATGATCTGTTCTGTTTTGGGCCATTGACGGCCTGCTTCAAGCACATTCCAAGTGCCTCTGATATTGGTCTCAAATGTTGGAACCGGCATTCGATTGGCAATCCCCACAATTGTTTGGGCTGCAAGGTGAAAACAAGTTCGGATTTCGTAATCGCTGAAAATCCGCTGCATTAAGTCTCCGTCCGCGATGTCACCGCGAACGACCTTGATTTGCTGAATTGTGCCACTCCGGACCAGTTCACTTTGCGGCACCCAATCCCGCACCAAGCCAATGACATCAGCGCCAAGCGCGACTAAAGTTTGCGTTAGCCATGATCCCAATAACCCAGTGCAGCCGGTTATAAATACCGGACGATCTTGCCAGAAAGATCGGTTGTACTGTTCGGTGAATGTTTTCATTTGCTCTAGTAGTCCCATGTGTTCCAAGGTGCGCCGTCTTGCCACAGCTTGCTTAGTTCTTGAGCCTCTTTGAACGTATCCATCGAGCGCCAGAAGCCATGATGCTTGTAAACCATCAATTGGTTGTCTTCAGCTAACTTCATAAATACTTCGCGCTCAAGGTCAAGGTTGGGGTCGTCAGTCAAATAGGCTTCAATACCAGGCTCACAGATCATAAATCCCGCGTTGATCCACTGATCTAAGCGTGGTTTTTCTTCGAAACCGATTATTTCGTCGTTATCGCTCAGGTTCAATAGACCATACTGAGAATATGGTTGGTAACCAGTAATTGTGACCAGTCTCCCATGTGCTCGATGAAACATGTGTAATGCATCTAGATTAATGTTGCCGAGGCCATCACCATATGTCAGGTGAAATGCTTTGCCATTTGTGTACTTTAAAACTTGTGCCACTCTTGACCCTTTGTTCGTCTCAAGACCAGTGTTGGCCATTGTAACTTGCCAGCCATCCTCAGGGTGCTGTTCGTGAAATTCAAACTCAGGGTCTTCCGTTAGAGATAATGTGAAGTCGCGCGTCATGGGGCCAAAACTCATGAAATATTGTTTGATTGCCGACGCCCCATGCCCAAGAGTCAGTACAAATTCTTGATAGTCGTATTGAGCGTATATCTTCATAATATGCCATAGGATCGGCCTTGGGCCAACTGGTACCAATGCTTTCGCATCGTAGCCGGCATCAGCAATTCGAGTACCTTTACCGCCGCACAATATCACGACTTTCAAAAAATAACTCCACGATTGTTTTGTCTGTTGAGATTACAGTCGCTTGGGAGACCAATCTGGTCAACAAAAATGCGCTCAAATAGAGCGCACCTTAACAGCGTTGAGCAGTGTACCATGTGGGCTAGGGGCTGTCAAAACGCGTTCAAGCGCCTCTTCGACTACACATCTGAATCTAAAATAGTGTCGTAAAATAGAGGTAATCCCGGTCGGTCGGCCCAACTGAATGCGTTCATCACTCGGATCACACCCTCATCGGCCTGCTCGTTATTCCTAGCATGGATCGTAAACAATGGATCGCCTCTCTCAATACGCTCTCCAACTTTATGATGCACCACAACGCCAACAGCATGGTCTACAGGGTCACCCTTGCGATATCGTCCAGCGCCCAGCCATAAAGCTGAAAGTCCGATTTCACGTGCGTCGATGCGATCCAAATATCCAGAGCGAGGAGCGGCGACTTCTTGAATGATAGGTGCCTGGGGTAGCTTCTCCGGCTGATCAACTTGACTGACATCGCCACCTTGGACTTCAATCAGTTTTCGAAACACATCAAATGCCTCGCCGCTGACAAGTTTGCGCTCTATGATCGGTCGTACATCCGTTAAATCGGCCCTTTTAGATATCCCCGCCAGCTTGAGCATATGCCCGGCAACCACAATGCAGTGCTCACGAAAATCAGATGGGCCCATTCCCTTTAGCGTGTCGATTGCTTCTTTCACTTCAATTGCGTTACCAACTGCATGCCCCAAGGGTTGGTTCATATCGCTGATCAAAGCAGTGACTTTTTGCCCTGCGCTGTTTCCCAGCCGCACCATAATCCGGGCGAGATCGACTGCATCTTCGAGGCGCTGCATAAAAGCACCTAACCCAACTTTCACATCTAAAACAACACCATTGGCACCGCCAGCGATTTTCTTTGACATGATCGAGCTGGCAATTAACGGCTTACTACTGACCGTTCCGGTGACATCGCGTAGGGCGTAGAAAAGTCCGTCTGCTGGGGCTAATTGAGCTGTCTGACCAGCCAGAGCGATGTTGTGAGTAGCAACCTGTTGCTTGAATTCATCAATTGTCAAGTGGACGTTGAATCCTGAGATGCTCTCTAATTTGTCCAGCGTACCACCAGAAAACGCTAGCCCGCGACCACTCATCTTGCCAACGGGGAGACCACAACTCACAACAATAGGGAGAACAACAAGGGTAGTCTTGTCGCCGACACCGCCGGAGGAGTGCTTATCAACAACAAAATCGACTGTATCGCTGAGGTTCACCTGCTGCCCTGACTCAACAAGCGCCATTGTCAATTCAAATGTTTCTTGACTCCCCATCCCGCGTAAATAGACTGCCATTAAAAATGCGGCAGCGTGGTAGTCTTCTATATCTCCATTGATATATCCATTTACAAAATATCGGATTTCGTCGCGGCTCAGGTTGACTCCGTCGCGTTTACGACCAATTATTTCAACTGTATTCATGTTCCATTCTATTATGTTGGGGGACTTTACAGAGTAGATTATCCGAATTATTCTAGGGGCCGTCAACCAGCACGACAGCTTGCATTGTCATTAATCACGATTTACTCTACCATGTGTTTTGTCACAGTTTACAACAAGATGGAGGACTATGATGTCATCAAACTTTGTGAAAGCAGGTCACTGGTACGTTAACCTTGATCAGGTGTCTGCGGTAGAGGCTATCGTTCGCCAGCGTACCATCTACTCGGGTACCACGGTCGGTGAACAAAAAGAGCAACTTGAGATACGCGTATTTCTTGCTGGTAGCGAAAAACCAGTCGAACTTCATGAAGATGAAGCAGAAACCTTCATGAACGCCTTCAGCACAATGGTTGAGACTGCTTAACTTTCAAATGTATGCTTCTCTTTGGATTGTGGTAGCGGTTTTGGTATTTGGTATTGTCCACAGTGTGCTCGCCAGCCGGAAGCTTAAAGACGAACTTCGTAAGCGCCTGGGGAGGCGTCTAGTTGATGGTTGGTACCGCTTTCTGTACAACGTCATAGCTGTCATTACTTTGCTGCCAGCGGTTTATCTTGCGTCGTTCTACTTGTCTGATAATGTCGTATACAGTGTTGCCCCGCCTTGGTCATACTGCATGATCGCTATTCAGCTGGTGGGTCTCGTTGGGTTAATTTTTGCCGTTTCTCAGACCGGTGCTTGGCATTTCATGGGAGTAATGCAGATAGTAGCTTATCTCTCCGGGAAGCCTAACCCTGATAAAGATGCACAGCAGTTAGTTGTTAGCGGACTTTATAAATATGTTCGACATCCCTTATATTTTTTTAGTTTTCTGCTCATTTGGTTTTCACCAGCGCAGACTGTCAACAGCCTTGTTTTGGCTGCCGCCTTCACTGCTTACTTTGTTATCGGGTCACTATTTGAAGAAAAGCGCTTGCTGAAAGCTTTTGGTGAGGATTATGCCCGTTACCAAAGAACAACACCTTGGTTGCTGCCAATCCCATTATCGTTACGCAAATCTTCTTAGCCTCGATTTACCACCAACTAATCGATTGCTTCTGTCACATGTGTAGAATAAATGCAGCCTCATCCAGCAGTGTATATTGCAAATTTGACATCTTTTTTGGGTCGGATAGGATTACTTGACAAGACACAACCCTAATGTATCTCTTAAGGAAAATATAAGGACGGCTAACTATGGCAGATTCAAATTCATCCAATAATTCGGAGCAGCCTACGGGTCGTTCCAGTAGACAGCGTGCCCGCTCATCTGGACGCAGTGGGAGCACCCGTCGGCGCGGACGTCGTGGCGGTGGCAATATGACTATACTTTTCGCTATTGTCGGCGTTGCCGTTGTGGTAATGGGTGTCTTGATCTTTGTGACGGTTAGCGGGCAAGGCGGAAATGATGTATCGGAATTATACGCTGAACTGGGGCAAGAAACAGTTGAAGTAAATGGTGTCCTTGGGTACGCGCTTGGCGATGAAGATGCCGCAGTAACAGTCCATGATTTCTCTGACTACAGTTGCCCATTCTGCTACGAGTTCTCTGGACCGTTTGACCGTGCTATTGAAGAATATGCTGCCACCGGAGATGTTCGGTTTATCTTTAGCCCTGTCGTTTTTGTCAACCCACCGACCTCAATCCCGGCGGCGGCAGGGATGTATTGTGCCGGTGAACAGGGTAAGGCTTACGAAATGCACGATCAATTGTGGCGTATTTTCGAAACACGAAGCCGTAATGGTTTTACTGAGACGAACATTGTGGGGCGTGCTCGTGTTCTTGAGTTGAATATTGACGAATTTACAAGCTGCTACAACGCCGATAGCACAGCCACAGCCCTTAACGATATCTCCACGCAAGCTTCAGAACTAGGTGTAAACGCCACACCGACGGTTTTTGTCAACGAGCAACGGGTGACATTTACTAATATGGAACTCATGTTTGATGAACTTTCGTCAGCCATTGAAGCGGCTTTAGCTGAAGCAGAAGGCGCGTGATCGTAACAATAGAGGGGCATGCACACAGCGTGCCCCTCTATGTCGTCCAATCGTTACGTGTCGCATAGCGTAACAGCATCTTTCGATACGAACGTGTCTGCATGTATGTCTGCAACACTGGAACATCAAATGTCGCTGGTCGAAAGCCAAACCGTCGTTCCACTGTGCCCAAATCTGTTGTCTGGTTGGCGGATAATAACTCCACCCAACGCTCGTTGTATGGCCAACGGGCAAATAAGCCATCTAAGAACCATGCGCTGGCTTTATGAACCAAGAGCGGCAGACCCACTATTGGACGACTTGCATTGATAGTGTACATCACTCTGAGAACAATCCGTCTGTAGGGTAGTAATTCTGGTCCACCCATTGAAATCGTCTCATCGATCATGTCGATGTTCTCAAGCGCGATAGCCAGACATGACACAAGGTCCTCGACCCAAAGAGGCTGTAAGACCGCTTCACCTTCTCCTGGCACAAAGAAAAGCGGGAAGTTCTGAACAAGCATAGCGAGGTTTTCGCTAAAATGATCGCCTTCTCCAAAAACAGAGGCCGTGCGAAAGATTGTGTAAGCTAATCCGCTTTTCCGAATAATTGCTTCAATCTCCCCTTTGGCTTTTTGAAGCGGGTATGCTGAAGCCCGGTCAGCACCTAGTGTGCTTACATAGATGATCCGACCAACACGCGCTAGTCGGGCTGCCTCAGTGATGTTCCTCGTTGACTCAATGTCAACGTTTTCTAACTGAGAGTGGCGTCCACGCATGCCAGTACCGACCAGATGATATACCGTGTGGACACCATCTAAAGCCTCCGTGAGCCCTTCTACACTGTTGAGATCCGCAGTTGTGACGTAAACTGGAATACCGCGTGGCAGTAGCTTTGTCTCTGCGCCTGGTCGCAAAAGAACGCGCACACGCAATTTATTCTCACCTGCCAGCCGCCGCACCAGACGGCTACCAATAAAGCCTGTAGAACCAGTTACTAGAATCATCTATTCGCCGTAGGTTGCTCAATTACTGTCAGATTTTTATTGGAAAAATAATGAAATTTCTGTATTGACGCATCGAAGTGTAGCGTGTAGTGTTTGAAAATAACGAAAGATAAACTCGTCTACCCACTTATAAATAGGTTTACAATACATATACTCAGTATTGATTAAAGAGGAACGGCTATGACCAAGAGACGCGTCGTTGTGACTGGTATGGGCATTATCTGTCCGATTGGTAATGATGTTAAGTCAGCATGGCGGGCTGCTTTGGCAGGTACGAACGGTATCGGTCAAATTACGCATTTTGATACCGAAGACTCGCGGGTGAAGTTTGCGGGTGAAGTAAAGGAATTTGACCCACGGAGTCTGTTTGGTGGTCGCGAAGCCCGCCGCATGGATCGCTACACACAATTCGCGATGGCAGCTACAGAGCAAGCGGTTAAGCAAAGTGGTATCACCGTAAATAATGGCAATGCAGCACGCATTGGCGTGGTTTTCGGCTCCGGCATCGGAGGTATTACGACGCTACTCGAACAGCACGATCAAATGCATGATCGCGGGCCAACAGGCGTGAGTCCATTCCTCATTCCAATGATGCTGCCAGATACAGCGCCCGGCAAAGTCTCTATTGAATATGGTTTTCGCGGGCCCAATATGAACATCTCTACCGCTTGTGCATCATCGAATAACGCCATTGGCGAAGCAACCGCTATGATCCGCAATGGCATTGTCGATGCAATGGTAACAGGTGGTTCTGAAGCAGCAGTTGTCAAGTTGGCTGTCGCTGGTTTTGATAACATGACTGCACTTTCACGCCGCAACGATGACTATCAACATGCGTCCCGACCGTTTGATAAAGACCGTGATGGTTTTGTGCTTGGGGAAGGTGGTGCCGTCCTAATTCTTGAAAGTGAGGAGCATGCGAAAGCACGTGACGCTACGATTTTTGCAGAAATTTTGGGCTATGGCTCAACCGCAGATGCTCATCATATAACGGCACCGATGGAAAATGGCGAAGGGGCAGTCATGTCCATGTTTGCAGCGATCCAAGATGCTGGCATCGACCTTTCAGCCGTCGATTATCTAAATGCTCATGGTACCGGTACGCCCCTAAATGATGCTGCTGAGACAAAGGCTGTTAAACAGCTATTCGGTGAGCGCGCTTATGACCTGGCATTAAGCTCAACCAAAAGCATGACCGGGCATCTGTTGGGAGCAGGAGGCGCAATCGAAAGTGTTTTTACAATTCAAACCCTGTTGACAGGGCAAGTGCCCCCGACAATCAATTTAGAAAACCCAGACCCAGAATGTGACCTTGATTATGTTCCGAATGCAGCACGTTCGCTCGATGTTAACATCGCCATGTCAAACTCGTTCGGCTTTGGTGGGCATAACGCGAGCCTAGTCTTTGGACGGTACAACAATGGCAGTTAAGACACCTATTGAGAACAAGCAAAACGCCAACGGACACAAGAAGGCGTCAAATAAGCCGCGCTCCTTCCGGCGTGATCCTGCCTACGGGCGCTATGCGCACGTCACGGGCTGGGGTATTGAAGTGCCCGAAAAGGTGATGACCAATACCGATCTTGAAAAATTAGTTGATACATCCGACGAATGGATCGTAAAGCGAACGGGTATTCGCAAGCGTCACATCGCAGATGACTCAGAGAGCGTGGTAACACTCAGTGTTAAAGCTGCTCGCAAGGCCTTGTCCACAGCAGATATTCTGCCGCAAGATATTGATATGATCGTGCTTGCCACCTCGACGCCACCCTATCTTTTCCCATCGACTGCCTCTCAGGTGCAAGATTGGCTGGGTGCAACGAAAGCCAGTGCCTTTGACATCCTAGCAGCATGTACAGGATTCATCTATGCGCTGAGCATGGCATCTGCTCAGATAAAAGCTGGCTACATCGATACAGCACTGGTAATTGGTGCTGAAACCTTTAGCCGTATTCTAGATTGGACAGATCGTTCTACATGCATCCTCTTTGGTGATGCGGCCGGAGCGTTTGTCTTGACAGCTAGCGATGTTCCTGGTGGCCTCAAGCACATTGCTCTGCATAGTGATGGCTCCGGCGGCGACTTGTTGTACGCAACGTCTGGGATGCGTGGCACGTGGGATGGTCGAGCAAAGGATCAACAAATCCGCATGCACGGTCGCGAGGTATTCCGTTTTGCGTCACGCGTTATGGTTGACTCGATCGAAGAAGTTGTTGAGGACGCGGGCTTAAAAATCGATGATATTGACGTGATCGTGCCGCACCAAGCAAACTATCGGATTATTCAATCTGCCGCTCGAGGTTTAGGCTTACCAATTGAAAAATTTTGCATCAATATTGGTGAATACGGCAACACATCGGCAGCATCTGTCCCGCTGGCCTTTGTTGAAGCACTTGAGCAAGGACGTATGAAACCAAATGATAAGATTGTGATGGTCGCCTTTGGCGCTGGTTTAACATGGGGAGCTGCCTTACTTGAATGGGACGTTGTGCCTAGCCCAAGATCAAACATGCGCGAATTCTTCCGTGAGGGCTGGTATATATTGGCTCGTGGTCGCTCACTCATCAAGCGCTTTATGCGCTGGGTTGAGTCGATTCTTTACCGACCACAACGTGTGAAGGAAACACCATATCCTCACACGGCTTCAGTAGCAGGTAATCGAGATGATGAATCCGACTCACCTAGCAATCAGAACGGCAATGGCAACTATCGCAATTGACTGATTTCGAACATCAGTAACAAGAAGGGCGACAGAATACCTGTCGCCTATTTGATCTTTACTGTGGCCCTAAATAACGATACTCTAACGTCGGTGTGTTCAACGCTCGGAGGCCCTCAAGTGAAATCTCTGGTTGAGGCACTATCTGCTGGTAGCCCAATAAAATATCTAAGAAACTGGGCTCCTGATAGTATTCAATCGTATTCGGCTCTCCGACTATCCCCCCAAGCTGATCAGCATACGCAATAGCATCGTCAAGGTAGCCAATCTCATCAATTAAGCCAACCTCTAATGCTTGTGTTCCTGTAAATACGCGCCCATCGGCTAGTTCAAGTGCTTCTTCGTCTGTATACCCGCGTCCATCAGCCACAATTTCAACGAAAATATCGTACGACTCATTGATCAACCCCTCCCAATATGCGATTTCTTCCTCAGTCAGTGTCTCTGAAAATGCGCCTGCATCCTTGAACTCACCAGTCGTAATATTGGTGACTTCTACCCCGTACTCATTAAGAAGTTCTTCAACGGTGATAAACTGACTAATCACACCGATGCTCCCTGTGATGGAGTTCGGCGTTGCGAAAATATAGTCCGTTGGCGCTGAGATGTAGTATCCGCCGGAGGCTGCAACACTGCCCATACTAACGACAATGGGTTTTTCAAGTTGCGTGATCGCGTTGTAGATTTCGTCTGATGGTACAACGGCACCGCCGGGGCTATTTACTCTCAGAACAATAGCCTGTACATTTGGGTCTTCTTCAGCGCTCTGTAGGTTGCGGATGACTGTATCAGACCCAACTGTTCCTGCCGTGGCAAAGCCGCCAGGTGAGGATTCTCCACCAAAGATTGGCCCTTCAACGCGTACAATTGCGACGCTGTCACTTGCTGCTAATGGCCCTGGTACAGCGCTGCCGCTGGTCGTATTGCCTCCAGAAAAGGCTGAAACCCCAAGGCCGAAGGCACCACAACCGATAATCGGTGCTACGATGAAGAGCCCCACGAATATCAGTATCCGCCATACCCAGTTATTGGATTTAGTCGCGCTAAGCGCATCAGGCTTGACTGCCGAACTGACCGTTTGGAGGGTCTCTACGATATCGACATCACTCGGTTCCACGCGTTCAGGTTCTGGCTGTACATCAGTGTTGTTATCTATATTATCTTCCATTACGTCTCCCTCTGCTCCTTGTTGACTGGTTTCCCCTTGCAGATACTACACACCTGTGAGTACCATGAGCAACTGGCTCAGCCAATTGAAAGCATATTTTTACTAAACCCACCGACTAGAAAGTAAAGAAATTTGTTCGACTACATCGCCCAAGGGCTTTCCCTTGGGGTACCTGCAGGCGCGCTGCCTGGCCCCTTTATGGCTTATCTCTTTTCGCAGACACTTCGCAATGGCTGGCGTAAGACACTGCCTGCCGCAATGGCACCAGCTCTTAGTGACGGCCCCATTATTCTGCTAATGGTGCTCATTCTGACTCAGTTACCAGCTACATTTTTACTGGTTATTCAGTTTCTCGGAGGTGCATTCATCATTTATCTCGCTGTTGGTGCCTTTAAGACCTTCCTTAAACCGGCCGATGAACTTCAGATTACTGGCGAGCCGTCGGGTGAGTCGCAAAGCTTGATTGAAGCCAGTGTTATGAATCTGTTAAACCCCAATCCTTATATTTTTTGGGGCACGGCAGGTGCCCTTGTCCTTGTCCGCGGCTGGCAGGAGTCACCCGCAAATGGCGCTGCCTTTTTGGGTGCGTTTTATGCTGGGCTGCTTTCAGTAAACCTCGGCTTAATACTGGTTTTCGGGCTTGCACGTAAGATGGGGCCGACTGTCGTTAAATGGTTAAGTGGTATCGCTGCTCTGTCGCTGCTGGCATTTGGCCTCGTTCAGATAATAATCGGAATTCAAACAGTGGCTGGGGTATAATCCAACTAGATCAAAAAGACATACAACGGGATTAAAGTAACCGAATGAAGAGTATGCCGAGCGCTGAGGTTAGAAGCGCCTTCTTGAAGTTTTTTGAAAGCAAAGGGCACCGCATCGTTCCATCATCGTCGCTTGTGCCTGCCAATGACGACACGCTGCTGTTTGTGAACGCTGGCATGGTGCAATTCAAAGATGTGTTTCTCGGCAGCGATAAGCGCGATTATTCTCGGGCGACAACATCACAGAAGTGCATGCGCATCAGCGGTAAGCACAATGACCTTGAAAATGTTGGTCCGTCGCCACGTCATCACACCTTTTTCGAGATGCTGGGGAACTTTAGCTTTGGGGACTATTTCAAGCTTGATGCGATCAAGTATGCCTATGAACTACTGACCGACGTCTACGGTCTACCTGCTGATCGTCTCGGTTTCACCGTTTATGAAACGGATAACGATGCTTACTCTTATTGGGTAGACGAAGTTGGAGTTGACCCCAAGCGAGTTGCCCGGATGGGGCCCAGTACCAACTTCTGGCAAATGGCGGAAACAGGCCCTTGTGGCCCCACCAGTGAAATTCATTGGGATAATATACCTGAGTTGGGCACCGATGGCATCATCGATGCGCTTGTAGCCGAAGATGACCGCTTCCTCGAAATTTGGAATCTCGTTTTCATGCAGTTCAATCGGATGGAACCTGACCCAGTACATTCTGGCAAATATGATGATCCACTGCCAGCCCCTGGTGTTGATACAGGCATGGGCCTTGAGCGCATAGTAAAAGTATTGCAGCAGGCTGATAGCAACTACGATACAGATATTTTCACGGATATCATGGATGCCACCCAAGAAATTCTTGGGCACACGGATGACTTCCGCAAGGAAAATTACGTTGCTTATCGCGTCATCGCTGACCACGGACGTGCTGCCGCCTTTCTAATTGCGGATCGGGTTAACCCCGGTAGCACAGACCGTGAGTACATCACCCGTATGCTAATCCGCCGCGTTGCCCGTTTCGCAGATGGGATGGGTGTTAAAGAACCATTCCTACACAAAGTTGCTGACGCTGTCATTAATAAGATGGGGCCAAGCTACTCTGAACTGGTAGATATGCAAGAAACCATCAAAAGCCAACTCCGAATGGAGGAAGAACAGTTCCTGCGCACCCTCGACAACGCACTGGGCGTTTTGGAGGGGTATGTCGTTGAACTCAAAGACAAGGGTGAAACTGTCTTAGATGGTGATAAAGCCTTTTTCCTGCGATCAACCTTAGGCTTGCCAGTTGAAATTACCCGTGATGTCCTTAAAACAGATAACCTGACCGTCGATGAGGCTGGCTATCAGCAAGCGGTGGTAAAGCATGCCAAAGACTCTGGCAGTGGGGCCATTGGCGTCATCGACGACAAATCCATCAAGCAGTATAGTGCCATCAAAGAAGAACTCATTAGCAGCAACAGGTTACCTGAAACAGGGGTTGCCTACGACCCCTATGATTACGATACTTTTGAACGTGAAACTGAGATCATCGGCTTGATCAAAGATGGTGCACTGGTTGAGGAAGTCAAAGAAGGCGACCAAGTTGAAGTGGTTCTTGCCGAAACAGCGTTCTATGTCGAGGCGGGTGGTCAGGTAAGTGACACAGGAATGCTGCGCACTGCGGCGTATGAAATCGAAATCAATAATGCGCGCCGCCCAGTCGGTGGCTTAATCCTGCATGTGGGTCAGGTTACGTATGGTGGTACGCCTAAAGTTGGTGACAAAGTAACTGCAGTCGTTAACCACACACGCCGCTGGGATATTATGCGTAATCATACAGCCACCCACTTGCTGCATGCCGCCTTGCACGACGTGCTGGGGAAGGGTGCCACACAGAAGGGATCATTAGTGGCGCCTGACCGCTTACGCTTTGACTTCAATCATAGCCAAGCTGTGACGCCTGACGAACTCCAACGTATTGCCGACCAAGTCAATGACTTAGTTCTTGAAAATCAGGCGGTGCGAACAGAGCTTAAAACGCGCGATCAAGCTGTTGCTGAAGGTGCGATGGCGCTCTTCGGTGAGAAGTATGGTGAAACCGTTCGTACCGTCATCATTGGGCGTAACGCCTCGGGCGATCCGATGTATAGTTACGAGCTCTGTGGCGGGACGCATGTAACAAGCACTGCCGAAATTGGCCCCTTTCTAATCATTAGTGAAGGTGGTAGTGCTGCGGGTGTTCGCCGTATTGAAGCGCTTACCGGACACGAAGCGCAGCGCGTTATCAATGAGCGTCTTGGCCTTTTACGCCAAGCTTCCTCGATTGTCGGTGCCCAACAGCCAGAAGAACTCCCCGAACGCATCAGCCAGCGTTTAGAGGAATTAAGCGCTACTCAGGAAGAGTTGGCGTCAGTGCAAAGAGAGTCAGCGCTTAGTGAGCTTGAGGATTTACTAAATGCTGCCGTCGAGGTAGCAGGCGTTCAGGTGCTTGCGGCTGAAGTCGCTGCCGGTAGCCCAGACTTGCTCGGTGATATGGCTGACTCGTACCGCAACCGTGTGAACAGTGGCGTTGTTGTTCTTGGCGCAAACATTGATGGTGGTGCATCTATTGTGGTTGCTTTGACGAAAGACTTGGTAGATCGTGGCCTGAGGGCCAGTAATGTGCTGCGCCAAGTTGCCAAGCCGATCAAAGGCGGCGGCGGTGGCCCTAACCCTGCCTTTGCCAAGGGCGGCGGTTCTAACCCGGATGGCATGCAAGAAGCTATGGCGCTGGTTCCAAAAGTCGTTGAGAAAGAATTAAGCTGAGTATTGTTTAGTTTGATTAGCGATGAAAGACCAGATTATTCACCTTGACGCAACAGATACACTTGACTCTGCGCGTGATCGCCTTCAGTGGTTGCGCGCAGAGCATGTTTTACTGGTCTTCCCAGATGATCCGCGTAACCCTATTCTGCAACGTCCGCTTGACCTAACCGTGCTGCAGCGTGCTGTCGAGCAGCGCGACGCCCGCCTGACCCTCGTTACTCGAGACAGCATTATTCAGCAAAATGCTAAACACTTATCTCTAACGGTCTTTCCCTCACTAGAAGCGTACCAAAAGCGCTATCTGCGCCGTCAATTGCCACGACAGATGGCGGTTGAGCAGCCGCCGTCACCTGAGACGTCTCATCCGCCGGAAGGTCAGCCAGTAGCGGTTGAGCCGCTAACTTCTGTCTCTGAAGTGCCTCTGCAAGAAATTGACAACGCCTCATCGGTAACTGTGGAGAAAAAGGTTTCAGCAATAGAAAAAAGGTCTCGCGGTCTGTTGGGTCTGGTCGCCAGTTCTGTGATTATTACAGTCGTTGTCTTTGTAATTGTGCTTCCTTCGGCACAAGTTGTTATCCAAGGAGAGTCGCAAAGGGTGTCTCTGCAAGTTGACTCTGTCAGCAGCCTGACAGAAAATTCACTGCGCGTAAAAGATGATGATGTAGCTGTTCCTTCCCGTCAAATTTTCGTGGCTTTGCAGGGTAGCCAAGTCAAAGACGTCCAGGCTGCTCCTTTCGTTGTAACAGAAGCAGTGATGACTGACCTGATGGATGCGCTGGTTGAGAAGCTTCTACAAGATTTTGAAGCTGACCTTGCCGATCCCTTAGTGACGCCGTTGCTAGAGACGGAGTTTCCTCTGCCTGAAACAATTGAAATTCTCGGCATCCTTAAGCGAATGTATTCGGCGGAACGTAATGAACGAGTCGAACGACTATCTCTTGAATTGACGGTACAAGCTGCCGTTACCGTTATAGATGAGCGACCTGCTCGTGAGGAAGCTTACCGACGCTTAATTTCAGAGGTTCGAGATGGCCAGCGATTGGACGTTGACAGTGTGATATTTCAACGCAGGAATGAACACTTGGATGCTGATGCAGATATCGTGACCTTTACGGTGGAGGCCTCGACACTAATTAGACCAGAGTTCGAGACAAGTACTCTCGCTCGCGATATTGTGGGGCGGCAGCCTGATACAGCGCGGGAGGTGGTACAAGAGCGTCTCTCGTTACAAACTGAACCCAAGATATCGATAACGCCTAACGTCTTCCCCATTATGCCGCTTTTGCCGTCTCGTATTGAGGTCATTGTCGATGATGGATGATTTCACGCGCTTTATGGGGCTTGACCACGGTGAAAAGCGCATTGGTGTGGCCTTGAGTGACCCGCTGCGCATTACTGCTCGACCAGAAGCTATCCTTTCGAATGACGAACCTGAAGCAGTGCTTCGAGCGTTGAAAGATCTAACACACCGGCAAGATGTATCAAAGATCATTGTTGGCTTGCCAACAAACTCCGAGTCGGAAATCGGCTATCAAGCTAAGATTGTGCTAGAGTGGTGCCATGTATTGGCAAAAACTGTGTCTGTCCCAATTGTCCTTTGGGATGAAACAGGCTCTTCTGCCGCTGTGGGGAAAGTCAAAGCTAAAAAGTCCAACAAACATGTGGATGACCAAGCTGCGGCTGCCATTTTGCAAGACTATTTGATTGCATTTCAAGGATCGCTCAATGAGCCGGGCCAACCCTTCCCAACCGCCAAATAACTCGGGTCAGCCTGATCAGCCCCATCAGGGAGGAAGTCGCACACAACGTATTCGGCGCAAATCGAAGCAGCGACTGGGCCGATTTGGTACTATCGTGGCTTTTACATTTCTGGTAATTGTTGTTGTTGGGTTGGTCGCTGCCGGGTTAATGGGGGCACAGCTTCGCACCGCCGACCCATCACTCGACACACAAGATGCTGTCCTCTTGAGTGCTTATCTCCTCGTCAACCAAGCGCAGCTACGGGCTACAGTTAACCCGACGAATGCTCCTCGTCGCTTTGAAATTACAGAGGGGGAAGGTGCCTCTGATATTGCGTTTGCTCTACTGGCTGAGGGCTATATTGACAACGCGGATTTATTTCGTCGATATGCCCGTTTTAACGGCTTAGATCGACAATTTGAAGCTGGCATCTATGAGATATCTGCTAGTATGACGATCCCTGAGTTGGCCCGCGCACTGATAGAGTCGGAGCCCGTCGAGATTAGTGTGCGCATTCCAGAAGGCTGGCGGCGTGAACAAGTCGCTGCATGGATCGATACTCAGCAAGAGATACCGTTTACTGGAGCTGAATTCTTAGCGGCAACCGACTCCATTGACGACCTGCCTGAAGGCAGCCCTCTGGTCGGTGTCATTCCTGTAGGACAAACGCTCGAAGGTTTTCTCTACCCAGATACGTATCGTCTCGATGTTGATGCGGAGGCCTCCGATTTGGTTGACCGTATGTTAGCTGGGTTTCAAACGCGTGTGTCAGAGCAGGTGCGTGCTGATGCAACTTTAACCGATTACACACTCCATCAACTTGTCACCCTTGCTTCAATTGTCGAGCGTGAGGCCGCCGTCCCTGAAGAACGACCAGACATTGCGCGCGTGTATCTCAACCGGCTTGATGTAGGCCAAATGCTTCAGGCCGACCCCACCGTACAATATGGGCAAGGCTATGTTGCTGCACGCGATGAATGGTGGAATACGGCCTTGACACAAGCAGATTACACCGTTGTCCAATCTCCCTACAATACCTACCTGATTCCAGGGTTACCGCCAGGGCCAATCGTTAGCCCAACGGCTGGCTCGATTGAAGCTGTTGTTTATGCGCCACCTAGTCCATTTTTCTATTTCCGTGCTGCTTGCGATGGTTCAGGCTTGCACAATTTTGCTGTCACCTTTGAAGAGCATCTCGCTAATGCCTGCCCATAGACTATTATCAATACTCGTGGTTGCCGTCGGCCTTATGACAGCTTGTACAAACTCGTCACCATATGTCGTCAAAATTGGTTTGGTGGCACCATTTGAAGGTCGCTATCGAGAAATCGGCTATGATGTGATACCGGCTGCACGTCTCGCCGTCCGAGAGTTCTCGGCCCAACACCCAGATGCGCCTTTTGTCGTCGAACTAGTCGCCTACGATGATCTTGCTGACGCTGAGCGAGCAGTCACTCAAGCAGAGCGGCTGGTAGCTGATGCTGCTGTCGAAGCTGTCATCGGTCATTGGCTTCTAGAGCCAACTATGGCGGCGGTACCTGTTTATGCTGAGCATGCAGTGCCGTTGTATACCACGTTTCCCAAAGAGCAGCTACAGGAGAGCAACGAGCAGATATCGATTGCACCAGATAGCTTCGCCCTTGGAATTGCTATAGACCGTTCCTTTCAACCTGATGCTGACCTGTTATCAACCCCTGATCCGGATGTAATCGGTGGGGCGGTCTGGGGGCTTTCTCAATTTTGGTTGTTGCATACAACGGAAGTGCAGTTTGCTTCAGCCTATTATATGCCGGAAGATGCACCTGAAAGCACTCGTATTGCCCAGAACTCAGCTCAATTCAATGCGGACTTTCGGCAGGGGAGTGGGGGACAACCACCCGGGTTGTACTCGTCCATTGCTTACGAGCTGACGTGGCTCGCGCTCAATGATCTTGCACGGCAGCATGGTCTGCCTGCTGCTGCTGATCTAGCTAGTGATCTCGATTGTTGTATCTACATGTATCGTTGGCATAATGGTACTCGCAGGTTGGTTAGCGTATACCCATAAGCAACACTCGGTATTCTCATTGATTGTTCCGCGTATTACCGACAGCGTGATATACTGTTTTCAAACTCTACCCAACCCACCGGAAAAATCATTTATGCAACAAGCGGAACCACAGGCGCTCTCTGGAAAAAAAGTTGCTGTAATTGGCGTTGGATCAATGGGGTCTGCGTTGATTGCAGGGCTCCTGCGCGACGGTATGACACTACCAGACTTAATCCGTATTGCTGATCTCGACATTGATAGAAGAGAAAAGGTTGCTCAACGCTACGGTGTCACAGCGTCTGTTTCTAACGAAAACGCCGTCTTAGAAGCAGATATTGTGTTCTTGTCAGTTAAACCACAAGTCATGCAGCCAGTGCTTGTCGAACTCCATAATAAGATACCGCCGCGAGCTCTTATCGTAAGTATTGCTGCTGGCATCACGCTCAAACAAATTACAGAGACTCTTGAACATCCAACAGTTATTCGCGCGATGCCGAATACGCCAGGCAAAGTTGGGCAAGCGCTTGTGGCATGGGTCAGCACACCAGATGTCAATGAATTTCAGCGGATGCAGGCTCAGGCCCTTTTGGGCGGAATTGGTAAGACGATGTATTTCGAGAACGAGAGTGACATAGACCGAGTAACAGCTATCAGTGGCTCGGGGCCGGCGTATGTCATGCTATTCATTGAAGCACTCATAGATGCCGGTGTTCGCTTAGGGTTTTCACGAGCCGTCGCTCAGCAGCTTGTATATCAGACCGTCTATGGTACTGTAATGTACGCTCAAGAATCGGGGCTGCATCCGGCTCAACTTCGTAATGAAGTAACATCCCCAGCTGGGACGACGGCAGAGGCACTCCATGTGTTCGAAGAACACCGCTTTCGCTTTGCTATCTCTGAAGCGGTCGCTGCTTGTTACCAGCGCTCTCTGGAGCTTGGAGCACTTTCTGAAGAAGAGTAATTTATCTAAGATCTATGTGGCACTTAATTGAGGAGAACATTGATGCGTCTCAGACGAGCATACCAAAATCTGGGAATAGGATTGGCAGTTGCTTTATTGACATGGCTTTTATTAAATATTGCCACTACCCGTGTGCTGCCTGTTGCCGCACAGGATGATCCAACTCCGATCCCAGAGGAGGGTGAAGACGTTGAACTTACACCGACACCGCTTCCAACAGCAACGCCACTGCCGACGCCGCGCCCATCCATTAGGCTTCAAGGCCTGTCAAATTTTGCGCCCGATGGGGACATCAATGATGACAATCGATTTAATCCGGGTGAGCGGGTTCAATACACCATTAGGCTATCTAACGCTGGCCCCTCATCAACGGGGCCGGTTGAAGTTGTCGCCCTGTTAGATGAAGCGTTGATTGGTAACATCGAAAATATCTCTGATGGCGGTGTCGTTGATGGCGCACAAGTTGTATGGACCTTTGACGACATATCTGTTGGCACTCAGTTCGACTTTACGTTCACTGTCGCTCTGAGACTCACCTTCCCACCCGGAATCACCAGAGTGACTGGTTCTGTCGTGGTTCGAACGCCCACGGCTCAATTGGCAGAAGCCAACGTCGCCTCTCTCGAGGTAATTGGGCCATCGTTGCGTATTGTTGACGAAGGCGTGGAGTTAATCAACGATGTGAACCAGAACGGGGCTGTTGATCCAGGCGATACTATTCGCATCACCTTGAACTATCAGAATGTAGGTGGTGGCCCGTCGGAGGAGGCGTCAATCGTTGCGTTAACCCCGGCAGAGGTGACGGCAGATATTGCTGGAAATCCTGATGGGGCTGAAATCACTGAGCAGGGTCTAACCTGGCTGATTGGTTCAGTACCACCAGCAGAACAAGACGTTCGCTCGGTGCGGTTTTCCGTCATCATTGAAGATCCCTTCCCCGCAGGTGTCACCAGCTATAATGTAATCTCAGAAATTCGCTCTGGTTCTGGCGTGTTCGATACGCGAGAAGTGATCGTTCCGATTTCTGGGCCAGTCGTGGCCTTAAGCCCTCGTTTTGAACTCCTCACGGATGCGAACCGTGATGGCCTTGTTGATGAAGGTGATACAGTTCAAGTCTTCATCGAATTTGAGAATGTTGGCACGGAACCTGCCAATGATGTCTCCATTAGCACCTCGTTTTCTCAGCAGCAGCTTGATACAGTATCGGTTAGCAATAATGGGACGACCACCCAAGGAGCGACTCAGGTCGATATTCTGTGGCCCTCGTTCGACTTACCCACAGGGGCGGCGGACGAATATGGCTTCCAACTCCGGGTCGCGGAACTGGAACCTGGCGATGAAAATATTGCCATCACTATTCAATTAGAAAGCCCACAAGTTGCGACAACAACGCGTGAATTGCTGATTTCAGTCGTAGCACCTGAGTCGTCAGAAGACGGGGCCGCAAACACAATTACTGAATCACGACCTCCGCAGGGTAGTGGTATTCTGTCGGGTACGTCAGTTGCCGTCTTAATCGGTGGCTTTTTGACGTTCAGTATGCTGACTATTACCTATGTGGCATCTCGCGTGTTGCCATCGACGATAGAAGAACGTGATACCGAAAACAGTGAGGTGCGCGCATCTCACCGGCGGATGGTTCGCGAGCTGATCGAAGGCGTTATCCTCACGGCTATTTTATTTAGTGTGATGATTCTTGGCCTGCAAAACGCGCTCGATCAGGACTCAGTTAACTCAATTGTTGCTGGTATCGTTGGGTATGTTGCTGGTCGTGTCGCGGGTCAAAGCTAACGGATACAAGTGCGATATGTGCTGCTTCATCAAACAATGGGGACAAATCGATAATTGTATCTATTCACGTAAATATAAAACCGATTACGCCGATTGTGAAAAAGTGGGCAATCAGTTTTGGTTTCGCTAAACTTAAGCAGGTAAAGCTTGGTACGCTTAGTAATGACGTTGCTAGTTCTTTTTCCTGAGGAAAAAATATCAACATCAATATATCCATCCTGAACCCCCAGCCTTACCAAATATTCCAAAAGCATATAAAACAAAAATTAACTTAACCATTGGGAGTCGATATGGCTACAGCGGACATTTCAAAAGACTTGACAGCGCAGTTGAAAGCCAAGATCGATGGCTTTCAGGCTGAACCCTCTGTCAAGATAGTGGGTGTTGTCAAAGAATTAGGTGACGGTATCGCTCGTGCCTCTGGTCTAGAGAAAGTGACCATGCAGGAGCTTGTCGAGTTTGATAACGGCACACAAGGCCTGGCTTTTAACCTCGAAGAGGATGAAGTCGGTATCATCATCATGGGTGACTACAATGACATTCAGGAAGGCAGTCGTGTCACTGGGTTAGGGCGTGTTGCTTCAATACCAGTTAGTGAAGCTATGATTGGGCGCGTCGTCGATCCACTCGGTCGTCCGATTGATGGCAAGGGGCCTATTGACGCTGATAACTTCCAGCCAATCGAAAAGATTGCGCCGGGCGTTATTGAGCGTCGCAACGTCGATACGCCTCTACAGACGGGCATCATTGCTGTTGACGGTATGACGCCAATCGGGCGTGGTCAGCGTCAGCTCATCATTGGTGATCGTCAAACCGGAAAAACTGCTGTCGCTATTGATGCTATTATTAATCAGGCGCAGACCAAGACCGGTGTCGTGTCTATCTATGTCGCTATTGGTCAAAAACGTGCTCAGGTGGCGAACATTGCCGCTACGCTTGAACAGTACGGTGCGCTGGAAAGCACAATTGTGGTCGTCGCATCCGCATCCGACTCGGCTACACTGCAATATTTAGCACCTTATGCTGGCTGTGCCATCGGTGAATTCTTTATGGAGAAGGGCGAGCATGCGTTGGTAGTCTATGACGACTTGTCCAAGCACGCTTGGGCTTACCGTCAGGTGTCATTGCTGTTACGTCGTCCTCCTGGACGTGAAGCTTATCCGGGGGATGTTTTCTACCTCCACTCACGCTTGCTGGAGCGTGCTGCTCAGATGTCTGAAGCAGAAGGCAATGGCAGTCTAACGGCCTTGCCAATTATTGAAACGCTCTTGGGTGACGTTTCAGCTTATGTGCCTACAAACGTCATTTCAATTACTGATGGGCAGATTTACCTTGAAGCTGATTTGTTCAACTCAGGTCTTCGCCCGGCAATCAACACGGGTATTTCTGTGAGCCGCGTCGGTGGTGACGCGCAACGTAAGGCTATGAAGCAGGTTGCTGGTCGCTTGCGCTTGGATATGGCCCAGTTTCGTAACTTAGCTGCTTTCGCCCAGTTCGGTAGCGACCTTGACAAACAAACTCAAGAACAGCTTGATCGAGGCCGACGCCTGCAAGAAATTCTCAAGCAACCACAATATGAGCCCCGTCCACTGCCTGACCAAGTGCTGGCACTCTATGCTGCCACGCGTGGCCTTATGGATGACGTCGACGTCGAGCAAATCAAGGACTTTGAAGCACAAATGCTCCAGTATATCAAGGGTCAAGCGCCTGACATTATTGATGCAATCAATGAAAAAGGGCGTCTTGATAATGAATTAGAAGAGAAGATCAAGACACAGGTCAATAACTTTAAGGCCGGTTGGAGCTAGCCAATGCCCAACGCAAGAGACATTAAACGCCGCATCCGCAGCGTCAAAAATATTGCCAAGGTAACCGGAGCCTTGGAGGCTGTTTCAGCTTCCAAAGTTCGTCGTGCTCAGGCCCAAGCGCTGGCCACTAGAGATTATGCTGGCGCTGCGATGAACATTCTGCAAGATATTGCATCGCGGATGGATACAGGCTCAGCGTCACACGAACTTTTAGACGAGCACGAATCTGTAAAAAACATCTGCATCGTTCTGATGTCCAGTGACCGTGGCTTAGCAGGTCCGTACAACACTAATGTTGTTCGCGCTGCTCGTAACTTCGAAAAAGAAAAGGGACTGCCAACCCATTACGTAACAGTTGGTCGCAAGGGTCGTGACGTCATCGTCAGGCGAGGGGCAGACGTCATCGCTGAGTTCAGCAGTCTCCCTGAACCGCCCCGTATTGTCGACATCACCCCAATCGTTCGCTTGGTAGTAGACGACTTTCTCTCAGGTGCAGCCGATGAAGTCTATATTGCCTATACAAATTACATCAACACGCTTGTGCAAAAACCAGAAGTGTTTCAATTGCTGCCATTGCGGCCTTCTACCGTATTTGGTGAAGAAGATGTTCCGCGTACAGATGATGACCGCTTGAGCGCTGTCATGACCTTCGAACCGGATGCACAATCTATTCTTGACGAAATCATGCCGCGTTTTACGGAGTTGCAGTTCTTTCAGGCTATTCTGGAAGCTAAAGCCAGCGAACATTCGGCCCGGATGATTGCGATGCGTAACGCCACAGAGAATGCAGAGTCTCTTGTTGGTGACTTGACCCTCACATATAACAAAGCACGTCAATTAGCTATTACAAGTGAGATTCTTGATATCGTGGGCGGGGCTAATGCGCTCGCTCAAAGCGAATAGGAAATACTATGGCAAAACAAACTAATACTGGCAAAATAATACAAATCCTTGGCGCAGTCATTGATTGTGAATTTCCTGAAGGCCGCCTGCCTGAAATTCAAGAAGCCCTAGAAGTGCCACGCGGTGATAATGAAGACCCGTTGGTGCTTGAGGTCCAGACAAGCCTCGGTGGTCGTCGTGTGCGTACTGTTGCAATGGATACCACAGACGGTCTAGCGCGTGGCCTTGATGCAATCGCAACGGGTGGCCCAATTTCTGTACCAGTTGGTAATGCGGCACTTGGGCGTATCTTTAACGTCCTTGGTCGCCCAATTGATGGGCAGGGTGAAGTAGATGCTTCCATCACTTATCCAATTCACCGCTCTGCACCATCCTTCGAAGAGCAAGCGACCTCAACTGAGGTCTTCGAGACTGGGATCAAAGTCATTGACTTGATCGCGCCCTTCACCAAGGGTGGTAAGACGGGTATTTTTGGGGGTGCTGGTGTCGGTAAGACCGTTCTTATTCAGGAGCTCATTCGCTCAGTGGCAACTGAACACGACGGTTATTCTGTCTTTGCTGGCGTTGGTGAGCGTACTCGTGAGGGAACGCAGCTCTATGGCGAAATGAAAGAAAGTGGTGTTATTGACAAAGTCGTGATGGTTTTTGGTCAAATGAATGAGCCGCCTGGAGTTCGTCTCCGCGTCGCCTTGACCGGCCTAGCCAATGCCGAGTATTTCCGCGATGAAGGTCGTGATGTCTTGCTCTTTATTGACAATATCTTCCGTTTCTCACTGGCTGGTGCTGAGATGTCTGCACTCCTCGGTCGGATGCCGTCAGCGGTTGGTTACCAACCGACATTGGCTGCCGAGATGGGCGAACTTCAAGAACGGATTACATCCACGCGTAAGGGGTCAATTACATCGATGCAGGCTGTATATGTGCCCGCAGACGACTACTCTGACCCAGCACCGGTGGCGACGTTTACACACCTTGACGCCACTATTGCGCTTGACCGTTCGATTGCAGCACAAGCGATTTATCCGGCTGTTGACCCCCTAGTTTCAACGAGTCGTATTCTCCAGCCGGACATTGTAGGTGAAGAGCACTACGATACCGCTCGTGAAGTTCAACGTGTCATTCAGAACTACAGTGACTTGCAAGATATTATCGCCATTCTCGGTGTTGATGAGCTCTCCGAGGATCAGAAGCTGACGGTTGCTCGTGCTCGTAAGATTCAGAACTTCTTGTCTCAACCGATGTATGTTGCCCAGCAGTTTACTGGTCGTGATGGTCGTTATGTACCGGTCTCTGAAACCGTGCGCGGCTTCCGCATGATCCTAGACGGTGACCTTGACCATGTCCCAGAAAACTTCTTCTACATGGCCGGGGGAATTGATGACGTTCTAGAGCGTGAGCGTAAGGGCGAAATGGACTAGTCACATAATAGTGTGATTAGCTGATAAAGGATGGAGATACCGTGCCAATAAATTGCCAGATAATCACCCAAGAAAAAACGGTGTTCGATGAACCAGTTGACATCGTAACGGCGCCGAGTGTGCTCGGAGAAATGGGTATCATGCCCAACCATGCACCGATAGTGGCTGTACTCGACTTTGGTGAGTTGAAGGTCCGCCAAGATGGCGCCGAAAAAGCGTTTGCTATTGGTGGGGGAATTATTGAAGTAACAGAGCAAAAGGTCATTGTGCTCGCAGACTCAGCGGAACAAAGCGGTGCAATTGACCTCCAGCGTGCTGAAGAAGCGCGTCAACGTGCTCAGAAGATCATGGCGGAAGGCCCGCCAGAAGACCCTGCCGAATTTGCTGCACTCGAGCAGTCGCTACGCCGTGCGAACTTACGCCTCAAAGTTGCACGCAAGCGTCGTGCGGGTTCGTCACTGCCTCAGACGGGTCAATCAGACGAGTAAAGTTAGGCGACCCAGTCAAGCCAGGTTATGATACATCATTAGTTTTAATGTTTAATGGCCCCGGTTTCCGGGGCTCTTGTTTAGGGTGTCGTTGGAGGCAATATGTTTAGCCGTAATTTAGGTGTTGATCTCGGAACTGTTAATGTCACAATTGCCGAACGTGACCAGATCGTACTGCACGAACCGGGCGTTACAGCCATCACGGTAGACGAAGAAAAGATCGTTGCTGTGGGGCAAGAAGCCCGTGACATGTGGGGGCGCACGCCAGAAAGCATCGATGTGCTGCGTCCTATGCGCGATGGCGTAATCGCAGATTATGAAGTCACAGAAGCGATGCTGCGCTATTTTATTGACAAAGTCACCGGAAACCTACGCCTGTTCAAACCTCGCTTGATGGTAACGGTTCCGTACGGTGTCACCAGCGTTGAGAGCCGGGCCGTCCACGAAGCTGCTATTCAAGCCGGAGCACGTGAAGTGCACCTAATACCAGAGCCACTTGCCTCAGCATTTGGAGCAGGGCTGCCAGTTAGTACACCCAGCGGTAACTTGATTGTCAACTTGGGCGGTGGCACGAGTGAGGCGGCTGTTGTTGCGATGAACGGCATCGTTGCTGCGGCGTCCGAACGTGTTGGTGGTGCTCGTCTCGATGAAGCTATCATCAACTACACGCGCAAAAAATATAATTTGATTATCGGTGATATGACGGCTGAATTAGCCAAAATTAACATTGGCGCTGCGATAGACATTGGCGATGAGTTTCGAATGGATATTCAAGGCCGTGATCAAGTTGATGGCCTGCCGAAGATGATAACCCTAACGACGAGCGAAATTGTGGAAGCGCTTGCAGAACCACTATCTATTATTGCTGCTATGTGCCGCAAAGTATTAGAGAAAACCCCACCGGAGTTGTCTTCCGATATTATCGACCGAGGCATGGTGCTAACGGGTGGTACAGCGTTACTTCGAGGCATCGACCAGTATCTGACTCGCGAAACAAACGTTCCTGCATTTATCGCAGATGATCCTGTCGGTGCAACCGCCTTGGGTGCCAGTAGAGGCCTCGAACGTTTGGAAACGCTTCGGCGTTCCATGCCTAATATTTGACCCCTAATCGAGGTAATAAACCATCCTTTGTAAGTGTAGTACAGGATCAATGTACTGTACATATACTCCTTCAGAGACGCTGATAGTGATAGGGGCATAGTTCAAGATAGCACGCACGCCAGCCTCTACGAGCCGATCAGCAATGGCTTGGGCTGCTTCGGCGGGCGTAGCGATCATTGCAATCTGGACGCCAGCCTCTTGAATAGTCTCGACTATATCATCAAAAGCTAAAATTTCTATGTCAGCCAATTTTGTGCCAATTTTGTTAGGGTCAGCGTCAAACAAATGGGTGATATAAAATCCGCGCGATTTAAAGCCATTATAGTGAGCAATTGCCCGCCCGAGATCGCCCACACCGACTAAAGCCACATGCCAGTGTGTGTCGAGACCAATAATCGTTTCGAGTGCAGCGCTCAACTGCACCACGTTGTAGCCAGTACCTTGTTTCCCGAATTCCCCGAAATGAGATAGATCTTTGCGTATTTGGGCTGAACTGATGCCCAAGCGCTTCCCCAATTCGTGAGATGAGGTGATTTCTTTACCTTCTTGCTCAATCCGGCTGAGGGCGCGCAGATAGACAGGTAGCCTTCCAATCACAATATCTGGAATGGTTACTTTATCTGATGGAACTGCATTGTCGCGCTGTGTCTTTGGTGGATTTTTTTTATCTTTCACCACAGAAGTCTAACATATCGGTGATTGTAATATCAAGGAACGATGTTTAATTATCAGTTGATGAATGAATAGGATTTGTGAAAAAACAGGTAAAAACATCGAAGTGCGCTTGTGCCTACCTGTAAAGTCGAATACAATCGCTTTCAACTTCACCGGATTTAATACTATGTGAAAATACAATTATGAATGAAAACTTAGAAGTAGTTCGTGATGATACTATCCAAGGGTTGGGTAAATTAGCGTCATTTTTCGGGTTTAGCGCCGTCATGGGACACCTTTACGGCGCATTACTGATGAGCCCAGAACCGCTTTCCTTGGATGATTTAGAACTTATCGTAGATAAGTCGAAAGCCAGTGTTAGCATGAACATGCGCTCGTTGGAGCGCTGGAACATGGTTCGTGAGGTCTGGGTTAAAGGCGACCGGCGTAAGTACTATGAGGCAGAGGGTGATTTTTGGAAGATTATTCGCTCTGTTATAGAAAGTCGTGAACGTCGCGAGGTTGGTATTGCTCTTGAGGTGCTTCGAGATAGTGCTGAAAAGCTCGAAAAGGCGATGCCTAATCTTTCCAAAGAAGATGAAGTGCTGGCTGATCACTATTTAGGCCGAGTTCAAGATATGCAGGCTTTCTTTCAATTCGCACAAATTGCTCTTGAGTCTATCCTAGCTCGCTCTGGTCCGCCTGATATTGAAGCAATAGCGCTAGTTAACCCTTCTGAGAATAATCATTCGTAATGTAGAAATTGTCGTAGATTGGTTTGTGATAATTGGCACAATCTGGTTACAGAATGTATAATCCGTTCAGTATCATGTAAAAGCAGCAGTCTCCTTCCTTCGATTGGAGGATCAACCAATAATGAATATCAGCGATGCTATTGTAGCAACCGACCAGCTTATGCTGGATGTTGTAAAGACTGACGTTCCCGTTCTCGAGGAAGCGAGTCAGCATATTATTTCTGCTGGTGGCAAGCGTGTGCGCCCGCGTATTATGTTTCTTGTTTACAGCTCGTTGGGCGGAGAAAATTTGGAACGAGTTGTTCCGGTAGCTGCCGCCTTAGAGCTTGTCCATACGGCGACGCTTGTCCATGATGACATTAACGATCATGCGTCAACGCGGCGGGGTAGGGTGACTATTAATGAGCGTTGGGGTAGAACTTTCGCCCTGCTTACCGGTGACTACCTCTTTACCAAAGTCTACGAACTGATGTCGCCATACAAAGATTTAAACATCGATCTGGCTAAAGCAACTGTCGCCTTGGTCGAGGGTGAAACGTTGCAAGCCCATGCAGCTAAGACAAACAGTTTTAATAGAGAGACGTACGAAAAGATTATCGCTAAGAAGACGGCCTCCTTATTCGAAGCTGCTTCGGTTTTGGGTGCAAAGCTCGCTGAAGGAAATGATAAGCAAATCGAGGCGATGAAACGCTACGGCTATTACGTTGGAATGACATTCCAAATCGTAGACGACATGCTTGACCTCATCGGCGACCCACGCGTCACCGGCAAAGGTGTTGGCCTAGATGCTGCTCAGGGCAAGGGGATGGCCGCCCTCGCAACCGCTGTTGCCGGTGGTGGTAACGGTCACCAGTATGGTATGGCAGTAGCCGAACCACATGAAAATATCGACGAAGAAGATCCTGTTTTGGCTCTACGTCGTAAGTTGCTCGATGGTGGGGCAGTCCAAGCTGGGAAAGTTCTTGCAGCAAACCTGGCGAGCAAGGCTCTTAAGAAGCTAAAGGTTCTGCCAGATAATAACTATCGTGATGAACTCGCCGAAATTGTTGACTTGGTGCTCAACCGAGATAAGTAATCACTAAATAGAATATGCACAAAACAGTTGGAGCCATTTGTTGGTCTCAACTGATTCGTACAATTGCCTCATGTCGGATATGCTACGCTCACATAGCGTTAACAACTACTTATGCGATCACGTATCCGACCCTTTATTATACTTGTTGTCGGCATTTTAGCCGTGTCCGCGGCATCGACACTCATCCGCTTTGCTCAACAGGCCGGGGCAGCGTCGATAGTGATTGCGTCCTATCGTATGACCATTGCTGCCGTTGGTGTAATGCTTATCTCTCTCTGCAAGCGATCTTGGCGTACAGTTGAAGCAATTAGTACAAATCTTGTGCTGTTAATGACGCTAAGCGGACTTTTTCTCGCCATTCATTTTGCCTCTTGGATTACCTCCCTCGAGCTGACATCCGTCACAAATTCAGTCGTATTGGTAACAACGACACCAATCTGGGTTGCACTTCTGTCGCCGTTTGTTTTGCGTGAAAATGTTCATCCTTTTATGTGGGGCGCTATCATAGTTGTAATTGTGGGTGGAGTCATTATCTCGCAGACAGGACGAACGGCAGTAGAGGGGACAGCAACACTATTAGGGGATGCGCTTGCTCTGCTTGGTGCCTTAGCTGGTGCTGGTTATTTTATGATCGGCAGAGTTGTTCGGAATGAAGTCTCTCTGCTGCTGTATCTGACAGTTGTTTATTCAAGTGCTGCCGCCTTGTTGATTGTCACATCAGCAGTCTTTGGAACTCCAGCAACTGTAATTCCTATCACGGTGCTTCCATGGTTGTTGGCTGTTGGGATTGTGCCGCAGCTTATTGGTCATAGTGCCATCAACGAAGCAATGCGTCATATTTCGGCATCCTTTGTGGCGGTTTCAATCATTGGTGAAGCGGTATTCTCAATTCTACTGGCTATCATTTTTCTGGCTGAGTCGCCCACAACGAGCCAGTTGGTGGGTGCAGCCACTGTGATTGCTGGAATTACTGTGGCTTTCTTTATTGACCGTCTTGTTAGACGGCAGGTGTCTAACGCAATAGCCAAAATGGATGGAACGGTTTGAGAATGACGCAGCGCAGACGACGCTATGTCATTGCTTCATGGGAACGCGAAGGACGTCACTTATTTGAACGTCGGCGGCTTGAATATCTGTATATTTTTCGGGAATTAATGAGTACGTTTGGTACAACTGAAGACGTTGTCGTAAATGTTGGCCAGTCTGTTCTTCTTCTTCAAGATTATCTAGATATATATACCTCAGAAAATGACCTGATACATGAGGTTGCGGCGGGTGGCCAACTGTTGTTTGGCCCTTGGTATCTTGAACCAGCCCCATTTTTGGTCAGCGCTGAGTCGCTGGTGAGAAATTTATTAGAAGGGCGGAATGTTGCACAGGAACTCAATGTGCCTCTGGCAGAGTATCTGGTCGTAGAGTCGCGGATAGGGCAGTTGGTTCAGCTTCTCAATGGTTTCAGTCTCACGTTAATTGATAATACATCAGCTTCCACAGGCGATTATTTTTTACCACGGGGGTTGCAAGACCAAACGCGGCATTATCAATTGCCAAAACGGCATAGTCGGCGCAGTCAAATGCTGTCTGAACGTATCACCGATACTGATCGGGGACGCTACAGCGCGCGGCTTTGGTTGAAGCAGCAAAATTACGCGGCTGAAACGGAATTACTTCGGTGGGTGGAACCACTTGCAGCTTACCTTAGATTGCTCCAGCCAGCCGATCTAATTGAACCTGAGTTGCTACGTCATGCTTGGCAATCTCTACTGCAAAACCAATCTGACGCGATCCTCTCTGGTTTCGGGCATGATGATGTGTATCGTGAAGTCAAGACCAGGATGGTTCAAGTGGATCAGCTTGCATCCCAATTGTCTGAAAAATCCGTAGGTTATCTTTTACAACAGGTAGATACATCTGACTTCTCATCTGAGCAAACTGGTACATTCGTCACTGTCATTAATCCTGCGCCGCTTGCTCAAACCGCTGTTGTAACCGCTACCCTGGAGGATAGCCTCGCTGATGCTCAACACATCGTCGCGGTTGATGCGCATGCCGTGACGACGCCAGTGGAAGTGCCCGACTTTGAAGGACACCAATCGACCGCTCACTTCATCGCGACGGATGTTCCTGGCTTTGGATATAAGACGTATCGATTAACCCTCTCTGAGCAACCTGTTGGTCCTGGGTTTAAGACAGACGTCTCAGACACAATTGAAAACGCATTTCTGAGCGTAACCGTTGACCGAGAAGAGGGCACGCTGACCCTCTTTGATAAGCGTACAGGAACCGTATTTTCTGGGCTCAATCAGTTTGTGGATGGGGGCGATGCTGGTTCGTTACAAGCATATAAAGAACCTGAGTTTGATACGCTTATTCGCGTAGCCACCAACACACCCCTTGCAGTTCAGCGCCATACGGACGCCACGGGACAGTACTTACAATTTCTGCAAATTTTTAGGTTGCCACAGCATCTCAAGTCTGATGGAACGGGCCGACTTCAACTCACGGCACAATTTGTGCCTATTTCAATTATGACTAATCTACACTTAACCCCGGGTGTCCCTCGCCTGGACGTTTCAGTCTTTGTTACCAACAACGCCTCAGATCACCGCTTACAAGTAAGATTTCCTACACCCATTCTGAGCCATGTTGCCTATTGGGGCGGGCAGTTCGAGATAGTTGAACGCACGCTTACAGAGCAAACAATGCCCCAACATGGGCTTGTCTCTGCTTATGATGATGAAGTGGGCCTGACCATAGCAAGCTTTGGCATGCCAGAAGCGGCGGCTGTACTTGAAGCTGATGGTGTCACCTTTTTACTTACGCTTTTACGTGCGGTAGGTACCTCTTACGTTGATGGTCAAGCAGTCCTAGTTCCAGACGCCCAAGAGCATGCAAATCATGATTACTCTTATGCCATCATCCCTCATCATGACGGCTATATTGAGGCTTGGCAGCAGGCCCTTGCGTTTCAGAGCATTCCGCGCGCTGTCATCCACTCGGGCCCGTCTGCCCGTTTGCTGCCACCAACCCTCAGCCTGATCGAAGTTGATCATCCGGAGTTCATCATAAGCGCTGTTAAAATGTCGATCAGCACTGAGGGCGTGATTATCCGGGGGTATAGTATTGCTAAGGAGGTCATTCAAGTTCACTGTCAGATTAACTTGCCACATGGGCCCGCATGGCAGGTATCAATGGATGAATCGACGAAAATTCAGCAGATAACAGGTGCAAGCGGCGGGCCAATTATTCTAACTGTAGCACCTAGAGAGATCTATACGATCCTAGTTCATACCGCATATTCTGAAATGACCTAATTAATCTACCTGTATTGTCCAATATTGAGGTAACTGCCGTCTCCAGGCCAGATAAAAACCCCTTCATTTGGTAGTGGGAGCTGATCATCTTCGCGGACATAATTCCCAAAATACTGGTCAGCCAGCGTTGTCATTACGCCCTCACTGACGATGTCCTGAAGCGTATAGTTGACTAACGCATGAAGTTCATTATCCGTCGCACGCATACCAATAACCTGGTCAACTGGTCGGTATTTTTCGTCGGCTATTTCAATATCTTCGCTCGATTGACTCATCAAAATAATGGTCAACTCATCACCGACGAGTGCAGTTGGCCCACGTTCGAGCAGCGCTTCATAAGCCGCTTCAAGTTCGTCTGTTTCCTGATAGGCCGGAAAACCATTGTTATCCTCAATTAAGTCACTCGTCACGGCTGTAGGCGGAAGCGCTAATGTATCTCGGAAATCGAGGTCATTGATACCATCCACTGTAACGTCTTCCAGATGTGCAATTAGAATGCCCCGTTGGTAATAAGGTGCGCTGTAGGTAACACGTCCTATCAAACCTCGATCTGGTGTGATGCCAACAACCAAGTCCGCATCATTTTGCTGTAGTAGGTTAAGTCCTTCTTCATTGAGGCTGTTTGGTATCTCGACCACAGGGACATTCCAACGACGAGCCATCTCATTGACTAAGGCGCGGTTAAATCCGTCTACGATACTTTGCCCATCAAATGGCTCAGGTTCCGCATCCAACGTCAAACCTGCAACCCGAATTGCCTCGCCTGCACGCAGCCTGTCGAGTGTAGATGCCGTATCAACTTCATCCGGAAATGACTCGAATGTGTGGGTTGTCTCACCGAGGTAGCTTCGATAACTATCTGCTGTGAAGCGATAAAAGGTAGTCGAAAAGATTTGGCTAAAGACACCTTCATCAGCTAACGATTGTAGCGTTAAATCGAGTAAATCCCGGAGTGCGGTATCTCCTTCACGAACAGCTAATGCTAATCTTTCTTCCTGCACCAGTTCGTTCGCAATATCAACGCCGCTTGCTGAACTGGCTATTAACATCAAGTCTTCGCGACGGTCACTAAAAGCTTCGATGGAACCCGTTTGTAGTGCGGCGATGGCAACATCGCTTGACTCGAATTCGACGGGCTGCATGCCAGCCGCCTCGATAACAGAACGAGCCTCATCTCCAGCGATATGTCCAACTGGCTGCCCCGCTAATTCAGCTACGCTCACTTCTACGTTTCCATCGTTAACAAGCAGACCATATCCACCGAGAAAAATAGTGCCTGTATAATCCACAAACTGATCGAGCGTTCGGTTTTTTGGTGTGGCCGCTGCGAGGATGTCCACTTCGCCGGATAAAAGCATTTCAAGCCGTGTCTGGCGCGTGACTTGGATAAAGCGAACCTCAACGTCCCATACCTCACCGATAGCATTCAGAAGCGCGTACTCGAAACCGCCTAGGTTGCCTGTTTCATCAACATAACTAAATGGCTCCAAGTTATAAAGAACACCTACTCGCACAAAACCAGTCTCACGAATTCGTTCAAGTGAACTCACCTGTACCGATGGCACGGTAGGAGTAACCAATGGGCCTCGATCTTCAGGTAAGCGCGTTGGGGTGGGTGCGGCAGTAGCGGCTGGAGTTGCGTCAATAGTCGTTGCTTCTTCACCACAGCCCGCTAACCATAGGCACGCCAGTAGTAGCACTGTTAGAGTGTACAGTCGGTTACGCTTGATACAGTTTGTGTTCTTGAATATATGCATGAACGTCATGTGGGAGCAGGTATCTAATCGATTTGTTTTGTGAACACATGGTGCGAATGTCTGTTGATGCAATTTCAACTAGTGGTGCATCTAAAACGATAACTCTACCCTTCAAACCGCTAATCTGAAGTGATAGCGCATCGATATCAAACTGAATACTCGGGCGCTGCATGACTACTAATTGAGCCAGTTCAATGAGTCGCTGAGGTTGATGCCACTGAGCCAAGTCAAATAATGAGTCACCACCCATTAGAAAATATACACTGGCATCTGGGTATGTGTTTCTAAACTGAGCCACCATATCTACAGTGTAATGCGGGCCAGGTCGGTCAACATCCAGCGTTGACAACTCAAATGCGGGGTTTTGAGCAATTGCTAAGCGGATCATATCAGCGCGTCTGTGGGCGGCAGTGAGGATTTCGAGACGTTTGTGGGGCGGGTCTCCCGCTGGCACCCAAAACACCTTGTCCAATTGCAACGCATCGCGTGTTCGTTCCGCTAGAATGAGGTGAGCATAGTGGGGTGGGTCGAAGGTACCGCCAAACAGGCCTATCCTCATCAAGCTAGTTGACCCATTCCAGCTCATGCTCGCCAATTATAACCGTGTCGCCTTCTTCGACCCCAGCGGCAAGTAGTGCATCGGTGATACCCAAGGCAGTCAGAATGCGATGAAAACGAACCACTGCCTCATCATACTGCCAATAAGTCATCGCTGCTGCGCGCTCAATGCGCGCACCGGTGACGTAGAACATGCCATCTTCCACCTTTACCTCAAAGACTTCTTCGTCTTCTAAAGTGAATACGGGGACTTCTTCAGTCATCGCGGGCGCTGGGAGCGCGTCACGCATCTCTTTCAGCGTGTATAGCAATGCCTGAACTCCTTCGCGGGTGAACGCTGATATGGCAAATGCTGGGTAGCCATCAGCGGCAGCCGCTTTTTGAACAGCATCCCAATGGGTCATAGTCTGGGGCAATTCAACTTTGTTTAACACGACGACTTGAGGTTTTTCTAGGAGCTTCTCATTAAATAACGTTAACTCTGTATTGATTTGGTTGTAGTCCGCGACTGGGTTATCTGATGTTCCATCAAGTAGGTGAACCAACAGCCGTGTTCGCTGAATATGTCGTAAAAAACTATGACCTAACCCAACGCCCTGATGAGCCCCTTCGACCAATCCAGGAATGTCAGCAAATATCATTTCCTGATAATCTAGCTTAACAACCCCCAAATTCGGGATTAATGTGGTAAAAGGATAATTGGCTATCTTGGGCTTTGCGCCACTAATCACCGATAGTAATGTAGATTTTCCTGCGTTGGGAACCCCGATAATGCCAATATCTGCTATTAGTTTGAGTTCGAGAGCAAGCGAACGGATGCCACCAGGCTCTCCCCGTTCTGCCATCCGGGGTGCTTGGTGTGTCGCTGATTTAAAGCGCGCATTTCCTCGACCACCCCGGCCGCCAAACGTTACGATCGCACGCTCGTTATCACCGGTAAGATCAGCAACTAATTCGCCCGTGTCTGCATCTCTCACAATTGTGCCAGGGGGCACTTCCAGAACAGTAGCCGCCCCTGTGGCGCCTGTTTTATTAGAACTACCGCCTCGTTTACCATCTTCGGCTATATATAAACGATTATTATCGAAGTGACGAAGCGTATTTAGGCGAGGATCAACTTGCAGCACAACATCCCCGCCGCGCCCGCCATCCCCGCCATTTGGGCCACCACGTGGTTCGTATTTTTCACGACGGAAAGAAACTAGGCCATCCCCACCGTCACCTGCTTTGACTCGTATCGTAACTTCATCAAGAAACATAGCCTCCGAAGCATACCGCACTTGATCGCTGATTAGTAATTCCGGTGTGTTTCTTAGCGTAATAACCCGCCATACTGCGTGTAACCGTTGAATTCTGCGGGAGCGGTGGCTACAATGAAATTAGCTGTATTGTCTACATAACTGACAAAACGGCAGCTACTGTTGAAATTTAAATCAATTATAAGGAGACTCCTAGATGGCCTTTGAACTGCCTGCACTATCGTACAGTGAAGATGCACTCGAACCACACATTGATTCTCGTACAATGAATATCCACCATTCCAAACACCATAACGGATACACCAACAAACTTAATGCTGCTCTTGAGGGCCACGATGACTTGGCTGCAAAAAGTATCGTTGAGATTCTTGGCGATCTTGATGCAGTGCCGGAAGAAATCCGCACGGCTGTCCGCAATAATGGCGGTGGCTACTATAATCACATGTTATTCTGGCCTGCCATGAGCCCGGACGGTGGCGGTGAACCCAGTGGTACCTTGGCTGATGCAATTAACAGCACTTTTGGCTCCTTTGATGCCTTCAAAGACACCTTCAGTAAGGCAGCATCGGGTCAGTTTGGAAGTGGCTGGGGTTGGCTTTGCGTTGATGGTGGCGGCAGACTCGTTGTGACCTCAACCGCTAATCAGGATAATCCAATCTCTAACGGTCTCATTCCAATCCTTGGCTTGGATGTGTGGGAGCATGCGTACTATCTAAATTACCAAAACCGCCGCGGTGATTATGTTTCCGCATGGTGGAACGTGGTAAACTGGGACGAAGTTCAGAGTCGCTACGAAGCTGCTAAGTAATCTCAAGAGGGAAAAGCAGTACACTAAGTTAGCGCAAGATTTAATTAGGAGAGGGGCGTCAGAATATGACCCATATCATTACTAGTTTGTGCCTACGGGATTCGGCTTGTGTCGATGTTTGCCCCGTAGAATGTATCGTAGGTGGTCAACCTGAAGAAGATTGGCCTTGGTTTTATATTGACCCTGAGACGTGCATTGACTGCGGTGCATGTGTCCCAGAGTGTCCGTATGAAGCCATCTTTATCGAAGAAGAAGTGCCAACTGAACTGACCTTGGCTGCTGGTCAGAAGTATGTTCCACACGACACAAAGAAGGAAATGGAAGCTGCTGGTGGAGAAGTCCTCGATTTAACCGCGGACATCAGGCCAAACTATGAATTCTTTGAAACAGGTCCTGGCTACGACGCACTTTAGCAAGTAGACCCAAGCGCTAGATGAAAAGGGCAGTGCCGTCTAACGGGCTGCCCTTTTCGTTATCAAAATGAATGTTCATCTGACCTTACTATGAACTAATTAAGGATTACTTATGTCTGAGTATAGAACAGAACGCGACTCACTTGGAGAGCTTCAGGTTCCTGCTGATGCGCTCTACGCGGCACAGACTCAACGCGCCGTCCAAAACTTTCCGATCTCTGGCTTAAAGCAGTATCGAGCATTTATTTGGTCAATGGCGACCATTAAGCGTGCTGCGGCTGAAGTCAATAACGAACTGGGGCTATTTCAAGACAAAAAAATCAATGACGAGACTGTTACTGGTCGGCAAATTGCTGAAGCTGTGATGAAAGCGGCTGATGAGGTCGTCGCGGGTGATTGGGATGCGCACTTTGTCGTAGACCCGTTTCAGGCAGGGGCTGGGACATCCCACCATATGAATGTCAATGAAGTGATTGCAAATCGGGCAAACCAGATTCTTGGCTACGCGTTAGACGATCCAAACAAGCCTGTGCACCCCAATGATCACGTCAACATTGCTCAATCCACCAACGACACCATTCCAACGGCTATCCGCCTTGGCTGTCTCTGGCGTCTCGAAGAGCTCACCGAAGTAATGGATGAACTCGCTGAGTCATTGGTTGATAAGGCTAAAACTTTTGACGGGATTGTCAAGTCAGGCCGGACACACTTACAGGATGCAGTACCCGTTCGCCTCGGACAGGAATTTGGTGCCTATGCCCGTAATATTCAGCGTAACACAGATAAGATGGTCGAAGCGGCTAACAGCCTTCGCCGTCTGGGTATAGGTGGCACAGCTACCGGGAGCGGCCTCAACGCACATCCGGAGTATCATGGAAAGATGATTGCGAAGCTGCAAGAACTAACCGGGCTTGATCTGGACCGCTCGGACAATCTCTTTGAATCAATGCAATCGATGGGTGATATGGTCTACTTTAGCGGTGCCCTACGGACACTTGCTCAAGATGTGACCCGAATCGCAAATGATCTCCGTTTGTTATCGTCTGGCCCATCAACTGGCTTAGCCGAAGTTCGTCTGCCCGCCGTCCAGCCTGGTTCAAGCATCATGCCAGGAAAAGTCAACCCTGTGATTGCTGAAATGACGAATCAATCGATGTTTCACATTATGGGTAACGATCTGACCGTCACGCTATGTGCGCAAGCTGGTCAAATCGAGTTAAACGTCATGATGCCGATTATGGGCTACAATCTCTTCCAAATGATGGACTTGATGATAAACACACTCCGCACTTTGAAAGAAAAGGCAGTTGACGGCTTAGAAGCTAATGAAGAAAAGGCGACTGGCTGGTTGGCACGTAATGCTATTTTGGTGACAGCGCTTAACCCAGTGATTGGTTATAACAAAGGTGCTGAGGTAGCCAAGGAAGCAATGGCTAGCGGTCGTACCATCCGAGAGGTTGTGCTTGAGAAGGGCTATATCTCAGAAGATGAAATTGATGAACTGCTTGACGCACGTAAGATGACCGAAGGTGGCATTCTAAGCTAATAAGCAGACCTAGTCGATAGGCGTAACAAAGATGTTGGCTGCAGTGCTCAACGAAAGTTCCTCCCTAGGTTTGGCGTCTACTTCAACCAGTAGCTGTTTCCCCTCACTGTATATCTGCCTGACAATAATTGTTGCCCCGATCACATAGCCCTGCTCCGCGAGATAGCGGAGTAGGGCCGGGTCGTCGTCCAGCACCTCGGAGATAATTGCACTTTGGCCTAAATCCAACTTTGTCAGCGGTGTGTCTTTACGTGGTTGCACATACCCTTCACGTGTCGGGATTGGGGCGCCATGCGGGTCGTTTTCTGGGTGACCTAGAATCGTAGCAATTCGCTCAACAAATAAAGGCGAGACAGCATGTTCAAGCCGCTCAGCCTCGTCATGAACTTCATCCCACGAATAGTTTAGGTGCTTAATCAAGTATAGCTCTATCAATCTGTGCCTTCGTATAATCCTCAAGGCTTCGCGTTCGCCATTATCGGTTAGCGTAACACCTTTGTATGGTTGGTGTTTTAAGTAATTGAGCTTCGCCAACTGTGTTATAACGCCGGTGACCGAAGCTGGAACCACGCCCATAGCCTTTGCAATGGTGTTTGTGCGAACGGGACTGGCCTGCCGTTGGAGTTGATAGATCGTCTTGAGATAGTCTTCCCGCTCGCGTGTTAGAGTCATTCTAAGCGCTTTCGATGAACCACGACAATAACAAAGGTTTAACGGACGCATTGTAACATAGTGACTGAGAAACATAGTATCAGCCAAAAGCGAGTGATGCAGCCTCTCATTTTAACGCTTCAAGCCATGCGACGAATTGAGAAACATGTACACACCTCAGACGATGAGGTTTGCGGTTTTCTCTCTGCCGCTGCGCCAGATCGAGCGGAAAATGTTCACCCAGTTGAAAATATTGCGCCTGAGCCCCGAACCGCCTTCTACATGGAACCGCAGCAACAGTATCAGGCTTTGGTTGCGATTGAAGCGGCTGGCTTACAATTAACCGCAATCTATCATTCTCACCCAAGTGGCGCACGAACTGGTTTTTCGACGTCAGATACAGAAGGTGCTTGGGGCTACGTCCATGTTGCTCATCTTGTGGTAGCGAAAACTGCGGACGCCACATTATCAATGCGGGCATTTCGCTTTAGTAAGAGGCAGGCAGTCGAAATTGATGTGCGTATTGACCGTTTAATGGATGCCGAAATCAACTAAGGATTGTATCGTAGTTGTAGGGTAGTGCATTTGCGTAGTTATATGGTCTGTCGCTTATAATGGCGGCTGTAGGGCTTTTTAGGTTGTTCGAGCCCTCTTAACCAAAACTGTAACAACCATCAATGCTGAAATAAGATTGTTGGAGGAATACAGTGATTAATTTACCAACCGAAATTCTATACCCAATTGCCGTCATCCTGGCTTATCTACTTGGCTCAATTCCGATGGGTTTGATTGTCGTAAAGGCTCTAACAGGCAAGGACGTTCGCGACATCGGAAGTGGACGCACAGGTGGGACGAATGCCTTGCGAGCTGCTGGAGCCAAAGGCTTCGTACTGACTGTCTTCGGCGACGTTATGAAAGGGGTAGGCGCAGTCAATCTTGCCCGCCTCATGTTGCCGGGTGATCCATCATTACTGCTATTAGAAGCCCTGTGTGGTATTGCAGTAGTCGTTGGGCATAACTACTCTATATACATTGGTTTCCGAGGGGGTGCTGGTACTGGGCCAAACGTCGGAGCCGCTGCGGCTCTCTACCCATTATCGCTCTTGATCACCATACCGTTGGTGCCAATTGTTCTACTTGGTACTGGTTATGCGAGTGTCGCATCATCAAGCGCGGCAGTTGCAGTATTCATCATCTTCTTGATCCGGTTCGCCTTCTTCGGCTCCCCATTTGCTTATGTTGTTTTTGGCCTAGCAACGACAGTATTGGTGGCGATTGCACTCATTCCTAACTATAGACGATTGATTGAAGGTACTGAGCGTATCGTCGGGCCGCGGGCGAAGCGATTAGAATCATCCTCCTCTGGAGAATAGACAACATCATCAGCGCGAGACGTACACAGTTTCCCACTGTAGGTTCTGCACCTCACTGATAGATGTGCGTCGGTCACTACAGTCTCCTGTGGGGGTGCAAGTCAGGCTGCCACTCAGTCCGGGGTAGGCAGCCGTGCTAATCACGGCGTTGTGCAACTGGTAACGGTCAAGCTGGATCGTTATTTCCTCGTCATCTATTATTGCCACGTCTCCAGTTGACTCCACAATGAGTGCGACTGCATCGTAGCCAAAGGCATAACCATAATTATCATAAGCGTCATCTAGAAACGGGCCCGACGCGAAGATATTGCTGCTATCAAATACGCGTTCCAACAACCATGTTGATCGTAGGTTTCTATTGACTACAACTGGAATATCCTGAATATTTTCTGATCGACCGTTTAGTAGGGTTAGAGATTGTTCTGGGGCTGCACTTAAAATGATGATGTCTGCTTCTACCTCTTCTATGAGGTTCCATGTGCTGCCCACCGTTGTGCGTTCAGCGTCCATATTCGCAACAGCCAACACCTGACCCCCTCGACTTTCAAATGTTGCTTCAAACGCATCGGCAATTTCTCTAGAGTCTAGCTGTGACCCTTCGATGATAGCCGCCCGTCGGCTGCCTAACTCTTCAAAGACGAAGTCCGCAATTACCTTACCTTCAACTCGGTTACTATAGATAGTCCGGACAAAATTACTATAACCTTCTAATTGGTCGGTAAGCATATCACTACCACACGCAGCGGAAATGAAAAGCCGTCGCTCTGCCTCAAGGATTGGGGCAACTGTGTTACAAACCTCTGAACAGGTATCTCCAATCACTGCAACGACATCTTCAGCCCTAGCAAATTGGTTTGCTGCCCCGGCTGCTATCTCAGGGTCGCAGGTACTGTCTACTACAGAAACACTAAATCTATCGCCTTCGGCATCATAATTGTCTAAGGCATCTTCAATACCTTCTAGCTGACTATCACCGATATTGCTGATGCCCGGCGAAGATAGATCAAGTAACACACCAATAACGAGAGGGTCGTTTGCATCCTGTTCAATACTGCCCCAATCTTTACCGGTTGCAAGCGCAGCACGCTCGGTGTTGGCGTTTGTTCCACAGCCGGCTAACACCAGTACGATGAGCATTGTTAAAATTAAGTAGTGAACTCGCATAACTGCCCTCCTTGTTGTATCGCTGAAGCATCTAATAGCAGAAGTATACACGAGACAAGTGTTTGAGCGTTGTTACAACATGAAAGCTTTGAGGGTTGGAGTTGCTTGCGAAGGGGCGCTACAGTAATGTTCAGCACAAACCTCTGTACACACCTACAGGATTGATGAATGAATGTAACCCTCTTGATCGCAGTCACTATCGGCTTAGCACTTGGGCTACTTATTAACTATCTTGCTGATGTTCTACCGGCTGTCCGTGAGTCGAACCAGTTAGAAGATGCTGAGAGTGTCCAGAAGAAATCATCATTTTCCAAGTCCGAAGAGTCAGGTGAGGTTATTCCGAGCCTTTATGGGTTTATTCGACGCACTTTACCGGGTGCTGACTATCAACGCCCCACATTCGCTAGTGCGGCGCGTTACCCACTGGCTGAAGCAGTGACAATCGCTGCTGCTGTTTATCTGACACGCAATGGTGAAATTAACGCTCAATACGTGGTTCATCTTTTCTATCTTTGGCTGTTTTTGTTGATCGCGGTTATTGATATTGAACATCGTCTGATACTCAATATTGTGATGTTTCCGGCTTTTGTCGTCGCTTTGCTTGAAGTTGCACTTAATTCACGGGTTAAATTCGCAGACGCTTTGATTGGTTATGCTGCCGCTCAGATCATTGTGATGGCACTATATTTATTAGGTTTTGTCTATCTCTGGGTGATCAATACAAACCGTGAGCAGCCCGTAACAGAGGTTGCGTTTGGGTTTGGTGATGTGACGTTGGCGACGTTTTGTGGTCTGGTAGTGGGCAACCCCGATGTTTATTTTATGCTCTTTTATATGATCATCTTTGGGGCTGTTAGTGCTCTCGGTACAATTATTATCTTTGCAGTGCTGCGGGGTGGTAAATTCAGAGCCCACATGGCTATTCCCTATGGGCCCTCAATTGTTGCGGCTGCCACCGTGATGCTGTTGTCGCAAGCAGCCATTCCATGGAACCTTTTTTATCTATTCCGCTAATAGCGTAGCGTGCGCTTCTGTTCTGGTAAATTCTGCAATTACGCCTGATCCAACAACTCTGTCACCCGCATAGAAAACAGCGCCTTGACCGGGTGTGATACCCGCTTGTGGATCAACTAATTGCACCTTTGCAGACTGCGCTCCCAGTGCTGTCACTGTTCCTGGTACCCCGCGCGATTTATATCGAATTTTGACCTCGACATCGATTGGAACTGGCGGAGGTGCGCCATCTACCCAATTGATTTCTTTCGCTAGCAACTGATCGCGCCCAAGTTCGCTCCGTGTACCGACAACCAGCGTGTTATCTTTTGTACTCTTCCGCAATACGTAGAGCGGCTCAGAGTAGGCAATGCCAAGCCCTTTTCGCTGACCAATGGTGTAGGCAGGCAGTCCCTTGTGTTCACCAACGACTTCGCCGTCCGAAAATACAATGGGTCCCGGCTTAAAAGCGTCTGGTGCGTGGTCAATCAAGAAGCGTTTGTAATCGCCATCCGCCACAAAACATAAATCCATACTTTCACTCTTTTCAGCTACGCGCAGGCCGAGGTCGCGTGCAATATCACGTACTTGGGGCTTTGTTAATTGACCAATCGGAAAAAGGGTGTGGGCTAACTGCCATTGGTTCATCACGCTGAGAACGTAACTCTGGTCTTTGCGCTCGTCTTCACCGCGTCTTAGCTGGTAGAGGCCATCCGCCGACTGTGTAATTCGAGCGTAGTGTCCCGTAGCTAAATAGTCAGCCCCTCTTTTAAGCGCCTCATTGAGCAAAAAATCGAACCGTATATGCCGATTACAGCTCAAACACGGGTTAGGCGTAATCCCTTGACTGTAGCCCTCAATAAAGCGGTCTACGACATTCTGTTTGAAGACATCGCGAGCATCGACTACCTCGAACGGGATTTCCAAGCGTTTCGCGACGAAATGTGCGTCAATCATTTGGTCACGGGTACAACAGCGGTTATCCCGCTTTGTGGTGAAACTTCCGCTCTCCGACCACAAGCGCATCATCAAACCGCTAACCTCGTAACCCTGTTCAACTAGTACGGCAGCTGATACAGAACTATCTACGCCACCGCTCATGGCAACGACAACTTTTTTTCCATCACTCATAATTTTGTGTTTACCTATAACCTGATACTTCCAATTTATGAATCTACCGTCAGCATTTGTGACCGTCAAAGCAAATTTTAGGTCTCGTTAATACGAATAGGCTATTATTGATAACGGTCACACAAAAGTAGGTTGAGCTGGTCTTGTGCCGCTCACGCTACAAATGTTGACCATCCCTCATAAACTGCACTTCACAATGCGGATGGGGTAGGCAGTTTGACTGAATCAAACAATTACGTTGAAAGGATGAGCTACGCATGGCAAGAATAGCTGAGGTACATGGGCGTCAGGTTCTCGACTCTCGCGGAAATCCGACTGTGGAAGTAGAAGTTTTTTTAGAAGACGGGGGCTACGGTCGTGCAATCGTGCCTTCAGGTGCCTCTACGGGTGCTTACGAGGCTCTAGAGCTTCGAGATAAAGATAAAGATCGATACAAAGGTAAGAGTGTCACCAAGGCTGTTGCTAACGTTAACACAATTATTGCCGATGCCCTTGTCGATATGGAGTCTACTGACCAGGTAGCCATTGACGGCTTCCTTGTCGATCAATTGGACGGCACACGAGACAAAAGTAAGCTTGGTGCAAATGCTATTTTAGGGGTCAGTCTTGCGGTTGCACACGCCTCTGCTGATAGTCTCGGGATGCCATTGTATCGCTATCTTGGTGGTGTCCACGCACACATCTTGCCAGTCCCAATGATGAACATCATGAACGGTGGTAAGCACGCAACCAACTCCTCCGATTTCCAAGAGTTTATGGTAATGCCCGTTGGTGCTCCTACATTTGCTGAAGCGCTGCGCTGGGGTGCTGAAATTTACCATACACTAAAGAATGTACTTCACGATAAGGGCTACAGCACAACCACGGGTGACGAAGGTGGTTTTGCCCCTAGCTTGCCGACGAATGAAGCAGCCATCGAGGTGATCCTAGAAGCCATTGACGGTGCGGGATACAAGGCTGGTGAACAAATTATGCTCGCCCTTGACCCGGCTGCTAGCGAAATTTATGAAGACGGCAAGTATCATCTAGCTACTGAAAATCGCTCTTTAACCGGCGCAGAAATGGTAGACCTCTGGGCTGAATGGGTTGATAAATATCCCATCATTTCAGTTGAGGATGGGCTTCATGAAGATGATTGGGAAAGCTGGACGATGCTGGTCGAGCGCATCGGCGACAAGGTGCAAATCGTTGGTGACGATTTGCTTGTAACCAATGTTACCCGTGTGGAGCGGGGCATTCGAGATAAAGCCGCCAACTCTATTTTGACCAAAGTCAATCAGATTGGTTCGCTATCAGAGGCGATTGCAGCAGTACAGTTAGCTCAACGCCACGGCTGGACGGCTGTGATTTCGCATCGCAGTGGCGAGACTGAAGATTCGACTATTGCTGACCTTGCAGTTGCACTTAATGCGGGGCAAATCAAAACAGGTGCTCCAGCCCGCAGCGACCGCATTGCCAAATATAACCAACTCCTCCGTATTGAGGAAGACCTTGGCGAGGCGGCTGTCTATCCTGGGTTGCAGGCCTTTACAAACCTAAAGCGCTAATGTCAAAAAATTAGTCGGACGAAAATGCTTTATCAAAAGGTAAGGCATTTTCTATTGTACCGATGATTCTTCCTGCGTGATGATATCCTCAATGTTCTGTGGTGCGTTTGCAGCGTTTCTGCCGGAAGTAGTTTTGGTTTGCTCGCGTTGTGCCATCACTGAAACGCGCTCAACGCGGCTTTGCATATGTGCGCAATAAGGGCAGACGGGCCAGGGAAGGTCTAGCAAAAGTTGGCAGTTTTCACATGGTTTCTTGAGTTTTGTCTGGCAATGTGGGCAAAGTCGCCAGTCCGCATGTGTATGCGCACTGCACCCAGGACAGGTTGCTTTACCCTCAATTTCGCGTAGCAGCACTTCCTCTTCTAGGGACCGTTGATATTGCTCAGAAAGGGTTTCTTGTGGTCGTAAGATCATGTAGATTAACAGGCCTGGAAGATTCAATATCGCGACAACTATCGCTGCCACAAAAGCGATAAAGCTGTCCCGGGAGCGTGCCCGCATATCTTTGTATGCCCAAATAGCTAGGGCGATGGTCAACGCAGTATAGATCACCGCAACAATCGTCACGACGACGCTGAGCGCATTGTTGGCTTGCCCAAAGTTAAGCGAGATATCAAATGGCATATGTTGTCTCTTAGTGTCAATTTGATGGCATTATACAGTGAACATATAACCTTGGGCGAGAACGCTGCTGCCCGTGAACATGCTATAATTTGCGCATGTAGTTGCGTTTGCTATAACAATACTGCCGAGTGTAGTCGCTAACTGAACCCCATTCCTAACTGGCAAGGATTAACCGATGGAAACAGAGTTAAGACCGCAAGTTGTTCTGCTGCCCGCATCGAATTACTGGCGCTGGGTACGTGTCGCCCGAAATTTTGCTGTGCGCTTCCGTGCCACTATCTCCCCAAACCCCGCAAATGCTGCTGCATTTCAATCACCTGGGCAGGTGATTACAGTTGTAAATGTGCCTGGTGGTTACCCAGCACAAGGCGACATTGTCGCCTGGCTCACTGATAATGCACCGGGTGCACTTATTGATCCTATCAATGTGACGACGCTGTCCCAGCTAGCAACCATACTTGCTGATCGGATTCAACGCAATGAGCCATATCCCATCCAGCCTGATCCAGTTGATCCCGAAGACCCCGAAGAGTTTCGGTTACGTTGGCCTACTGACTTCCGCGTTTACACACAGGCGTTTGGTGCTAATCCTGACTTTTATCGCCGCTTTGGATTACCCGGCCATGAAGGTGTTGATATTCGAGCACCCTTGAATGCTAAGATCTATGCCTGTGCCGATGGAACGGTATACCGTGTCAATAACGGTGCAGACGGGCATGCCTATGGCATCCACGTGCGCCTGCGCCATGAAGAAGGCTACCGAACAATCTACGCGCATCTTAACGAGGCTCTTGTGACGGTCGGGCAAGAGGTCAAAGCAGGCGAGTTAATTGGCTTGGCTGACGACACAGGTAACTCCTTCGGTAGTCATCTCCACCTGACGCTAAAGAGGGATGGAGCTTCCGCTGCTGGTCAGACGTCTTATCCAAACGATATTATTGATCCGACGCCATTCTTGTACTTTCCAGAAGATGAACCCGAGACACCGCCTTTCCCCCGTAATTTGTGGCCAGCCCAGGTTGCATTGGTCGGGGTGCATGGTCGCGCAGATGGGCGAATGCAAGAAGCCGACTGGGTCGCTGCGCAGACTGCCCGCATTGAAGCCGTCAAGCTATTAAGTTCTGCTGCGCCTGAAGATGTTGATCGCGCCCGCCAACTAGACCGTAGTATGTTTATTATGGTACGCCTCTTTGTAGATTTCCGTAATCGTTCTGTGCCACCTTCTGACTTTGCTCGTTTCGTCGAATTTGATATGGGGCGCTTCTACCAAAAAGGGGTGCGTTACTTTGAGGTGCATAACGAACCGAACCTCGTACCAGAAGGGCAGGGGCGTACTTGGACGAACGGTCGTGAGTTTGCCGACTGGTTCTTACGAGTCAAAGGGGCCCTCTTGCCCAAATTCCCAGATGCCAAATTCGGTTGGCCGGGGCTTTCACCGGGGCCAACAATCTTGGGTATTCGCTACAATGAGGATCAATTTCTGCGTGATGCCGGAAAAATCGTCGGACAAGCAGACTTTATATGCTGTCATTGTTACTGGCAGAATGCCGCCGAACAAAATACACGCATTGGCGGCTTAAATTATCAAAAATATCGTGAGCAATACCCTGACAAGCCTTTGTTTATTACAGAGTTCAGTAATCCCAATCCCAATGAAGCAATGGCGGCGAAGGGGCAGCAATATCAGCGCTACTACCAAAATCTACGTAATGTGCCGGGGCTAGCAGCTGCCTTTTCATTTGTTGTCTCCGCCTCAGCTGACTTTCCACATGAGGTTTGGCGGCTGGAGAATCAACAGCTAACAGCTATTCCTGGGTTGGTTGGTCAAAGACCGTTCTAAAGTAGACTATTCGAGTGCAATTAAATCAAGATTGCTGATATACACCTTATAAGCATGGCCGGAGGCGTAAAAACTTACCTGCGTGATCGTCTTCGGCAGCCTTTCTTCAGGCCAGGCCGTAATCAAGTTGCCCGAGTCATACGTGTACCAAGTTTCAGCGTTGATGCGCTCATGTTCACTTTGACAGCTTGCACACGCCAAAGGAAAGCCGAGGCTTGGGTCATGTTCGGCGTAGAATCCGTGAATAAAGACTTGTTCATTGTCTTTCTCATCAAGGTATGTAAAGCGAATCATCATGGGGCACTCACTGGCGAGGCTGCCGCAGGTAGAGAGTGACTGCTCTTCCACATAAAATGTTGCTCGCATCCCCAAGTATGAATAATCTTCTACGCTTACGTTGAGGTTTTGCACCAACCCCGTTTCGCCGTGGTCAAGAACTTCTTGCGGATACTTCTCCGAAGACCGGTCAATCAAGATAGCATCACGTCCCTGAAATGTTGTGGCTTCTGCACTGCCTGGCGGTTCGCGATCATTGTAAAACAGCCAGTCATCCTCAAGGCCCGCAAGGATATTTGAGTTTTCCAGCAGGGCGCTGGGTGCATTAACGACCTCGATTATCTGGTTCGTGTCGCTAATACTGACCATTTCTTGGGCTCTTACACGGACAAAGGTTCTGGCCTCAGGCCGCCACACACGTGCTTGCCCCTCTGTCACCATGAGTTCCGTGTTTGTCCGGTTAACATCAATCAGATAGATACCTGGCTCTCTTGCTGAGATTGACCCATACATTGTATCGACTAAGAGACGAGTATCGCGGCTGGCACCACCGAAGTGCTGAAATTCTACTTGCCCCCTAATGATTTCCGCATGTATCTCATGGCGACTCTGATTGAGATTAAAACGCGGACGAGTCATCTCATGGAAGGTCACCTCACTATCTCGAAAAACTGTAATTGCACCGATCGGCTCAGTGCTGCCGACACTATCGTAAAATTCAATCAGTGCTTGTGATGTTGAGTCTGTCACAATGACAACGCCGTTTTCAACATTGGTACGCGTGTTTGTAACGGCTATCGCATTATCAGTATTCGGTAAATTGATGCTTGCAGTCCCCCGGCTAGCAGAAAGGTCAACCGATAATGGTACGCGTGATTGAAATACAAACCAATATGCAAAGTAGCTTGCGGCTAGCAGCAGCACCAGAAAAACACTAAACGCAGTCAGTAAAACTTGCCAAGCTAATTTTGATGAATCGTGGCGCATTGTAATGGTTGGGGAGGTCACAGCTCGGTTCTTAGCTAATTAAAAAGATGCTTTTACACGTATCTTACATTGAAGCTATCAAATTCGGACGTGGCACGTTTCCAAACCACATCAACGCCGGTAACTCTAGCTGCCGGTGGCCCCTCATGCAAGTATTTCAAAAACGCTTCTAAGTCGCTTTTGCTGCCTTCTGCGACGGCAGAAACGGTGCCGTTCGCATTATTCCGAACCCAACCAGTGACGCTGTGTTTCTTGGCTTCATTGGCTGTCGTCCCGCGGTACACCACACCTTGAACATGCCCCCTAATGGTCGCTTCAATACGGTATCGATCATCATTCTTCATGAGTAATCCCTAATCAATCGCCTCGGTATCTGTGGTGATACGAACAATAGTGCAAGCATAATGCTCATTGCCCAAATAAGGATTAAAGCTGAATAGCTGAAGCTTGAGTTAGCTTCAACCGCTGCCCGCTGAGCAGCGGTTAACCACTGCTGCTCTAACTGTTCCATGGGAAGCCCCAGGACTCGCTGTATGCCAGCACCACAGCTTGAACCATCGGCATAGGTGGTAAGCAAAGCTCGTGTTTGTGAAGCCCCATATCTCTCTAAGATATATCGGTACAAACTCGCGCTTTGGGTGTAAGCTAATGCAGCCTCCTGCGGGGGTAGCGCGGCAAAATTTGGTTCACAAAGTGATGTAATAGGCAGAATAGCATCATCCCGTAGAGCCTGGTTCAATATTTGTTCTAAGGCTCTATCAGGTTCCGACCGGGTGTTTAGAGCGAACCCTTCGTTGAACCAAGCCGGTACATCGGCATTATTGGCTGCCGCAGCAATAATGATATGAGCTACCTCATGCCGAATATTATTTTCTAAGCCATGTTGCGTGCCGTCATCAGCTACCATGATCAAGCTGTCTGCTGGAAGTGAGTAAGCGGCGACCCAATCTTGTATACGCGTATCATGTGAACGCAAACTGGCTGATAGTGTTCCTAAGTCTGGATAGATGTATAAAGTTAATGGTATTTCGGGGCCGTAGTCGATTCCTAATGCCTGGCTTTGCTGCCTGACCGCTTGTTGAACAGTGACTGCACCAATGTCAGCAAGCTCGTCTTCATCTGACGAGATAAAGACTGTTACGTCCTTAAAGTCTGCCTGACGCCATGGCTGTTGAACGTTGGTGTCATGGTAACGAAAAACTTGGATAGACGTTTCGTCAATAGTGCCATTAACGCCGCGCAAACGCCACCAAAAACTCAGTGATGTGGCCGGAGGAAGGGTCAACGTATCAACGTCGGTAACAGCCTGAAATCCATCGTCGTTTGGGCTTGCAGCAATCTCAACAGCCTCTTGTTGAGAACTTGTGACGACGAACAGGGATGCGCTGCTGTATTGCGTTTCGGAAGGCAGAGTTAAGTCAAAGGTAATCGATTCACCATAAATCACATTTACTTGCTGTGGAAAAGTGAGTGTGCCTTGTGCGCGAGCTGTTGCGGTGATTATGCTCGAATACAAGGTACTCAAGGCGATAATCAATAAATACCGAATCAGCTTTTTAGTCAGCGTCAAAGTACTCGAAATCGTCTGCATCGTCGCCGTCAAACTCAATGCTTTCACCATTTGGTATGAAATAGCTGGCAAAATCGCCCGTTGAAAGTGCCGCCATGTTCATTGCATCTTCAATTGCATCGAGTAGTTCTTCATTATCCAGTGAGCCGGATAACTGCGTCAGGCCCTGCATGGCAACCTGTCCACCAATATTTCCTAGCGATATGATGGCAGCTTCCTGAATCTCAATATCATCGCCTTGACTTAATTCAATCAGCCGTGGAACTGCTGCTTCCAGCATGAGTTCACCGGCTGCTCGGGCAGCTTCAAACTGAAGTTGGGGTGAGTCACTATGTAAGCTCCGCATAACGATCTTGCCCCAGCGTTCATCACCACTACGCCCCATGGCAAACAAGGCCACAGCTTGAAGAGCCACCTGCTCTTGTTTGGCTGTTTCTTCAATCAGTTCGCTTACTTCTTCGTTCCCAGAATAAGCAACGCTTTCCAGTGCCCGCAGATATAACTCTGAAGAGATTTCAGCCTCTCGGCAGACGTTAAGCAGGGCGTCATCCACTGTTGTAAAGGCAGCTTGAGGAATATCACCAAGTTCGCCAGCTAAGACAAAGCTACCTAACCCTTGGGCGGCTGCGCAGCGTACCGAGTTTGCAGGGTCATTTTTAAGAAGATTGATAAAAGTATGCATAACATCCGTATCTTCACTGTACCAAAGTGCCTCAATAGCACCCTTTCGAACCTGCTCGTCACTGTCTTCTAGCGCATAACGGGCAAAGCGGGAAAAATCAAGTTCGTAATTTGTCTCACTTGCCTCTGCTAGTCGTGCTATTGCTAAACGACGCTGTGCTACATTGACTTTCGGCCACTCGACCCGCGCTATTGCCATTTCCTCTGATGTTAGATCAGATAATCCGTACACCAACGCAGCTTTGACGGTGTTGATCTCACGATCTAATTCTTGAAGCAAGTCTTTCAGCGAGCGGCCTGATTGTGCCTCGCTATCTGTCATCATTCTCTCCGCTAGGGTTGCATAGTAGCGTCAAGGAGCGGGTCAGTTATGTCAAAATATACGAACAACAGCATCGTCGTTAATAAGACGGCAAACCCAACAAAATGAACAATGGCTTCTCGTCGCGGGTCAATAGGTCGTCCTCGTATTAACTCAATGAAAACAAATGCAATCCGACCGCCATCCAGCGCGGGAATCGGCAGCAAATTCGTAAAACCAAGTGCGAAACTAATCACCGCTGTCAACCGAATGATAGGCCAAAGTGCATTCTCTTCGACGGAGACACTAATGGCTTCGCCACCGATCTGACTGATGCCAACGGGGCTCATTGGTCGTAGGAAACGAGCAGGTATCTGCTGTTGTATCACCAAGGCTGGGAACTCAACAAATCCTCGTGCAATCTGTCCAAGCTGTTCTACTGTTTTGGTGAAAGCCTGTATTGGCCCGTAGCTACGCACTTCCTGTAATGGCTGGAAGGCAATGCCAATTGGGCCTTCACCCTCTGGGACTTCAGTTCGTGGAATGAGTTCAGTCGTAAACACGTCGCCACCGCGCTCAATTGTTAATTCAATAGTTTCACCTACGTTGTTTGTAATGAGTCGAACTAAGTCGGCTGACTCAAGCACTGGGGTGCCATTTACTTCGCGGATGATGTCCTCTGGTAGCAGGCCAGCTTGCTCAGCAGGTGAATCTTCAACCACCAAACTAATCTGGGCCCCGACGTCTTCAGGGGCACCGACCATAAACATGATCATTAAAAGAATGATGCCGACCATAAAATTTGCGATTGACCCTGCCGCTAAGACCTGTAATCTGGCCCAAGGGGTTGCTGTTGCCAGCCCACCTTCAGCATCGGGGTCATCTTCTCCAACCGGGCGAACAAATCCACCAAGTGGTATCGCGTTGAGGGTAAAGCGAGTTTCTCCAATTTTAAACAATGTGAGCAGGCGCGGTGGGTAGCCGAACCCAAATTCTTCTACTTCAATGTTGTTCCATTTCGCCGCCAAATAATGACCCAATTCATGAAACAGAATAAGTGGCCCAATGACGATGAAAAAGGCTAGCACCGCCAGCCCTGTATTGACTCCTGCCATCTACGAAAAATACCTTTCTCAAGGCACCTCAAAAAGTACCTCACCATCTGAAATTTTGTTCCAATAAATCTTTAGCGCTTGATTATAACGACCGTAAATTCACAGTCACAAGGTCGCAGCCTAATCAAACGTAATTCTAAAGAACATGTGCCGGGCCGCCGGGTACCCCTTCAAGTACATCAAGTACACCTTCCACACTTTGTACAGCATCACGTACTGTCTGCCTGTGTTGCTTAGGGGTGATTAGGTGTACGTTTGGTCCAGCATCGATGGTAAAGCAGACAGGGACACCGTCTTGTCGCATGTGTCGTGCGAGTTCTATGATTGCTAAGGTGCTAGGCGACCAGTACATAAGTGCTGGCTCAGAGGTCATCATGACGCTGTGCATGATGAGCGTATCTTGTTCAACGACTTCCGCAAACGTATCGAAATCTTTTTCAAGAATGGCCTTGCGGCATAAGTCTAGACGCCGTGGTGTGTCCGCAACGCGGGCTGCTTGCAATGGGGAAGTGGAGGCGAGCTTGTGCCCACCTGTTGACCCAACTAATTTGTGTGTGTCACTCACAACTGCAACCAAGTCAACGACATCCCAATGTGCCGCTGGGGCGATGCTTTCTGCCACCGAAGTTGCATCATCGTTACCATAATGCCATTCAACAAAACCCGCGGGAATCGAGCGGCAAGCTGAGCCAGAGCCAAGCCGTGCTAACCGTGATATTTCTGGCTCCGGTAAGTTAAGTGATAAGGCTGCACAAGCTGCGACTGTTAAGGCACTGAAGGCTGACGCTGAGGATGCGATACCTGCGCCCATCGGAAAATTGTTCTGAGACTTAACATGTGCTCGCATTTCAGTATCCGTAAGGGCGCGAATATGGTCGAGGTGCTTGGAAACGCGCTCTAGTAGTGTCCCACTTGTTTCTGTGCCATTCAAGGATAGCGTGTCAACCTTGAATGCAGGATCAAAGATCACGGTCGTGACCGTTTCTAAGCCTTCTAGGTTCATTGATATTGACCCATTTACTGGTAGCCGCAGCGTGTGATCCCGGTTACCCCAGTACTTAATGAAGGCGATATTACTGTAGCTTTTTGCCGTTGCTTTCATAGGTTAGGCTGTGATGGTGGTGCCAAGCGCCGCCTGCGGATCGCTTAGCATTGTCTTCACATGACCTGTCTCCCTTCCAGAGAAGATATGAACCGTAAGATGCGGATGTTGTTGGCACAGCATCAACATAGATTCAACCTTGGATGCCATACCGCCGGTAACATCGGTGCTTTCTGACCCACCAAGCGCTTCTTTTATGTCACTAAAATTTGCGCTCGAAATCAGCTTAATGACTTTACCTCGTTGGTCAAAAACGCCGGTGTAGTCGCCAGCAAGTAAGATGCGTTCTGGGGCTAATGGTTCAACCAGATGAAAGAATATCTCTTCTGTACTGATGATTGTGCCGCCTCGCGCTGTGTCAAATGCGACGTCGCCGTGAATTAACGGTACAAGGCCATTCGTAAGCGCACTGTTGATAGTCTTATGAGCCATTTCCTTGATGATACCGTTCTCAGCAATGGTAGACGCAGATGGTTGAAAGCGCATAACAGGGATAGATGCTTGCTGAAATGCTTCAAGTACGATGTTTGTTAATCTAGAAGCGACTAAACTTACCTCTGCAAAACCATGCCATTGTTCAGGAGTTTGGACACCCTGCCGGGTACCGTGTTGGCTAGCAGCGATGTGCCCAAAACTGCCGCTACCATGTCCGATGAGAAGCTTCCCTTGCCCACCTTTGACCCACTCAGAAATTTCTAGTGCCAGTTGGCGAATTACTTCAGGTCGTATGGTCTCAGAATGAGCCTTATCTGTAATCAGAGAACCCCCGATTTTAAGGAATGTCAGCATGCTTGGACCTAGGGGCGGATAGTTGTAAATATCGTGCTGACGGCTCCGGCTTTCTCAAGCGCAAATTGAACACGATCAGCTGCTTCTGGTGGAACCAGTGCGACTATATTGCCGCCGTCCCCAGCACCGGTCAGTTTAGCCCCATATGCTCCAGCGGATACAGCTACATCGCACAGAGTATTCAACAGCGTTGATGAGACCCCCAGTTGGCGTAATAATTTTTGATTTTGTTTCATCAATTCACCGATGGCGGGTAAATTTCCATTTTCAATGTTCCAACGGGCCAGCTCTGCAACCCCTCCGATGTCGGAGAATATCCCCTCGTAGGAGTGTTTGTCATGTTTCCATAGATCGCGAACGCGATTTACCGGAACGTAGGTCGGCACACGAATCCCTGTATTAGCGATCACCAGATGGAGTGGCTCAGCAGGGATAAATAACTTTGGCTCCTCACCCTTGACGTAATACACAGGCTCAGCGTAACACACGACGGTATTGTCTATTCCGCTTGGGTTGCGATGATGCACCTTTTCAACCTCATAGACTAACTTGGACCAATCTTGTGTCTCTATCAGATAGCCAAGCGCTTCGCCTAATGCAGCGATAAGTGCTGCCGTTACGGCTGCACCGCTGCCCATCCCGCTCTCGATAGGAATCGTGGAGGAAATGTTGATGATGACATCTGGCTCTTCTTCATTGAGAAAGTCAAGCGTCACCCGTGAGGCAACAGAGAGCGGGGAGGATGTCTTAGCTGAAATAAGAAAGTTTTGATCAATGTCCGGGGCCTCGATGGCAATGCCGGAACCTTTAGTGCCAGGCCTGACTGTTGCCTTGGCTTCTACTGCAAATACTGGTGCGGCCAGTGCTGGGCGACCATAAACAACGGCATGTTCGCCGAATAAAATAATCTTTCCGGGGGTTGTTGCACTAAAAACTTGCACGTTTGATGATGTTCTCTATCAGATAATATACAAAACCAGAAACACAGATAAAGCCCATGCGCCCACGGCTGCTAGCATCGGGGCATCCTTCAGAAGAACTTCATCTGGGGTTTCTGTGATCTTTCTTACTTGTATCAAGTATAGGTATCTAAATATACCATAGATCACAAACGGAACGGTTAACATCATCAGATGGTTTTCGGGCAAGCCTTCGGCGCTAAAGGTGTACAAAGCATAGGTCATGATGGTCGTTGCAGTGACGATCATCAGCAGTTGGTCTAACAACGGAATGCTGTATTCCTCCAATATCATGCGTGTACCCCTTTTGCCGTCGAGCAGAACTAACTCTTGGCGACGTTTTGCAAAGCCGAGAAATAGGGCCAGCATCGTCGTGAAGATGTACAACCATGGGGAAAAGCGTTCCACATCGACCAATGCAACGCCTGCACCAACTCGCAGTACAAACCCTGTGGCAATTGTTAAAACGTCAATCAGAACAAGGTGCTTCAAGCGGAACGTGTAGCCTATTTGGAGTAACAAATACCCAACCAGAATAGCCCCAAAGATCGGGTTCAGCACAAAGCTTAGGGGAATAGAAATTATGGGTAGAAGAATTGCGGCAGAAAGTGCTAGCCCCTTCGATAACTGGCCTGAGGGTAGGGGGCGGTTTCTTTTCTTGGGGTGTAGTTTATCTGCCTCAACATCGCTGAGGTCGTTAAACAGGTAAACGGAGCTAGCTGTTAGGCATAATAGGATAAAACCAGCAACGGTTATGAAAAGGTAATCTGGGTTTAGTACCTTGCCATCGAATAATAGAGCGACAAATATAAACGCGTTTTTCGTCCATTGCTTAGGCCTCATTGTGCGAATGAGGCCAATGAGCTGTGAGCTTAGGGTGCGGTTACCTGTTTGAGTTTGTTCAACGGATGTCAATCAAGGACTCCTTCCCTCATAACCTTTAGTATACCGCTGGGCTTCTTGCTGTTACACTTTAACGGGTTACGGTTCTTGTACAGGCGGTGGTATCTCTGGTGGCAAAGGCTTCAAAAGAACGACTGGATCTACTCTTAACGAGACGCAGTCTCGCACCAACTCGTGAAAAGGCTCGGCGTCTGATTATGGCTGGTGAGGTACTGGTCAATGGTCAACTCGCCACGAAGCCCGGCTCAAAGTTTGCCACAAATGCAGAAATTACCCTCAAGCGTAAACCTCGTTTTGTTAGCCGGGGTGGTGAAAAATTACTCGGTGCGCTTCAGAAATTTCCCATTGATTTAACACAGGCGATCTGCGCAGATTTTGGCGCTTCTACCGGTGGCTTTACGGATTGTATGTTGCAACATGGAGCCGCCAAAGTCTATGCAATCGATGCCGGCTATGGTCAGCTTGCATGGTCACTACGCCAGGATGATCGTGTTGTCGAAATGGAACGTGTGAACGCCCGCTACCTAGAAGGGCTTCCTGAGCCGGTTGACTTTGCCGTAACGGACGTATCTTTCATTTCGATTCGCCATATTCTGCCAGTAATGAACCTCGTTGTGCATGCAGCAGGCCAAGTAGTTGTTTTGATTAAACCGCAGTTTGAAGTAGGGAAAGGCCAAGTCGGAAAGGGTGGAGTCGTGAAAAACCCCGTCCTTCATCGAGACGTACTCCAAAAGGCCCTAACTTACACGCTTGATAACGAATTTTTTCCGGCAGGCCTCTTACCGTCACCCCTAGTTGGCCCGGCAGGTAATGTCGAATTTTTGCTGTGGGCAACGCGAAGCCCTGACGCAAACATGAACCAAGCCGCTGCGGTCGAGACAGCTCTCACTGATGTTCATGGCGTTGGAAGTGAATAAACTTCCAATGCACTAAAAATTACAGAAATCGGAGCTTCGCTAGATGTTGTCTGCGCATATGGGCCAAAATCGCCGGGCGGGCGTCCGGCAATCGACACTTCTCCGATCTGCACATCGTTGATGTAAAGTGTGTATGTGTCAGCCACTCGCAGCACACCGATGTTTACTTCTGAAGCAGTCTCAACGACAGTCGGTATCGTGCCCATATCTAGCGTGGAAGCAACCGCAGCGCTGTTCTTCTGGAAAACTTGCCAGTTATTATTGCAGGTAACGACGAAAGCGTTCAGATCCTGATCATTGACATAGTTGAATACCAAGCCAAAAGCACCTTGTGCCTCTGGGCAGTTTAGAGCAGAGCCTGTGACTTCTGCATAGTAGCCAGCCAGGCTATTACGCGTCGTATATGTCCACAGCGCTTGACTTGTTTCTATCTGGTAACCGCCGTCAACCATACTTTCATTACCAATGTTTGAGTCAATCTCTGGCCAACCAGCACTGAAGTCTGTTTCATATTGCAGCTCACCAAGACTCTCTCGGTCTAAGGTAATGGCGGGGGCTGGCTTTTGTGTTGGCGCTTCTTCGGCAACTATATCCAACTCTACATCGTCTGCTTCTGCTAAAGCAGCATTAGCTTCTACTTCATCAGGTCGGGGTTCATCAGGTGAAACTTCTTGTGGCGCAGGGGGTAGGTCTGTTGGGTCTATTGGTGCATTGTTGGTTAGGGCTGTGCTACATGCCACCGTAGAAATAGCCGCTAAGGTAGCAATCATTAAGTTGTACGTCTGCATAGAATTCCTTGATCTTGAACGGGTTTATGATGATTCTAATCCTAATCTATGACAATGCGAACCGTAATTGTGATGCTGACGTTGGCTTTGACTTCATTTCCGGTAAAATCAAACAAGAAAACATCTGGTCAATTAACCTTGATCACTGCGCTCGTAGCGAATACTTAGTTGCAATAGGTCACTGAATGAAACAATCAAACATCCGAAATTTCTGCATCGTGGCGCACATCGACCACGGTAAATCCACGCTTGCAGATCGCCTGTTAGAAGTTACTGGCACTCTCACGGATCGTGAGATGCAAGCCCAAGTCCTTGATGATATGGAGCTTGAGCGTGAGCGTGGCGTTACCATCAAGGCCAGCGCTGTCCGTATGCAGTACACTGCCCAAGATGGCGAAACTTATATCATGAACTTAATCGACACGCCCGGTCATGTTGATTTCTCTTACGAGGTTTCACGGGCATTACAAGCTTGCGAGGCTGCGGTCTTAGTCGTCGATTCAACCCAAGGCATTGAGGCGCAAACGCTTGCAAATCTCTTTTTAGCACTAGAAGCTGATCTAGAAATCATTCCCGTTGTCAATAAGATAGATTTACCTGCTGCTCGGCCTTATGAAATTGCCGAAGAAATTGAAGATTTGCTCGGCATCGATGCAGCCGATGTGCTGCAAATCTCAGCGAAAACAGGCGAGGGTGTTGACCACTTGCTCGAAGCCATCGTTGAGCGCACACCACCACCAAAAGGCCTTGAAGCGGCTCCCCTGCGTGCACTCGTGTTTGACAGTCACTACGATACCTTCAAGGGTGTCATTGCCTATATTCGTGTCGTTGATGGCATGCTCAAGCAGCGTGACAAAATTTCCATGATGTCCACCCGTGCGGAAATTGATCCGGTCGAAATTGGTCTATTTTCCCCGGTTATGAAGAAGCATCCCGAAATCCGAACGGGTGAGGTTGGGTATGTTGCAACGGGCTTGAAGACGATTCAGGAAGTTCGAGTCGGTGACACCTTGACAATTAGCGGTAGTGAAGCAAACAACATGCTTCCTGGCTATGAACCAGCTAAACCGATGGTGTTTGCTGGCATTTACCCCGTAGATGGTGAGGATTATGAAGATCTTCGAGAGGCACTGGAACGGCTGCAACTGAATGATGCGGCTCTCGTTTTTGAACCTGAGACATCACAGGCTCTGAACTTTGGTTTTCGCTGTGGCTTTCTTGGACTCTTCCATATGGAAATTGTTCAAGAACGTATTGAGCGTGAGTATGATCTCGATATTATCGCGACGGCCCCCAGTGTTGAATACGAAGTTTTATTGCGAAACACGGACGAAACTATTCGGGTTGATAGCCCTGCCCAACTTCCTGACGAGGGCGAAATCGAAGAGATACGGGAACCGTGGATGTCCATTGAGGTTTATACACCCACTGACTACATCGGCCCAATCATGGAACTTGTCACTAAAAAGCGGGGCGAGTACGTTAACACAGACTATCTTGATAAATCTCGGGTCACTTTGAAGTACACCATGCCTTTAGCCGAATTGGTTGTGGATTTTTACGATAAGCTTAAGTCCGCAACGCAGGGATTTGCCTCGCTAGATTATCGGTTTGATGCCTACCGCGCCGAAGATCTTGTCAAGCTTGATATTTTGGTCAACGGGGATGCAGTCGATGCACTCGCGATGATTGTTCACCGAGACCAGGCCTACCACAAGGGTCAGGCAATGGTCACGCGCCTGAAAGACCTCATTCCGCGTCAGATGTTTGTCGTACCTATTCAAGCGTCAGTCGGTAAACGTGTCATCAGTCGCGCCAATGTTAAAGCGATGCGCAAGGATGTTCTCTCGAAGTGTTATGGTGGTGATGTGACCCGTAAGCGCAAACTGCTAGAGAAGCAAAAAAAGGGCAAAAAGCGCATGAAGATGGTTGGTTCAGTTGAAGTACCGCAGGAGGCTTTTATGGCTGTCCTGAAACTTGATCAATAGTGCCTTACAGTATGCTGAAAGAGAGCCGTCACTTGGGCGGCTTTTCTTTTATCTCGCTTCGGTGAATTCAACACCGTGGTGTTCTAGAATTGTCTTGCGAAGCTGCGCAAACAAATGCGTCGCTGCCCACTCGAGGATATCAGCACGTTCAAAGCGCCAGTCAAACGGTCGAACATACTCGCCGCCGTCCCATGTAAGTGCCATCTCCGCTATTATTTGATCCTCGCCATCGGCCCCCGTCACCATCCCGACGCCATACGTTGCCCTAGCTTCATCCTTGGCATGGTTGGCTAACCTCAATGCGGTTTGTGTCCAATCGTCGTTTGTTTCGTTGATACCGTTCGGTGGTGTAACAAGTGTCGCTAATGGGGCTGCGTTGTCTAGTAACCTCACCCGGCTTTCCAAAATTGTGTCTGTGTCAAACTCGCAGATTGCAACCGTAGAATTATACTTCGCGGCCTCGTGCAGGGCTGCTGCCTCAATTGTGTCCTCGCCAACACCATAGACCCACGGGCCCAACCTATCACGAACGAGTTGCTCTACGGGCGCAATTAGCATGCGAGCCGCCTCTTCATCGGTTGCTTTAGCCACAATGCGCACTGATGTTTGACCTGTATGAGCTGCTAACCCTACGGTAGGGTTCGTCTGTGCCATTAACTCGCCGAGAATTTCGTCGATGCGGCTCTCCCCAATACCAGCCGTTCGAAGTGTTCGTGAGACGATTGCCGCTGGTGTCTCCATTCGATTAATTATCCAGGGAATCATCTCTGTTTCAAGTAGCACACGCATTTCTCGTGGAACGCCAGGCATTACAATGACGGCACCGCGTTTTGTCTCGACGATGAAAGTTGGTGCTGTTCCAATCGGGTTATCAATGATGGTTGCACCTCTTGGAATATACGCTTGCCGCCGGTTGTTATCGCTCAAACGATAGCCTCTAGATGCAAACATCTCGGCGATCTCATCTAGTAAGTGTTGGTGGAAGATAAGGTCTCGTCCTGTCGCCTTTGCAACCCCTTGCCTCGTCACATCATCAACGGTGGGGCCAAGTCCACCAGTTGTTAGTACCACATCTACGCGATCCAGTGCGTGGGATACAACATTTGCGATCCGCTGTTTATTATCCCCGACTGTGCTTCGGTACATGACATCGATACCAACCTTGTTCAATTCTGCCGCAATGTACGTAGCATTGGTATCATCAATACTACCGAGTAATAGCTCTGTCCCAATTGTTATGATTTCTGCTTTCATTCGAAGCTTTGTTCGCTTTTCTTATGACTCTACTTGACCTTGGCACGGATTATTGCACGCGGTGTGATGGCATACCACAGTTCATTAGGAAGTCGGCATGCAAGATAAAAAAGAAATTGGGCGCTTCGGCGAAGACCTCGCCGTACAAGCTCTTCAAACGCACGGTTATGAAATCTATGAACGTAACTGGCGCTGTACCGCTGGCGAGGTAGACATAATCGCAATGGAGGGAGATATACTGGT
>CAYTPI010000003.1:8794-116760 GCA_964439625.1 uncultured Anaerolineae bacterium | reverse complement strand
AGGGCTATACCATACTCACCCGTCAATGGCGCTGCAAAGAAGGCGAAATTGACATCATCGCGGAAAAAGATGGTGTGATCGCATTTGTTGAAGTCAAAACGCGAGTTGGTACCAGAATGGGAACACCGGTGGATGCGGTTGATGAGCAGAAGGCTCAGCGTCTACAAGAAGTTGCTGCGTCCTACTTTGAATGGGAAGAACTTGACCCACCACCGAATTGGCGCATTGACATCGTTGGAATTTTGTTGACAAAAGAGCATAAAGTCAGCCGCCTTAATCTATATCGCAATGCAATCATCTTTAATGAATAAGCTGCTTGTGGTTGTTGGGCCTACCGCCGTCGGAAAGACGCAACTATCGTTAGTAATTGCTCAAGCCTTTAAGGGGGAAATTATATCCTGCGACTCTAAGCAATTCTATCAACAGTTGAAAATCGGTACGGCTAAACCAACCCCTGCTGAGCGGGCCACGGTGCCCCATCATCTCGTTGATTTTTGCCCCCCTGATCAACGGCTCTCGTTGGCGCAATTTCAAGAATTGGCCTTTGCGGCTATTGAAGATATTCAGGCAAGAGGTAGGTTGCCCATTCTTGTGGGTGGTACGGGGCAATATGTGCGCTGTATCGTTGAAGGCTGGGGTATCCCAGCTGTTGAGCCGCACATTGGGCTGCGCATCGATCTTGAGTCTTTTGCAGATGTTTACGGCCCATCTGCTTTACACCGTCGCTTGAAGGAGATTGATCCTCAGGCAGCGGGCAAAATAGACTATAGGAATGTGCGCCGTGTTGTGCGTGCGCTTGAGGTCTATCTTGTCTCAGGTACCGTAATTAGCAAACTTCAAGCGCGCCGTCCGCCGCCGTATGATGTTCTCATGCTGGGTTTTACCAGAGAGAAATCTATCTTAGAGCAGCGCGTCCGGCTGCGCGTTGACCGTATGCTGGAGCAGGGTCTGGTTGCTGAAGTCGAATCACTACTAGAACAAGGCTTGACCTGGAACCTTCCAGCGATGCAAAGCTTGGGATACATTCAGCTTCAGCCCTATTTCCACGGGAAAACCCCCTTGGATCAAGTGGTTGAGGAGATAAAAAAAGCCACGCTTGATTTCGTTCGCAGGCAGTATGTTTGGTTTCGTCTAGATGATGACGAGATACAATGGGTAAACTTAGACCACGCAAAAGAAGCTGATGTGCTGAAGATTGTCCGTAGTTGGTTCTATGGTTGACCCATTTCGATGGCAATATCTTGCGGCTCCTGCACTGTGCTAGGGATTATAAATATATCCTCTAATACGGTAATATAGCCTTCAGCAAACACATACAGTGTGTAGAAGTTGGCGTTAAGAATGCCCCGTGTCCATGTGAAACGCCCGTCCCTGTCCGTGATGGCTTGGGTCAAAATCTGGTCTTCACGGAATAAAAACTGTGGCGACTCAAACTCTACGTTCAGAAGAAAAACGAGTGCACCGGCAATGCCTTCTCCTGTTAGGGCGTCCGTGACAGTACCAGAAATAAATACCTCCCCGGCATCGGTTTCCTCACCTTCAAGCGGTTGAGTTCCAGCACCAATACTCACTGTTTCAGAGAATTTAGGCTGGTTTTCAACTAAGACTTCAACAGCATAACTGCCTTCTGGTAGAGAATTAGAACTGGTCAGGCCGAGATAGTAGTTTGCCCCGACACCGCCTACGTCCCACTCCTGCGTTCGGCTGGCAACCAAGCGCCCATCTAGAAACCAACGATATGTCCACGTTGTTTGGGCAGGCATCAAGTCCCAGTCAAAGAAGAGATAGATTGATTGCGACCCAATCGGCAAAACTGTACCAGTTTGTCCATCGGGTTGTCCATCTCGTCCAATCTCATTTGCGATGCGTGCATTGGCAAATATCGCCGATAAGCCGCCGGGTCCACGAGAACCCGCCAGCCAGACATCACCTGTGGCTGCGAGCCGCTCGCCGATAAACAGTTCAAGACGGTAACGGCCTAACGGTAAGCCGTCGAGGTTAGTTGCTTCGACTGTTCTAGTTCCTTCTGCGCCAGCATCCCACATGCGCGCATTGCGGGATACTTCCGTACCATCGAGATACCATACTTCTGTCCAACTTTGCTCGGCAACCATACCGGCATAGTCAAACTGGGCGATAATCTGCGGCAACTCTGCTGGTAATAGGATTCCGCTTGTGCCCAGCCCGCCTGTAGCTGCGTCGGGCGTGCCAAATACCAGGTTAGAAAATTGTGGGGCTGGTTCAGTGTCACTCCCTGAGTTCAGTGATCTGCTGGCGACAGTTTCACCATTGACCAAAATGGATACATCATAGGTGCCTTGTTCGAGTCCCTCATCTACCGTGCCAACATACCACGTTCCGTTTCGCGCCCCAGTCCAAGACAATGGTCCTAGACTGAGCTCAGGTACAGTTTCGCCGTTTCGCGTTGTTTGAATTTCATACAACATGCCTTCACGCATATTATTGTAGTCGAACCAGATGTACAGTCCAGGCGCATTTGCCGGAAACGTATCGACTAATTGGGTTGGAATGCCGCCGTTGGTGACTCCCGTTGAGAACAAAATGCGGCTAATGGTAGGTGCATCGGCTACAGGTACTGCTTCTAAGCCCGCCCGGTCAATAAGTGTAAAGTTGTTGCGTCCCGCTTCGATCAGGGGGAGGGCGAGACTGACCGGTCGAACGGCAGAGATATTTGCACCGATTGGGATACACGCATCTGCATTGGTAATGAGGCTGTCGTTATTCGTATCTTGTACACTTAAACAGGTTGCTCCCGGTTCGCTGCCGTCTCCTGCTGGCGCACTGTTGGGAATACCGATTAAGGCTCCTGTCGAGTCGTATGCACCACCACCACTCAGCGTGCCGCTGAGTTCTGTCTCAACCCGAAACCAAGCTGTCTCACCCCCGGTTGCCTCTGCTGTAATTGAGGTAATTTGTGAGCTAGCGCTTGTCACACTGCTGTTGCCAGCATTCTCGTAACCCACAATATTGATTGTGTTACCTGGCTCTAACGGGAATGGGTCGCCAACACGCACGAACGGTAGATTTAAGGTCGAAGTATCGACGGGTGTTCCGCTTAAGCTGCTCGAAATTTGCAATGTGGCTAGGTCGAGCCTTGGCTCAACTTGTACTATCTCTGCGAGGTAGGTTGGTACAGGTGGGTCTTGTGGGCGTGCCGGTAGCGACACAATGATGCGCTCTCCCTGACAAGGGCCGTTTGCGGTGGCCAACCGAGCATTTGTTAGAATTAAGCCCGTTGCACTGACCAACGTACCAGAGCCAATGCATGAAAAGACTTGCTCACCGTTGATGTCATATGTTTGTGATAGAAAAATCGTTGCTTGTTCTGCGCGCTCTAGTGGGTTGGGTGGGGTATCTTGTGCCAGTGCGCTTGAAAAAGACGTCATGATGAGTAGCACAAGCAAGGCAAATGTTAGAACGGCACCGGATCGCTGCTTTCTTATTAGTGTCATCAGTAGCGTAAACTTGCCAAAAAAGTCTGGAAATCCCCAAGGTTCTCGGCGTAATTTGCCTCGCCAGCCATAAATGTAATCACCAAAGCACGTCCATCGTCAACAATAACAATATCTACACCCTGCACAATCGCGGGTACACGTTGTGAAAATGGGTCAGGGTCTGCATCAACAAAAACAAAGCTCATTCGTGTCTGCTCGACGCCGCCAACGGTTGTTGACTCGACATTTAACACCCGGTATGCAGATAAATCAATCGACCGTTGGATCGTCAGTTCGTCCAGAATGTTGCGAACAGCTGTTGTTTCGCTGGCTGGCACTACTCGAACAATAAACTGCGTTTTGAAAGGGCGTGCGGCTGGATCACGTAAACGAACAATATAATCGCCCTCTTCGTCAATCAACCAACCTGCCGGGTAGAGGGCCTCAATTCCAGCTTGCTGACTGGTATATAAGCGCACCTCAGACGCATCGCTAGTATAGAGCAATAACCCTAGCACTATAGCAGCCACAAATATAATAATTGTTAAGACATTATTGAAACGATCATTACGTGTGACGCCAGAAGATGACGTTTCAGGTTGGTTATCGTTCGAGATTTGTGACTGTTGCTGCGTATCGTCACCTGTAAGTGTCGGTTCATCCCAATCGGATCTGATGTCGGTCATCTACACGCTCGCATCAGACCGGTTCATCATACGGGCACGGGTCAGGGTATTCTGTCGGCTGATCAAACCATAAATCACTGTGAACGTAGCGATGAGAATCAAGTAGCTGAACACTAAGCCACCCCATGGGCTAAAGCCATCCACTTGTAGATTGACGCGGATGTTATTCAACTCCGCACCAGCATAGAGCAAGACTCCACAAACAATGGCAGAAACGACCAACCCGAAGGGCAGGAAGAAGAATGGTAAGTCTTCAAAACGGTTGCGGCCCAAAAAATAGCCAATAATAATGCTCGGAGTCACGTAAGCAGAGACCAGGGTTAGCAAACGCAAACCTCCGTTGAGCACCATCAAACTAGGCTGGCTTAACCCAAATAACAGCGTCATGACTGAGGTGTACCCCCAACCAACAGCTAGGGCGTAAAGAATACCATCTGTTCGGCGCACAAAGGCTAATGAACGCCAGACTGTATAACGCACAAGTGCATACATCAGAAATGCGTGCAGGAAGCCACGTAGTAAAATATTACCAAGGAAGCGATTCGAGGGCGACGTACTTGCCAACCACGCATCGACGTTAATTACTTCAAACACAAGTGGACGCACAACTGCTGCTGCAATCATGATAGCCAGTGCAAATAGAATCGGAAAAATCAGCGGCAATGGTTGCTCAAGTTGCTCAGCGTTGCGATAGATAAACAACAACCAAACTGCAGCCGGCAGGCAAGAGAGGGTTAGTGTGAAGCCAATGTGGAACACACTCTCGACACGCTCAAAAAGCTGCGCCCCAAGTGCCACTGCCAGCGCCATTAGAACAAGCAGGGCAATTGTCAGTATGCTTGCACGCCAAACGGGCGTATCATCGTTCCAAAAGAGTGCGAAATGATCCTCACAGTAATTGCGACCTTCAAAGGCACGCGGTAGCGCCAACGCCTGCTGGCACACTGTACAATAGTATTCTTGACGCGTAGTACTCATAGCGTCGACTCTACCCACGAGGGTTTTTTTCTACAACCTGCACCTTGACCAGCCAAGGAATCGAGTTGATTATGCTGGGATTAGCGCCTATACTATGCGCTCCGTTGACAAAGCTGTAGAAGACTTAGGTCCTAATTATGAAGTTTTTCCGAGCATTGTTGCTCGTTATGGTTGTATCTGCCGCAACCGCTCTAATTGGTTGCCAGCCTGAGGATGCCGCGACAGACGAACGAGAACCATTTGTCTACGGCCTGACGCTTCAGCCCTCCGGTATTGATCCACATGTTAATGCTTCAGCGGAACTTGGTATCCCACTACGCAGCGTGTACGATACATTAGTCTATCGTGACGCGGAAACCTTTGCCTTTGTGCCTGGTTTGGCAACCTTATGGACTGTGTCGCCCAATGGTCTCGTGTATACATTTGACCTTCGCGATGATGTGACATTTCACGATGGTACGCCCTTCAATGCTGAAGCTGTTCGTGTGAACCTTGAACGTATGACCGCATCTGAAACAAATTCTGCAAAGGCCGCACAACTGCTGGGCCCATTACAAGCGGTAAATGTAACCGGTGAGTATCAGGTTGAGTTAATCCTAAGTGAGCCATTTGTGCCCCTCCTTGATGGCTTAAGTCAACCCTACACTGGTATGGCATCCCCAACGGCCTTAGCCGAGTATGATCTCCAAAGCTATCAGTTTCATCAAGTTGGCACTGGACCTTACCGTTTTGTTGAATATGTGTTTGACAGCCATATCCTTTTAGAACGCAACCCTGATTATGCTTGGGCTCCTGAAACTGTGACTAACCCAAGTTTACCTGCGGTTGAAGAAATATATTTTCGCTTTTTCGAAGATACATCCAGCCGCTCGATTGCGATGGAAACCGGCGAGGCCAACATTATGGGTGAACTACTGCCTGCCGATGCTCGCCGCCTGACTGAGAATGCCGATATTCAGCTTGTGCCTGTCAATGTCCCAGGCCAACCCTATCAATATATGCTTAACACATCGCGCTTTCCAACAGATAGTCTCGCTTTTCGTCAGGCATTGCTGTACGCGACAAATCGACAGACAATTGTCAGTGCCGTTTTCCAGGGGTATTCGCCCGTCGCCCACGCCCCTTTGACGTCGAGTACGCTTTATTACAATTCAAATCTCGACGGTCTCTACTCTTACGATCCTGAGCAAGCAAATGCCTTAGCGAACTCAACCGGATGGGTAGACTCTGACGATGACGGCCTACGTGATCGTGATGGTGAACCGCTTATGGTTGAGCTGGTCACACCGCCATGGGGCCTGGGGCCTGATATCGCTGTGTTGCTAGAGGAGCAATGGGAAGAAACACTCGCCATCCAAGTGACCATCCGGCAAGTAGCTTCTTTTCCGATGCTGAGCGAGCAGGCAGCTGCCGACGAATATAATGCGATTGCAATTAATTTTTCCGGGCTTGATCCCTCCCTGCTTAATGCGTTCTATCAAACGTCTGGCCCGCTTAACTGGTCACGCTTTTCTGACCCCACTTTAGATGATTTACTGACTCAGGCACTGACGCTTCAAGATGAGGTTGCTCGGCAGGATATCTACTTTCAGATACAAGCGTTCATCATGGAGCAGGCGCTTATCGTGCCAATTCGAGAGCAGGTCAATCTGAATGCTATCCAGCCGGGTTTGTCTGGCTTATCGTACGATGCCTATGGTTGGTTCCCGTATCTAACGGAAATCGGATATGGATCGTAAAGAATTGGCTCGTCGAGTGGTTCTACGGCTTCTCTCTATTCCAATTGTTGCCTTGCTTGCCTTCTCATTTGTATTTTGGGTCGTTCAAGCTCTTCCTGGTGACCCAGCCCGTGCTGTCTTTGATCAAAGTACTGCCTCTGATGTGGTAGTCCAGCAGCGGCGCGAGGCGCTAGGTCTTGATGATCCATTACCTGTACAGTACTGGCGCTATCTCACTAGCCTGTTACAAGCTGATTTCGGTTCGTCTTGGTCAGTCAGTTTACCGGTAAACCAATTGCTGTTGGAACAATTTATATACACGCTTCGTTTGACAACGATGTCTCTGTTGGTGGCAGTGTTGCTAGGTACTGTTTTGGGCGTGGCTGCCGCCACCCAACCCCGGTTGGCTGCTGCTGTCGGACAAATCATCGGTGTGCTTTGTTTGAGTACACCCGTGATGTTTTCGGGATTGCTTGCATTATGGTTATTTTCAATCCGCTTCGATCTTCTACCTGCTGTTGGGCAGGGGACACTTGCCCACATTCTAATGCCCTCAGTCGTGGTGGGCGCCAGCGTTGCTGGCACCCTGGCACGCTCACTCGAGATCAACTTGCTGACGAGCAAGCAAGCGCATTTCGTACGCTCCGCCCGGAGTAGGGGATTATCTGATTGGCAAGTGCTTTTCCGCCATCAACTACCTGTGACAGCGTTGCCGACATTAAATATTCTTGCGCTTCAAGCAGGATTCTTACTAACAGGTGCTGTGATCACTGAGAGTATTTTCAACAGAAGTGGTATGGGGTCACTGTTATTACGGTCGGTACTCATTCAGGATTGGCCCGTCTTGTGGGGGGCGGTCACGCTGACCGCTGCAGCATATGCAGCTCTATTTGTCATCGTAGATATTATCCACATCGTGTTAAACCCGAGTGCTTCAGCGTTATAGGTTAAGGTTCTTGCCACTTCTACTCTGTGTGAGTTTAGTGGTGCTCGGCCCTCTTCTTAGCCCTTCTTCGGCAACCAAGACAAACTTTAACCAAACAGCCCTGATGCCGTCTCTTGCACATCCTTTAGGGACGGATCAATTCGGACGAGAAGTCTTTGTCCGGATGTTGGTTGCCAGCCGTATCTCGCTATCTGCTGCGCTTCTCGCCGCGCTTCTCGCAACTATTCCTGTGCTAGCGCTTCTTCTTGTAGTGATGTTTGCTCCCGAGTGGTCTGAGCAATTTATCGCAAGAACGTTTTCCATATTTCTGGCAGTTCCATCGATGATTGTTGCCCTGTTGGTTGTCGCCCTCATTGGAACTGGCGTCTGGCAAACGGCCTTTGCCATTGGCTTTTCGTTGCAGCCAGTTTACTATCATATGCTGCGCCCAATCCTGATGCCGTTGACATCAGAAGTTTTCGTTAAGAATGCGCTTAGTCGGGGGGCAAGCGTTACATATATTTCCCGTTGGCATATATTCCCTGCTGTTCGCTCGACACTTCTCGGCTACGCGCTTATTTTGTTTGTTTATGCAGTTTTAGGGTTAGCAGGGCTCAGTTTCTTGGGGATTGTAGGGTCGCCGTCCTTGCCGACGCTGGGCATCATGTTCAACGAGGGGCGCCAGCAGTTTTTCGATGCACCGTGGGTAGCTTTTTCAGTTGGGGGCTGGTTTACCTTCGTGATCTTAAGCTTGGTAACTGCTGCTAATGCATTTGATCAAAAAATACCACTCAATTAATGAATGGTATTTTTATTAAGAAGGCGAAAGCTTCTGCCCAGTAACCATAGCGTGAAGGTAATGCGGACTGGTAGCCGTCAAATAAGCGCTTGCCCTACGTCAAGGCTACGCCAAAAATTTTGCTGAATGGTATACTTTGGGTCGCTGTTGTAACCTTAGCTGTTAATAGATTATAGGCGTTACGCACAAAGGGGGAGAGCGCATTAAGGCGACAAACAAGTTGGGGGGGCATATTCGGCTAACATCACATTCTATTGCTTCCATGCTAGTAGGGATTGTGATACTACTGATGAAGCCGTCGATTGTTACCGCCCAGCAGACTTCTGTAAATGAAATACTGGCAGAGATGTCGCCTGAAGAACGCGTCGGACAGTTGTTTTTAGTTACCTTTTATGGCACCGATATCAGTGAAGAAAGTGACATTGCAGCACTAATTACGGAACATCACGTCGGTGGCGTCGTATTGCTGCGTGAAAATGATAACTTTACGGATGTTGACCCCATCGAAATAACCACACAGGAACTGATACTTGGCCTCCAGCAAATAAATGCTCCTGAAGCGTCTGGTCCATTTTCAGCACTAAGTGGGCCAAATCAATTTATCCCTTTATTTGTTGGTATCGAATTTGAACCAGGAGCACAAGCCAATCCCCAACTGCTCAGTGGGGCAACAACCTTGCCGACAAATATGTCAATCGGGGCGACTTGGAATGAGACACTTGCGGGAGATGTGGGGCGGATTGTCGGGGCAGAGCTTTCTGCACTCGGCTTTAACCTGCTGATTGGCCCATCTGCTGACGTGCTCCGAAACCCAAGCTCATCACTAGATAACGGCCTGAGTACCAACGTGTTTGGGGGGCAACCATATTGGGTGTCCGAGATGAGCTCTGCGTATGTGCAGGGAGTTCATATTGGTAGTCAAGATCGTGTGCTTGTTGTGCCGCAGCACTTTCCGGGTTTCGGAAGTGCCGACCGCATTCCAGACGACGAAATCCCTTCACTTCGGCTTGACCTGCCTCAGCTGATGGAAACCGAACTTGTGCCGTTTCTTGCTTTGACGGGTGGTGCACCTGTTCCGAATTCAGCCGCAGACGGTCTCATGACGGCTCATCTTAGATACATCGGTCTTCAGCCAGATGCCCCTGGAACGCAAAATCGTCCCCTTAGTTTAGATGCTGCTAGTCTGCAAGTGGTGTTAGAAGTTGACGAAGTCGCTCTGTGGCGAGACGCGGGTGGGCTCCTGATGACCGATAGCCTCGGGGCAAGGGGAGTCACCGCCGTGTATGATCCCTCAGCAGCATCATTCTCGAATCGCCAGATTGCCCAGAATGCCTTGTCTGCTGGGAATGATATCCTCTACATGCGTGACTTTGGTCTGAATCCACCGGTAGACCAAACAGAAAATATCATCGATACTATTGAGGCTTTCGTCCAACAGTATAAGGATAACGATGCCTTTCGTGAGCAGGTCGATGCCTCTGTTAGGCGCATTCTTGAGAAAAAGCTGTCAGTCTATGAGCAGTTTTCAGAAGAAGCCGTGCTAGGGCAGGTTGCCGTGGATATGCCGGAGCAACAGCCTGATTTAACTCGGTCAATTGCTCAGCAGTCTGTAACCCTACTCAGCCCTAGCCAGCCTGATTCTTTGACTGGACCTCAAGCGGGTGAGCGAATTGTTGTTTTCACCGAAACTCGTCCCATCCAGCAGTGCTCAGAGTGCCTTGCTAAGAACACCATCGAGCTTGAAGCCTTCGAAGCCTCTGTCTTGCGATTTTTCGGGCCACAATCTGTAAATATCGTTGCTTTTGCTGATATCCAGAGTTTCAGCTTTGCCGAGTTAGAGACTTTCTTAAATGACGAGGAGACGGTTGGTTTGCCCCTAAACCAAAATGGTGAAGATGATGAACCAAGTGCGTTATCTATTGCTCTCAACGCTGCTGACTGGGTTGTCTTCCTGATGCTTGAAGATGAAAGTGTGTCTAGGGCAGAGGGGCAGGGAGTCGTATCTCGCTTCTTAGTTGATCGAACTGCATCAGATGCCCAACGCTTTGTGGTGATGGCTATGGGGGCACCATACTTGCTCGACTCTACTGAGATGAGCAAGTTAACGTCAATGTTTGCATTATATGGGCATTCCGAACCTTATATTGATGTGGCCGCACGTGCATTGTTTCAAGATATTGCCTACGCTGGAAGCTCTCCCGTCTCAATTTCAGGTATGAACTACAGTATTGATGAGGCCGTTCGACCAGACCCTGATCAAACAATTAATCTCACACTAATCATTGAGCGTGGAGAAACAGGGCAGGTTGTTTCGGATGCACGTGTTCAAGAGGGAGACACCCTCCGTGTTCGCACCGGGCAGATACTCGATAGCAATGGTAACCCCGTCCCTGATGGAACTCCCGTAGATTTCGTCATCGACTACGTTGATGATACGGTGCGCGATGTGGTGACTGGCGTTGTTTCTAACGGATCTGCCGAAGTGCAATATTTGATCCAACGCTCTGGTGATTTACTGATTACAGCCTCAAGTGATCCAGCACAGTCGTCATCGACTATCCGTATTATCGGTGGTATACCAGAAACACCAGTACCACCTACGCCTATTCCGACACCACCGCCGCCAGTTGAGCCAGAACTGCCAGATACCCAAGACGCATCAGGGCAAATCGCTTCTGTAAACTTTAGTGACTTATTTTTTAGTTTGCTTGGCTTACTGACGATAACACTCGCGATCTTCTTTTGGGTCAGCGAAAGTCGAGGACTCAATTACGGTTTATTGCTAGCATTACCAAGTTTCGTGTTTGGTCTGATAGCCTATAACTATTATGTATTACTGCTGCCAGGGGCTGCCTTTTGGAATAGCCTATTTGGTGATGGGTGGGCTGCTAGTGTGGCGGCATGGGCTGGCGCGGTCGTCGGGTTTTCGCTGATTCTATTAATTCTTAATCTCCGCCGGCGCCAGTTACAGCGTTAGTTGTTTACGGAGTGATAGGCTGTGCCGCGAATAACGTCGTCAGAAAGGATACCAATAGCAACCCAAGGGATGCGAAAATTAGGATGCGATTGACTGGAGCGACCTGTTGAAATTGTGTCTGACCGTCTACAGTTGGCCATGATCCTAGTGGCCCGGTCGAGAATAGGGCATCTTTGAATGACTGGATGCTGGGTGGGCGTTTTTCTGGGTGCATTTCTAGTGCCCACAGAATGGTTTGCTCGGTTCGCAGATTCATTGCTGGATTAATTGACCGCGGATTAGGCAGTGATTTTGGGTTCAAAAAACGTGTTTTCGCTTCTGGTGGCTGTTGGTTTGTTGCTAGGTGAAACAATGTCGCTCCTAAAGCATAAATATCACTACGAACGCTCGTGTGACCACTTTCGCCACCGTACTGCTCAAGTGGCGTGTAGAATGCGGTTCCTCGTCCTTGCAGCACTGTTACTGTACGTGTTTCATCTGGCACCATCAATTTGACTAACCCAAAGTCAACGAGCTTGATATAACCATCAGGGGTCAATTTGATATTTGAGGGTTTAATATCGCGATGCAATATAGGGGGGGTTTGTTTATGTAAGTATTCTAATGCGTCACATAATTGAGATATCCATCCAAGAACTTCATCCTCTCGCAGGTTGACACCTTTGGATTTCGCTTCCTCAATCTTTACGCGTAAGTCGACGCCGGGAACATAATCCATAACGAGATAGTCACGGAGGCCGTCGTTGAAAAAGTCGGATACTTTTGGCAGATTTGGGTGGTCAAGGCGAGCAAGTGTGCTTGCCTCTCGATGAAACTGCTCGCGTGACTGCTCGCGCTGTACCTCAGTCGAATTGAGGTCAATCTGTATTTCCTTGATCGCGCAATATCGTCCAGCTAGACGCAAATCCTCCGCGCGATATACAGAACCCATACCGCCCTGCCCAATTGTGGAGAGTATTTTGTATCTTTCACGCAAGGTATCGCCCGGCTTTAGATGTGTTAACATCGATTAATGAACCTCTATTTTTGCCGCTGTCTTGTCGGCAATAAGCGTTTGTCCGTGTATAAATGGCGCGCGTACATGCAAACAAATTATCGTCAATGTTATAGAATATGGTGAAATTAGCTGTTCAGCCCGTCAGTGTCAAATCATCAGCTAATTGTGATGAGGTTGAATAAGACCGTAGTAAGGAGGCGAGTATGACAACACAAGAGCAGATTAAGAACCCAGTGTTGCTTGTAATCGAAGGGCCCATGCGAGGCCATAAATGGACGTTGAACGAAGATGAAATGACGATTGGGCGGGGCGGGGCGTCAGATATTGTTATCCCTGATCAACGAATTTCTCGGGAACACGTGCGTGTGTTTAGATCGGCTTCCGGTTTTATGGTTGAAGATCTGAACTCTAAGAACGGGACACACCTGAATGCCGAGCAGCTCGATGCTCCACTTAATCTGACGGAGGGTGATGAAATTCAAATCGCACTTTGCGTTCGGATTAAGTTCATTGGAGATGAAGCAACGATTGACCTCGGTGAGTCTGAACAACCCGTGATCATCTCGTCAAATGGCAACCAGCTTATGCTAGACGAACGTAAAAAGGAAGTATCTGTGAATGGCATTGTTTTAGACCCGCAACTGTCTCCCCATCAGTTTAGACTATTAGAGTTACTCTACCAGTCGGATGGTGCAGTATGTACACGTGATCAAGTAGTGCAAGCTGTTTGGCCTGATGCCGATGTGGAAGGCGTTAGTGAGCAGGCTATTGATGCTCTTGTCCGACGCCTTAGAGATCGTCTCGCGGAATTAGCTGACGACCACCAGTATGTTGTAACGGTGCGTGGCTATGGCTTTCGTTTAGAACAACCAAATAGCTAAGGTCACTATCAGTCAAGTTCTGCCGCAATATCAATGTATTCATGTAGAACGAGCGCATTATTGTTCACTGACATAAATTCAAGGATATCAGTGATGGCTTTCGCCTTGATTTCCGCATCACTCAGAGACCATGTGCGGCTCTTGATTTCAATGTAATGACCGCTTTTCTCGGGCTCAGTTAACTCATCGAAATTGACATAAAGACGAATGCCTCGGAAGTCAAACTGCCACCGCTGACGTCGTTTGACAACGGTACTTTCTGAGTTTGCCTTGAAATATTCTTTGTAAAAACGTAGTGGCTGCCGCGCTGGTGAGATAAAGCGAGAGCGGCTGAGGAGAATGCCGTCTTCAAACTCCCGTTCTTTGTTATCACTAACTAAGGTCAAGCGGGTTCGTACATCGGTAATGTTGCCGTCATTATCAATGTAGTCGTCTTCACGATATCGAATACGTTCATCTTTAGAAAATTGAAAGTACGTATCATGTTGAATGTACTGCGAATTTTTGATGATGTCAGTATCTTGATGGGTGAGCAGTAGTTCCAGGGCATTGTGGGCCTCGCTGTGGTCTTCGAACCTTACCTTGACCTGAACCTCAAAACTTTCCTCACGCTGAATTTCACCAAGGGCCACCAGCCTGCGTAATGGATCTGCTTCTTGTGCAATCAGGAACCGGTCAATCTCTTTGGCTACTTGCTCCGCCTGTTCGAGAAGTTCTGGCACATCGACCGTAAGCAGTTCTCTGTTGCGCATTAACCAGTCACCATTACACATAACATCGACAACATCTGTGCTTTTGCTCGTATAGATCAACCGTGAGTATACATTGTTGCCAGCCCAGTTGAACGGAGGCCATGCGTGTAATTGGTTGAGGTTTACTGTAATTAAGTCAGCTCGCTTGCCTGCTTCAAGCGACCCTGTTTCATGCCCCATGTGTAGTGTTCGTGCCCCCATAGCAGTGGCCATCTCAAGCGCTTGCCGTGCTGGAATACTGGTTGGTTCGTTGGACTCTGTCTTTGCTAACAACGCGGCCAGACGTGTTTCTTCAAACATATCCAGATCATTGTTGCTTGCTGTGCCATCAGTGCCGATGCCAACTTGTATCCCAGACTTAAGCATCTGTGTGACAGGGGCTATCCCACTAGCAAGTTTGAGATTGCTTGATGGATTATGCGCAACACCGACGCCTTCTGAGGCTAATATATGAATTTCCGTCGCATCTACATGAACACAGTGTGCGGCAATTACTTTGGCCTCGAAAAGTGTTTGCTCATGAACATACGGAACGACTCGCATACCCTGTTCAGATTGCATCGTCTGTACTTCAAAATCTGTCTCGCTGATGTGAATATGGAGGGGGACATCATATTCCAATGCTAGGTCGCGACAGGCTGCGAGCATGGCACTTGTCGCAGTATAGGGAGCATGAGGGGCAACAGATGGAATAATCAACGGGTGGTCGTGCCATTCCTCAATGAACTCGCGGCAGTATGCCAAACTCACGTCGTAGGAGTCTGCATCGGGGGAGGGGAATTTCAGAATTGTTTGACCACATACCGCCCGCATGCCTACGTCTGCGGTGGCTTTGGCAATGTGTTTTTCGTGGTAGTACATGTCGTTGAAAGTCGTCACGCCTGACAAAATCATTTCAGCACAAGCGATGCGCGTACCTAACTCGACAAATTCTGGCGTTACAAACTCACGCTCAGTTGGCAGCATGTAACCTAACAGCCAAACATCCAAACGTAAATCATCGGCTAAGCCGCGCAGCAATGTCATAGGAGCATGCGTGTGGGTGTTCACGAGCCCAGGTATAATTACTTTTCCTGCACAGTCGATTGTCTCTTCAGCGCGATATGATTGAGCAATTGCCCCTGAGGTGTCGACTGCGGTAATGCGCTCACCCGTGATAGCTATCGCACCATCTTCGATCACTGTGTAAGATGCATCCATTGTGACAACAGTTGCATGCTCCAGAATTATATCAACGTCTTGCACTGGCTTGTCCTTCACTTGGTTTTACTGTCATTGATAAAGAGTAAAAATGCCCAATCGTTTATTTCGTGTTGCTGAGGGCGCATTTGTCAGCCTATTTTTTCTGCAAGCGCTTCGGCTTGTAGTAGGGCGTATTATAGCCACTGTTGACACCGCACTGCGATCTGGTGATGCACAGCAGGCTATTGTAGCCCTGTCTATGCTGTTATTTGCAGGGAGTATTTTAGCTTGGTTGGCTCCGAAACAGCCGAGTCGTGCTGCGCGATTGTTGTGTGCAACCAGCATCTTAGTAGCTGTTAGTCGGCTCATGATGACCCTCCCGGACACTCCTTTACGGCTTTATAGTGGACTTGTCATTGTTGCCTTAGCTGGCTTTTATGCTGTCGCTTTGGTCCGGGTTAGTTGGCAATCATGGGTACTTGGCCTTGGGTTTGGCCTTATGTTGGATCAACTATCGAGAAGCTATAACACCTATGGTTACACATTCAATACTTTTAGTCGCCAGCTTGAGGTTCGTCTTTCAGCGACAGAATTATTCACACTACGAGCGTCGCCGCTGTCGCTACAAGTACTGCTTTCACTGGTGTTAATCGCCTTAGCCGTGATTGTGCTTCGTAATACCGAAAATGAACCCTACGAACCAGCTACATTAACCCTGGTCTCTGGCCTCGGATATGGTGGTTTTCTAGCATTACAATTAATTGTTTTAGCAAATGCAAACGTAATCGCCCGGTGGGCGCAAGTGCCTCGTTCTGGGTTAGTATTTTGGCTACTCTTCATTACTGGACTTGGCTTACTAAGCGGCGTTCGAAAAATAATCCATTTTCTGCTACTGCCATTCGCACCTGGCTTAAGAGGGTTACTCTGGCTGCTGGTGTTTATCGTTTTATTGATTATCGGTTATGTGTTGCAGGGCCCATTTGCGGCAACCTGTTTGTTGCTGGCTCAGTTATTTGCCATTGTACTCCTGTGGTCACTCCCACAACCAACGCAAGAGTCAGCTGACCAGGCTGGTCTGCTGCCATTAGCCTATACAATGGCAGTTGTGCTGTTGATGTTTTTGCTGTTTGCTTACCACCTTTCATTTGGGCTAGGTCAAACTCTCTTCCAAGTGCCTGTAACTGTATTACCAGTGCTGGTAGTAGCCACCGTGATGGCATCACTCCCGCGTTTAGTCTCTACTGAATATAAGGTGTCGTTGCCAGTGCCTGTAGGCATCATTAGCGTGTTTGCAGCACCGTTGGCTGTAGCTGGTTTAATTATTGTGGGAACGACAGGCGTTCAGAGACCACTTGCATCAGGTGAAACGATCAGAGTGGCAACCTTCAACTTGAACCGAGGCCAAGTCCTCACGTCTGGGACATCGCCCACTGAAATGGCAGCATTTCTGGCAAGTTCACGCGCCGATATTATCATTCTGCAAGAAGTAGATACGGGTAGCTTGACGTCCTTTGGCGCTGATCAAGTGGACTATTTGGCTGTTCGCTTGGGGATGTATTCAGTGTTTCGACCGACAACGTCTCAACTATACGGCATTGCTATTCTCTCGCGTTGGCCGCTGTTCATGCCAGATTTTGGACTATTGCCTGGGGCCTCTGCGAATCAAGCGGTGGCATTGCGTGTAATTGTACAAGATCAAGCGACTGGTCGAACCGTCCAGGTCGTTGGTAGTCAACTCGTTGCTGGTACTGAAGAGGAACGGGTGCAGCAGTATGCGGGCTTAGTCAACTTTATCGTAGAAGAACCGCGTGAGTTATCGGCTGTCGTCGGCATCGATCTTGGTACTCCGCCGGATTTGCTTTATGATCAGATTACATTGGGAGCTGGCTATGATGACCCGATTGAGGTTCTTGAAGTCGACGCTGAGGCAACATATACATTTCCTGTGGAAGACCCAATCGAACAGCGTGACCATGTGTTTTCATTTGGATTACAACCCTTGACGGTGACAACGGTTCCCACCGCTCTCTCAGACCATGCCTTACTTGTCGTTGAACTTGGGTGGCCTCGTTAGATGCGATGGTATTCTGCTAGTTTGCGTAACTGCCATGTACGCGACTGGCTCCAAGCTTGTACAGCTACAGCTGTGTCTTCGCTTCGCCACAACTTATCGAGAATATCAGGAAGCTCTGACGTAAGCACACTTGCGACTTCATTCGCTGCCGCCGCGTAAGCCCATGCACTATATCTTGGTGCAAGGCACGCACTCCAGAGGTCATATATCTGATCATCCTTGCGTAAATAGCTTGCTGTGGCCCATGTAGCAGCCAGCGCTGCCGCATGGGCTGCTGACTGATGCTCAGCGCGTGCCATGCGTGAAGCGGATTTGGCAGCGGCGTAGGCTGTTTCGAGTGCAAGGAGGTCAACGCGTCCATTTAAAAATGCGTTTGCAATCCATATGGCTTGCCGCGGGCGCTCATCAGATGAGTAGATTGTTTCAAAGAAGTGTAGGCAATGTGCCGCGCAGTCGGCAGCAAATGCTCTGCGTTCGTGTTGAGAAAGTTGCTCAATCAATCCATCAACATTCTTGCTTCGAACATACTGGATCGCTAATGCACGTTTGGCTATGGCACCCTTAAACTGAGGCTTTATCGTTGATGAAAGTCCCGGCTCTCTACCGTTTAAGCGCACTGTGTTATTGCTTAGTTGTGGCGCGTTACCGAGATAGTCTGCCATGGTGCTGGAATGCTTCTTCAACTGTGAGTAATCTTGTTTCTAGGGTCGTCAACGCTTTACTCAGGCTTAGTCGGCAGTCCTTTGGTCTCACCAGCGAGCTGTCATCGACACGCGCAGCTTGAATACGTCCCTTGGTGAGTGTGTTGGTTAGCGTTAACAGCTGTGTACCAAACATAAGACGCGATAACGCCTCTGGTCCCGCTACGTTGATTATACCGTGTGGCTGTTTTTTAGTGAGTTCAACTAAAATCGTGGTTAGATTTTCTACCCAAATGGGCTGTCGGATTTCGTCAATAAATAGTGTGATCACCTCGCCACGAGCAATCTTCTCCATCATCCACTGTAGTTGTGGGGATGACTCTAAAAAATCATACACTATGCTTGTTCGAATGATGGTTAATGACTCAACTAATTCTGTAAGGATGCTGTCTGATACTGATTTCGCACGACCATAATCTGATAAGGGAGAAACAGGCGCAGTTTCTGCGTAAGGTGCCTGGGTACCGTCAAATACCATATCAGTTGAGAAAGCAACTAAGTGCGCCTTGGCTGCCTTGGCTGCTTCCCCGACGTGTCTCGCGGCGTCTTTGATAGCATAAACTGTCTGGTGACTTGTCGCTACATGAATGATCGCTACTGGTTGGAATTCGTCTGTCAGCCGCTGTACCCGCGCTTTATCACGCAGATCGAGTAGCACGTTATTCACACACCCCGTATGTGGGTTTTGGAGGTATGTGCCAAGTACTTCGAATTCCGAGAATGAGTCAAGTTTCCGAGACACACTTGAACCAATAAAACCGCTGGCCCCCGTCACCAGTACTTTCATGCAGTACTGTCTACATCAAAATACGTTTCAAGGTTGTCGAGTACCTCACGAGCTGCGTTCTGGGCGGCAATACGCTTGTTGCGACCACTCCCAGTGGCCAAAGGTTTGTCGTCAATGTATACGGCAATGACGAAAGTTTTATCGTGGTCTGCTCCAGTACTGCTGACAACATCGTAGACTGGGGTCTTGTTGAGGTGTTGTTGTGTCCATTCTTGTAGTCGGCTCTTCGGGTCTTTGTCGGACTCCCGCTCCATGAGCGTCGCCAACCGTGACTCAAATAACGGTAGCACAAAGGCTTCAGCTTGTTCCATTCCTTGGTCGAGATATAAGGCACCAACCACTGCTTCAAATGCCGCGCAAAGATTGCTTTGACGTTGTCGCCCTCCATTGTCTTCTTCACCACGCCCAAGAAGCAGTACCTTGTCAACGTCAGTCTCCAACGCTAATTCCGCTAATGTTTCTGTACGTACCATCGCTGCCCGGAGGCGAGTCAACCGTCCTTCTGCCGCATCCGGTAGCTGATGATACAGTAGTTCACCTGCAATAAAATCCAATACGGCATCACCGAGAAACTCAAGGCGTTGATTATCCATAGCGATCCGGTCTGAGTTCTCGTTCTGGTAACTCGGGTGGGTCAATGCACGGATGAGCAGGGCAGTATCTTTGAAGACCACCCCATTTTTCTGTTGGAATTCATTGGCAGTTGACTCTTCTGGCACAGCTACTCCTTAAAAGACTTGAAGATAAGCACAGAATTGTGCCCGCCAAAGCCGAATGCGTTAGACATTGCTACATCCACTATATAGTCACGAGCTTCGTTTGGAACGTAATCAAGGTCGCATTCGGGGTCAGGGTCTGTATAGTTAATTGTCGGCGGCACAACATCATCCTCAATCGATTTAATACTGAACAAGGCTTCGAGTGCACCAGTTGCGCCAATTGCGTGGCCCGTCATGCTTTTCGTTGCGCTAACTGGCACGTCATAGGCGCGCTCACCGAATGTCGTTTTGATAGCGTGCGTTTCTGCGACATCGTTGAGTTCAGTTCCAGTGCCATGTGCACTGATGTAATCAATTGAGTCTGGCCCGATATGGGCGTCTTCAAAAGCGCGACTAATCGCTTCTGCGCTGCCAGAGCCACCCTCAGCTGGAGCAGTCAAATGGTAGGCATCAGAGGAGGCCCCATACCCGATTAGCTCAGCATAAATTTCTGCCTTGCGTGCTTGGGCATGTTCAAGAGTCTCCAGGATTAAAACTGCTGAGCATTCACCCATGATTAACCCATCACGATTAGAGCTAAACGGTGATGGTGTACCATCAGTACGTTGACTATAAACACCCATGCGATGAAACGTGCTGACGCCGAATTCGGTGATACCAGCCTCAGTACCGCCTGCTACCATCGCGTTAACAACCCCGGCCCGCAACAAGTGTAGCGATAATCCGATGCTATCAGCGCCTGAGGCACACGCTGAGGTAATTGCGAAGGATGGGCCCCGTAAACCATGTTTGATGCTGATAGTGCTAGAGGCGCCATCCGCCATCACCATGGGAATTGTGAATGGACTGATGCGTCGTGGGCCTTCGTTGTGCATCTTTAGTATCTGTTGTTCAAACGTATCAATACCACCACAGGAGGGTGAGACGGCTACGCCGATGCGGCTCCGGTCATGCCCGTTTGCCAGTATACCGCTGTGGTCAAGGGCTTCGTTAGCCGCCATGTTTGCGATCCATTCAAATCGATCCTGACGACGGTATTCACGTCGGTCGAGTTCTTTTCTAGGGTCAAAGCCTTTTACTTCTGCCGCGTACTGAATGGGACCGTCAGTTGCATCATAGAGCGTAATGGGTGCAACGCCGGATTTACCCTCTTTTGCTGCCGCCCATGCGTCTTCCGCTGTGTTTCCCAGTGATGTGATTGCACCATAACCCGTAACCACAACTCGGTGAGTCATCTATTTAAATCCTTGGCTTCACGTTTCAATCAGAGTCTCGCGTTGCAACATCGTCTGGAGTAGGTTGGTAGTCGCCTTCAATCCACGATGTGCCATTCGAGCCAAACTCTTTTTTCCAAACAGGGACAATTTCTTTGAGGCGATCAATCCCATATTGCGCAGCTTCAAAAATTCCATCGTGACGGTGGCGTGATGAACAAGCGACAAGCACAGTCGTCTCGCCAACGTCTCGTCGCCCAATTGTTTGCACACCGGCGACCCCTTGAACTTTGGGAAACTTTTCGCGTATTTCGCGACCCATCTGCTTTAGCTTATCGATCGCCATTGACTCATAGGCTTCATATACTAGGTAGTCCGTTCGGATCTCACCGTCATCGCTCAGTGTAACGCCGCGCACGATACCAGAAAACATAGCTACGGCACCAGTCTCTGGAATGGTGATTTTCTGTACAATTTCGTTGAGATCTAACGGCTCATCTGTGATCGCAAAAAAATCAGGGGACTCAGCGCCACCACTGACGGGTGGAAATAAAGCGATCTCATCAGTATCTAAAATAGTGTCTTCAGGAAAAACAAACTCCTGATTGACTGCCACAAGTGCAACCGCAGCACTTTCTCTCAATTCGGGGAAGTCCTGTCCAATTACGTCAACCAACTGCTTAATTGATGCATCTGTTGGAACGGTGACTTCAATGCAATCAGTTCCGGCTTTATCTTTGAGCGTTGCAAATAGTTTTACGCTTATCTTCATTGTGAAACCTCTTAATAAACCTATCATGCCCGGTGGTCAGCCATATTTAACAGTGATTATGTGTCGCTTGGAGTGTATCCGTCGGCTATGAAATGACCAGACTTACCACCTCTTTTCTCGAGTAACCTAATCTCCGAGATTCTCATCTCTCTGTCGACCGCTTTGGCCATGTCATAAACGGTCAAACACGCAGCGTTGACAGCCGTAAGGGCTTCCATTTCAACGCCTGTTTGCCCCGTGGTTTTTGCCGTCGCCGTCACTGTGATCCCTGGCAGTGTTTCATCGAGGGTCATGGTGAGGTCGATGTAACTCAAATCAATCGGGTGGCAGAGAGGAATAATCTCGGACGTTTTCTTTGCCGCCATTATGCCTGCAATTTTTGCCGTGGTTAAAACATCGCCCTTTTTGATATTACCATCACGGATTAAGCGAAACGTCTCAGCTTTCATAACAATCTGCCCACCGGCTACCGCAGTGCGATCTGTGATTTGTTTGGCTCCGACATCAACCATCTCAATCTGACCATCAGCGTTAAGATGTGTTAATTCACTCATCTGTAATTCTGACCAATTTCAACTGGTGTTTAGTAGTAATTCTAGCCTATATTAGCGAGAGAGAAGTATAGCCAATGCATAAAGTGTTTGTCATGTTCGTAATGACACTGTCGAGATAATTGTTGGTATACAAGCGTGACAGTAAGCACTCTCGTATATTGCCCTTAGCCCTCATGTTATAATGCCACACGTCACGAAACGTTTCGCATTATGTTGAACAGAAAGAACCTGCTTGCATGTTTGGTGAATCGCTAGAAAAGACTCGTAAGGCCTTCTTTGGTAAGGTCGCCACCTTGGTTGGGGCAACGGAGTTAACTGATGATACCTGGGAAGATGTCGAGGCTCTGTTAATTCAGTCCGACCTTGGTGTCGAAACAGCCTTAGGTATCACCGAGCGGCTACGCAAGAAAGTTTCATCTGAGGGCATTACTAAGCAGAATGAAATGGTGGAGGCTCTAAAAACGATTCTGCTTGAACTTCTGATTACCCCGAACGAAGAAAATATTAGCCTATCACGCGAACTAAACGTCGTGCTAATTGTAGGTGTTAACGGTGCAGGAAAAACAACCTCCATTGCGAAGCTGGCCCACCGCTACCACAATCAATCATGGGATGTCATCCTTGCTGCTGCCGACACGTTTAGAGCTGCGGCTGTTGAGCAACTCCGCACATGGGGCGAGCGTATTGATATTCCCGTCATCGCTGGGCAGACCGGTGGTGATGCGGGCGCTGTCGTTTTTGATGCAGTCAAAGCGGCGGATGCTCGCAACAAAAATTTGTTGCTTATCGATACGGCTGGTCGCTTGCATACGAAATTCAACCTAATGGAAGAGCTGAAGAAGGTGGGGCGTGTCGCAAGCAAAAATGTGTCAGATGCGCCCCATGAGGTTTGGCTAGTGGTTGATGGTACGACTGGGCAGAATGCAGTTTCACAAGCCAAAAACTTCAAAGATGTAGTCGGTGTTACTGGGATCATTGTCACTAAGCTGGATGGTACAGCCAAAGGCGGTATGATATTCGCACTTAACCAAGAAGTAGGGTTGCCAGTTCGGTATGTGGGCATCGGTGAATCAGTGGATGATCTCATACCTTTTGATGGTTCAGCTTTCGTTGACGAACTAGTCCAAATCTAAGAAAAAACGTTACAACCATAGGAAAGAATGCACATAATGGATGATCTGATTACTCGCCTGAATGCCGTGAAGGAACGCATCGATACGCTCTTGGTGCGTCTTTGACCTAGCTTCACAGCGTGCAGAGCTTGAAGAGATCGAAGCTCAGTCTGCTCAGACAGACTTTTGGGATGATCCCCAGCGAGCTCAAAGCTTGATGCAACGTGCAGCCCAGCTGCGCTCAGAGCTTGATCAGTGGGATGCAATTGTCACAACCATCAGTGACACGATTGAGTTAGCTGAAATTGCTGAAGAAGACTTGCGTGAAGATTTAGAAGCTGAAACGCTTGGTCTGGAAGAGCAGGCCGATAAACTAGAGTTTGTCACGATGCTTTCTGGTCAATACGACCGGGAAGATGCTTTAGTCGCCATTCATTCAGGAACCGGCGGCGTTGATGCGATGGATTGGGCATTAATGCTCGAGCGTATGTTTCTGCGATGGTTTGAAAAACGAAACTACAAGATTGATGTACTGGATCGCAGTGCCAGTGATGAAGGCTTGAAGAGTGTAACCTTCGCAGTCAGCGGGCTTTGGGCCTACGGCTATTTACAGTCTGAACGCGGCGTGCACCGTCTAGTGCGGCTCTCACCATTCGATTCCGCTAACCGCCGTCACACGTCGTTTGCACTGCTTGAAGTTTGGCCGGATGTACAGAAGGATGACATTGACATTGAGATCAATGCGAATGATCTCGAAATGGACACATTTCGCGCAAGTGGGGCAGGCGGCCAGCACGTTCAGAAAAATGATACGGCTGTACGCATCACTCACAAACCAACTGGTATTGTTGTCAGCAGTCAGAACCAGCGTTCTTTGACTCAGAATAAAGAGAGTGCGCTCCGCGTGCTGAAAGCTCGTCTCTTTGAGCTTGAGCGTCAAAAGCAAGAAGCTGAACTCGCTGCGTTAAAGGGCGAGCATGTTGACGCCAACTTTGGCAACCAGATCCGTTCTTATGTTCTTCATCCCTACCAGATGGTTAAAGACCACCGTACCAACTACGAAACAGCCAACACGGGCGCTGTTCTGGATGGCGATCTTGATGCGTTTATGGAAGAATACTTGCGGTGGTCGCAGCAATCGAAACAGGAGAAGCAATAGTGGCTAATGAGATTTCTGCTAAGGTAGATGCACTTGCGCGTGATATTGAAGATTTGCAAGAGGAAGCAACGTTTACCGAAGAACTAGATGAGATGGTTGACCTTGAAGCAAACATCGAGGCTTTGCAGCCTAAGCTGGATAAGCTGAGGGCGTCTGGTTATAAGTACAAAAACTTCCTTGAGAAAAAGATCGAAAATCTGGCAGTAAAGTGGCAGGAAGCCAAACCGCATGCCCGTGAAGTCTACGCTGAAAATAAGCGTGCCGCAGATCCCATGGTAGCTGAAATAGTGAACGAACTAGCAAAGTTACGGGCCAGGCCCAACGCAAGCAAACTTGCTGCACTTGAAACAAGAACCAAAAGCATCCAAACAAAGGTTGAAGCTCTCGAAGAGGAAGTCGAGGCAATTTACGATGGTATCAGCCGGACGTATTATCAAACCCAGTCACAAATCAATCAGCTTATTTGGGCCATGGAGCAGCTATCTGAAGCGACCTTCAAACTCAATGCGGACGAAGCACTCGTTCAGGCAGTCAAAGCAGAATGGCGAATAGAACAAGGAAAAAAAGAGAATCCAGAGGGTGTGCTCTATCTAACAGACCAGCGCATTCTGTTTGAGCGAAAAGAAAAAATTGCGACGAAGAAGATCTTGTTCATTGCTACGCAAAAAGAGTTGGTTCATGAATTAATGTTTGAGACACCTATTCTTTCCGTTGATGAGATGAACCGTCACACGGAGGGTCTATTCCGGCATGCAGAACATCTTGACTTGGTGTTGGGGAGGGGTGCGCCATTCGCTGAGGCTGACTTTCGTCTTAAGGGTCAGAAAGTGAAAGAGTGGATGGCGATGATCAAGCGAACTCAGTCTGGCGAACTTCAACGTGAGCGCATCGGCGCGACGATGGTAGAAGTCACTGCTCAGGTCGCTTTAGAGGAGACACCAATATCGTGTGAGGCTTGTGGTGCACCTATGCCAACACTGCCTGAAACGCAGCAGCAGTACCAATGCTCCTATTGCAGTCAAGTCATGCGTTGGTAGTCGGCATGTGTTTATCAGAACTCCGTTAATCTAGTTGACACTGAGTGTTGAATTCCCTATAATGTTAATTCGTAGCAAAGGTAGCAGGTCAACACTCAGGCGATTAACCCTGAAGACACTATATCAAACTAAATAGCTCAAGTTAGAAATGACGCGGCACTTGCGCCGGGGGCCAACTCCGTGCGCGATTTGCGTTTTTGCCGTGTGATAACGTTGTTAATTGGTCTTTGCTGGAAAATAGTGCCGTTCTTCTGCGCGACCCAGTAGAAGACTGTGTGACCAGACCATTGTTGTGACTGAAGTATTTTAGGCCGGTAGAAAGTCATAAAGCAGGAGGCATATACGTGTTACATAGCCGTGTGCAAGAAAGCAGCTTAGAGGCAAAAGACTTCCGGGCCTTGCGCATCAGTCTCGCGTCACCAGACCAAATTCGCTCTTGGTCGTATGGTGAAGTGACAAAGCCTGAGACGATTAACTATCGTCGGCTTCGTCCCGAGAAAGATGGATTGTTCTGTGAGGCCATTTTTGGTCCCACTAAGGACTGGCAATGCTACTGTGGTAAATATAAAAACGTCCGTTACAAAGGGATTATCTGTGATAAATGTGGCGTTGAAGTAACGCGTGCATCCGTACGTCGTGAGCGTATGGGCCATATAGAGTTGGCTGCACCTGTTGCTCATGTTTGGTATACACGACGCGTCCCAAGCTATTTAGGGTTGCTGCTTAATGTGTCCCGTCGTAATTTGGATCGCGTTCTGTACTTCGCTCAGTTCGTTGTGTCTCACGTTGACGAAGAAGCTCGCCAGCGTGCTTTGCAGCGTCTAGATGAAGCTCAGGAAACCGAGGAAAGTGAATTTCGCGGTGAGTATGACGCGCAAATACAATTGATCACGGATGCACGCGACGGTGCTATCGCAGAAATCCATGAGCGGCTTGAAAATCTAAACACCAAGCTTGATGAAGAACTTGCTTTACGTACTAACGAGGTGATGACTGACGCACAGGCTACACAGGCTCAGCTCGAAGCCAACATGGGTGAAGCGGTTAGCCGAGCGACTAAGCTTAAATCGTCGGGAACAACCATCGTCAAAAAAGGCGAAGTTGTTACAAGTGACCACATTAAATTGGTTCAGGATGAAGCTTCAGGGCTTCTTAGCGAAATTGAAGCGGAGTTTGAAGAGCGTCGCCAAAGCGAAGCATCAGAAGACCTCGCTCGGATTGACGAGATCACTGAAGAAGCAGCGGCGCGCATTGAGGACATCGAGGCGTCTTACGATGACAAAGTTGGTCAAGTAGTTGGTAAGTATGCCGATGATCGTCGTGAGCTTGAAGCTCTTGAAGAGATGCAGTTCCTCGGCGAGGCTAAGTACCGCGAACTAAGATATAAGTACGGACAGGTGTTCAAAGCGGGTATGGGGGCAGGGGCCTTCTACGACATTCTTAAGAATATGAATCTTGAGAAGCTTAGTGTTGAACTCTGGCAAGAAGTGCGTACAACGCGCTCTAAGCAGCGCAAAAAGAAAGCGACCAAGCGCTTACGGGTTGTAGAAGCGCTTCGAACCAGTGGTAATAGTCCTGAATGGATGATTCTCACAGTCCTACCCGTTATTCCACCAGACTTACGCCCAATGGTGCAGTTGGATGGTGGGCGCTTTGCTACCTCTGATCTGAATGACCTGTATCGTCGTGTAATCAATCGAAACAATCGTCTAAAGCGTCTGCTTGAACTTGGTGCACCAGACGTAATTGTTCGTAATGAAAAGCGTATGTTGCAGGAGTCAGTTGATAGCCTGATTGATAATAGTCAGCGCGGTCGGGCGCTCAGCCGCCGCGGTCGCCGTGAGTTGAAATCACTCAGTGACATGCTCAAGGGTAAGAAGGGGCGTTTCCGCCGCAATTTACTTGGTAAACGTGTTGACTATTCAGGCCGCTCGGTCATTGTGATTGGGCCAAAGCTGAAACTGCACCAGTGTGGCCTGCCTAAGAAAATGGCGTTGGAATTGTATCGCCCGTTCGTCATTAGCCGTTTGGTTCAGTACAAGTACGCATCAAACGTAAAAAGTGCTAAGCGCATCATTGAACGGACTAAGCCAGAAGTTTGGGAAGTTCTAGAAGAAGTTATTCAAGAGCGTCCCGTGCTCTTGAACCGAGCACCTACGCTGCACCGCTTGGGTATTCAGGCTTTCGAGCCGATGCTCGTAGAGGGTAAGGCTATTCAGATTCACCCGCTTGTGTGTACCGCTTTCAACGCCGACTTCGACGGTGACCAGATGGCTGTTCACGTTCCGCTGTCCCATAAGGCAGTCAAGGAAGCGCGCGAACTGATGCTGAGCACAAAGAATCTGCTCAAGCCCTCCGACGGTGCACCAGTTGTCGGTCCGAGCAAAGATATGGTTTTGGGTATCTACTATCTTACGATGGAGCGTCCTGACTGGGCACTCGACACGATAGACCCAGAGACTACGCGTGTTTTCTATGACCGCGACGAAGTTGAATATGCATACGCACTTAAGCAGTTGCATCTTCACACCCCCATTCGGATCATGAAGATTTTCGAGGAGGAGGGTGCTGTTCAACCAGAACAGCTAACCCTAACGACTGTCGGGCGGGTTATCTTTAACAGCATCCTCCCAGATGGCGTGCGCTGGGTGAATACTGTGTTGAAGAAGAAGGGCGTCAATAAGTTGGTCGGGCGTGTATATGCCCGCTACGGTGCTGAAGTTACGACAGATGTTGTTGACGGCATTAAGAAACTTGGCTTCCGCTATGCGACGGTTTCAGGTGTTACGATTGCCATTAGCGATATCACTGTTCCTTTGGAGCGCGACGAGATTCTCGGAAAAGCCTCCGATAAAGTATCAAAGATCGAGCGGGATTATCGTCGTGGGCTGACCACTGACGAAGAACGCTACCGCAACACCATCGATACATGGACGGATGCCAAGTCTGATATTGAAAAAGCCGTTCGTCACGGTCTTGATCCTTACAGTAGCCTCTTCGTGATGGCCGACTCAGGCTCTACGAAGGGTGGTACTGGCCCAATCACTCAGTTGGCAGGCATGCGCGGTCTGATGGCTGATCCGTCTGGGCGCATCATTGACCTCCCTATCCGTTCAAACTTCCGAATGGGGTTAACGACGTTGGAATACTTTATTTCAACGCATGGTGCTCGTAAGGGTCTTGCTGATACCGCCCTTCGTACTGCTGACGCTGGCTATTTGACCCGTCGTTTAGTAGATGTTGCCCAGGACGTCATCATTAATCAGACTGATTGTGAAACGCATGATGGCCTCTGGATTTCAAACTTAGATAAGATTGGCGGACAGACCATAGATGAGCGCATCGTTGGGCGCGTCGCCGCAAGGCCTTTTGCCCATCCTGATACTGGTGAAATCGTTGTTGATCGTAATGAGCTCATCACCCAAGATATTGCTGATATTATCGGTGATATTGGTGCAGATACATCCCGCAAGATCGAGATGTGTGTGCGCAGCCCAATGACTTGTGCCTTAGTAACAGGACTATGTTCAATGTGCTATGGTCGTGATATGGGTCGCGGAGATATGGTCAGCATTGGGGCCGCAGTGGGTATTGTTGCTGCGCAGTCGATTGGTGAACCTGGTACACAGCTCACACTCCGCACGTTCCATACAGGTGGTACCGCTCAAAAGGCTGATATCACTCAAGGGCTACCACGTGTTGAAGAGCTGTTTGAAGCACGTAAGCGCCCCCGTGGTGAAGCTGTTATCACGGACATTGACGGTGTTATTGATGTATATGTGCAAGATGGTGTTCGCTATGTGCGTGTTGTCAATAGTGAGATGCAGCGGGAAGACTATGACATCACAGGCTGGGAACTCGATGTCGAAGATGGTGAAGACGTTAAAAAGGGCCAGCAAATCGCTCATCGTGGCGAAGGTGATGAAGAAGAAGTCTTCGAGTCGGACTATGACGGTCGAATCGTACTCGAAGGCAGCAAACTCACTATCGTTTGGGAAATTCGTGAGGAGAAAGAATACGAAATTCCATCGGCTGCACGCATGGTCAAGGTTGACGACCGACCAATGGAAACAGGTGACTTTGTCAAGGCGGGTGATGCACTCACAGTCGGTTCAAAGAACCCGCATCGTATTCTGATGATCCTTGGGGCTGAGGCTGTTCAACAGTATTTGCTTGATGAAGTTCAGCAGGTCTATCGGAGCCAAGGTGTGAACATCAGTGATAAGCACTTCGAAATAGTCATTCGTAAGTTGCTGTCAAAGGTGCAGATTACCCGTAGTGGTGATACTGAGTTCTTGCCAGGTGACTTAATAGACCGGACAGTTCTGCGTCAGGTTAATGAGGATGTTCTCAACGAGGGCGGGGTTCCGGCTGCTGGTATGCCGATCCTTCTGGGTCTAACCAAAGCTGCGCTATCTACGGATAGTTTTCTCTCGGCATCGTCTTTCCAGCACACCATCCGTGTCCTAGCAGGTGCGGCTATCGCTGGTAAGGAGGACCCACTGGTTGGTCTGAAGGAAAATGTGATTATCGGTAAGCTTATTCCGGCTGGCACTGGCTTCCAACACTATATGGAGCGGCGTGCTGAACTGGAGGCTGTCGATGAGGGCTTTGAGATGGTCGAGGCTTTGATTGACGATACCGGGTCAGATGCATTGGAATTGGGCCTAGAGTCTGAGTTGTAAGTATCAGTGAGTAAGACAAAAGGGCAGGTCTCTTTATGGACTTGCCCTTTTTAGATCAACGTAATTACAGTACATGAGTATCGTTACTCTTAATGCTATTAGTCATCGCCTTCTTTTGGCCAGTCAGAAAGCCTCCGGAAGGCTTCCCGAGGGCGGTCTAACTCTAGGATAATGCTATAGCCTGCTTGGTTTGGGTCAAACCCATAGAGTGTTGACACATTCAAGTTCCACAAAAACATAGGTCCCATAAAATCATAACTCTGGCCAATCACGTAGGCCGCAGTGATGTATTCCGCCTGCTTGCCTTGATCAATGTACGCAAAGAATGGTTGTTCTGCTGGGGCTTCGAAATCAAGTCCATCGACCGTGCCCCAACCAAACTCAGTGGCCCACATTTGACGGTCACCGTCACCAAACTCCAACTGAATTTCACGATAATCTTCGAGCGTGTCGAGGAAGTAGAATGTTGGGCTGTCTGTAAAGCCGGGAAAGTTATTCGGATTATTACAACAGCGTTCGGTCGGTGCATTAGCCCAACCATAGGGGTGGATGCCAATAGCATCAGCATAGTTAGGCAAACCTGCTTCGTACATCTGGCGCATGTAGATGCGGTCATCTACCGCCGTCACGCCGTCGTTAATGCCCGTAGGGGCCAACCCCGCACTAATCACGATAATACTCGGGTTGACGGCTTTAATGGCATCGTAGGCTTCTGCTAATAACTGAATATATTCGGCACCGTTAATTGTTCCACCGTTCCACTCGCGCCGCAGGTTTGGTTCATTCCAAACTTCTACAGCATGCAGTTTGAACCCGTACCGACCCACGAGAAATGCTACGAATTCATTGTATTGTTGGTAATCGACGGGCGGACCGTCCTCCTCGGTAGTGGCCCTGGCCCAGTCAGGTGCCTTAGCCACGCTAAGAAGCACTTTCAGATCACGGTTGAAGGCTTGATCCATAAAGAAATCTAACTCCTCAATGGTAGCGTATTGCCCATCAAGAAATTCTGCGATGCTCCAATCAACTTGATACTTCACCCAACCGGCATCTAAATCACCAGCAATTAGGTCAAGTGTGTCTTCAATGTCTTCTTCAGGTAAGAAAAAATGCCCTTGGATACCAATCATCTTTTCACGGATCGGCTCACTGAAGTCAACCGTAATCTGTAATGGCAGCTCTGAACCCGTATCTTGCAGTGCTGGTTCGGGTTCGGTCGTTGGTGTTGGCGCGTCTGTGGAGGCAGCGGGCAGCGTCGGCTCGGCTTCAATAACAGTTGGTATTGGCGTTTGTGCCTCTGCGATAGGGACACCACCGCGCTTATCGGGCAGTGCAATGCGTTGATCGATTACGCTATCTGCTAGCAGCGTGTTGTTTGCAAGGTAAATGACAGTGATCGGGTTGCCGCTGCGTATAGCCACATTCCAGATCGGGTTATCGTTAGAAATTGTGTATACCAAGTTGCTTGAAGGCACTGGTCGCACTGCTTCAGGCACGATTAAACGCTGTCCCGTTGCTAATAAAGCGGGATTCACCACGCCGTTTGCCAGTTGCAAGTCCCTCTCATTGGTCCCATATCGTGCTGCAATGAGACCCCAAGTATCGCCGTCCTGTGTGGTATGAAATTGCGCTTGTTGTGCCATCATTAGAGCAGACGTTTGCACAGTGACAAGTGCGAAAACAGTTGCTAAGATGACGAGAAGCCGCAGAGTGTATCTTAATGGTAAATTTGTCATATAAGGTGGGAATTTCATTTAGTTGTCGAGGTTTATACACCTCAACGACTATATCGATACCACAATGCTGAGGGCAATATTTCACTTTTTGTGCTTGCGATGCCAGATTAGTTAGCTTAAAATTGTCCAGTAGAACAAATGAGCAACATTGTTCTCCGCTCATCCCAGTGATACTGTTGAATAAAATATACTCCAGCAAGGTATTCTTGCATTGCTCCAAGTGATAAAGGTGAAATGAATGGACGTTGGTACAGTACGTCAAGTTGATATCAACGATGAAATGCGGGCCTCTTACCTCGATTACGCGATGAGCGTGATCATTAGCCGGGCGCTGCCAGATGCCCGTGATGGCCTAAAGCCTGTGCATCGTCGTATCCTCTACGCCATGTTTGATATGGGTCTAATGCCACAGACGCCGTATCGAAAAAGTGCCAGAATTGTAGGTGAGGTACTGGGTAAATACCACCCTCACGGTGATGATGCCGTCTACGATGCGATGGTTCGCATGGCGCAAGATTTCTCGATGCGCTACCCATTGGTTGATGGTCAGGGTAACTTTGGCTCTGTTGATGGAGATGCTGCTGCTGCTATGCGCTACACAGAGGCCCGCATGCAACTTGTTGGTAGCGATATGCTGCTTGATATCAGAAAGGAAACCGTCAATTTTGAAGAGAACTTTGATGGCAGTCTAAAAGAGCCCACGGTTCTTCCTGCTACGCTTCCCAATCTGCTGGTTAATGGTTCATCAGGTATCGCTGTTGGGATGAGCACCAGCGTGCCGCCGCATAACCTTGGTGAGGTATGTGACGCTCTTAATTATATGCTGGATAACTGGCATAGCCTTGATGAAATCGGCATTCCCGAGTTGATGCAATATATTAAAGGGCCGGACTTTCCAACGGGGGGCCTTGTATTTACACAGCGTAAACCTGATGATGATAGCAATTTGCTGCGGCAGTCATATGCTACTGGCCGTGGAAAGCTCCGAGTTCAGGCCAGGGCCCATGTTGAGCGCTTAAGCCGGGGTCGTAATCGCATCATTATCACCGAGCTGCCGTACCAGACGAATAAAACAAATCTGATTGAACGCATCGCTACCCTCGTTCGAGATGAGCGTATTGAAGGCTTGAGTGATCTACGAGATGAATCTGATCGTCAGGGAATGCGCATTGTCATCGAACTAACGCGTAATGCTGACCCAGATAAAATTCTGGCTGACCTCTACAAAATGACACCCATGCGCTCGACTTTTAGTGTCATCATGCTTGCCCTCGTTGATGGCGAACCGCGTACACTCTCCCTAAAGCAAGCGCTTAAGGTCTTTTTACAACACCGCCTCGAAATTATAGAGCGCCGTAGCCAGTATGACCTGGCACGCGCACAAGAGCGAGCTCACATTCTTGAAGGCTACATTGTCGCGCTCGATAATCTCGATGAGGTGATTGATACCATTCGCCGGTCGCGGACAGTTGAAACTGCTCGAAACAATCTGCAGCGTAACTTTAGACTATCCGAGATACAGGCTCAGGCTATTCTCGATATGCCACTCAGAAGACTCGCTGCCCTTGAGCGAAAGAAGATCGAGGAAGAGTACGCCGAGAAACAAGAGCGTATCGAGTATCTTGAAAGCCTACTCGCAGATGAGGCAAAGATGAGGGCTGCTATTGCTGAGGAATTGGCGGAGTTGAAAGACAACTACGCTGATCCTCGTCGAACGCTTATCATCGAGAGCTCCCCCAAGAATACGACCCGCATGCTGGACTTTCTTCCTGACGAAGAAGTATGGGTTGTTATTACTGAGGGCGGGCTTATGTCTCGCACGCTAGATGAGACCATGCCAAAAGTTACTCAAGCGGTTGCAGACCCACCTCGCTTTATGCTGAAGGCAAGCCCCAGTGATCTGCTCTATTTGGTAGCACATGATGGGCAAGCAGTGACGCTGCCTGTCCATCAACTTGAAAAAGCTGCCGATTATCAAACTGGCTTCCACTTCTCCTCGATGACGACCCTTCCTGAAGGCTGTCGCCTAGAAGCTGCTCTTGTGCAGCCCTACGAGATGCAACAAGGTTATCTCACCGTTTCATCACGAGGTGGTAACGTCAAACGAATTAAACTGGAAGAATTGCCTGGCTTAAGTGCCAATGCATTCCCGGTTATCGGCCTCTCTGATGAAGACCAAGTACTCAATGCTTATTGGACAACGGGTGAAGACGAAATTGTACTGATTAGTGCGAATGGAAAAGCTATCCGTTTTTCAGAAGATGAAGTTCGTCCAATGGGGCTGCGTGCGGGCGGCGTCAAGGGAATGAAACTCAATGATGATGAAGATCAGTTGGTGGGTATGGTACTTTTCAATCCGGACGAACATCTCTGGGTAATTACTGCTGATGGTATTGCAAAATCCAGCCCGCTGGCAGATTATCCGCTGCAAGGTCGCTACGGTCAGGGTGTCATTACCTATAAGTTTGGCAAAGATGAATATCAGCTAGCTGCTGCTGCATCGGGTCAACTTGACGATACGATTGTCGTTATGACCACCAAGAGTAAGCCAAAGTATATGCGGATGAGCCTTGCACCTGATGTGGGGCGCAACGCGAAGGGTATTTCTGTGGTCGCCTTGGGCACTGATGAATACGTCTCTAGTGTTGTTGTTCCAATGGATAAACATGTAACGTCAGCAGAGCCTGAGCCAGTTGCTCAGGCAGACGAGGTCAGCGAGGCACAGTTCGAGGATTAGGCACGGATCACATCCTCAATTAACGCTGCATACTGAGGAGCTACTATTACCCAGTCATATTGGGCAATGTGACTCCTTAATGCTTCGCGATACTTATATTGACGTGCCAGTTGCGGACTTTGACATAACGTTGCTAATCGGTTTAAGAGTTCGTGGGGTTTGTGATACAGATGTGTGTCGTGATGTTCTTTTGGAATTAGGGACGGGTAGTTAAGTCGTCGGGGCAGCAAAGGGTAGCACCCGCTGTAAATTGCCTCACAGACACTAATGCCAAAAAATTCTTGAATGGCGGTACTGACAACCACGTCAGCTTGCTGCAGCAGCCGAAAGTAATCTTCTCGTGACGCTACATAGCCAAAGTGCTCGATGAAATCTGTCAGCTCATTGCGTAACTTGACAAATGCAGGTGGTGGATTAATCTCCTTTTCACCTGTGACGATGATCCGGAATTGATGGCCATTCTCTGCCAGTTGGAGCAGTGTTTTGGCAAATACCTGTGGCTGTTTGTCGTATGACCATCGGTGGTTCCAGAGGATGCGAAGCGGGCCACTACGAGATGCCTTGTGCGTGCTCACATGTTCAAGGGCCAAGCCGACTGGGTAAACAGTTGATTTTTTGACAATTGTGTCTACAGTCCACAGCTCATGCTCGTCAGGAAAAGCCTTGAGAAACGTTGGTAGCGCTGCTAAAAAACTCTCTCGGTGAAACTCAGAGTTAAATACAACGCGGTCAGCACACAGTGCACTGCTTATATTGGTGAGAGCCAATTGGGTAGGGCGCTTCTTTCCGGGTGCTGTCGGGTAGGCAAGTTGATTCTCGTGAAAGTACACGATAAACGGTGTCTGCCATGTTTGCTTTCGTGTCAATGCTTGGAAAGCTGCTATATCTAGTAAATCACTTGCTAGAATTGCATCCGCATTTACAGCCTCTTCGATGTAAGTCTGCGCTAAGGACCATGCCGCGCCACGCATTCGCCATTTCCAGAAGACCCCTGGTTTGGTTAACAGCATCACCTGATATGGCAAGTGCTCCGCAAGGCCAGAAGCCCATTGTCTATGAGACCCGCTGAAAAACGGCTCTATGAGGCAGATATGATGTGTCATCGGTTTTAATCTGAAAAAGTAAATTAGCACCGATTATTGTACACCGCTTACCACAGCAATATAATGCAGACCTATCAGAAATACTAGCTGAGCACTTTCTATGCAATATTTTTACCGTTGTGCGCTCGTATTGATAACAACGTTTGGTTTATCCGCCTGCCGCACGATTGATGGTTCGCAACAGGCAGTCGCCTTAGAGCAGATTCAAGAAACTGAGATAGCTCTTGAGCCAACGTTACCAAACACCCCAGAACCTGATCGCTCTGACTTAACGTTTGATGGTGAGCAGGCAATGGTCTATGCAGCCGAGCAGATGGCGTTTGGCCCGCGAATTACTGGAACTGAAGAGTCCTATGCTGCTGGAGATTACATCCTCGAAGTCGCTGCTGAACATGGCTACATCGTTGAGGATCAACGGTTTTTCTACCAAGGTCTGGAAGGACGCAACCTGATTGCGAAATCAGGGACGGATAACGAATCGTATATCATTGTCGGTGCTCATTATGATACGCGCATTTTCGCTGACGAAGACCCTGATGAGCCAAATCAGCCAGTACCAGGGGCTAACGATGGGGCTAGTGGTGTTGCTGTTCTACTTGAACTTGCTCGGACACTCGCTGTTGAAGAAGTGGAGCACGATGTCTGGCTGGTCTTTTTCGATATGGAAGATAACGGCCGTATTGAAAATTACGACTGGATTGTTGGCTCAACTGTTTTCGTTGATAACCTTGACCCCGTAAACTACCCGGAATATATGATCCTCGCTGATTTAGTGGGCGATGCTGACCAGCAAATTTATCGTGAGAATAACTCTGATAAATCACTGACTGACATTCTCTGGGGTATCGCAGATGATCTTGATTATGAAGATACGATCATCAATGAACCTAAATGGACTATTCTTGATGATCATATCCCGTTTGTCAATGCAGGTATTCCAGCCGTTGATATGATCGATTTTGATTACCCTTATTGGCACACCACAGAAGACACGCTTGATAAGCTCAGCGCAGAAAGCCTCGAACGTGTGGGGCGAGTAATCGAAGTTTACCTAGAGTCTGGGGGTGTTTATCCACCAGAAGCCAGTTAGTCTTTATAGCCCTCAATCATTGTTATTGGAGTAGGCATAATTTATGCGAATTCAACTCGCAGAGCGGCTTAACCTTGTGCCGCCATACGCTTTTGCCGCTATTAGTAAAACCATCGCACGGCTAACAGCTGATGGCCATGATGTGATTCGCCTCGATGCCGGTAGCCCTGATCTACCACCGCCACCTGCCGTCATAGTGACACTTCAGGCGCAAGCCTCGCGAGAAGATATCCACGGGTATGGTGGGTACGTAGGTCTGCCTGAATTACGCCAGGCGATTGCTACATACTACCACCGTCGTTTTGCTGTTGAGGTTGAACCAGCAACCCAGGTTCAACCTTTGATTGGTTCAAAAGAAGGGCTTGTTAACTTATGTCTAGCGCTCTTAAACCCCAGTGATGTTGTGCTAGTACCGTCACTTGGGTATCCCTCGTATGAACGCGGCGCGAATCTGGTTGGTGCGCTACCAACCGTGTTCACATTGAACCCAGACAATAATTACTTGCCCGCCTTAGCCGATATTCCAGCAGATGTTGCTGCCAGTGCAAAGCTCATGTGGATAAACTACCCACACAATCCGACTGGCGCCGTCATCTCCCTTGAGGAATTGCGACCAATCGTTGAATTTTGTATTGAACATAATATTGTACTTGCTTCTGATAATCCATACGCTGACGTAGTCTTTGATGGTTCCAAGCCACCGAGTATTTTTCAGATTGATGGCGCTGAAACAATAGGCATCGAGTTTACGTCAATGTCAAAGACTTTCAATATGGCGGGGTGGCGTGTTGGCGCGGCGGTAGGACAGCCAGATCTCATTTGGGGACTGCTATCGGTAAAAAGTAACGTGGATAGTGGTCTATTTAAGGCTGTGCAACTTGCCGCCGTGGCGGCCCTGACGGCTGTCTCAGAAGATTGGATCGTAGCCCGTAACTTAGAATACGCGCGCCGGCGAGATGTCATCATGCAGCATCTTCCTTCAATTGGGCTTTCAGGCGAAAGCCCGCGTGGTACCCTGTATGTCTGGGCTCAAGTAGATGATGGTGATGATGTTGGCTACGCACAGCGTGCTCGTGAACAGGCACATGTTTCTTTGACCCCAGGTAGTATGTATGGTCCAGGAGGCCGCGGGTATGTGCGTTTCTCTATTGTTCAGCCCATACCGCGTATTCGTGAAGCTATGCAGCGGCTAGAATCATGGTATGCTAAGCTATAAGTAACACAAAAACTTCGTGTAGTTATTATCTTGTTGTTAGGATTTAAATGGAAATATTTTCTTCAGTAGATAAAGCCTTCTTAGTTGGGGTAGACGTCCGCCATTCTGGGGGTCTTGAGGTAGAAGCATCGCTCGAGGAGCTCCATCTTCTGGCTGATACGGCTAATATTGAAGTCGTTGGTCAAGCCACGCAAAAAGTTAACCACCCAGACCCCGCCACCTATATCGGCAGCGGTAAAGTCGAAGAAGTCAAATATTGGATTGAGAATTTAGGCGCTAATGTTGTTATCTTTGACGACGAGTTGTCGCCGCGACATCAACGTGAGCTTGAAAAAGCATTCAGCGATGATGTGCGCGTCCTTGACCGTACCGCACTAATCCTTGATATTTTCGCCAGCCATGCGCGAACAAAGGCCGGGCGAATTCAAGTTGAACTGGCTCAGTATCAGTATCGGTTGCCACGTTTAACACGAGCTTGGACGCACCTGGCAAGGCAAGCGGGTGGTGCTGCCGCGCGTGGTGGCTCTGGAGGGGTTGGCCTACGCGGACCCGGTGAGACTCAGCTTGAAACGGATCGCCGTGAAATTCAACGCCGGATCACTCATCTGCGAAACGAGCTTGAAAACGTACGAGCGCATCGGTCGCGCCAGCGCTCAAAACGCCGTGAGGCCGCCATACCAATTGTTTCACTGGTTGGGTACACCAACGCTGGTAAGTCTACATTACTCAACGCGCTTTCGGGGGCGGGCGTTTATGCTGCCGACCAGCTTTTTGCCACACTTGACCCGACCACTCGGCGTGTCTCGCTGCCCAGCGGGCATGATTTTCTACTGACGGACACCGTAGGGTTCATTCAAAAACTGCCACACTCCTTGTTCGATGCCTTCCAAGCCACACTAGAAGGTATTTCCGAAGCAGAGATTGTCCTCCATGTTGTTGATGCGTCTAACCCCCATATGTTTGAACACATCCAGACTGTGCAGTCCGTACTTTATAATGACTTGAAGCTTGAGTCGCTGGAGCAACTGCTTGTGTTTAATAAACTCGATCAGTTAGAAGCTGATCAGATTGTAGAATTAAAAGCAACCTACAGCGAGGACTTGTTTGTCTCTGCCCATACGGGCGAAGGTCTTGACGAACTGCGCGCCCATCTTGATGAATTGCTTTCAGCAAAGCTAATTCGACTCAAAGTCGTCGTTCCGTATACACGCGGTGATCTGATTTCTAAGTTTTATGATAATGCTGCCGTCGAGAATGAAGAACATACCGACAGTGGTCTTATCTTGACTGGGTTGCTGCCTGCACAAATCGCTTATATCTACAAAGAGTTTGAGTTACTTTCGCATAGTGATTGATTTATTGATGTGTTGTTCTCTAACGATTTGACGTAGACGGTCAACGTAATTTGATAATGTCCAAAAGACGACATAATCTTCTATATTTGGTTGCCATCCTCTTAGCGGCCTATTTTCTGCGCTTGCATAATCTTGCCTTTTACTCACTCAGTGGTGATGAAGCCTTTAGTGCCGTCAACTGGTTAGCGCGCGATGTTCATTACTTGCTCACTGAAATCGCCGTCATTGATCCACAGCCACCGGTCGCTTTACTTACTTTTTATGGCTGGGCTGCTGGGGTAGGTGAGTCAGAGTTTGCACTGCGCTATTTGTCAGTTACTGCCTCAATGCTGATGGTTGCCAGTGCTTACCGAATTGGACTTTGGTTCCTTGACGGGCGGGTTGGGCTTCTAGCAGCGTTTTTAACCGCCAGCAGTATGCAAGCCATATGGAATGCCCAAGATGCTCGTCAATACGCCTTATGGATGGGCTTGAGTGCTCTAAACGCCTTGTTGCTTATCCGTGTGCTTCAGCATCCAGACCAAAAATCTAGGTGGTTTATATTTGGATTGTCATCTGCCTTAGCATTTCACACTTACTATCTTGAAGTATTTATACTAATCGCACATCATCTTTGTCTGGCGGTTATCGTGCTCTACAATCGTCAGTTTATAAGGGCTTGGGTAACGTCACTTAGTGTAACTGGGCTTCTCACCATCCCCTGGTTGCTGAGGCCATCATTACTTAATAGTGGTTATGCACCGACCGGTGGCAGACCGAAACCTTTTGAAGCCTTAATTCGACAGTTTGCAGGGCCGACATTTCCACTAGAGCAAACGCACTTGACGATTGCCTCTGCCATGGCTGCTGCCGCTCTCCTTGCTGCTGCCGTATATTTACTCATCAAGCAGTTCCAACTGACAACAATTTGGTTGATCGTCTACGTAGCGTTCCCGATTCTGTTGTTGTCGCTCTTTACAATCGTGACAGGGGAGGGCTATTTCCGCTCCAGATACACCGTTGGTGGCGTGATGCCATTGATGCTAATGCTAGCATTAACCCTGGGTTGGCTCTCAAAACAGAATAAACTTGCTTTTGCCGTTGTTGTACTATTGATTGTTGGCGTCAATGCTATATCCTATTGGGCTTATTTTGAGCTGCCCACTTATGCTAAAGCGCCACCTTGGTCTCAAATAAGTGACTATCTAGACGCAAATGTTGAGGAAGATGATCTTGTTGTCCGGAATATTCCTGGCCCTGCATACGACTATTACCTCAAGAACCGGCATCAACATGTTATCGTACCGCTAGACCGCTATGCTTCTCGCGATAATACAGACCGTTATTTGCAAACGGCCCTATCTAATTATGATCGTCTTTGGTTTATGCCAGTTCAAGGTGTGTGGGATCAAGAACAAGTTGTGTACAGTTACCTTGTTGATAATGCTCAACTACTCTCTGATCACTGGTTTGGCGTCTCTCGTGTAATGCAGTTCGCTGATTACGGACAGAGGGATATACAGCCTGAGACACTGCGCTCAACTGACTTTGCTTCGACCGTTCATCTGGTTGGTTATACAGTTCAACAGTTCTCGACTATAAATCAATTTCCAGAGTATGTATCAGTTATCTGGGAGCCAATTTCAGACGCTAGCTCTGGTTTAACAACGTTTATGCATGTAATACAAATGCCATCAGGAAAGCTGGTCGCTCAAGATGATCACCTGCCTCAATATGGGCGAGTTTCTAGCGAGCAGTGGGCCAACTTGGAACAGTATCGTGATGTTTACTATCTGCCTGGAGTCGGCCTGCTCCCAGTGGGTAACTATGAGATTCGGGTAGGGTGGTATGATGTCCAAACTGGAGAACGGCTGCGTACCACAGCAGGCGAAGACAGCGTGACGCTTACCGAAGTCGAAATAAAATAGGGCGACAAACTATCGCCCTATTCAAGTATAGTAAGCGTGATCAGCTGCTCATATCGTCGAGGCGAGCCTGCCATTTGGAGACTAAACGCTCGTAAGCGGTCTCACTTATTTCACCATTAGCCAGACGCATGTCAAGAGAGTCAAGCATATTTTGAATATCTGCCGCAGTTTGTGGGGCATTACTCTGCGGGGCTTGTTGCTGAGGTTGTTGCTGCTGACCAAAGGCTCCAGCCATCATCTGGCCTAATCCTAAGCCGGCACCAAGCCCAACTCCGGTACCAGCAGCACCACCACCCTCGTTGCGAGCTGCATCTCGTAACGCATCGGCTGCCTGCAAACCTTGGTACGTCGCTAAGTCGAGCAGGCCCATATTGCGCAAATCTTCAGCGGATGTTTTAGCCGCTGTGAGCGGCTTCATCTCAAAAGCTTTGAGTGTCAACCCAACTTGTTCGAACTTATCTCGAAGTTGAGCCAACGCGGCTGCTTCAACTTCACTAATCATTCGGTTAAGGCCCATTAGGTCAGGCGGAGAATGGGTAGCGATAATGTCTTGAAGTTCACCAAGGACGAGCGTAAGTAACCGTTCTTTGACGTCGTCTAGGCGAACAATCGCTTTGCCGATGCCATATTGCTTCGTAAAGCGCTGTGGATCACTGATTGAGATGTCCATAATGCCATGGCCTTGTAGTAGTAACCAACCAAGCCCTTTGCCTGGTGTTTCAAGCGCAAGTGGTTGCGATGTCCCCCAACCAACGGCTGGCATATCAGCCATGTTTACGAAATAGACCTCAGCCTTGAATGGCGTCTCACCACGGAATGGCTTGCCGATAATATCCTCAAGCAATGGGATATTCGCTGTAGTCAGTGTGTGTGTGCCTGCCCGGAATGTATCTAATGCGCGACCGCCACGGACAAATACCGCTGCTTGATTCTCACGAACAATCAGTTGAGAACCTAGCCGAAAATCGCCGCTTCCGGCCTGCGGCTCGCGATACAACATTTCTTCACGACCCACATTCGGATGTTCAATAATGTCAAAAATACGTCGTCCACCCACGAAAATCTCCTTTTATGACTCTGCTTATAGTTCCAATATGCTAACAACTAGACCGCATCTGGTGAAACGCCCTGCATTACTTCAGCGCGACGCTTAAACGTATTGTTGGCCTCAGTGGCAATTTCTTCGAGTTGATACAGCACATCAGAGAGTGCATCTGTGCCAATGGCTTTATCCATCTCGCTAAGGCCCGCCTCGAACTGACCCTTATACGACAGCAAAGCGTTATCAAAGGCATACACGCGCTCAAGGACTTCAGCATCAATTTTAACTGCATCAAAAACGCTAGAGTAGCCCTCTGCTGCACTGCGGATGCGGTCGATAAATGTCTGTAGCTTTGTATCGATGCGCTGAGTTTGCTCCATGCCGCTGAGTCCGCCGTTGTCCATCATCTTTCGTTGGAGCTTGTTGAATTCGCCCAGCACTTCCTCGTATTGTGTGGCAATGTACTCTCGTAACAGTCGATCTGCCTGACGTCGATCCTCTTTCTCAAACATTTGCTTCAAGCCAGGAATGAAACGTATAACGTCTTCTGGTAACTTCTGCATGTCAGTAATTTTCTGGTAAAAATCCACCATATAAAACCCTTTCTCAAGTCGACGATGTTCAACAATTAGGTTACGGGTAACGCTGGATGCCTGAGGCTAAATAATATGGCTTGACGTGTACAGTCACCATGACCATTATAAATTGGGATAGTGCTTCTGCAAGTTGCCTCAATGAATCTTACGCTTTCAAGTGGTAAATGGTCGCAAGTTTTCCTGGCTAACATGTGAGTACTACAACAAACAAGGAGGGCGTAATGCCTGCCAAAGATCAAGGTGTGTCGGTTTCAAAACAGCGTTATAACGTCATACCGCGTGTGCTTATTTTTATCTTTGTTAAAAACGATGTGCTGCTCATAGAGGCTGCACATCATAAAAAAATATGGGCTGGGAAATTCAACGGGGTAGGGGGCCACATTGAACGTGGTGAAACAGTCTTGCAGGCAGCGCATCGAGAACTACAAGAGGAGACAGGAATAAGTGGACTTGCTCTGCGATCTGTTGGAACTGTGAATATCGATGCGGGGCAGCAAACCGGGATTATGTTGTTTGTCTTCTCTTGCAAGCTTACTGAACGTCCATCCACAATTGAATCAAAAGAAGGTGCGTTACACTGGATGCGTTGGCAGACAGTTACGCCAAAGATTGCTGTTGAAGATTTGCCAACACTTCTTCCAAATGCACTTGGGGCTCTTGAAGACGGTAAGCAGTTTTCGGCACGCTATTGGTATGATGAAGCAGATACTTTGCAAATTGAAATCGACCGTTAACAGCGAGGTCACATTATGAACCGTGCAGTTGGGAGGGCCGCACGTCTGCGGCAAATTGAAAATTTGCTCTTTCGCCAACCCCGAGGGTTAAAAGTCATCGAGATTGCAACGGCTTGTGGTGTCAATCGCCGGACAATCTACCGTGACCTAGAAGTATTGGAGGCAAGTGGCGTTCCAATTTGGCAGGACAATGGTTCTTACGGCATCGTACGCGACAATTACCTTGCGGTGGTTCGCTTACGCTTTCACGAAGCCATGGCTCTCTACATAGCGGCCCGCCTGCTTTCTCGGCATTCCGACGAGCATAACCCACACATTATCGCTGCTTTGAACAAACTGGCGACAGCCTTTCCTGATCCGCTCTCGGAGCAGGTGGCACAAACTGCTAACATGATTCGTGAGCGTCCAGTAAACGAATTTTTCGTCAACGTTTTGGAAGTCATATCAAATGCATGGGCAGAACAAACAAAGGTTAATCTTTGGTATCGCTCTCGCAGCAGTGACGATGTTAAGCAGCGCAAGCTGTCACCCTATGCAATTGAACCATCCTCCACAGGAGGACATTACGTTGTCGGGTACGATGAATCCGCCCAAGCGACACGGACGTTTAAATTAGAACGTGTCACTCATGTAGAGCCGACCACTGAACCGTTCGATACGTCCTTTACATTTGATCTCGTACAGCACTTTGCCAAAGCTTGGGGCATTATGGCAAGTGGGGAGCCTACGACGGTACGTTTACGCTTTTCTGCGGAAGTGGGGACGTTCATTACCGAACGTATCTGGCACCCCAGTCAAACATTATATGAAGAGCCAGATGGATCGACTCAGATGGAAATTGTAGTCGCAGACACTCGTGAAATGCGCCCATGGATACGCAGTTGGGGTAGTGCAGTTGAAGTTTTAGCTCCACCTACTCTTCGTACTGAAATTGCAGCGGATGCTAAACGACTTGCAGCAGCCTATTCAACTTAGCTGAGGAAAATTGTAGCAAAAATGATTATTAATGTTCTTGTATTGACGTTGCCCGCTAACATATAATCGCAATATGAATATCAATTTCTATGATGATCCAGGAAATATCCCTAAGCCGCGCTACCAGATTAAAGTGGAGGATATTCAGATTGAACCCTACCCTAATCAGACGCGCCTTAAGGTCACACTCGAGACAACACAGTTCACGCCAGCAGATCGCCCCAACCTGACAATTAGAGCATTTAACCCTGCTGGTGAGGAACTGTCCTCTTTGACAATTATCGAAACGCTACAAAATACGATCAGCGTGACGTTGCACCTTCGGCAACCGCCAACTGAAGGAGATTACACTGTGCGTGCAGACTTGTACTATGATGATGATGCCATCCAGCATTCAGCCGAGCGTAAGCTCGATCTATTATCTCAAAACCAGGAAGGCAAATAACACCTGTGTCTGATGAACTACTTGGGCAAAACCTGGGCAAGTACGAGGTTAAAGAGCGTATTGGTCGCGGTGGTATGGCAGAAGTCTATAAGGCATACCATGAGTCGTTGGATCGTTTTGTCGCTGTCAAAGTTCTCCACCCATTCCTCGGTGAGGATCCTGAATTCCAGGAGCGCTTCGAGCGTGAGGCTCGTAACATTGCGCGCTTAAAGCATACTAATATTGTGCAAGTTTATGACTTTGACGTTGATAGCAAACGCGATCTGTACTACATGATCATGGAATTTATTGATGGTCCAACTCTTCGCACACGGTTGATGCAGTTGAGCTTTCAAGGGGAACAGTTTAGCATTGCGGAAGCTGTCCGTGTCATCCGTGATCTTGCCAGTGCGCTGGCATTCGCACACTCACGCGGCATGATTCACCGTGACATCAAGCCCGCAAATATCATGTTGGACTCAGATGGACGAGTTGTCCTTACCGACTTTGGTATTGCTCGCATTGTCAGTGGCCCCACAATGACCGCCAGTGGCTCGATGGTTGGGACACCAGCGTATATGTCACCAGAGCAGGGGTTAGGCCAACCTGGAGATAATCGCTCTGATATTTATTCATTGGGCGTGGTACTGTACCAGCTTGTTACTGGAACGACCCCCTACGATGCAGACACACCCATTGCGATTGTGCTAAAACACGTCAATGATCCGCTACCTCCACCAACCTCAATTAACGCGGAAATCCCTGAAGCACTTGAGCGTATTATCTTCAGAGCACTGGCGAAGTCTCCAGAAGAGCGGTATCAAAAAATCGAAGAGATGATTGAGCATCTTGATAATCTGGACGCGTCTGATACCAAGATACTATCAGCAGCCCCAGTGCAGGCCGCTGTCGCAGCCCGTGCGAAAGCAGCCGCCTCAACAACACCGACCACCCGTAAGCGAGCCGCTTCGGATGGGTTTCCGCGTATTCTGTTTGCGATGCTTGTCTCTCTGATTGCCCTAGTTGCAGGCGCTTACTTTTCATTTACTGGCGAACTTGATCCTATATTAGCTCAAATGCCAATGGTGATGGTACCGCAAACGACAACAGCAACCCAGGTGATCGCATCAGCCGAGACACCAGAACCGGAGATGACACCAACGCCAAACTTGCAGGCTACCGAACTGGCATTAACCGTTGAGGCTCTATCTGCCTCTCTCAACGAGACGCCCAACGCCGATATTTCGCCGACGCCTGATATGACCGCTACCGTGCTGGCTTGTGATTACGATTACGAGATTGTTTCTCAAAATCCTGAGAACGAATCCATCTATCCCGAACTCACAACGCTCACGCTAACTGTTACTATAGTGAACGACAGTCAATGCGCAATTGATGACGATACACGGATGGTATTCTTAGAGGGTGAACAACTCGAAGGGCCTGACTTTATCGAATTCGATCAACGACTTGAGCCGCAAGATGAATTCACGATTGAGCTCAACCTACGCATGCCAGGATTCGTAGAGACAGACCCAACAATTCAAAGCACATGGATATTCGTTCAACCGGATGGCACGCAAGTTGGTCAACCGCTCACCTTTGAATTCACAATATTTACTGAAGTTGGCTAAAAAACGGTGAGCACCTTTGTCAGGCTCACCGTCTAACAGATAACAGATAACAGATGTATTGTTGGATGAACTAACTGTTCCCGTGCTTTTCCAGCGTACGCCGAAGGATATCATCTTGTTGATTACCCTTCTTGGCACTCGCTCTTTCAGAGTTAGCAGCGTCGTCATCGCTGTCATCCATCGCTTTCTGAAATGCCATAGCCATTGCCGTCGGCAGCTCTTCATCTGGCTCTTCAATATCAGCCATACTTGGCTCTGGCTCCATTAATGCTTTCATGCTTAAGTCAATCTGACGCTTGTCCTTATTGACGCCAATGACTTTCACCTGCACTTCTGCATCACGCTCAACTACGTCTTGTGGTGATTTGACATAATCGTTTGACATCTCGCTAACATGAACGAGTCCATGCTTGTCTGCGCCGATATCAACAAAGATACCGAATTTTTCAATCCGTACGACTTTGCCTGTATAAGTTTGCCCAGCTTTGATCTCCTCCCATGTTACATCGGGCGGCTCGATCATAGTGACATTGACGAAACGGCGTTCGTGGTCAATATCACGTACCCAAACAGTAACTGTCTGGCCCTCTTCGAGCACATCGCGGACGTTGTTGACGCGCTTGGCTCTTATTTGAGAGATATGAAGCAGGGCATCGTAGTCAACCCCTATATCGAGAATTGCGCCTGCTAGTTCAATTTGTTTTACAACAGCTTCCATCTGCTGTTTCGTCTCCAGTTCGCTGGCAGACGAGGGCGTTTCGCCTTCAACCATGCTTGTTCTCCTCGCACATTTTGTATTGTATAGTTTTTAACTCAGCGTCACGTATTTGTAAGCCGCAAGCCGAGAGTATAGCACACTGACCTATCGTGTCACGCTTTGTCCAATAACCGGTTAAATATACATGACTAACGTGATACCTATCAAGGATAATACAACTAGATAGCTTAGCATTCAGCAGGACTCATCACCTGCTGCAAGAAAATGTCAACTACGCTAAACTGCCAACTAATTGGTCATCATTGATACAACAGACATGCTAAATCGCTCTCTTCGCTTTATTGATCGGCTTACCCGTCTTCTTATTCGGATTGCAATCTGGGGCGGCGATCGCATTCACAGCGGATATAAATCAGTAGCTACCGCATCGCTTGTTCGTCTAAATGGGGTATCAACTCAAGTTTCCCAACGTGTAGATGTTCAAGTGCAATCATTAACTGCTGTAATTATTCTATTGCTCGCCGTTGTGGCTGGGGCAGTGGTATTTCTTGCAACGCCACAGGTTCAAACCAACGCGATTGTTAGTTTGTTCGCGCCTGGTACTAACGCAGAACCTAATTTAGATAATCTTTTCGACCGAGGCGAAAGTGAAGTCTCGTTAACTCAGCAGCTTACTGTAGACTCAGGTGCGATTATTTTCTCTATGTACTCTGGCACCGTTAATGCGCAAGGGCGGCTATACGCACAGCAAGATATATTTGCACTTTCCCCAGGGCAAAATGGGCCCTTTAAGTTGACCAATCACCCAGCAAACGACCGCGAAGCTGCATGGAGCCCAGATGGAACATTGATCGCCTTCGCCAGCAATCGCGGCGGTAATTGGGATATCTACCTTTTAGATATCCCAACGGGTGACATTACTCAGCTTACACAAAACTTGGGCTACGACGGCGCACCCTCATGGAGCCCCGACAGCCAGTGGATTACCTATGAGAGTTATCAAAATGGCAACCTTGATGTGTATCTCATCCGTGCGGATGGTCAGGAAGGGCCATTTGCAGTCACCCGTAATCCCGAACCTGATTATAGTCCCGCCTGGCGTCCTAGTGCCCTTGGCCGTGAGCTCGCCTATGTATCCTGGCGAAATGGTAATAATGATATATTTGTTATTTCTCTAGACAATCCTATAGAAGCTCAAGCACCCAACCTCACCAACTCTCCCACCATAAACGAAGATAATCCTGTTTGGAATTCTGATGGGACATTGCTCGCCTATGATGGGCGAGACGACGGCCTCGAACAAGTCTTTGTCAAACGTGTTGAAGGTGTCAATGCACCAGCAACGATTGTCGGGCATGGTGCCGATCCAAGCTGGCTTCCAAACTCAGACACATTGGTATTCTTAGCCGAGACCCCAGCAACGACCCTGCTAACCACCGGGCAACTTAATGCGTGGGATGTCACTGTTCGCACGTATGCATTACCCAGCTATGCGCAAGATCCGCAATGGGTAAGTTATGCACCACCAGCAACGCCACAAGGGCGACTCGCAGTTGCTATGAGCGACCCAATTCTCCCAGTTTATGAGGAAAACTTGCCCACGGCACTTGAAGCAAGTCGGCTTGTCAAACCGATCACCATTCCAGATGTAAATACCAGTGCGCCGTATTTGTCTGATCATGTTGACGATTCATTCTACGCATTGCGTGCATCTATCTTGCGCGATGCAGGTTGGGATTTTCTTGCCAGTTTAGATGGTGTTTGGTGGCCTATCGACCGGCGTGCTGACCCTGGACAGGAATTTCGCAACTGGCATAAAGCGGGCCGTGCGATAGATATTGTCCAATCCTATAACACCGGAACGACGCCGCAAATCGAGCTGGTTCGCGTGGATACGCGTGATGGAGTCCAGTGGGATATCTATGTTCGAGCTTCGGCTCAGGATGGCACCTTCGGTGAACCATTGACTGCTCTACCATGGGATTTTTCGACGAGGGCTAGTGGTTCTGTAGATGCTTACGAACAAGGAGGGGGTCAGTACGATGAAATACCCTCAGGTTATTATGTCAATTTCACGGAAATTGCCAAGGTTTATGGCTGGCACCCTGTGACGTCGCATCAGTCATGGCGCTCCAATTGGGCTGGAGTCTTGTACTGGCAGTACGAAAAGCAAGACGGCCTCACCTGGTATGCTGCCATGCAACAACTCTATGAAGATTATGAATTAGAACAGACATTCCCAGTACCTACGGCGCAACCGCTTAATATACCGTCAACATCCCCAGCCATAGGGCAGGAATAACTCAACACGATGAAACAGATTTTCGCACTTATTGGTGTTGGTCTCGCAGTTGGGTTGTTCTTTGCTGTTATTACACTAATTGAACCGCAAACATCGGATATAAATAACAGTTCACGAGACGCAACAAATGCGCAACCAGCCTTTATTCAATTCAATCGTGGTGCAGACCAAAATCCAACCAGTCTGCCACCCGAACTCGACCAACCTTTGCCGGATATATCAAATGCAGTCTACGCTGCTGAATTAGATGCTGTTGGGCAGGGTGGAGCGACTGGCTCTGCTAACGCTGTGCCAGAGGGGTGGAATCCCTTATCGGTTGGGGTTCCACGTGCTGCTAACCCATGGGATCACTTCTACTTTATTCGGCCTGTGGCGTCAAATAACATTAACGCTGGCTTACTTTACTATCCGTATGGAACCCGTGGTTCGAACAACAGCTTGCGTGTTCATCACGGTATCGATATCTCAAACCCCATTGGTGTCGAGGTTATTGCTGCGGGCGATGGCGTCATCCTGTGGGCAGATGAGGGTCATTTTGATGAAAAAACTGGTGAAGCCATTACAACATATGGCAACACGGTTGTGATTGAGCATTCTTTCGGACACAATGGCAATGCCTTGTTCACTCTCTATGCACACCTGTCAGCCCTACTTGTTGAAGCGGGCGATACGGTCGCTGCTGGGGATGTGATTGGCCTCATTGGTGACACAGGTCAGGTGACCGGCCCGCATGTTCACTTTGAAGTCCGCTATGCGCAAAATCGCTATCGTGATACGCGTAACCCTGATCTTTGGATCGCACCTTACGAAGGAACCGGTGTGGTCGCCGGTCACATAGAGGTGCTAAATCTCGAATATGCGGATGTTGAAGTCGTCCTTACCCAGTGCGATACGGATTGGTTTGTGAGCCAGACGAGTACATATGCAGGCCCAATTTACTCAGATGATAATTGGAATGAAAACTTCGTTATGCCCAATATTCCTATTGGGTGTTATATTGCCAAAGCACGCTTCGGAAACCTAACATGGGAGGGCCAGGTTGATGTTCAAGAGGGAACCGTAAACTGGGTTGAAATGCGTGAAACACAGTCAGATTTTGTCATTCCCACCTATGCTGTTCCCTAACCTTGATGGCACGTTAGAAAGATTGCGTCGTAACTCTAATTTTCATATACTGAACCAATAAGTTGTTGCCTTACAGGTATTGCATAAAATGATTCAGCTAGCGGAAGATACAACGTTCCACGACCTGATTAATCCAATCGAACATACGCTTTCCACCCCTGACCGTGCCCTCATTGAGCGTGCATTTAAAGTGGCAAAAAAAGCCCACGACGGTCAAAAGCGCAAGTCTGGCGAAGACTATTTCATTCACTGCATTGCAGTTGCGCGTATCCTCATTGATATGAAACTTGATGCTGCTGTTATTGCGGCTGGCCTTTTGCACGATGTCGTTGAAGACACACCTGTGACGCTTCTCGATCTTGAAGATGAGTTTAATGCTGAGGTTGCTCGCCTCGTTGAAGGTGTAACTAAGCTGGAAGCAATCCCATTAGGCAAAAATCAAGCGCAAGATTTGGAAGCTCGTGAGGCTGAGTTCCTGAGAAAAACACTGTTGGCTATGGACGCAGATGTACGAGTCATTCTGATTAAATTGGCTGACCGTTTGCACAATATGCGTACACTCGGCTACTTGAAGCGTGAAAGACAGCTACGGATGGCCCATGAGACGATGAGCATCTTCGCCCCCCTGGCGAGCCATCTTGGTATTTGGCAAATGAAATGGGAACTTGAAGACCTAAGCCTACGTTACATCAATCCGGAACAGTATAAGTTTATTGCCGGTCTGATCGATAGCCGGCGAACCGAGCGCGATCAATACATCAATGGGGTCGTCGAGCGCGTGCGCGGTCTTCTTCAGGAACATGGCCTTGAGGCCTCTGTCACAGGTCGGCCTAAGCATATCTATAGCATCTGGCGCAAGATGGAGCGTAAGTCGCTGTCATTCGACCAAATATATGATGTGCGCGCCGTCCGCATCATCGTTGGTGATCGTCTGGCCTGTTACCAAGTCTTAGGTTTAGTCCATGCAACTTGGCGCCCCGTCCCCGAGGAATTTGATGATTACATAGCTGCACCCAAGGATAATTTTTACCAATCCCTGCACACTGCGGTGATCCTCGAAGATGGCAATACGCTGGAAGTCCAAATCCGTACTCATGAAATGCATATTCACGCTGAGTATGGTGTGGCAGCCCACTGGCGCTACAAAGAGAATTCGACAGGGGCTCAGTCGAATGATGATGAGATCTATAATCGACGCATCCGCAAACTGCGGGACATGATGGAGGTTGGTAAGTCCGCTAATACCGCTGGCGAATTCCTTGATATGATGAAAACAGACGTGTTTGAGGATCGTGTCTATGCCTTTACTCCCAAAGGCGACATCATCGATTTGCCTGCCGGATCAACGCCTATTGATTTTGCCTATCATATTCATACAGATGTTGGTAACCGTTGCCGAGGTGCGAAGGTCAACACGAAGCTGGTACCACTTCACTATCAACTACAGGTCGGTGATCGCGTTGATATCTTGACTGCGGGGCGGGGCGGTCCAAGCCGGGATTGGCTCAACCCGAACCTAAAGTATGTTAAGACAAAGCGTGCAGCAGCGAAAATTCGTCAGTGGTTCCGTAAACAAGATCGCGATAAGATGATCTCCCTCGGCAAAGAAAATTTGCATCAGGAACTGAAACGCCTAGGTATTTCTAACTTCTCCCATGAAGAGCTATCGACCATACTCGGCGTTGAAAAAGTCGACGATATGTTTGCCCAGATCGGCTTTGGTGATCTGCATCCCCAGCATGTCACGTCCAAAATTATTGAGCTTGATCGCCAATCCAGCCCGGCTGAACATAACGCTCAAGAATATTTGCTGCCGACGACACCGGTTCGTCCGCCGTCCCACTCGCCTCAGCCTGAAGAGGTAACTGTACAGGGTATTCAGGGCCTATTGACAAACCTCGCCCGCTGCTGTAATGCTGTTTTAGGTGAGCAAATCGTTGGCTACGTAACGGTTGGTCGCGGTGTAACCATTCACCGCAAAGATTGCGCTAATGTTCTCAACCTGCCTAACAACCGCTTAATAGAGGTTTCCTGGGGTAAGAATAAGCAAACTTGTTATCCGGTACCGGTTAAAATATCAGCTTATGATCGCGAAGGCTTGATGCGTGATATTGGCACAGCAGTTGCGGACGAAGGTATCAATATCCGTGAAATAAGTGTTAGTGTCAAGGTTAATATTGCCCACTTCGATGTGACCCTTGAAGTGTCTGACACAAACCATCTTAGCCGAGTCTTGTCGCGCTTAGAGCAATTGCCTAACGTCATCGAGGCGCGCCGCGCTGAAGTATAAGCGGGTAAACTGTTTAGCGAGAAAATTGCTCCCTAATATCTCCAACGATATCCCCTTCAACCATACGTCGCGCCTGACGAACGGCATTCATGATTGCCTGAGCATTTGAACCGCCATGTCCAATCACAACGTTGCCATTGATCCCCAATAATGCTGCACCTCCAATTGAATTCGGATCCATGTGGTCTTTTACACGCTCCAGTGCAGGGCGTATCAGGGCTCCACCAGCGGTAGTTAGCATACCAGATCGGATTTCTTTTCTAAGCAAACTTTGGAGCAGCCGGATGCCTCCCTCCGCGCCCTTCATCATGATGTTTCCCGTGAACCCATCGTGGACGACTATATCGGTCAAGGTAGTGGTAAATACCTCTTTTGGCTCAATGTTTCCGATAAATGTTAGCGTTGGGTCAGCCTCTAGAAGGGGGGTGGTTTCTTTGATAAACTCATTACCCTTGCCCTCTTCTTCTCCATTGCTGAGTAATGCCACTGTTGGGACTCTAACCTTCATAACTTTTCTCGCATAGATTTGACCCATATGAGCGAACTGAATAATGTGTTCAGGGCGGCTATCTGCATTTGCACCTGCGTCAATACTCAAGGTGAAACCTTCAACTGTGGGAAGAGTAGCAAGCAGAGCAGGCCGCTTGACCCCTTTAATTCGCTTCAACGTATACAGTGTGGCGACTGCTAAAGCGGCACCTGTATTGCCCGCAGTGACGAACGCATCGGCTTCACCATCAACCAGAAGTTGCATGCCAACGTGCATAGATGACTGTTTTTTCTCTGCAGCCGCATTGGTGGGTTTATCGGACATCGTAATTGCCTCTGGTGCGTGCACCACTCGGATTAAGTCGGCATCAACTTGATGCCGACCGAGGTGCTCTTTGATAATGGTCTCATCCCCGACTAAATAGATTGGATCTTGCCACCGCTTTGCAGACATCACAGCACCCGCTATATCTGGAACGGGGTTATCATCACTGCCCATCGCATCAATAACGATCCGCATCGTATACTCCTAATTTAGTGAGAATGGATTGTCATCGTTAGTATTTCGTTCTTCGAGCATTTGCCCAAGCAGCAAAGTTTCACGGCTCAACAACTTGAGTTCGGCCCGTAGAATGTCCTCAACTGTGTCCTTTGACAATAGCACTTGTTTCTCTTCAGAGGGTATTGGCATAGTAATGGCTGCGAAAATAGCTAGGGCGAGAGACTCATCTGGCATCTCCTCAACTTCAAGCTCAATATTTGCCGCATCGATTAGACTGTCAAGATAAGACTGAAACTTCGGACGAAATTGGGCCGCTAGTTTCGCAATAGTATCTGAATTACTCTCCGTAATGGGAAGATTTTCGACTAAACCGACGATGTATGGTTTGTTATTGTGCAAATCATGAACTTTAAAGCGCTGGTACCCAACACTTTGAATATTCATGCGCCCATCCTCCAGCTTATGACAGTGCGTCACATAAGCAGATGTGCCAATAGTATAGGGCGTGGCTCGCTCTCCAACTTCTGTTCCTTCCTTAATCAAGACGACACCGAATGGCTCATTATCTCGTATACACTCGTTAATCATCTGCTTGTAGCGTGGTTCAAAAATGTGCAGTGGTAAAACCATACCGGGAAATAAAACAGTCCCCAGCGGAAACAGTGGCATTTCTTTAATTTTCCCCATAATCAGAATTCCTCGTATGTCAATAAGCATCCATCATAACAGATTATATAAGACCTCTGATAAGTTTGTACCATTTTATCAGAGAAACTCGTTAATTAAAGCCACTTTTTGACGCACAGCTACTTTTGGCCCTCCTAACGAAGTAATTGCCCTGATAATCGCAAAAAGTTGTTGAAAGTCTCACAGAATATGGTATATTTCAGTGCTGATGCCCCAATGGCGGAATTGGTATACGCGGTAGGTTGAGGGCCTATGTCCTTTGGACGTGGGGGTTCGAGTCCCTCTTGGGGCACTACTATACTAAATGAGGAGTGAGCAACTAGCTCACTCCTCATTTTTTTATTTAAATTTGCTGAGGCGTTTTGACTTGTAACATCGCTGACAGCTTCGCAACAAGACTAATTAAGTCAGTTGTATAAGCATTGACATAATCTTGAGCGAGGGCATGCGCCAAGTCAATTCGCCCCGATTCAACTAACGGTCGTACATGTGGTCGAAAGTCTCGCATGGTAACGACCATTTGCCCGTCTGCATCTGTCATAATACCCCAGACTAATGCTTTGGTATTGCCATCATCTCTGGCACTCATGAAGCGGCGTAAGGTCGCCCCCTGTGCTACCCGGCCGATGTTTGAGTATACTTCCTCACCACGCAGTACCTCGTTAAGCAGTGAAAAACGCTCAGGAATAAGCAGCATGGCACGTTGTATACGCGCTGGTAAATTAGCAATAAGACTGATGACCGCCTCATTCAGACTGGTGCCACGGACAGCAACGCTTTTACTTGCAGCGAGAATATGGCTGAACACTTGCAAAGTCTGAAGCAGTTCCTCGTAATTCGTCTGAAATTTGTGGAAAGCATAGTAACCCTCGGTGGTCGTGGGTGGTTCGATCTTCCGATATGCTTGGTATGCCTCCCATGTATCGTCCCATGCCCAAACGAGCTCATCGAATAAACTCCGGAATGTAATTGGGTAAATGCGCTGCTTAGGTGAGACGAGTGTGGCATCTACTGGGATCAATAATGCCGGGTTAATTAGACGACCTCGTTCCAGCGAATCAGAAATCGCCTTTTTTAGTTTTCTGTCACTAGCGGTATTACTCTCAGCGATTTGGTTTATCTGTGTTTGCAAACTAGCCGATGGTGCATAGTGGGCAGCGTGAAAGATACGGGCAATGATCAATAAGTCATTGACGGTTAAATTTGTGCCCTGCTTTTTTAGTCGCTTACGAAGATTTAGCACTGACTGAATACCTGGTATAACCGCTTCCGCACTGACTTCAGTCATTTGGCGTAGAGGGATTGCCGCTTGCACAAAGTCTGGCGAAGCGTATAGTCGTACAGGTTTTGGCGCAGCCCTTTTTTCCGTCAGAGAAATGTTCTTTACGCGCTTGCACCATTGTATGGCTGATTTTGTTAGTACCTCAGCTACAGCAACAGCCCAAGTTCCATCGAAAAACGCATGATGTTCATCAAAGACGAAGCTGTCTTGCGTGCGAATAACGGTCAATGGGTGATCCCCTATCCCTCGTCGCGTTCTTCGCACTTCAGCGAGCGTTTTTTCCCGTGCATGTAAGTCCCAGTTTAGAATTACGGGCGTTTGTTGCAGCGCATTGATGGTATGTTGTGTTTCCGTTGGTAAAAGTGCTCGTAGCTTTTTCTGCTGGCTGCGGGGTGTTTCTGCCAATAGGACATCTGCCATTGCTTTTTCGTCAAAGCTGAAAGGTGCAGCGCTACCATCGTGGAGTAGGGCGTACATTTGCGCCTTGACGGTAGCTGTCGATGCCAGATCGATAAAGCCTAACCATTCCGCTGACTGTTTTAAATAAACTTTGTCATTTTCAACAACGACCTCTATGCCATCTGTAGTAAAGAGCGAGTTATCGTATTCAACTAGTGGATGAGCCTGCCCGCCCCTGCCAAAGGCTTGTAAACGTCCAAAATCATCCCTTGAAGCGATTTTTATCAAATAGTAGTGTCCTTGGTAAACAACACCGATGTTAGCTTGCCACAGGTCAAATTTGAATTTTTGGTCATACAGCGGCTGTGGAGACATGTATCCGTTTACAGATAGCAACTCTTGAAATGCCTGCCTGTTCTGCTCTTTCTCAAAAGCGAAAGCCGCTTCATATTGTCGAAGTAGCGTTCGTGGCAGGGCTTCCAGCCGTTGGTTTAAAAATTGTGCGAATGCCTCTCGCCGGACATCAGCATAAGTGCCGTTAAGGGGGGCATTATAAGGTCGTTCGAGTTCCCATTGGCGCCCAAGTCTTGTGAATAAAGGATCGTTCAAGAAGCCGCCTTCGTAAGCTGCTCTATTGAGTAGTCCGAGACTGGTTGCTTCATCCCACACGGTACCCATGAGTTCATCATAGCTCCATACGAATTGCCCGAGGGTCATCACCCATGCAGTCAGGTCGTCAACCTCGCTCGTATTCTCTGCTCGCTGCGTCTGGTAACCAGTGGTCTCGTTTGTGTGGTGGGCCAAATCATTGCGTAGCCCAAAGTTGATATAAAATTGCCATGATCCATTTTTGAAGGCGCTGGGTTGGCCTGTCATTGCAGACCGGACTCTCTGATAAATCGTCAGAATAGTGGCTGGAATGCCAATGACGAAAATGAAGACGATGTAATAATAAGCGATACGAAGTCCAATGGCGCTGAGGTTGCCATCTCGTGGTTGAACAAGACGTGCTCGTAGCAAAGTTAGCCCACTACGAAACAACCCCTTTAGATTTCCGGCGTCAAAATAAGTTTCCAGAAGTTGCCACTCATGGGGAAGTAGTTCCTTCCTTAGTTTTTGTGCGCTGCCTAGTTGACGAGAAATCATGGCTCCAGACCCCGGTTCTGGTATATCTGCAAACCTGAACCAATAAATTTGAACTATTCGCCCATTATTGCAGACGTTCGCCAACCGCGCTTCTGACGGCAGTTTTGAGTAGCTCCGGGTTGTGACGGTAGACTTCCCAAGGAATACGCCCAGCCGCAATGTCTGCCAGGGTTAAAGCTAGCACATGGTTAACGGGAGCATAGCGATCCATGTCATCCGCAAGTTTGACGACAGCACCGTTAATCCATTCAACTTCAGTCGCCTTGTTTTGATTACGCAATGCTAAACGCAATGATGGCAGTTTGTCACCGCGGCCCTTGGCAATACGACTTGCCAGCAGCGGTCTGGAAAGAAATGTGGGTAGCCGTTCGAACGCCGTAGCTAGCAGCTTGACTGGGATTCCGGGTAAATCTACAAGGTCAATTTCCGCCAGCCGTAATACCGATAGAGCTTCGGTTATTGATTTCCGTTCGATAGAATAAAGCTGAGGAGTGCGATACACCTCAGCGGGGCTCATGTCTAAAATTGCACTGATAGAGTTACCTACCATATTTGTAAGTAGTTTTGACCATTTCAAAGATGCGTCATTATTCACTGTTTCAACAACGAGCGAGGTTTGTTTAAATGTGTCAATAATCATTTTAGATGCTGTTTGTTGTGTGGAAAGAGCAATCCCTCGTGATTTTTCTTCAACGATGAGACCTGGCTCTGGCATCGAAACCGGTGTTGTGAGGGTTGCAGCTATGATGTGCTGTGCCCCAAACGCAGACGAAAGAGACTGTTCGTTTCCTACGCCATTTTGAAAGCATACGATGGGCGGTGGGGGAGGTATTTTAGCCAAAAAACCATTCTCAACCGGTGGGGTAATCACCTGGATGATTTCATGGATAGCAGTAACTGTATCGTATGATTTCATCGAAAAAATGATGAAATCATAGTCTTTAACATCAGTTACCTCTGTGATTACTTTAGTGTTATTGATTGTCACGTGGCTCCCTGAGGCACTTTGGAGACGCAAGCCATTGTCCCTCACGGTGTCCGTAAGCCACTTACGACCAAGAAGTGTGACATCGTGTTGGGCTAAGGCCAAATGTGCGCCGAGGTAGCTTCCAACTGCGCCAGTCCCATAAATTAGTATTCGCATGCTTTGCTCATCTATACTTGAACTTATCGAATATGCCTCAGTACTCTCACTATTATTGCGGTACAGTTTGAATACCCGGTAATGGTTGGCTTCCGGACGTTGGAACACCAGGAATTTCTGGTAAAAAGTCCTGCCATGGCTCGCGCTCATTGATGTCTGCTTCATCACGAAGCTCTTGAATGAACGCCTGGTATTCAAGTTGTTCTGCCTGTTGCAGCTCAAAGAAGTTCAAAGGTACATCTTGTCTATCATTTACCCTGATTATGTGAAACCCAAAGTCAGTTTCAACCGGCCCAACAATTTCACTCACCTCTGCGTTGAATGCGGCTTCTTCAAATGGAGCCACCATGCGGCCTTCACCAAACCATCCAAGTGTGCCGCCTCGGTAAGCAGTGCTATCAGTTGAAAATTTTGCTGCAAGTTCACCAAAATCTGAACCCTCATCAAGCATTTCAAGGATATCATTGGCCTCATTTTCGGTCTCAACGAGGATATGCTGTGCAAGCACTTCTGTTCGCTCTTTTTCGACCTCAACGTTTAACGCTTCCAGCAACTTCCGCCGATAGATAATGTTTGCCACGCGGTCTCGGTAGATGGTTAATGTTTCTTCTTCAGATAAGCTGGTAGTCAAAGAAAATGTTTCTGCGAAGTTATCTAGTGCATCAATGTAGTCCTGTTCCGTCACAGGCGTTGGAGTCGGTGTAATCGTCCCCGTTGGTGTTGCCGTTAGCGTGCCTTCTACTGTTGGTATAGCTGTAAGCGTTGCGGTGGGGGTGTTTTCTGGATCAATAGTTGGTATCAGCGTTGGTGTTTCCGTAAACACGAACGTTGGCGTCTCGGTGGGCTCTAATGTTGGTTTTGGGGTTGGGAATGGAGTACGTGTCGGCTCTGGTTCCCCTGCATCGTATCCGAATGCGAGTTCTGCTTCTTCATCGATTTCTGCTTCGGTAACTGTGATGCCACGCTCCTCCGCTTCCTGTCGAACAATGATCTCTTCGATCATAGCATCATAAGTTTGCTGCCCAAAAACGTCGAGAGTTACCCCCTGTTGAACTTGCTGAGCACCGCCTTGGAAGAAGAAGTCAAACTCAACCCGTTTTTGAAACTGTTCTGCTGTTATCTCTTCACCATTTACAGTCGCCAGCACCTTGTTTGGAATAAGTACAAGTTCATTGTAGGCGGCATATCCAATCAGTGCAGCTACAGCGATGACTGTTACAGCGCTACCTATTAGTACGCCTCTCCTGAGTCGCGCTTCGCGTGCGGCACGTTTTGCTTGGCGTCGGGTTGGTTTCTCTCTTCTGCCCATTTTGTTTCTCCCCTTGAAGACGTGCAGAGAAAAAGGGCATAGACTGTGATGGTCTATGCCCGAGGTTTATCTGGTTTTCACTAAAAATGCTCGCGGATGTGCTCGTCAGTATACGGTAATAATGCCATCTGGCGGGCTTGCTTGATCGCTCGGGCAATAGCCCGTTGCTGCTTCGCTGAGATATTAGTCTGACGCCGAGGGCGGATTTTGCCGCGAGGTGTGATGAAATTAGTCAATAACTCGACGTCTTTATAATTGATTGTTTTTTCTTTTAACAACTCTTGATAGTGAGAGCGACCACGCCCGCGTCGCAGGTTGTTGCGAATACTGTTGCCGAACACCGGTGGTTGCTCCGCTGGCCCGCTTACGGTTGGCTCACTCTTGAAAACTCGCCGTTCAGTTTCTTCCTCAACGTCGTTCGTTTCCATTGGCTCTTCTTCAAGCTGAGGCTCTGCGACTTCAGCATTTTCAACTTCTTCAACTTCTTCAACTTCTTCAACCTCTGCTTCAGTAGTGGCGTCTGTGTCTAATTCGTTATCTTGTACTTCGTCAGTCATGTTTTTGTTGTCCTATTGGTTTACCATGTAACGATCTTCATCGGTGGCTGGGCCATTTGAATGTATCGTTGTTCTACGTTCTCCCAGAACAATCATCTCGTTGGCTACCAGTTCCGTGCGATAGTGTTTTTTGCCTTCGTCGTCTTCCCATCCCCGGGTTTGTAGACGACCTTCTACATAGACTTGTTGGTCTTTACTTAAGTATTGATTGCAAATTTCAGCGAGGTTGCCCCATGCTACCACGTTGAACCATTCAGATTCTTCGTGGCGCTCACCCTCTGCTGATGTCCATGTTCGCGTTGTTACGACGCTGAATGACGTTACCGGACGGCCACTTGGCGTGTATCGCATTTCCGGGTCTCGTCCTAAGTGACCGATTATCATTACCTTATTTAAGCCACGCATGACCAATACTTCCTTAAAACTATCCGTTAACAATAAAGAATCTAAATTACTCACGCTTCGTCTTTTGTAACGAGAAATCTGAGCACATTTTCATTGAGCTTGAGATTTCTTTCAATTTCGACCGTGCTCTGTGCCGGTATGCTGACTCTGTAAAAGATATAGTAGCCGTCACGCTGTTTTTTGATAGGGTAGGCTAACCGTCGTCGGCCCCAGTTACTGATGTGATTGACGATACCATCATTATCTTCGATCCAACCATGCAGCGTCTCAAGCATAGCTTTGAAGCCATCGCTGTCAAGGTCAGCGCGTATAATCACGCCCACTTCATATGGATTCATTGTGTAAGTCCTTTCCACGGGTTTGCCCTAATTAACATAAGAAGATACGCAAATTAGAGCGGAAGGTTGAATATTAAAATCAGTTGAACATCATAACACACGCTGGTAGCTAATTCAAACCAAAAACTTCGTGTAGTTGTTATGCATGTTTGAATAACTGCCCTTCTATGTTTTTTCTTTAACTAAGTCTAATGCTACACGAATTCGCTTGACTCACACATCTTTCCACGATATATTTGCATCCCAGAGGGCGATGTAGCTCAACGGCAGAGCAACGGATTCATAAGCCGTAGGTTACAGGTTCGAGTCCTGTCATCGCCATAAATGGTCCCTAGGGGCCATTTCTTATTTTTAAGGTACACTACTAACTGTAAGCGATTTACACAAAGATTAGGATAAAACCATGTTTCAAAGCATTGGCCCTCTTGAGCTTGTTATTATTCTTGTGATCATACTACTGCTTTTTGGAGTAGGGCGTGTGTCCAAAATCGGACGTGAGCTTGGTGGTGCAATAAGCGAGTTCCGTAAGGGACTAAATGAGGATAATCCCTCGGAACCAAACGAAGAAGAGACCTCAAACGCATAATTTAAGCCTTTACGATGCTGCTCATTGATTGATGGACATGGAGACCTTACATAGAAATCCGCAAGCATTTGAGCGCGACTATACATACTGCACTCGTCAGTTCGCAGCCGAGCTACTGCCTATGTCAACCTTTCTTAGTGAAATTGTTCGGCTTAAAGGCAAGTATCCATTACCTTCTCCACACTTAATAGTTCGGCATCACACAGTACATTGAGAGCATCTAAGCAATTTACCTATTGCTCGCCTAGCAACCGCACGTCGCGCCTATCCAATGAAGCTCTACGTATATCGTCAATTAACACAGGCTGACTCCACATTTCAGCTTATTGAACGTCAACAGACGCTTAAAAGCATCTTGAATACTTGGCAAGAACCATTAAACACTAAACATATTCGTTCGATCTTACTACTTGATGGCAATTGGTTGCCCAGGTTACGGGTAAGTTTTCCACAGGAGTAACCAGTGACTCGACTGACACAGCTCGCAATCACCTTAAGTACCATAGGCATTATCACACTTTTCTTGGGTCTGTACCCAAGCTCAGTGGGCATAGCACGTGCGTCTGGCATAGGAATCGTCCAGATATTAACGATGCTAGTCGGATTATTTATCTTGATTTGTGGCGCTTATATCACTGTTTATTCTCTATTACATCGCGGAACGCAAACCAACTTACTCCGTGATGTTGGCTTACGCCTGGGTATGACTGGATTCGTATTCGCATCAGCAGCCACCATCGCCGACCTGCTTGGCTTTGGCTCGCACTCCTTAACCGCTGAACCGATCTTCGGTTGGCTTCAAGCCGCCGGGATGCTTACAGGTTTTGTAATATCAGCAATAGGCGTTCTAATCTATGGAGCGTCAAGCGTAGATAACCAACTTAAAATAACATCCTCATGACTAACTCACAGTTTCTCCGTAATGTCCTCATGAGTATCCTACTTCTAGGAATAACACTAAGCTACTTGCTTGTCGGCAACCAAGCAAACCAGCGCCTCTATCTTGTAGGCATCATGTTAAGTATGGCATTCCTAATCGCGTCAATAAACATGTGGCGGGGTAGTCGCATACTCGGATTCCTCACCATCAGTCTCGTCATTCTCTCAATTGTCTGGCAGCCAATGCAACCTTTCAGCACCGCTTTCGCCCTCATAATGTCAATACTCGGCATTACCTCTGGAGAGCTACGTTTTCGCAACTTTGACTTCGATAACTTTGATATATAATCTATCAAACAATGCAGATTAAACTCCACTACACCCTTCTGCCATCGTTACTCACATTACTTCTATTGACATGGGCAACCCTAGCTGACCTCCAAGGATTTCTGCCAACAACCTTCCTTCTGGTAGCCTCAATTCTTTCAGTAGCAGCACACGAATTCGGGCATGCGCTCGTTGCATATGTCTACCGCCTTCCAGTCGTTCTAACCCTGACGTCGTTTGGTGGAGCAGTCCGTGTCCTGCATCAGAGCCTTAGCTCATCACGTCTTCTGTTATTCTATCTAGCAGGACCATTGACGAACTACCTGCTCGCTGGAATAAGCTTACTACTGATCCTTTCACTACAACACACCGAGCTAAACCAGTCACTAAACCAGTTGCTAACAATAAATCTCATTCTTGCTCTCTTTAACAGCTTACCGCTATTGCCTCTCGATGGCGGACAAATTATCCAAACGGTAGTCCATCAACTTACTAACACTAACCTACAACTATCGGCTACAGTGCTTATCGTAATCTCGACCACATTCATCATAGCATTACCGCTCATCGCACTCATAACCAGTAATCATTTGTTATTATTTGTCCTAATTGCACCACTCATTTCTCTGTACACATCCGTCGATACAATGCACCACGCCATAGCTATCGACCGTCTGAAAAATAGCTCAATCCGTCCCTATATCAACCGTCGATTTACGCTTCACCCAACAACCACTACACTCACCAAGAAGCGTATTAAACAACTAATCACCACTAATGAACCACACTTAATTTCAGACCATGGTGGAGATATGGCTCTCGTATCACTCAACGCAATACCCGCCCTCAATACCAATATACCTCTATTAGACTATGCTGTTACTGCATCTACTGCCTTACCTTCTGAACAAGCACTTGCTGCCCTTAATACACTTCTCAGGGTAGAGCCACCTCTTCTCGTTGTCATTGATAACGGACAAGTTCTCGGAACCATAAGCCTTGACGACCTCTTAAAACCTAATAGAAAATTATAAGAATTCTCACTCACAAACAGTCCTCTAAAACCACCGTGTTAACATATCATCATGATTGAAAGATTAATCCAACAACGGGATTATCTACTTGATATTTCCCGCGCACTCACCTCTCAACTAAGCATTAGTGAAGTCCTAAAACGTATTCTAAAATCAGCTACGGAAATGCTAGGTGGACATGCGGGTCTAATTGCTCTTGCTGAACCTGAAGCATTTACTTTTCGTGCTAGTTACGGAATTAATCCCAATTTACTCCATCTTTTTGCACCGCTCTTAACTGATATTCCGCGTCAACACGAAGAACAATTTGCGATTCCAGAACTGAGCCATAAAGTCCGTATGATTGCGCAATCGGTTGGTATAAATCTTCACCAAGTGATTGCACTTCCCATGGTCGTAGCACAAGACTTAGTCGGTGTAGTCTTTATTTTTCGATCGCACGAGGGCAACTTCACAGCAAACGATGTACGCTTGCTACAAAGTTTTGCTGACCAAGCAGCCATTGCGGTGCATAATGCCCGTCTCTATGAAGAAATTTTGACGGAAAAACAGCGCCTAGGTGCCATACTCAATCATTCCGCTGATGGCATTCTAATACTTAAACCCAACAACACCGTAGAAAGTATTAATTTGGCACTCTCAAAGCTGATAGGCTGGACGATCTATGAGGTCGCAGGGCAGCCTGTAACAAATGTCATCCAGTGGGAACAATTGGATTCAGACATAGACTTGGCAGAGGCTCGCCAAGTTCAAGGCTGGCCAACCAATGAGAACAGCGTTCTTTATGTTGAGGGTGACCTCCAATCACGGTACGGGAAATCAGTAAGCGTAGGAATCACCTATGCGCCCCTATTTGATCTGCGCGGTGACCTCAAAAACATCATTGCTAATGTGCGAGATATCACCAAGTTTCGCGAAGCTGAAGAGGCCAAAAGTACGTTTATCTCGGTAATCTCTCATGAGCTAAAAACCCCGATTTCACTTATCAAAGGTTATGCAGGCACTCTTAGCAGATCAGATGCCAACTGGGATAAAGCCACAGTTTTGGATGGGCTTTCTGTAATCGACGAGGAGGCAGATCGATTAGCTGAACTCATTGAAAACCTCTTAGATGTAAACCGCTTGCAAGCAGGAACTCTTTCACTAAAACCAGAAACCCTCGATATAGCTGAACTAATACATAGCCTAGTCGAAAAGTTCACCACGCAAACCTCTACCCATACATTGTCAGCCTCATTACCCGACCAATTCGGCCCAGTCTATGCTGACAAACAACGTATTACTCAAGTTCTGCAGAACTTACTCAACAACGCTATTAAGTACTCACCCGATGGTGGAAAAATTGAAATTTCGGGCCAACAACTCGGAGATGTCTTGCAAGTTACTGTGACAGATGAAGGAGTCGGCATTGCCCCAGAGCAAGCCAAACATCTCTTCGAACGGTTCTATCGTGTAGATAATGCCCTTACGCGAGAAACACAGGGAGCCGGTCTTGGACTATACATCGTAAAATCTATTGTAGAAGCACATGGCGGTTACATTTGGGCAGAACCTGCCGAGTTAGGCGGGTCTAGATTCACCTTCACACTACCTCTCATTCCATCACGCCAATCACACACACAAATATAACTATGACACACGCCAGAAAGGACATACCCATGGCGCAACCAACATCAACCACAATCGCTTGCCCAAACTGCCGGCAACCTTACAACGCAGTAGTAGAGCAACTCTTGGATGTAACTTCGGATCCCACCGTTAAAAATAGACTGCTCAATGGGGCGCTTAATGTTACAACCTGCCCACATTGTGGCTCCCAGCATCAAGTAAGCACACCACTGCTCTATCATGATGCCTCAAAATCATTAGCAATTACCTATTTGCCGATAGAGTTGAATTTAACCACCGAAAATCGCGAAAAGTTGATAGGGGGCTTTACAACAACGGTCATGTCCTCTCTACCGGATGACTCCCCGAAAGGGTATTTATTACAACCCAAACAGTCTTTGACAATGCAAGGTCTAATCGAACAAGTGCTAGAAGCAGATGGTATTACCAAAGATGTCATTGACGCAGAGCGAAAGAAATCGGATATAGTTGATCAGCTAGCGACTGCTACAAAAGCCGAGCGTGAACAACTCTTATCAGAGAACACAAAACTCATTGATCGAGGCTTTTTTGATCGCCTAACCATAGCCGCTCAAGCAGCGAGTCAAGCGGGCGATGCAAAGAGATCCCTTAGATTACTAAATATTCGCTCGCATCTCTTGGAAACAACAGATATTGGCGAAGAACTCAAAGCTGAACAAACAGCCATTATGGAAGCACAGCAGGAACTTCAAGCGCTTGCGAATAATTTTACACGAGAGGCCTTTGTAGATCTCTTGATCGCCGCGGCGGATAATCCAATCAAAGCAGATGCTTTAGGGCAAATGGGAATACAAGCGCTTGATTATCAGACATTTACAATCCTCACCAATCGAATTGGCGCTACAACCGACACCGCCACAAAAGCGAACCTTGAGGCTATGCGAGACAGACTTTTGCAGTTTTCCGCCGCTGCCGAAGAACAATCGCGTCAAATAATCGAGCAGGCGGCAGAAACTCTCAGGCAAATTCTACAATCACCAAACATCTCACAAGCCGTTGCGAATAATTTACCTAATATTGATGATACGTTCCTACAGGTCTTGCAAGCCAACATTCAACAAGCGCAGCAAACAAATAACATTCAAGCTTCTGCTAGGTTAAAACAGGTACGAGATGAAGTTCTTGCTTACCTACAGCAAGGCGCACCACCCGAAGTTCAGCTCATTAATGATTTACTTTCGGAGCCAGATGAGGCTGCGTCGCTCCAGCTGCTAGAAGATCGTGCCAATGATCTCACACCAGAATTTCTAACAGTACTTGAGGGTTTATCAGAACAACTTGCACAAACAGGCAACCATATTGCAGTTGACCGCATTAATAAACTAATGCAAAAAGCACAAACTCTCATTCCAACATAACTTACTTGCCATCTACCCCAGGTTGTGCCTCCTCGTGTAACCTGGGGTTATCATTACGACTAACCATTTCACGGCCCTGAACGAATGTCAACCCCAGCATTTGCAACCCCAGCAGCAAAAAGATCAATAACAGAAGCCCTATCAGAGCTTGTAGCCGTTTTAATTTCATAATCGGATTATGCTCATATCGTGGCTTATTCGCATCCACACACCAATCATAATAAAGCTGATAAGCAATGAACTGCCCCCATAACTAAGAAAAGGTAGGGTGACCCCCGTTAATGGTATGACACCAAGCACGCCACCAACTATAGCCAAAAATTGAACCACAAAAACAACCGCGATAGCCATTCCGGTACGCTCTGAGCTACCGTCAAAGCCAGCAACCACAGTCATATAAAAAAGACGACCTAGTAATCCTACAAATGCGAGCAATACCACTGCACCACCAATGACACCGTATTCCTCAACAATCGCCACAAAAATAAAGTCTGAGTGCACAACCGGTACGGCTGTCGGCATACCAAAGCCAAAGCCAGAGCCGACAAGGCCACCAGAAGCCATTGCAATCCAACCTTGAATTATCTGAAAACCAAAGCTATCAGCACCAGCCCTGGGTGCCAACCATCCAAGTAACCTTGCTTGAAGCAACTCACTGATACTGTATAAAACAACACCGCCGCACAACACAAATGCAATAACAATCAATCCCATCGAGGATGGCATCCCAACGAGGTGCAAAATGACCAAGCAACTGGCGAAAATAATCACACCAGAACCAAGATCACCCTGCAACACTACTAAACCACATGCACCAACGATAATCGCCAGGATCATCCATAATCTATAACTCTGCCGCCCTTCCTCAAAAATATGATGGGAAACATAATTTACAGTTGCTATCTTCAACAACTCCGCTGGCTGAAAATATATCTCGCCAATCCTAAGCCATAAATTAGGGCCAAACCCACTAGGCGATGCACCAACGATGTAAGTGCTTACAACAAGCATAGCAGCAGTTACCAAGAAAAATAGCCGTTGTCGTCGTAAAACGTCCGAGCCGCTACATATCAGAGCAACAGAAACACAAGCAGCTGTGCTAATGAAAACCCATGTGACTTGCCGAATACCAAATGCAGGGGCAAGACGCACAACTAATACGCTACTCCAGCCCGCCAGCAAGGCACAGATCCAATATACCCATCTATCTCTTTTTGGCAGTACATGCCTGAGGACAATATCACCAATGTTTGAGACCACCAGCCAACTACTAATACCGACTACATATACCCAACTGAAACCATTTACGACCCATAGTAATGACCAACTCCCAACGACAACGAACACACCTCCCAAAATGAACAGGTTTAGCCTTAGCTGCAACTGAACACTCGGCTACACATACCGCTCAATGATAGGTCCTAACTTTTTCTTCATCGCAGCCGAAAGGCTTTCTGGTGCTGTCATAATTGCATCTTTCAGTGTGTTATGGGCTTCCGACGGCGGCAGGGTTTTATTCAATGTACTTACACAGTCTGTGATTACTTCTTGTGCTAGTGAGACACTACCCTGCATTGTTTCAACGACCATGTCAACCGTTACTGGTTTCTCGGACTCATGCCAGACATCATAATCAGTCACATGGGCCATAACGGCATAGCTAATCTCAGCTTCCCTAGCGAGAAATGCCTCTGGTGAAGTTGTCATGCCAATAATTGACATTCCCCAACTACGAAATACTTGGCTCTCAATCTTTGTGCTAAACCGTGGACCTTCAATCGTAATGAAGGAACCACCCTCATGAACGACACCACCAGCCATAATGGTATTCTCAATAATCAAATACCGTAGCATATCGCAAAATGGTTGCGCGACAGATATATGCCCAACCAAACCCGTGTCAAAAAAACTACGGTCGCGTTCGCCCTTAGTGAAATCAAACAATTGATCCGGCACAACAATGTGACCTGGGGCAATACTCTCCTGAAGCGATCCACAGGCGCTAACAGCTATACAATAGCGAACACCAAGCGACTTTAGAGCATATACATTTGCTCGGTAGGGAACCTGCGACGGCGGAATAAGATGCCCACGACCATGACGTGACACGAATGCCACTCTGACACCATTGATACTCCCCGTGATAATTTTGTCGCTAGTCGGCCCAAATGGTGTGTCAACATCAATCTCCTCTACGTCAGAAATAACGTCCATATCGTACAACCCGGAGCCACCAATGACCCCAACTAGAATAGGTTCCATACTACACTATAAGCCTTTCAACTAACTTCACGTAAAATAACTGTGAACGTACTCTTTGCGTTTCTAACCTGAACACTTCCGTCCAGTGGCAACCACCCATCCAAACTAACTCTGCTGCGATCAACTTCTAGATCGTCCCACATCCCGCCAAATTTGAACAACATACAGCCATCGTAATATTTAATCAAAATAGTCATATCCGTCATAACGACCACTTTATTTAACTGATCCACTGGCAATACTGAGCGAATAACCCGTTTCTCGTCATCAACGATCTGCACCGTAACCTTACGCGAAGGGAATTCATATGCGAGCACCGTTTTATAGTCACCAAAAGCAATGCTGATAATCGCCGCCAACATGGTAACCAAACCAACGATAGTTACGATGTGTAACCAATCAATAATAATCAACAGCAACCTGCTATCATCATCACTTGTTTTTGAAACATCATTCGACTTATGATACCCTCCTTGGGCTATTGGGGGATAGTTTAATGGCAGAACAACGGATTCTGGTTCCGTGAGTAGGGGTTCGAGTCCCTTTCCCCCAGCTGCTCTTCATTTTAACGCTTGAAACACTATGAGTATTTTCTGATGCCATCAGCCGTCCAAGTAGGTATAGACACCGGTGGCACCTTCACTGACTTCGTCGTCCTCGAGGACGGCAAGTTAACGGTTCACAAAGTCTTTTCTACGCCAAGAAATCCGGAGCAGGCGATTCTGGCCGGGCTGCGAGAGCTAGAATTAGATGGCGAGCCACTGATAATACATGGAACCACCGTCGCTACCAATGCGCTTCTGGAACGCAAAGGTGCATCAACTGCACTGATCACAAACACACACTTTGCCAACATCATTGACATCGGACGGCAAACTAGGCAGTCGTTATATTCGTTGCAGCCGAAAGTATCCAAACCACTAATTCCATACGAGCTACGCTTTACAGTAGAGCGTAACTTTAAAGATTCCAACTATTTAAATGACGCCAACCTCACAATACTGATAGCGAATTTATTAAAGCACAACCCAGAATCACTAGCGATCTGTCTGCTCTCCGCATATGCAGATGCTTCGCTGGAGAAGTACATCGAGCAACGCTTACGGGCAAAGCTTCCACCAAATATACACATCACGCTCTCTAGTGACTTGTTGTCAGAACATCGTGAGTACGAACGCATGGCAACAACGGTCTTGAACGCATATGTTACGCCAATTATGGATGAGTATATTTCACATCTGGAACAGAAATTACCTGGGCAACCCATTCAGATTATGCAATCAAATGGTGGATTAATATCGACAACAACTGCATCCACACAAGCGGTACGAACAATACTGTCGGGCCCTGCTGGCGGGGCAGTTGGCGCGCTGCAACTGGGGCAGCTGGCTGGCTACGAAAATCTAATCACCTTTGATATGGGTGGTACATCAACTGATGTCTCGCTACTGCCGGGCACTTTAACATATACGCGGACTACAGATGTTGAAGGGATGCCTCTTTGCTTACCAATGCTGGCCATTCATACAGTTGGCGCGGGGGGAGGCAGCATTGTCTGGCTGGACGGCGGAGGCGTCTTGCGAGTCGGGCCACAAAGTGCTGGCGCTGATCCGGGCCCAGCAGCATATGGGCAAAGCACAATACCAACAACAACCGATGCCAACCTAGTATTAGGAAGAATATTACCAAAATACTTTTTTGGCGGACGTTCAATACTTTACCCGGAAAGATCAATTGACGCCTTTACTCAATTAGCAAGCGCGCTTAGTCCATCGTCGCTAACACCTCAACAAATGGCATGGAGCACCGTACAAGTAGCAAATGCAATTATGACGCGTGCCATCCGCCGCATTTCTGTTGAAAAAGGCTATGATCCGCGAGATTTCACACTGTTACCTTTTGGCGGCGCGGGGCCTCTTCATGCTTGTGATCTCGCTGATACGCTTCAGATACCACGTATTCTTATACCATTAACACCAGGTGTATTATCAGCATATGGCATGGTCACAGCGGAACCAATGTTTGATAGTAGTGTAACTATTCTACGTACCTTTAGCCGCAATCAAAATATTGGTACCGCCGACGTAATAAGGGACGCATTTAGTATGCTTAAACAAAAAACTATTACACAACTGATGCCGTCCGACGACGATGATGAGATTACAATACAGACTGCTCTTGATATGCGCTATGCTGGGCAATCTCATGAGGTCACGGTTCGCAAAGATCGGAATACCTCTTGGTTTGCCGCGTTTGATACAGAGCATCAGCGATTGTATGGTCATGCAAAACAAGCTGCTGCTGTCGAAGTCGTTACCGCGAGAGTCTTTGCCCGCCGACAAAAACAACAATTTGAGTTGGCTGAGTTCCCTATAGCAACCCAGCCTCCCGTCACAACAGAACAGACCAGCGTATACTTTGACGCAGAGGCACCAACGCAGGCAAATTTGTATATACGAGACACTTTACTGGCTGGTCATACAGTCCGGGGGCCAGCCATTGTATGTCAATTAGATACTACAATTGTCATTACGCCGCACTGGACGGCTAACGTAGATAAATGGGGAAACTTAATATTAGAACGCAATATCTAGTAAAGCTCTTCGCTACCCTAAGCGTCGTTTTATCTTCTTTAAATGTGATGGTAGCCAGTGCACAACCAATTGCCCCAACAGTTAGCATCAGCATCACGCCCACTGTGATGAGGCCAGCTCAAGCAGGTATGATCACTGTAAATGGTGGCTATCCACTTAATGTGACGGCGACACTAAACAACAAACCTTTACTCGTTGCGTGGACAGGCGAAGCTTATATGGCGACTTTCTCCTTTAACTTTAATGAGCCTGCGGGAGACTATACATTAGTAGTAGATGTGGTGAATAATATCACTGGTGAGCAACTCAACCGTACGGAAACAATTACAATCCTCGACTTTAGTTACCCTGAAGAAATCGTCGCGTTACCGTTTAGCCTTATTCCCCTCCTCGAACCAAGCCTCAACGAAGCGGAAGTCGAGCATTTAGACGAAATCTATGCGACACAATCTCGCCAAAGTGGTGTCGATTTTCCATTCGCCGTCCCTGTTCCTGGCGGCATTGTTACGTCTGGTTTTGGCGGTGACCGAACCTATAATGGTGGCATCTGGCAAGCCTATCATACAGGTGCAGATTTTCGTAGGCGGATAGGCGAAAGCGTATTAGCATCAGCTGACGGCATTGTTGTTAGCGCTGAATTGTTTGATGTACGCGGTAACGTTGTGATTATTCACCATGGGTTAGGTATCTATTCCCAATATGCACATCTCTCGGAAATTGTCGTTAAAGAAGGAGAACATATTCGACAAGGAGAGCTTCTTGGCTTGGCAGGTGCTACTGGTCGTATTAATGGCCCCCATCTCCACTTCGAGATTATTGTTGACGGCAACCCTATCGACCCAATTCGCTGGTTCGCATTAACGCCTGGATTTGCTGCGCCACCACAGCTGCCACCGCGGCAGTCTAGTGAAGAAGAAAACAACAACGAAGAGCAGTCAGATGCTCAGTCCGTGGAGCAAGTTGACGGCGAAACGGAGACAGACACTTCAACACCAGTGCCGGATGATGATAGAACGGGAGCACCTGCCTTAGATTAGCTTGCGGCATTCTGTATCCACACGATATACTTTCTTTTAATTGTGGATGTAGCTCAATGGTGGAGCGCCTGGTTGTGGTCCAGGAGGTTGTGGGTTCAAGTCCCACCATCCACTCTCAAAGGAAAATGCCGCCAACAAAGCGGCATTTTTAGTTCCATACGAATTATATATAACGTTATTCGACTTGTACCTTTGCCTTCCGTGCTGAACGCGGCTTAGGCTTTGTACCTTCGGCATTGCCTATTTCTTCAATCCGATTAGCCACATTTTGCACAAGCGCACTCAATGCGAGCAAGGTTTCGCGATCAGCTTCACGGCCATTTTCGATAAAACCATCTGGCAGCAGCGTCTCTATCTGGCGGCGGCGTGCATCCAGTGCTTTCTTTGCATGTGTGCCAAAATCATTTGCTTCATCTTCAGACATTCTCTTTACCTCGAATTTTATGATCGTGCTGGTCATCTATATTATTGTACGTTGAGCATAAGAAAAAGTTTTTATATGCTCAACCTCAGACACTTACTCCCAATTAAGGATCGCACCAACCAACGCCTCACGGCCAACGATTTTTTCTATGCTATCTTTGCGTGTCTTGCCAAGCCTTCTGATTGTCACCTGATTCGCCTCTATTTCATCTGGGCCAATAATCACCACAAACGGAATGCCTTTATTCGCTGCGTACCCAAACTGCTCGCCAAGTGAGTCAGCATGATCGAAGTATAAGCTGGCGTTTATATTAGACCTACGCAAGTCAGTGACGGCGTTCAAAGATGCCAATGCAGTCTCAGCGTTGAAAGTTGTCACTAGAACTTTCGCCGTCGAGGAACGAATATCCTCAGGGAACATATTGAGCTCGTCCATAGCGTCAATGATGCGTTCAATACCAAGGCTTATGCCGACGATGGGGTAGGTAGTCTCAGAAAATAGGCCAATTAAGTTATCGTAGCGTCCACCACCTGTGATACTAGGCATAGCTTTCGGTTCTGTTACAGTCACCTCTACAATAGGGCCAGTATAGTAAGACAAACCTCGCACCATAGCAAAGTTCAATTTGTATGCCTCTGGCGGCACACTCATAGCGTCGAGATATTGGAACAACTCTTGCAGTTCAGATAATCCTTCGACGGCAATATCGATATCATTCATGAGAGTTAACAGTTGATCAATGACGGCATCTGTCTCACCTGTCACCTGAAGTAACTCCAGCAATTTGTCCACGACAGTTATGGGTATCATCAATAGGCTTTCACCATAAAAGCCGCGCACCTGGGGTGCGAGCTCGCCAACCATTTGATTGGTATACGACTGAAGTTGACCGCCAGGAATATTGGCGTTTTGTCCTACTTTGATTAAGGCTGCTAGTTCATCATCGACGGCACGCGCTAACTCTTCGTCAACCTGTTCAGTCTCGACCAAATGTGTGAAGATATCACCATCTGCAATTTTACCTTGGATGCCAAGGAGCAGGGTGTGCTGTAATGGTTGCTGAGAGTCGGTCGGTACACCAACCATCATCAATTCGCGCCGAACGCCATCCAAACCAATTTTGTCAAACTTATCAATCGAACGGTATAAGCCGGGCCGAATACCTTCGGGAACACCAGCGTACTGGGCGATCCCATCTAATACTTTACGATTGTTAATTGAGATATCGAACCCAGTGAAACCAAGGCGGCTCAGTGCATAATATACGACGGCAATGACTTCAGCGTCTGCCATCATACTACTAGAGCCGACAATATCTGCATCGCATTGAAAAAACTCACGGTAACGACCTTTGGCAGGTTTGTCCGCTCGCCATACAGGTGCGATCTGGTAGCGCTTAAATGGGCGAGCGATTTCTTGATCGTACATTGCGGCAACTCGTGCTAAGGGAACAGACAAATCATAGCGGAGCGCATAATCTCCGCTTGGTCGGTCAAACCAAGCTCGGTAGATCAATTTCTCCGCATCCTCACCATATTTTCCGAGCAAAGTTTCCGCACGTTCGATAGCAGATGTTTGAAGTGGTTCAAACCCAAATTGCTCAAAGACCTGTTTAATAACATCAATAACATACTGTCGCTTAAGCATTTGCTCTGGGAGAATATCCCGCATACCTGCCGGAATTGCGGCTTTCTCAGCCATGGTGTACTCCTTCAATTAAGTCGGTTCATCGTCAGAGATGGTAGTCAATGGGGTAGGGGTACGTCAATTGGGAAGATAAAGTGCTAGCCAAAGAAGATTTGTTCTAAATTCGCGTTTTTAGTGTAGAGAATCGTTTGCATACCCATGGCCTTTGCCGCGTCGACGTTGACGGCATTGTCGTCAACGAAAACTGTTTCAGCGGGGATAACTTTCACAGCTTTGAGTGCAGGATAATAAGCAGCGGGGTCGGGCTTCATGACGCCAATACACGCCGAAATAATAAGCGCATCAAACAACGGTCCACACCCAATGGCTTCAATGTGCTGGTCGAGCTCGCGATAATTGTTACTCATCAGTGCCGTCGGAACTCCTGCCAGCTTCAGGCGGCGTGCAATTTTTTTAACGCTTTCCGAGATAACATCGCCTGCGAAAAAATCCGACTGCAATTGATCAGCATCTTTTGCGGATAGGCCGAGTGATCTCCCAAAGCGCTGCCAATGCTCATCAGTAGACAATAATCCAAGTTGAGTATCACGCCATGTATCAGAATTAAACATACGAGCTTCAATAGTGCCATGGGGGAAACCGAGTCGGTCATCCCAACGATGACGTGGCGTATAATCCGCGGTCTGCTGAAACACACCGCCCCAATCAAAAATGACAGCGCTAAAAATCAAGCTCACGACTATTCGCCTTGGACAGCAGGGTCAACTCGGCGTAGAAATTTCCAAGTGAAAATACCAGAGTTATGACCGTCACTCCACCACATTTGGAGCGCATAGTTACCCACTAGCTGCAGATTCTCTAAATCAACGTGGGAGTTAACTGGTATCCGGAGATCGGGCTGATGCTTTTCACCCATGTTTTCATGTCCGCCTCGGCAAGAGGCACAAGGACACGCAGCTCGTAAGGCATCAAGTGAGTACACGCTTTGGCGACCATCAGCCCAAGTAATATCTAAGGTATGCGTTTTTTTATTATGTGTAATGTTCGTAGGCATAACGTCGGACATAGTTGATCAACCTCCAGGCGATAACGTCAAGACTTCCTCATAGACGGCAACTATTTTCTCTGCGACAGATTGCCAACTGTATTTACGCGCATAAGTTACTGCGTTTACCGACAATTCTTTTCGTAAAGCGGGCATCTCTAGCAACATTTGAATTTTTTGAGCCAATTCAGTCGGGTCACGGTCAGGGACATGGAAACCGTTAATGCCATCGTGAACCAAATACGCAAGCCCGCCGACTTCCGATGCAACGACAGGTGTACCACAAGCCATCGCTTCTAGTGCGACCATTCCAAACGACTCATAGTGTGATGGCATAATCACTGCATCCGAGGCGCAATAATATGCTTGAAGGTTTTCCTGGTCGCGAGCGCCGAGGAATTGAACTGACTGCTCTAACGCTAATGAGTCAACTAAAGCGTTAAGACGACCCATTTCAGTCGTAGGGTTTGACCGCTCATCAAGATTCCCACCTACAATAAATAGTTTCAAGGCATCACTTAGTTCTGGCGCGGTTTCGCGAAGTAATCCCACAGCATGAATTAAATGATCAATGCCTTTCAACCGCTCAATGCGACCAACAAATAGAATCATATGTTTGTCAGCGGGCACACCAATAGCAGCTTTAGCCTCAGTTTCAGGCAGGGGGTAGAACTTCTCAAGATCGACACCAGGCGAAATAATTCGGATTTTTTCCATCGTCGTCCCATACAACCAAAGTAATTGAATTCGCTCGGCTGGCGTGGCAGCGATTAGCACATCTGAGAAATCAACAATCTTTTGTTCTTGTTGAATGCGGAGTGGGGGGTCGTTACGTGTGCCTGGTGCCGCGATACGGTTTTTCATTTCGCCAAGCGTATGAAACATTTGGATTGCTGGTATACGCCAGGCTGCTTTTAGCTGTTTTGCAACGACGCCGGACAACCAGTAATGACTGTGGATAACATCGAACTGCCATGCACGATCTTCTGCGAAACGTAACAGATTAGCAGTGACCGCCGGCATATATGGAAATTGTTCGGCGGTTGATTTTGTTGGGGTAGGCGGACCACCCTCAATAAAATTGACGCGAACTGAGTCATTGATTTCCACACATTCTGGCGCATCTGGGTGCTGCTTCCGCGTAAAAACCTCAACATCTATCCCCATTTGACTGAGTGCAGCACTTAATTCTCGAACATACACGTTCATACCACCGGTTTTATTTCCACCTAACGCAGCAACCGGTGAGGAATGAATACTGAGCATAGCTATTCGTTTTGTCGCCGCCATAACAATGACTTTTCTAACTCACTGAGCTGGAAGTTGGGGTGATGGGGCATCAAAGAAAAGCAGCCACCAAACTTGCCATGTTGGTATTGATTGCGTGCTTAGCCGCTCAATGTTGTTGCTATTTTGAGGTGGGGTAAATGTTTGTGATGCTGGCTGCTGATAAAGTGGGACTATCAACACTTCGCCGTCCCGAACCATTTTGCCATCATCATGCGCCCATGTTTCAACGTAAGCGTCACTATCATAGTAGATTTTAGCAGCACGTAGTTCAAAGTTTTCTTGCTTAAGCGCTAATAGATCAGCTTCTAACGAGCGTTGTTGCTCAACCATATTTTGGCCTTCAACGACACGTTGACTGAAATCATAAATCAACCTGCCGCCAGCTAAAAGCAGAATGATCAACACGATTTGCGTATTACTTAGTGGCACCCGCAACCGACGAACACCAAAACGCCGTCTCTGGAGTAGGGAGGGTTCGGTATTTTGCTGCTGCATTTGCTCTTCAGCCACGCGGTAGATTATCCTTTGCAAGAAACTAAAAAGACGATGCACACATAGGTTAGTCAACCTTTAAGTAGAAGGCAAGTCTCTGAAAAAGAAAAGTAGCCAATTATTTATTGGCTACTTCAAGTGCCCAAGGAGGGAGTCGAACCCCCACGAGCTTAAGCTCACTACGCCCTGAACGTAGCGCGTCTACCGATTCCGCCACTTGGGCATTACAAGTAGATAGATTTTACTCGGCTAATTGACTTTGTCAACAAGCTAGGCAGGGCGGTGTACAATAGCACCAGTCTATGTATATGAGGTTATTTTTAGGTGGTGAAAACGTTGGGGCAGCAAAAATCATTCGCTTAATGATATCAGGCGAAATTAGGGGTGAAACACCATTAGATAATTAAGTCGCACATGTTCAACGTAACAATAACTCCCAGAAAGAACCTTGCGGTCAACGTGGCTTTAGGTCTGGTTCTTAACCCGGATTCCCGCCCCGCATTTATTGAGTATTGCATGGTTTCAACGCCACTCAGTGTGTTGAAATTGGGTGAGCGACTTGTTGTTCAGTTGTTTGTAAATTATACCAGATCAACAGGGTTGTTGCATGTGTTTAGCACCGATATAACAGGTCAAAGCGCAACTTTTGAGCCAAATAATAAACATCTGCTAGCGCCAAATTACGTCGTCTAATAGGTCGTAGACGACGTAATTTAGCGCTATAATAGCACTGTAAAACGTCCTGAAAGTGTAAACATGACTGATAAACAAACACAAGCGCTAGTCGCCCAGCCGGTTCGGCAGCCGAACCCACTTCGGAACCAAATTTCTGAAGGTGAGCGCAGCGCAAAAGACAAAAACAGCCGCGTGAAACTCTTCTGTGATTGGCTCGATGAAAAATATCTTAATTGGTTTGAACCCGATCTAGCTGCTTGGCGAGACTATCTCTTGGAAGAAAGAGACCTCTCACCAACTAGCGCTCGTGCTTACCTTTCAACTGTGCGCGGTGCGTATGATCAAGCTCTTCGTGATAATCACTCGCGCGACCTATTATTTGGAATGCTGCCTGATGGTATGTCCCCAGCAGATCGCAAAGCATACGTCGATGAAATTCTGGTTCGGTTGCAAAACGCCATTCATCCAACGACGTCACATGTCAAAGTAATAAAAATCCAAGACAGCGCCGACTCTGAACATCTTCGTTTGACAATTCGGCAAGCAGAAGAACTGATTAACTCCCCAAATATAAGTGACTTACAAGGTTTGAGAGACGTAGCCGCAATTTCGGTTCTGCTTTGCACTGGGTTGCGCGAAGCCGAGCTTTGCAATTTAAGGGTAGAGGATATGCGCCAATACTTGGGCGGCGAGCTTGCACTTCGGGTTCAACATGGTAAAGGTATGAAAGCGCGTTTAGTTCCATACGGCGAGATGGATTGGTGTCTTCACTTCGTCGATGCTTGGTTGCGGAAAGCGCAGATCGAAGAGGGGTATGTGTTTCGCGGACTATATAAACCAACGAGTGATGGCGATCAAAAAGTGCGAAAGACTCGCTTAAGCATGCGCTCAGTTCAGAGAATACTTAGACGGTACCCAATTTCGGGGCCAAATAATGATACGTTAATCGTTAGACCGCATGATTGTCGTCGAACATACGCCCGACGCCTATTCGATGTTGATATGGAGCTAATTGCGATCCAACAAAACCTGGGCCACAGTGATGTTAAGACAACCTTGCGGTATATTGGCGAACTTGAAGCAGACAAGCGTCGGGGTCGCGGTGTCTTCAACCCAAGTTTCAATACATTATCCCAGCTCAAAGAACTTTAGTTCTACTTCTGCACTGAGATGATTTACAGGCCTCCTAGATCGGGAGGTTTATACTTTTGTTATATCGCCGCTTAGATTTGATTAAACCTCACTTAGACTACCTCCCACGTCACATGCAGTAAGTTCAGTTGTGACGAAAAACTTGATTTCTATATTTACCTTGTTTTAGTATGTGTTATGTAAACATCGCGTTAATTTCTCTCAGGTTTAATTAGACCATCTGTTCTCTAACCCCTCCACACACTTTAGTGACTTCAAGAAATTGACCAAAGTCATAAAATAGAACATTTGTTCTAAAATAGAACGTTTTGTTAGCAGCTAGTGGTTAGAGGCGCGCTTAAAATCATGAGTTGAACTAATGGCTTCATCATTTTTGCGTCATTAGAACGTCAGTGCTAAGCTCGCCCGAACCCACTATGGAGGAAAGTTAGCGTGACGTTAGAATTCTATAAGTTGACCGAGCAAATTGGACGAATGAGCGAGTATCTGGCTGCTCAGGAAGAGACAGATCGTTCTAAGGTCGAGATAGCGCTTGAAATCATGGAACGTTTTTCCGATTCACATGCTATAGACGACATAAATGAGCGGGTACAACTAGCTGTCGACCGAGATGCGGGGTACCGTGGGGCACGTTTGCTTGATGAAGCGCTTATGAATGCTTATCCACTGCCAGAAACACCCAATTCGGCAACGCTAATCGCCACAGACGGCTCTCAAATCCTTCCGAATACACATGGTTCGGCTCTGTACTATGTCCTGAACACAGGCACTTTCATAATTCACCTTGGTTCTGGCGAAGCGCCTCAAATACACAGTCAACCTTACCTTTTCTATGAAAAGGGCTATCTACTAAACGAAGATCGCGGGATAATCACGCCTACAATCGTCTCAGCACGACGCAATGTGGCAGAAATGCAAGCGCTCGCTGAGCATGGATGGCAACAACGGGATATGGCTCGGCCTCTCATTTCGATGTTGGACGGCCCCTTGCTATTTGTGATGAGCTCTGATGTGCCTGATCGCTCTCAACTACGCTCAATTTACTTCGGCGCTATGGAACGCCTGAGAGAAGTTCATGCTGGTTTATGTGGCTACACAGACAGACCGCGCAGTCGCTTCATGGTCGCGTTACTTTATCTACTGGATATAGCCGAAGAGGATATTACACGCAGGAAACTTGCTAATGACGGCCCCCTAGAAGGTCTACAAGACGCACAGGTGTATATGTATCTACTCGAACCAGGTGACCGTTCATCCATAATGGTCCAAATGTCTCCAGCCAATAAAGAGTTTCGCCAAGTCGGTGGCGACACGCACGAAGTCTGCTACTTTTACATAAATGTTTCGTTAAAAGGTGAACGCCCACAGATTGCGCGAGTCGAAGTACCGATGTGGGTTGCCGATGATCGGCATTTAATCAATGAGTTACATGCGTTGATCTGTCAACAGTGCCAGCAAGTCGCTACGAGATACCCCTATGCGTTGACACGGGCTGATGAACTCGCGCTTGTCAGACGTGAAGAAGCCCTTCAATTTGACACAATGGTACGTGTATCATTAACTCGTCAAGGCATGATGACAGAAGACAGCAGTAAGCAACAAAGTAAGGTAGCTTCAAGAGGAAAACGCAGCAGCTACAAAATGGAGGACGATACAATCTAAATGATAGATATTCCAGATGATCAAATAATTGGTCGTGTGCTGCGCTCCAGTACATCAGGATTTTCTGCAGGTTCACGCGTTAACCAGATCGGTGAACCATCATTCGGGATGGTTGTGAAGGCACAGCCACGCGAAGAGACTCGAGATACTATCTACGGGCTCATCTACAACATTCATATTGACGATGATCCATTAGTTAAGCAAATGGTACTAGCCGAGAATGTGACCGAAGAGGTTGTACGAGATCACCGTAACCACCGTATTGTGCCGATTGAGATGAGTGTCTTATCGATAGCATACCGTGCGAGCGATAGGTACGTTCGTCATTCGCTGCCACCACGCCCACCTATGAGCCTTGACCCTGTATGTTTGTGTACTGATGAAGAAATTCAAGAGGTCATGCTACGCTTCGACTTCTTCCCGATTGTATTCAACTCACAAGTACCAAGTGAACAGCTCTTAGCTGCCGCTCTCATGATCGCAGCCGCTACCCTACCAGAGGAACAGCAATATAATTATTTAGTTTCAGCCGGACGTGAAGCAGGACGCCTTCTGAGCGGCGATATGGCACGGTTGGACAACTTATTACGCTTAATTTACCCAGCAGGAGTCTAAGATGGGCACTCAATACGACGAGTTTGACGCATACTTTGGGCCACGCTCTTCGCGGTTAGGCGTTATTGTTGGTGGTTCGTTGAGCCGCGGGTTAGACATCAAGCTGGAACCACAAACAGACATAGAAGAGTTAGCGGTTGGGCGTTATGTGGTTGTCTCGGGTCAGAAAAAGCGCTTCATCTGCATGATTACTGATATCGGGTTAGATAATACAAATTCACAGATCGTCAGTACCCCACCAGATACCTCGAATCAGTTCTTGGCAGACGTCTACACCGGTTCAATGGCTTACGCCACAATGCACATTGTCCCGATGCTAACGATTAACGAAGACCTCACTGTTGGGCCTGTTCGCACGGTGCCGCTTCATTTTCAGGAAGTGCGCGAAGCTACTGAACAAGACATCAACGATGTGTTTGGTGAAGACGACGAAGACCACTTTCATATTGGTTCACCAATTGAATTGTTAGATACGAAAGTCAACGTCAACTTAAAGCGTTTGACAGAGCGCTCTGTAGGAATCTTTGGCAAGAGCGGTACGGGTAAAAGTTTTCTGACTCGCGTGCTTTTAGCGGGCGTTATTGCTAGGCGAGCCGCTGTCAATCTGATCTTTGATATGCACAATGACTATGGCTACGAAGTCGTTACAGAAGCCGGTGGAACCGTCAAAGGGCTTAAACAGATGTTTCCAGAACGCGTCGCCGTCTTTACCCTGGATGATGAGTCATCTAGGCGCCGTGGCGTGCGACCTGACTATGTCGTCAAGATGGGATACAGCGAGATTGAACCGGAAGACTTAGCTGCCCTCAAGCAGACGATGGATATCTCAGATACGATGCTAGATGCCGCTTACACGCTGCGGCGTATATGGGGCAAAGATTGGATTCAGAGGTTACTCTCCGCAGACGGCGAACTTATAGACGACATAATTCAAACACACTCAACTATCAACTCAGCCGCACTCTCGGCACTGATTCGCCGTCTCAGCCGCTTCCAACGTTTCACGTTCCTCACACCAGACTCAGGACGCGATGGGGACAGCGCCGTCGAGGCTATTCTGCGTAACATCGAGAAGGGCACCAGTGTAGTTTTGGAGTTCGGGCGCTATGGTAACGCACTTGAAGCGTATATTTTGGTAGCCAACTATTTAACGCGCCGCATCCGCAAGCAGTATGTTGACGCAATTGAAGCGTCTCTTGGCGATGAAAGTAAGCAGCCACCACAAATGTTGATTACGATTGAAGAAGCGCATAAGTTCCTTGAGCCCCAAATTGCACGCCAAACTATTTTCGGTGTGATCGCTCGTGAGTTGCGTAAGTACAAAGTAACGCTACTTGTGATAGATCAACGCCCAAGTGCCATCGATGAAGAGGTCATGTCACAGATAGGCACGCGGGTCACGGCACTACTCGACAATGATAAAGATATAAGCGCTGTGCTAATGGGGGTCAGTGGTGGACAAGGTCTAAAAGAAGTGCTGGCGCGCCTTGAGACACGCCAACAGGCAATTGTGCTTGGGCATGCTGTCCCTATGCCAGTAGTCATTAAAACACGGTCATATGACCAGGCATTTTACGCTGCCATGACAGGAGAAGTCGAAGCGCAGGCGCTGCCGAATGGTAAAGAAGTGCTCTACGGTGACGACTCATTTGAAGGGTTGGACTAATCCGTCTCCCCAGAACGAATGATATGCCTTAGCTAAGAATGCTTATTGGGGCGCCAATTATGTCATGCTGAAGAGAGAAGGCCCGCTAAGGCCTCCCCTTTTATCGATGTGTCGCGTAGTATTAGTATTATTTAGTTTTCTTCGTCTATTTCCTCTGCTGGCTTGCGAGCTCTACGCCGTCTGGCCAGACGCACAACCACTCTGATAACAAAATAGAGAATGCCACCGAAGACCACCAAGAACGGCAGTACGCTGATCAGGAAGATAATTAGGAAATCGACCAAACCCTGAAACCCATCAATAAACCCATCCACTGCACGCCGCACTGTAACTGACGGGTTCCAACGATTGTCAATCGGTTGGTTGAGAATAAATGGTTCAAGTTGGACGCTGATGCTCGACAACTGCGCAGACTCTTGTAGAAACTGCGCTCGTCCCTTAAGAGACTCTAACTCAGCCTCACGTTGTGTGAGTTGCTGCTCCGCCAGCAGCAGTTCTTCGGTCGTCTGAGCCTCTTCGATGATCTCTAAGAGGCGATCACGCGCTATCTCAAGACTCTCTATGCGAGCTTGGAGATCAACAAACTCTTCCGTGACATCCTGCCCAGATTGCTCCCGGAAGTTCACTTCAACACCTAACCCGGCAATTTCGTCCATAACTATCTCGAATTCAGAGGATGGTACCCGGATTGCCATCGAAATGCTGGGTTGGCGATCACCTCTGTTACCAGACTCGCTACTGCTAACAACAAATGCACCTGCATCTGCGTAGCGTTGAACAATTGCTTCAATTTCTTCTTGCACCTCAATGGTATCTTCAACATCAATGCTGATATTACCTGTGCGGATGATCAAACGTTCTTGCTGCTGTTGGGGCAAGGCTTCTTGCTCTATGAAGCTGACATCGTCGGCGTCAAATGCAATGTTCTCTGCCTGAGGTACAGCAGCAGGCTCAAATTCGGCTGAGCGATTAGCCGCCATATCTTCAGCAAAGACATCTTCTTCCATTTCAACCCCACCAGAGAGTGCTTGATAACTCGACTCATTTAAAGAAGGGCCGACGATGGCTATGAAGGCTAATATTATAAATATCAGATTGATAATTATGCTTGCGACACCGATTATGCCAACACGCATTATGACTTTTCGCATTGCTCATCTCCTGTTGTGTGTTTCCTGATGATAAGACGCCTTTAGGATGCTCAAGGTTCCATTCAAACAACAAATCCTATTGACACTTCCCGGCGGGCTTTGTAACATTAATCCATCATAGGAAGTTGTACGACTCAATTAGTCGTAAGGTATGAATGTTAACCAATAAAATATTGTTATTTGCTGCGCCACTAGCGCCAATAGGCCCAGGTGGTGAAGAGCAAGCTGGCACAGTCACAGGCATGGTTGTATTTATCCTGGTAGCACTGGGCTTTTCGTTTTTCTGCTCGATCTTAGAAGCCATCCTTTTTTCAACGACGTATTCGCATACGAAAGCGCTAAAGCAAGAAGGCCGGCGCTCAGGCGCATTAATGGAAAAGCACAAGGAAAACGTCGAAGACCCAATCTCGGCAATCCTGACGCTAAATACAATTGCACACACCGTTGGTGCAGCTGGTGCCGGTGCTCAAGCGGTTGGCGTATTTGGCAGTGAATTTGTCGGCATCATCTCCGCCGTCCTCACATTGCTGATTCTTGTATTCTCTGAGATTATCCCCAAAACACTTGGGGCCATCTACTGGAAGAGCCTGACGACTTTTGCGGCCTATTCTATTCAGGCTTTGGTGATCGTGTTTTACCCAGCAGTTTGGACATTTCGGCTGATCACTCGGTTGCTAGAACCAAAAGAAAAGCAGCCGACGGGTACGCGTGTTGAGCTAGAAATTTTGGCAAGCATTTTGGGTGCTGAAGGGGCACTTGAAGCTGAGGAACTACGTGTGCTGCGTAACCTACTGCAACTGAACACTGTTTATGTGCGCGAAATAATGACACCGCGTACAGTCATTCTGGCGTTACAAGCTGATATGACTGTCAGTGAAGTTGTGGAAGCCGATAGGTCTCTGCCGTATTCGCGTATTCCGATTTACAACGAAACACTCGATGACATTGAAGCGTTTGTCCTTCGATATGAAATCTATGCGACGGAGGCTAACGATGAGCACGAAACAAAACTTAGTGAATTAGCTCGCCCGATGAAAGCTGTCCCGCATGTTGCAACTGTTACCGCTGTATTGAGCAGCTTCATTGACGAAGGCGAACACATGTTACTCGTGATTGGCGAACACGGTGGCACGGAAGGTATCGTCACGATGGAAGATGCAGTTGAATCACTTTTGGGTATTGAAATCGTCGATGAGAGTGATGTCGTCGAAGATTTAAGAGAATTAGCACGTCAACGTTACCAACGACGCCGAGCACTTTTCAACATACCAGGCATTGCCAGTTCTACGGAGGGTATCAAAGCGTTAGACGGCGGCAAAACACTACCCAACACACATTGAGCCACTAATGTCAGGCAAACGGTAGTATTTGCCTGACATTTTTATTTTTGTGCGTAACCTCACGAAAGAAAGCACCGGCGTGAACCCAATCAAAATACACATTAACTGGCCATTCACTGATGAACTCGTCACGCAAGTGCGCCAGATATCTCACCGTCTAGAGGTTAGCGTTGACCCAGAGGCTGCACCTGGGGAAGTGACTAGCCTCCCCCGAGACACGGAAATCTTTTATGCTTCGTATACACTACCGCCCCATGAGCAAGCAGCCGCAGTCAAATGGGTGCAGGTTCACAGTGCGGGCGTCAACAAGTTTATGACGCACCCGCTTTATTCAAATGAGGACGTTATATTTACAAACGTTAGTGGGATACATGCTGTACCAATTGCCGAACATGTTCTTGGGCAGATGCTCTACCATACGAAACATATGTCAATAACGCGAAGTAATCAGAGCGAACAACATTGGCCTGAACAGCATACTCGATGGAGCATCTATGCGACCAATGAACTGCGCGGTCAAACAGTTGGCCTAGTCGGATATGGTAGCATTTCTAGAGAAGTCGCCCGTTTAGCCAGTAGCTTTGGAATGAGCGTGTTGGCCCTAAAGCGCGACTTGAGAAACTTACGCTTATCATCTTACCAGGGGAAAGAGCGTATTGGAGACCCCGATGCCGAGATTCCTCAGCGGTTCTACCCATCCGAAGCTCTCAATAGTATGCTTACTGAAGTAGATTTTGTCGTGTTAGCTCTACCGTTGAACAAACACACAAAAGGAATGATTAACGATGCGGCATTGGCTACCATGAAACAAAACGCCATTTTGATAAACGTAGCACGTGGTCAAATTGTAGAACAGAAGGCACTCGTTGCGGCTTTACAACAAGGCCAGATTGCAGGGGCGTCGTTGGATGTATTCGAGGAGGAGCCACTCCCTGAAGATCATCCATTATGGGGGATGGATAATGTTGTCATCACGCCGCATATATCTGGGTTAAGCAACCGCTACGATGAACGCGCAATCGACTTATTTTGTGAAAATTTACGCCGCTACCTAAGTGGTGTACCTCTGCTTAACGTAATTGATAAAACGCTGGGCTATTAGCGCGAGCCGAACACTCGCTCTTTACGTGCGGCTAGGTCGTCAGCGATCTCCTCGAGAAAAGACTGTTTCTCCAAACGCGCAATCCACTCTGTTGGAATACCATCCATACCCACCAGCGCGCCAGATAACCCGCCAGTAATTGATGCGACTGAGTCTGAGTCGCCTGGAATGTTGGCGGCCAGTTGAACAGCCTCTCGATAGCTCTCTGGGTAGCGCAGCACACAGAACAAGGCCATTGATATTGCTTCATGAGCTAACCATCCGCCGCCTAGGCTGTTGAGCGCAGCCACCTCATCTGACCATGTGAGTCTATCGAGCACGGTGTGAAGCGCCGTAGTAATTTCTGGCGGTGCTTTACCCACAAAACGCAGCGTCAGATCAACAAACTGATCAAGAGGTGCGCCGTCAAGGGCCAGCTTTACTAGATAAGCGGCTGCGATAGCCGTCGTTTCAGCAACGACATGCGTGTGGGTAGCCTTCCCAACGGCAGATGCCACTTTGCGTAACTCCTCCGGTTGGCGCTGGAAGAAGTAGCCTATGGGTGCCATACGGATGGTTGAACCATTACCGAGTGCCTCCGAACCCGCTTCATGCCAGGCTGTACCTGCTTCAAGGTTACGTATGGATTCAATTAATGTATGCCCAGGAGCACGGGTGTTTTCATCTGAGTTACTCCAATTCACAAGACGCTGACTCAGCTCAGCCATCAGCAGGTCAAGACCAGCGCTACCTGTTGCAATGAGAGTTTGCGCAACAACCAGTGATGTTTGTGTTTCATCGGAGTATGTGGCTGGATCGGGTGGTTCGACAATGCCTTGCGGCCCGTAAATCGCCTTGATTTTATCCATTCGTAAAAATTCAATCGGGTAGCCGAGAGCATCTCCAAGGGCCAAACCATAGATCACGGCACGCGCATTTTGTTGTTCAGTCAAAGTGGCACTCCTCTCCCGTCAGGGCAAGTCTACAGAGACTAATAGCCCTGTGCAAACCAGTTATATACTGTTCTGACGCAGACATATTTCAAAATATGCTATTATTCTTATATGTTGATGCATAATAAGTGAAAGCTCAGGTGTTTAAAGCATGTTTTTCTTTGACCCACTGTACTTTATCTTTATTGGTCCAGCTTTTTTGTTTATGTTGTACGCGCAATGGCGAGTCCGATCTGCGTATGGCAAATGGTCAAAAGAGCCTAACCGCTCCAATGTGACCGGGGCAAAGGCCACTCAGCTCTTGCTATCACAAAATGCGATCAATGATGTCACGATCAATACAATTGCTGGCGAACTCTCTGACAATTACGATCCGCGGAACAAGTCATTAAATCTTTCGCAGGGGGTGTCTCAAGGCGAATCAGTAGCGGCGTTAGCAATCGCTGCTCATGAGATTGGTCACGCAGAACAGCACGCACGTAGCAATCCATTATTGACGTTACGTGGCATCCTAGTGCCTGCTGTGAATTTTGGCTCGCGGTTAGGCCCGATTTTGTTCTTCATTGGCATCCTGTTAATGGCAATGGTCAGTGCTTTTGCTGGTCTGGGTGAGCTGCTAGCATGGTTCGGCTTGGGTTTGTTCTCACTGACGTTCATCTTCGCATTGATAACGCTGCCAGTGGAAATTGACGCATCCCAGCGTGCTATGCGGATGCTTACGCAGAGTAATCTCTTGGTTGATAACCGTGAGCTGCGTGGCGCGCGCGCCGTCCTGACGGCAGCAGCCCTGACGTATGTTGCCAGTATGTTGATTGCGTTATTCCAACTGCTATATTACGTAACGATCCTGATTGGGCGCCGAGACTAAGGTGGCATGATAGCTTTCAGCCGGACGCTGAAAGACAATGATAGGGCTATGCTACAATATAGACCGGCTGCTTAAACAGTCGGTTTACTCTTTTTCAGTAAGCAAAGGTTTTTGTGAAGTCAAATATCAAGCTCGCGCCAGTCGATATTGCGTTTCGGGTGCGTTACGCTGAAACTGATGCAATGGGGGTGGTACACCACGCCAGCTACATTGTGTACTTTGAAGAGGGTCGTAGTGCATTTACGAGACACTACGGCGCACCTTATTCAACGTTAGAGGCAAAAGGTTTCATTCTATTGGTGGTAGACCTCAATGTGCGTTACAAGAAGGCAGCAGTGTACGACCAATTATTAGTTATCCGCACTGAGTTGGTTTTGCTAAAGAGTCGCGCCGCTCACTTTACCTATCAAGTGAGCGAGAAAACCAGCGGAGACTTACTCGCAACAGCACAAACCAAACACATCTGTGCAACAAAAAATGGAGAGGTCTCCCGGCTGCCAGATGAATGGCTCAATCAATTTCGCAAAAATGCAGTCTGGACTTAAAATCACCAAGGCATACTGAAAGAAAGCGCTGATAATGGTTGAAAACCCAATTCTCAATGATCGCTATCACCTAATCGAGCAGATTGGTGCAGGCGGGATGGCGGTCTTGTATAAGGCAAAAGACCTTGAGTTGAGCCGTATTGTTGCCGTCAAAGTGTTGCGTCCCAGTTTGGTGAATGATCCGGAGTTTCTGCATCGCTTCAAGCGGGAAGCCCGTAGTGCAGCGAACCTATCTCACCCGAACATTGTAACTGTGCACGATGTAGGCCAAGATGGCCCTAACACACATTACATCGTGATGGAATTTGTTGAGGGTTCTAACTTGAAACAGTTGATACGTGTCCGTGGTGCGTTTGAAATTGACGCAGGCCTGGCAATAATCATCGAGATCTGTAAGGGTATTGGGTATGCGCACCGTGCCGGCCTAGTTCACTGCGACGTGAAGCCGCAGAACATTCTCGTATCGCCGGAAAAGAGCATCAAAGTAGTGGACTTTGGTATTGCGCGGGCGTTCACCGAGACCTCGGAGAATCAGAAAGAGGATATGGTTTGGGGGAGCCCACATTATTTTTCACCAGAGGTTGCCCAAGGTGATTCACCGCTGCCCGCGTCCGACGTATACAGCATCGGTGTTGTTCTATTTGAGCTGCTCGCTGGGCGTTTGCCTTTTCAAGGAAATAGTTACGAAGAATTAGCACTGGCACATATTCAAGACCCAGCACCGTACCTCAGTGACCTTGACCAAACTATTCCGGTTGAGCTCAGCCGCATCGTCAATAAGACGTTATCTAAAGACCCTTCGACACGCTTTCGGACGGCTGATCAATTAGGGCGCATTTTACAGACGTTTGCTGATCGCAGCGTCACGAATACAGGGACATTCGTTGTTAATGCTTCGCAGATCGACCTGCCTGATCAAGGTGACTCACCGCCTCCCCAAAAGCCGGCAGCTTCAAACATGACACAGACGCAGGCTGCGCCACAGCGCGACCTAGCGCCACCAGCATCCCGACAGCCGCGTGGTCGTCGGGGTTCGCCTTACTCGCCGCCACCTCAGCCGCGACGCAGCAGCCCGCCGCCAGCTCGTCAAATTAAGTCACCCCAGCCATCAGGCGACTTGACAATGCCTTCTATGCCTCCATTAGATATTGATGGTATTATGGGGCGTAGTTCGCCGTCCAGCCACCTCCCAACGCAGCAAGGCAACTACGACGGTAATCGAGGCTACGAACAGCCGTATGATACTGGCGGCTATACTGACGATGACTATTATGCGGATGATGAACTTGAACCAGGCATTGATTTCTACGGATTAGTGCTAGGCGCCTTTGCTGCCGCCGCCGTCCTTGGGTTAATCCCATTATGGTTAACCGTTTTTGTCACGTTAACGCGTTAGAGAAACGCCATTGAATTCGACACGTTTTAGACACGGCTTCGTCTACTTTTTAATTATCTTTGCTGTTGCGATTATTGCGCTTGGCGCGTTCCGGAATACGGATAATGCCAATGATTGGAACTTGAGTGATGTGGCTAATGCTGCCAGCAAAGGGCGCATTGAATCAGTCATTGTATCTGACAATAACCGCATGCGTATCACCCTAGTGGATGGTGGTACAGCTATCGCATTTAAAGATGATAGTATCACCATTCAAGCACAATTGGCGCAGCTTGGTATTACAGAAGAGCAAATCGCTGCTATTGAGTGGACTGTAACACCGGGTACTAATCTGCAAACCTTAACTTCTATCGGCAGTTTTCTTTTCCCGCTGTTGATCGTCTTAATTGTAATTTATTTCATGCTGCGACAGTCACAAGGGTCAAACAATCAATCTGTCACCTTTGGACGCAGTCGCGCACGGATGATCAGCGGCGAAAGCCCGCAAATAACCTTTCGAGACGTCGCAGGTTCTGAAGAGGCGAAGGAGGAACTCGGTGAGATTGTTGAGTTCCTGCGTGAGGGGAGCAAATTTCGCAAGCTAGGGGCACGCATACCAAAAGGTGTACTGCTCGTTGGGCCACCAGGAACTGGTAAAACGCTGTTAGCAAAAGCTGTCAGTGGTGAGGCAGGTGTCCCCTTCTTTTCGATTTCAGGTTCTGAATTCGTTGAGATGTTTGTCGGTGTAGGTGCCAGCCGTGTAAGAGATTTATTCAACCAAGCTAAACGTCACAGCCCTTGTATCATTTTCATTGATGAGATTGATGCGGTAGGCCGTCAGCGTGGTGCAGGATTGGGTGGCTCGCACGATGAGCGAGAACAAACGCTCAACCAAATTCTTGTGGAAATGGACGGGTTTGACACAGACACCAACGTCATTATGCTGGCAGCAACCAATCGTCCGGATGTGCTTGACCCAGCTCTACTGCGCCCAGGTCGCTTTGACAGACGGGTTGTGATTGACCGACCCGATCTGCGGGAGCGTGAGGGTATTTTGGCGTTCCATATGATAGGTAAGCCGCTAGACCCAGAAGTCAACATTATTGACTTGGCGAGGCAAACGCCGGGTTTTGTCGGAGCAGACCTCGCCAACATGGTGAATGAAGCCGCTATTCTGGCAGCACGCCGCAACAAAGTGGTGATTAGCATGGCAGAGTTTCAGGAAGCAGTGGAGCGTGTAATCGCTGGGCCAGAACGCCGCAGCCGTTTAATGAGTGAAGCAGAACGTCAAATTGTCGCCTACCATGAAGCTGGACATGCAGTTGTTGGATATTTTTTGGAACACGCCGACCCCGTGCTAAAAGTTACGATTATTCCCAGAGGGCTGGCTGGTGGCTATACGCTGTCACTTCCGGAGGAAGGACAGCTTAAGTCGCGCAGGAAGTTCCACGATGATATTGCTATGGCACTGGGAGGGCGTGTCGCAGAAGAAATTGTCTTTAACGATATTACTACGGGTGCATCAAATGATATTCAACGAGTGACTCAGCAAGCGCGGGCGATGGTTACACAATATGGCATGAGTGAGCGGCTAGGGCCAATGATGTATGGTCAACGGCAGGATATGGTGTTTCTTGGGCGTGACATCAAAGAGCAGCGGGACTATAGTGATGCAGTCGCTGAGGCCATTGATAAAGAAGTCCGTCTCATTCTAGACGATGCATACCAACGCGCTCGTAATATTTTGAGCACTAACCGGCAGCAACTTGACACAATTGCACACGCGCTGTTGGAGATTGAAACATTAGACCGCAATCAGTTTGAGCGTTTAATGCAGGGAGAGGCAATCGACCTGACGCCTAGACAGCGACGGCACACGCCTGAACAGATACTCAAGCGGCGCGGCTTACGAAAAGATAATGACGACACGATAGATTTACCTGATGGTTCCCCGGCACCGATTTAATTAGCCAGTAGATTTAAGGTTCTTCTTTTCACGCTCTATGAGTTCACGGCGAAGCACCTTACCAACAGTGGTTCGTGGTAGCTCGTCAATCTGTTCCATCCGCCATGGAATTTCGAAGTAAGCGAGCTTTTCCCGACAATATTCGATGAGCGTATCTTGATCGAAACTATCAGACACGACCCATGCTTTTAGGGCGTATTCACCTAAACGGTCAGGTTTAGGGTGAGGTATGCCAGCGACGGCGACATCTTGAACAGATGGATGACTGGACAGGACATCCTCAACTTGACTAGGATAAACATTAAAACCGCCAATTAGAACAATGTCTTTCTTTCGATCAACGATGTAGAAGTAGCCGTCTTCGTCCATGCGGGCAATATCACCTGTATGGAGCCAGCCATCGCTGATAGCAACCTTAGTCTCCTCAGGATTGTTGAAGTAGCCTGTCATCATGGTCGGTGTTCGTAACAATAGTTCTCCAACTTCACCGATAGGTGCCTCTTCCCCAGTCTCTAGGATGACAATACGGCACTCTATATCGGAGAATGGTAAGCCTATCGATCCGATGCGGTTTTCACCGAGCATTGGGTTGCAATGGGTGGCAGTTGGCGCTTCACTGAGGCCGTACCCCTCCATAACGACACTGCCCGAAAGGTCTTCAAAGCGTCGCTTGACTTCGCTCGGCAGCGGCGCGGAACCGCTAATGCATGCTCGAATTGAACTAAGATCATAGCGGCCTGCTTGCGCATCTGGATGCAGACTTAGCTTATTGAATAAGGCGGGTACACCGACTAAGATGGTGGGCTTATAGGCATCGATTTGCCTAAGGACATCGATCAAGTCGCGTGGGTTGGAGATCATATGCATCGGAGCAGCGCGAGCAATCGTCGCAAGCATGACTGCAACCAGTCCGTATACATGGAAGAATGGAATAACAGCCAGAAAACGATCTTGTTGATTGGGAATCCAGTGCAAGATTTGCTCAGTGTTTGCCATAAGAGCCATGTGGGAACTAGCTGCTGCTTTAGGGGTGCCTGTTGTCCCCCCAGTATATTGAAGGATAGCAGTATCCGTTTGGGGGTCAAGGATGGGGGCTTTAAAGGTCGTTGGGTTGTGAGCTGCTATAAATGCACTGTATTCAAAGTCATTTGTGCGTAACGAGAAACGATGGCCTTCGGGCTTCTCACGCGTGAGGGTAAAGAGCACCCGGACGAGTGGGTGAAAGTATGTTTTTATGTTGCTAACAATCACATGGCGCAGCGGCGCAAACTGGCGCGCTTTATTGACGTTGTCGTAAAAGAGCGACAACGTCAAGACCACTGCTGTACCTGTATCCTTGAGTTGGCGCGCCAACTTTTCCGCGGGGAATGTTGGATCGATGGCAACTGCTACTGCGCCAACTTTCAATATGCCGAAAAACGCGACAAGGAACTGCGTGCAATTAATTGAGACCAAGCCAACCCGGTCGCCTTTTTGAACGCCGATCTGTTGTAGGCCGGCGGCAAACTGTGTAGATAGCTTGTCTAGTTCTCCATACGTCATTTCATGTTCGAAACGACCAAGTAGTGGGACTTCAGACGACGTGATACTAACGGGGGCATCAGGGTTTGCCTGCGTTAATAGTGATTGAAGCGGCACATTCGGGTACGTCAATGAAGCGGGTACATACGAATCATATTGAGCCAGCCAGGGCTTTTGCGTATAGGGTGAGTCCGGCATAATGGATAAGAATCTGCTAGGGTAACTTGCTAAAATAATATCGTATAGTACTTACGCAAAACAGTTACAACGACGATAAAATGAGAAACCTATATTCGTTTCACTATTTTGTAAGCCAGCCTACTGGATTTTAGCTCAACATGGTCTATTTGTTTGAGTACCCGACAGTCATATTCTCAACTGATCATCTATCTATGATTGCTGGTATCGTTCTTTTAGTGGAGATATTACGAAGTGCCACACATCAACGTTTGCCACTGATAACGCTCGTCGCTTGAGGCTGAGTCATATTGTGGGCACAACCTAGTTGAGCGCTTCTCTTACACTTTAGTTGGGCCAACGTATTTAGCCCCCTCTGGAAACGTTGCCTCCTTGAAGGCTTTAGTGGGCTGTCTTAACGGTTGCTCAATTGCAATTTGCTCAACCCCGCACACCATGGCACATAGTGTGATTAATGACATATGACGTGTGTAACGCTTAGCCATCAATCGCTTCCTTCTGCTTGATCAGCCGGATTAAGTGCTCAGTCGCTTAGCGACTTTTTGACCAAGTGCGAGCATCTCTTCGCCATTCAGGCGTACATCCGTGACCTGTGGATTATGCCGGATGAGTGTACGCTTATCAAAACTACGCTAACTTGCTGAACATGCGACCGACTTCAAACATGAAGGCCTGACCGAAGAATTGGCGGAACTGTATCGCCTACAGATCGGTGACTATCGGGCCATCTACGCACTGGACGTTGAGGTCAGGGTAATTCTCATTGTCCGAGCCTGTGTGCTCGGCGCGTGCCATGGTCAGTGGATTGGCAACGTCGAGAATGTAGGTGGTTGTGGTTTGCCCATCATTGATTTCTTGTGCAACGCGGTCGCCGTCACCATTGTCGGTGAACGGGGCGGGCACCTCAGCGGGGGGCAGCGGGTTGCCATTGGGCGTGCCATTCTGAAGGATGCACGCATTCTGTTGTTGCACGAAGCGACCTCCAGCCTGGATAGTAACAGCGAGAATGAAATTCAAGAAGCATTGGGCCGCCTGACGCAAGGCCGCACCAGGATCATCATTGCAGATCGCATTGCTGTGTTGGAGAAAGGTCACCTGGTTGAACTGGGCTCACCTACGCTTCGTATGGCTTTTGCATAAGCCCTATCTTGTTAATCTGCAGGGTAATTTTAACACGGAGAAGGGGAGGGAGCAGTCATTATGTATCGGTTGTGAGCTTCCAACTAGCGTAGATAGTGATGGATTGTGACCGTAGTATTTTCAACTTCGTGGGTTTTTGCAACAGAACCCTAAACGTTTCTATCATAACTTTTTCCTTCATCTAGCAATAGAAAACGACTGGTCTGCAAACACTGCTGCCCCGATCAAGTTGGCATGTTCATTTAGCTGCGCTAGCTCGATGGTGGTACGTCCTACAGTTCCATAGCCATGACGTGCAAGGCTAGTACGGGTCGGTTTAAGAAGCTTGTCCCCTAACTGGGTGACACTGCCAGCAAGCAAAACAATTTCGGCATCATAACCATGTAATATATGAGATAGACCAAGTCCGAGTAGTTCGCCCATTTTGCTGATTGCAGCTGATGCAGTCATATCACTCTCTACAGCTAGTGCGGCAATTTGCTCACCTTGTTGAATGTCTGCCTGAGCATGCGGTTGCTGTTGATATAGATGTACAAGCCCTATACCGCTGACGAGTGTCTCAAGCGAGACGTACTGCTCACCGTCCTGCGTTACTTTGAGTTGGCCCAGGCTACCGGCAAGGCCAAAACTACCATGCTGCAATTGGCCATTAATTACAAGGCCACCTCCCAAACCCGTACCGATAACAATACATAGTGCAGAGGCTTTACCTCGGGCTGCACCATAGAATGCTTCTCCGAGCGCCGCTGCATGTCCATCATTAATGATTGCCACTGGCAGCCCAAGAGCATCTGTTAGCTGTTGCTTTAGGGAAAAGTGTGTCCAATTTCGGATGTGATCAGTTGAACCGATAATTTCGCCGTACTGATTGACCTGGCCTGCACTAGCTATACCAACTACATTTGCCGCAGCCTGGCTATGCGCTTGAACTTGCATTAGCATCTCGCTGCAAACTGCTGCAATTGCATTTGGATCATGTGTGGGAGTAGGTCGACAGTTAACCTGACTAACACTACCATCTGGGTCAACTAGGCCAGCTGAGATCTTGGTACCTCCGATATCTAATACTGGGATCGGCGGTGCATCAGCCGGACGAGGTAGGCCAGAGCGGAAAAACCGTGTAATTTTATGTGGGCGGGTGATCATCGAGCCAACTACCACAGCATGAGCCCCGGCAGCATATGCTGCTGCTACATCATGAGGAGTCGCAATTCGACCCTCTGCTATGATGGGCGTTTTGGTTTGCTTTGTCAAAGCATGTACTAATGCAATATCCGGCTTATAATCCGTATAGCCTGAAAGAATTGTCGATATAAAGTCAACGCCCAGTGCCGCGACGAAAATACCCTCTTCTAGTGTGGAAATATCGGCCATAATTAGCGCTCGATAGCGCTCTTGGATCGTTTGCACAATCTGGATTAAAGTTTGTCCAGAGGGACGCGGGCGTGAGGTAGCATCGAGGGCAATAATATCAGCCCCAGCGGCCACAACGGCCTCAACCTCGGCAAGCGTAGGTGTGATCCGCACACTGTATGCCGGATAGTCGTTTTTATAAATGCCGATTATTGGTAAATCTAGCGCAGCTCGCATGGCACTAGTATTTTGGGGCCCACTTGCTCGAATGGCTGCCGCACCACCTAAGGCAGCAGATTGTGCCATTGCCAGCAAATGCTCAGGGGTGTTTAGCGGAAAACCCTCTTCCGCCTGGCATGAGACGACTAAGGTACCTTTTAGTTGTTCAATTAGATTCATTTATAATTTGACGGGTCTGCTAGTTTTAATAGACTCGAGTGCTGCCAATACCATCCGCACTGCGACTAAGCCGTCTTCTCCAGTGACTGGAGAAGGGGTATTGTTAAGAATGCAGTCCACAAATGAACGATCTTCAGCGACTAATGGAGTCGCCATGTACGGGTAACTAGAACTCTGGACAGTATGAACTTCAACCCTCTGACGCATCATATCTAAGCCGAGAATGCCCGTAGTGCCGGTAATATCCATTTTGAAGTCGAAGCCGGCTGGATGTTTGGTGGGTAGGCATCAACCGATGTGAGCGCATCCAATCACACCGTTTTCAAAGCGAACGATTGAAAACGTCTCATTTTCAATTGGATATTTGCTATCGACTGCGCTTGTTGTCTCGCAATATATGCTAGTTGGCTCACTGTCCACCATCCAGCGCATAGCGTCATAGTCGTGAACACCTAAGAAGAACATTACGCCGGTGCGCCCATTGATACGATCAGCCTGTGTGATCAGGTTCGTGCGGCGCGCGAATATGCTTACTATATCGCCAAGACTACCTTGTTCAACGACCTGTTTTGCATGCATATACTGGTTGAAATATCGAACGGTAAAGCCAACCATTAGTTTGATGCCTGCCTCTTTTGTGGCAGCAATAATAGCCTCGCTATCTTCTATGTTCATAGCGATCGGCTTTTCTACAAGAATATGCTTACCTGCTGCAGCTGCTGCAAGACAAGACTCTTTATGGACGTGGTCTGGAGTGGCAACGATCACCGCTTGTAAGTCATCGTTTGCCAGCATATCATTGTAATCTGTGTATGGCGTGGCACCATATGTATTAGCGGTGGACTCTAACGTAGCTTCATTGATGTCAGCGACGGCAACGATATTCGCACGCGTAATCTCCGCTAGCGATGCACAATGTGCTTGGCCGATTTCACCAAGCCCAATAACTCCAATGTTAAGGGTTTCTATGTTATTGCTCCTAACGTTGGTTACCTAGTAGATCTCTTTTAGATGTTCATCTATGCTAAAAGCTTTAAGTGTCCAGTCTTCCTGTTGATGACGTTCTAAGATTGTATATGATGCATTTTGCGGACGGTACGCTGAGGCTTCTGAAAAACTTAGTCCTAGTAGTATCCGCAGGCAAGCTCGGATAAAATCGCCGTGGCAGACTACCATGATGGTCTGACCATCATACCGTTTGACCATGTTTTCCAGAAACGCATGAGTCCGGTCTCGTAAATCGTTAAGACTTTCGCCTCCTTGTGGGGTAATTAATTCCTCGGCAATATCGGATGTATTACGAATTTCTACCCATGCATGGTGCGGTTTACCGTCTAACACGCCGATGTTCCACTCACGAACATCTGGTATTGTGCTAAATTCAAGGTTTGACCTTTTAGCAACCGCCTCGGCGGTTTCGTATGCTCGCCGCAGGTCACTACTTATTAAGTGGTCAATGTTAAAGTTGCTTACTCGTTCCGCAAGGGCAATTATCTCTTTTTTTCCAGTTGTAGTTAGCTCACCATGGGTTTGGCCTTGCAAACGCTTTTTGACGTTCGCTACAGATTGCCCATGCCGCACTAAATACAGTCGCGTCACAGGCAGAGCTTCATTTTTGACAGCAGCAGATTTCATAGGACTCCCTCTGCGAATCGTTGCTCCATTTCATTATATAGAGCTTCAAGAACTCGTGGTATCACTCCATCGCGTGCGCCAAACATCAATGGCTGGCCAACTGGATTAACAGGGTAGGCGGTTATCTTTAGCGTTGTTGTCTGCTCACCATCACTGACAAACTCAATGACTAGGTGCGAGCGATCACCCAGATACTTACCGTAGAGTTTCTTATCCATCTGGGCTTTAAGATATTGCTTTTCAGGCTGGTCTTCCAGTAGCTTACCCTTCATCGTTTTAATGCTGATCTGAGCAGCCTTGTAAGTCAGCGATAACGGCTGAGCAAAAGTCTTTTCTGTATTAACTGTGTATGACATCTGGAATTTCCTTGACAATTATTTGCTTCAGAAGGTTTTCAACTAAAGATCGTGATCCCACAGTAGTACCCATCTGCGATGCCGTGCCTGCACCACAGGCAATGCTCCATCGAAGTGCCTGTCTCGATGACGCTCCCATTGAAAGCTGTAGCACAAAACCAGCAACCATTGAGTCGCCAGCGCCGATTGGGTTACGCGCATCAATGGTCGGTGGTCGGGCGCGCCAAATTGACTGATTGTTATAAAGTAGTGCACCTGCTTTCCCCAAGGATACCAAGACGCTCTGTGCGCCCATTTGCTTAATCATGCGTACCGCCTTCAATAGAGACGCCTCGTCATTGAGCGTCAGACCTGTGAGTTCAGCCGCTTCTTCTTGATTGGGTTTGACAACTGTTGGGTTAGCCGCAAGTCCTGCCTTGAGCGCATCACCGCTAGCGTCAAGTAAGGCATAACCCTTGGCTTTCTGCACGATTTCAATGATATTGGCGTAAATTACTGGGGGAACTCCTGGTGGTAGGCTACCACTAATAATCCACCAATCGCTAGGTTTTGCTAAGTCTCGTATCAGTTTTAGTAGCGCTTGTGCATCTGCGTCTGATACTTCAGCACCTGGTTCATTGACTTTGACGTACTTGCTATAGTTGTAGGTTGTAATGCTTATATTGGTTCGCGTTTCGCCATGGACGGATACGAAGCGTGTTTTAATGTTGAGTTCCTGTAAGCCTTTCTCAAGAATACGTCCATTGTGCCCAGCAATAAACCCCAAGGCGACACTTGCTGCGCCAAGTTCGGCTAGCATTCTCGAGACATTAAACCCTTTGCCTCCAACATCCACTTTGACTTGCTGTGTGCGCAGTACCTGATTGAATTTAATTTCGTCGACTACCAATTGCCGGTCAAGAGCTGGATTCAGTGTGACAGTATAGATCACAGGCTATTGGCTCCCTTTGTCAGGTGTTTTATTGATTTTGTTCCACGCGTAACCGTAGCCGACGATACCGCCGATTAGAACGCCAAATATAATTACCCCCATACGACCCGCATAATTAAACGCAAGATGCCGCGCTTCAAACGACAAAGTTACTAGAGTATACAGAACGTAAATAATAATAATGCGTTTGAGCGAGAAAAAAGTTTTTTTTTAAGTCCACGTATCAGTAAAGTCACGGCGGTCGCCATTAAAGATAAAACGACAGCAGCAATGAAGGACGGTTCACGAGCAGGGCGGAAGAATATCCCAAAGTAGAGGCCGAGGGCGGCGCCCACCAATACATAGCGTTGATAAAGGAGTTGTTCCTTCGTGGGCTTCTTATTCAGCATCAGGTGTTTGCCAGAGTCTTTCAAATAAGGCCCTCTCGACGTCTGCATTCCAGGCAAGCTCTTCCCCCATAAGTTCGCCGATCTCAGGGTAAGTTACCTTGAGTTCTGCAAGCCCCATCAGCGGTAAGCTTGATAATTGAGGAAAGACAACAACCTTTCCGGCATAAGTACCCTCCATCATAGCTTTGACAGCATCAAGGGCAGCTTCCATTCCACCAACGGCTGCAACTGAGCGGTTCGGTGATAATTCGCCTGAAACGGCTTTGTCAATAATGGATTGTTGGTCGTTAAGTTTAGAGCCAGATGTGCCTGTCAACTGCATATTGTTGAGAAAAACATCGTTGATATCGATTGGCACATAAGTACCGTTTGGAACCCCTGCAAACAAAACTAACATGCCATTGGGAGCAGTTAGGCGTGCCGCTTCTTCGATTAAGGCGGTAACTGGGACACAAACAACTACATCTTCTGCGCCGTTTTCGCCTGTTTCTTGAGCAATAAATGCTTCCAATGACACGTTCGCTGTGGAGGGGTCAAACGTCAGCAAGCGCTTGTTGTGCTTTGACGCCAAGGGGCCGAACAATTTTTGAAGCGCTTCTAAACGAGCTTGATTGATTTCAGTCGCGATGATGGTTGTCGGTCCGAGTTGCATTTCGATTGCACGCTGAACATGCATTTGCCCCATTGGGCCACCTGCACCAACAAACACAGCGGTTCCACCGTCGTGCAACTCGGCGCGGTTGCGTGTTTCACCATAGGATGCAGCGATGTCGGGGCCAGTATTGCCAACATACGCTGTATAGTGATAGTGAATACGACCGACATCCAGCTCGGGCTTGTCGTTGAGTTTACTTTGCCCTATGAGGTTGAATGTCCCCCGGAATGCAATCAATTTTGCTGCCTCTGTAATCTGCTCTGCAGATTGTGGCGACAGCATTACAATATCATCGAAGCCACGGTTGGATGTCAACTCTCCGGACAGTTTGGCATAATCCTTGGGGTTTAAGCCGTTACGTTCGATAATGTTAGTATTGTGCTGGAAGTGCAAGTCTTTGACTAGCTGTTTAACAGATACTGGAACGTCAGTCAGAACAATGGTGACCGGAGCATCTAGATACTGAGAAAAGGTGTATTCGTTTTTGTCTTCGGAGGAACCAATGATCCACATCCATCCGCCTGCTGCTGGGGTTAGTCTGCGGCGTTGTGTATAAGCGGCTTCAACACAAGCCCATGGTTCCGTTAGTGCAGTTTCAGCATAACCCATTTTGTCTTCAATTGGCAGCACATATGCCCCGTCATCAGCATCAAGTACTTCTGGGCCAATCAAATGATACTGGGTTAGTCCACCTGGAATAGTGTAACCATAGGCCCCACTGATGCCGTTGATGTAGATATCAGGTTGAATAGCGAGCCGCTGACCAGGAGAGTATTGATCTTGGAGATCCTCGCCGACTTTGACCACCGTTAATGCTGCTTCATGGCCAAGCCGCGTGGGATTTGCAGCTAGGTCACGATTATATAGCTTAGGGTGGGCACCCCCTTGCTTGATTAGCTTCACGTCAGAGTAGCACATACCAACACAGTCGACACGTACAAGCATCTGATGAGCTGCTGGTTCTGGAATAGTAAAGCTTTCTGGCGCTCCATCGCACCCAATGCTTTCAGTACCAGAACCATACATATTCCATGACCATGTTTCGCCAGGAATTGCGTAGTCGAGCGTACGGTACTCTTTAAATTTTTCTTTCATGTTACCTCCCTACTGCGATTATCTAGTAGATTACTCGTCATCCTCATCGTCTTCATTGATAGGTTTGTTGAGGTACTCGAGAATTATATTTTTGTCTGTTGTTTGTCCTAACATCTTTGCCGTCTCTATTTCTTCGACCGCTTTTGCTAGGTTCATCAGGATATTAATATGTTCGTCGGCTTGGGCGGCAATACCAACAACTAAATGTACCATCTCCCCCTCTTCCCACTCAACGCCGTCTGGTAGTTGTAGCACCGAAATACCGGTCTCTACGACTAACACTCGGTCATCGTTCATACCATGAGGGATTGAAACACCATTCCCTACAAAAGTTGACATTGATTTCTCACGATTGAGCATGCTTCGAACATAATCAGCTTCAACTCGACCTCCTTTAACAAGTAAGTCACCAGCCTGTTTGATGGCATCGGCTTTGCTGCTGGCGGTTGCACCAAGCTGAGTCATTTCTTCTGACAAAATGGCCATCACTTTAGCCCTCAACGATCTCTGTATTGTTTTTAAAAGCATCGACAACTTTGTCAAAGGCTGGGTCATTGAGAAACTGCTTAAAAGACACTACCACAGCATCTGGAACTTGCTGGCGGATGCCTTTAGCCATACCTTCATGGCAAACAATAACTTGCATATCTTCAGTGACCTCACGTGCGGGCTTATGGGTCACTCTAACGCCCTTCACCTTGGCTTTTTTGAGCTTCTTTTTGAGTGCATTAGCTCCCATCAAGCTAGAGCCCATGCCAGCTTCACACATGAAATAAATGTTTGTTACTTCTGAGGCAGGAATTGATTTGGCCAAAATACATCTCCATTTAAGCTTGAATGCAGACCCTAGCCCACATGCCCAAGGTCTGCATAAGTAATGTGCTTATTAACTGATTTTACTTGGCTAAACCTGGAATTGCTTCTGATGCTGAAACACTATCCGGGTCATCATCCGTCGCTTCTTCAGATAACGGAAAGGCTTTTAGAATAAAGAATCCCGCGACGAAGGCAGCGATTGTGCCTACGGCGACGCCACCTAACACTGGGAAGTGCTGTCCCCGTGGTATGACTGCAAGATACGCGAAAATTGAGCCAGGCGAGGGCGTTGCAACAAGACCTGCATTGAAAATAACGAACCAGAAATCAGCTGCTAACCCGCCTGCGAACATCGCACCAATCATGATTGGGTGTGCCAGCACATACGGGAAGTATATTTCGTGAATGCCACCAAAGAAGTGAATGATGATCGCACCAGGTGCAGAGTCCTTCAGTAAACCCTTGCCAGCGGCCCAGTAGGCTGTGAGCATACCCAATCCTGGCCCAGGGTTAGTCTCCAATAAGAAGTGAATAGCTCGACCAGTTTCTTCGGCTGCTGCTGCCCCTAAGGGCGCAAGGATACCTAAGTTAATGGCATTATTTAAGAATAGTACCTTTGCTGGCTCAATGATGAATGCCGCCAACGGCAATAGACGGGCATCAACCAATGCTTGAACAACTGCGCCAACGGTGTCACTAACACCTTGAACTGCTGGGCCAATGACCAAAAGGGCGACTAAGGCCAAAATGGTACCGAGGATACCAAGTGCGAAGTTGTTAACTAACAATTCAAAACCAATCGGAATATTTGGCTCGAGTACTTCGTCGATCTTCATGAGTAGCCACGCTGATGTTGGGCCGACGAGCATACCACCAAGGAACTGTGGGATGTCTGAGCCAACAATGACACCAACAGTGACAACTGCACCAATTACACCGCCGCGATGCCCGTAGATAATTTTGCCACCTGTGTAACCGATTAATATCGGCAGCAGGTTTAGAATCATTGGACCAACAAGTGCCGCAAAGCGTTCATTGGGAACCCAGCCTGTGGGAATGAACAAGGCGGTAATTAGACCCCAAGCGATAAACGCCCCGATATTTGGAACAACCATTGAGGCAAGAAAACCACCCCATTGCTGTATTCTTTCTTTCATTGTGTCATTTCTCCTACATTTTTAATTCACGTTGATACAAAACTGTGGATTGATAAATTAGATATGGTCTAATTGCATTGACACTCCTTGGAATGGCATCTTCCACGTAAGTTGATGGGTAGATCAATAGCAATATGCTAACTATTTGCTAGCATCCAACGTTTCGGTGTAGTTACTCGCGAAAGGAGTAACTTACTTGATGCACCCGAAACGAATATAACAGTAGCTTAATATTTCTTAGATCATTGTAAAGGATTACAATACGAAAGTCAATACCTAACTTTTTAACATTAGAATGTATTTGAGAATGCCTGTAGAATAGAGTTATAGGCTCTGAGTATACTTGAAAAGGTTATCAAATAAATGGGGTCTACTGCACTATGACAACAATGAATGATGTTGCAAAACTGGCCGGTGTATCTGTTGCAACTGTCTCACGAGTATTATCTAATAAACCGCACGTTAGAGACGAACTCAGACAAAAAGTTCTGATTGCTGTGGAACAATTGAACTACAAACCAAACATGCTAGCACGCCGGTTGCGAGAACAGACATCAGGCATAATTGGCTTGGTTGTGGCAGATATTCGAAATCCATTTTTTGCTGAGATTAGCCGAGCTGTTGAAGATGTCGCCTATGATCATGAATATAGCATTTTTCTCTGTAATACAGATGAAAGACCAGAAAAAGAGCGCCAATATCTGGATTTGCTTTCCTCAGAAAGCATTGCTGGATTGATCATTGCACCAACGAAAGCTACAGCTAAAAAGCTTGGGCAACTCAAGCTTAACTACCCGATGGTTGTGATTGATCGGGCGACTGAGCTATCCGATACATTTAATGTTGACCAGGTCCTGCTTGATAACGTCGACGCTGCTTACCGCTTAACTACCCACCTGCTTGACGAAATTGGACCACGAATTGGTGCTGTTTTTGGAGCCCAGAGTTACACAGGTGACCAACGCTTGGATGGTTATCTGCGCGCCATGGAAGAGTATCAAGTAGAAGTTCCGTCAGAGTGGATACAACGTGTATCTCCACATCTAGAAGCTGGTTTTCTGGGGGCTCAAACCCTGTTGCGGTTGCGTGCAAACCTTGATGGAATTGTCACTAGCAATAGTCTACTTGCGGCTGGTGCTCTTAAAGCAATAAATGAGGCTGGACTGCTCCTTCCTGAAGATATTGCTCTAGCCTGCTTTGATGATGCGACCTGGACAACCTTAGTTCGTTCACCCATTACAGTTATTTCTCAACCAACTTATGAAATTGGAAAGATGGCAACGGAGTTGTTGCTGCAAAGAATTGATAAACCGACCTTGCACACTCGTGAGGTTGTTTTGCGTGGGCGCTTGATAATACGAGCATCAACTGTGACAAATGTGAAGTAGTCGTGGTTTTCGGAGGGATGTATGGTCTCAATACTCATTGATAACGCCTCAATAGTGACACCTATTGAGGCGTTTGATAGGGGGGCTGTTGTTATAGAAGGTGGCGTTATCCAAGCGGTCGGCGACATATCAGATAAATCTCTACCTCAGATAAGAATTGATGGAATCAATTGCTTATTAGTACCTGGTTTCATTGACCTACAACTTAATGGCGGTTTTGGGCATGATTTTACAGCAGACCCGACTACTATTTGGTCGGTGGCGCAACGTCTCCCGGAATTGGGTGTAACAGCTTTTCTACCCACGATTATTACCTCGCCGCTTCAAACAATTGAACATGCTAAATCTGTGCTTGCCTCGGGGCCGTCGGTTAAGTTCAAAGGTACCCAGCCGTTGGGCCTTCACTTGGAAGGTCCTTTTCTTAACCCAACAAAGAAAGGGGCGCACAACCTAGAGTATCTGCATCTGCCTAATATAAACGCAATTCGTAGTTGGTCGCTTGACAAACACATACGGCTGGTAACTCTAGCTCCAGAACTGCCAAATACCTCAGAGTTAGTCGATCAACTAGTAAGCGGCGGTGTTGTCGTAAGCGTAGGGCACACTAACGCCACCTATGAAGAAGGCTTAGCGGCTTTTGACTATGGTGTTCGCTACGGCACACACTTATTCAATGCTATGTCGAGTATCCATCATCGACGACCTGGGATTTCAGCCGCGTTACTGGCGGACAAGCGCCTGACCATTGGTATAATTCCAGATGGGGTTCACGTTCATCCAGCAATGGTCAAACTCGCATGGGATCTGTGTGGCGAGCGCCTGAATATTGTTACAGATGGTATGTCTGCCCTTGGCATGCCACCAGCTCAGTATGAGCTTGGAGATCAGAAGGTGATTGTCAGTGAGAAGAATGCTCAACTCGCTGATGGAACACTTGCCGGAAGCATCCTGCCTATGAATGCGGCGTTACGTAATTTTATCGTCTTCACTGGCTGTTCAGTGCCGGAGGCCATACAAACGATAACCACTACACCAACCCAGTTGTTGGGTATCGCGCACCGCAAGGGGCGCATCGCTGTTGGGTACGATGCAGACATCTTGTTGTTAACCCCTGACTTACATGTAAAGGTCGCCATCATTGGCGGTCAGATTGTGTATCAAAACGAAGCCCGAATACTTTTTACAGAGGCGCTAAAATGACCGTTGATCTCGCAACTACTTATCTGTATCAGGAAATTCACCAACAGCCAGATAAACTTGCTAACCTACTGAGGGAGTCGCAATCATCGGTTGAGCGTCTCGCCCGCACAATTCGTGATAGAGACATTCAATATGTTGTGATTGCAGCGCGTGGTACTATTGATAATGTTGGCCGCTATGCCCAATATGTGTTGGGTAGTATCAATCGGTTGGTTGTTGCTTTAGCAACGCCAAGTTTATTGACTCATTATCGCAGCCCTCCAAGCTTTAAAAACGCTCTTGTTCTTGGTATCAGTCAGAGTGGGCAAAGCCCGGATATCGTTACGGTCTTGGAAGAGGCCAGTCAGCAAGGTGCGCTGACAGCTACAATTACAGATTATCCTAATTCACCGCTTGCGTCAGCGGCGGAGTTTGTCATTGCGCTAAGTGTTGGAGTTGAAAATGCTGTTGCGGCTATAAAGACTTACACTGCGCAACTAGGTATAATTGCAATGTCAAGCGTATACTTGGCTCAGGATGCCAGCTTGATTTTCCAACTGGGTAGCATACCCAAATCGCTTGAGCAAACCCTCAAGCTCAACCATATAGTTGCAGAGCTAGCACCTCGTTATCGCTATATGCAGCAAGGTGTTGCTATCGGGCGCGACTATAAC
>CAYTPI010000003.1:0-8694 GCA_964439625.1 uncultured Anaerolineae bacterium | reverse complement strand
CAACGTTTTTCGCCAGAGCTAATTTGTATCACGAATAACGTTGCTCTACTGAACAAGTCTCAGCTTGTACTGCCACTGCCGAATGATGTACCGGAATGGCTGTCGCCCATCAATGCGATTGTACCTGGTCAGTTAATGGCAATGCATTTGGCTGCGGTTCGTGGCTATAGTACCGATGAACCTCGACGCTTGAATAAGGTTACAGAAACACGTTGATAAAACAATACTGACTTACTTGAACTGCAGTCGGAAGGTTGGACATAATTAGGCAGTCAATAATTGAGCCTGGAACTCTGCCGGGGCGAGGTAGTCCAGTGCAGAGCGAATGCACTGGGTCATGGACTCAACCTCCAACCAGTGTCCAATCTTACTCAGTGCGTCATCATAACCATAGCAATCAGAAAAATCGACATGTTCCTGCTTCAGAGTGCGAATAAAGTGCTCGACCAACCCGTTCTGGGTGGGCCGACCCACCGCACTCCTACCGATGTATGATCCAGTCTCAGCTAGCATAACAATGTAGTCTGTTGCCGCATACTGGCTCCCCTTCTTAGAGTGATGGTAGTCAGGAGCCAGATATGGTGAGCTAACGTCTTGTTGTTGTTCAAGGCGCGAATGGTCAACGACTTCTCCTGGCTGCGCCCCAGCGCCCAGCCACGCACAGCGCGAGTGTAGGCATCTAGAGTCACTGGCAGGTAGATAAAACGGCGACCGAGCCGGATGTAGGTAATATCCGCTACCCACACCTGATTAGCCTTTGAGATGATCCGTGTCTTTATCAGGTTAGGGTAACGCGGCAGGTATGCTTGCAGTTGGTGGTGTTGAGTGCTTTCAACAGCCGCCTGACCCGGGTTTCGCCGACTGGGTAGCTTCTCGTTTGAGTTAGGCAACCACCCGTCGGTAGCCTTAGAATGGCCAGCGCACCAACACCGGCACAATGGCAGCAGTCAACACAACACCACATCCTCCCGTTTGTGAACCGGTTGGTAGTAGTGACTGCTGCGAGCCAGTCCCAGTGTTTCAATGATTAACTGAACTAGATATTCCTTACTCAACGTTTAGCTCATTGCCCGTTGCTCCCGCGTTGTGTATCCAGCCAACTTCTGGCTTTTTTCAAAATATCGACCTACAAGGTCAGTCGATCGACCATGCCCTCAAACTCGGCAATCTGTGCCTTGCTGCTGTCGTTCGCTTTCTTAACTGTTTCGCCCATCTGCGAAGATGTCGGCTGCTCGTTCCTGGAACCGTTCTTTCCACTGATGGTACAGGGCTTCGTTGATTTCACCTTCTCGACAGATTTCTGATATTGTCTTCTCGTCTCGCAAGCCTTCCATCACTGTATCCAGCTTGAACTCGGCACTGTAGCTGCGTCGTTTCTTTACCATGATTTCTGTTTCTCCACCTTTCATGACACTCTCTTATTCAGGTCTCCAGAAATCCAACCGCACTATACTTAGTAGGATTTATATACAGGGCAATCGCATCAAAATAAAAAGAGATAGGGAATACTGGGAGCGACCAAGAGGAGGCTCCCATGACCCAAGAAGACCCAACCAGCCTGATCATCAGTTTTTGTGACCTGCCAGACCCAAGAGTAGAGGGACGCTGTGACCATCTGCTGATTGACATCGTGGTGATCGCGGTGTGTGCCATGATAGCGGGTGCGGAGAGTTGGGTGGATGTTGAAAATTTCGAGGAAGCGAAAAAGAAATGGCTCAGCAGCTTTCTGGAGTTGTCAGCAGGAATACCCTGACATGATACATTTGGGCGGTTCTTTGCCGCGTTGGATGCCGAGGCGTTTCAACAGGCATTCATGAAATGGGAGGAAGGGGTATTTCGAGTGAGCCGAATGCAGGTCATTGCCATTGACGGAAAGACCATACGGCGCAGTCATGACAAAGGGATAGGCAAGGGGGGCCATTCACATGGTCAATGCCTGGGCGACCGAAAATGGGATTGCGTTGGGGCAATGGAAGACTGATGCAAAGTCCAATGAAATTACGGCGACTCCGTCGTTGTTAAGGCAGTTAAATGTGGCAGGATGTATTGTCACATTGGATGCAATGGGGGCACAAAAGGAGATTGCCCAGACCATCCGGGACGAGAAAGCCGATTATGTGCTGAGAGTAAAGGCGCATCAGGGTCATTTGATGGACGATACAAAAGAGTGGTTTATTTATGCGGATGAGGTTCAGTTTGAGGGCATGGAACACGACTATGCTGAAACCATCAACAAGGGGCACGGACGGATTGATATCCGACGCTGCTGGGCTATCAATCCGTGACCCGCTTGCTTTTGACTACATTCGGAACTATGACGGCTGGGCTGACTTAAAGACAATTATCCGCGTTCAACGTGAGCGACGGCCAGGCGACAAAACCGAGACAGAAACAGCTTATTACATCAGCAGCCTGTCTGCTGATGCCGATCCCCTGCTCAACGCAACCCGCTACCATTGGGCGGTGGAAAACAGCTAGCATTGGGTACTGGATGTCATCTTCAGAGAGGATGATGCCCGTATTCGGGTCGGTCATGCTGCACAGAACATGGCTGTTTTACGTCAAACGGCCCTCAACATCCTCAAGAAAGACTCCTCAAAAGGCAGTTTTCTTACGTACCAAACGATATAAGTCTGCCCTTGACACAGCCTTTCTTGAAAAGCTACTTGAGCAATTTTGATGCGATTGCCCTGGATTTATATACTGATAGCTTGGCACGATTTTTGTAATCGTTTACCATTAAATTTATGTTAAAAAAGCTCTTAATCAACAAATATGCATCGAAAACCGCATCAAATACATTAGTTGACCCACGTTTTCATAGGAAAAGTGCTTTTTAATGAACTCAACTGTCTATGTAAACAGAGTTTGACGTTCTAAAGCTTTTGCACTTAAGTGTCAAAAGCAGTTATCAAACAACAACTTTTTGACTTAACGCCAATTCCCCACGAGGAAGTCATTATAGCTAACATACTTCAACCTAACGTTGCTGAAAACTTATCACAACACCGGCAATCACGGCACACTGATCAATTTGAAACACGCTCTCAAACTGACCTCGTTAACGCAATTCGCAAGGTAGGGTTGGACGGACGCGAAACTCTCAATTATGTGGCATGCCACTTTCCCACGCTGGGAGATATCTTCCAGACGATCCAGCAAGATGAGGGTCGTATTTTTGCTTTCTTTCCAACCCTAAACAATTTACTGAATATCTTTGAGCAAGACTCTGTATCTGAGAGTGTTAATAATAACGTCTCCCACATCCGTACGCTCAATCTTCCAGAAGCTCACTGGCAGCTTGATTGGCATAGCGATCTTGCAGAGAGCCTAGACGTCGTCATTATGGTCTTTGCGGACGTTGTTGGCGACATTGAGTTTACAATCGGAGAAAGCAGCAGTCAGACTAAATTGACCGATCTCCACTTTATGGTTGCTGATATTCTCATACCTATCCTTGGGACATGGGCATCGGGCCATGCTGCTGCGTCAGTTTGGTCTACCTTCGTTTCAGATCCCCGCAAAAGTAATCTGACGCAAGGTATTGAGGCTCCTCCGGACTTTCAAGAATGGATTCTGAAGGCCGCATCTAACAAGTTCCTTTCCTTTTTTGTAAAAGCAGGACGAAACAAGAATCCAGAGATCACAAATCGTAAGGAGTTATCTGGCAGAATGGGTACAACGTTTGCGTTTTTGACCCTATTAGAATCTTTGCCAGCTTGGATCTTTGATAGCGGATCATTTGAAAGTCTGCGATTTTTCCGTGAAAACTCCGATGCAATTCGAGGCTATACCTTCGCTTCTAAAGTATTTCAGGGTGACCCCCTAGCCGCCCGCATCCTAAAAGAGTCCATGACAGTCGGATGGAAATTAGGTCGTAAACAAGTGATAGGGTGGGGGTCCGGCTTGATGATTGAGGACGGCCTAAAAGAGGGATACTATTTGGCCACCTTCCAAGCTGCGCTGACTGCCATCTTAAACAATGCAACGGGCACGCACTATGGTGGAAAAGGCGGCAGCATAGTGCGAGAACGGCTGCAGCATGCTGCCAATATCATTTCCATTTTTGAACCAATCAATATTGTCTACAATGGTGCCCGCCAACATTGGGCTGAACTTCAAGGTTTCCCTAGCATCCAGGTCATCGATCGCATTGATATCTTGCAAAGTTTGGCGTACATGGCAAACCCAGGAAACGCCCCTCTGCCTGTACTAAAGCTAACCGAGCAAAACACCGCCGAAGCCTACTTGCGTCGCCTACTGGGTTTTTCCGAATTAGATCCTGGCACTTGGAATGCTACATTTTTGAGCTTACTCGTAGAACTCCGTGTCAGCCTGACTAACGAAGAAGATACGGCTCTCTCAGAGACAGATGCAATCTTCTTGCGTAATCAAATCCTGCAAAATGCATTATGGGTATCTGAAGTCAAAGCGGGCGACTGGCAGTTTTTCATTGCAGAGCGGATCGAAGCCGCGATGCGCTGGAGCCCACGTATATTTAAAGAATTCTATTGCAGCAAAGGAAAGCGTTTACCTTTGGTGAAAGCCCAGTTCGCACCGCTGGTGGCACTTGCTCGGAATCCGACTGCATGGCGTAATCAGTTTGTCACCGAATTTGCAAAGCAGCAGCATCGGTTGCAAATCATTCAGGCGTTGGCTTATGTGTTTGCGGTAGACAAACCTCCGCTGTTAAATGCAGCTCAACAAACTGATGTCGACGATTGGTTAAGAGAATATTTAGGTTGCGCGTATGATACTGCCGACCGCTGGATGGACCGCAAAGCTGATCTAATGCACCAAGCTTATTGCAGGATAACCAACACTGCACAAGAGGCTGCCCCGTCGAATACCTTTGACACCCTTAATCCTAGGCTGCTAACAGCCGTAAAGCGGATGCTTATTGATGCTATCCAACCCACTTCTACTAGTGCTGAGCAAGTCAAGGTCTTTCAACGAGCAGCTAATGCCACCGGCAAATTCCCACCAGAGCATTATCGCGAGTTTTACATACAGACATTTAATAGTTCAGCTCAAGAGGTCAGTCGTTCGGGACGCTTAAGGAGGAAAATCCCAAAAACAGATGCCGATTTTTTGGCTAAAATTAAGCAAGCTATTGAGGCTGATGAACGTCGTATACGCAGCTCGTCAGAGCTTCATACATCCACGGATGAAACGGTAGACGACACATAATCTCGAGGTTGTTTCGATGCTTGTGATTAGTGGTCTTATTGATAAGGCTGGTTTTCAACACGATTAATTTCAGCGCGAATGTTAATGATGTTTTGCTTGAGGTCAACCTCTTCTCCAATTGCATAATACTGTGCCCAGACATGGTTCATTACCAGTATGAGATCGGCATGTTGTTGCAGATTGCTGCTTGATATCAGTTCGTGCAAACGGGAAGCAAACTGATTAAAGATGTGGGCATCATAGCTGCTACGACGAATGAACGCCAGCAGTTCATCGAAACTCATTGAGTGAATATGTCTCTCGGTGACTTTCTTTGATAAGAAAAAATCATCTGGACCAGCTCTATCAACGAACTGCCAATAGGCCATCTGTATTTCCGGAAAGGCATTGGGGTTGTCTAGCAGGAGGATGCCTACAACATCGATGTAGCTTGAATGGTGCTCGGTCACGAAACTTTTTGCCCCATGGCGCCCAAAGTACCGTGTCAAGGCATGAAAGTTGACACCTAATGAAATTGCTGAGCCATGTGAGTCGATGTACGGAGCACTTCGTCCATGCATTTGAGAGTAGTAATGATAACCTTTGTCGGCAGATAACAGCACAAGACCTGATTGTGACCAAGTCCGCAGTCTCTCCAGCATACTAATGCCGACTTTAGGAAATGTAAAGTGGCTTTGCACAAGCTTTGTTCGGTACTCCTCCAATAGCCCGCTCATGGTAGGGTTGCCGTAATACTCTGGAGTTATCGGCTCATAGTCGAAGACATACGTTATTTCTGTTGATAGATTTGGGGCACGTTCGACCATTGGCTCAGATGTGTATTGGGATAGATGGAGTTCATAAAGAAGGCCATCGTTAGCGTAAAAACCATCTTGGATAATAGAGTCAAAAAAATAGTTACCGAAGATAAACAGCGGGTGCTCTAGGCTGGCTTTGGAGAAAGTCTTTCCCGAGCGACGCAGTGTCATTGTTTGATCAGTTTGGGCATCGAAGCGGACGTAGTCGAGTATACCTTTCTCAAAAAATGGCTGGAACTTCTCATGGTCAGCGTAGAACTCAAGGCTGGCCTCAGAAAGGTCAGTGAGAACATAGCGGTAGTTGGGTGGATTGAACCCAACATGATCGAGCAAGTTCGAAAGTTGGTGCAGAAAATGATAGGCAAACCGACCTGACCCTGCACCTAGCTCAATAATATTAATCGGATTGTCTGGTGAGGTGCCTGTCTGATAGTCCCTAAAAAATCCCAACACGATCTGTGCATAGCTGCCAGCTAACGTTGGATTATTGGTGATGTAATGAGGCACCGTGTTGGTGCTCCAAGCCGTTACACCTTCGGTGCTGTAGAAGGCGTGATGTCGTTGCCACATGCTGGATTGCGAGAATGGCGTCTTGTCTTCGTAAATATACCCGTAACTCTGATGAATTTGACTAGAGGCACTCATTAATAAAATACCTAACATTCATAATTCTCTAGCATAACGTTTGCGTTTACTTTGAACGCTGTGAGACCGTGAGGTGAGTAACATCTCGGATAAGAATTGGCAGAATTTAAACAGACAATCAGTTAAAAGTCAAACGAATTCAACGACAGCATTTAGTTTTAACATTCTGGAGATGATAATCGATGGAAAATAATCAGCAAGACAGCAAAAAGAGTGAGGCAGAGCCTCTTGCGCGCGGGGCAGAAGAGGAAAAGACTCTTGCGCGCGGGGCGGAAAATAATCAGCAACAATCCTACTGGAATGTGCAGGACTGGGCTAATTTCGCAGCGCCATCCCAGATTGGGCGGATGATTGCAGATATGACTCCAAACGCTGTTGTAACGGCTGGTTTGGGCTCACTGTGTGGGTATCTAGCCAACGAGGCGTTTGGAGAAAACGGCGCAGACTGGTTTCAGGATGAAGCACTTGGACTACAAATGCTGGAGTCAGCAATAATCGGACAACTGTTCCTATTGCCAGCAGGTAACTTCCTTAAATCTTATCTGCGCGACCGTATCGACGCAGGCATATTTAGCAGTGAGAAAGGTCATGAGCAGGTATTATCGATGGTGTCGGAAGAAACTGCGAGGGAGATTAATAAATGGATATCCCCTGTTCTGACAATCGGAAAGCAAGCCTTACCTGCTGCTTTAGTATCAGGATTCGGTCATCAAGCAGGTATTCTCTCAGAGAACCCCAGTATTGCTCTTGATAACCTGAGTAAAACCTTGGCGATGGTCGGTGGTCTTGAGGCAGGGTTGGATGCAATATCTGGTCAGGTGTATGGCGCAAACCGATTAGAAACAAATGAGGCAGGCGTACGGCGTAGTATGTTGACTAAATACCAGCAGAACGGTCTTTGGCAAGGTGATTCTTGGAGCCGAATGGGGTGGTCGACCTTGTCTAGGATGGCTCCAGGTTTACTTGACAAACTGCCTTTTCTTTACCCAGCAATTCTGAGTTCCGAAGAGGGGCTTGACGGTAACCAGCGTGTGTCGGTCGCCGTTGTTGCAAACGCGCTTCAGAAGGCAAGTACTGAAAAACTGGCCGAGTTGGGACTCGGCAATAGGCGGAAAACGGATAAGACAATGCGGCACTATGCCAATGCTTATACGTTTGTAAACAATGGAATGACTGATACAGACCGCCTTGACTCCGTGTTTAGCAATCTGCAAGCAGCTCTCACAAAAAGAAAAGAGTTTTGGGGAATGTTACAGCATGAGCACCTTAAAGACTGGGCTCGTGGAGATATTCTTGAAGCCTTACTTATCCGTTCGTCACGTGAACTGCCGCACAACGACGAACCTGATGCAAAAATCCACATTGAACAGCCTACACGAAAATTACATAAACTGCTGGGCGACGCACCTGATGCAAAAACCGATAACTTTAATACGAAAATCAAGAAGCTGCTGCTAGAGCGCTACAAAAAAATAAGTGGTGCTGCTGTTGCTTCTGAGCAAGAAGATGCATTTTCGTTGGCGTTGCTGAGGAGAGTTAATACTGCCAGTGCCAGTGCCAGCCTGCAGCTGAGCGAAAACTCGGTCCCACTGGAGCGGGAGTGGGACCGAGTTTTCAGAAATCTATCCGGCTATGACCGTGCTGATACTTATACTTGCATGGTTGACATCATTCGTGAAATCGAGCTTGATGTTAAATCGGGACCTGCTGGGCAGCGGCAGGATGTTAAATTGAGACTTGATGGGAAGCGGCAGGGTGTTGAATTGGGACACGATGGGCAGCAGCAGGATGTTGAATTGGGATATGATGGGCAGCAGCAGGATGTTGAAAATGCTATCAAGCAGTCTCTCGATGACCAGAGAGCTGCGGCGGCCAGCGCATCGGGGCCGCCTTCCTCTCCTGCTGCGCAGGAGACAGATAATAAAGAGGGACTTGCGAGGGATGTTAAATCGGGGCTGCCTTCCCCTTCTGCTGCGCCGGTGACAGATAATAAAGAAGCTGCGGTGCCTGCTGCGCAGGAGACAGATAATAAAGGAGCTGAGGTGGATGTTAAATCGGGGCC
>CAYTPI010000002.1:0-356284 GCA_964439625.1 uncultured Anaerolineae bacterium | reverse complement strand
CGAGCGTAATCCCTAAGGCTGAAAACACAAAGAGGCTCATCGCATGGTGAGCCTCTTTGTGAGGTAGTGGTGCAGCCTCCGCGCCCTCACTTGAAGAATACGTGAAAGACAACCTGTCCCAACCGCACAGAATCACCACTGCGCAGAACGCGCGGTTTGTTGGCCGCGAGTTGTACCTCGTTGACAAAGGTGCCGTTGGTACTGTTCAGATCAATGATGGATAGCGTTTTATTCTCGTTGACTTTCAACGAGGCATGGACGCGAGAAATACCCTGTTTGGCGCCACCGTATGGTGCCATATTGAGGTCAAGGTCGTCGTCATCAACAACTTCACGCCGACCAATTTTGTACTCCCCTTTAGGGTAAATAATCAGAGGTTTGTTCTGGTCGTTTTTGGTCTTGGCGAAGTAGAGGATCAAGCCGCCTCCTGAGTCGTACTCCGTTTTGCCCCAGCCCATCATCATTTGGTCTTCAGGAACGCCGTCTGCTTTTTGCACGACTGTCCGTTCGACCTCAGACTCCTGGAGCATCTTGCGCCAGCGTTCTTTGCGAGACTGGGGAGATTCGTCGGTTGGCTTTGATGGTTCGGGCACGGGCGGGATGTCTGTCATCTCAACCTCTTTTGTGGTTTGGTCAGGTTTCACGGCTCAGTTATGCTCATATTATTGATGATCAATGAGAAATGAAGCAAGCATCCTGATGATCTACGACATCACACGGACAATTACCCCGACGTTGGCGGTTTGGCCTGGGGACACGCCATTTTCCTTTGAGCAGCCTGTCACAATGGGTGAAGGTGTGCCGATCAACCTGACGACGTTGACGATGAGCGCCCACACGGGCACACATGCCGACGCCCCGTATCACTTTCAGGTAGAAGGGGCGCATCCGGCAGAACTACCGCTTGATCGTTATATTGGGCCAGCCCAAGTCGTGACGCTGCCACGCAGGCATGGTGGCGTTGTTCCTGAAGATTTTGCTGGGGTTGATATCTCAGCCAAACGCTTGTTGCTCAAGACGTGGGTCAGTGAGTTGGCGGATGACGTATGGCCTGATGACTTCCCGTACCCAACGCCTGCGTTAATCGATTGGCTGCCCGCTGGCTTAAAGCTGTTTGGGGTAGATATGCCCTCAGTTGACGACTTCAACAGTAAAACATTGACGTGCCACCATCAACTGGCTGCGCGGGGTATTGCTCACCTAGAAACACTTCAGTTGAAAGGCGTGCCAGACGGCCTCTACGAATTGATCGCGCTGCCGCTGAAGGTCGATGGGGTCTGTGGCAGCCCTGTGCGGGCGATTCTCCGCACGATATGATCACCTTTACCATCACTGCTATAATTGCCGGGCTATGATCAAGCAGCAAGTGCCCTTACTCGTCGGTGCAGGTGTTTTTGTACTGGCGCTTATTTTGTACGTCAGTACGTTGGCCCCGGGCCTTGTCTTTGGCGATCCAGCGGAGTATACATTTGTGCCCCACATCTGGGGTATTAGTCATCCGCCAGGCTATGCCTTCCAGACGGTGCTGGCAGGCATTTGGCAACGTGCTGTGCCAATCGGTGATGTCGCCTACCGCACCAACCTTCTCAGCGCGGTGCTGGGGGCAGGCGTCGTGACGCTGGTGTTCGCCAGCACCTTCACCCTGACGGGATACACCTACGGTCATATGCTGCGCTACGTACCTGCATTGGTTGCGGCTGGCGCTGCGGCGGTCTCAACAGATCAATGGCAGCATAGCATTCATGCCAATGCACATATTACGACGGCTTTTCTGGCTCAATTGGCGATCTTCATGCTGCTGCGCTGGTGGTGGTCAAAGAGTAAGCGCTGGCTTTACGCTTTTTGCGTCGTCACCGGGTTGAGCGTCACCCATCACCCGCTGCTGGTATTTGGCTTCCCGGCTTACATAGTGTTCATTACATGGGCTGACCTCAGCGTGGTATTCCAGCCAATGACTCAAGACGGTGAACAGCGTAAAATAATGTTTCGCAGGCCCTTCTTGCGGATCAGCTTTACCGTGCTGCCGCGGATGATCGGCTTTGCGCTCGTTGGGCTGCTGGTATGGCTGTATTTGCCGATCCGGGCGACGCTTCCAGCCCCCATCTTATTCGGGCCGGAGAACACCAACACGCTCAACGGCTTTCTTGATCTAACCTTGGCTCGCGGCTTAACGGTGAATCTATTTCAGTTTGGGCTTGCTGAACAATTGGTCAGGGCACGCGTATTTTGGTCGCTGCTGCGGCTGCAAGCTGGGGTTGTCTTTCTGCTGCTGATGATCGTTGGGCTGGTGTCGTTGTTCGCAGAAAAGCGCCAACGGTCAATAGGTGTGTTGTTCAGCCTATACTTGTTCGTCAATTTGCTGTTCATCATGAACAGCATTCAGGACGTGATGGCCTACTTGGTGACGCCATTCGCCGCTCTGATGATACTCGTCGGCCTAGGTGTATATGTGCTGATGATCTATGCAGAACGCCTTCCGACAAATATACTGCGGCGTGAAGTTTTGCAGGGTTTGCCGGGAGTGGGGCTGCTGTTAGCGATTGCGCTGCGTGGGTCTGACCTTGCTCCAGTGGTCTCTCTGAGAGAGTTCACCGAGGCAGAAGATTGGGTTGAGTCGGTTTATACGCGTTTTGATGGTGAAGGTGAAGGGGCTTATTTGCTAGGGCATTGGGAGCATCTAACACCATTGTGGTACGCACAACACGTCGAAGAGCGCGCCTTCGTTCAGGACGATCTGACCCTTGTGTTTGTTGCAACAACGTCCGACCTGCCTTGGGTGGATGCCGTTAACGCGGTTATCAATGAGGGGCCAGTATATGTCTCAGGCTATCAACGCTCGTTGGTTGATGCCGGCTATCGACTGCATCCGGTTGACAGCCGAATGTATGAAGTTATTTCGGCGCCGAGTGTTGCAGAACCTGTGCTAGGCACCGTGATCGGCGAAAAAACGAACGGCATTCGGCTAGTCGGTGCTGATGTACTGGCGGAGACAGTCGAGGCGGGCGCGGTGATCCCGGTGCGGGTCGCTTATGCCGTCGATGCGGTGCCAGATGATATTATCTTCCCGCAGATTATGATTGGCCCGTACCAAATGACTGACACGACAGACAGCCACTATCTAACGCCGTTCTGGCTGCCTGGCGAGACACACGCTGAGCGGTTTGATGCCCGCCTACCCGCAACTGCCGAGCTGGGAACTTACCCGGTAATGGTTGGCCTACGAAACTTGAATCAGAACGAGGCACTTGATTTTAACGGCAAAGCATGGTTCGAGGTGGGCACGGTCACAGTAACGGCTCCTGAAGTTGCCCTGGCTACCAATGATCTGTTGGCTAACATTTCGTATCAGGTTGGTTTAAAGTCGGCAAGAGGCTTTAACGATGGGCAGTCACGCAAAGCACCTTGGTCAGAACCACTGACGGCGCAAGCAGGGGACACAGTCCGTGTGGAAGTGACATGGAGGGCACTGCAAAGCCCTGATGAGAATTGGAAGGTCTTCGTTCAGCTAACAGACGGCGGGATCAACGTAATCACCCAGCAGGATACACCACCCATTGGCGGCGCTTTCCCGACGTATCTCTGGTTCCCAAAGTGGGTGGCTGGTCAAACGGTTGTTGATATCTACCAGCTTACGATCCCAGAGAGTACTCTGCCCGGCGACTACCAGATCGAAACGGGAATGTATGGCTTCAACACATTTCAGCGCGCCCGTTTCTTCAACGAAGAGGGTGATCTATCAGGTGACCGCTTTATCCTGGGGGGCGTGCGCGTCGAATAATGGCTTGGGTTAAACGTCCGGTTGGGGCCTTTACCCTCTGCTTCAGCCTCAGTTTGCTGCTGACGCTGATTCTGTACGGCGGCACGTTGAACTTACCGCTGTACTCAGATGATCTCGTGCAGTTCCCTTGGCTACAATCACTGACGTTTGGGCAAATTTGGACATCGCTAAGTCCCTATGATTACTATCGCCCACTGGTATTTTCGTTGTGGTGGGTGCTGGGGGCTGCTTCCGACGAGGTGCCGATTATCATACTGCGCCTGATCAATATTGCGCTCCATGCCACCGCTGCTGCCCTTACGGGCGTTTTGCTGCTGCGCTTAGACCAACAGCAGCGGTTGATGGGGGGGATTATTGCTTCATTGTTACTGGCCTCGTACCCATTTGCGTACCAAGTGGTGCCATGGATCAGTGGGATGTTCTACCCGTTGATGCTGTGTTTGGTGTTGTTGGCAGCATTGGCATACCGTAGTGCTCAACAGACAGGTGGCGTAATGCCACTGACTATTGCCGTCGTTTGTGCGCTGCTGGCCCCACTAGCGCATGAAAACGGTATGTTGGCGGTCGGTGTTATCCTCGGATTGGAGGGGCTTCATTGGTGGCGTCAGCATGAGGTTAATCTCACGCGCCTGCTGCCCTTCTCCTTGATTGTGGTCTATATCGGCTTTTGGTTATGGCTGCGGCAAGCGGCGCCATCAACGCTGAGCGTGGCCCCAACTAACTTAGTTGGCAACGCTGAAATTTTATCGATTGGCTTGAGTTACCCGCTTGGAGTCATCAATCAGAATGCAGCGCCACGCACGCTGGCATGGACGCTGTTGTTGATTTCTGCTGTGGCCACCTTGGTCGTCAGTAAGCAGCAGATTGATGTGGCACTCTTTGGGCTACTATGGTTTGGTCTCAACATCGGCCCTGTGCTGTTGGTGATGCGCCCTGATTGGCTGCTGCTTGCGCCGAGGTTCCTTTACCCAGCGAGTGTTGGGGCAGTAATTGTGTGGGCCTTGGCAGTAGCAGAGATCGCCTCTGATGACAGTCATTGGCGCGAGGTATTAAGTGTGTTGGTCGTGTCGTTGATTATGGTTCCAGCAACGGTCTATATTGGGCGTGCCCAGCATATGCTGTCCTTAGGAGGCCGTGCGCTGGCACAGGTCAGTGAGGTTGAGCAGCATAATGCTGAGAGTGACCTGCATTTCGTCAACTTACCCAATATTGTTAGCCCATCACAGCCTGTTTATCCATACTTCAGTGGCGACGCAGAACTGCTGCCAAGCCTTGTTGCGCCGCAGACCCTAACGGGCCGCAGCACTCCTCGGCTGTTCGCATGGAGCAACTTGGGTGAAGCTAGTCAACGTTTTGGGTATGAGGTCATTCCTTATGGGCCGACGCTTGAGAATATCACAGCGGTGGAGGGGCAAGTCTATCAAGCGTATTATGCCGAAGAAACAATTGAGCTGCGGTACAGTGGAAGAACATCGCCAACTGCTGACTTTGAAACCGGTGTCAGTTTTGGTGAAAGTGCTCGTTTGGCAGTTCAGGACGTCACCCTCACCTCTGATGCGATTGTGGTGACTGTCTGGTGGGAGGTACTTGATATGCAACCAGATGAAACTGTTTTTGTTCATCTCATCAATGCAGATACAGGGGAACTACGCGCCCAAGCAGATGGCTCAGCCTGGCAAGGGGTGTTACCACTCCATCTAGCAATGTTTATCGAAGATGTGCGCTATCTTGAAAGACCTGATGGTGGCCTATATGATATTTATATTGGGGTGTGGTTGCCAGCAACAGGTGAGCGCCTACCGACAACACCATCACAAGCCAATAATGCTTACTTGGCTGGCTCTGTGACCGTTACCGAAATATCAAGCCCATGACGGCGTCCAGGTCGGTGAGATCGTCAATGATGGCATAAGGGTTCTCTGCTTCTAATGCGGCCTTGTTGGCATAGCCAGTTAATACACTGATCACACGAGCATCGACTGACCGTCCGCAGGCCACATCTTTGACTGTATCACCGACTATTACCACTTGCTCGCCATGATAATGCTGCCCTGTATGCTGGTAGGCAACTTCAACGACGGCGGGCGGTAAATCCGAGCGATTCGGCGAGATATGTCCATAAGCGCCAACCTCAAATACAGAAGGATCAAAGCCAGCCCCGCGCAGCTTAGCAAACCCAGACTCCATGAAGTTTCCAGTCACTAGCCCAAGTAGAGCATCGTCATGGGCGACAAGGGCGTCAACGAGTTCAAAAGCACCGGGGCATGCCACAATATCAGGTGCTGTGGCAATGTGACGTGCCATAATGGCGGGTAGTTTTAGAAAACCTGCTTCAATATCATCGTCATGAAAGCCCGCCTTACGCATCAGGTAGAAAACAGTGTCGCGATCGGTGGAACCACCAAAGTGGTAGGATTCAATGTCGCCTGAGGTGCCGAACACCTCTTCGAGGGCCAGCTTCATTGAACCACGTCCGGCACCGTTGGAGTGTAATAAGGTTCCGTCAATGTCTAACAAGATCAAATAATCAGGTGCCATACATACTACTTTCTTAACTCATTACAGCATTATACGAGTGAGCTGCATGCTTTCGCGGTCAGAGAGCATCGTGCTATACTGGCATCATGAAACGATTGTTCGCTCGTCCAGAAAATGAACCGATCCTAGGTTTGTTAGCGCCCGCAGCGCAAGACATTTTTGATGCGCTGCGGCCCGCTGCTGTTCAGTTGGTATGGTTTGCCCAGCCGTTTATTCGGCTTTACCAACCACAAGCAGAGATTAACGCGCTGGTTGATCTACTCGACGACCCCGCAAACGAAGCGACTCATTCTGTGCATACACAGAGGTAATAATACGCTATGCAGGCGAGCTTCGGCAATGTGTTAGGTATTCTTCTCGTACTCTTCGCTGTACTCTTGATTGGCGTTTTGATCGCGCTGCTGCGCCGAGGAACACTCTCCATTCGTCTGCGTAAGCTCTCGGCGTATGATGCGCTTGAAGAACAAGCTGGGCTAGCAGTAGAAAGTGGTGGTCGGTTGCATATCTCTGTTGGGGCAGGTGGTATCTCAACAGAGCAAACGGCAACGACCATAGCGGCGCTAACTAGCCTTGAAGCAGCGGCAACAGCTAGTGTCATCAGTGATAACCCGCCGCTGATTACGACAGGCTCTGCGACGACGCTGCCGGCTGCTGCCGACACCGTTCAACGCGCCTACCGCAAGCAGCGTTCCCCTGAAAAATATCAACCTGACTCGGTACAACTGATTGCGCTCGACACGGTATCAATGGCGGCTGGTGCCACAAGCTTAATGGAAGATTACCCAGTACAAGCTAACCTACTTGTTGGGACACTTGGAGCTGAAGCGATCTTGATGACGGAAGAAGGGACTCGGTTGGGCCTGCCGCAAACATTGGGCACTGATCAGATTGAAGGCCAAGCGGTCGCACTGGCTGCTACTGAGCATCCATTAATCGGGGAGGAACTGCTGGCTGCCCGAGGGTATCTATCTGAGGATGCATCAGCAACCGCGGCAATTATTACACAAGATATACTGCGCGTGGTTGTTGTCATCTTTTTGATTGCAGGTAGTCTGCTTTCCGCCGTGGGATTATTACAGTGAGCGCAGGTGACGTATGAAGCGTATTGTGCCCACCGCAGTTGCTATCAGCGTCGGATTAGTGACATTGTTGGGGTACTTTGTTGAAATCGCCGCATTACAGCAAGTTCAACAAATATTACTCAACTGGGCCGTAACATTAGCCGGGTTGGCGGTTATTATCGGGCTAGTTAACCTGTTGATTGTCAATAGTCGGCGTGTTGACCAAGGCGACCCTGGTTGGCCTTACAGCCTGGTCACAATTCTTACCGCCTTGGCTACGATTATCATCGGTGTTATTGAGTCTGGCGTATTTAGTATTCTGTTAGAGCTTATCGTACCGGGCAGCATTGCGACGGCTCCGTCATTGTATAAGAGCGGTACCATCACTGAAGTACTACTCTTAGGTGTTATAACGCCAGCACAGGCAGCTTTATTGAGCTTAATTATGTTTCTCCTCGTGACGGCTGCTGTTCGAATGATGCGAACGAAACCCAATCGCAATACTGTTGTATTTCTTGCTTCAACTGTGATTGTCCTTGTCGGCTGGCTGCCTTTTCGGTTTATGGGGCCGGTAAATGCTTTTTACGAATGGTATTTAGCTGTTCCAGTAGCGGCTGGTGTGCGTGGTATTTTGATTGGTGTTGCCCTTGGCGTGATTACAGTTGGGGTACGCATTCTAACCGGACTTGAAAGACTGTATAAGGAATAGATGGTGGACGAGTTTGACGATCTGTTCGGTGGAGATGATATTTTTGGTGATGATGCCCCAGACTGGCTCTCTGATTTTGCAGTAGGCGGCGATGATCAACCAGATGATGAATTTAGTGAGGTGCTCCAAGAACAAGCGGCATCTCCGTTGGATGAACCATCCACTCCTAAACCGCCCGTCAATGAGCCGAATAAGCCTGTTGACAGGCTACCTCCGACAGGAGAAGATGCCGCTGCGGCTCCCTCCGCCGTACCTGAACCGAAGATCACAGAGCAGGTTGAGACTTTACCAGAAGCCAAGACCGTTCAGCAGTCGAAACAGCCCGCAGCCTCACGCGTTGAACAGCCGCAACCAAATGATATACCTGTGCCAGAATGGCTTAGTGCAGTGGCTGCGCCAGCCGACGAACCAGGAAATCCCCCACCGACGCCTGACTGGCTGTTGGGCATTGCTGATAGTGCGCCCGCACTAGAAGAGCGCCCCCCTACACCAGAGTGGTTATCAACCATCAGTGAACTTGCACCAGAGGCAGCAGCATCTGTACCAGCGCCAAGAGTTGCAGAGTCAGCAGCGGGAGCACCTCAAGCAGAACCACAGGTCACCGCAGCAGATGATTGGTTCAGTAATATTGTTAACCAGTTGGACACAAGGTTAGCTCAGTCTGGATTATTAGAGAAACCGCCTGGGTTTGATGAACCCGCCATTGAGTTGAAAGCTAAGCAAAGTGTCAGTGAGCCAGTTGAAACAACAGACGCTTCCGATGGGTTGAAGGGCGGCGATGAGGCGCTAGATACGACCGAAGAACCAAGCGAAGTAACTGCTGATGAACCAACAAACGTAGCAAAACAGACTGATATTCCTAATACGAACGACTTAGATTGGCTAGCTGAGTTTGATACCTTAGGGGCGTCAGAGAAGGAGCTTGGTGACGCAGAACAAGTGGATGTAGATGGGTCAGTAACCAGTTGGCTTAAGGCCACACAGGAGACAGCTGAGCGTCAGGGAGAAGCAGCATCTTCCGAAACCACTAATACTCCCGATTGGTTAAAAGCCGCGACAGCAAGCTCTGCTGACAAGCAAATAACCGAAACTGGCCCGCTAAATACAGATGATAGCTCGGCGGAAGACAATGTTCCTGAATGGCTTAAACCGCTACAAACTCATGACGACGATGCAGCGAAACCAGAAACTCGACAGAAACAAGCTGAGCAAACAGGCCCACTTGAAGAGGATGCTCCGGACAATATTCCAGACTGGCTAAAAGATATAGATACGCCACCACATTCAGAAGAAGCCGAGGCTGTTGACCCACAGCTATTCGTTGATACAACTGAATTACCCTCGTTAGAAGCTGGTGGTGTTGACGAACGTGAGCCGACTCATGCGTCTGACACCAGTGAACTTAACCCTGATGATCTTAAGACAGACGAAGTACAGCTTGATGAGATCATCGCTTCAAATAATGCGCCTGCCACCGGAGAGTTGTCCGCAGTAGTTGAAGACACCATTCCTGATTGGCTCCGTGAACCAGCCCAGCCAGATGCTGAAGCAGATAGACGAGCTGATCAAGCACTAGATTGGTTAGCAACGATTGGCTCTTCAGAGACAACCCGATCTGCTCAAGAAGAGCCGGCACAGGATAATGCCGACTGGCTTACTCAGATTGAGGCCTCTAGTGGTGAAGAGCCGCCAGCCGCATCAGATTTAGATGAGGACGAAGCTATACCAGATTGGCTTAAGCAAGATACAGGCGTTTTGCGCCCTAGCCGCCCTAGTATGGAAGGAACTATTTTAGAGCCAGATGATGAAGCGCCAAAGATACCGGAATGGATAACACAGGCGACATCTGAATTGAAACTCCCGGACGATAAGCCAACTGAACCCGCAGCCGAGCCAGATGATGAGGAAATCCCAGAGTGGTTGGCGGCAGTACAAGCATCAAGTGGGCAACAGACTGAGGTTGTTATAGAGCCAGATGACGATGACCAATCTATCCCAGCGTGGATCAGTAAAGCCACCGCTGAATTGCCAGCGCAGCCGGACAGCGCAGAAGCGCCTGAGAGAGATGATGATTTACCAGACAGTGTGCCTGATTGGCTGGCCCAAGCCCAAGATCAAAAGACTGCCTCGTCACAAGCCACACCACAACAAGCATCAGACTGGTTGAACCAAGTCGGTCTCGGCGAGGCGAAGACAGGTCAGAATGATGCACCCATTCCAGATTGGCCTGTGCAGCAAATTGAAGCGGGTGAAGGCAGTGATGTGCCTCTGTCAGAGTCTCCTGAACAGACTCTGACAGAGACACCAGACTGGTTACGCACTGCGACAGGCTCAACTGAGCAGACATCCGACTCGCAACCCGAAGCCCCTGCTTGGTTACAACAGGCACAAGGTCTTCGAGATCCAGCTGATGAGCCCAAGACTGATGAGAATGTTCCAGAGTGGCTCCGACAGGCAGATGAAAGCGCAAAAAAACAACCTGCTTCTGTACAAGAAGATACCCCCGCCGAAGAAACAGATAACGACTGGATTAATTCCCTAGGTATTGACCGCATTACTGATGATGAGCGACGACTCCGTGACGCTGCGGAAGTAATTGGGGTTGATGTTGCTGACGTATCAGCCGGGGCATCTGAATTACGCGAACTCAGTAAGAGTTCGAAGAAATGGGATAGTGAAGATAGTTCCATTCGGCAGATGAAAATCAACCTTGATCTCGCATCACAGATTCAAGATCTTCGATTTGCTGACATTGTTGATAAAACAGATGTGGCAGACTCTGAAACCGTTGGCCCCTTGCGTAATGTTAAAGGTGCCGTCCGGGCAGAGATGATTTTTGAGGGTGGGAACCTTCGCGTTCGTGACCCGATAGAAAAATTAATCATTACAGATGCACAAGCATCTCGGGTCGATACCTTGCGAAAGCTGATGGAGGGTGGTGATGGTGTTGCAGCAGAAGCGATTGGCCGCCGTGGAGGTTTAGCTCTTACTGAGCGGTACCTCGTCACCATCTTGCTAGTCATTGCAATTGCGTTACCAACTTTGTTGGGTGCTGTGTTCCTCCCTGCGGAGGTGCCTGTGACCTCGGGGGTTGAGGCAGTACGCGACACGGTTCGGGCAGCCCCAGATGATGCGACTGTTTTGATTGCATTCGAATATGAACCTAATGCACAAGTCGAAATGGAGCCGATGGTAGTTGCTCTGCTAACCGAGTTATCCGAGCGTCCAGACGCCAGTGTATACGCAGTCTCGACCAAGGAGACTGGGCCTGCTATGGCAGAGCAGGCGCTGGCCTCCAGCCCTAAGCAAGCAGAAAAAATATGGAATAACCTAGGGTACTTACCAGGTGAGGCCAATGCGGTTCGAACGTTGAGTGAAGCTAGCATTGGGGGAGCCTTAATTCCCTTTCAGGTGGATGTTCAGGGACGCTTGTTAGAAACCCCAGCACAGAGCTTAGCGGCGTTAGATATTGACTTACTTGTAATCGCTAGTAGCCGGCCGGAGGCATTACGAATTTGGTTGGAGCAAACCACGCTGACCGCTGACGCTATGGCAATTGGGTTGGTCAGCCAGGGGACTGCACCGGTTGCTTACCCATATCAGCAAAGCAACCAATTAGACGCTGTCTTAGTGGGTTTCAACGATGGTGTGAGCTATTCAACCCTTGTTGATAGTCGTAGAAATACGGGCTTATCGCCGACATGGAACGGTTTGGGCCTCGGTAGTACGGTGGCTGCCGCGCTGATTATTATAGGCGGTGTTATTTATGGGCTGCGTGCCCTTGCTAATGAGGAGCAAGAATAGATGGTGTTCCTGCCGCAAGAGGTAGAACTCCTAACAAGTATTTTGAGCTTTGTCTTTACCATTGCGCTGCTGAGCTACTTGATAGGTGATAACCCGTTGTATCGTACCGCACTGCATACGTTCATCGGGGTGCTTGTTGGATATACAACGTTGGTCGTTTTATTTGATGTAATCGGGCCGCGCATCATTCAGCCAATCCTGACTGGCAACTCTCTGGTTGCAGGTTTGGCGCTTGTACCGATGCTGCTATTTGTTCTGTTATTCTTTAAGCTTGGGCCAGTGACAACGGCTGTCGGTAACATCAGTGTTGCTTATTTGGTCGGTATTGGCGCTGCTGTGGCAATCGGTGGTGCCATCCAAGGGACGTTGTTTCCACAAGCACAAGCAACTTGGCGTTTAGCTGGAAACAGTTTTTTCTCCGGGATTATCGCTTTGATAATTACTGTGGCTGCGTTGTTAAGTTTCCAATTTACGCGCATCAAAGTTGAGGAAAACGATGACGGCCCTCAACAGGAAGCAAGGATCAACCGCATCTTTGATGGGGTTGCGGGTGTTGGCAAGATGATTATTTCCGCTGCGCTGGGTGCTGTTTATGCTGGTGTTATTCTGACGGGGTTAGCTGTGTTTAGTGGTCAATTAACGAGTTTGTCACAGTTGTTTGCATCAATTTTGCCATAGGGGTTCCGCATGGATGTATCAACAGAACCAGTTGCACAAATCAGTGATGATGGGAACGCCGGTGAAAACCTGCCTGAAGCACTGCGTGCTGATTTTATCCCCAGTGGCCCTATTCTCGTGATTGATATCGGGGCGGTCTACACGCGGACGATCTTCATTAATGTGGCTGAAGGAACCTACCGTATGTTTGCCTATGGTGAGGCCCCCACGACCAGCGGCCCACCATGGAATAATCTCGTGCAGGGTGTGCGCATTGCACTGGAGCAGATGACAGAGACAACTGGGCGTATCTTCATCACCAGCATGCTCGACTTAATTCGACCAGAGACCGAGGCTGGCAATGGCGTCAACTTGGTGGTAGGGCTGTCGAGTTCGGGTGAGCCAATCCGAACGGTACTTGTCGGCTTAATGCCGGAGATCAGCATCGAAAGTGGGCGCAAAGCTGCTGAGAGTAGCTACCTCGAACTCGTCGATGTCATCAGCTTGACGGACAAACGGACGACGGAAGAGCAGATTGCCGCTATTTTAGAAGCTGAGCCCAACGTGGTACTGATCGTCGGGGGCACGGACGGCGGTGCAGTGGACGCTATGCGTGAGCAGATCGAGAAAGTGGCTTTAGCTTGCTCCATCATGGAGCGTAATGCACGCCCAACCGTGCTTTACATCGGCAATGCAGACCTTCAGAAAGAAGTGAGTGAAGTTCTATATGAAGAGGTTGGGGTTCGGGTTGAGGTAGCGAGTAACGTTCGACCTTCTCTGAACAACGAAACATTGGATGATGCACAAGCCACACTAGCAGCATTATATAACCAGCAGCGCTCATATAATACGGGCGGCTTTGAGGAACTGGTCGAGTGGTCTCGCGGACGAATTTACCCAACAGCCCTGGCATTTAGTGAGATGATTCGGCTTTTAGGTGGCTTGGATGATGAAATAATTCTTGGCGTAGACATCGGTAGTAGCGCTACATCGGTTTCTGCCTCATTCGAACATGGGCACTATCAGAGCGTGTCTGCAACGCTAGGCGTTGGGCATGCCATGCAAACCACCCTTGAACGCCTAAAGCTAGATAGAATTATGAGTTGGTTGGTCGATGCGGAATTGGACGAAGACGCAGTGCTTGATCTGCTGTGGAACCGCTGGCTTAACCCGGTAACGGCACCGGCCTCACGTGACTCACTAGAGGTACAGTATGGGTTGGCGCGTGAAATAATGCGTCGTGCTGTCCTTGAAGCCCGCCATGACTGGCGCAGTGTAGCGCAGCGCGGTCTACTGCCGACATTTGATCGGCTGTTACTGGCTGGAGCAACGCTTGCTCGCCCAGCACATTATGGTTGGCCCGTCTTAATTGCAGCGGACGCCTTGTTCCTCTCGGGTGTAACTCATATTCAACTTGACCCCTACGGCTTAGCCGCTTCGCTTGGTGCATTGGCTGGTGCCCACCCTCATGCCGTGATCCAGGTATTGGATACGGGATCATTTATCGATGTCGGGACACTTGTGGCACCTGTAGGCCGCGCACCTATTGATGACAGTATGGTTATGAACGGCACAATTACTTTTGAAGACACGAACCGCTCAGAAGGCTTCGAAATACAGGCCGGAATGATTCAGATAGTACCGTTGGCGTATAACAAGACAGCTTATATCCAGATGGAAACGCGAGCATTATCGATGCCAGAGCAAAAGAAGGTCACCAAGAGCGGGTTTCGTGTCTTAGGCGGTGAGGTTGGCATCGTATTTGACGGTCGTGGGCGTCCATGGCGTGCACCAAGGGACGAAGATGAGCGGCGTGATTTATTTGGAGAATGGCGCGATGCGATTGTGAGAAGCCTGTGACGACCCTGCACACAAACTCAATTATCTCACCGGGGATTATGATCAAACGTAAGCATCAGGTTATACGAGGCGGTGTGGCAAAAGTCAGTAACCGGCAAACGGTACGTAAAGCTGAAACGCTGGCTTTTGCTGACAAACCGTCGGAGTACAAACTGTTAGATGTCAGTGCGATGTTTGACATAACACCGGCAGAAGCTGATCGGTTGGTTCGCTTCCAAGAAGACGATCACTTGGCGGAGGGTGAAGAAATTGCCAGTGTGAAGTCGTTCCTAAATCTAAACAATAAGACACTTACAGCCCCGCTAGAAGGAGATATTATCCGGAAGACTCGCGGTAAGCTGTTAATTGCAGGAGATAAAGAACGTACATTTGTCTCGACGGTGGTTCCAGGGCTGGTGACGGAGGTTGAGCCATATGAATACGTCGTGGTTGAGACAGCCTGCGCATTGGTACAAGTTGCATGGGCTGACGGCGAAGCGGCTTGGGGGACTATTAAACTGGTGAGCCAGATACCCGATGTGACAACCGAAACCGGAGAAACCGCTATTGGATATGGCGGTTCAATCGTAGTGTTAAGGGAACCGCTTACTAAGGAATTTCTCCTGTGGTGTGCCGCCAACAGCGTCCGGGCGATTGTTACCCCCAGTATGCGAGCGAGCTTAGTACCAACCGTGCAAGCTACGGGATTGCCGGTTGCTATTACGCAGGCGTTTGGTACTGTGTTACTGGGTCAACTCTACTACGATGTGTTTGACCGCTATAATGGCAGAGAAGCTGCCTATGTGCCGGGCGATTCGCGCTATCGTAAACCGGAGATTATTATTCCCATAGAAGCAAGTATGGCCACAGACAGAGAGAGCGACTTCAAGCTGGAGCTTGAAGTTGGTGGGCGTGTACGTGTGATGCAGCGGCCTTACTGGGGGCAGTTGGGAACAGTCCGAGAGTTCGCCATGCAACCAGAGGTGACTAACAGTGGATTGATGCTAGCGGGAGCCTTTGTTAAATTGGATGGTAGTAAGACAATATTTGTTCCCTACATTAATCTAGAAGTGGTCGCACAGGGACAGCGGCAACCCTAATTAAGACAAAACCGGGATGAATCACCTCAACCCGTGTTACTATTAATCAACTGCGCAACAGGGACGCGCACCTTAGGAAAGGTTAATAAGCATGGCTGACGACGATCTTTACTTCAGCTTTGACGACGAAGATGATGACGATTTAACAGATGCCTTCGGGGACATTGAAGAAGCACCTGACTCATCAGATGATGACGGCGGTGACGGCGGCGGCTCAAGCCGTGGCTTCTTGGTCGTTGCTGGCGTGCTGGGCGTGTTGATCGTTATCGCGATCTGTGCCTTGCTTATCTTTGTTGGGCCATTGGGAAGCATTCTTGGCATCGGTGGTGGTGAAGAACAGGTCAGTGAGAACGAACTGACGAATGCCTTCAATATGACAATGTTGGCAGCAACTCAAACAGCAGGGGCTGAAGCACAAGCTGAACCAGAAGAAACTGAAGCGCCTGAGCCGACAGAAGAGCCAACGGCAACTGCCACAACAGCAATCACAGAAGCGCCTGAAGAAGAGGTCACTGAAGAGGAACCTGTTGAGGAGGAAACGCCAGAGGAGACGGCAGTCGCTGAAGTGACCGAAGAAGAAGTCACTGAAGCAACCGAAGCCCTGCCACCGGAAAGTGGTGGCGGTGGTGAGGGTGGTGAACTGCCGACACCGACTCCACGTATTGGCGGCGGCGGTGGCGATGTAACCCCGGAAGAAACCGTTACGGAAGCACCCACAGAAACCCCCACACCCGTGCCAACCCAAACACCGGACCCATCTGTGACGCCAACCACAGGCATTATTGAAGTCACACCTCTGGGCGGTGGCGGCAATGTGACGGGTGAGACAGTAACACCGGAGGAAACCGTCACTGAGACGGAAGATGCGACTGAGGCTGGGACAGCAGTTGCAGAGGTAACGGATGACCCAGATCCAGAGAATGTGACAATTACGGCTGAAGCGACTTTGCCAACAACTGGCTTTGCGGGAACTACCGGGATGGTTGGCGCTGGGCTGCTGGCACTGGTGCTCGTTGGGATCGGGTTTGTCGCTCGTAAGATGCGGTCACAGTAGTTTAGAAAATTCAACAACGTCAATAATTACGGGGTGGGCACTATGCCTACCCTGCCCTGTTCGATTGGCTCTGCTTGACACACCATGCCATCACCTTACATCGTAAAACGGACAGACGAGATTGAATGGCTGGTAGATGTACTGCGTGGCTACCATTGCATCGCGGTGGTAGGGCTCAGTAATATGGGCAAGTCAATTTTAATGCGTGACCTTGCCTCAGAGGACGTTCAACGGCGTTATGCGGAACGCACTGGACGCAAGGGTCTTTTCATTTATGTTGACTGCAACAGTATGGTCGCCCTCACGGATCAAGGTTTTTACGAACTGATCCTGCGTAGTATTCAGTATGATAATATATTATTGACCCTTGACCCCGATTTACGTGCCGAAATTGACGAGCAATATCGTCGTGTAATTGAGCCAGATACGCATTTCTTAGTGCCGTTGGGTTTTAAGAATGCGTTGATGGCCTTGATTGAACGGACAGACCTCGACGTCATTCTTCTATTCGATGAATTCGATGAAGCCTTTGATGCACTCGACGGGCGCGTTTTCCTCAATTTGCGGGCTCTTAAGGACCGCTACCCCAACAACCTTGTGTACATCACTGCCAGTGTGCGCCGGCTTGGTTCTAAGCGGTATGATGAGCAAGTGGCTGAGTTTATTGAACTTTCGGCACGTTTTACGACGATTCTCAAACCAATGCAGCGGGATAAAGCGGATGAACTGGCTGCTGCGCTGGTTCAGTACGCGGGGCTTGGGCAATATAATGAACAAAGTGTGCTAGATATTCTTTGGGAACAGGCTGGCGGTCATCCTGGGATGCTCAAAGCGTTGGTGAACCATATCTTTGAAATGGAATACCTCGAACACCATGACCCCAGTGAGCTTGGCAACTTGGCGGAGGAGTTCTACCATGACCTGACAATCTTGTCGGAGTGCAAGCGAATCTGGAGCCAGCTTGGCCCTACCGAGCGCGATACTCTGAGCAAAGTCGTCACGGGCCAGCTCGATGGTCTATCGAAACGATCTCTGCGCGATTTAGGAGGTTGGGGTCTGCTTCGGGAAAATGACGAGGGGCAAATGCAGATATTCAGCGCGTTGTTAGATGACTTTGTGCAGCGACAGGCCGCACTCCAAGCAGACACGCCGGAAGGAATCTGGGTGGATGTGGACTCAGGCGATGTGTGGATTAGTGGGGTGCCAGCGCCGCCACTGACGGAGCTTGAGTTTAAGCTGTTGCAACTATTATATGAACGCAGCAACAAAGTTACCGATAAGTATATGATCGTTGAACGCGTATGGGGTGTTGAGTACATCACAGAAGTAGACGACTCGCGGATTGAGAAGCTCGTCAGCCGGCTGCGAGCAAAAATTGAGGAAAATAGCAGCGACCCCGAATTCCTGATCACAATCCGGGGCCGTGGGTACAAGCTGATTGTCGCTTAGGCGACGGATGATCAAAAGGCGTTAAATTCAATCGAGACTAAGAAGGCAGCTAAGGCAGCTATCGCGAAGGCAATCGCCATAGCCGCAACGAAAGCGCCAACTGCCTGCGTCTCATCCTCTACATGGTATGCAATATAGTGTGAGTCTTCGACCAGTGGATTCTTTTCCATGCTGGCCTTTTTAATGTAGCGTGGTGAAACGAAGAAGGCGACAGCCAGCCCACCGAGTAGACCCCCAATGTGGCCCCAATTATCGATGTTAAGGCCGGGCAAGAACCCAATAAATAAGTTCAACCCGATAATCTGCAAAATGCTGCGTAGCCGGCGGCTTGTTCCAGGTAGAACATCTCGATTAAGCAGCAAGAATGGTATCGCTGCGCCAAGGATGCCAAATAAGGCACCACTGGCACCAATCGATGGGATTGCAGGATTACCTGCTAAGGCGTAGCTACCAAGTGACCCGGCAAGCCCAGCAATAAAATACACCAGCGCAAAACGGAGTGTGCCAAAGGCACCTTCAATTTGTGGGCCAACAATATAGAGAAAATAGCTGTTGAAGCCAAGGTGCAATAGGCCAGCATGCAGGAACATCGGGGTGATGAAACGCCACCATTCACCATCAATGATAGCTGGGTTAAGCTTGGCGCCCATCGCGATCAGACGGTTACCTAGCAGCATATCGATTAAAAAGATGACGATGTTGATGCCTAAGAGAGTGTAGGTCAGGTATGGTTTTGATGTTGGAACCGAAACACGTGGCTGCATAACTGGGCGCTGCTGAGGTGGTTGTTGTGCTACCGAGGGCTGACCAGCCTCTGCGGTTTGGCGCTGCACAAGCAGCGGGTGAACGGGTTTATCTGGCTTTTCGGGCGGAACTGATTCAAACGGATTGCGATATTTATCGTCGCTCATAGCGTTTTGCGAGGGTGTTAGTAGACAATTTGTAATATGATTATAACGATTTGCTGGTAGTGACGATCATAGACCGTCGTTAGAACCCCGCGCCAAAGCTTCATCGACAATATATCGTACTTCAGTTTGGAGCAGATCGACGGGTTGGTTCGCATCCACGATAACCCAGCGGTCTGGCTCTTGCTTAATTAATTGTTGATATCCTGCTGAAACCCGGCGGTGAAAGGTATCTTCGTAGTCATCCATACGTGTCCACTCAGCGCTGTGATCCACACGACGGCGCTCAAGAGCTTCGGTGGGGTTTAGCTGAAAATAGACCGTTAAGTCAGGGGTTAGGCCATCTGTTGCAAACCGGGTGATTGTTTGCAATGTTTCAAGATCAAGGCCGTGCCCATACCCTTGGTAAGCATAGGTGCTGTCAAAGAAACGATCACTGAGGACGAGCTTGCCTGCTTCGATGGCTGGGCGGATCACTTTAGCAACGATCTGAGCCCGCGATGCGGTGAACAGCAGCAGTTCTGTTCGTGGATCCATATCTGTGTTTTTTAGATTGTGCAGCACATGCCGGATTTGCTCACCAATGGATGTGCCGCCCGGTTCACGGGTAATAATAAAGTCCCGGTTGGTTTGTTCAAGATAGGCTTCTAGCAGGCTAAGCTGGGTGGTTTTACCGGAACCGTCTGGCCCTTCAAATGTGATAAACACGAATGCTCCAAAAAGTAAGACGGGCACCTGCTTACAAGTGCCCGCCCGAAAATTCAAAATGTCGATTTACACGCGGTAAACGCGAACATGCCGGGTTGGCTCACGTCCGTAACTATGTGAATACAGCCCGGCTTGCCGCACAATATCGTGCTGTTTGCGCCTGATGCTGGCCTTTTGGGGTGTTAAGTCAACCGACTCACGTCCGTTAAGTACATGCTGGACGGCTTCTTCTGCTTCGCTGATAGCGCGCTCCGCAGCGACCTGTTCAGCGTCTCCAGAGAGTTCAATCTGGAACTGATCGATGAGAAACTCTTCGATCTGGGCGACGGTATTTGAGCGCAAAATATAGATCGGAACGCCTGTTTGTTCAGCTTCAACGACCAGCCGTGGACGGCGACGATAGAAATTCTTGAGCGTTAACAGCAAGTCAGAATCTTCGAGGTGCTCGACAATCTTCAGTGGCACATGGAAGCGGTTAGCAGATTGGATCAGGCGATTGCGCGCAATGCCATATGGGTAGACGTTAACTTCTTTGAGGTTATCTACGCCGTTACGGAAATGAGCGATATCCTCTTCGGCAAAAGGCTGAGTGATAATAACCGCATCGTGATCCAGCGCAGATTCATCCGACTTTTTCTTACCCTTTTTGCCTCGCTTATTGAACGGCTGCCTTTCTTGCGGTGTTTCGCGCTCTGTGTACTGGGCTGGCTCAATCTTCACCTCACCTGACTCGCTGCGCGTTCGAATCTCAGGCTTGAGGGCCCGCCCGCGCAAGTGCATATCCACTGACATAGTTACATCAGAATGAATGTGGAGGGTGTTGCGATCCTCAAGTTCAATTAAAATAGAGAAGGTGGGCGGTGAACGGCGTTCGAGCACTGTCTTTTGTGTGCCGCGCCGCCGCGCTTCCTCATCTGAAAGTGTCACACTTTCGACACCGCCTACCAGGTCAGATAGGGTTGGGTTGAGCAGCAGGTTATCCAGCGAAATACCATGGGCAGTTGCAATTAATTGAACACCCCGTTCTGCAATGGTGCGGGCGGCAAGTGCTTCGAGTTCGCGACCGATTTCGTCGATGATGATGACCTCCGGGTTGTGGTTCTCAACAGCCTCGATCATCACTTCGTGTTGTAGATTAGGCGTCGGCACCTGCATTCGGCGCGCCTTACCGACAGCCGGGTGCGGCACGTCACCATCGCCACCAATTTCGTTTGACGTATCTACAATGACAACGCGCTTGGTCTCAGCAAGCGTGCGAGCCGCTTCACGCAGCATCGTGGTTTTACCCACACCTGGGCGACCCAAAAACAGAATGCTGTCACCTGATTCGATAATATCTTTGATGACGTTGACCGTACCATAAACGGCACGCCCAACGCGCATCGTCAAGCCGACGATCTCACCACGACGATTGCGCAGCCCTGAGATACGGTGCAGTGTGCGCTCAATACCAGAACGGTTGTCGGCGTCAAAGTCGCCGATCTGCATCAGGACGGCGTCAATATCTTCTTGCGTAATTTCGCGATCCAACAGCACATATTCGCCATCGGTATAACGGGCTGTTGGTACTCGCCCAAGGTCCATAATGATTTCAACCAAATCGTCGTTGCGATTAATTTGCTCAAGCACTTCGACGATATCTGCCGGGATTACAAGCAAGAGTTCTGTCAAGTCATCTGTGACCCGACGTTCTTTTTCAGCCATAAAGGTCTTTGTCGTCACGTGATTATTTATCTCTACCATATTAATGCAGACTAACTTTTTTATGATCAGAAAGTGTTAAGAAACGGACGTTATTCCATCCAAACCAGCCGGAAGCTTGTTAAAAGCATGGTGCTTGATGCGATGTGCCGTATGCCGAACCATCACAACCTGCTCAGCGAATGGTTCAAACTGCATCTCATGTTGCAACATAGCACCCAACCAAGTCATTTGTCCCCGCAACCTGACATAGACCTCTTTGTGGTCTGCCCCGACGATTTTCAAGGCCCCGATCACTATATTGCGCACTGCTTTCTGCTCTGTGGATTGTGGCATATATATATCAATAAGTACATTCGCTCCGTTGTACACTGATACAAGGCCAACTAAGCCGCCGCCATTACCACCGACCAAACATTGATTTGCAGCATAGGGTGGCGGCATCACCTGACGAAGTAAACTCGGCGTCACATTGTTGTGCAGCATTTTGATACTCATGTGATCTTGCTGTAATGCTTCCCTCAAAACACCACCCTCGCCAGAGACTGGCCTTGGTGCTCTTCGCCAAATATCCTGATGGGCATAGATCGCAAAACTACCGCGTCGCAGAACAGCGGTTGCCGGGTCGCCTTGATCAACTTCAGCAATTAGGTTGATCGTCCCACGCTCACCGGCTGCAGCTACTAACCCGTCAATTAAATTGAGCCATAGACCGTCAGAGGCATCTTCGAGTGCTGGGGAAAGGTAGGCCATCCATGCTGATTGATTACCAGCTGGATAGTGCAACTGCCCAAGACCAGAGCCGTCATCAGTACGCATGGTGTAGATGTGCGTTCTGCCCGTCCCTGTGAGCAGCGCTTGTCTGACCGTATCGTCGCCGACAGTGATTTTGAGCCGTGAGTCAAACCCGCAGCCCTGACCCGCTAACCGGTAGGCCAATGGCAAATCATGCCAGCGAAGCGGGTTTACGATTGACAACAAAGAATTCCTTTAAACTTGCCGCAACCGCCAATAGCAACCTACACGATTGAAACCCGCACTTAGATAACGGGTTTGGTGGCGCAGTATCTCTTCGATTCTCATGACGGCACACGCTAATGTTTAGTTACCAGTACACTTTGATTGATTTTAACATGCGCTATGAGGCATGCAAGATTGTTTAATCGCATCGCGCATGGCAGTGGTAGGAGAAGCAACTATGGTCGAGAAACAATGGACAGTTAGTGAGCTCACACGTTATCTGCGGCAGTTGCTCGAGATGGATTACCGACTGAGCAAGCTACTTATTGAGGGTGAAATCTCTAACTTTCGTATTCCATCATCCGGACATGCGTACTTTACTTTGAAAGATAGTAAGGCGCAATTATCATGTGTGATGTTCGGTTACGCAAGGCAAGGTCGCAGTTACCAGCCGCAACAAGGTGACCGCGTGCTAGCCAGCGGCAATATTGGGATATACGAGGCTGGTGGTCAATATCAACTATATTGCAGCAGTTTGGAACCGGTCGGCGTTGGCAGTCTGCATGAAGCCTTTGAGCAACTTAAGCAGAAGCTACAAGCCGAGGGACTTTTCGAGCAGGAATATAAACAGCCCCTACCTGATTTTCCGCTTAGAGTGGGGATTGTGACGTCACCCACCACAGCCGCTTTACAAGATGCTCTCAATGTGCTGCGACGGCGCAACCCTTTAAGCGAGGTGGCGCTTTCAACGGCAGTTGTGCAGGGAAAAGATGCTCCGCCAACCATTATCCGAGCGTTAGAGCGACTGATTGATGAACAGCCAGACCTTATTCTCTTGATCCGTGGGGGTGGATCATTAGAAGACCTGTGGGCCTTCAATGATGAGCGTTTGGCGCGAACAATTGCAGACATCACCCAGATGATCCCAATTATTAGTGGCGTGGGGCACGAAATCGACTTTACGCTGGCAGACTTTGCCGCCAGTGTACGAGCACCGACCCCATCGGCAGCAGCAGAATTGGCTGCCCCCATATCAATTGACGATTTGCGGCTGCACCTCGATGCGATTGACCTACGGCTGCGGGGGCAAGTTACAGAACGGCTTGAGTCTATGCGATTGGACGTAGAAGCTTATAGTCAACGGCTGCGCTACACGTCACCTGAACGAGCGGTTGAACTGGCACGCTTAAAGCTAAGCCGATTAGCGAATGACTTAGGCCGAATGGGACAATGGCAGATTAACGTTCGACAACGAAAATTACAAACTTTAGCCGGAGCTATCCAAGGCAGTGATCCAAAAGCTACGCTGGCAAGAGGCTTCGCAATTGTTTACAGTCCTGATGGGGTTATTGTCAGAGATGCTGCGACTGTTGCTGAAGATACTCCACTAACTATTCAACTAGCGCGTGGTACCCTGCGTGCTAGGACGCTTCCGCTAGAGAAAAGTGAGCCTGATGCGTAACCCTGATGAACTCCCAGGTAATCTATCGTTCGAGGAGGGACTTACGCGGTTAGAGGCGCTTCTGACCGCGATGGAAAGAGACGAGCTTACCCTTGAGGAGATGCTCACTTTATATGAAAACGGAAAATCCTTGGTGGACATCTGCAACCAACTACTGGCTGAGGCTGAACTACGGATAAAGATACTCGATGAAAGCCACACAGAATGACAGTTGGAGAAGCGTTTCAGCAAATTTGGGCGAATGATGTGCTGTGGGTGGCGTTTATTAGCAGCCTGCTGGCCCAATTCTTGAAGCCGTTCACATATCACTTGCAATTGGGCGAATTCGATTGGCGCTATGCTGCGGCTAACGACGGCTTTCCGAGTTCGCACTCGGCAATGGTCAGTGCTTTAGCGGTTGGCGCTGGCTTGACGGAGGGGTTTGACTCGATGTTCTTTGCGATTGCCACCGTCCTTGCCATGATTGTTACTTACGATGCGTCTAACATTCGGCGCGAAGCAGGTGAACACGGACGGGCCCTGAACCTAATCGTCGCCAAGTTGCTCAGTGGACAGTCAATCCGAGAGGTGCCCTTCAAGGAAGTGCTAGGACACAGCCGGCGAGAAGTCGCTGGTGGTGTTGTGTTTGGCGTCCTAGTGATGCTGGCTTGGAAACTACTGCTGCAGCCTTGGCTGCTGGGCTGACGTCAGGCGGTGCGTCGCAATCGTTGAATAGCAATGTTAAGGAAAAGGCGTGCGCTCTCACTTCTGAGGAGCCATGCAGCCCCAATGTAAACTATCGCTCCGACGATAACTGTCCCCAGTATTGCAACAGGAAACCAGACGACGTTCATCAATGGGAGAGCTACAAATAATACTGCCCCCATCAATGCGGTAGCAATCGTCGTGCGCAAGCTAGAAATGACGTTCTGAGTAGTATCAATGCCCCCCATTCGAGGGGCAAGTAACAACAGGAGTACAATTGCTTCAAGCGTCGTTGCGATTGTGTTTGCCAAGGCTAGCCCAGCAAATGGGCCACGCGTCAGGCTGCTTGGGTCGCCGAGGTAGTTAACCAACAGTAGGCTTAAGCCGATGTTCATCAAGACAGTGACCACCCCCACCAAGACAGGTGTACGCGTATCGTGCATGGCGTAAAAGGCCCGCGTCGTGATTTCCACTAAGGCGTGTGACACAAGCCCCAGCCCATAGAACAACAGCGCCCAAGCCGTTGCTTGGCGATCCGCAGCAGTGAAGCTACCGTATTCAAAGATCAGGCGGACAACGGGTTCTCTCAAGATAACCAAGCCAACAGTCGCTGGGACGGCAAGAAATAGAATGGCCCTGAGTACCTGCCCAAAGGTGTTGCGCATTTGGTCACGTTGACCGGCAGAGATCTGCGCGGCAAAGGTCGGAAAGACAGCTGTCGCTACAGACTGAGCAATGATCCCTTGAGGCAGCAGCATCACGATGAAAGCACGTGTGAGTGCAGAGACGCTGCCTGCAATCATGCCTGATGCCAATGACAAGTTGACAAAAAAGTTCAGTTGGATGATCGCGAGGCCAAGTACTCGTGGTCCCATCAAGCGGGCAATCTCGCGGACGCCTTTATGCGCGAAGTCGGTTGCAGGCTTAAACTTCCAGTTGAGCTTGCGAACATCTGGAAGCTGTATCAGTAAATGAAGTAGTGCCCCAAGCACCGTACCCCATGCTAGACCAAAAATACCCATTGAAGGCGACAGCGCCAATGCCCCAAAGATAATGCCCGCGTTGTACATCGCTGGGGCCAAGGCCGGCAGTAAAAAGCGCTGATTGGCGTTCAGTAAGCCCATCAATAAGCCGCTGACGCCAAAAATAGCAGGAGTTAACAACATAATACGCATCAACTGAACAGTGAGTTGGCGGCGAGCGGGGTCTTCAAACTGAGAAATAAGGTCAACAATTGGCACGGCGAAGACACCTAGCAGCAGCGAAATGACGATCAAAATCAGCGTAATGATTGTGATCACCGATGACACAAGGTGCCAGGTATCCGCCTTGTCATCACGGTTGAGGTAATCGGTGTATGTTGGGATAAAAGCCGATGCCAAAGCACCCCCCGCTACTACGAGAAAAATCGCTTCAGGGAAACGGGCAGCAAAGAAATACTCATCGACTTCACCGAAGAGAGCGGCAATCAATAGATCGCGAACGAGGCCCAATACACGGCTAAAGATAAAGCCGAGCATCACCAAGACAGCGGCACGGGCAATGCCACCGCTTGAGAGTGCAGCGGATGGGGAAGGTTGGGCTTCTGTTTGATCGACCACAGCAACAGTATAGGGGCCCTATGTCGTTGACGCTAGCCCCATTTTCTGAATGTCGTTATCATTACGGGCATTAACATTGTGCACTTTGGAATTTCAGCATGGCGCAAGCTGGTTTAACGGGCATCACGTTTGCAAGTGGCGAGTATACATTGCTCGGCACGTTGTACATGGCTCAGGGTGAAGACCCTAAACCAACGGCAATTATCCTGCATGGTGTCCCGGGTATTGAAAAGAACTACGACATCGCCCTCTTTCTGCGCGATAAAGGCTGGAACAGCCTGATCTTTCATTACAGAGGGTGTTGGGGCAGTGATGGCGTCTATGATTTTGAACATATTCCACTGGATGTGAAGGCTGCGATAGATCATCTGAGCAGTGGTGCGTATCCGATGGTTGATGTGTCGCGGGGATTTACGCTCATTGGGCATAGTATGGGCGGCTGGGCAGCCGTGTTGACCGCAGCAGATGATCAACGCGTTAAGGAGGTGGTTGTCTATGGTGCTGTCTGTGACCCGCGAGATTTCACGTGGACGACAACGATTGTGGCGGCAGAATATACGCCATGGCTTCCGGGATACAGTGCTGAGGCGTTTATCTCAGATTGGCAGGCACTTGACGAGACCTTTACACCAACGGAGCAAGTTCACAGAATAAGCCCCAGGCCGCTGTTGATTATTCACGGTAATAACGACACGGTAGTCCCACCATTTCAGGCTGATGCGCTGCATCGGAATGCAGATGACGATCACACAACGTTGCTGACGCACCCGGAGGCGGAGCACTCGTTTGAGTGGCAGCGGGGTTGGCTACTGAGTACAGTTTGGGCGTGGCTGCAAAAGCACGTTTGACAGGTGTATAGAATACCCATATGATAACCTCATTACGGGACTTTGATGTCGAATTCATCCCATTATTAAGGAGTTAGCTGATATGCAACCGGGTGGGCAATTCCGGCTGATCGTCCGTCGAGGACCTCAACCGAACCAACAATATGACCTCAATCGTGATACGATGACGGTTGGTCGTGACATCACGAATGACATCACAATTAACGACCCGGAGGTCTCGCGTCACCATGCCAAATTCGTCCGGACGACGGAAGGGTATGTACTAGAAGACCTACGCAGCACGAACGGCACCTTTGTTAACCGGCAGCGGTTGACCTCGCCGTATCAGTTATCCAACGGCGACTTGATAGGTATGGGTGAAACGGTCACGTTGGTCTATGAAGCAGTGGGTGGTTCCGTGCCCCCCCCTTCGTATGGCGGTAGACAAGCCGCGCCGCCACCTCCTGCCTCTAGCCCGCCACCACAGTATGCCGCCCCGCCACCGGCAGCACCACCACCGGCAGCACCACCTAGAGCCGTGATGCCGCCCGCGCCGCCGCTCTATGATCAGTATGACGATGATGAAGGCGTAGACCGCAACCGTGTGATTGTTATCGGCTGTGCAGTGCTGACGATTCTGTTTATCTGCTCGTTGATTGGTGCCTTGGTGCTAGTGGATACCCTTAACCTGTATTGTGATCTGCCATTGGGGCCGACAATCTTCCAATGTCCGACGGGATAATGACGTAATAAATGACGCTTTCAAAGGTGCAGTCACTGTTGGCTGCACCTTTTGTATTTCTCTATCTAACCAGGCATTGTGTGCTGAATACGCTTCGTAATCAATGTTGATAGTAGCTACTATAGGTGCATTACAAACCAGTAGCATCAGCTTGCTACTGGTAAGAAATATCTCTTGAACCAACTCAATCTTACGAAGATGCTTGGTAACAGATGCTTATAGGAGATAAAGATGCCTACTGGGAAGCGCCTTATCTTTCCAACTATTGTGTTATTGATAACGGTAGTCCTTGCCGCCTGTTCTGAGTCAGGGGATACAATCGAGACAGTCGAAATGCCTACGCTTGATGGAGGGACGGTTCAACTAGAGGACTATACTGGACAGGTAGTCGTCGTCAATTTTTGGGCAACGTGGTGCGGCCCCTGCGTCATTGAGATGCCGGAACTGCAAGCATTCTATGATGAGTACAACAGTCAAGGTGTCGAGATGCTCGGCATCAACCTTGGTGAAGATGCCGAGACAGCCCAAGCATTCATTGACGAGCGCGACATCACATACCCTATTATCCTTGATCAAAACGGCAATATTGCAGATTTCTATGCGTTACGTGGTCAACCAACGACAGTTGTATTCGACCAAAACGGGACGATTGTTTACAAGCATACCGGGTTGTTGAATCAAGAAACTTTAGAGGAGCAAGTTGACCCTCTATTGTAGAATGATGTCAAAGTGAAAAGGTCGCAATCAGCGGCCTTTTGCTTGGCATACTCAGCAGACAACCGCTTCCTGCGCCTCATCAAGCGGCTCTAACCCGTCAATGTGTGGTACCACACAAATAAAACGTAGGGTTTTATCAGCGTTGTTGAAGAAGCCATGCCATTCATTGGGTTTAACGTAGATAACAGTACCCTTTTGAAACGCATGTTGATTATCATTCTCATCTTTTAGATAGCCTGACCCATCAATAATAAATACTTCATGTTCATAGTCGTGTTGGTGAAACGGGGTGTTACGCCCCGGGTCAACTTCAATCACGCGCATGGCGCAGTTTGGGGCGTCGTCCTTTTTGCCCACCATCCAGCGGATGTTTACCCCATCAATGCCGGGAAAATTTCGTGCGTCTACTTCAGAATAATTTTGTACTTTCATTGGGTTCGCTCCTCTTAGTTGACTTCGTCTGCGAGTACATCCTTGGGATCGAGCTTTTTGTATAAGGCTTTTGGCTTTTGCATGTCTTGCCCGGCTGGTAGTTCGGTTGGCACCCACTGGCCCATCGCGGTTTCAGGCTTATAAATCAAGGCTTTGTGGCTACGTTCAGTTTCATCGTAATCGACGACCTCTAATTCGCCAAACAACTGACCATCAAACCCCAGCATGGTATGCAGACGTTGGCTCGTATGCGGCAGAACAGGAGCCAGCATCGTATTGAGATAAGTTATCGCTTGGAGGGCCGTATAAACTGTTGTCGCCGCAACCTGCTTGTCTTCTTTAATAACCCCAAACCATGGTGCCGTATCTAGATAGACGTTGACGGCACGGGCCAACGCCATCGTATCACTAAGAGCACGACGCAGTTTGACTTCCTCATAACGCTGACCAACACTCTCAAACCCGGCTCGTATCTTCTCGAGCAAGGCTGTGTCTTCTGGTCGTAGCTCGCCGGGCTCAGGGACTTTAGCATCCCAGTTTTTGTAGGCGAACTTTAGCACACGGTTAACAAGGTTACCCCACCAGGCGACCAATTCATCATTGTTGCGGGCGACAAAGTCTTCCCATGTAAAGTCACTGTCACGGGTTTCTGGCATAGTTGTTGTCAAATAATAGCGGATGGCGTCAGCGTCGTAACGTTTGAGCATGTCCAGCAGCCAAACCGCCCGACCTCGTGACTTTGAAAACTGCTCCCCAGAGAGATTTAGGAATTCGTTGGCTGGAACATCATACGGCAAGATAAGTTCTTCTTCGCCATCGTGGTACATCTGTTTGACACCTGACAGCTCAGCCTGCCAAATCACTGCATGGAACGGAATATTATCCTTACCGACGAAACAATATATTCTACAATCTGGATTATACCACCACGCCTTCCAGGCCTCTGGCTGGTTGTTGTTCTTGGCCCATTCCACTGAGGCACTGAAGTAGCCGATTACAGCTTCAAACCAGACGTAGAGCTTTTTGTGGCTGAACTCTTCGAGGGGGACGGAGATACCCCAATCAATATCTCGTGTAATTGGGCGACCGCGCAGATCATCAACCATGTTGCGAGCAAAATTGATGACGTTGGGTCGCCAATAATCTTTGTCGCTTAAGTAATCGCGAAGCTGGTCTTTTAGTGCGCCGAGGTCGAGGAAAAAATGCTCGGTATCCCGAATGACAGGCGTGCTGCCGGTCAACTTGCTGCGTGGGTCAATTAGTTTGATGGCTTCAAGTAAGTAGCCGCAGTTGTCGCACTGGTCGCCACGGGCTTCTTCGTAGCTGCAAATGTAGCAGATGCCTTCAACGAAGCGGTCTGGCAGGAACTGCTCTGCTTCTTCATCATAGAAAAGTTGCTGAGTTTCTTTGTAAAGTTTGCCTTCCGCAAGCAGCTTGCTGAAAAAATCCTGTGAGATTTGATGATGGTTTTCTGTATCAGTATGGGTAAACAGATCATAGCTGATGCCGATCTGCTGGTGCGCTTCCAGAAAACGCTCATGGTACTTTTCAAATAGCTCTCTGGGTGTCACGCCTTCCTTACCCGCGCTGATGATGATCGGTGTGCCGTGCGAGTCTGAGCCAGAAACCATCAACACTCGGCTACCCTTTAAGCGATGGTAACGGGCGAAAATATCAGCTGGCAGGAATGATCCTGCTAGATGACCGATGTGCAAGTCGCCATTGGAATAAGGCCATGCGACCGATACATGGATTGTGTCTGTCATTGTGTTTTTCCCTCTTGTTTACGTGATGGCGCAAAATAAAAACCGCCAGTGCGAAACTGGCGGTCGATGATACGAGCCTGAACTGGCTTGATCAAACAGAATGCTAAATCATGCCACAGACGTGAGTTTCGCTAGGATAACCTTGCGTGTTATTCATCATTTGGCACAGCATTCGCTGCGCGTTGACCTGTTGTAGTGTAACCATACAGAGAGTGTAGCATGCTTGATGTACTTCGGACAGAGAAACTCAGCAAAAGGTAAGAGGTCTAGCTGCCGATATTATTTTGGACGAAGTGACTGGCTAACACGGTCACATTTTGGTTATGTAAAGACTGCTTTATATCAGCCACTTGGGTAAAGTAAATACAACTTGACTCGACTAACCTAAATGTGACCGATATACTACGCACTTGTATTTAGACCCTCAAATTGATCATTAGTAAAGATGTAAAGGTTCTCTATATGGAGCATCCAGGATTTGTTGTATGGATGACCGGACTTTCTGGTGCCGGTAAGACAACCATAGGCCGGTTGGCAGAGATAAGGCTCAAGGAGATGGGCATCAAGATTGAGCGCCTTGATGGTGACGTGGTGCGGCAGTCGCTGACACGTGACCTTGGGTTTACCAAAGAAGACCGGGACAAAAATATCGAGCGGGTTACATTCGTAGCTAAGTTACTTTCCCGCAACAATGTTGGTGTGCTAGCCAGCTTCATTTCACCGTATCAAGAAACGCGTGACATGGTGCGCGAAGAAACGACTAACTTCTTTGAGATTTACATCAATGCGCCGCTTGAAGTGTGTGCTGAACGCGACATCAAGGGATTGTATGAGAAGGCGTTTGCTGGTGAAATTCCTAATTTTACAGGCGTCTCTGACCCATACGAAGCACCACAGCACCCCGATCTTCAGATTGACACACACCTTGAGGACCCGGAAGACAGCGTCAATAAGCTGATTGCATTCCTGCAAGATCAAGGTATCGTGCCAACCGTGCAAGCCGCATCTTAAACAGCGCACCTTTCTCTAATTAAATGCAGGCTTCAAAAAGACAAACCGTAGGCCCGTTAGAGCTTACGGTTCATGGCTTAAACGACATAAATCTGGTATAATTTATAAAAGATTAAAAGTGCTCATTTTTGCTAAGTAGAGTGCTTTTTTCGCACCAATTTGTCGTTACTAAACCCCCTTTAATTGGAGTCTGAAATGGATATTGGTACGGTTCGTTCCGTTGACATCAACGACGAGATGCGCGACTCGTATCTAGACTATGCGATGAGCGTCATCGTATCTCGTGCGTTGCCTGATGCGCGCGACGGCCTCAAGCCTGTGCACCGCCGGATTCTCTACGCTATGCACGATATGGGCATCCGGTCTAATACATCATATAAAAAGAGTGCTCGTATTGTCGGTGAGGTGCTCGGCAAATACCATCCGCACGGCGATAGCGCAGTCTATGATGCGATGGCGCGTATGGCCCAGTCGTTTTCGCTGCGTTATGAATTGGTGGATGGTCAAGGAAACTTCGGCTCTATTGACGGAGATAGCCCTGCTGCGATGCGCTACACCGAAGCACGGCTCGACCCAACAGCTGAGTTATTACTAGAAGACATTGACCGCGATACGGTTGATTTTACCGATAACTTTGATGGTACGCTTCAAGAACCCAGCGTGCTTCCTTCCCGGTTGCCCAACTTATTACTCAATGGAACATCGGGTATTGCCGTTGGTATGGCAACTAACATCCCACCGCATAACTTGCATGAAATTGCTGCAGCCGTCAGTCATTTAATTGACCATATGATCACGCCGGATAGTGAACCGATTAACGAGGAGTTAGCCGACATCACAACGGAAGATCTAATGTCAATTGTTACCGGGCCAGATTTCCCAACGGGAGGGTTGATCGTCGGAAGCGAGGGGATTGTCAACGCTTACGCCACGGGTAAAGGGCGTATCATTATGCGAGCTCGGACGCATGTTGAAGAGATGGACAGTGGCCGGTTCCGCATCGTTGTCACGGAAATTCCATATCAAATTAATAAGACGACGATCATCGAGCGAATCGCTTCATTGGTGCGTGAGGGGCGACTAAACCAAATCTCTGACCTGCGGGATGAGTCAGACCGGCGAGGCATTGCTATTGTCATTGAATTGAAGCGGGCTGCACAACCTTTAACTGTCCTCAACCGACTCTTGAAGTACACACCGCTTCAAAGCACATTTGGCGTGCAGATGCTGGCTCTGGTGGATAATGAACCCCGCCTACTCTCGCTGAAGGCTGCCCTCAAGCAGTTCATTAACCACCGGCGCGAAGTCATTGTCCGGCGCACAGAGTTCGAGCTTGCCCGTGCTCAGCGGCGAGCACATGTGCTGGAAGGCCTCCTCAAGGCGATCTCCAATTTAGATGCGGTCATCGAAACAATTCGGGCAAGTGAAAGCGCTGATGCTGCTAGAATATCTCTGATGACAAACTTCGACCTGACAGAAGTTCAGGCGCAAGCCATTCTAGATCTACAACTGCGGCGTTTGGCTGCGCTCGAGCGTCTAAAAATTGAGGAAGAGTACCAGTCATTAACAGAGTTAATTGAAGAACTAGAATATCTGCTAGCAAACCCCAAGATTATCCTCGAAAACATTCGGGATGATATCAAGGAGTTGGCGGAGCAATATGGTGATGAGCGCCGCTCCGAGCTGGTGCCAGAAGATGGTGAATTCAACGAGGCTGACCTCGTACCTGACGAAGATGTGTTGATCTTCATCACGAAGCAAGGATATATCAAGCGGGTACAGGCGGAAGAATACCGCACACAAGGGCGTGCCGGTAAGGGTGTGATTGGCATGACCACCCGTGACACCGACGATATGATGCACATGTTTGCATCTGGCTCGCGGGATACACTGCTGTTCTTCACGAACACCGGCAAAGTCTACTCAGAGATGGCGTATCGCATTCCAGATATGGGACGCACAGCCAAGGGCCTACCATTGATCGGCTTCATCCAGATGGAATCACATGAATTCGTCACAGCAACTATTTCTGTGCCAAATTTTGAAGATGTTGATTACTGTACCATGGTCACACGGTTTGGTCGGATTAAGCGCGTCGAAGTCTCGCACTTTGAGTCTGTGCGCCCAAGCGGGTTGATCGCTATCTCCCTTGATGAGGGTGACGAACTCGGTTGGGTCAAACTGACTACGGGTGAGCAGGATATCATTGTCGTTACGCGTGACGGTATGAGCATCCGTTTTAGTGAGCAGGATGTTCGCCCAATGGGCCGTAACGCGGCAGGCGTCAACGCAGTCCGTTTACAAGATGGCGACATAGTGGCTGCTGTGGATAGCATCACAAATCCAGATGCAGCGATGTTAATTATTACCGAGCGAGCCTACGGCAAGAGGACGCAACTTTCTGAATACAAGCAACAATCCCGCTATGGCATAGGCATCCGAACGTTGAAAAAGAACAACAAGACCGGCCCTATTATCGGCGCGCGCGTGGTTGACCCCGAAGATGAAGTTACGCTGTTGACAGCTAAGGGAATGACCATTCGCATCAAGGCAGAGGGTATCTCGCTAATTGGGCGCAGTACGATGGGCGTCAAAATGATGAATATGAAAAAGGGCGATAGTATTACAGCAATAGCCCTGTTAGAGGAAAACCGTCGCCGTGCGCGCGAGGAAACCTTGGACACACAAGCCTCAACGCTGGCTGATGTGGTTAAAATTGATGGTTATGACCAGCAAAATGGCACAGTCGAGGATGCCGAAGATGAATTCTATCAGGACGCGAATGAGGGTTACGAAGATACTGGCGAATAGTGCTTAATCTCATCGACTGGTACACCGGAGAGGTGGCTCATAACTTGCCGCGAACCAGCCTCAGAGCTAGTTGTATAGAGGTGCATTGAGCCACCTGAGATATTTCGCCTAGATGTTGTAATGCGTTTAACCTGACGAGCAACTGCGGGGCTGGGGTCAACAATAGTGACCCCAGCCCCGGCTACCTTTTGAATAGTTGGGGTTAAGAAACCAAAATGTGTGCAACCCAAGACAAGCTGATCAGCGTGGTGCGTCAGAGCATCATGAAGGCAGTTTCGGACTGCCTCTTCTGCTGTTTCCCCAACTAAATTACCAGCTTCCACAAGCGTGACGAAATCTGGGCAGACGAGTGAAAGCACCACGTGATTGCTTGCGAAACGATCAACAACACTTTTATACAGTCTTCCTTGCTTAGTTGCTTCGGTCATTAAGACGCCGATGACGCCAGTTTGGGTTTTCGCCGCTGCTGGCTTGACAGCAGGTTCCATTCCGACGAATGGTACATCAGGGTATGCTGCCCGTAGTTCGTGCAAAGCAAACGCTGATGCTGTGTTACAGGCGATGACAATTGCTTTGGCCTCTTCTTGTAGGAAAAAAGAGACCGCTTGTTCCGTCAGTGCGTAGATCTCAGCAGGTGATCGTGGGCCATAAGGTACATTAGCTTGATCACCAAAATAGAGTAAATCTTCAGTGGGCAGCAGTTTGTGTACCTCTCGTAGAACAGAGAGGCCGCCGACACCGGAGTCAAAGATGGCAATTGGTTCGTGCAAGTTCATGATGCCATTGTTGTATTAGGGTGGCATATCACGTCGAAGAAGCATCCGAATTACATAAGATGTTCAGATAGATAGCGACAGGCCACAGAAGATAAACCGCGCTCGCGGCGGACGTCTTCTTTCATCGACGCAAGTACCTTATAGAGATGTTCCTTGCGCGCTTGAGTGTTAAGCACGGTTGATAGTGGGTGCAGATATGTATGGATGATAAACAAGTAACGATTTAAGTCTGGGAACGCTCGGAACGTTTGGCGCTCTGTCCGCAGGTAGATTGCCCGCATAACGGCATCAAAATCATTGAGGGCATTCATCTCGGCATATTCTTCTCTGTGATTGCGCTCTAAGGTTGAATTGCGACACCAACGGTTCAAAGAGAGTGTCCAATTATAGCGGACAAAATCACCTTTCGTCATGATAGCGTTAACGAGATTTGGTGAAGCTTTTACCAGCCGCTCACTGTTTGGGATCGAGGCATGGATACCTGCCAAACTCAAGCCGATCTTTTCGTCAGGGTCCCAACGTGATGGGATTGACACTAACAGACATTCCATGACATCCGAGTTATCTTCTGAGTTCACACGCCCAATGGCAAGGTCTTCTTGGACGCTTAAACGCAGCAGATCGCAGAGTTTGTCAAATGGAGATAAAGCTTGAAGATGTTGATAACAAGCTGCGCCCGCCTCAGGGAATATGGCTTCACCGACGTTAAAAGCGACTTCACCACTACGGTTTAAGCTGATACCCAGCAAATGTGATTTGTAAACACCATCAGTGAATGCAGCTTGGTTTGGCATCTCAACGCTGACTAACTCGGCAATTTGCCACAGGCATTTTGTCAGATTATCAAGGTCATCTGTAAGGTAAGCACGGGCATGTTTCGGATGTTGTTGAAGCACTTCGAGACATGTCCAGAACACAGTTTCATAGTCTGAGTCAACTAGAAAAAGTGCATCCTCGTCAAACCCATAAAGAGGCTTATTCGTTTTGTACATATCACTGCGTACAAAGTAAGGATACTTTACGGGAAATGGGCTACGTGGTGCAGGTAGCATAAATCTGCTCCTTTAAAAGCGAAATTGACCTAACACATTATGCTGTTAGGTCAATTGTTTTGCTAGAAAACTGCTTGCGTTTAGTGGCGGCGCTTCTCCCGCAGAGTTGCTGAACGGCCTGTCCGGTTACGCAAGAAGTATAGTTGTGCACGGCGCACATGTGCGTTGCGCGTCACCTCAATCTTCTCGATGCGCGGTGAGTTCAGGAGAAACGTACGCTCAACGCCGACACCGTGAGATGCTGTCCGACGCACCGTAATATTGGCATTATTACCGCTCTTACGCTTACGAATAACTGTGCCAGGAAAAACCTGAACACGCTCGCGAGAGCCTTCTACAATCAATACGTGGACACGTACGCTGTCACCTGCTTGAATTTCTGGTATATTCGGATTTACATTCGCTGTAAATGAGTTGAGAATTTCGTCACTCATGGTTGGTTTGCCTGTCCTTCTATCGTTGACCTGAAACGTTACAATAAGATAGCGGGCTGCACACCCGGGAATGATTATTTCTATATAGTGGCACGATGACACTGACGCCAACATCAAAACAGGATGAGTATAACGTCACACACGCTGATTACCAAACCACGACCACTTTGCAATTAGTTTTCTATGCGTGATAATCACAGCAATAGGAGGTGACAGATGACCTATTTCTTTAAGACTTCACTGAGCTATTGGCGTGGCTTTGGCGAGTTTCTTGGGGATATGGTTGGGCGCTTTTTTTTGATGGCCTTTTACTTGACACTCGCCGCACCATTTGGTTTGATCGCGCAGGTTACCAACGATTACTTGCGGCTCAAACAAGAAAACGCTGGTTGGGCCGAACGACCTGAGCCCGATACCAGCATAGATGCTGGTTATAGCCAAGGGTTGAGTTAATTTGCCAAGGTTAATTCGTCGTAGATTTGCTTGAGTTCTGCATGGTAGGTTGACCATGTGAACTGCTGCACATATTGATGCGCCGCCTGACCCATCTGGTGGCGTGCTTCTTCATCTTCATATAGCCACACAAGTTTTTCCATCAGCGCATCGATGTCACGTATGGGCACGATCAAGCAGCTTTCACCATCCACTAAGGTTGCCCCTGTATTCTCACTGACTATTGCGGGGACGCCACAAGCAGCGGCTTCATAGACTGTCATCCCGAAACCGTCTTCTAGCGAAGGCATGACGAGTACAGAGCTTTGTTGGTATAAAGCCGCTAATTCTTGTTGTGGCACAAACGGAATATGGCGATAAATCCCCTCATATTTTGACATAAATTGACGGCCTTCTGGGGCAAAGCCGCCTACAAGTACCAGTTCGCTGTTCGGTAAATTAAGACGCTTGAATGCCTCAAGTAGATACGGAATGCCTTTACGCAGGCCAATCATCCCGGCAAAGATGACGCGAAATGTGTTATCGGTTTTGGGTGCAGTCGAGAAGCGCGACGGGTCAAACCCGAGGTGCACACGCCTTAGTTTCTTTCGTGGGATACCGTGATCAACAAGGGTACGGGCAACAAACTCTGAACAAACTGCGATTGCGTCTGCTTCTTCGTACTCTTGAACGTGCTTATCCATCAGCCAGTGCATGCCAGACGGATACTTCAAGCCAAAACGTGCCCACTCTTCCTTGAGGATTTGTAATTGAACTGCTGGGTGCGCGGACGAACGCTCAATGATTGTCTTGGCTCCAAGTGTTTTGGCTTTACGCATTGAGTAGAGACTCATGTGGTTCCAGCCATGGAACACGTCACAGGCTTCAATGTGGCGCTTTGCCCAATAGTCAAACAGATTGTCACGCACGAGGTAGGAGGCAAACTGACTGTTTGCATTTGGCACCTGCTGCATTGCGTGTCCGATGTAGTTTGGTAGCCGGATCGGTTGGAGATAAGCTGGATCAAGTTCACCGGGGAGGACAATCCCAGCGATGAACTTTGTCAGGTAGCCGGCTTTGAGTGCCCCTCTGGCAGTGTGGTAGGCATGGTATACCCCACCTGATGAGACGATAACACGTGGGGTCACGGTTTAAAAGAGCGTGTAGATGAACGGTGCGACACCAGACGCGTTGGCAGCAAACAGCAGCAGTGCAAATACTGAAAGGACGACAATCATGGGGATTAACCACCAAATCTTGCGCGCCCATAGAAACTTGAGAAATTCACCCACAACGCCCATGTTGGTTGCCATGTTCTTGAAAAATTGGCTCATAATAGCCTCCTAAAGATCGTCTTTGGAAACGATAAATTCGTCCAGAATGAGTAGTTCGAGTGCGCCAGCTTTGAATGTCGAAAAGGCATTGGCTGGGCTGGTCACAATAGGCTCGCCTCGCAGATTAAAGCTGGTGTTCAACAAGACAGGAACGCCTGTCGCCTGCCCGAACGCGTCAATAATATCATAGTAACGTGGGTTGTCTTCTTGGCGCACAGTTTGCAGTCTACCGCCACCATTGACGTGGGTCACAGCAGGGATGACCTCATGCTTGTCTTCGGAAATAGGCCGAACTACCAGCATAAAGCGTGGTGGCGTCTGCCCAAGGTAAGGTCCCATATCGAAAAATTCTGAGGCCCGGTTCTCTGTGACGACTGGTGCGAACGGTCTGAATGGCTCACGAAACTTGATCTTGGTGTTAACAATCTCTTTCATCTCAGACCGGCGCGGATCAGCAATGATACTGCGGTTGCCTAGTGCACGCGGTCCCCATTCGAAGCGTCCTTGATACAGCCCAACAACACCGCCTTCTAGCAGAGTGCTTACCACACGTTCAGTTTGCTGTTCCAGTGAAGAATAATGTTGGTGGGGGATGTTGTTACTTTCCAAAAAGTCTTTGATGTGAGCAGTGTTAAAGCGCTTGCCCCAGTAGGGTGTGTTCATAATAAGTCTGCGCGGGTGACCTAAAATGATGTGGTAGGCATAGAGTGCTGCCCCCAACGCGCCGCCTGCATCGCCTGCTTCAGGCTGGATATAGAGTGTGTCGAATGGGGTATTCTCAAGAATTTTGCCATTGGCGACGCTGTTCAAGGCGACGCCGCCTGCCATGCAGAGATTCTTTGACCCCGTCAGGCGATGGGCCTCATTCGCCATTTTGATGATGATATCTTCAGTGACTACCTGAATACTGGCGGCAATGTCGGCAAAGCGCTGATTCTCTTCCGCTTCAGGGCCAGCCAAATCCGGGTTAGTTTGCGCCGTGAAGAACTGACGCTCGGGGCTGCGGCGCGGGCCAAAGAGGGCATCAAATTTGCGGTTAAACGTTTGAGTTGCTGAGTAATGATACGAAAAATAATTCATATCAAGATGGATACTGCCATCATCTGAGACGTCAACTACTTTATGTATCTTATCGATGTAACGTGGTTCACCAAAGGGGGCCATACCCATCACTTTGTATTCACCATTGTTGACTCGGAACCCCAGATAGGCGGTAAAAGCAGAATACAGCAACCCAACTGAGTGCGGGAAGCGCATCTCTTTTTCGAGCTTGAGGATGTTTTTGTTGGCCTTAGTGAAACTGCCTGCTGCTTTGCCAATGGCAGCCGTTGTCCACTCGCCAACGCCGTCAATTGTAAGGATAGCCGATTCTTCAAAGGGCGAAGCGAAGAAGCTGCTGGCAGCATGGGATTGGTGATGTTCGACAAAGAGCAGCTTTTCCGACGGGATGCTGAGTTTTTCTAGCAGTTGACTTTTGACCCAGAGTTTCTCGTTGAACCAACTAATCATCGATTCACGAAAGAAGGTCAATGAGCGTGGATAGGTAGACAGTGAGCTTAGAAGGATGCGCTCGAATTTCAGCAGTGGTTTCTCATAGAAAACGACGTAATCAATCTCATTAGATGTGATGCCAGCTTGCTGCATGCAAAATTCAATAGCATGGTGAGGGAACCCGCTGTCATGCTTTTTACGTGAGAAACGCTCCTCAGCGGCGGCAGCAATCAATTCGCCTTCCCGCAGGATGCAAGCTGCTGAGTCATGATAGTAGCATGAGATGCCGACAATGTACACAGGCCCTCCAATAAAAAATTTGATTAATGGTTAAGTTTACTTGAGCCAAAAGCGATTATAGCCAGCGCAGTACAGACCGTCGAAGTGCAGCGGATAGTTACGTTAACGTCTGATATGCTCGGGTATAATTCACATTATTGGGCAAAGAAGAGTAAACTATGGCAAAAGCAAAAGAGATAGGAATGCTCTAGCCGACAGACGACGAGATCAAAGCCCATCTGCTCGAAATGCGACAAACTGATGAGGTTTAAAGATTAGAGGTAGAGCGAGCCTATTTTTACTGAAGAGGTCAAGGTTGGGACTGTATTTGATATCAGTATGCAAGCCCGCTACAAAAAAGCACACAGATGGCCTTGCGCAAGATATCGTCCTTGCGGCAGTTCTCGGCAGCGTCGAACGGTTTGGCAAAGCTTTGTGAGCCAGCGATTATCAAGCTGATGTTCCTCAAGCGGCTGAGAATTGTGTCACCGCCGATGGCGCCGCATGGATTTGGGATGTGACGACCGACTTGTTCCCCGACAGCACCCAATGTGTAGACTGGTATCATACTCTTTATCCGGATGATGAGGTGCTCAGCACTGGCATACACAACGCCAGGATGACGGCTTTCTCATTGGGTCGGGCACGGTTAAAAGCGCTATCAAACAAATCAAAGCCTGGATGGCTGGCCCCGTTAGGGAACTGAGCGTATGCTCATTCTACGCGATGTTATTCTGAATTACATCGCATATGCTCTCAGAGGTTGACTTGGAAAACCGAACCATGTACTCTAATTCCTAGACCATAGTTGCAATAAATCCACAACCATAAAGAGGGCAGCAAAATGTTCGAGAAGACTTTGGTAATTGAGCACAAACTGGGCCTGCACGCACGCCCTGCCGCGATGTTCGTAAAAGCTGCAAGTGAATTTGATTCTGATATCACTATTCAAAACGTCAGTGGCGAAAGTGACCCCGTTGACGCCAAAAGTATCCTCAGTGTGCTTACCCTAGGTGTGGCACAAGGGCATACCATCTCTCTGGCGGCAGAAGGCCCTGATGAAAAGGAATCTGTCGAATCACTCGCTGCGTTAATTCAGTCAAATTTTGGCGAGATTGAATAGATAGTTCTACACTGACCAGTCGAATTATCGGAATTATCCCACTCTGGTACTACACTTCTATGCTAGATTTTATGAGAAGGATTTCGGCTGGTCATGACTCCCTCTAACGCATCTACAAACGGTTCTGGGCACAACAATGCTCACCGTGTTGATATATCGCTTGTCATTCCTGTTTACAACGAAGAAGACAACGTCCTGTTGCTGCATCAAGAAATCACAGAGGCTATGCAGCCATTGGACTACAGCTATGAGGTCGTTTATGCCAATGATGGCAGCCGCGACCAGAGTGTTGAGCGCCTGGAAGGATTGGTGAAACAGGACCCGGAACATGTGGTGTTTGTCGATTTGCGACGTAATTTTGGGCAAACGGCTGCTATCTCTGCTGGCATCGATCATTCCAATGGTGATGTTGTTATCTTGATGGATGCTGACTTGCAAAATGACCCAGCCGACGTTGGCAAACTCATGGCGAAATTAGACGAAGGCTATGACCTCGTCAGTGGTTGGCGCTTTGATCGCAAGGATACGTTCTTAACTCGTAAGCTCCCGTCAATGTTAGCCAACGGCTTGATATCAAAGGTAACTGGAGTCGCGCTTCATGACTACGGCTGTACACTAAAAGCCTATCGGCGTGAAGTGATCGATGAAGTCCGGTTATATGGTGAGATGCACCGCTTTATTCCAGTATTCGCTTCGGCGGCGGGTGCTAACATCACCGAGATGAAGGTAAACCACCGTCCTCGCATTCATGGAACGAGCAAGTACGGCCTATGGCGTACATTTAAAGTGAGCCTCGACCTATTGACGGTTAAGTTCTTTCTCAGTTACAGAACCACGCCGATGTACCTGTTTGGTGGCGTGGGGCTTGGCTTTATGATTGCCAGCACTGTCGCTTTACTGGCTTCGATTGTGTTGTTCCTTATTCGGGGCATCCAGCCGGATAACACACCGCTGCTGCTTATTTCAGTTACTTTTTTTTCGATGGGTGTGCAGTCATTCTTAATCGGCTTGGTGACGGAACTGCTCGTCCGCACATACTATGAAGCCCAAGACAAATCGATCTATGTGGTGCGCCGTGTTCTCCGGCGTGAGGATGCGCCCGCGAAACCTGTTCTGAACTAATGGCTGAAACGCCCGAAACAACCTGCATTATGACGCTGCAAGCTGACCGACCTGGTGGCGTACCAACGGTCATTGATGCATGGTGTGCCTACCTCGAAGATTGGGGACATGATCCACATGTGCTGTATGGTACCTTCGCTGAAGGAGACATCAGCCGGTGGGAACGCTTGAAATGGTCGTTGAAGCATTGGCGACTGCACAACCGACCTGAACATCCGAACCCGACATCCGCGAATGCGGTGCCACCGGTACCACTATGGTTGATGTATTTCATGCCACAGTGGATCGTTGGCCCTGTGCTTGAACGCTTTGATCAGTTGGTGTTTGCGGGTGGCCCCAGCCATGCTGCCCTGCCCGCAGCACTACGGGGCATGCCTTTCGTCATCTGGACGAGCACGCTCTATGCCGATGAGCTAGAGGGCAAAGTGCTCAGTGGAGACGCGTGGGCAAAAGCCACCTTAAACAGTCCGTTTTGGGGCTTCTTACGTTGGCAAGAATATTTTGTATTGCGCAAAGCTAAGCAGATTGTCGTCCACAGCCCATATGTGGCTCGGCGCATTCGGGAAGAACGACCGGATCTCACCGATAAAGTCACCGTAGCGCCCGTACCTGTTGACCTCAAACTCGATGCCTCCCCACCTGCTGACATCGCCAGTCCATATATATTGACCGTCAGCCGTATCAACGATGTACGTAAAAATGTACCATTGCTGCTGCAGGCCTTTGCGAAAGTGCATATTCAGCATCCAGGTGTGCAGCTTGTGCTAGCAGGTGACATACCTACCCAACATCTGCTCGACTTATGTGACGAGCTTGGTATCAGTAAGGTTGTGCGGTTTGAAGGACGCGTCAGTCTTGAGCGCCTTAACAGTCTGTATACAGGTGCTAGGTTGTTTGTACTACCGAGTTCACAAGAAGGGCTCGGCATCGTAATGCTAGAAGCAATGGCCTGCGGTACTCCGGTCATTGCGACGGACTGCGGCGGCCCTGAGGGCATCGTCATTGAAAATGTGAATGGACAGATTGTGCCTAACCACGATGCCGCTGCTATGGCTCAAGCAATTCATGCGCTGCTTGCTGACCCGACTAAACTCGATCAGTTACGTGTGGGCAGCATCGAATATATTAAGACACATTGCAGCTATGATGTGGTGGGTGAAACGCTTTATAGAGTGTTTGTCGAAACATTCCCTAATTCCTGTGCGGCAAAGGCCAAGCGCTACGAGATTGTCCCTCAGCCAGACGTGCGCTCTGCATCAAACATAGCGGTTGGCATTGGGGCGCTCTGGGCATTGCTGCTGTTAGGCGCTTACCTTGCCCGGCAGGCCCAAATTCTGCTGCCTGCTCTCGAACAACGTTTTTTTTCCTAAGTCTAATGTTGCCGATTGTTGCCGATGTTACCTTACTGCTGCTAATGATGGCGGCTTTGTATGGCTATGGCGTCATGCTTCGGGTGCGCGTGCCCCTCAATTTTTGGAATCGTGCCGCCGGACTAGCCTTTACTTATGGGTTTGGCACTGCTCTAACAGCGACCATGTTGTTCGCTGCCAGCTTGCTTGGCCTGTACCAGCCATGGTTAGCGTGGGGCCTGTTGATCAGTGGACTGAGTTTAATGGTTTTGTATTGGGAAATACTGGCCCAAGATCTACAGGCACTTTGGGGGTTGCTGCGTAAAGCCCTGCATATGCCTTGGTACGTGCGCGTCTTGCTGCTACTTGCTGTCGTATGGGGGTTGCTCAACCTACTAGGTGGCATCGCCCCACCAACCGAAGGTGACACCGTTCACCAATATTTACTGCTGCCGCGCTATTGGGTTGAGGCCGGCCAATACGTGCAGCCAACTCACATATGGGCAGCGACATTACCAGGCAACGCTATGCTGCTTTCTGGCTGGGGGCTGCTGCTGCGTCCAAGCTTCAGCACGGCGACACTGCTAGTCGCTTTTGGTGCCAGCTTGATGGTTGCCGTCGCACTCTACGCGCTGGCTCGGTTGTTTTTCAATCAGATTAGCAGCTTGCTTGCGGTAGTTTTTCTATACACCATGCCAGACGCCGCCTATTTAGCGCAGTCGGGTAAGGTTGACATGTTGTGGGCCTTATTCGAGATACTGGCCTTGACTGCCTTTCTTCGCTGGTTTACGTTAGCAGGTGCTGCCGGAAATGAGACACGCGAAGGATGGCGCTGGCTACTATTTGCCGGACTGTTTGCTGGTTTGGCGGCAGGTACCAAAGTGCAGGCGTTTATCTCAGTCTTACTTCTGATGCTCTGGTTAGTGGTGTTCAGCGTCGTGCGGGGACAGTTCAGGCGGTTGGCACAGCGGTTGGCATTATTCCTTGGGTTGACGGCGACGGGTGGGTTTCCATTCTATCTGTACAATCTGATTGTTCATCGTAGTCCCTTTTACCCTGTGTTTGCCAAGCAGTTTGCATTGATCGGTGGGCTGCCGTCACCGCGCAGTGAGTTAGGTACAGAAGTCTTCTATGATTGGACTGTGCTCGGCTATGTAGGCAACCTCATCGGGATGTCAATTGGACACCATCCTGATTTGAACTTCTACCTTGGGTTTATCGTTGGGCCGATCTTTTTGATGGCGCTGGTTGTTGGCGCACTGCTGGGGGTGCTTAAAGATAAGCCAATCATCCGGCACATGCTGATGTATGCTTTTGTGTTCTCGGTGATGTGGTTTGTGGTCAAACAGGCAGCGCGGCATTTTGTGCCGGGGTTGGCTTTTTTATCAATTGTGGCAGGGTACGTGCTCTGGCGTGTTGACCAACAGCATTCAGCGGGTAAGTATGTGGTTCAACTCGCCAGCATCGCAATGGTGACGGTCAATTTGACATTGATCATAGGAGTGCAATACGGTAACGGTACCCATCGGATCGCGCTTGGGATGGAACGCGAAGCGTACATTGCTGCTTGGCACAATGAGGTGGCCCCAATCACATTTCCGACGTGGGAGACGATCCAAGCGCTGGATGCCTACGACGGCGAGCGCATTCTGGCAGAGCACGCCAACGGTTCACTGTACATTTCACCGGATTTGGTCTCAGGTAATTGGGGTGATCGGGTTGATTATGCCAACATACAGAATACAACAGCCTTACTAAGGGCTTTGGAGGCTAACGGCATCGACTATATTCTGCAAACGCATATTATTACGGGTGATAAGCCCTTGTTTGCCCAGAACGCATTCTTAGAAGCGTATGCTGAGGTCGTCTACCGTGGTGAGCGGATGACGCTGTATCGCATCAGAGAGGTACAGTAACGGTGCGCGTGCTACTGGTTGGATCACTGGCGTCAGGGGCATTAGAGCGCTACTGTGCTCGCGGGCTTGAGGCACTCGGACATGAACTACTGGTGTATGATCGGCATGTGGAGCTAAACAGCAAAGTACGGTTCCAAAATACGCCTGTGTTGTATGAACTTGAACAAATTCCACTTAGGCGGTGCTTTAACAAGCGCTTGTTGAAAGTCGCTGAGGGGTTTCAGCCAGAATTGGTGATCATCGTCAAGGGAGTTGAGATACTTCCAGAGACAATTAAAAGCCTACGGAAGCTCGCCTTCAGGCCGATCCTCGTCAATTGGAACCCAGATAGCCCGTTCGATTACGCGACGGCAAACACCAACAAGAACATTATTGATAGTATCCCTCTATTTGATATCTACTTTATCTGGGACAAAGATTTGTTCGCCCCACTGCAGAACGCTGGTACACAACAGGTTGAATACCTGCCATTTGCGTATGATCCAGAGGCCCATGCCCCTGCCACATTATCAGTAGCTGAACGAGATATGCTTCAGTCAGAGGTATGCTTCGTTGGTGGGTACACACCAGAGCGCGCCGCCTTACTTGAACACCTCACAACGTTCGACCTGCGCGTGTTTGGTACCAACTGGGAAAAAGTAGCGGCGAACAACCCCCTACGGGGGTGCATCGTCAATGAGTGGCGCGGTGAACGAGCGTTAGCAAAAGTTGTGGCTGGTTCAACCTTGACGCTGAACTTCATTCGTAAACAGAATGGTCAAGCGCACAACATGCGTACATTTGAGGCTCCTGCCATGGGTGGCTGCATGCTGAGCACCCTCACACGTGATCAACAAAAGTGGTTGCCTGATGACGTTGGGGCTGTTTACTTCACGGATGCTGACTCATTGCAAGAGCAAGTTCGGTACTATGTTAAACATACCGATGAAGCCGCGCAGATTGCGGCAGAAGGGCATCGTTTAATTACTGAAGGCAAGCATACTTACAAAGACCGGATGCAGCATTTGATTGAGGCTGTCGAGGTTCTATGATTCGTGTCTTATACATTCATCACGGAGGAGGCATTGGTGGTGCGCCGCTAAGTCTGCTCTATCTGATACAGCAACTTGACCGTAGACGTTACGAGCCAATCGTGTTGACCCTCAAGGATGGGCCTGTGGTGCCGCTGTACCGAAAGAATGGAATCGAGACGCGACCGGTTACGGGCATCAAAGAGTTCAGCCATACAACGCTCGAATGGTATGGTGGGCGCGACTTGTGGCGGCTGCCAGGACGCTTGTTGTCAATCCAACCCTCGATCCGAAAGACAGAGCAATTGGTGCGAGACATGCAGCCGGATATTGTTCATCTGAATAGTTCCACACTAACGCCCTCGGCAATTGGGGCTGCACGGGCTGGCGTACCAATTATCTGGCATATCCGTGAGCCAATTGTGAAGGGCTACTTTGGCATCCGTCGGGGTTGGATCCAGCGTAACATTGTTCAACATGGGGATCGTGTTGTGGCAATCAGTGAACATGATGCTAACCAACTGCATCCCAGTGATCGCGTCCATGTGATTCATAACTTTGTGGACTTTAGTATCTTTGACCGAACACTTGACGGCAGCGATGTGCGATCAGAGTTAGGGATTGCCCCAGACGCCCCCGTCATTGTGATGTTGGGGGGCGTGGCAGAACCTAAGGGAACATTAACTTTAGTCCGAGCAATACCAGCATTGGTCGCCGCCATCCCTGATCTGCGAATTATTTTCGCAGGGCCACCACCGCGTCCTTTGCGTGAAGGGGGTATCAAAGGGCTTGCTAAGCAACTCTTAGGTGTAAACGCCTATCAAAAAGCGGTTCAACAAGCTGTGACAGGGTTAAGTGCTAAAGAAAAACGGACGGTGATCTTCACCGGCATTCGGCAAGATATGCCGCAGGTAGTCGCTGCCAGCCAGTGCGTTGTTTTCCCATCGAGCGTGCCGCATTTTGCACGCCCTGTCATTGAAGCGGCGGCAATGGCGAAACCATCGGTGGCGTCCAACCTAGGGGGGCCTAAGGAGTTAATAATCGATGGGAAAACAGGGTACTTGGTCAAACCCAATGATCCGCAGGTATTGAGTGCAGCGTTGATACGGATTTTGTCAAACCCAGAACATGCCGCCGCTATGGGTGAACAGGCCTACACCTATGCCCGTGGGCTGTTCGACGCAAAAACCAATGCGGCGCGCACCATCACCCTGTATGATGACATCCTCAACCAACAGTAATCTAACCAACATAGTATGAGCATCTGTTAGGTGTTTGTTACAATTTTGGTTCAAGAAACGTCTGCTGTTTAGAGAAAGTAATAGCTGTTCGCTATGGTGCCATTTAGTATTCCTGCAGAGGAACTGCCTGCCATCGCTTGGAAGCGCATCAAGCGTGAAATCCAAACCCGGACTGCGCCCCAGAAACCAAAGGCGATTCAGGTTGGCGCCAGCATCAAGGAATTGGCAGCGAAAATTCGTGAGCGTCAAACGCCCGTTTTCTTCGGCATTATCCCTGAACAAGCCGCGTTGATCACGCAATTCTTCCCTGAGGTCTACTACGCGACCATCCACCAAGCAGACCAAATACGGGGCCATAAGTTTGACCTGCTTGGCTCTGGTGAGTTTGACCTTGGCTGGCCTATCAACTGGCAGCGAGATTTTAAGAACGACTACACATGGCCTCAAATACACCACAGCCGTTTGACCCTTATGCGAAGCAGAGGCGGGATTGACGTCAAGGTGCCTTGGGAACTAAATCGCTTTCACCACACGGTGCGGCTGGGGCAGGCTTTCCTCTACACATGGGATGAAACCTATGCCCGTGAAGCTGTTAACCAGATCGCCAACTGGATCAAAACGAATCCCTACGGCTTTGGCGTCAACTGGGCTGGTCCAATGGATATCGCCATTCGGGCGGTCAACTGGATATGGGCATATTATATGCTGGTCGAGTCGGAGGCAATGACAGAGACGTTTCTTGCATTGTGGCTTGCCAGCTTCCGCCAACATGGTGAGCATCTCAACAAGCACCTTGAAGACGGTTGGCCTCGTACCAATCACCTGATTGCGAATCTCGCAGGCCTCGCATACCTTGGAATTATTTTTCCTGAATTTGAGGAAGCGAAAACGTGGCGCGAAACTGGGTTAACGCGCCTGTGGGAAGAACTTGACCGGCAGATCAACCCAGATGGGATGGACTACGAAGCGTCGATCTCGTACCATCGCTTAGTCACAGAGATGGCACTAAGTGTGGCAGCCTTATGCGTTGTCAATGGCATAGCGATCCCGGATATTACGCGTGCTCGGATGCGCTCGATGCTGGATGTGGTGATGGCATACACCCCGCCGAGTGGACTAGCGCCAGTCATCGGGGATGCAGATGATGGGCGTTTCCTCCCGCTTGGCGTCTACGACAACCGCATCCGAGAGATCAACGATCACCGGCACTTGTTGGCACTTGGTTCGCTGGTGTTGGAACGCGAGTCAGTTGAATGGGCTGGCTATGTCGAACCAAACGACCGAGGTTGGGCTTTGGCGGCTGGGTCAGAATGGCAGGATGCTTTCTGGTACTTCGCGACGGATGCCTCGGCGCGTTTCACCGAAACACTGACATCACAAGTACAGCGCCCGCTAGGTATTGACCCTGAGCAATGGGTTGATGTTGGGCATGGCATTCGGGTGCGTGCTTATGCTTTGTCGGAGCGAGAACCGACGCGTGGCACGTATCGGCATTCGCGGGGGTTCGAGGCCAGCGGCCTCTATGTGATGAGCAGCAGGCATGTTCATCTTGTGGTTGACGCTGGAGAAGTCGGACAGGATGGTGTCGGGGGACACGCACATAACGACACACTAAGCTTCACGATGGATGCTTATGGTGTAGCGTTCATTATTGACCCTGGCAGTTACTTATATACCTCTGAACCAACTGAGCGCAACGCCTTCCGCTCAACGGCGTATCACAATACGCTGCAAATTGGGACAGAGGAACTTAACCGCATCCCACCGGAGTTATTCCGGCTGGAGAATGATGCGCGGGTGGTGGTTCACCGCTGGGTATCTAACGATGACTACGATTTACTGGATGTCTCTCACAGTGGGTATGCACGCCTTGACCCGCCTCTCGTCCACCGCAGACATTGGTGGTTTGAAAAGCGCAGTGGCCTGGTGTTGATCAATGACGTGGTTTATGTTGATATGAACTACCAAAATGGGAGCGGTAGCAGTCAGGGTGTGCATACAACCAATGTGACCGCTCGCTACCACTTTAGCCCTGCCAAACTGGATGTTGTCAAAGAGCATAAGGCTTTGCGGTTTCATCATAGTAATGTTGACGCAGGCTTAATTATTATGTCCCTGGGGGATTTTAGCCTCAAGACGGCGATCAAAAAAGGATGGCACGCGCCCTCATACGGCGTCAAACAAGCAAACCCTGTGATGGAGATCAGTGGTGAAGTGAGTTTACCAATTGACGTGGTACTGATATTTTACCCATATCAACGGGATGTCGACTATAATGTCGTGCGGGCATCTGGGCAGAACGCATTGACAGCCATGCGTGAGGCAATGGTGCTTGGGAGCAACACCACCCGGGCATTGAACCGTTACACTCTGGCCTAAGCATAATTATTCACTATAACTAATGAGCTTATGAAACAACTCTTCTTTGATGGCAAAGGTCAGCTCTATATTCAAGATGTGCCTGCACCTGCTACCCCTGAAAAGGGTGCCTTCATCAAGACCCACACGTCGCTCATTTCCAGCGGGACGGAACTCAGCCAAGCAATGGGTGGGGGCAGCCTGCTGCGCAAGGCGATTGCCCAACCCGAACTGGTCGGACGAGCGTTTCAGTTGGCGCTGCGCGAAGGGTTGGCGTTCACGGCGCAGGCTGTGCAAGATGTCTCATCGATGTGGTTCCCGGTGGGCTATAGCGCGGCTGGCATGGTCGAAACGGTTGGGCCGGAAGCCACTGGCTTACGCGCTGGGATGCGCGTAGCGTGTTCCGGTAGCAAATATGCAACACATGCTGATTATATGGCGGTACCCCAAAATCTATTAGTGCCCATCCCTGACAACGTGACATACGATCAAGCGGCGTTTACGACACTCGGCGCGATTGCGCTCCAGGGTGTGCGCCGTGCTGAGGTGGAGATCGGGGATACGGTTGTTGTGGTTGGCTTAGGGTTGGTTGGGCAGTTAACAGTGCGCATCCTTAGCGCGGCAGGGTGTCACGTCATTGGCACGGATTTTGCCCCAGAGCGGCGAGCCTTAGCTGATATTCAGACGATTGACCCGGGGACCGGTAAGCAAGTCGATGAAGTAATGGTGATCACGCAGGGTATGGGAGCCGACAAAGTCATTTTGTGTGCGGCGACGCGCAGCAGCGAAGCAACCAATGAGGCTTTCAGGATGTGTCGTGAGCGTGGGCGCGTTGTGATGGTTGGGTCGATGGGCATGGACTTGGAGCGAACGACGTTCTACAATCGCGAGCTTGACTTTGTGATCTCCCGCTCGACGGGGCCAGGGCGCTACGATCCAACCTACGAAGAAGAGGGTATTGATTACCCACCAGGCCATGTCCGGTGGACAGAACAGCGCAATATGAGTGCCTTCCTTAGGTTAGTTGCGACCGGCAAAATTGAGATCGATTCGTTGATTTCTGCGTCTTATCCGGTTGAAGAAGCGGAACAAGCGTATCAGCGCGTTAGTGATGGGGCTTTGGCTGTGCTACTGACATATGGTGAGGCTGAACCGGAGCAAGCAGCCTCCGACATTCATGTGTTGAAACGTACCCAAAGCCCAAAAGATGAGCCGATTGGGCTGGCGCTGATCGGTGCAGGAAGTTTCGCTCGAAGTATGCACCTCCCTAACATCAAAGGGGATACGCAATTCGCCTTAAGAACTGTCGTCAGTGGCAGTGCCTCGGCGGCGCAGGTTGCGGAGCAGCACGATATCCCCGTGGCGGCAACAGAACTACCAGTCGTTTTAAGTGATGATGACATTGATGCGGTACTAATCTCGACTCGTCACCATCTGCATGCCAGCCAGACGATACAGGCGTTGCAGCATGGCAAGCATGTTTTTGTAGAAAAGCCATTGGCATTGACCCTCAGTGACTGCCGTGCTGTATTAAGCGCTGCGGAAGTGGCATCAAAGTTGGTGACCGTTGGCTTTAACCGCCGCGCTGCCCCGACCGCGCAAGAGCTGTATAAAGTCCTGAGGGCCATTCATACACCGAAGTCGATTATCTTTCGCGTTAATGCAGGTGCCCTAGCGGGCAGCCACTGGTTAAACGATCCGACTCAGGGGGGTGGGCGGCTGGTAGGGGAAGGTGTTCACTTCATTGATTTCGTCTGTGGTATGATCGATGCTGCGTCGCAGACCGTCAGTGCCCAAGGCAGCACCGACGAGCAGCACTTTACACTGGCGATCCGCTTTGCAGATGAGTCAGTTGGGACGGTGATTTATACGCCCTTTGGGGATACGCACTTCCCGAAAGAACGGGTTGAGGTCTTCGCTGGTGGTGGCGTTGCTGTTTTAGATGACTTTAAGCAGCTTGTGTTTGAAGGGCTGCGCGGGCAAGCTCACAAGGGTCGTCAGGACAAAGGGCATAAGGCTCTGCTAGAGAACTTCGGATTAGCTGTACGCGGGCAGAGCAATTTGTTGATTACGGCAGAGGATGGCTTGCGGGCTACCCAGATCGCCCTAGCGGCCCAGCAGTCAATGCGAACTAACCAAACAATTGACCTGCGCCGTTGGAATGATACCGCCGATGGCTAATGCCCCCAGCAGATACGACTTCATTGTCCTATCTACCCAAGATTGGGACGCAGTCCCTACGCGCAAACATCGCTTTGCGCGTAAGTTTGCCGCGCAGGGAAACCGTGTTTTATACGTTGAACAGCAGATGCACTGGGCTGGATGGCTGGTTGACCTCAAGAGTCAGCTCAGCCGGGTGTGGCGCCATCTACAAGGCCCACGGAAAGTTGAGCCTAACCTATGGGTTTACACCCTGCCGATTGTGCTGCCTTTCTTTCAAGTGGTGAAGGCCATCAACGTTGTTAACAATGCAGTTTTGAAATGGTACCTTCGGGCCGTGCTGAAGCACCTCAAATTTGACTCTTCTCGTCTGATTATCTGGACGTATACACCGCACTCAGCGGACTTTGTCGGTGCCCTCGGTGAAGCAGCGGCGGTCTACGAGTGTGTTGATGAATTTACCGCCAGCAAGGGGTTGGTGAATGCCAAAGCAATCGGCAAGATGGAGCATAGCCTGCTCGATAAGGTCGATTTGTTGATCGTAACAGCACAGGGGCTACTTGAGTCCAAGCAGGTGTACGTCAAACGAGCTGTATTGGTACCCAATGCGGCTGAAGTCTCGCATTTTGCCACCGTCGCTGACCCTGCGTTGCCTATTGCTGAGAGCCTACAAGCGGTGCAGCACCCGACGGTTGGTTTTTTGGGCAGCGTCCAATATTGGATTGATACGGAATTACTGGCAGAGATCGCCGAGAAACACCCAGACTGGACGGTGATCCTCGTCGGCCCGGTTGGTATACTCGCAAACGTCGAGCCGTTAGAGAAACTGCCCAACGTGTTGTTTACTGGGCGGGTTCCCTACGCTGAGGTGCCGCAGTATGTCAAGGCGTTTGATGTTTGCCTGAACCCTTATCACATGGACGATGTCGCTGAACATTGTAGCCCGTTGAAACTCTATGAGTACTTAGCAACAGGGAAGCCCGTTGTCTCCGTTAATATGCCGGAAGTACACCAATTTAGGGATTTGATTGCGGTTGCTTATGATCGGGCGGAGTTTGTAAGGCTGGTTGAAGAAACGGTATCCTCTCTAGCCGAGCAATCAATTGAAGCTATAACAGCACGGATGCAGGAAGCGCATCACCATACATGGGATAAACGCTTCGAAACAGTGACTGCTGCGCTGGCCAAGATGCTCAAAGAGAAGACTACAACCTAAGCCCAAACGCCCGTGACCGTCCAAGCTGCCATCGCAGAAACACCAGCGAAAACTGACTTGAAGCACCAGCCAAAGCTGTTGATCATGATCCCCTGCCTTAATGAGGCGGAGAGTATTATTACCGTCATTGGGTGGGTGCATAAGGCCGTGCCCGATGCTGACATTATTGTGATCGACGATGGCTCAACCGATGCAACAGCAGAACTTGCGTGGGATGCTGGCGCGATAGTCGCTAGCCTGCCTTATAACCTTGGTATTGGCTCGGCTATGCAGACTGGCTTCCTCTATGCCAAAGAACACAGCTATGACTACGCAATTCAGGTGGACGGCGATGGTCAGCACAACCCTGAGGAAATCAGTGATCTATTGGCTGCATTTGAGACGACAGACGCCGATGTGGTCATTGGGTCTCGTTACATCGAAGACCGCGGGTACGTTACGCCGTTGGTGCGGCGCATTGGGATCATTGTTCTGTCTGCCGTGATCTCGTTTGTGGTGCGGAAGAAGTTCACCGATACAACATCTGGCTTTCGGGCCAGTAATCGCAGGGCAATCGAACATTGCGCTGTGGATTACCCCTTCGACTACCCAGAGCCTGAGGCCGTTGTCACGTTGACACGTGCTGGGTTAATGCTGCATGAAGTGCCCGTTACGATGAACACACGGTATGGTGGGCAATCATCGATTACGCCGCTGCGTTCTGTCTATTACATGATCAAAGTGTTGCTGTCTGTCTGCATCAATTTGCTGCGCCAACCCCATGTAATCACTAGAGGAGCCAACTATGTTGAATAGCATTACACGTGCCGAATTGGTGATGTTACTCGTCCCAATTGGGTTATTTGTAGTCGTATTTGAACTGGTCAGGCGGCGTATGTTACGTGAAGATTACTCGCTGCTATGGTTAGGTATGCTGGCAGCGTTAATCGGGCTGGCATTTTTCCGCGACACACTCTTAGACACACTCGCCAACGTGCTTGGGATTTTTTACCCGCCTTCAGCATTGTTCGTGCTCGGCATTGGTATGATCACACTGATCCTGCTGCAATTTTCCGTCGTGATCACCAAACTAGCTCGTCAAAACCAGCAAGCAGCCCAGCACATCGCCCTGCTCAGTACCCGCGTCCATGAGTTAGAGGAACAGCTTCAACACGTCAAAGAGGATGCATAAGGCCGATGCGTGTGGTACATGTGAGTAAAGTAACAGGCATTGCTGGTTCCGAAGGGTACTTGTTGAACTTGCTGCCCGGCCTCTTATCGCAGGGTTTTGAGCCACATATGCTGGTTCTGGTTGACCCTGGCAACCCCGTTGAGCCGTTCCACGAATTGATGCAGCAAGCGGGTGTACGCAGTGAAAGTGTGGTCATTAAGCACCATGCTGACCTCACATTGATTAAGCGGCTCAGAGCAAAGTTCCGAGCACTGAACCCCCAAATTGTGCATACGCATCTACTACACGCGGACTTGTATGGTCTGCCTGCAGCTGCACAGGCGCGGGTACTGTATCGCATTTCCACACGTCACAACGACGACCGCTTCCGAAAAATCCCCATATTAAAATGGCTCAATCAAAATGCGGCCCGCAAAGCAGCACGTATCGTCACCATTTCGGATGCTCTAGAGCGCTTCGTGGTGGATGTAGAAGGCATACCAGTTGAGAAAGTCAAGACGATCCGCTACGGGTTGTCTGCGAATGTAGAAGGATGTTCTGTTGAAGAGGCTCGGCAGATGCTGCAAGCTGCCTCCCATGAGCAGATTGTGTTGTTCATTGGGCGCTTGGTCGAGCAAAAGGGGGTTGATGTACTGCTGCGTGCATTCGCTCAGGTACGAACCCAACACCCGCGAGCGAGGCTGAAGATCGTCGGAGATGGCGGCCTGCGTAATCAACTGGAAACCCTTGCGAGGCAGCTTGGTATTGGTGAGGTAACGCAGTTCGTCGGCTGGCTGACGGATGCCCAACGGCTGATGCCCGGTAGCGATATGGTAGTTGTGCCTTCACGCTGGGAGGGGTTTGGGCTTGTGACGTTAGAAGCAATGCGCCATGCACGCCCGCTGCTTGTGAGTTCCGTCAGTGCTTTGCCAGAGATTGTCGTTGATGGTGAAACTGGTCTGCTGGTGCCACCTGATGACGTCACGGCACTTGCTACCGCATTAGATGATCTATTAGCACACCCAGAAAAGGCCGCTGCCATGGGCAAGGCCGGACGTGAACGACTGATTAACACATTCTCTGTTGAAAAAATGGTGCAAGCAACTGCCGAACTTTATCAGCAGATTGTAGGTCAAGTCTGATGTGTGGCATCTGCGGTGTGCTATCACTACGAGGTGAACAGCCTAACACCGACACCCTCAAACGTATGACGAATACGATCATACATCGCGGGCCGGATGACGACGGTATCCTAATTGATGGACCTTGTGGGTTGGGCAACCGTCGGTTGGCAATCATTGACTTGAGCCAATCCGGGCATATGCCGATGTCATTACCCGCGGCGGGTGTGCACATTAGCTACAACGGTGAGGCTTATAACTTCAAGCTGGCGCGAACCGCGCTGGAAACCGTAGGGCATACGTTCTTTTCCGGAACTGATACGGAAACCATTCTGCGGGCCTATGCAGAATATGGTGCAGAAAAATTCATCGAGCACTTCAATGGGATGTTTGCCCTCGCCATCTGGGATGCACCTAAAAAACAGCTTGTACTGGTGCGTGACCGGATGGGCCAGAAGCCGCTGTATTATGCACGCACCAATGATTGGTTCGTATTTGGTTCTGAGATAAAGACGCTGTTGGCACACCCTGCGGTGCCCAAGCGCTTGAACAGGGATACAATTCCTTATTATTTGGCTTACGGCTACCCACCTGCTCCACAGACTCTATTCGAGGGCATTCACGAATTACCACCGGGGCACATGCTCTATGTCCGTCTGGAAGGAGGAGAGTCTCAGGTAGAGGTAAAACGGTACTGGCAGCCGCCATTTCCTGATGGCGTAGATGACAGGCGCACAGAGACACAAGTTATTGCAGCTCTACGAGATTTACTAGATCGTGCGGTGCGGGAACGGATGATTGCAGATGTGCCGTTGGGGGCGTTTCTCTCAGGCGGGCTGGACTCTGCCGCAATTGTTGCCTTGATGGCTGAAGTATCAACCCAGCCTGTCAAGACTTTCTCGATTGGGTTCGAGGGTGAGCGATCCTTTGATGAAACTGTATACGCCCAGCGTATCGCTGACTTGTTTAATACAGAGCATACTGTGTTCCGCGTGAAGCCAGATGTGATTGAGCTAGCGGGCATGCTGGTACACCATCATGATCAGCCCTTTGGTGACTCCTCTGCGATACCAACCTACCTCGTTAGTAAACTAGCACGTGAGCACGTGACAGTTGCTCTAACAGGTGATGGTGGTGATGAACTATTCGCTGGGTATGATCGTTTTTACGCGGCGACCTTACTTGAGAAGTATCAGCGCATGCCGGAGCTGGTCAAAACGCCGCTCAAGTGGCTGGTTGATCTACTGCCCTCAGGTGGAACGGGTTATGGTAATTTTGCTAAACGGGCAAGGCGCTTCACGAACGCCACTGATATGTGCCTCATTGAAGCGTACCTTAACTGGGTGCGTTACACATCTCCTGAGCTGGTCACTGGTTTGGTGGGTCGCTCTTGTGAAGCGGACACCATAGCGCATTACGAGGCGCAGGCAAATCAACAGCGTGTCAGCGAGACTGTGCCTTATTTGCTCGATCTCAATATGCGAACCTATTTACCCAGTGACTTATTGGTCAAGATAGATCGCTGTAGTATGGCGGTTGGTTTGGAGACCCGCTCCCCCTTCCTTGATCATCAGTTAGTCGAATTTGCGGCAGGCATTCGCCCAACCTACAAGCTCAAGGGACGGACACAAAAGTACATTTTGAAGCAAGCAATGCGCGGTACCCTGCCAGACAACATCATTGATCGTAAGAAGCATGGTTTTGGGGTGCCTGTGGGTTACTGGTTTCGCACAGATCTTAGTGATTATGTGACGTCCACCCTGTTGACAGCGGATGCTCGGATCAACGACATATTGGAAAAGGATGCAATCAAAGCGATGGTTGATACACACCAAGCGGGTACTGCTGATCTTGGTCAGACAATGTGGACGCTGCTAACGTTGGAACTATGGTTAAAGCATATGTTTGGATAAATTTAGTGCCAGTCAGTACGATTGACTGGCTTTGTAACCCATATAATTGGAAGATGCAGTAGTGGATTATCTTGTAACAGGTGGCGGCGGTTTTATTGGCTCCAATATTGTGCGAGCCCTGCTCCAGCAGGGCCACAGCGTCCGCGTGCTAGACAACTTTGCGACCGGACGGCGGTCTAACATTGAAGATATTCTCGCTGACATCGACCTAATCGAGGGTGATATTCGCCATCTAGATGATGCCCAGCGCGCTGCTAAGGGCATCGATGTGGTGCTACACCAAGCAGCGATACCTTCTGTGCCACGCTCGGTTGCTGATCCGCTGTTATCGCATGGGTCGAACGCAACAGGGGCACTCAACATGTTGAGTGCCGCCCGCGATGCTGGTGTGCGTCGCTTTGTCTTTGCTTCTTCCTCATCGATTTACGGCGATCAAGCGGAGGCACTGGCAAAAGTCGAGACGATGTGTGCTGCACCAATTTCGCCTTATGGCATCGATAAGATGACGGCGGAGCGCTACTGTCAGTTGTTCTATAGCTTGTACGGGTTAGAAACTATCGCGCTACGCTACTTCAATGTGTATGGACCTTACCAGGACCCTGCCAGTAATTATGCGGCGGTTATCCCTAAGTTTATTACATCGTACTTAAATGGTGAGCGCCCAACGATTTTCGGTGACGGTGAACAAACCCGTGACTTTACCTACGTTGGCAATGTGATCCATGCAAATATATTAGCGGCAACCCAACCTGTAGAGCGCGTTGCTGGGCAGGTGTTCAACGCAGCGTTGGGCAATCAGATTTCACTCAATGAATTGGTTCGCATTTTACAATCCGAGATTAATGCTAACGTTGAGCCGATTTACACTGATATCCGCGAGGGAGACATTAAGTACTCGCAAGCTGACATCACCAAAGCCGTTAAACACATGGGCTACCAGCCACCGTTCAGCTTCGAGGAGGGGCTAAAGCTGACTATTAATTGGTACCGATCACAATTATGACCACAATCCACGAGCCAATCCGTGTGATGCGGATTATCGCACGGCTGAACATTGGTGGGCCAAGCATCCATGTGTCGCTGCTGACGGCGGGCCTCAATGATGGCGACTTCGAGAGCATATTGGTCACTGGCACAGTCAGCGAAGATGAGGGTGATATGAGCTACCTCGCGGATAAGCTGGGAGTCCCGCCTGTATTTGTGGGCAGCCTACAACGTGAGATTTCGTTAGGGAAAGATTGGGCAGCCCTCAGAGAGTTGATCAAGTTACTGCGCGACTACAAGCCGCACGTCGTCCATACACACACAGCCAAGGCGGGAATGCTTGGGCGTATGGCAGCCCTCTTAACGCGCTGCCCGGTGATTGTTCATACGTTTCATGGGCATGTATTTAGTGGCTACTTTGGCTGGTTAAAAACCTCGTTATTTATTTGGGTCGAGCGCGTTATGGCGTGGTGGTCGAGCAGAATCTTGACGATCAGCGCTGGGTTGAAAGACGATCTTGTATCTTACCGGATTGCACCTGCTCGTAAAATTGATATTGTTCCGTTGGGGTTACGCCTCACAGATTTTGCTGAAGCAGCAAACCAACCCGGCGGATTGCGAGCAGAGCTTGGCTGTTCGCCAGATGTGGCCTTGGTCGGTATTGTTGGTAGGCTGGTGCCCATTAAGAACCATGATCTATTTTTGACTGCGGCTGACCGGGTGCGCCGAACCACACCTAATGTTGAATTTGTGATCGTTGGCGATGGCGAAGAGCGTGAGCATATCGAACAAGCAGTTAACAAGCTAGAACTAACCGATTGTGTTCACTTCCTGGGGTGGCGGCAAGATTTACCGATGATCTATGCTGACCTGAACGCTGTGGTGATCTCTTCTAACAATGAAGGAACACCCGTCTCATTGATTGAAGCGATGGCAGCACGCGTGCCGGTTGTAGCAACAAAGGTCGGTGGCATTCCTGATCTGTTAGACGGTGGGCGGCTGGGCAAGTTAGTTCCCGCCAAGGATGCTGAGGCTCTCGCTGGGGCAATCATTGAGGTGATTCAAGTTGAGGGCGGGTATAGTGACATGATCGATGCGGCCCAAGAGACTATGCTGGCTGAATATGGCGTGCAACGTCTGATTGATGATCTGCGGAACTTGTACCTAACGTTGTTATCCGAGAAGAACATACGGGTTGCCCCCACACCATGACTAGATTTGTTCCTATCATTCTCGCCTCTGGTCTGATCTCCTTTTTACTGACGCCGCTTGTCGTGCGTGTAGCCACTGCGCTTGATTTCGTCGACAAGCCGCAGTCACAGAAAATGCACAGCACCCCTACACCGATGTTAGGTGGTATTGCGATTTATCTTGGCTTAGTTGCGGTATTGGCTTTCAGTGATATGCAGCCCTTCCGCGAACTGATCGGGATTTTGACGGGCATGACGATTGTGATGATCGTTGGCTTAATCGATGATCGCTATGGTACCCCACCGTGGGTGCGCCTATTGGCAGAAGCTGTCGCCGGGCTGGTGTTGGTATGGTCAGGGATTGAAGCGCATCTCTTCGAAAATGAAACGTATAACGTCATCCTGACGGTTGTCTGGGTGATCGGCATCTGCAATGCAATTAATCTGCAAGATAATATGGACGGTCTCGCTGCTGGCTTGGCAACTGTTGCTGCTGGGTCATTCTTCGTGTTGGCTGTCGTTGAGGAATTGGGTTTAGTCGCCAGCTTAGCTGCCGCTACCTTAGGGGCCTGTGTCGGATTTTTGTATTACAACTTTAACCCGGCCCGTTTGTTTATGGGGGATACAGGCAGCTTGCTGCTCGGGTTCGTGCTAGCGGTGCTGGGAATCAAACTGGAATTCGTTGGGCGTCCGCTGAGCGTCACGTGGATCATTCCTGTGATTATCTTGGGTATTCCTGTGTTCGATACAACCTTGGTGGTACTTTCGCGCATTCGGCGGGGGCTTCCGATTTACCAAGGGGGTAAAGATCACACGTCACACCGGTTGGTTTCCGTCATTGGTATGACCCATGCCCGCGCTGTGATGACGCTCTACTTGATTGCTTCTGCCCTTGGCCTAGTTGCTTTGATGATGCGCGAAGCCTCACGCGACCAAGCGCGCATCATTTTAATCATTCTAGGGAGTTTATTTGTCATTAGTTTGGTTTACCTAGAATGGAGCTTTGTACGCCAACAGGCCTCTGAAGAAGTCCCCACACACTGACATGACACTTTCAAAACGAACTGCCACTGGGCTGTTCCTCGTATGCTTGTTGTTACTGACGTATTCATTGTTCTTTTCGGGAACAGTCGTCTCTGGGGACGAACGCTTCATCATCGATACAATTGACAGCCTCGCCACCCGTGGTTCTTTGCTGCTGAATCAAACAGTTTTTGAACGTCCGCTACAAACATCAGATGTAGAACCAGCTCTACCCTTGCTGGCAGTGCCGCTCTATTGGCTGGCTTACCAAGTGCCGTGGGTAGGCAACGTCCATGTACTGTACTTGTTTTCACCGATTGTCACTGCATTAACGGCGTTCATTCTCTACCGTTTTGCGCTGCTGCTCAAGTATGATCAGCGCGTGGCCCTGATTGGGGCGTTAGCCTTCGGCCTGACGACTTTCGCTTGGCCCTATGCTAAAACATTATTTCGCGAGCCGCTGACAATGCTGCTGGTAGCGGTAGTGGCTTTCTGTGCGGAAAAATGGCGTCAACTATTTATGGAAAATGATAAGCAACATTGGTTATGGTTGGTTGGGGTCTTATTGGCATTAAGTGTAGCACTTTCTAGCAAAGAGGCCGTTTGGATGCTGCTGCCAACCTTTGCCCTGATCGTTTTGCCAACACAACTAAAGTTAAGGCATAACTTGGTGGCATTAGCCACAGTAGCACTGCTCGCCGTGGCCTTGCTCGCTGGCCTTGGTTTCTTCCTGACCAATTTTGATACCCTATTCAACACAGATAGTGGTCGCTACGATCTTCTGGAGCAGGCACGTAAACTCCCTGGGCGTGTCCCCGATAGTTGGGGTGGCTTCAGTGGGTTTATCTTCTCGCCTGGGCGCAGCATCTGGGTGTTTGCCCCAATTGTCTTATTGAGCCTTGCATCACCGATATTGCTGCCTCTGAAACGTTGGCGTGAGTCTTGGCTGATTTTGATGACATTGATCGGTTATGCGCTTGTCTATGCAGCATTACGTGGGCCAGTTTGGTATGGCGGCGTTGGTTGGGGGCCGCGCTACCTGCTGCCAATTCTGCCGCTGCTGCTGATCGCGACGCTGCCGGGTATTCAATGGTTGTTGGGGCATAAACCCGCAGGTTTGGTCGGATTAATAATGCTGCTGGTGCTTGGATTTATGATCCAATTTGGCGGCGTGATGGTACGCCTCAGTGATTATTACGATTACATGCAGAGTCAAACGGGCGTCGCTGCATGGCAAGGGCCAGGATTATGGACACTTCGGTGGTCGCAGGCGTTTGGCTCATTGTTGTACTTACCACAAGCACAACCTGATGTGGTCTGGTGGCTGCCGCCTGCCCCAGATTGGCTTGCTATTGTCTTACTGCTCGGAGCGATTACTGCCACTGCCGTGATGCTCGTTTGGGTGCAAGGGCAAGAGGCCATCCGCTTAGAGTTGGCACTGATGGTACCAGTCGTGATGGTGGGAATGACGCTGTTTGCCCTCAACCGGATGTATGATGATTTTCGGTATAACGGTCATCGGGCTGATCTACATACAATGCGGCAGGTGCTTGAAACTGAGACGACGGACGAGAACGTGATCTTGTTGAACTCCCCGTCTTATGTTGAGTTTTTTATGAATTACTATAAGGGTGATGCTATTTGGTATAGTCTGCCGGCTTCACCCGGGGAACAGTATAGTTGTGAACAAACACCCGCGGTTACATCAGACGTGTTGAGCGAACAACTGAACCCCGACGCTGACACAATGGTGACTTCTTTAGTTTCTGGCGCGGCAAAGACGTTTGCCCCCGTCTACTTCGTCGGTGACAGAGCACCATTTGCCCCCTGCAACACCCGCCCTGTTGAGCGCCTCATCAGTGAAGACTATTACCCGATCAGCAGCACAGATTATGGCGTTGATATTCGGTTGGTGACGTATCTACCGATCAATGGGCCAAACGTCCCCGGTGGCACACAGCAGTTAACTAAGCCTGACTATGTTGATGCGCGCTTTGGTGAGTCAATCGTGCTGGATCGCGTCTGGCAAAACTACTATGGCACCACCCCGTGGGAGACAGAATTTTACAGTAATATCCGGCCTGGTGATATGTTGGGCTTCACGTTGATTTGGGAGAGCATCGCTCCCATCGATACCGATTATACGGTCGCCTTTTTCATCATTGCGGCAGATGGCAGCATCGTTTTTCAGGAAGACGCTGGGCCAGTCAATAACTTTAAGCCAACATCAACATGGGCAGTGGGCGAAACCATCTATGATCACCATGGCGTGGTGCTGCCTAGTGACCTTCCTCAAGGGCGCTATAATGTAGTGGTTGTACTTTATGATTTGCTGACACTCGAGCGTCTGCCAATTGCCAGCGCGGATGGCGAGCCCTTGGGGGATCAATTGGTTATATGGTCAATTGATGTCGGCGAACGAGATAGAGCACACTTATTCCGCCAGTGAGACTCGCTCGAGCAAGACACGATTATCGCTTGTAGGCGCTGCGTTGACTGTCGCTGTGAGGCGTTCAGCGTTGGGCAGCGTGTACCAACCGATGTAGACATCGTACTGATCTGCTTGGAGGTTATTTAACGGCAGTTGATAACTGTCTGGAATGACTTCACCCGCATCCCAGATACCGGTCGGATAGTTCCCTGACCGGGGCTGTGAGTCTAGTTGCGCGACAATTTCCTCATTTGCATCAACAACGTGAATAAACAGCGTGTGATCCATGGTTAGGGTTTGCTGCGCCAGCCAGTTGACACTCAACACGAGAGTCTGTGCTTGTACAGTGATGTGGAAGCCGCTCATCTCAATTAGTGAACCAGAACTATCGGCAAACTCAATTGCTTCGTCCGGTTTAGGCAAGTTGGGTATGGTTTCGGTTAGCGGCACTTTGAGACGATCAATACGAGCGTTGGCTGCGACTAGGGTTCCGGTAGCATCTACGACGGGTAATGGCTGGTTACGCAGCACACTGTATGGCCCTGTGATCAGCGTGTAGCGTCCGGCGGGTAGATCATCGGGGAGTGATAGGCGGAAGCGCGTGGGCGTTAGTTGATCGCTGGGCCAGAGACGCGTGCGGTAGACGCCATCCAAGGTCCAGCGGTGGGCTTGGGCGACGGGTTCCTCTTGGTCATTGAGAATTTGGACGTAGGTCTCATAATCTTCTTCCGCCCCGTTGATCGCCCGCCAGAATAACGTCACCCATAAATCGCTCTCTGGCTCTAGTGTGGTGCTGGGCAGTGTATATCCCGATAGTTGGAGTTCTTGAGAAAAATCAGTGTTAGCTTCAGTGATGTCTTGAAAGGCAATGCTGTTGAAGTCAACGGTGGTTATCTCAGCGATTGTGGTGCCTTGCCAATCTTGGATTGAGTCCAGCGCGTTGTAATCGTCAATATCAATCAGTGGCTGGGTGGTTGGGGGCAGCATTAACATTTGACCATTGTACAGCATCACCCAAGACTGCCAATCGTGGTCAGGTGGGAGGCCGTCATGCCGTGGTCGAAAAGGGTTACTAGGAACGACAACAAGAGCTTCCGTAAGGTCGGATGGTAAATCAACAGAATTGGATGCTGAAACAGCAGAGATGCGCTCTGGGTAGACATCTGATAACAAATAGACGATGTTGGCCCGGGTGAAGTCATCCCATGTGATCATGATGGGGCGCGGATCACTGCTGTGGGCTTTGATTAAATCTGTGATGAAGACATCACTGGCCTCTAGCCGGTCGGAGATACCTGCCTGTGCTTGTAGTGACGGTATATAGCGATTGTGGTAGGTGAAAAAATCAATGAGACCGATTGCCATCACTGATGCGACGACAAGACCGACATAAGCACCTGTCAAGAAAGACACACGGTTAGCAGGGATTACGCGCTTAAGCCACTGCCAGATTTCAACAAGGCCACGGCTGCCCAGCAAAAACGCAAACGGCAAGACACCGATCATACGGAGACCATGGGGGGCAGTCTGCGTACCACTGACCACGTCTGTAAGCGTCATGAAAAGGATACCCGTCAAAGGCCACCATAGTGATTTATCCTTTAAGCTGAAGAGGGCTGCGATGATCCCCACAAAAGCCCCAATTCCCAAGGTCAGCGGTAGCAGCGGGCGGCTCATCTCAGAGTAGAAACCATTCCACGGCAAGACAAAAATGCCGAATTGTGCCCCAAACTTAGCCGCTAATACGTGCAGTAGTTGAGGCAGTGATAAGCCAGAAATAAAGATCAATTGGCCCGCGTCTTGATTGCTGCGGGCAAAGAATGCTTCCGGTGTTTGTAGGTACGTCACCAGTTGCGGAGTAACCAACAACGCAGCAAAAAACAGCATGCCGACGACGTTCAGTATTTGTGCCTTGAAGCGAGCCTCGTCAGCGAAGAATTGATGCAGGGCCCAGAAACATAGCAGAATTGGCAAGAGGCGAGCCGGGATGTAGGTGTAATTGGCTAGTGCCAGCACAATTGCTGAGCCAACGTAGGCCCAGCGTTTGCCAGAGTGCCATGCATAAGCAAATAGCGCTGTTAACAATGCCAATTGAAACGGGAATAACTGTGACCGCTGCCCAGTCTTACCGAGAATGATCGGGTAGAAGCTGACAGCATATGCCAGTGCAAACAGCCAGCTTGTTCCCAGTTGCAAACCTCGCGGCTTGCCTGCCATTAGGTAGCGGGCGGCAATAAACCCAGCAGGTACAACCAACAGGCTGGCTAGAACAGTCGGCAAGCGGCTGGCAAAGAAGTTGGAACCAAATACCTGAATAGAGAGTCCTGCTGCGTAAACGATTACAGGTTCTGGTGCATATAACTCATAGATGTAGTAAGGCCAAATGCCCGCTTGAAGCCAGTCGAGCGCGTTGATGCCAATCCATGACACATCACCATGCCCGCCAATTGGAACATCTGCGATTTGGTAGAGGCGCATGGCTAGACCGGTTAAGATCAGGCAGGAAAGTGCAAACAGTGATGTGGTGCGGTTCAGAGAAAGCTGACGCATGGGTGCTGTATGGTTTGGGCGCTAAACGGCTGTGATTATACCAATGTGCAGAGAGTCGCAAAGGGCCACTTCAACGAGTGACCCCTGATAAATCTGATTAAAGTTTGTAAGTGCTTAGGCTGCGACAAAAGCGTAACCCACACCCCGCTCAGTGACGATGATCGGCGTAACGTCGCTTTCACCTTCAAGTTTTTGACGCAGGCGATGGATGTGAACGCGCAGAACATTGCGGTCGCTGACACTTGGGTCAGCGCGCCATACGCGTTCTATCAGAGTGTCAGCGTCAACCACGTTGCCTTTATGCTTAAGCAGCACATGTAGCAGCGCGTTCTCAATCGGTGTTAGTTTTTTAGTCTCGCCACGAACATTGATCTGGCGGTGAACCGGATCAATAACAAGCCAATCATTAATTTCAATTTTGGGGCCGCTAGCATAACTGAAGTTATTAATCCGGCTAAGAATGCGCCGCACCCGCATGACAAGTTCATCTGTGGTGAATGGTGCCTGAATAAAATCATCGGCGTATTTTAGAGCTTGTACCGCCGTGACCTCGTCCTCAGGGTTATCATCGATTGAAACAATGATAATTGGTAAACCTGACAGGTCGTGAAGCCCCTCACAGAATTCAACACCAGTGGTATCTGGCAAATCAACATCAACAATCATAATATGTGGCAGACCATTAACTTCGAAGTAACGCTCTGCGTTTGAACCATCTACCGCATGGTCAACAATAAAGCCTGCTTCGGTAAACACCTTATGATAGTTCTGGATATTCGACGATGCCCCGACGATCAGAACTGTCCGTTCTTGGTTGCTCATTGAACCCTCTCCTAATTCCCTACAATTTGTTTGTCAAGCAGTGGTAGAGATAATGTGTGATGCTTGCATTGTATCTATAATAGAATTATACCCGCAATGGGTCTTATATAACAATACGCATTACGAATAATCAAGAAAAATGTTGTGGTAGATAAGAATATAACATCACGTGTTATTCGCAGGCGACGGGCTCGGGAGCGGCATCAAGCGCGGCGCAGCCTTTCCGCTCGATTGGGTGGTCAGGTTACCCTTCTAACATTCGCTTTGCTGATGCCGCTGGCCCTACTGGCGGCGACTGGCTTTAACCATGCGTATAATGCCTATGCGAGTCGAATGCCTGAGACAGCGATTAGTACACAGCGACAATCCATCAGTGCAACGTTCTACGCTAGTGATGGTGAGACGGTGCTTCATCGTGTTGAGCGGGAGGCTGCAAGCACAGATAGTTGGCTAGATACTCGGACGTTGTCGCCAGACGTCTGGCAGGTTTTCATCGCTGCGCTGCCGGCTAGTACACCCAAGGAAGCAGTTACGCTGGCAGCCCGCAGAATAACCGATGATATTCTCGTATCGGAGTATACAAATAGTTTTGAGCGCTGGGTCTATTTCAATGAACTGCAAGCAAACCTTACTCAGGCTCAAGCTGCTGAATGGTTGTTAAACACAAACTATTATGGTGACTTGAGCTATGGGTTGAGCGCTGCAGCGCAGTATTATTATCAGAAAGGGCCGCAAGCGTTAACTGTGGCAGAAGCGGCCGTCTTAGCGGCCCTGGCAGAAGACCCACGTAACGCCAGCCCAGAGCAGTTACGGGCACGTCAGCAGGATATCTTGGCGCGGATGGTCAAGTTTGGCTGGTTAAGTCCTGCGTCCTATTCCGCGGCACAGCTAGAAGATGCTGCTTTTCAATTTGAGGCTGACAATTCCGCTTCGGCTTTGGCGCAGTTGGCGACACAGCAGTTAGAAAAGCGGATGCAGCTAGGTGATAATGTGAATGCTGTCAACGCTAACTTGAGCATCAATGCTGATTTGCAGGCATTTGCTGAATGCGCAATTGGCGCCAGTGGTGCATCTGAATGTGGTGGCATCATCTCTGACGCAGGCGCGAGCTTGATCATTGTGATTGACCCGATGACTGGTCAGGTTTTAGCTTTGGCTGACAATGCACAGGGTGACATCACTGCGTTCTCGACTGATGGTCGTATTGTGCTACCGTTCGTTTACCAAACAGCCTTTGAGCAAGGCTTTGCACCCGCTACATCGATCTTGGATGTGCGGACTGCCATCGAGAACAACAATGGGACGCTCTTCATCCCAGAGAATGCCAATGGTGTTTACCATGGGCCAATCAATATTCGGCAGGCTTTGGCAAACAGCTATGAAGCGCCAGCGTTGCAAACAATTGCTCGCGCGGGGCTACCGTCTATTGAACGTACAATGCGGTTTGTGGGGCTGGAGGTGCCGATTAACGAAATAGAGACGTTTATCTCTGATTTTCAGCCTGAGCCGCTTGACCTTGTGTATGCATACACGTTGTTTGCAAATAGCGGAATGTTGGTTGGGCAATCAAACTCTGGCGCCACGACTGCCCCGGAGCCTGAACTACTGAGTGTTATTGAGGGTGGTGGGCAAGCGGTTGATACGCGGACGGTCAGTGTTGTGGTTGACCCGACCTTACCATATCTTGTCACACATATTCTTGACGATGACTCACTAAAACCGTTTAATACGCCAGCCGCAGTTTACAGTCTGGACATGGCTGAGGGGCAGCGTTGGTCAGTTGGGTATACCAGCGACATCGTTGTGGCTATTTGGACAACTAATGTCGAAGCCAACATCCACAATACCCTCTGGCTGAGTATATTCGAGCAGGCAACACAGGAGACAGGTGTGACTCCAGTGCCAGAGCCGCTTGGAATAAGCCGCCTAACAGTGTGCGAAACATCAGGTTTACTGCCGACAGGTACTTGCCCTGTCGTTGAGGAAGTCTTCCGCGAGGGTACCGAACCATTGGAGTTCGATACTTTTTACCAAGCGTTTGAGATCAACAGCGAGAGTGGCTTGTTAGCAACCGTCTATACACCGCCGCAGTTGGTAAAGGAAGAGGTGTTCCTTGTGCTGCCGCCAGAAGCATCTGAGTGGGCATGGGAAGAGGGATTGCCTGTTCCGCCGCAGACATATGATGTTTTACAAGCACCAGTCCCTGAGGGTGAGGTGGCAATAGTATCTCCGGAGCCTTTTGCCAGACTTGGAGATGCTGTGGAAATACGCGGCAATGCTACCGGAAACGGCTTTGCCAGCTATCGTTTGGATTATGGTCAGAGCTTTAACCCCAATGAATGGATTCAGATTGGGCGAGAAGAGACCACATCTCGCACAAATAGCGTGCTGGGTAAATGGGATACCAGCACTTTGGATGGCTTATATAGCCTGCGTTTGACAGTTATCTACGATGATAATCGCTTTGAAGAATTCATTACCCCGGTGACAATCGATAATACACCCCCCGACTTGCAGGTGGTTGCACCTATTGAGGGTGAGCGCGTCGCTGTAGAGCAAGATTTTGTAACAATTGATGCAATTGCAGTTGATGACATCGAGATGGAACGTGTAGAATTCTACGTCGATGGTCAACTAATAGCGGCACGCACAGAAAGCCCGTACAGTGATCGCTGGCTTATTACGTCTGTAGGGGAACACGAGATTCGTGTGCAGGCATACGATAGCACGGGAAACGTCACCGTCAGTGAAGCAATAACGATAGTTGTAAAGCCGTAAGGGGGAGCCATGCTTGACCTAATGTTTGTTTATGGAACACTACGCCGCACCACTAACACGCAAATGTACCGTCATTTCATCGCTGAACATGGGGAATTTCTGGGAGCGGCCCGAATTCGGGGCCAGATCTACAAAATTCACCATTACCCAGGTGTTGTCTTATCTGACAACCCAGATGATATTGTGGTTGGTGAACTCTACCGGATTCGTAACATAGCTGCTGTCCTTCCAGCAATTGATGAATATGAAGGGTGCAGCGATGATTTTCCGCGACCGACGCGTTTCATCCGTGATACGGTTGAGGTTGAATTGATCGATTATGGTGTCCATGATGCCTGGATCTACTTATATAATCGTGACCCAATTGCGAAGGGATGGACGCGCATCGAGAGTGGTGACTACATGGATGTCTTTGAGCCGATTAAAAGCTAGGTGTCTTCAGACGGACCCCAGCCGCCGCCACCCGGCGATTCAATCCGAATGGACTCTCCTGCTGCAACGGGCAAAGATACTTTGCCCGGCAGGATGGTTTCTGTGCCATCAACGGCGATGTGAACATTGATACCCGACGCGCCTGGTTCGCCACCCTGAAGGCCATAGGGTTGCGTGGTACGTCGATCAGTCAGCAGGGTCACTTGGACATCGGTTAAAAACTTGATCTCTCTAATCAAGCCATCGCCGCCGCGAAACTTACCGCGCCCGCCTGAACCACGTCTAATTTCGTAGCGGGTGACAATCACAGGGAGCGCCATTTCCAAGGCCTCAATGGGCGTGTTAAGCGTGTTACTCATATGGCAGTGGATCCCACTAGCCCCATCACCTTGAGCACTGGCCCCACTCCCGCCGCCCATTGTCTCATAGTAGGCAAAGGGTTTACCCTTTGCCGTGACGCCACCAAATGTGAGATTATTCATTGTGCCTTGACTGGCTGCTGGCATGCGCTCGGGCAGGAGTTGGGCAAAGGCCCCAAAGAGGACATCGGTTATCCGCATAGATGTTTCGACATTACCACCCGCAACGGCGTGAGGTGCTTTGGCATCTAGCACAGAGTTTTCCGGCACGATCAATTCAACCGGGCTAAAGACTCCCTGATTCATCGGCATACTATCGCCAGCGATGCAGCGCAACGTGTAGCCGACGACAGATTCGACGATGGCCCGAACGGCGTTGACATTGCCTTTGACAGCAGGGGCTGACCCTGTAAAGTCAATGGATAATTGCTCGTCAGCAATAGCCAATGTTACTTTGATACGAATCGGCGTATCGGTGTGCCCATCATCATCTAAAGCGTCTTCAAACGTTACTGTGCCGTTAGGCAGATCAGCAATGAGTGCTTTGGTGAGGCGTTCTGCATAATTCAATAAAGCATCTGCCTGCTTATTGACTTCGGCTAGGCCATAGCGTTCAATGATTTCAGCAAGACTCCTTTCGCCGACTTTATGCGATGCGAGCTGGGCAGAGAGGTCACCAAGGCGTTCTTCAGGTGTGCGCGAATTTCGGATGATTAGAGCTTGCACTCCCTCATTGAGCACGCCTGCTTCGATTAATTTAATGGGCGGGATGATCAACCCTTCTTGATATAACTCGGTTGAGATTGGCATCGAACCGGGAGACATGCCACCGATATCGGCGTGGTGGGCACGTGATGCCATGAAAAAGTCGGGTGTGTTGGTGCCGCTGGCAAATACTGGCGAGACTAACGTAACATCAGGAAGGTGGGTGCCACCCAGATAGGGATCATTTAAGATGACAACATCACCCATGCGAAAAATATCTGTTTGCTCAATTGCTGCTCGAACAGATGCGGGCATGGCTCCCAAATGAACAGGGATGTGTGCGGCTTGTGCCAGCATGCGACTATCTCCTAGAAAGAGTGCACACGAATAATCCCTGCGCTCTTTGATGTTCGGCGAGTATCCGGTACGACCGAGCGTAACCCCCATCTCTTCAGCAACAGAGGCAAACAGATGCCGGAAGATCTCTAGTTCGACCGCTTCTATGCCGGAAGTCATCTCACGCGTTCCCTGTGAAGGCGGACTCAAAGTCAATATTATTGCGGACGCGCATGCGTTCTACATCAATGATGGAAGCGACCGCCTGAACGGACTCAGTGATGCGATCATCTTCGTTGATAACGACATAGTCGAAATCCTTCATAGCTTGAATGTGCTCATAGGCCTTGGCGATGCGCTGTTGTAGCTCACTTTCGGTCAAAGTGTTGTCTTCGCGGCTCTCGATGCGCTCTTCAAGTTGTTCAATGGGTGCTGTGATAAAAATCAGAACCGCATCGGGATAGTGTGATTTCAGCAGGCGTGCGCCGTGGGTATCAACTTCAGCCAATACCAGATGGTTTTCTTCTGGAATACCTGTGAATGGGTCTGACGGAATGCTATAGACTTTGCCCAGACCATAAACGTCATGCCCTACTGCGTCACCATCCACTTCCATCAGAGCGCCTTCATGCGCCAGCTCGTGAAATTCCTCGGCGGACACGAAATAGTATTGTTCCCCGTTGACCTCGTCTTCGCGCGGTTCACGCGTTGTGTACGTGCGGACACGCGCTAGTTTTACAGGGTAGCTAGAAAGCAGATTGCGAATGATGGTGTTTTTGCCTACACCCGATGGCCCAGAGATGATGAATAGTCTGCGGGGTAGTACCTTTTGTGACATGAGCGTTAATTTTTCAACACCAGACAGTGTTGACTGTGGCATGGAGCACCTTCTCTGATGGATTAGTTTTACAACAGCGATATATCAGACGTGTGATTTAGTGGAAGATTATACCTGTGCAAAGATGAGAGATACACTTACGACCTCGTTATTATGGCTACCTTAGCCTGAACACGATACGGTATACAGACTTGACATGACTGAACCACCAACCGACGCAAGGACAAAAGGTAAATGAAAGTCGTAATCCCCATGGCGGGGTATGGTACACGCCTGCGCCCGCACACATACAGCCGGCCAAAGCCTCTCGTAAATATTGCGGGCGAACCGATGTTAAAGCATGTATTGGCTTCATTAGACGGGCTAGACATTGAAGAATATATATTTATTGTTGGGTATCTGGGTGACCAGATCAAAAGCTACATCAATGAAAATTATGATGTAGAAGCTCGGTTCGTCGTACAAGATGAGATGATCGGGCAGGCACACGCGATTTACCTTGCCAAGGAGTACTTACAAGGACCCGCGGTTATTTTATTTTCGGATACTCTGTTTGATGCCGATGTTGACGCGATCAAGCAATCGGACGATGATGGGCTGTTGTACGTCAAAGAGGTAGAAGACCCCCGCGCCTTTGGTGTTGTTACGCTTGATGACAATGGGCATATTACAAAATTCGTTGAAAAGTCTGAAGTGTTCGTCAGCAATCTGGCGATCATTGGTATGTACTATGTTCGTGAGAGTAAAAAGCTGATCGAAGCGATTGAAGAGCAGATGAAGCGTAAGCAAATGACAAAGGGCGAATTTTACATTGCAGATGCGCTGCAAATTATGGTTGATGACGGCGCAAAATTTACGACAGAGGGAGTCAACGTCTGGTTGGATGCAGGCAAGCCTGAAACCGTCTTAGAGACCAATCGCTATCTACTATCAAGTGGGCTGGATAACACCGACAAGATTGAGGTCGGCAACAGTGTTGTCATTCCGCCGGTCTACATCCATCCGAGTGCAACATTGGATCACTCGATAATTGGGCCAAATGTATCGATCTCTAAGGACTGTATCATCAAGCACAGCGTCATCCGTGAATCGATTATTGACGAAAGCGCGGAAGTCAAACATACTACGCTTCAGCATTCGCTAATTGGGCGCTATGCTAAGGTGAAGGGGCGCTATCATTCATTGAATGTCGGTGATAATTCTTCCTTGGATTTCACCTAACTAGTCGACTACAAGAACAAGTAAGCGTGCAACAAGATATTGTTTTGAGCGACTTTCCATTGGAGCAAATATAGATCACATTATCATCAACGCTTCATTGAGGTTTTGATAATGAAGAATGTTATTGTGCTAGGAAAGGGTGAACCAGATTTTGTTACATAAATCCGGGCATCGTTACGGCTCGGTTTCTTTGCAGGCTCACATGATTGACAAGACTCAATTTAACCAGCCATTACTCGACTGGTTTGCAGCGAATCAAGCAGATTTGCCTTGGCGGCAGAACCGGACGCCATATCGTGTGTGGTTGTCAGAGATTATGTTGCAGCAAACACAAGTAGCGACGGTCATCCCCTATTACGAGCGCTTCTTAGGAACATACCCAACTGTGGCTGATTTGGCTGGGGCAGATATCAATGATGTACTCAAGCTGTGGGAGGGGCTTGGCTATTACAGCCGAGCGCGAAACCTGCATAAGGCAGCACAGATGGTTGTATCTGAATTTGATGGCGCTTTTCCCGACTCAGTCGCTGGGTTGAAGCAGCTACCGGGCATCGGTGATTATACCGCTGGTGCGGTTGGCAGCATCGCTTTTGGGCTGGATGTACCGGTAGTGGATGGCAACGTTATCCGCGTTTTGACGCGCTTATTTGATATCGATGATGAAGTCACTAAAGGGGTAACTAAACGCGAATTATGGTCATTGGCGACCGAGCTTATACCCGCGGGCCAAGCCGCAAACTGGAATGAAGCTCTGATGGATTTTGGGCGGACAGTTTGTACCAGTACAAGCCCGCAGTGCAATAGCTGCCCCATGCAAACGGTTTGTCAGGCTTATGCAGCAGGTACTCAAGTCGAGCGGCCCGTCAAAAGGAGGGCGACAAAAAAGCCACATTATGATTACGCAGCAGCGGTAGTTCAAAATGATGCCGGTGAATATTTACTGGCACAGCGCCCGTTCGCTGGATTGTTGGGCGGTTTGTGGGAATTTCCGGGTGGACGTGCCAACTCAGAGGAAAAACTTCAAGAAACCGCTGTCCGGGTACTTAAGGAAAAACTCAGTATTACTGTCAACACAGAGAGGCAGTTGACGACCGTCAAACATGCGTTTACCCATTATAAAATGACGCGGCATGTGTTTGCTTGCATCATACTCTCTGGAGAAGTCGAAGCATTGGAGTATGAAGCCGTTGCATGGGTTGATATTGAGGATATTGCAGCCTACGCCTGCCCAGTGACTGACCAAAAAATTACTAAGATGCTGCGTCAGGGTGGCGGGCAATTAAGCCTTGGGTTGAGGGCCTGAGTATGAGAATATGCATTCCGATGAAGACAGCAGCAGAAGGCGGTGGCAACTATGTGATCAATAACTTTCGCCTTTACCTTGACGGCAAAGGGATTGAGCATATACAAGACCTTGGGCAGTCGTATGATGTATTGTTCACCAATTCATGGAATCAAGATTATTATTCGCTTCTGGAAGGGTTAAGGCACAACATCGATGCACGGATTGTGCACCGAGCAGATGGTGTGGCATGGGCGTATGGACGGCGCGATAACGCGGATCAATTGCATAAGCGCATCGCGCATTTGGCAGATGCTGTTATTTACCAGAGTCAGTATTGTTACGAAACGCAGCGTTTCGAATATCAACTGATTGAGCAAGATGGCCCGGTTATTTGGAACCCAGCGAATTTAGAGCAGTTCCAGCCAGATGGCCCCAAAGTCGATCTACAAGGTGATGTCCGAGTGGCATACGCCAAGTTCAGTATGAACCCCTACAAAGGCGAGGCGCAATTGTATGCTGTTGCTGAGGCCAACCCTGACATCGACTTTTATCTGTGCGGACGCTATGCTGACCCACCGGATTTGCCCAACTTGCATCTGATGGGCTTATTGGATCGAGAAAACCTGTCGAACACATTGAGAAGCTGCCATATCTTATTAGCGTTCTTTCGCAACGAACCTTGTTCCAACGTGATTATTGAAGCAATGGCAAGCGGTCTGCCCGTACTGCATCTTGATAGCGGTTCAAACACAGAGCTTGTGCAAGAGGCTGGGTACCCGGTGACGGTCGAAACCTTTCGCGAAAAGGTCAATATTGTGATGGCGGACTATGATCGTCACTCTCAAAAGGCGCGGGCTAGAGCAGAGCAATCTTTCAGTATGGGGGCGGTGTTTGACCAATACTTGACTGTGATCGAACAAGTATTGGCATCACCCCCACGGTTGGCGATTGAGAAGCGCAAACGGCTGATAGCAATGGGCAAGGTCCAGCAGCCGATAGAGGCGCTGTGGCGCGAGACGGAGCAGTTTTGGCGTAGAGTACGTAGAAAACTGCGGCTGATGTTTGGAGGCAGAAAACATCGTTAGCAGAAATGGGCTGACCTTATTTTTTACCCTTGGTGTCACCCTCACAGATTGGCAAGCAGCTGGCTATCTCGAACGGGAGGCTGATTACTATCGTCGGCTTAGTGAACATGTTGGTCCAGTCACTTGGGTGACCTATGGGGCTGAGGATGATGGCATATTAGGTAAAGCAGTTGACGGAATTAGAGTGTTAAATAACACCGATAATCTGCCCTCAGAGGTGTTCATACGTGAGTGCTTCAACCAGTATGAAGCTGAATTTATGGATTGTGCTTTGTTTAAGAGTAACCAGATCAAAGGCGCTGGGGCAGCGATACAAGCAGGGAAGTACTTTGGCGGCAAAAGCATCATTCGTTGCGGATATTTACTATCACGATTTAAGGCAAATGAGTTGCCATCGTTACGAACGAAGTTCGGCCTATGGCGACGCGAGGCCTCGTTATTCCGTTATGCTGATCATGTTTTTCTGCCAACTGAGGAAGATATACAACACGCTAAACGTTGGTACAACCTTCGGCAAGCGACTGTATTGCCTAACTTTGTAGATGTCCAGCAGTTCAAGCCGCTGCCCGAAGTCGAGAAAATACGCGGGCTAATCGGATTTGTTGGTCGGTTAGTACCACAAAAAAACTTAGCTGTCTTAATTGAGGCTGCCAGTCAGGTTGAGGGTGCGAAGCTACGCATCATTGGTGAGGGACCGCAGGCTGAAGAACTTCAAGCCATGGCAAATAATTTGAATGTACCAGTCGAATTCACTGGGAATGTCCCCCATGCGACATTGCCAGCTCTTCTAGCTGCATGTGACGTGTTCGCCCTGCCATCTTTGTATGAAGGGATGCCTAAAGCATTAATTGAAGCGATGGCGATGGGCTTGCCATCTGTAGCTACAATTGTTGATGGCAGCGATGCTATTATTGAACATGGAAAAACAGGCTGGCTGTGTGAAACTTCTGCGGCTGCGCCACTGGCTGCGGGCCTTAAGCTGTTGCTATCTGATGCAGCGTTACGGCAGGAGCTAGGCCAAGCTGGACGGGAGGCGATAGTCGCGCGCTTCTCGAAAGAGATTGTTCTCGCGCAAGAAGTGGCAATCTACCGGAGACTGCTTGATGGCTAACTCATTGGTTAGTGTTGTGCTGGCGACTTATAACAGCGTCGAAGGGTTGCAAAAATCCATCAACAGCCTTGTGAAGCAAACGTACCAGCCATTTGAGCTGATCGTGATTGATGATGGTTCCAAGGATGCTACATGGCAGTACTTAACTCAGCTTGACTTACCTCGATTTCACGCTCACCGGAATATTCCCAACCAGGGGCAAACACCATCGTTAGAGTATGGCATCAAGCTGGCGCGGGGTAAGTATATTGCTCGCCACGATGATGCAGATATTTCCCACCCAACCCGCTTGGAAAAACAGGTTGCTTTTCTAGAAGCGACCCCAGAGATTGCTTTGCTTGGGACGCAAACAGATTGGATCGTCAAGAGCGGTAAGGTGCTGCGGCACTTTGACCGCCCCATAAACCACGCGGAGATCATTGAATGGATGGTCAACAAGAACTGCTTTTGGCACGGCTCCGTCATGTTTCGCAAAGATGCGTTCGAAGCCGTCGGCGGTTACCGAACGGCGTTTAAGTTGGCGCAGGATTACGATCTATGGCTGCGTCTAGCAGAACAGTATCAGGTGGCGAACCTGCCCGAAACGCTTTATCGGATGCGTTTTAGTGTTAATATGGCGAGTGTCAGACGCAACGATGAGCAAAATGCGTATGCAGAACTGGCACGTCGCCTTGCGGCTGAGCGACGTGATTTCGGAGAAGAGCAGACGGATATCGAGGTGGCTTCTGACAAGATCACCCGTCACTTCTGCCGGATGGATCCGTTTACAAGGCGCTACCGTCGGGGGCAAAATTATGTTGAATGGGCTGAACGGTTACTGTGGTGGGGCGGCCCATCAGCACAATATGCGTGGCCCATGTGGCAGCGTGCAGTCAGAGCTTGGCCCTTCAGCTTACGTGTGTGGAAGTTCGCTACCAGAGAACTGCTTAAAGGGTCACGTTGAGTTGTGCGTATCTTAATCCTGTCTGATTTTGCCCCGCCGACGAGTCCTGGGGGAGCCAGCCGCGTTGCTTTTACCCAAGCAAAGGCGCTTCAAACACTAGGTCATGAGGTGTTGCTGTTAACGACACGTCAGGATAAGTCTCTGTTTGAGCAAGACATTGTTGAGGGTGTCCAAGTGCGGCGTCTCCGCATTGATTACCCACAGCGTTGGCGCGCTTATCTGAGTCTGTGGAACCCACGTATTAATTCAGCAATTGAGGCTGTGCTGGATGCTTTCCAGCCTGATCTGGTTCATGCCCATAACGTTCATACCTATTTGACATACCATAGTTTTGCACTGGTGAAGCAGCGTGATATTCGCTTGGTGTTGACCTGCCACGATATGATGCCCGTCGCGTATGGTAAAGTCGATGAATTTATTGATCCTAGTTGTCTGTTAATTCTATCTGAGTTTGATTATCAGGTGGATACGTGGGCTCAGTTGCGGAAACACAGATTACGCTACTTTCCATTGCGAAATGCCATTATTGGGTCAACGATCAAAGAATACGTTGATCTATTAGTAACCCCGAGCCAAGCCTTGATGGATGCCCTCCAAGCTAACAAGATCAGCGCGGCAAAGATGGTTGTCGTTCCCAATGGGATTGACCACAGAGCATTCGATGTTTCAGACGAGCACATTAAAGCGTTCTTGGAAAAACAGGGTTTGCATGGTCGGAAAATTTTGCTATTTCCGGGGCGGATTAATGTCGCGAAGGGAGCCAACCAAGTATTAAAGGCGCTGCCGCAAATCACTGAAGTTGTGCCTGAGGCGCTTCTGGTTATTTTGTCTAAGCCAGGAGGTTATGGCGAACAAATGACGTTTTTTGCAGAGAAGGTCGGGTTGCGGCAATATACTTACTTTGCTGGTTGGCTAAACGGTGAAGAGTTGGCGGCTAGTTTTCGTGCTGCCAATATCTGCTTAGTACCGTCGATTTATCTGGATCCGTTCCCAACCGTCAACCTTGAGGCCCTTTCAGTGGGGACACCTGTTGTTGGCACGTGCTTTGGTGGGACGCCAGAAGCAGTCGATGATGGTGAAACGGGTTTTATCGTCAACCCGCACAACGTCAGTGCCCTTGCTGAAGCATGCGTTACATTGTTAACGAATGCGCAGCGTCGAAGCGAGATGAGCCAAGTAGCCGTGCAACGAGCGCGAGCGCGCTTCGATTGGCTAACCCAAACTCAAAAACTGGTCGATTTATATGAGCAAATCACTATATGACGCAGACATCAATTACGATGACGCAGACACAGCAGCGTAAGCTGATAGCTGCAGCCTATTCATGGTGGGCTTCCCGTTCGAAGGTTGAATGGGCGTTTTTGGGTTTGGCGCTACTGCGGCTATTAATTGTGCTCGTCTTTATGCTGGACTGGCTGCCCCTTGAGCGGCGGTTCGGTTGGTATCTACAACATGGCGGCGACCAGAATGAGTTTTTACGATTAGCAATCTCGATGATTGAAGGGGGCGACCTCTACATTACAATTGTCGCGATTGGCCCTGCCCTACTCTACATTCCGTGGATTATGTTGTTATATGAAGGGGCCTTCGGTGGCGAGTACTTAGCGCAGATATACTTTACAATTGCACCAGCACTGGTGGTGATCAACGGGTTTATTCTGGGAAGTTTATCAGTGGTGGTGTTTGGCGTCTTATCACGCCGACTGACGAAGAATGATATTGTAGCGGTTGCCGCGACGGCGATCTGGGCAGTCTTGCCCCTCTTGACATACTTTGCATTCTTCTGGCACCCGGAGAATAGTCTGGTGCGCAGCGCGAATGTGCCCAAGGTCGGGTGGTTGAACGGCCTCTCAGATGGGCCTGCGACATTCTTTATCATGCTGGCTGTGATGCTGCTGGCAATGAGTCTGAGGGATGATAAGCAGATGCCTATCTGGCGCATTGTAGCATTTGGTGCAGCTTTAGGTAGCGCTATGACATTCCGTGTTCATATTGGTTTGTTTGTTGTCGTATTGCTTGGGTATGTTGTCATCGCGCATGGGTGGCGTACTCTCCCTTGGCTCGTGCTAGGCGCTGCGATCACATATTTGCCGCAAGCTTGGTATAACATTTTGCAGTTCAATATCCCTGTGACAACTGGTTATATTTCGGCACATTATTTGCTGGCCCAAGAATATAATCAAGCGCACATGGGCTTACTGCAGCGACTGCCGTTTGGCCCATCCCATTTATTGGAACTGTTTCAGTACCATGTTGGGCGACGCCCTTGGCTCGTTTTGCCTGTCTTGGCCTCGGCAGTAACGGCATTCACCGTGATTTACATTACTTGGAAGACACTTGGATGGCGGCAAGTTGTACTGATGATCATCTTGCCATTTGCTTATTTACTGCCGATGATGGCAACATGGCCTTTCCGGGATGATGTTATTCGGTTCTCGATGCCTGCGTTCCCCTACCTGATTTTGATGTTCGTCTACTTTGGTTGGTTAGCACGTGATTTTGTGCGGAGACGGCAAGCACAAGTTAATTTGAACACACTTCTTACTTCATAAACTGTAACCTTGAAAGGTTCGTTATGCGTATCCTTGTGACCGGCGGTCTTGGCGCGGTCGGAACAAAGTTAGTGCAAGAACTACGTGACCGTGACCATAATGTATGGATTGCCGATTTGCCGCACGCACCTGACCGTAACTATCTGCGTTGTGATGTGCGTAGTTATCGTCAAGTAGAGCGTATTTTTGAGGCGCAAACATTTGACTACGTCTACCATCTCGCAGCGGAATTTGGACGGCGCAACGGCGAAGACTTCTATGAAACTCTGTGGAACAGCAATGCCATCGGCATGAAGAACCTGCTGCGCTGCCAAGAAAAGTATGGGTTCCGGATGGTGTTTACCAGCAGCTCTGAAATTTATGGCGACTGGAATGACGTAATGTACGAAGATGTGCCGATGAATAATCACATCAGGCAGTTGAATGATTATGCGATCTCAAAGTGGGCCAATGAGATGCAGATCATGAACTCGGCTGATCGCTTTGGGACGGAGACTGTCCGAGTGCGGCTCTTTAATACCTATGGCCCCGGTGAGCCATTTTCCGAATACCGCAGTGTGGTCTGTCAGTTTATCTATAAGGCCTTGCACGATATGCCTTATCCCGTTTATTTGAACCATCACCGCTCATCAACTTATATCACTGACACAGTCCGCACGATGGCAAACATTAGTGAGAACTTCAAGCCCGGTGAAGTTTACAACATCGCAGGTGACGAGTACCACGACATCAAGTCATTGTCGGACATGATCCTCAACTACATCGGCAAAGACGACAGCCTCGTAGAATATATAGATCATGAGGCGCACAACACCCGAGATAAGAAATCTGATAATGCAAAGGCCAAGCACGATCTCGACCATCAGTGTACGGTTTCCCTCGAAGAGGGCATTCCATTGACCATTGAATGGCAGAAGCAGGTTTATCTTGGTGGCTAAAAGAATTGTCGTTGTAGGGACGGGATATGTCGGGCTGCCTGCTGCTGTGATGCTGGCAAAGGCTGGTCATGAAGTAGTAGGGGTGGACATCAACGAGAACATCGTGAGAGCCATCAATGATGGCGTCATGCATATCAAGGAAGATGAGTTGCAACGTCTGATGGAGGCCCCTGAGGTAAAGCAAAACCTCCGGGCACAATCAATACCAACTGAAGGGGATGTGTTCATCATTGCTGTACCAACACCGCTGGATGAACGCAAAAAGATCGCTGATTTGCGCTACGTTGAGCAAGCAATCACAGATTTGCTGCCAGTATTGCGTGAGGGCAATCTGGTCATTGTTGAGTCAACGATCCCGCCTTTGACTTGTCGTGACCGCTTAACCCCGTTACTCGAAGCGGGAACGGACCTGGTTGTCGGTGAAACGGTATTTTTGGCGCACTGTCCTGAGCGGATTTTGCCGGGTGACATCTTCTACGAGATCGTCCATAATGATCGCATCATCGGTGGCATCAACCAACAAACACAGGATATGGCAGCAGATGTATATGCCAGTTTTGTTGAAGGCGAACTCTTCAAAACGGACGATGTGACGGCGGAACTCGTCAAGTTGGTGGAGAACACCTACCGTGATGTCAACATCGCGCTGGCAAATGAGATTAGCGCAGTAGCTGAAACACTTGGTATTGACAGCGTCGAAGCGATTGAGTTAGCCAACAAACATCCCCGCGTTAATGTATTGCGGCCTGGAATTGGCGTCGGTGGGCACTGCATCCCAATTGATCCCTGGTTCATCAAAGAAGTTGACCCTGCCAACTCGCGCCTGATTTTTACGTCACGCTTGATCAATGATGAGATGCCGCGGCGAGTTGCTAACAAAATCCGTAAGGCTGTGCGCGACGTCGATGCGGCGCGTATTGTGGCGCTTGGCGCAGCCTATAAGCCAAACACGGAAGATATGCGTGAAAGCCCCGCCGTGAAGATCGTTGAACTGTTGCACGAAGATGGTTATCACGTGGCGCATTATGATCCGTTGGTGGCAGGTATGGGGTATTCGTCATTGGCAGAAGTCGCAGCAGGGGCAGACATGCTGGCTGTGCTTGTCCCGCACAGCGTTATTTTGGATGAACTTGAAGACTGCCATGATGACATTCAGCAAGCGATGCGGACGCCGACCATCGAGCGCTACGCTTAGCGCCTTTTATATGTTTTCCCCCTTTGCAATCGTCCTGATACCAATTGGTTATTTATTTTTTTGGCCTGTGATTTCAGCATGGCTGGAGGATAGTTCGCCGCTACTAAATGGCTTGACGGCGGTGGCAGCGTCTATGGGGGCGATGGGCCTCATGTTGATGTGGCTCGGATTGCTGCCTGCCCCATTGCTTGTTCTGCCAACCGTACTTGTGATCATGTTGCTGGGCTTGGGTGCTGGTTATCTGATTAACCCGGTGTGGTTTTCTCCACAAGCGTGGTGGGTTTATTGGCGAGGCTTTTGGCAGCAACATGCTAACCTTAGCTTCAAGTCAATTTTGGCTTGGGCGGTGTTTGGCATTTTGTCCGTTATTTTGATCCACGCTGTTTACTATCCGTTTTTGGGTGACGATGTTCTCGCTCGTTATGGGCTACACGCGCAGCAGATTTACCGCGCTGGTTATATTCCGGAAAGTGTCTCCGGGTACCCGCCGCTGGCAGCCCTTACGTTCGTTTGGACGTGGTTGGTAGCAGGCAATCAGAATGAACAACTTGCTAAGTTATTTGCTGTCGTCATGACGACGAGCACATTAGGCGCCACCTATCTTCTAGGGCGTATGTGGCTCAACAAGACAGCCGGCTGGATCGCCGTGGTGCTTGTTGCGTTGGTACCTAGCTACGTGCTGAACAGCACAATTGCTTATGTTGATATTCCAACAGTTTTCCCTGTTCTTCTGTCGATTATCTTCATTTGGCGGTGGTGGCAGTCACAGCATTTGCAGGACGTAATCGTAGCGGGAACATTGATCGGCACTGCGCTGTTGATCAAGCAGTCAGCATTGACCTTTGCTGCCAGCATGCTTGGGGTCATCCTACTGTATCTGGTTGCCAAACGAGGCCACAACGCAAAGCAAGCGTTACTTGCATTGCTAATCGTCATTGTGCTGCCCACGCTGATTGCAGGCCCATGGTATTTGCGGAATTATCTACTTGGGCAAACGGTGCTGCCTGTTGCTGGAGAGTATCATTTGTTGAACAGCAGTTCATCGCTGCGGCGAGTGTTGGTGCCTTATGCCCTGCGTGAAGAGTTTGGCGTTGTGATTTCCGAGGTGTTGACGGTTGGGTTTGTTGTTGGCGTACTACTAGCTGGTTACGAGCTGGTTCAGGTGGTGCGTGGCAAAATCGCCGATATGCCCGTGCATCTTGTATTTGCCGGGTTTGTGCTGCCCTATTGGTTGGCATGGTGGCTCTACTTCTCATTTGATCCCCGCTTTATCTTATTGATTTTGCCATTCTTCGGGTTATGGTGTGCGTTCATCATAATGAGGCTTAGTAAGCGCTTCACGATGCAAGTACCGCAAATTGTTTGGCGGACTGTACTATTGGCTGTGCTCGCGTTGCTCGCCTATCAGGCAGTGGAGTCGCGGTTGGGGGGTGTGTACCACACCCTCACCGATCCGTTTGCATCGAATGTTGCGCGCTTACAAAGAGCAAAGAGCCGCTTCTATGGTGTCATCGATTACGTGCGTCAAAACATTGACCCTGAAGAGAACCGAATCATGTTAATGGATGGACGTATGGCATATTTCCTGCCAGAATACGATGTCGTTGTCAGTTATCCGCTTGATCTGCGGCAATTAGATGACTTCGATTATTTGGTTCACTCATCAGGATTTAAGCCGATCTATGAGAGCGAGCTGGGCTATGCGACCAGTGAATTCTATCTGCGGGTTTGGTCTACGCGTTACTTTGACCCTGTCTTTGATTCGGATGGTGTGCATGTGATGGGCATCAAGTTTGACAGCCTTGAAGACCGAATTCGAATTGCTGAAGAGTTCGGCGAGGATATACCGGAGCGCTAGCCTATGCACTTTGTTGTGATCCAAGAGACAGACTGGCTGAAGCGTGGACCGCATCAACAGCACCACTTGTTTGAGCGCCTTTCGCTGCGGGGGCACACGATCACGGTGCTGGATTACCCGATCCTACGCGAATATTGGCCTGTCGAGCCAATTTGGGCCGCAACGCAGAAAAATGAAGGTCAGCGCATATATGCTGGGGCAACCATCAACCTGATTACGCCCGGCACCGTGAGTATTCAGCCGTTTGCGCGCCCGTCATCGATGATGAGCCATAAACGGCAGCTTGAAGCGCTTATTCAGCACAAGCGCCCCGATGTGATCATCTCCTATGCCTTAAGTACGGGAATGCCCGCTTACCAGCTCGCGAAAAAACACAATATTCCATTTGTGTTTCACGTCATTGATGCGCTGCATGCGATTGTCCCCAGTAAGTTATTGCAAGGCGTGGCCTATCGTTTTGAGAAACATCTATTAGCAAATGCGACGCAGTCTGTGTTTATCAATGAGCACTTGCGAGACTATGCTGTTAGGCTGGGCGCACCAGCAGCGAACACCTGCGTATTGAGAACAGGCGTCGCCTTGGATCGTTTTGGTCAAAGCGACCAGCGTCAAGCGGTGCGAGCAGAATGGGGTATTGTTGATAATGACTTTGTGTTGTTCTTCATGGGTTGGCTCTACGATTTCGCCGGACTTGAAGCCGTAGCAGAGGGCTTGAAGAACGCGCCCCAAAATGTTCGGCTGCTGGTCGTTGGCGATGGTGATGCTTATAAGCGGTTGCAAGCCCTGCGTGATCAACATTTGGGCGACCAAATGATTCTAACAGGGCGCGTGCCCTATAATGATATTCCAGGCTTATTATCAGCCGCTGATGTCGCGCTGCTGTCTTTTGATACGGTCGCTGCAACTAAGCACATTGTGCCGATCAAGCTTTATGAATACATGGCGGCGCGCAGAGCAGTGGTAGCAACACCCTTACCGGGGGTTCAGCGTGATGTTGGTGAGGGTAATGGGGTGATCTATGCGCCAGCATCAGAGCATGTTGTAACAGCTTTGACCTTGAAACAAGAGAACAAGCTCAAGAAGATGGAAGAACAAGCTAGGGCTTTTACCGAGGCCTATTGTGATTGGAATACAATCACCGATGCCTTTGAGTCACTTTTGTTGGAGCAAGTAACGCAATGACGGCAGCATTCGCTACGGTCTTACACGCAGCAGCTCTGAACGTTTTCATCGTGGCGCCTGGTGTTCTACTCCACGAAATTATTCTCTCCCGCTTGGGTCTATCGTGGCGAGCCAGTGTGGGCCTCGTCTTTGCTGCTGCCACCGTTTTATTAACCAGTGCGGCATCATTAGTGGGTTATTCGCTGCGTTTGGCGGTAGCTATCATGGGCTTGACGCTGCTTATCCCATTAGTCTACTGGGCGCGGAGCCAGGATAAGCTGCGGATTGAAACAAGACCGATCAACTGGCTCCAAGCGCTGATGCAGCTATTTGTCTTTGCCGTTTTTGTTGCGCCAGCGTTTGTCTTGTTCTTGCCCTTGGATACCGATGCACAAGGCTTTGGTTATATGGCACTGATGATCCGTGAAGGCGGTACAATCAGCACATTGGCCCCTTGGCAGCCAGATGTTGAGTACCTGTATTCACCGGGGCTGTTTCTGTGGTGGGCTGCCTTCTCTGACCTATTTCAACTGCCAATGCACCAAGTGATGTTGGCTTTTTCTCACCTTGTGGCGGGCTTTACCGCCCTTTTGATGTTCGACCTGGGTGAGAGTGTTGCACGCGAGTCGAAGGTAATGCCCTGGCTTTTACCGCTGACGTTTACGGCTGGGCTGGGGTATTTCCTGAATATGATGGATGCAGCCTATACGTCGGTGTTTGCCCTGCTATTTGTGATTCTGTTTTTTGTGTTAATTTTTCGCAGTCAGCAAGGTGTGGCGATGGCGCTACTCGCTGCCGTGCCATTAGGGGCTGTAGCTCTGACCCACCCAGATACAATCATTATTTTGTTGATTGGGTACATTCCCTTCTATGCGACCTTTTGGTTAGCGCAGGTTGAGGGTGAGCGCAGACAGTTATGGCTGCGCTATTTTGTGATTGCGCCAGTCGTCGGTGTTGCATTATGCATCCCATGGCTAATCCGCACGCTGCCGCTCTTTTTCGAGGAGACGATTGTTTCCCCCTTTCTTGTTGATCCGGGGCACTGGGTGCAGCTATTTCTGTTCCAAGGCGCAATTATTCCATTGATCGGTCTGCCGGGGGTTATAATTGCAATCCGGCAGCGGAGGCTGGTCGATGTCTTCATGCTGACGTGGTTGGTTTTCATCCTCGACTTTTCACTATATGGTGGCTTCGCGCAGCTTGTCGGGGTGACGGGGATTGACCTAATGCGCTACGCCTATCCGTTCAGTATTGCTTGGCATGGACCGCCAATCCCATATGCGTACTTTGCTGCATTGACGCTCACATGGGTATTTAAACGATTACCAAACCCGGTGCCGGAAAGAATCCAATTGGCGCTGCCATCTATTGGGCTGCTGGGGATTATTGTCTCCGTGATACTCGCTTACCCGCTGATGAATTTCAGTACACGGTATGTCAATTTTTTTGGGACGTTTTCTTCTCGAAGCGATTTGGAAGTGATGCATTATCTGCGAGAGGAAACGGAGCCGGATGCCTTAATCCTGAATTATCCGTTGGGGTTTGAAGCGCATTGGGTGCCTGTAATCGCTGAGCGAGAAAGTATTACCTTCCGCGAACAACCCTTCTTTGACCAAGATGCGTTGGCCTACTACCAACGTCGAGATGACCTCACCGAAGCGTATTTTGACCCGGCTGCACTGGAAGCGGAGTTCTTATTGACCACAAACAACATTGACTACGTGGTTATTCCGCAAATCGTAACACAGCCGGGACGCTTTGGGAACATACGTGAGATGATCCGTTGGCGTTGGCCTGAACAATACTATCGCCCGCTTGATAGCAATCCAGAAGATGCACCATGGCTTACGCTGGTCTATGAAGAAAAAGGAGCCGCGCTTTACGAAGTAGTGCCTAGCCGTGTGGATACTTCTGAATGACATCACGGCTGCGTATTCTGTATGTGGTACCTTACTATGCCCCTGCGTGGGCCTATGGCGGGTCGGTGCGGGCTGCTTATGAGTTGACATGGCGGTTGGCAAAGCGCGGGCACGACATCATGGTATATACCACGGATGCGCTTGATGCAGAGCAGCGCGCTCCTGCTGGGGAGCATGTCATTGATCAAGTACGAGTGCGCCGTGTGAAGACAATCAATAACGGTTTGGCCTGGAGGCGTCTGTTTGTGACGCTAAAGGCAGACCTGCCCAGCCTAATATCAGATTTTGATGTTGTACATCTGCAAGAGACGCGTACACTGCAAAATCTGTACGCTTTGCCCGGCTTATTCAAGCATAAGAAACCTTACATTATTATGCCGCAGGGCAGCCTACCTGCAGCGTTGGCGCGCTCGAAACTGAAATGGGTCTATGATCGTCTGTTTGGTAACAATATGCTGGCGAAAGCCACCAAGCTGCATGCCCTTACTGAGATGGAGCGCGAGCAGTATCTTAAGCTCGGCCTACCGAATGATAAGATCGTGGTACTGCCGAATGGCATCGAGGTGAATGCTTACGACATCGATGCTGACCCATTGGCGTTTCGACATGCACATAACATTCCAGCAGAGAGCCTAGTCGTTGGCTTCTTTGCCCGCATCAACGTGATCAAAGGGCCGGAGTTTCTGGCGCGGGCTTTTGCGAAGGTATTACAACAGTATCCGAATGCCGTACTCGTCTATTGTGGGCCTGATGACGGAGCGCTTACTGGCTTGGAAACTGAGATCGAGCAGCTTGGTATTGGCGAGTCTGTGCGCTTTACGGGGTTTATTGATGGTGACAAAAACAAGGCTGCGGCCTACCGCGCCTTTGATGTGTATGTGCTGCCGTCTCGCTATGAGATCCAAGGGATTACAATCTCTGAAGCATTGTTAAACCGCACCCCTGTCATTACAACTGATCGTTGTGGTTTGGCGGTTCCGCTCAGTGAAGCAGATGTGCTAGATACTGTCATGTTTGATGATGACGACAGTTTAGCGCAAGTAATCGCTGATGTGTTTAACGAACCGGCTGCAGCTAAAGCCCGTGCTGAGCGTGGAAGGCAGTATGTGACCGAACATTTTAATTGGGATGCACTAGCATCTCAGTGGGAACATGTCTATGCAGATTGCATTGCGACCATATGACGCTTGCCCCTGATGTATTCTGCGATTATCTTATTGAGCGACGCATAATCAACAAGTTGCAGTTACCCAATGCCGCCTAAGCCTGACTCAACAGACCCTCAGTACATCGTCGAGCGCATTCCGGTCAAGCGCAAAAGACGCCGAATCAGTATTAGCTGGACGGGCTTACTCATGTTTGGTGGTGGGCTGATTGTTACTGTAGCTCTTATTCTGTTTGTCGCCAGCCGTAACAGCAGACAATCAACGAATGCGGCAGTGCCACTAGATGAGCAGGCCACGCCATCAGCGACCATTCCGCCTGATTTTGCGACACAACTAGCCGCTCCAGTTACTAACTCCCCAGGGCCGACAAAAGCCGTCATTTCTCCTATGCCAACTGAGACTGCTTTTGCAACCGATGCGCTGCCAGAGGCTTACTTGATCCAGCAGTCAGCGACGCCTGCGCCTATCATTGTGACGCCAACACCCATTCCGGTTGATATCATTCAGCCCACCTTTACTCCTGCCTTCATAGCGGCAACCCCGCAGCTTGACTTTGCCAGCAGCAAAATTGTTTTTGTGTGCCGCATAGTAGATAGTGACGACGAGATTTGCTTGATCAAAGCGGATGGCACTGGGCTTCAGCAGTTGACTTTTAACACGGTCACCGATTGGTACCCGGCGCTTTCCTATGATGGACAGTCGATTGTCTATTCCACACAGCGCAACGGGCAGTTTGACATTCACGTTATGGATTTGAACGGTCTGAATGATCGCCAGATTACACGTAACTTGGATGAAAATTACGCGCCGTCCCTTTCGCCTGACGGATCGCAGATTGTGTTTACGTCAACGTTTGGGCCAGGGCCGGAACAAAATGTATGGGTCATCAATTCAGACGGAACCAACCCCCGTCGATTAACATTTTCTGAATTTGACGATATTGACCCGACATGGTCGCCAGATGGGACGCAGATCTCGTTTGCGTCTAATCGGAATGGCACCACGGAGTTATTTGTGATGTACCCAGATGGATCAAACGTGCGCCAATTAACCTCTGGTATGAATATTGGCGGTCGTAATGATTGGTCTCATGATGGCAAGTATTTGTCATTCTACGCAGGCCCACAGGCTGACAAAGATATTTGGTTGATCCCGGCTGATTGTGCTTATACACAGCTTGGCTGCATCCCCGAGCCGGTTCAACTGACCGATGGTGGGCACAACAAGGGCCCATCCTTTTCCCCAGACAGCCAGTGGGTAGTGTATGCTTCTCAGGCAGATGAGAATCGAGATAATGAAGTCTTTATGATCAGCATAGATGGGACGGAATTCTTCCAACTGACCTTTAACAGCGTCCCTGATTGGCAGCCCCGCTGGAGCCCTTAAGCCCAGTTTCTTACTGATCTCCAACATCATCGCTCTTTTCTAACATACATTATACAAAACTTTCAGTATCTTTTGAAAGTTTGTGTCCGATAGGGTACGCTTTACTTTAATAAGAACCTAATAGATAATTTAGCTGATCGAAAGGCTAATTGAACGAATGGACTACAGAACAGTCGTCTCAAATGTATTGGTAATTGGTTCTGGTGGTGCAGGTATGCGAGCATCGATTGCTGCACACCAAGCTGGCGTCGATGTGCTCGTCGTTGGTAAACGGATGCGTAAGGATGCTCACACGGTTCTCGCTGCCGGTGGCATTAACGCTGCCCTTGCAACGGTTGACCCAGAAGACTCATGGCAGCAGCATTTCGCGGACACCGTTAAAGAAGGTTACTACCTTTCTGACCCAGAAGCGGTTGAAATTTTGACACGAGAAGCACCCGCTGCGATCCATGAGTTGGTTGAATGGGGTGCCAACTTCGCACGCACACCTGACGGTCAGCTCGATCAGCGCTTCTTTGGGGCGCATAAGTATCGCCGCACCTGCTATGCGGGTGATTACACCGGACGTGAAATTCTCTACACGCTGGCGGATAAGGTCGAAGAACTAAACATCCCCATTATGGATCACATTTATATCTCACAGTTGCTAGTAGATGATGGTGTCTGCTTCGGTGCGCTTGGCTTTGACATTAACTCTGGCGAACGGATTGTCTTTTTAGCTGACGCCGTTGTTTTAGCAGCTGGTGGACACACACGGTTATGGCGCCGGAGTTCTTCGCGGCGGGATGAAAACAACGGTGATGGCATGTACCTTGCGCTGCAAGCTGGCGCGCAGCTGGCAGATATGGAACTGGTTCAGTTTCATCCAACAGGTATGGTACACCCCGAAACATGGGCTGGTTGGCTAGTCACTGAGGCGGTTCGCGGTGAAGGTGGACACTTGTTAAATAGCGAAGGTGAGCGCTACATGGCTCGCTACGATGCTGAGCGGATGGAGCTTTCCACCCGTGATCGTGTTGCCTTGGCAAATTATACGGAGATTATGGAAGGGCGCGGTACGGAGCACGGAGGCGTTCTGCTGGATATCAGCCATCGCAGTAAGGAATATATCTTAGAGAAGCTGCCACGGATGTATCGTCAGTTCTTAGAAGCACAAATGCTTGATATCTCAGAAAGCCCGATGGAAGTTGCCCCAACCGCCCACTATTCGATGGGTGGTGTTGTGGTTGACCCAGAAACACATGCGACTCATGTCGACGGTTTGTTTGCAGCTGGTGAAGTGACCAGCGGCGTGCATGGTGCCAACCGTTTGGGTGGTAACTCACTCGCTGAAATCCTGGTGTTTGGTCGCCATGCTGGTGAATATGCATCCAAGCACTCTAAGAACATTCGTGTTGCTCTGCGTTCGCCTGAAGTGATTAAGGCAGCCAATGAAGACCTCGACAGTTTCATTAAAAATGGTGATAAACTAACCCGCCCGCTTCAGCGTGCGGTACGTAACAACATGTGGGAAAACTGTGGCGTCGTTCGGGATGAGGAACGGTTGGAGGCTGGCATTGAGCGCATCAGAGAGTTGCGGGAAGCCAGCAAGGATGTTGATGTCCGCCCAACGTCAGAGGGCTGGCAAGATTTGGCAATTGCCCTTGACTTACGGTCAACATTGCTCTCCGCGGAAGCAACTCTGATGGGTGCAGTCGCCCGGCGCGAGACACGTGGCGCGCATAATCGTTCTGATTATCCAGAAACTAAGCAAGACGCAATGCATATCAACTTTGTGAGTTACTTAGATAATAACGGTGAACTCGTATTAGAAGAACAGGCTGTCAAGCCAGTTTCAGCCGAACTTCAGCGATGGATCGATGAGGAAGAACTAGAGATTGCTGGACGTTTGCTTGAGTAACATCACTTGATTGTAAACACAAAAGCGGGTACTTGTCCGATTAAAGTGCCCGCTTTTTATGTTTGGTTACTGCCGATAGTACTAGCTTTTGCCCCATTCAGTGATGGTACGAATAATACTCAAAAGCGATACACCAAGCCGGACAGTATCGCCTGTGTTTGGGGCTGGTGGCAATTCAGGACCGTATTTCTCCTCAGCACTACGAATGTAGAGAAAGGCTGCCAGTAAGCCCACTAGACTACCAGCTACACCACCAGTCAGTAGCGCTTTTGACTTCCAATCTGCGACGTTTTGCTCTTCCCGCTCTAATAGGGCGGCGGCTTGTGACGGCGCTTGAACTTCTTGATCTGCCATTAGTTTGCTCCTTGTTGCTTATCTTTTGTGCGCGGGTCGAGTTCGGGCGGGACTTGTAGTTCTTCGTATTTGATAATACCTTCTCTACGAAGGCCCTTCGCAATACCAGCCATCGTCGCTTTTGCGCGGATCAGTTGGGCTGCAACTTGATCGGTGGCCTTATCTGCAATGTCTGTTGCTTGTTTAATATATTGCTGTGCAATATATGCAGGGGAAGGTACAGCCGTCAGCCCTTTGTTCATCACCCAGATCAAGCCTGCAACTAACACAAACAGGATCAAGCCGACAAACACCAATGGTAACAGAAGAAGAAGTAAGGCATAGTCAGCAGTAACTGATGCCCCTGCGTTTCCACTGACGTACACTAAGGTGATAGTTACAGTGATGATGAAGACCGTCGCGAAGATGACTGGGAAGAAAATTTGCCACCAAGCTTCTCTCCGATGTTTCTTCTTTGTATCTTGGTTGCGGGTCTTTGCCTCATTGACGACTTCAACGTCAAACCTAGGCGGTGGTTGATACTCTACCATGGATGGTTGTCCTCGGCTGGGCGATACTCTTGTGTTTATTCTAACGCGTCGCCTAAGAAGTAACAGGTGGTGTTTGTGTATCCGTCGAGAGAATTCGCATTAATTCTGCGCGTACTAGCCCTTCAGCTAGTGCAGGGTCAACCTGAATACCATATGGCGCTAAGTACCGTGAAACCATATCAACCGCATAAGCTGACTTAGCAGCGACTGTGTTGACAATCTGCCCAGAAAGACCGCTCTGTTCGGCAGCCAGGATAGCGGACTGCACGGCTTGATCAATTAACCGTTGGCGGGCTAACGCGTTACTAGCTTTATCTTCGGGCGCAGGCAGCGGGGTGGCAGTCTCTGGGTTGAATTGACGCTTGACTTCACTCTCAACAAGATCAACCAGCATGGCAACATCGATGTTGATGCCGCGCTGACGTAGATAATCTTGCGCGTATTTGATGGCTCGGTCGCGCTTCTCCTCACCGATGAGACCTTCAAGAATGCCAGATTGCTCAGCGACTTGAACGGCAAGCTGCACTGCCCGAACAAGTAGTTCACGTTGATCTTCGCTCAGGTTTTCTGTCAAGCGAGCACTCATCACGCGGTAGTGTTGGACGGCGGCAGCAATGACAATTGGCAGAGCAATCACCAAGAGAAAGCTAACCAGAATACTCAAGAAGTTTTGAATGGTCTCAAAAGTCATCGGCAGCCTCCGTCCGAGTTAGGGGTTGTTAGGTGGATTGTAGGAATGCCAGTAAGCGGCTTTGGACATCCTCAGACAGCAGACCTTCTAGCAAATAAGTGCCATGCAGCGAGCTTTCCTCGTAAATCCAGATTTCAGTTAACTCACCCGTGACGCGCTCTGACATATCAATCACATCGTGCTGCATGTCTTGACGGGCTGCAATCCATAAGGTTGGAACTGCAATGCTAGATAATGCTTCTGGCGCTAGTGATAAGTCAACATATTCATACGAGCTTGACATAATGATCAGCCGCGGGATGTTGCCGTTAGCAATAGTATACTGCAAAGCGGCGGTTCCACCCTCACCTGCACCAGCAATCGCTGAAACTGAAAAGCCTGTATTTTGGGCAAAGTCAACGATTGCCCCAAGGTCTATAACAGCTTGTGAAAGGTCAACCTCCCCACCTGATTGACCAAAACCGCGAAAGTCGAAGGTGATGACGCGGTACCCTGCTTCGGCAGCGGCAGTGGCAAATGGTGCCCAACCTGCTTGTTGACCAGTATACATTGGCGCAAGGATGATGGCTTCAGTACCCATACCGTACACTGTGGCTGATAATGTTATGCCATCCCGTGTATCGACAGGGATTGCCCATGGCCCCTCACCAGGAAACAAGTCTTCTATGGAACCAGTGGCAGGTGCATTATCTTCTATTGGTGTTTCTTCCCCTAATGCTGACTCAACTGGTGACATAGCCTCCGTAGACTGTGCCTCGACGGATTCTAGTTGAATACCAGACTGTGAGGTTGGCTCTTGGGAGGGCGCGGATTCACTCGTAAGCGTTGAGGCAGTATTACAAGCAGCTAACACTACCGACACCAGCATAACACTTGCTGCTGTGAGCATTTTCAATTTGGTCATAGGGTTAACTTTCGAGAAGACGCTGATGCGCACCCTGCCACTCAGTGGGTTTACGAGTAAACCGCACAATCTTGATTTTCTCAAAGTGGGGCAATAGCTCAATCAGCATAGGCGGTAGTTGATCCCACATCTCTGAGCGGATTAACTCTTCGAGATCGCTTGCAGCGCGTTGTGCCCACGACCATTGTGTCTTGAAACGTGCAGCTTTAACCCAGTAATCTCGCTTTTCCCACGCAATGATTGCATCATCAACGCTTTCATTGATGCCACTAAAGCAAAAGACGAGAAACGCAGCCATATCTTTTGTTTCCTCGTCTAGTTCATTTTTCTGGCTAAGATGACGCAGCACTTCTGCCGCACTGCGCATCAGTTGGTTACGGAGTTTACCTGGGCTGTTCAGGTTGACCACCCGGCTCATGGGGGAAAATCCTGTCTAGCTAAAGAGCAATAACGGACAACATAATCATCGGCTCATACGCCAAAATGACGCTGAACCTGATGCGGCTGGAAGTGTATCCCGCTAGAGAAAAGCAGGCAACTATCCTTCAGGTGATTTCAGCACAAAGCCGAGTAGAACAAACAACAATCCGAATACTGTGATAGCTGCCCCACTGAGTAAAACTGGTTCAGTGAGTTGGCTAAATAGAGTCGATACAAATACTGCTGTCTCCGATTGAACTGGCTCTGCTGTGTAGAGTCGCAATACGAGTAGTGGGAAAGCATCAATAGTTGAACCTAGTGTAACCATCCCCCCCAACAACATTGACCAACCGTACCAACTGAAAAAGGTCTTTGGCGTCCGCACAGTGATGATCTGCACGATCAGCAAAAGCGCAACAGGTAAAACAAATACGATCAGCGCGAGCCGCCGTACAATCCGAATATTGGCTTTCAGGTTCAGGATGCGCTGCTGTTCGTCCGCAGTGAGCGTACGGCTCATTTCTGCTTGACTGGGTATCGACTCAGGTAGCCGTTCGGCTGTATCAGTGAGTACGATGACTAGATGCGCTACTAGACTGTCCCCGCCGTCGGCTTCTGGCTGGCACTGCGGGATGCGCTCATTAGCCTCATCAGCAATCGTTTCTGCTATTTGGCGTGCTTCTGCCTCAGTGCAAGGAGGCTGCGCGTCCACTAAAAGTTGGGCTAACCCTTGTGCCTGCTGACTGTACAACGCTTCTCTAAGGGTCTCAAGTTCGAATTCAACCTCTGGGCGGATGCTGTCATTATCTACCCAAGCCAAGGTTGCATCTAAGTTTTCCTGCGTTTGCCCTCTGATCCACACGGTTGGCGCAAGTAACTCAGCGACCTGCTGCCATTCGTCGTCAGTCAAATCGTCGAGGGCTTGCCGAATATATACAGACCCTGGTGATAGACCTTCTTCATCCGAAGGGAAAGCAGCTTCGGTAATCAGAAATGGGAGTGCCGTTGTGTACAAATCATCGTTTTCAATAATGCGCTCGTAAATAGAGCGGTTAAATGCAGCCTGCTGTAATGTGAACACCCAGAGAGTCAGCGGGAGTACAACTATGAATAATATAACGAAAGGAACGGCGAATAAGTGCCCAAATGCCCTGATCAACCGCATGTTTGGCCCCAACCGATAACTGCTAGAAATTCAGAATGCCGTGATCATAGCGAAGAAATCTACGGAGCGTCAAAAGCCGTAAGCCAAATGACAACTTTCGTATATCAGAAAGAAGTGGGTGTGCTATAATGCCTGCATAGATTCCTCAACCTGATTGAGATATAGTATTGGTTCGCCGAATTGTAGTTGCTAACCAAAAAGGTGGCGTCGGCAAGACGACGACGGTCGCAAATTTGGGCGCATCATTGGCAAGCATGGGGCGCCAGGTGCTTTTGGTTGATGTTGATCCGCAAGCCGCACTAACGGCGACATTTGGCATTGACCCATACACCCTGAAACGCAGTATGTATTCGGTAATGATGCACCGGATGCCGCTCGAGCAGATCATCGAACCATTGATTGCAGATAATCTAGCGATTGCACCAGCCAGCGTTGACTTAGCAAGTGCTGAAGTCGCCTTAGCAAGCGAGCGCCAGCGTGGCTCGCGTCTGCAGGATGCCTTCGATGTCTACAGCGTTGAGACAGACTACATTATTATGGATACCCCACCCAGCCTTGGTATTTTGACACTCAATGCTTTGATTGGTGCCACTGAAGTCTTAATACCAGTACAAACAAACTTTTTGGCGATGCGTGGTGTCCGTGCGTTAATGGAAACAATCTGGCGGGTAAAGCGGAAACTAAACCCAAACCTGAAATTGCTTGGCTTAGTAGCCACTATGTACGATCCGAGCTCGACTCATTCTAAAGAAGTCTTAGATGAACTCAAACGGGTGTTTGGCAGCAAGGTGTTTGACCAAGTTGTACCAACCAGTGAACGCTTTGCGGCTGCACCTGTCGCTCAAAAGTCGCTCATAGAAGTAGCCCCCAATGCGCCTGGGTCTGTGGCGTATAAGAAATTAGCCCGTGCAATAGATATGGTAAACCGAAATGGCTGATCAACCTGAAGGAAACGACACGTCACTCGAAGGCAAGGGGTGGGACATCCTTGTTGGTGGAGAGAAGAACCTCAAAGCGCTTGGTGGTGACGACCCATTTGACGAAGGACCGACGGCGGATGATCTTGAACTTGAGTCCGTGATGGCAACTGGTGTAGAAACCAACCTAGCCGCCCCACCGCGAGAGCTATCGCCTGATGATCTGGCGTTTGGGCTGCCCACAGACATAGACATCGATCGAGAGCCCGCCATACGCGAGTTAACGCCAGAAGAACTTGAAGCGGGTATACCGGGCGTCGTCACCGGAACGGATACACCGACCGAACCGCTGCCGCCGGACGTGATTGAAGAAATGAACCGGGCTACAGCACGCGGCGAGACTGTCAATATGGCAGTTGATGAGCGGATGCTTACGCCTGAGCCAATACCTTCAGCAAGACCACCCGACCGAGATGTTCCGTATGGTGTGCCAGATGACAACGGCATCATTGAACTCCCCCCGCTAGGCACTAAGCCGACAGATATCAACATGGATGAGCTACTCGCTGAGCCCACGGGCACCATAGTAGATGATGATATTGTTCCGTTGCCACCACCACCGCTGCAACGGCAGGATACAGGCGTCAGGATTTCTCCTGAAACGGGAGAGCCCATGCGACCACCGGCTGCCCCCAGTGCCGCTAGCGACGCATCGCCGCGTGGTGATAGTCAATTTGAGGGCGAGAGTGTCTTCCTCGGCGATAATATTGAGGGAGGTGCAGCAGCATTACCGGGCAGTCGTCCAATTACTAGGACACCGCGTTCTTTCCGTCCAGAATTATCAACAAGCTCGCGATCAGTTTACGATCCATTCGAGGATGCTCAACGCATCCTGCGGAAACGAGCGCTACCAGGCGAAGACTTGCCGACAGACCCTATGCTCGAAGACTTCTTCATCACAGAAGAACGAGTTGACGCGTTATGGAACGAAATCAACCAAGTGTCGGATTTTGTCGTCAATGATGTACGCGGCAATTTCGAAGTAACACAGAATATGTTAACAGATCTGAAACAAGCGCGAGAGTTGCTGATGGCAGGTCGAGGGAATTATGATAACGCTGAACTGATCGTCAATGAGGTCAAGGCTCGGCTGCGGCTCGAGCGTAAAGTTCGGACATGGACAAAAACGCGGGCAACTTGGTTAGGTGTATACCTTGTATCGTGGTTCTTTCTGCTGTCCGCCAGCACCTTGTTCACGCAGCAGGCTGAGATTATTTTGCAGGAATTCGTCTATGATTGGATGGCGGCAACGATTATCCCTGCCATCCTTGGTGCCTTTGGTGCTGTGCTCGGTGCTCTGTGGATTTTGATCAAGCATGTCGCTGTTCGCCGAGACTTTGACCCGATTCATACACCATGGTATCTTACGATGCCGCTTCTGGGTGGTGCGCTTGGTGTGGTGACCTACTATATACTGACGTTTACGGGTTTTATCGCGACGGCGGTTCAGGGAACACCAACATTAAATTTTGAGACCCCTATTGCTCTGTTATACCCTGTATATATTATCGTTGGTTTCAGGCCTGATGTGGTCTGGGCGCTGGTTGAGCGTGTTCTGAAGACAATTCTGCCAGAGAACACCAACCGAACGGTAGAACCAAGTGAGCCTGGAGGGGCCGGGTCAACGTCATAATAAGGAAACAAAACGTGGTCGCGTCGAAATTTCGACCAATTAGTTTTATTGTCATCTTGATTTTATCCATTATCTTCATAGCGGGGCAGCCTGATGCGACACCACAGGTTGCCTCAGCACAGTTCCGCACTCCGACATTTACGCCAACACCTATCAGCGTAGGACCATCACCGACGCCAACAGCAACCTTGTTACCACCACCGGCAAATTCTGGGCGCATCGCTGTTGATGAATTGGCAATTCGCAGCGGCCCGGCTGAAGACTTCCCTGTGATTGGTCGTCTTGTCTTTGGTGATATTATCATACCAATTGCGATTGATGTTGGTGGTGTATGGATAGCGCTAGAGCTTGAGACTGGGCAAATTGGTTGGGTGGCTTCTAACCTAGTTGAATGGGATCCTGAGCTCAAATTCGATGCCCTGCCATTGTTGGAACCAACCCTCATTCCAGATGGTTTTTTTCTAACGGGAACGCCCGCTTCAACTGGCGCGACCCAAACACCTATACCGACCATTACATCAGTGCCAACGGCAACCCCAACAGCAAATGCTGAAAGTGTGCCGACGATCGCTCCAATCGAACAAGCGGAGGAGACTGATGAGAGTGAGGCAGTTATTGCGGAAGTCGCTCCGTCAGCAACGACCATCAGCGCAGAGCCAGAAGCGACTGTACCACCTACTGCACCACAAGGTGAGACCTTCGACCCCAGAATTCTGACGTATGTAGGACTAGGTATAGGGTCCATTGCCTTGGCTGTGTTCAGTGTTTTGTACAGCCAGCGGCGGGCAAGTGGACGACGCGAGTTAACCCGTTATGCGGAAGGTTTCCCGATAGAGAACTGCCCAATTTGTCGCGCGGGTGACCTTCAGCTAGACGAGAAAATCAATGGGGCGTTAGGCATTCCGAACATCACGCGGTCAGTGCGCTGTAATAATTGCCGCTCCTTATTACGTGAAATCGAGCCAGGTGTTTGGCGCTACAATATCGACCCATACGTTAACCCGCAAATTGCCTACAAGTACAACACGCAGCGCTTCACGGATGCTGACCTGTTGATGCTAGTGCGCGAAGCCCAACAATATGAGCCTATTGTTGAACAAACGGTAGAAGGCAACCCAGATCGGGCTAAAGACGCGGAAGATATCGTTGATCTGCTGCCGGAAATTGAACCATTAATTTCTGAAATCGAAAAAGCGCAGGAAGAAGATCGGCGCAAGCTATTGGGTGAAAATACATCAGCCGAGCAAGCCACAGGCGATGATGAACATGTAGAGAACGATGAGGTATAGCCCTCAAGAAGTCTATGCTGTGTACAAACTATCAGATACGAACATCGCATCCTACTCTTGAGGCTTATATAATCCGCTGGGCATCACATCAGTGCTACGTTTCTATAACATTTTGAGGATAAGCATTCATTGACGCAACTTCAGAAGCGCTACTTGTTTGTCGCTGTGTTCATCAGTGGTATGACCACCCTTGGCACCGAGCTTTCTGCCTCACGCCTGTTAGGAACCGTATTCGGAACCAGTAATATTGTTTGGGCAAACATCATTGGTTTGATGCTACTATACCTGACCGTTGGTTATTTTATTGGTGGCAAAATTGCCGACCGCTTTCCAAGGGTGACTATCTTCTACCAGATACTGATTTGGGGGGCATTTGCCGTCGGCTTGATCCCGTTCATCGCACGGCCTGTGCTGAGGGCATCGGCCCAAGCGGTGCTGAATATCAATGCACCATTGTTGATTGGCTCTTTCGGGGTTATTGTGGTTGTCTTCGCAGTGCCGATTACATTACTTGGCACGGTTTCGCCGTTTGCGATTCGGCTTGCCATTACCGATAAGGAGAGTGCGGGCAGCGTCGCAGGGCGCATGTACGCCATTTCAACGGTAGGCAGCTTGATCGGGACGTTTCTTCCAGTCTTGTTCTTGATCCCAGCGGTGGGCACTAACCTGACCTTTATCACATTTTCTGGCGTATTAATGGTAATCGCATTGGTCGGGCTGGCCTTGGTCGATACGCGCCGTGTCTTGTTCTACGCGTGGATGCCAGTTGCGTTGGCGTCCTTAGCGATCTTTGCGCTGCCCAACAGTACATTACGCCCGCCACCAGAAGGGGCTGAGGTTATCTATGAGGATGAGTCTGCTTATAATTACATTCAGGTGGCGCGCTGGAACGCGGCGAACATCCTGCTATTGAACGAAGGGCAAGGCATTCACTCAATGTATTTCCCTGACTACCCCGACTATCTCGAAACGCAAGGTACGTGGGATTTTTATCTGGCAGCACCGTTTTTCAACGAAGATTATGACCCAGAAGATATGGATAGCATGGCGATGATCGGTTTGGCGGGTGGCACTACGCCCAAGCAGTATACGCAAGTATTCGGCCCAATTCCGATTGATGGCGTGGAGATCGACCCCGAAATCGCTGAAGTAGGCGTCCAGTATTTCAACATGACGGAAAAAAATTTAAATGTAATCATTCAGGATGGGCGTTATGTCATGGCGGTCACAGAGAACACCTATGATATCGTCGCTATTGACGCCTACCGTCTGCCTTACATCCCATGGAACTTGAGTACGGTTGAGTTCTTCCAGCAGGTAGACAGCAACCTCAGCGAAGACGGTGTTGTTGCGATTAACGTTGGGCGCACCGTCAACGATAGGCGCTTGATCGAAGCGTTTGCTGCCACCTTGGGTGAAGTATTCCCATCTGTTCATGTGATTGACGTACCGAATACTTGTAACAGCATTATGGTGGCGACGCGCCAACCAACAACACCTGACAACTTAGTGGATAACCTTACACGGTTGGATAAAGAAGCCTATCCGCTGCTGACCCGCGTAATGACGGTGGCGATCAACCAGATAAAAGAAACGCCCGAAGGCGGTGAGATCTTCACAGATGATAAAGCTGCCGTCGAGCAGTTGACTGACCTTATACTTGTCAATTTTGTGCTCAGTGGTGATACAGCACTACCGTGTGCTTAGGAAATTAATCAATGGATACAAGCAGCCAAACAACCTCTGCAAATACCTCATCATTTAGCTTGCCGAATTGGTCGGCTGCTGCCTTGCGAACGTTCATCGTAATGGCGCTACCGTTAGTGTTTATTCTGGTGAATGCGCGGCTGTTAATGACTGACCCCTACATGGTTTGGCAGTATAATCGCGCGGGCTTTCCAGAAGACCCATTCGGCTTTACGACCGAAGATCGTTTAGAGTACGGGCCGGTAGCGTTGGATTATCTGTTTGGCCCTAATGATGATTTGTTGGCGGAACAGACCTTCCCAGATGGCTCGCCACTGTACAACGAACGTGAAATTAAGCACATGGCGGACGTCAAAGTGGTGACGCGCCAACTATCTATTTTTGGCTACAGTTTGATTGCCTTGGTGATGCTTGCGACTGTACTGCTCTATATGGATAAATCACAGAGATCATCTCTTCTAAAAGTTGGGATGCAAGGTGGCGTAGTGACTATTATATTACTGATTGTAGGGCTTTCTGCTGTGGCTGTAGCGTTTGATCAACTGTTTGTGTTATTCCACAGTCTATTCTTTGAGGGCGAGACGTGGATCTTCCCCACCTCAGATACACTGATCCGCTTGTTCCCTGAACCCTTCTGGATTGGGGCGTTTGCGCTTGTCCTTGGCGGTGCCTTAGTAGAAGGTGGCACGCTGACAGCCGTCAGTTGGTGGCTGAATAAATAACAGCATGCTTGATAAGCCTGTCTTCATTAGTGGTATTAGTGGAGGCATTGGTAAGCGCCTTGCACTCGATTTACTGAGCCGAGGTGCAACAATCCGGGGTATTTCCCGGAATCCCGTTACAGCACACGTTTTTTTTGAGCATAACCCACGCGTTGATATCCGCTATGCTGACATCACCCAGCCTGAAACCCTCGATAATCTATTGGATGGCTGCGGCGTTGTCTATCATAGTGCAGGGTACTTGAGTGGTAATCGAGACTTATTTGACTCGATTAATGTGCAAGGTACCGTAAATATGCTGCGGGCAGCAGAAACCGCGGCAGTTGAGCGCTTTGTACACGTTAGCAGTATTGTGGTCTACGACGAGGCAGAGTCGCTTACACCCAATATTGACGAGACAGCCACGTTTGAGAAAGCGCACACGCTGCCCTATCGCATCACAAAGCGAAAAGCAGACCTGCTGGCGCAGTCGTACATGGATCGATTGCCAGTTGCCGTTGCACGCCCTGGCGAAGCCTATGGGCCGCACCAAACTATGTGGACGGTTCTAATGATCATGTTGGCAAAAAAGATGCTGTTACACCCGCCACAAGCGGCGATCAGTGGGTGGCTCAATTTGATTTACGGTGACAACCTCGCTGATGCGCTGATCTTACTTGGGAGTCACCCAGAGGCACCTGGTGAAATATTCAACATCGTCGATGGTGCCCCTATGACCACGCATGATTACTTCACATACCTTGTGCGGCTGGTGAACCGTCCGGTACTGCCACTACCGCGCGTCGTGCTCAGGGCAGCCGTCTCAGCTCTGACAAAAGTACCGTTTCCATTACCCTATAAAGAGATGCTAACAGTTGATTCTTTCGAGCATTTCTTCAACCAAACTACCTTTAGCAATGCTAAGCTCAAGCAAAAACTGGGGTGGCGACCTCCATTTGAGCCAGTAGAGGCATTCAAGGCTACGGAGACATGGTTGCGGGCGCAGCAATTGTTGTAATTGAGATACTTAACAAAAGCTCGGTATAGTAAGTCGTTAATAGACTGCTAAACTGGAGAACTGATCATGGCAAGCAAGCGACCTGTGATGCTGATGATCCTCGATGGTTGGGGACTGCGCGGCAAGACAGACGGTAATGCCATTGCCCTTGGCAACACGCCTAATTATGATAACTGGACGGCACAATACGAACGCTCAATCCTTGACGCCTCAGGTGAGGCTGTTGGGCTGGTGCCCGGACAGATGGGTAACTCTGAGGTAGGACACTTGAACCTTGGTGCTGGTCGGGTAGTTTTTCAAGACATTTCACGCATCAACAATGCCATCAATGACGGCAGCTTTTCAACCCTTGGGCCACTGATCAAAGCTACCCAAACGCTTGCGGAAAAGAGCGGCAAGCTCCATTTAATGGGCCTCTTAGGAGACGGCGGCGTGCATGCCCATGACGATCATCTTTACGCTCTGCTGAGTTTTGCCAAAGAACGGGGGCTGCGCCCTGTTCTACACGTGATCACCGATGGGCGTGACACAGCCCCCGGTAATGCCGAAGGATTTTTACAAAATCTCCGCAACTTCACGCAGAGCAATAACATCGATTACACCATCGCCACTTTAGGTGGGCGCTACTATTACATGGATCGGGACAAGCGCTGGGAACGGACGGCGAAGGCCTTTGAGGCTGTGGTTAACCGTATAGGCGAGCGTGCATCATCAGCGGAAGCAGCCCTGAAACAGTCGTTTGACGCTGACACCTATGATGAGTTCATTTTGCCAACCATCATCGATGCGGAAGAAGACGTTGCTCTCAAGGATGGCGATGTGCTCATCTGTTATAACTTCCGGGCAGACCGTATGCGCCAGATTGTTCAGTTGGTTTCGTCAGGTGATTTTGAAAATCGCCCTGATGTGGCAGCTTTCTCTGATCTGACGGTGATCACGATGACAACTTACGACCCTGACTTCCCGGTTGCGGTTCTATTCGGAATGAACATCGTTGAGAAGCCACTGGCGGAAATTCTGGCGAGTAATGGGCTGAAGCAGTTCCACTGTGCAGAGACTGAGAAGTACCCACATGTGACTTACTTTTTCAACGGACGCACTGAAGGGCTATTCGAGGGCGAAGACCGCGAGATAATCCCATCGCCAAAGGTTGCAACTTATGACCTGCAACCAGAGATGAGTGCCCCCACGCTGGCGAATATGCTGCTCTCTAAAATTGCCAGCGACGTCTATGATTTCTTGCTGATCAACTTCGCCAACCCAGATATGGTAGGGCATACAGGTTCGCTGGAAGCAGCAATCAAAGCCGTTGAAACCGTGGATAAACTCGCGGGTAAGCTGGTCGATGCAGTGGTTGCCAGGGGGGGTGTTGCGATTGTAACGGCTGACCACGGCAATGCTGATCGCATGATCGACCATCACACAGGTGAACCACATACCTACCACACGACGCAGCCTGTGCCACTTTTTGTGATCGGTGAGGGCTACTACGGGTTGGCCCCACGCGGCAAACTCGCTGATGTTGCCCCAACCATTCTAGATTTGCTCGACATTGAGAAACCGGACATCATGACAGGCGAATCGCTGATTGAGCACCCAGACGCCTAGCACATTGACACAATTTCTCGGCGGGGTATGATCGCCCCACTGGGAAATTATTTCCATCATTATCGTATATCGGATAGTTAAGTTCGTTATTTGGCTAACCAAAAATCTGTTCGTTCATTTCTAAAGTGGCTTATTCCAGGCCTTGGCATCAAGCGTTGGTTTGGGCTATTGATCGCCGGGTCTGCATTGATTGGATTTGGGACGGCGGTATTTATTGTGGAGATATACCGCGTTCAACCAGAATTCTTTCTGCGCTACGTTGAACAGGTGGTTGATATCCGCATTTGGTGGTTGGCAGGAATTGCGGGCCTTGGTGGGTTTGCTGTATTGGGTTGGGCCGTTGTCCAGATCAATCGGGCTATTCTCGAACCGCTTGACTTGGACACCAATCAGTTGATCGATGCGGTTGTCGAACACCGCCAGCGCAAACAGGGGCCGAAGATTGTTGCGGTTGGTGGCGGCACAGGGATGCCTACCCTGCTACGTGGACTAAAGACGCATACATCCAACCTGACGGCGGTAGTCACGGTTGCAGATGATGGTGGCTCTTCGGGTAAGCTGCGGCGTGAGCTCGGTGTGTTACCACCTGGTGATTTCCGGAACAATATCGTCGCGTTGGCCCGAGACGAAAGTATGATGACTCAGTTGTTCCAATATCGGTTTGGGTCAGAGGGGACGCTTGCTGGACATAGCTTCGGCAATCTGTTGATTACGGCACTCAATGGGATTACGGGTAGCTTTGAAGAAGCGTTGATCGAGAGTAGTAAGGTATTAGCTGTACGCGGGCAGGTGCTGCCTTCAACGCTTGAAGATGTGACCCTAATCGCAGATATGCGAACCATTGAAAGCAGAATGCAGCGCATCGTGGGAGAATCGGCAATCCCTCAGGCAGTCGGCAAGATCGAAACGGTGCACCTACAGCCAGATTATATTCCCGCCTATCCAGGGGCTATCAAGCATATTCTCTCAGCGGAGTTGATTACGTTAGGGCCTGGCAGTTTGTATACCAGCGTAATGCCGAATGTGTTAATCGCTGGTGTGGCGAAAGCGATCAAAACTAGCCGAGCGCTAAAGATCTATGTTTGCAATGTTGCGACGCAGGCTGGCGAAACTGATGGCTACTCGGCTGAAGACCACTTGCGAGCGATTGAACGCCATGCTGGGCCAGGTATTTGCGATGTCGTATTGTGCAACAATTACTTCCCCGATTTAGGAGATAGTGCTACCTTTGAATATGTTCGTCGGAATTCGACGGGTAGTGTGAATGGGGTGCGCTTCTTTGAAGCCCCCCTCGTCGATGAGGGACACCCTTGGCGGCACAGTTCCGAGCGGTTGGGGGATGCCATCATGCAGTTGTTAGAATCGCAGTCAACCTTTACCCGAAATTGATCCTGTGCTCGAAGGAGACCATCCATGAACAAAAAGACTATTCGTGATGTTGACTTAACTGACCAACGTGTGCTGGTTCGTGTTGATTTCAATGTACCGTTGGACGGCGATGTGGTCACGGATGACACGCGCATCACCGCAGCCGTGCCAACGTTAAAAGCTATTCTTGATGAGAAACCGAAGGCGCTCATTTTGATGTCACACTTAGGGCGGCCCAAAGGTGAACGTAAGCCTAAATTTTCATTGGCCCCGGTGGTGCCGGTACTCAGTGAAAAACTAGGGGTGGAAGTCGTCTTCGTCGAGGAGACTATTGGCGACGTGCCGAAGAAAGCAATCGATGAGTTGCCAAACGGTGGCGTTATTTTGTTAGAGAATACACGCTTCTACCCTGGCGAGAAGAAGAATGACCCAGCCTTTGCCGCCCAGCTAGCTGAATTAGGCGATATTTTCGTCAATGATGCGTTCGGTTCTTCACACAGAGCCCATGCCAGCGTTGCAGGAGTCACGCAGCATTTACATGCTGTTGCAGGCCTGCTAATGGAGAAAGAGATCGAGTTTTTGGATAACGCCGTCTCTGCTCCAGACCGCCCCTTTGTTGCCATCCTCGGTGGGGCAAAAATCTCAGACAAAATTGGTGTGATCGATAATTTGCTAAACAAAGCCGACCGTATTCTGATTGGGGGTGGCATGGGCAACACCTTTCTTAAAGCGCAAGGAATTGACGTCGCCGATTCCTTGGTTGAAGAGACAGCGCTTGATACTGCTACGGATTTGATCGCTAAGGCCGGTGATAAACTCGTGCTGCAAACAGATGCTGTCCTAGCCGATGACTTTGACGCTAACGCTGACACACAGGTCGTCAATGTTGCCGCTGGAGTACCAGCAGGTTGGCGCATTTTAGATATTGGCCCAGAGACCGTCAAAGCGTTTGAGGCTGTGCTAGCAGATGCGAAGCTGATCGTATGGAACGGGCCGATGGGGGTCTTCGAGTTCAAAAAGTTTGCTCAAGGAACTTTTAACGTTGCAGAGGCAGTCGCAGCACAGACTGCTAAGGGCGCGACCACCATTATTGGGGGTGGCGACTCCGCATCGGCAGTGCGTAAAGCGAGTTTAACCGATAAGGTGACGCACGTCAGTACAGGCGGCGGTGCCAGCCTTGAACTACTCGAAGGTAAGGTATTGCCGGGGCTGGCTGCCTTGGCGGATAAATGATCAAATAGACCATTATCACTTAGGACCCTACTCAATGAGTGGGGTCTTTTTGAGCTAAAACGGTTCCTAACTTGATCTGCCACCGCGGCACAAGGATACTCAGCTTATGTTTCGCATAAACGAGACCGTCGGCCCATACATCATTGAGAGCCAGATTGGGCAAGGCGGGATGGCAACTGTATACAAAGCATACCATCAGCGGCTTGATCGGCATGTTGCGCTGAAAGTGCTGCACACCATCTATCAAGATGATGAAACGTTTGCGGCACGCTTCGAGCGCGAGGCCCGGTTGATCGCACGCTTAGAGCACGCCAATATTGTGCAAGTCTACGACTTCGCTGAGCGCGAAGGAAGCCCGTATTTAGTGATGCGCTTTGTCGAGGGGGACACGCTCAAGTATCGCCTCAAGGATGGGCCGTTGAGCCTGCCGCGCATCAATACGGTGGTTGAAAGCGTTGGTGCGGCGTTGGCATATGCCCACTCGCATTCGGTGCTGCACCGGGACGTAAAACCATCGAACATCATGATAGGACCCGACGGTCGTATCTTTCTAATGGACTTCGGCCTCGCTCGTTTGATTCAAGGGGGGGAGCCAACCCTCTCGCAAGACATGCTGCTGGGAACACCGCAGTACATTTCGCCAGAGCAGGCGCGCGGGGATGAGGATATTGATCAGCGTGCAGACTTGTACTCATTTGGCATTGTGATCTTCCATATGGTTACTGGACGGGTTCCGTTTAGTGCAGATACGCCTTATGCTATTGTTCATGACCAGATATATACCCCTGTCCCGCTACCATCGCACATTAACCCACGGGTCACCAAAGAGGTCGAGGAATTTCTGCTCAAGGCTTTGGCAAAAGACGCCGATCAACGCTTTCAAGAAGCGGATAAGATGGTGGCGGCCTTCCGGGAAGCGGTTGAAGCTGCATCCCAAGTAAAGCATCGCTCTGTTTTCAACCCACCGACGACGCGCCCGAAGGGAAAACGGCAACCGAAGTCGCCAAAAAACGTTCCGGTAGCAACCCAAGAAGAAGATAAGAATAAGACAGAACGCCTTGCCGGAGAGGCGCCGGAGGCCTCACCCAGCCAGTATGTGCCACCTAAACCACGCCGGAAGGGGACGCCACGCTCGATGACATGGGCATGGATTGCTATTATTTTGCTTGTACTTTTATTGGGGACAGGTGGTCTTATCCTCAACCAGACCATTCGGGAAGAATACCAAGCTGTGTACGATAACATTGAGGGCGAAACGACCGACACACAAGTGCAATAAGCTAGCACCACTACAGGAGTAAAAAATGCGTACACCAATCATTGCGGGCAACTGGAAGATGAATAAAACGATTGCAGAGGCCAAAGCATTCGCCGATGCGGTTGTCGAACCACTGGCAGAATTTACCAACGTCGAACAGGGAATTTGCGCGCCGTTTATTCAACTGAGTACACTTCAGGCTGCGTTTACAGGCAGCACCGTCAAGTTGGGCGCCCAAAATGTCTATTGGGAAGACTCGGGTGCTTACACAGGCGAGACGTCGCCGCTGATGCTCAAGGGTGTCGTTGACCTCGTGATCATCGGGCACTCAGAACGTCGTCAGTATTTTGGTGAGACCGATGAGACGGTCAACAAGAAGATTAAGGCCTGCTTGACCCACGGCTTGACACCAATTGTCGCAATTGGCGAGACGTTGGCACAAAATGAAGCTGGTGAAACAGAAGCGGTGCTCGAAAGACAAGCGTGGGCTGCATTCGAAGATATTACCGCCGAGCAAGCGAAAGGCATTATTGTGGCATACGAGCCGATCTGGGCGATTGGCACGGGTAAGTCTGCAACACCGGAAGATGCTAACCGTATTATTGGTGAGGCCGTCCGCGGCACACTGACTAAAATCTATGATGCTGCCACCGCACAACAAATTCGTATTCAGTACGGCGGCAGCATGAAAGAAGCCAACTGCGAGGCATTGATGAGCCAGCCTGAAATTGACGGTGGCTTGGTCGGTGGTGCGTCGCTCAAGCCAGAGAGCTTCATCAGCCTAATTTCAATGATATCTGCCATTTATCGTTAAGGTTACTGATTGTGCCGAGTTGGTTAACCCCATGGATCATTGCTGCCATAGCTATCTATCCGTTGCTACAAGTTGAGCGTTGGATTCACCGGCATATTCAGGGATTGGGATTACTGATCACCAATAACCCACAAGCCGCTGTGTTGATCTACTACCTGGTGCTGTTTCCGGGAGTGTTCATCCATGAGATAAGCCAATGGCTGTTGGCGCAGGCGCTGCGCGTGAAGGTCAAGAAATTCCGGTTGTGGCCCGAAGAACAGCAGAAGGTGATCCGGCTGGGGCTAGTTGAGATTGACCAGCGACAGACTGACGTTTACAGGGCGACGTTGATTGGAGTAATCCCGCTAATTACGGGTGTGATCATCATATCCCTGATTCAAGAGGCCCGTTTTGACACTGATGTTCTACTACAAGCGCTTGGTAGTGGCGATATCAATGTCATGCTGGCGGGGATACGTCAGTTTACCAGCACGCCTGACTTCTGGCTGTGGTTCTACCTCGTATTTGCAATTGCAAACGCCATGCTGCCTGAACCGCATGACCGCATCAGTTGGTGGATACCGGTTGGTATTTTGACCGGGCTGGGTGTCTTCTTGTTTGTGCTTGACCTCAGCATCTTGATCGTCGCGGGGCTGGAAGGCCCCTTAGCAACGTTTGCCCGAGCATTGAGTGCGGCTTTAGTCACGGCGCTGCTGGTTGACCTGTTTATGATACTGTTATTATGGTTAGCTGAGTTGATTTTTAGCCGCGTGCTGAACCGCGAGCTAGAGTACGGTTAACGCTCACGTAGCGTAACCAAACTAAGAATACTATGTATTGAAGGCGCTGCAACCGCCTTCAATTTGTTTATCTAGAGGATCGATTATGTGTGGAATCGTAGGTGTGTATGACTATGCTTCAGGTAAAAAAGTTGATGAATCCCTGATCAACCAAATGCGGGATGCGATTGCCCACCGCGGCCCGGACGGTGCTGGCACGTATGTGTCACCGCGCTGTGATATCGGGTTGGGGCATCGACGTTTATCCATCATTGACCTCTCAACTGCAGCCAACCAACCGATGAGTAACGAAGATGACTCCCTATGGTTAGTCTTCAATGGGGAGATATACAACCATGCGGAGATACGCGCCGAACTGGAGAAAATCAGCGGGCACCGGTGGAAGACCAGTCACAGCGACACCGAGATGATCCTGCATGCTTTTGAAGAATGGGGTATTAACTACATTGATAAACTGCGCGGGCAGTTTGCGATTGCTTTGTGGGATGAGCGCGCGCGAGCACTATGGCTGATCCGAGACCGGGTCGGGGTGAAGCCTCTTTATTACACCATCACAGATGGGCGGCTGGCTTTTGCCTCAGAGATCAAAGCGCTGCTGCAACTGCCTGATGTTAAGCGGTCAGTCAACATGGCGGGCCTTTATCACTATCTATCCTTCTTGACCACCCCTGCCCCAGATACACTGTTTGAGGGTATCCACAAACTGCCGGCCGGCTGCTGGCTCCGGATTGACTCAAATGGCAGTATGCGGGAAGAGCGCTATTGGGACCCGCTTGATCATCAAGTAAACCTGACAGGGCTGTCTGATTCGGAAATTGCAGAAATGGTAGTCGAAGAACTGCGAACGGCAGTACAACTGCGTAAAGTCAGTGATGTACCTGTAGGCGTATTCCTCTCTGGCGGGATTGACTCAAGCACGAATACAGCACTTTTCTCCGAAGGTCAAGGTGCTCCGGTCAAGACTTTTTCCGTTGGCTACGACGGCGAATATCAGAGTTACCAGAATGAATTGAATTATGCCAAGCTGATGGCAGACAGCGTCGGGGCAACGTATTATGAACAGCGCTTGAGCATTGATGACTTGATCAATTTTTTGCCGCGGATGGTGCAGTTACAAGATGAACCCATTGCTGACCCTGTCTGTGTGCCCGTCTATTATGTGTCGAAGCTAGCGCGAGACAACGGTGTGACCGTCTGCCAAGTCGGTGAAGGAGCCGATGAGTTGTTTTGGGGCTACCCACACTGGAAGCTGATGCGCTCGCTGCAACAAGCAGATAACTTGCCTGTGCCCAATGGCATTAAGCAGTTAGGGCTAGGGCTGCTTAATGGGTTAGGACGTAGTGAGGCCAGCTACTATGAATGGCTGCGTCGTGGCCGCCATAATCAACCGGTGTTTTGGGGCGGTGCTGAAGCCTTCACAGAGGTACACAAGATGCGCTTGCTTTCTCCTGAACTGCGTGACCGTTACGCAGGCATTACTTCATGGCAGGCACTAGAGCCGATCTATGTGCGCTATCAGCAAAAGGCCAAGCCCGCATCAATCCTTGGTTGGATGACCTACCTTGACCTCAACCTACGGCTGCCTGAATTACTGCTGATGCGTGTTGATAAGATGGCAATGGGCGTCAGTTTAGAAGGTCGCGTACCATTCCTCGATCACAAGTTGGTCGAACTGGCCTTGAGCATTCCGGATGAAGTCAAGACGCGCAACGGTGAACTGAAGACGATTCTGAAACAGGGAGTTCGTGGCATCATTCCCGATCAGCTTATTAACCGGAAAAAACAGGGTTTTGGTGTGCCTGTCTATGAGTGGTTCTTCGACCGGTTGGGGAGCGAGTCCCATCAGCAGATCATGGCGTTCTGTGATAAAACCAATTACTTCGATAAGGCCGCCGTTCGGCGTTTGTTTGATAATAAAGAAGGCCCGCGTATTTGGTACCTGCTGAATCTAGCGATGTGGCACCGCGAATACATTGAAGAGTAGTTATTTGCTCTTGTTGGGCTGCGTTTGCGGTGTTGCTGTGGGGTTACTCTGCGCCAGCCAGAAGAAGCCGGCGATACAGATTAAGCCCATGACGATGATGGCAATCAGCTTATAGAGCTGTGACGGAATAAACAACGCCAACCCGCCAAACAGTGCGCAGAAAACGTAGTAGCCCAGTACGATCGTCTTATCGGCGAGGCCCAGATCGGCGAGGCGGTAATGTAAGTGACCACGGTCACCCGTCATTGGGTTTTGCCCACGCGACACCCGGTTGACGATCTGCCAGACGAGGTCGAGCAAGGGTAAGCCCATCACCAATAGAATGGAAGCGGCCTTAGCCCCACCGATAATACTCAAGACTCCAAGCGAAAATCCAAGAAAATAAGCACCAGACCCAAGAAAAATCTTGCCACTGAGTAAGTTGTATGGCAAGAACCCAAGCGTTGCCCCCAGTAGTGCCAGTGGAAAAACGGCGACGCTGTGCTGGGCCGGTTCCAGCCGGAAGGCCGCGTTGACAAACAGAATGACACAGGCAATGGCAACCACGCCCGCCGCGAGACCATCCAACCCATCGAGAAAGTTGACGGTGTTGGTCATGGTGCCGAGCCAGAGCAGCGTGACGAAGATCGTCAGCAGGTAGGGGAAGTCTTCCGTTTGCTGACCCGTCAGCGGGTTGTTGACGTACTCGATCAAAATCAGAAAGAGAATGGCAAACCCACCCGCGACGAGCTGAGCGATGTAGAGGGGTAGCGGTGGGAGTTCGAGCCAATCATCGATCAGGCCGACAACAAAAATAATGGTGACGCTGCCGAGCAGACCGATCAGGCGGAAGAATTCTTTGGGGTCAAAGCGGTAGATGAAGAAGCCATCTGGCAGCCATGGCTGATCAAACAGGGGGTTGATGACAAACTGCTGCGAGGCAATGATGGTCAAGATGAAGGCCAAATAGATAGATAGCCCACCTAGTTGCGAAATTTTACCACGGTGGGCACGCCGCCCGCCTGGTTCAGCGACAATGCCAATGCGCTCACCTAAGCGACGCGCCAAGGGCGTCAGCAGCAGTGACAACCCAAGTGCTAGGGTAAAGACAATCAGAAAGACACCAAATGGCTCTGGTTGAAATGGCGCGTCAGGTTGTTCCAAACTGCCTATCCCCCGCATCGCCCAGACCGGGCACAATGAAGCCTATATCATTGAGGTGCTCATCGACAGCACCCACATAAATCGGAATATCTGGGTGGGCGTTGTTGAGCGCTTGAACACCTTCTGGTGCGGCGATCAAGCCGACAAAGCGTACATCGGTCACACCCCATTGCTTGATGATATCAGCGGTGGCAATTGCTGACCCACCGGTTGCCAGCATTGGGTCTAGAATGAGAACTGTTTGCACTGTGGGTTGCTCCGGCAGTTTGTTGTAATACTCGACAGGCGTCAAGGTTTCTTCGTCGCGATAAAGGCCGATGTGCCAAACTTGGGCTTCTGGCACAAGGCTCAAGAAGCCGTCCACCATACCCAACCCCGCTCTCAGAATAGGCACTAATCCCAACTTTGATTGTAAGCGTGCCCCTACTGCTTGGCCCATAGGGGTTTCGACGGTGGTTACAGCCGTTGGAAAGTCTTGCATGGCTTCGTAGCAGAGTAAAGAAGATAATTGAAACACCAACTGGCGAAAAGCTGGTGATTCGGTAGCAACATCTCGTAGGCTGGTCAGCCGATGTTGAATAAGCGGATGGTTAGAAATGTTAACGCTTGCCATTGGTTACCTTGCTGTTGCAGCGGGGTACTTGACGCGATTGTAGGGCAGGCATAGAGTGGGTGCAAACACGTAAGTATGCCTCGAGCAAAAGCGTCTCTTTTGCGTCAGAAATAGATATGAGAGGAAACCAAGACATGGCTAGCAAACGCAGTAAACGACGCGCAAAAGCCCACAGAAAGCAGCAAAACCAACGTGTCATGCTTATTGGCGGCGCTGTTGCTGCTATTGCCATTCTGATAAGCGTTGTTGTAGTCACTACAGGCGGTTCAGGCAATGTACCTGAAATCGCACAAGAGCGCCTTGATCTAGACCCCTTACTTGGGCCAGCGGATGCGCCCGTCCAACTGGTGGAATACGGTGCGTATTCATGCCATGCCTGCCAAGGTTGGCACGAGGCGGGCATTATTGAGGGTATTGTGGCTCAGTACGATGGCTTGGTGAACTTTACGTTTCGGGACTTTCCCGTGATCAGCCCGCGCTATGATCAATGGGCGGCAGAGATGGCCCAATGCGTCCTGGATCAAGACGAAGACCTCTTTTGGCAGTTCCATGATGCACTCTACACGACGCACTACGCCAACAGTTCTGGGCCGGATTTGTTTGATATGGCGGAGTCACTCGGCGCAGATCGCACTGCACTGCGTCAATGCTCAGAGCAGGAAGTCCACCGTCAAACGGTAGCGTACGATCTTCAGCGGGCACGCGAGGCTGGGGCACGTGGCACGCCGACGTTCACGGTCAATGGTTTGACCGTGCAAGGCGGCCCAGATGCCCTTGTTGCAGCCATTGACGCCGCACTTACTGAAATCGGGCGCTAGGCTTGCCTCTCTGTGAGGGCCGTATAGACCCAACTCATGATGCGCTGGGCTACCTCACGTTTAGGTAGCAGCGGCAATTCATCCGCGCCGGACTTACTGATCAGGTAGACGCGGTTGGTGTCAGCCTTGAATCCCGCATCAGTAGCGGTGATGTCGTTGGCAACGATCAGGTCGAGGTTTTTCTCCGCTAGCTTACGCTGGGCATTAGCATGTAAGTCTTGCGACTCAGCGGCAAAACCCACGACAACGGCTGGACGGTTAGGATGTTGGCCTACTTCTTTAAGAATATCGGGGTTGGCAGCTAGTTGAATTGTGGGGGCATCTGCTGTCTTTTTGATCTTTTGCTCACTGAGTGTAGCTGGGCGGAAGTCAGCGACGGCAGCAGTCATCACCAAAGCTGAGGCACCATCAATTTGTTGGATAACCGCATCACGCAGCTCGACTGCTGTGTTAATGGTAATGTGTTCTACTCCGGCGGGGGCCATCAAATGAGTCGGCCCACTGATGAGGGTAACGTCTGCGCCAACTTCAAGGGCTGCTCGTGCAATGGCGTAACCTTGCTTGCCCGATGAGTAATTGCTGAGGAAGCGCACCGGGTCAAGGGGTTCACGGGTTGGCCCCGCTGTGACGATCACTTTATGACCTGCCAATAGCCCACCGCGGCTGAGGGTATATGAACAATACTCAAAGATTAACTCTGGCTCAAGAAAGCGGCCCAGCCCTTCATAGCCTGAGGCCATCCGTCCAACGGTCGGGCCTGCAAAATGGACTCCTCGTGCTTTAAGAGTCTCTACATGCGCTTGTGTGGCGTTGTTCTCGTACATGCCCGCATCCATCGCAGGGACCACAATGATCGGGCAACGAGCAGCGAGTGCCGTTACACCGAGCAGATCGCTTGATAAGCCCAAGGCCAGCTTCGCGAGTGTGTTGGCGGTACAAGGGGCAATAACCAGCAGATCAGCTTGGTGGGCCAAACCAACATGCGCGATGTGTGTATCCAACCCGCCGGATGAATCCGTTTGCCACATATCGATGTAGACAGGGTTTCCGGTCAACCCTTGGAACGTCAATGGGGTAACGAAGCGTTGGGCTGCTTGCGTCATGATGACGTCCACACGCGCACCCGCCTTGGTCAACATACTCGCTAGGATTGCAGCTTTGTAGACTGCAATGGAGCCAGTTACCGCGAGAACAATCCGCTTACCGCTTAGAATACTTTCCATAAATCTTCCTAATTAGGCGCTCGTTCAAATAGATTGTACGTTACAATTAAATCAATCAGCGACAGTTGCATACCCAACGTGGAAAAATCAAGACGTATGGCAGATCAAAACGACTGGCTTAGCCTCGGAGAAGCAGCATCAATACTGGGGGTACACCCTTCAACAGTTCGCCATTGGGCCGATGAAGGTAGCTTGCCTTCGCAGCGAACGCCCGGAGGACACCGCCGCTTTCGACGTAGCGATTTGCAGCAGTGGGCGCGTCAGAAAGAGGTATCTCAACAACGCAGCATGTCAATGTCTGAAGTGCAGCTTGTAATTCAAAATGCGCTGGGTCGGGCTCGGATAGAAGTCAGCCGAGGTGAACTGAGTGATATTGCCTGGTACCGTGAACTAAGCGAGCAGCAGCGCCGTGCGCAAGGGGCGCTTGGACGGCAATTGCTTGACACAATGAGCCGCTACTTGATCAACGATCAGGATAATGCGCCTATTCAGCAGGAAATTTACGCGCTAGGGGTTGAGTATGCTCAATTATCTCGGCGACAGGGGCTTAGCCTAACACAAACTGTGCGGGCTTTCTTATTTTTTCGCGACTTATTGATCGACAGCATCATTCAACTGGCTGAGACACTGGGGCTAAATACACCGTTAGATTGGGGTGAGCGACTGCGTCAGATAAACATGCTAACAGACTACTTGCTGTTGGCAATTGTTGAGACCTCAGAGATGTCGGAGTCATCCTAATTGAATCTGCAACAACGTAATTGGCTGGTGGTCACATTGCTCGTTGCATTATTTGGCGGCTTATGGATTAATGCGACTCGCGTCGCGGCTGAAGACGTCAACCCAACAGGACGCCCCCCTTCGCCAGATATTGGGCACCCCGCTCCTGATTTTGAACTTACAACACCTAATGGAGAAACACTGCGCTTGAGCAGCCTTGAGGGCCAAGTGGTCGTCCTTAACTTTTGGGCGACTTGGTGCCCGCCTTGCCGCGCTGAGATTCCCGCACTCCAAGGCATTTATGAAAGCAGTGACAATGTGGTTGTGGTTGGCGTAAATGCACAAGAGTCTAGAGCTGAAGTTCAGTCATTCATGCAAAGTCTCGACGCTGACTACCCCGTCGTGCTGGATACAAACGGCGCGGTCAACCGAACCTATCTGGTGCGGGCACTACCCACAACGTATTTCATCGATGAGCGTGGTGTGATCGTCGATGTGTTTGGCGGCCCCCTCAGTCAGCCGCTGCTGGAGCGTAAAGTCAGCGAGATAGTGGAATAACTGATGCTGCCTATTATCGAGTTTGGGCCGTTGACGCTACGCACACCCGGCCTCGCCTTGCTTGCAGGGGTGTGGTTTGGGTTAGAAATTGCAGCCCGTTTTGGACGAAAGCGCGGAATTCGTGACGATACAATCTACAATATTGGGTTTTGGTCGCTGGTAGGTGCAGTTGTTGCAGCCCGGCTGGCTTATGTATTGATTCACTTGCCTGTTTACCTTGGGATTACACCCATACCTCGAGCATTATTAGCCGTCATCACGCCAGTGCCGGGCAATGAAAATGCCGTTGTTGGTGTCGTTGTCGGAGCAGCTATTTTTACTGGTATGGCGAAGCGGCAGTCCATTGATATATTGGCCCTCTTAGATTCTTACGCACCCGCTATCGCGCTGATGGTTGTAGGCATTGGCCTTTCTAATCTATTCGGCGGTGATCTGTATGGCATAGAAACGAACCTGCCATGGGCAATTGATTTATGGGGCGCACAACGCCACCCGACGCAGATTTACTTGCTGCTGGTCGGGCTGTTTGTCTTCAGCGCACTGATCCTGCATGAAGTGCGTGCTTCACAATCACGCTCAACAGGTGTACTCTTTCAAGTGACGCTTATTGCAATCGGCATAACGCTGCTGTTGATCGAACCGCTAAGGGCAGACAGCCCTGTGATATTCAATGGGGTTCGGTTATGGCAGGTAATCGGACTTGGTTGTGCATTAATTGCTCTTGCCGGTTTCATTTGGCGATCACCTTCTGCACAACTACAACATGAAAGCTGATTTTGATGGGGTATAATCGAGCAAGTTTGTTTACCGTAATAGGAATTTCAATGACTGATACTATTCAAGAAGTCAGCTTACTGAACTCCCTGCTCGACTACCCCGTCGTGCGGCGCATCCGGCGCAACCATGGGCTTGAACATGCCACCATTCACCTGCTGTCACGTAAAGTATCTGACCTGATGATGGCTGGGCGTTCCGATGCGAATGGCTTCTGGCTGTACGGCGACGTGGATACGGAGTTGGTCGAAGAATGCGTCAATAGGGCGCTTGACCGCATGCGCGGTGGTGAAACGAAATTAGCTATTCACCCAAACTGTGGCACCAATTTGGTGACGACTGCTGTCCTTGGTGCCAGTGTCGCGTTGCTCGCGCTGATTGGGTCAGAGCGTGAAAGGGGCGGCAAGTGGTCTCGCTTTCCACTAGTCGTTACAGGCATGATGGCTGCAATTATTTTTTCACAGCCATTAGGCACCCAACTGCAAAAATATGTGACAACAGACGGTGACCCTGCCGACCTCGTTATTCGTGAAATTCGACGCACTGAAAACAGCGGTATGGTGATGCACCGCGTTAATACATGGTCAACTTAAAGCATGACGGATCGTACCAGCAGTTTTGATCTGCCGTACCATAACCTCATCCTGACGGGTTTCTTAGGCGTCGGCAAGACAGCGGTGGCACGGCACATCAGTGCTAGGCTGGGAACCGACTTCTTTGATGTGGACGATACGATTGAACTGCGTGAATTGATGAGCATTTCAAAGATACGCGAGCAGTATGGTGATGCCCGTCTAAAGAAGCTGGAATATGAACTCTGCCGAGAAGCGGCATTAAAGCGGCGCTCGATTATTGTGGTGCCAGGTGCGGCCTTCCTTGATGAGCGCATCTATGATTTGCTCAATGAGACAGGTGTCATTGTTGTTCTAACTTGTGAACTGGGTGAAGCGCTGCGGCGGCTGCATCTAGCCAGTGAGCAGCGCTACCGTGACCCTGATGGACGCGGCAGGATGCTCTCTCGCATTCGGCGTGAAGCGAAAGTCGTTCAAGACGAGCGTCTGATTCAGTTGGACACAACCCATTTATCTATCCAAGAAGAAGGTGACCTACTGACCGAGCTATGGTTCGAGGGCAAGACCAGCCACCCCATGTTCCGGCGTGGGCCGGGTGAAGGTATTCGCCCGCCCAAAAACCAAATGATCCGCTATCGTGAGTTCATTTCACCCACGACACCTTCGCGGACGTTGGATACCTAATTGGCGAAAGTGTGGTGTAACCCTTCATTGACATCGTCAACGACGATAGTTGCTACTTGAGAGAGGGTCGCTTTTTTGTTGGCCTCTGGTGCTACACCCACTGATTCTATTTTGATGTTGAACCCTGCTTGACGCAGCAAATTGACAGCGTCTGCGACAGCTTGAATACCACCTGTTGAATCTTCAAAGACGATGACGGTTGTGTCAAACTGGCTGACAACTTCCAGCGGGCCCTCGACGCGCTTGGCTTCGTAAAAGTTTACAGCAGCTTGCAGCGAGAGTGTCTCGTACCCTGTCTGGGCAGCACCGATGGCAGCCAATGCCTGTACTGGCGAGGGCTTAATATAAGCAGACATATGTTTGCCAGTGCTAGTTGCCAACCACGCAACGCGCCCACCGGAGATCAGCGGGTAGTCCGTCATACCAAGTAACTGGGCACCATAGTCTGCCTCCGGTGGGTGTTGCAGTGGGTTAACGAGAGCCTGTGCTTCAATGTCAAGGTCAATTGGTGCAGTGCCAGGGCGAGCTGTGTAAATCGTGACGTTTTCATCACGTTGTTGCAACAGGTTGATGTTCTCCTCAGTGATGTGTGCCGTATCCCGCGTGAGCAAGTAGCTGTCCCCCTCAAACACCGCTGAAAAGCCATATGTTGATTCAAAACCTGTGCTGCCAAGTGTGTGCGTTTGGAACAACTGCGTCGTCGGCGTGTTGATATCAAAGACGTCGCCGAAGAAAGCATCAAATATATGGTGTATTTCTGGTTGACTGCGGGCCTTTAACAAACGGCCTGCCGTATGCGCTGCTAGGCGGTCTCCGTTTTGTGATGCACCAACTTCATCAGCGAAAGCGGCGAAATCAGGCCGAGTGAGCTTCATGTTAGTCGTGCAGATATTGTCGAATGTTTCTTGGATGGTGCTGCCAATAATCGACGGGTCTTGCTGAACTGCATCAAAAACCAGCAGCGAGACGCACATCGGTAGTGATTCCCACTCATTAGTGATGCTGTTCGCCTCAAATTGATGAATTTCATCCAGAGTTAAATCAACGGGTGACTGCCCCATTTGATCGGCACACCAGTTGACCGAGTCGATCATCGCTTCTTTGTAAGCCTTTGGGTAGATCAAGACGCCATCCACGTCGAATAGAATCAGTTTTTGTTTCTGCACCGGTTCCCCCCTTTGAATAGTGCCAACACATTTACTAATGACGGAAGTGCCGTATTCCTGTGAAAACCATAGCGATGTTGTGCTTGTTTGCCGCCGCGATCACGTCTTGATCACGAATGGAGCCCCCCGGCTGTACAACGGCAGTGATGCCTGCTTCTGCACCAACTTCTAGCCCATCAGCAAAGGGGAAAAACGCATCAGATGCCATTACAGCTCCCTTTGCTTCCGCACCAGCTTTTTCAACGGCGAGCTTGGCGGCATCTACGCGACTGGGTAAGCCGCCACCCGTACCAACCGTCTTGCCCTGCTGGGCCAATACAATAGCGTTGCTCTTAATGTGCTTGACGCACTTCCAAGCGAATTTGAGAGCATCCATTTCGGCGTCTGTTGGTTGACGCTCGGTGACGACTTGCCACTCGGTAAGTTCGGCGCGGTCAGGTGTTTGGGCCAATACACCACCACGTACCGTTCGTAGGTTCATGGCCTGCGGTGGTAGATCGTCCATTTTGAGCAAGCGGCATTTACTGCGCTCACTGAGTACCTTCAGCGCCCCATCGCTGAAATCTGGTGCAGCGATAGCTTCGATGAACAAGTCGCCGAGGGCATCAGCAGCAGCCTGATCAAAGGTGCGGTTACAAGCGATAACCCCACCGAAGGCCGATAGCGGGTCAGAGGCGAGCGCAGCGCTGAAAGCCTGTGCAAGATCATCATTGCTGGCAATGCCAGTTGGACTAAGATGCTTGACGATTACAATAGTAGGGTCGGTGAAATCTGATACAGCGGTGTAAGCGGCATCAATATCAAGAAAATTATTGTACGAGAGCGGTTTGCCTTGTAGTAAGTCGCCGCCCAGCGGCCCAATCTTGCGCAGGGCATAGAAGGCGGCGTTTTGATGTGGGTTTTCTCCGTAGCGCAGCGTCATGGCCTGCGGCAGGTTGAGTGTGACTGAAGTTGGGACAACGTCGATGTTGCCTGCGAAATACTGCTGAATCGCGTTGTCGTAGGCGTTGGTCATAGCAAAGGCTTTTTGTGCCAGCAGGCGACGCGTTTCCAGTGGGATGTCGCCACGTTCCTCCAGCATCTTGCGGATAATCGGATAGTCAGTCGGGTTGGTGATCACTGTCACCCGCTTGAAATTTTTAGCTGCTGCCCGGATCAGGGTTGGGCCACCAATATCAATCTGTTCGATTGCGTCATCTTCCGTGGTGGCTGGGTCGGCGACAGTTTGGGCAAACGGATACAGATTGACGATCACCATGTCGATGGGCTGCCAGTTGTATTGGTTAAGAATGGCTTGATCTGATGGGGTATTCTTCATCAGGATTCCAGCATGAATCGCCGGATGCAGCGTTTTGACACGCCCATCAAGAATCGAGGGAAGGCCGGTTAGGCTTTCGGTCGTTGTTACCTTGAGGCCTGCCTCCCGCAGGGCAGCGCCTGTACCGCCGCTGGCTATCAGTTGGATGTGCAGGTCTGATAGAGCGCGACCAAAGCTCACAAGATCGGTTTTATTGTAAACACTGAGAAATGCACGTTTAATTCGCATCGGGAATATGCCTCGCTTCAAGTTCGGCGGCGACATCGTCGATTGATAGGCCGCGCATCGATAATAGAACCATGCAATGGTAGGTCAGGTCTGCCATTTCGCTGATAATGCGCTCGTCGCCTTCGCTGAGGGTGGCGATGATAACTTCTGACGCTTCTTCGCCAATTTTCTTTAGAATTTTACCCTCCCCGTCATCAAAAAGGGTATTGGTGTATGACCCTTCTTTTGGGATGGCTTTGCGGCCTTCAATGACGGCGAAGATTTTATGCAGCGTCTCTGACATAAGTCTCTCTTAGGCTGTTGATGTTAAACGGTGATGACATCCAAAGGGCGATAGAAGCAGCTTGTTTCGCCTGTATGGCAGGCTGGACCGGCTGGCTTCACTTTGACCAATAATGTGTCGCCATCACAGTCCACAAAGATACCGATAACCTGCTGAGTATTGCCACTTGTGGCCCCTTTGTGCCACAGTTCTTGTCTGCTGCGGCTCCAAAAGACGGTTTCGCCTGTCTCCTGTGTTAGCCTCAGCGACTCGGCGTTCATGTAGGCCATCATCAATACTCGCTCTGTCTCAGCATCTTGTACAATAGTTGGGATGAGGCCGTCGTTGTTCCAATTAATGCGATCCGCTTTACTACTCAAGGCTGACCTCCTGATACGGACGTACCCGAATGCCTTCAGCCGCAAGGTATTCTTTCACATCGCCGACGGAGAGTTCTCGAAAGTGAAAGAGGCTAGCAGCAAGGGCTGCATCGGCGCGGCCTTGCGTAAAGGCTTCGGCGAAGTGTGTTAGTTCACCCGCGCCACCGGAGGCAATGACGGGAATATTAACAGCATCACTGAGGGTGCGCGTCAGGGGGATATCGTAGCCAACCTTAGTGCCATCGCGATCCATACTGGTTAGTAGAATTTCACCCGCACCTAAGCGCTCACCTTCAACAGCCCATTCGACTGCGTTTTTGCCGGTAGGGATACGCCCACCGTTGATCACCACTTCCCAGAAGCCTAGTACCTCACTCCAGCGGGCATCAATCGCAAGGACAATACACTGCGCCCCGAAACGCTCGGCCCCTTCCGTGAGCAGCGTTGGGTTGCGTACGGCTGCGCTGTTGACCGAAGTCTTGTCTGCGCCAGCCAGCAAGGTGTCGTGCATATCTTGGACGGTACGAATGCCACCACCGACACCGAAGGGAATAAAGATCGAGTCGGCAACCTCACTAACCATATTGAGCGTCGTAGCCCGATCTTCGTGTGTGGCGGTGATATCAAGGAAGATCAACTCGTCTGCCCCAGCCTGATCATAGAAGATGGCATGTTCAATTGGGTCGCCCGCATCACGAATATCAATAAAGTTGACGCCCTTGACAACTCTTCCATTGTGTACATCTAAACAGGGGATAATTCTTTTTGCCAGCATAATGGTTCCTTTACTTGACCAGTTCGAGCGCGTCAATAAGTTGAACGGCCCCGGTATACAACGCCTTGCCGATCACCACCCCGGCGATGTTACCCGCTTGCTGAAGGCGTTTGATGTCATCTAGGGAGGCTACACCACCAGACGCGATCACTTGCAGGCCGGTTTCGTCTGCAAGCTGTGAGGTTGCTTCGACGTTGACGCCACTCAGGTTTCCATCACGGCTGATGTCGGTATACAAGGCATGGACGACGCCCATATCAGCGAAGCGATTGCCCAGCGTCCCTGGCGTAAAGTCACTTTCACGCTGCCAACCGTGTATCGCCACTTTACCATCCTTTGCATCGAGAGCAACGGCAACAGCATCTGCCCCGAATTGCTGAACGGCCTCACCGGCATAAGTCGGGCGTTGAACAACCATCGTGCCGAGAACCACACGCTTTGCGCCAGCCGCTAACGCAGACTCAACATCATGTAGTGAACGCAGGCCGCCTCCAAATTCAATCGGTAAGCCGATGGTCACAAGCTGTTCTAAAATGGACAGATTGAGGTCAGCCTCGCCAAGTGCACCATCTAGATTCACAACATGCAGCCACTCAGCGCCTAGGTCTTTCCAGCGTTGGGCCGCCTCCAATGGCTTATCACCATGAATTGTTTGACGATGAGGGTCACCTTCGACCAAGCGCACAACCTTGCCACCGCGGAGGTCAATTGCCGGGTAGATAATCATGCAGTTTGTTCTTTCTCAACGGTGGGGATATCGGCTTTTGTCAGCGTGGCGAAATTGTACAGAATCTGTTTGCCCACATTCTGACTCTTTTCGGGGTGTGGTTGGATGCCGAAAATATTGCCGCGGTTAACCACTGACGTGAACGGAATAGCGTAATCCGTCAGGGCGACAATATCTTCGAGGTTGGCAGGCTTGACGTAAAATGAGTGTACGAAGTAGGCGTATGAGTCTTCAGGGATGCCTGTCAACAAGGGGCTCTCACGCTGAATAATGAATTTGTTCCAACCCATATGGGGCACCTTCGGCCCACCAGAGGGAAACCTGACAACATCACCCTTCAATAAGCCTAACCCGCGATGGCTGCCAAATTCTTCGCTTTCTTCGAAAAGGAATTGCATGCCGAGGCAAATGCCTAACAACTGGGTGCCAGCTGCGGCTGCATCCTGAAGCGGTTGTTCAAAACCGGCGCCACGCAGGGCTTGCATTCCGGCACCGAAGGCACCGACTCCCGGCAGGATAATCTTCTCCGCTCCGTCTAATTGTTCCGGTTGGCGGGCAACAGTGTGCTCAATATTGAGAAAGCGCAGCGTTGATCTGACGCTGTGCAGGTTGTTGGTGCCATAGTCTACGACGGCAATCATATGTCTTACTCCCTATTTACTTGATGATAGTCCGACTAATTGATTCGTCAGCGCGATCAGGTTGGTTTCGTGCCAGATGTTTTCGCTGCCCACAGGCCACTCACCGCGAAGCGCCTCGCGCCAACGAGTTGGAATAGCTTCTAGCCCGTAATATGCGCCTGCCATTGCCCCGACGACTGCTCCAGTTGAGTCAGCATTGTTACCAAGATTTACTGCCTGAATGACAATCTCTTCAAAAGTGTCGAAGTTCAGCAAGGCCCAGACTGCGCTTTGAATCGTATGACGCACCCAACCCGAATTCTCAAGGAATTGACGACCCATATAGGAAGCGCCACGAACGTAATTCATAAATTCTTCATTGAGGCGTACAATCAATGTCGCTTCTAACAAAGCTGATGCTGGGTCTTTGCCACGCAGCATATGGTACATTGCCACATTAATATAAGCGCTGGCCTGCAAGCATTCACGATGTGGGTGCGTGATGCGGCTTTGCGTCCACGAGTCAACGAGTAGGTTGTCCAGATCGTCCCAATGGGCTAGCACCACAGGCCAAGAACGCGTCACGGAGCCATTGCCTGCTGACTCAGGGCGAGCCGTGCGAACTGCCTCAACGGCTTCATCCCAAGGTTCGCCCGATTTAATGCGTTCGAGGACATTGCGCGTATGGATCCCAATATCTGGCGGGTCAGCCTGCATCCAGTCAACAAAGCGGTGGGCCAAATCCGCCGGGTCAAGTGGGTTGTGGGTCAGCAGGCTTTCAGCCAATGCGAGCGCCATTTCGGTATCATCCGTAAAGGAGCCAGCCGGTAAGCGTCCGTCGAGCAGCTCAGTGACGAAATCGCCAGGGGCACGTTTGGGGCCAAACTCCAATGGCATCCCCAACGCATCACCGATTGCGGCACCCACCGCCATGCCGCGCAGCCGATCAAGTAACTCAGACGTCACGCGGTCAGTGTGCCCTTGGTGCTGGGTACATCGCCTCGGCGGGCGTCACGCTGTGTGGCAACATCAAGGGCACGTCCAAACGCCTTGAAAAGGGCCTCAGCTTTGTGATGATCATCGCGACCGTACAGCACTTGTGCGTGTAGGTTCAAGCGACCGTTTAGGGCAATAGACTCAAAGACGTGCTCGATCATTGCTGACGGCATGGTGCCGAGCATCGGAGCCTCAAAATCAACGTCAATGACGGGATAGGGCCGCCCGCTCAGATCAATGACAACGCGTGCGAGGGATTCATCCATGGGGACGTAGGCCTGGCCCATCCGGTTGATGCCCTTGTATGCGCCAAGTGCTTCTGTGAGTGCCTGCCCAAAGGCAATGGCAATGTCTTCGATGGTATGGTGGGCGTCGATATGGAGATCACCAGTTGCCTGCACATCAAGATCAAATAGACCATGGACGGCGATGTGATGCAGCATGTGGTCAAAGAAGCCAACGCCCGTATCAATATTGATACGCCCTGTGCCGTCAAGATCAAGTGTTAAGGTGATATCAGTTTCTTTGGTCGTGCGGCGGATGGTTGCTTGCCTCATGCTAAGTCTGCCTCGATTCGCTTGAGAATGGTCATCAATTTTGCGGAGTGTTCTGGTTTGCCAATCGTCACGCGGATGTGGTCTTCAAGGCCCGGCTTATTGTAATAGCGAATAAGAATGCCCTCATCACGAAGCCTATCACGCACGGCGGTAGCTGTTGTCCCTGTCACGTTACAAAGAATAAAGTTCGACTTGGTCGGGTATGGCTCGATGAACGACAATGCCCGAAGCTGTTCAAATAGACGATCACGCTCGGCGCGAATAAGGGCTAAGTTGTTGTAAAGCCAGTCAATATCTTCGAGTGAGCCACGGGCAGCAGCATCCGCAGCGACGTTGAGATTGTACGGCTGCTTGATCTTCCAGAGGTGCTGCATCGCCCAAAGCGGGTATATACCGTACCCAACCCGCAGCCCAGCTAAGCCCGCCCACTTGCTGAATGTCCGTAGGACGGCGAGGTTGGACGTCATAGGGATGCGCTGAAGGACGGCGTTTGCTTCTGCGGGCGGAGCACTAAACTCTACATAGGCTTGGTCGAGTATCACCATAACGGGTAGTTGGAGTAGGTGCTCCAGTTGATTAGCTGGTAGCAGGCCCCCATCCGGGTTATTCGGTGAGGTGACAAATAAGAGCTTGGGTTTATGCTCTACAATTGCTTGTTTGATGGCATCAATATTGAGTGAAAAATCGGCGTTGCGCGGCACATTGACAACCTTAGCCGCGACCAGAGCGGCATCGAATTTGTACATGCCGAAGGTCGGTGGACAGTTGATAATTTTATCTCCCGGTTCAATGAACAGACGCATGGTCAGGTCGATCAACTCATCAGCACCAGCCCCGACAAAGATATGTTCGCTACCGATACCTAGTGCATCACTGAGCATCGTGCGTAGGGTACGGGCTTCTGGGTCGGGGTAGATCGGCACTTCAACGTTGAGGGCGGCTAGAGCTTCGAGGGCTTTGGGCGCTGGGCCATACGGATTCTCATTGGCATCTAACTTAACGATCTCTGCAATCGGACGGCCCAACGCTTGACTGAGCACTTCAAACGGCACGATGGGAGTATAGGCTTCCATCTCGGCGATATCGGGACGAACCAGGCTTTTTACATCGATGGTTTTTTGCATTATTGTCTCGCTTTCGCAGCAGCTGCATGGGCCGTCAATGACTCGGATTGAGCGATAATCTCAGCGGGCTCACTGAGTTCGCGGGCGGCGTCCACATTGAGGCCAATGACAGCGGTCAACTTGACGAAATCAAGCAGGTTAATGCCAGAGGCAAAACGAGCGGTGCCGCTAGTTGGCAAGCTGTGCGATGGCCCTGCGACATAATCCCCAAGGACTTCGAAGGAGTGCTCACCGAGAAAGACCGCCCCAGCATGACCGATGTGTCCGAGCCAATCGAACGGGTTTTTCACTGACAGTTGGAGATGCTCGACGGCGTAGTTGTTAGCAACTTCGAAGGCTTCTTCGATTGAGCTAACAATCACAGCACCGCTCTTGTTCTTCAGCGACTCGGTAATGATCGCATCGCGAGAAAGGCTTTCCAGCTGCTTGCCGATCTGGGCGCTGACCGCTTCGGCTAAACTGCGAGCGGGTGTCACCAGGATGGCGGAGGCCAGTACATCATGTTCAGCTTGGGCCAGTATATCTGCGGCGACGAGGGCTGGGTCTGCGTGCTGATCGGCGATGACCATTGTTTCGGTTGGGCCATACAGGCCGTCAATGCCAACAACGCCGAAGACTTCTTTCTTCGCCAAGGTGACGAACAAATTTCCCGGCCCAACGATCTTATCCACTTGGGGAACAGTCTCTGTGCCGTAGGCCATGGCGGCGATTGCTTGGGCCCCTCCCAACTGATAGACTTGTTCGATCCCGGCAATCTGAGCAGCGGCTAACACTACCCGCGGCACGCCGTTTTTAGTAGGCGGTGTGCAAACGATAATCTCATCGACCCCGGCGACTTTGGCTGGAACTGCCGCCATCAATAAGGATGACGGTAGCGGTGCTGTTCCCCCTGGTACATAAATGCCCACGCGTTTAATCGGACGGACTAACTGCCCCAATGTGCCTTGGCTGCTGGCATCTATCCAACTAGAGAGCGGTTGCTTGCGGTGAAAAGCTTCGATGCGACGAGCTGCTAGTTTAAGAGCCGAAAAAACATCGGCGTCGAGCTCATCGAGCGAGAATCGAATGGCTTCGTAACTGACTTGAAGCTCATCAAGTTGGATTTTGTCGATCTTTTCTGTGTATTCACGGAGGGCTGCGTCGCCTCTTTCGCGAACATTCTTGATGATCTGTCGCACGACTTGTTCCGGTGTGAGCACTTCGCCAAACATCGCTTGGATGCCTTGTTTGAGACCCTCGGTGATCTCATATTCGTCGATGGCAGCACGCTTGAGAATACCTGCCTCAGCCTCAGCGCGTTGGTATATCCTGAATAGGTCGGTCATACGGCGGCTTCTTCTTGGTTGTTCAACTTTGCTAACAGACGTTGGTAGCGTACTGGCATTTCGTCAAAGATGTAGGTTGCTGGAGTCACAACAACGCCGCTGCCACCAATGGCCCGCAGTTGGTTGACGCCGCGGTAAAGATTCTCTGAGGAGAGCACAATGCTGACAGACCACCATTTACCCGGCTCTTCTGCATGGAAAACAGGCGCAATCGTCGGGCCTTGCAGCCCGCCAAGGATTGATTGTGTTTTCAAGCGCTCTGCGACAGCTAAAGGTGACTCGCCGCGCATGTTAGCAAACACGAGATACTGCCCACGTGCCCGCAAATTTGCCTCGAAGAATTCAAGCAGCTCATGCGTTACTTCGAGTAAGTCTTGGCGTTCTTCTAGGGCTTTACGGTTGCCAATGAATACCGCTTGTGATTCGATCAGTACGCCCCCGTCGATCACCTTGAGGTGGTTCTCACGCAGGGTTGTGCCAGTCGAGGTAATGTCGATAATCATGTCGGCGTAACCAATGGTTGGGGCGACTTCCAAGGCACCATCGGCGCTGACTATCGTGAAGAGCTCTGCTAGACCGTTGTTTTTAAGGAATTCTTCTACCGCCTTAGTGTGCTTGGTGGCAATCCGTAGACCGCCTTCTTGACGGGCCTTCTCCGAAACGGCATCTAATGTGTCGATGTCTTCCCAGCTTTCCGGGGCTGCCATCACTAAGGCGCATTGGCCATACGCCAAGGCCTCATGCAGGATCAGCACGTCGGGGTGCTCATAGCCGAGAGCATCCACAACTGTATCCATCCCAGTAATACCGAGGTGAACATCACCAGTGCCGACGCTGCGGGCGACGTCGCGTGCGCGTTCAAACAAGACGACTAGTTCCGGCATAGACGGGATAGTGGCACTATATTGGCGTGGGTTGGTCTTGCGAATACGCAGCCCGCACTCATTGAAAAAGTCAGTGGTTTCTTCTTCCATACGGCCTTTACTTGGTAAGGAAAGGCGTACTTTCGATTGGTCGATCACGTTGCGTCCCTCTCAGGTTGTGGTGGTTCGTCACTACCGATGTATACAAAAAGCCCCCATAGACCGGGGACTTTGCTGAGTTCTCTAAAAAGCTCTATGCATATGCTGGCATAGCAATCACCACCGGATTACGACATTGGTCACATATGTATGATGATGGTGATGTGCGATATCTGTATTATTCATAACGCTCGTAGTATAGCCAGTCAGCAGTGAATGTCAATACTATGCTTGCTTCAGTTATACATAATCTTCGATTGGGACACATGCGCAGACGAGGTTGCGGTCGCCGTAGACGTTGTCAATACGGCTGACGGCAGGCCAGAATTTACCCGCATGCAGCCAGCCCGCTGGGTAAGCGGCAGCTTTGCGACTATAGGCACGATCCCAAGCATCACCCGTGACGACCTCAGCAGTGTGGGGCGCATGGTGAATCACGCTATCTTCCAAGGCGACCGCGCCAGACTCAACCGCCTCGATCTCCTCGCGAATAGCTATCAGCGCGTCGCAGAAGCGATCCAGTTCCTCCAATGACTCACTTTCAGTTGGCTCGATCATCAAAGTGCCCGCCACGGGCCAGTCCATTGTTGGGGCGTGAAAGCCAAAGTCCATCAGGCGCTTGGCAACGTCCACCGTAGTCACATCGTGGAAGCCGCGCAAGTCGATGATACACTCGTGGGCATTGCGTCCACCTGCACCGCGATATAACACTGGGAAGTGTGGGTCAAGGCGGGCAGCAACGTAGTTGGCATGCAGGATGGCAATCTTAGTTGCCTCTGTGAGACCCTCGGCACCCATCATATTGATGTAGGCATATGAGATCGGCAGGATCGACGGGCTACCCCATGGTGCTGCCGAGACGGCACCAATTGCTTGTTCACCACCAACACCCTCGACGAGCACATGCCCAGGGAGGAAGGGGGTCAGATGTTCGGCGACGCCAATCGGCCCCATACCGGGGCCACCGCCCCCATGCGGAATGCAGAATGTCTTGTGCAAGTTCAGATGGCAGACATCCATGCCAAAGTCACCGGGACGGCAAAGGCCAACCTGAGCGTTCATGTTGGCACCATCCATATAGACCTGCCCGCCGTGCTGGTGGATCAGGTCAGCAATGTCAGCAATGTTTTCTTCAAAAACGCCATGGGTTGACGGGTACGTGACCATCAATGCGGCAAGATTACCACTGTGTTCCTCAGTTTTAGCGGTGAGGTCGTCAAGATCGATGTTGCCATCTTCGTCGCATTCGACCACGATAACCTTCATGCCCGCCATGACTGCGCTGGCTGGGTTGGTGCCGTGCGCTGACGATGGGATCAAGCAGATGTTGCGATGATCGTCACCGTTGGCTTGGTGGTAGGCGCGAATAACCAGCAGGCCGGTGTATTCTCCTTGTGAACCAGCATTGGGCTGAAGTGAAATACCCGCAAACCCAGTGATTTCCGCCAGCCAGTCTTCTAACTCATTGAACATCTGCTGATAGCCCTCAGTTTGCTCCAGCGGGGCAAAGGGGTGGATGTTGGCAAATTCGGGCCAAGTGACTGGGATCATCTCCGTGGTTGCATTGAGCTTCATCGTGCAGGAACCCAGCGCAATCATGGAGTGTGTTAACGACAAATCGCGCGCTTCAAGGCGCTTGATGTAGCGCAGCATCTCGTGTTCAGTATGGTGACTGTTGAAGACCGGATGCGTCAGATAGTCACTGGTGCGTACCAATGACTCTGGCATCGTCAGGTCGAGGCTATTTGTACTATCGACCAAGGCTTGCTCGGTCACATCAACACCGAACACACTAAGTAACGTCACCAGCTCCGCTAGAGTTGTTGACTCATCGAAAGAAACGCCAATGGAACCGTCATCGTTATAGCGCAAGTTGATATCTGAATCGAGCGCATTACGGTGAATATCTCCCTGATTCATTGGGCCATCAATGATAGTTACTGTATCAAATACTGGCTCAGTATTGAGAGTGTAACCGGTGTTAGCCAGATGGCGGGCAAACAGTTTAGTCATTAGGTGGGTGCGGCGGGCGATCTGCTTGAGACCGCTCGGCCCGTGGTAGACGGCATACATCGACGCCATGATGGCCAACAGTACCTGTGCGGTACAAATATTGCTTGTCGCACGGTCGCGGCGGATGTGCTGTTCACGCGCTTGAAGTGCAAGACGCAAGGCTGGCTTTCCTTGTGAGTCAACAGAGACACCGACTAAGCGACCGGGCAGCAGCCGCTTGAGCTTGTCTGTGACTGCCATATAAGCGGCATGTGGGCCTCCATAACCAAACGGCACCCCGAAGCGCTGACTGCTACCAATAGCGATGTCAGCACCGAACTCGCCAGGGGCGCGGAGTAGCGTCAGTGCAAGCAAATCTGCGGCAACAACAACTTGCGCCTCGGCTTTATGCGCTTGTTCGGTGAATGGCTCATAGTCGAATACATCACCGTGGGTGCTGGGGTACTGGAGCAAGACGCCAAAAGTTCCTTCGGCAAAGTCATAGGTACGATGATTGCCGACGACCACTTTTATACCGAGTGGTTCCGCCCGTGTTAGAACCACATCGATGGTTTGCGGATGGCATTCTTCAGAGATAAAGAAGACATTTGCGTTTGATTTCCGCGGCTGAGAAGCAAGGCAAAGACTCATGGCTTCGGCTGCGGCGGTGGCCTCATCGAGCAAAGAGGCATTGGCGACGTCTAAACCAGTGAGGTCAGAGACAACCGTCTGAAAATTGAGCAGTGCTTCCAGTCGCCCTTGGGCGATCTCAGGTTGGTAGGGTGTATACTGTGTGTACCAACCTGGGTTTTCTAAGATGTTGCGTTGAATAACGCCGGGCACAATTGTGTCGTAGTAGCCCATGCCAATGAACGAGCGGCAGACTTTGTTCTGATCTGCAATTTGGCGCATACGTTTGAGTACCTGCGACTCGGATAAAGCCGGTGGTAGGTTAAGCGGGCGTTCGAGCCGAATGGTATACGGAACTGCTTCATCAATGAGGGCATCCAGTGAGTCAGCGCCTAAAACGTTAAGCATATGTTGGACAGCACCCTGATCTTCACCTGTGTGCCGACGGCTAAACGTATCTAGCGGTTGCAGTAAATCAGCGACGTGTTCGTTTTGCTCAGTACGGGGTTGCGTTACCATAGAAACCTCTGTTTCAATTAGAGTGGGCGTTATTCAATTTCACCTGACTCGATAGCAGCCTGATAGGCTTCACCTGTCAGAAGGTCGTTAATTGTTTCAGGCGCATTTGCCTTTATTTTGATCATCCAGCCGGCGCCAAAGGCATCTTCGTTGACCAGTTCGGGGGCATCTTCCAGTGCTTCGTTAACTGCGATAATTTTACCTGAGAGTGGTATATACAAATCACTGGCGGCCTTGGTCGATTCGGCAACGCCAAATACTTCACCCTGCTCGAATGTCTCTCCAACGGACGGCAGTTCGACATATACGACATCGCTGAGTTGGTCTTGGGCGTAATCTGTAATACCAACGATGAATACATCCCCTTCGGCTCGGGCCCATTCATGTGATTTCATATAACGTGCATCTGCGTCTAACTTCATCCTGTTACCCCTTTAGCGGTAGGCTGGCTTGTAAAATGGTCGCTTAACGACCTGTGCCGACTTCGGCTTGTTGCGAACAATAATCGATATCTCTGTGCCGACTTTGGTATATTCCGGCGGCACGAAGGCATGCCCGGCGTATTTATCAATGGTGGGAGCGTACATACCTGTAACAACTTCACCGATAATGTCACCATCAGTGTTGGCTACCGGATAACCCTCGCGTGGGACGCCCGGTTCAGTAAGTTCGAAGCCAATGAGCTTCTTCGTCAGCCTTTTTTCTTGCTGCTTAAGGAGGGCATCGCGCCCAATGAAGTCATGCTCGAGCTTGCAAGCCCACTTCAGCCGTGCTTCTAATGGTGTGATGTCGGCTGTGATTTCGTGACCGTATAGTGCAAAACAAGGTTCGAAACGTAGACTGTCTCGTGCGCCGAGACCGATGGGTGCAATTTCAATGCCGTATTTAGTACCTGCATCCAGAATACCCTGCCACATGCTCACTGCTTGATCAGATGGGTAAAAAAGCTCGACACCATCTTCGCCCGTGTAACCTGTACGCCCGACCATCGTTTCGACGCCCAACACATTGGTTTTTAACATCGTGAAGCGTGGCATTGCGGGGATATCTGCGTCAGCGATTTTGTCCAATAATGCAATCGCGTTGGGGCCTTGCAGGGCAACCATGTACAACTCGGAAGAAACATCGTTGAATTTAGCATCAAAGCCTGTACGGTGCTGCTCCATCCAAGCGAAGTCTTTATCCCGGTTGGCTGCATTAACAACCACAAACCATGCATCTTCAGCCAGACGGTAGATGAAGACATCATCAACGACGCCGCCATTTTCGTACAGCATTAATGAATATTGGGCGTGGGCGATCTCAACGAATGAGATGTCGTAGGTGGTTAATTTATTTAGGTACGATAGGGAGTCAGGGCCAGTTACCATAAACTGCCCCATATGGTCAATATCAAAGAGGCCCGCAGACCGGCGCGTGATGTGATGTTCTTCAATGGGGCCAGTTTTGTACTGGACGGGCATCTCCCAACCAGCAAACGGCACCATACGTCCGCCATTTTCTTTGTGCCAGCGGTGCAAACGCGTTGTTTTCAGTCTCTCAGCCACAACATCTCCTCAGCTTGAAACAAAAAATGGGTACCACAAAGAGTGAGCCCATCTGCTCTGTACTGAACCTGAGAGATTAGGCATATAAATCTTGTATGCCTTTGCCCCATCGGTGGCATGACGTCCCCGCCATACGCTCTCCAGAGATGCCGCGTAAACCCCGATCCTTTTGCCTGAGAGTTTCAATACAGCGCAGGCCTTTGCTGTACTTTGCCCCTTCGGCGGCTGCGTGGTTTGCAGCACTCTCTCGTTGGTTTACGATTGACTGTTTTTTAATTTTTGGTTTAGTTTAAATACCTTTCAAAAAATGTAGCATGCTGGTAGCTGGCTTGTCAATTGTTCTAAGTAGAAAATAACAGTCTGGAATTAGTAACAGAAGTTTTGTGGTGTGTATTTAGCTAACAGAAGTCGATGTATACTAGGTTGTGAAAGTAATCCTGCTGCGGGTTAATGGCGGTAAATCTATGGTAAAACCTTCAGAATATCAGTCTGTTGACGAATCTCTGATAACACAGGGTGTTGCTCGCCCGAATGCTGAACACAAAGCGAAATATGATACGACATCTGCTGAAGTACAATTTCGGTTGGCAAAATATGCTGCCGACCTCGCAGAAGATAGTTTTGGGCTAATCCTAGGCAGAAAGGCTGAGTTTTATTCATTCAAGATGAAGCAGCCCTTGCTCATAGGTCGTTTAAGCGAAGACGTGGCTACAGAGCATTTCTTTGACCTAACCCCCTTTGACGGCACCAGCCTTGGTGTATCGCGTGTTCATGCCCGCCTTCAGATGAGGGAGCAGAAGCTAACGGTTGAGGATATGAATAGTCGGAATGGCACGTACATCAATGGCGATCGCATTGATATGTTCGCGGCGAAACAGCTCAGGCATGCCGACCTCTTACGGTTTGGAAATCTTATTGCTTTGGTTGTTTTACCCAAGACCAGCTTGGATGATGAAGTCATTCTGAAGTTAGAGGCGGCCCTCGCAAAAGAAGACTGCCTCGCTTTCATGGACGAACAACTTCTGCCATACTTGCGGGCATTGGAGGACATTCAGAAATTGTTCAACACTGTTCAAATGACCTCGAAATTAAATGACCCCAAATTTATGTCAGTCACTGTGAATAAAGTGACAGCTATTGTTCAGGCAAAATACTATGACGAAGCAGTTCAGTATGTCAAAGAACTGGAGGCATCACAATCGGTGAACGCCCTCAAGCCTATTCAAGAGCGAGTCAAAGGACTTCCATATGTACAGCAGAACCTAATTCGTTCTGGAGATATTCTTAAGCTAACGAACTTATCGAAGACATTATTAGATGCGCTTATCCAGCTTGATATTGCTGATTAAGTGATCGCTTCGCGTTCGTTCAGAATATAGAGATAAATATCGTCTTCTTCGACATATGCCATAGCCTTCCAACCTGGAAGTTCGAAGCGGCGAGATACAATCCGCACACCGGGTTGCAGTTTTCCCTCAAATGTCGCTTCGAAACGTCTCATTGAGCGAGGCGACAGAAACATCATAATAACGTCGGCGTTGCTCAAGTCTTGCTGAAATAGATCGCCATGCACGACTGCTACAGAGTGTCGCTGGCTATTAAGAGCTATGAGCAGCCGTGCAAGTTGACAGCGCAGAAAATCAATCTCTATCCCAATTGCTTGTGCATTGAACTCTCTGGCTGCCACCAGCATAAAGCGTCCGTCACCCGCACCGAGATCATAGACCAGTTCACCTGGTTGTACGTTTGCTAGTTCCAGCATCCGTCGAGCTCGCTTCCATGATGTCGTGTTCCAAGGGGCATCTTTGGGCCAAACCAGCCATAAGAGGACAGGTGGAGTCGCAAAAACGACACATAGTAAGAGTGGTGCAGCAACCTGACTAAACGCTTCGACCATGGTCAAGCAACAGTATTCCTTAGGACACCAATAGCCTCAATTTCAACCTCTACTGTGTCACCAGAGCGTAACCAGACAGGTGGTTGCTGGTATGCGCCCACCCCACTGGGCGTTCCTGTGCTAATGATGTCACCGGGCATCAGCGTGCTCGTGCGTGAAATGTACTCGATGAGGTGTGGAATTTTATGGATTAAGTTTGACGTGTTCGAGGCCTGCATGGTTTTACCATTCAGACGCAGGCTTATGCCAAGGTTATGAGGGTCTTGAATCTCGTTCATCGTGACAATCACTGGGCCCATCGGGCAGAAGGTGTCAAATGACTTGCCGCGAATCCACTGCTTATCACTATTTTGGATGTCGCGCGCTGTGACATCATTGATGATGGTATAACCGAAAACGTAATCCATGGCATCTGCCACGCTGACGTTTTTTGCCTCTTTGCTAATAATGACGGCTAACTCAGCTTCATAATCAATGTCATTGGTGACATCCGCAGGCCATCTGATTGCTTCATCTGGCCCTATAATTGACGTGTTGAATTTGGCGAACAGCAGCGGGTGCTCGGGGGCTTTAGCGATATCTTGCTCGGCGGCATGGTCAGCATAGTTCAGACCGATGCAGATAATCTTTCCGGGGCGCGTCAATGGTGCCAATATCTGAGCATCCGCGTAGGATAGTGAAAGTGTGTTTGTTACCTCAGCTAATTGTGGCAGCAAATTTTGGTGCTGTTGGATCAGGGCATCGAGTGATGCGGGTGCACCACGCAGCACCATCACCCGATTATTCTTCAAGATGCCAATTTTAGGGGTGCCTTCAACTAAAATCATGAGGAGTTTCACGCTGTATTTCCCTTTTTACGACAAACTCAATTATAAAGAAGGGTAACGGATTTCGGTCAACGAAGCATTAAGGCAAGGCAATCGGCTTGAATGCCTCAGCGAATAGGTGTACAGCCTCGGCTCGCTTTGAGGCATTACCTTTCGCAGTTAAGAAGCAAAACAACCACCTTACTGAGGAGATGGTTGTTCGCCTACCTTTAGCTAGCAACGAATACATACTGAAGCTTTGGCATGCTTTTTGGGTGAAGCGATCTCAGAACTGCTCTTTCGGAAAATCAAGAGAAGAGATTTCGTTTTGTACGTTCCCTTAGCTTGAATTAACGTTTTAGTTCTGGCTACTTTTGCGCCTACGACCTTCGGCGTCTGCCGCTCGTAGTGCGGCAAAGACACGCTCAGGAGAAACAGGGATCGGTTCATTCCATATCGTTTCGCCCTCTGCGCAAGCTGCCTCTGCAACCACCATTAAATCCTCGTCACTGACACCTTCTAATCCGATCTCAGCCAGCGTTGTCGGCAGCTCTACGGCTTCACAAAAGGTATATACCTCATCAATCAAAGCAGTTGGTTTGTCGGTCAAGAACAGTTCGCCCACGACACCAATAGCGACTTTCTCACCATGCCAATAATCATGGGTCGCATGGAGTTGGGTCAACCCATTATGGATGGCGTGGCATGCAGCCAAACCGCCGCTTTCAAAACCGAGGCCACTTAGCAAAGTATTGGCCTCGACCACACGTTCTAGTGGAGGGGTAACAACACCCTCACGGCAGGCCACAACTGCTGCCACACCGAATTCCCGAATGGTATCATAGCAAAAACGTGCCAAATGATACGCAGTTGCTGACCCTAAATCTCCAGTCATGTTGCCTGCATAGTTTTGCCGACAAGATTCTGCCTCGAACCATGTAGATAGGGCATCACCAATGCCAGCAATCATAAAGCGGACGGGCGCTTGGGCGATAATCTGCGTGTCAACCAAAACCACGTTAGGGTTCTTCGGAAGAAACAGATAGCGTTTGAAGGCACCTTCTGGCGTATATATGACCGATAGTGCGCTGCATGGGGCATCTGTGGAAGCGATGGTTGGCACGATGATCACTGGCAAACCGACTGTATGGGCAACCGCTTTAGAAGTATCTAACGCTTTGCCACCACCCATACCGATAATTACTTCTGCATCCATCGCCTTGACCCGTTCGACGAAGCGCGCCACTTCTTCGTCTGAGGCTTCTCCATTGAAGCGCTCCACTTCAAGCGTCACGTGTTCTTCAACTGTGGTGCGGAAATGGGCTAGTAAATTATCGAACGCATAAGGGTCGGCAACCATAAAAGCCTTTTTCCCTAGACGTTTGGCTTCTGCGCCAAGCCGATGAATTGCATCTTTGCCTTGAATATAACGACCTGGAAATATTGTTGTGCTGATCATCAAGAAGTTTGACTCCTTTAGCTTATTATCTTTGACGCTAATTATGTAAGATTTGGCTGCCAAGGAGAAAGTGACTTTACTCGGCATTTTGTTGTGACAAGTACCATTACGCAGAGGATTATATTTAACGTTTGGCTTCTCATTGAAGCTCTCAATACCAAAATAAAAAAACACCCAGTCATAACGCTGAGTGTTTTTTGGTCTAGATATGCCCCGTACGGGACTCGAACCCGTGTTTCCGCCTTGAAAGGGCAGCGTCCTGGGCCGCTAGACGAACGGGGCAACAAAGTAAGTATACAAAATTGCGCAGGTGTGTCAAACTGAAAAATCCCCAAAACAGGATAATTGTTTTAAACGCCACAGCAGACAGGAATAATTAAAAGTGCTTAGCCTGACGCTCAAGCAGCGGGTGATGCAGATAATGCTGCTCATCATCCGTTTTGAAGCAATTGCTCTGACCCCATCATGAAATAAACTTTGACGAAAGATTAGCGCGCAACTACAATCATTGTTTTGAGATAGTAATTGACCTGAGGTCAACCAAGATACATATATGGCAATTTTTGAAAATCTGGGCGACAAGCTCCAAGATGTTTTTAAGGAGCTGCGCAAGCGCGGCAAACTCAGCGAGGCTGATATTGATACCGCGATGCGTGAGATTCGGCTGGCGTTACTAGAAGCTGATGTTCACTATGGTGTAGTTAAAGGCTTCGTTAAACGCGTCAAAGAGCGTTCACTAGGGGCAGAGGTTCAAAAAAGTCTGACCCCTGGTCAACAGGTTGTGAAAATTGTCCACGGGGAACTCATTGAGACGCTTGGCGTCAGTGAACCGCTCAATCTGCACGGTAATACGCCTCATGTTATTATGCTGGTCGGTTTGCAAGGGTCTGGTAAGACGACAACGGCTGCGAAACTGGCGTTACACTTGCGTAAAGAAAAACATTTACCGCTGATGGTTGCAGCAGATACTGTGCGCCCCGCTGCAATTGATCAGTTAGAGGCGCTTGGTCGCCAGTTGGATATCCCGGTCTATTCAGAGGGAACTGACCCTACCCCACCAGAGATTGCATACAACGGACTACAAGCCGCAAAACGAGATAATCACAGTGTTGTGATCGTGGATACAGCTGGTCGCTTACAGATAAATGAAGAGTTGATGGAAGAGCTCGTGCGCGTCAAAGAGCGTGTTGAGCCTGATGAAGTGCTACTTGTGGCCGACTCTATGTTGGGCCAAGAGTCTGTTAATGTGGCAGAGGGTTTTAATGAGAAACTCTCTATTACGGGCTTAATTTTGACCAAAGTTGATGGCGACGCTCGCGGTGGTGCCGCTATTTCGATGCGTGAAGTCACTGGGGTGCCGATCAAATTCTTGGGTGTCAGCGAGAAGTCAGACGGTCTAGAGGTATTTCATCCAGACCGTCTCGCTAGTCGTATTCTTGGCATGGGCGACGTTCTCAGTCTGATTGAAAAAGCCGAGCAGATCGACATCAACGAGGATGAAGCGCTGGAAATGCAGCGCAAAATGAGTAAAGCGCAGTTCGATCTGGAAGATTTTCAGAAACAACTGCGGATGGCAAAGAAGCTTGGGCCACTGTCACAGATTATGGAGATGATCCCTGGCGCTGGTGAGGCCATGAAACAAACCTCCCCAGAAGAAGTTGATAGACAGCTCAAGCGAGTTGAGGCTATAATAAACTCTATGACGGTTGAGGAGAGACGTCGCCCACGTCTATTAAATGCCAGCCGCCGTAAACGTATCGCTGCTGGCAGCGGGACAACTGTGCGAGATGTGAACGACCTCATCAAGCGCTTTCAATATGCTCGGCGTATGATGAAAAAACTTGCAAAACAAAAGCGACCAGACCTTCGCGGTTTGTTAAACTGAGTCTGATCTTGTCTGACTTGTTGTAAGGTCAACTTGAAGAACGTTGTTTGAATAGCATTTTCAATCACCGGGTTAATGACCCGGTATTGCACTGGAGGAATTTAGAAAAATGGTACGTATTCGACTACGCCGCGTTGGTTCGAAGAACCAGCCGAGCTACCGTATTGTAGTAGCGGACAGACGTAGCCCGCGAGATGGGCGCTTTATCGAAAAGATTGGGTTCTACAACCCGCGCACTGAACCAGAGACCGTCGTACTTGATGAAGCGCGCGCATTGTATTGGCTGAGTGTTGGCGCTAAGCCAAGTGAAGCCGTTGAGCGGTTGATGCGCAACCAAGGGACGTTAGAGCGGTTGAAGCGTTTTCAAGCTGGTGAGGATATGGAAGCGCTCATCGCAGAGGGTGAAGCTATGGTTGCTGCAATGCCTGAGGTTGACCCGCGCACACGCACTCGTCAGGTTGAGAAGAGTAAGCATAAGCCAGTAGAGGCAGTTGAAGTTCCGGTTGCAGTCGTTGAGCCTGTAGAAGAAACCGCCGAAACTGCTGAGGAATAAACTAAACTTAGACGCTAATCAGTGTGGGAACGCTGAGTTTGGTGTACAAAAATGGATAATGAAGTAATGAAAGACCTGGTTGAATATATTGCCAAGTCTCTCGTGGATGACCCGTCGCAGGTTGAAGTCCGTCAGCTATCTGGCGACTCGTCAATCACTCTTGAATTAACTGTCGCCCAAGAAGACATGGGGCGTGTTATTGGTCGAAACGGGCGTGTCGCGAATGCCATCCGTTCGCTGTTGAAGGTAATAGCAGCGAACCAGGATAAGCGCATTACGCTGGAGATCATGTAAGTAATTCGCTTATGGCAAAACAAACGCCACCGGAGTATCTACTGGTAGGCACAATCATCAAGCCCCACGGAGTCCGTGGGGAGGTTGCGATGCGTCTACTAACGGACTACCCAGAACGACTACTTGCAGCAGACATTCTGTATATGGGTGGTAATTATACGCCCTATCAAGTTATACGGATTCGCAAGCATTCCGCAGGCATGTTGGTGCAGCTGGAGGGAATCTCTGACCGCAGCCAAGCCGAATTGCTCCGTAAAACATCCGTATTTATTCATATTGATGAGGCCATACCACTTGAAGAGGGTGAATATTATCTTTACCAGATTGAGGGTATTCAGGTTGTAACGGATGACGGCACCGAGTTGGGGCATCTGACGGATTTTATTGAAACAGGAGCCAACGATGTGTACGTCGTTACGTCTGATGAAGGCCACGAGATTCTGCTACCTGCTATCCCTGAGGTAATTTTAGACGTAAATATTGAAGAACATGTCATGACTGTGCATCTATTGGAAGGCTTGATGTAGAAAAGGTCTGAGTAAGCACACGCATGATGCGATTAAGTTGTTTGTAGGAGAGAAATTGTTATGCAAGACAATGAGACGATAAAACTAACACGGACGGATTATGACAAGCTTGTTGCCGAGTTAAAACATAAAGAGGAAGTTGAGCGCCCTGCCCTGGCCGTGCGCCTGAAGGAAGCTATCGCAATGGGTGACCTCAAAGAGAATGCTGAATATATAGACGCGAAAGAGACGCAAGGTATTCTTGAGGGTCAGATAAATGATTTAAAAGCACAACTTGAACGAGCGGTCATCATTGATAAGTACAAAGTGGTGACAGTGGTTGAGGTTGGCGAGACTGAAGAGGAAACTTACGAATTAGTTTCTCCTACGGAAGCCGACCCATCTGCTGGGCGTATCTCTACGGAGTCACCTATTGGTAGTGCATTGGCAAGTGCGAAAAAAGGCGATGTCGTATCTGTCACAGCGCCAGCAGGGAAAATTCAATTCAAGGTATTAAAAGTCTTTTAATAGGCTGTTATGAACCAAGCTATTGAAACAGAAACGGGCCTCAGCCAAGGCCCGTTTCTGCTATTTGTTTAAATGTGTTTACGTGTTTTTGCGCCATGCAGCCAATTCGACTGTAATGCGTTCCATAAAGGAGTTCGGTGGTGTGCCGCCGCCTGACCCATATGAAACATCCACAATGCGCGCTTGTATTCTCAGTGATGCCGTCTCTAATGCGAAGCGGCTGCCACCATCAGCTTTGACGGCCTCGCCTTTTGGTGCCAGTTTGGCGCGTAATTCCTCATTACCAAAGGCAAAATCACTCATTACCACTTTAGTGACAGTACGGATATCGTTTTTATCAAAGAGCCATACTTCGAAAGCCGTTGCTTTCTTTGAGGCATCACCAGTGCTAAGCGTTTCTGAGATACCAACGCCAGTCTCACCGAGAAATTCACCTGAGGGTGTCTCTATACTGAATGAGTCATCGTATAGATCATCACCGAGTAGGTAGGTTGTCATAAACTGAACCAGGGGTGGCCCCACCTGAGTCTCTGAGAAGTCTGTCTTTTCAACGGTCTTAGAAATTTGTGCTCCTCGAGCGGCTGCGCTGGTTGCCGTATCTTCGCTGACCGAGCCGGAAGACCGTCCGAACCCAAAGAGGCCACCCCCGCTGGATTTTTCTTCTTCCTTTGGCGGCGCTGGCGCAGCACGAGAACCTGACGTGCCTGATACCTTTGCTGGCCCCGGTGCTGCTCGTGATGACGTTGGCGCCGGCGGAGCAGTCGTGCTTGTTGCCGTTGACGCACGCCCCAGTGCGCCACCCATTGAGGCTCCCCCTGTTTCTTTGCCTGAGGCTGCTGTCATCATGGCTTGTTCTTCCCCGACGTTAATTACCAGAAAGACGCCATAAGCGATGAAACCAACCGCAATCAGAATCAGGAGTACAAGCGACACCAGCCCGATTGTGCCGATGCTGCCGACTGGGCGTGTATCACACACGGGGACGGCTTCATTTGGCTGAACCGCGCCGCTGTCAACAAGTGAACGCAACGACGCAAGATTACCAGCTTTATCTGGGTCATTCCCGTAGCGTTCCTGTGCTTGGTTAAACGCTTCTGTAAGACTGCCATCTTCCTGACAATAAAACGCCATTCGTTCGACAGCTAGCGCATCATTATTGTCAAGGGCATAGGCATCTGCCACTGCTTGCAGGTAAATGCTCTGGTAAGATGTTTCCAACTGCCAGATGCCTGTATCCACGATGCTGACGCGACTGCTTCCTCGAATAGAACCGAGAATAGCTGCAACGATCAGCACAATCAGTGGAATAACGACCCGGTTCACCACTTTGGAATACTTGGCTGGCATAGCATTCACTTTCCATGTATGTGAGTTGAAGTGTTAAGAGGGATCAATGATAAGTATTTTCGCACACAACAGTTCGACAATAGATTATTGTGTTTGAACCCAATCATTAAACGCTTAAAGCTAAAAAGTGCTGTTTGTATTGTACTCGATAAGCGAGCTAGCACAAACAACACTTTTGTTGTAACTTAATGACGCTGGGTCAAACGAACTCTGTTAGGCAGGTTGCTGCTCTGGCTTGTTTGATGAAAGTGCATCATGGCGAACTTGTTCTTCACATTCGATGCACTGGGCCCATTCTTTATTTTTGTAGACTAACAAGCTGCTACAAACTGGGCATGGGTCTGGCAACGGACGCTTCCAACTGGTGAATTCGCAATCAGGATAGTTTGAGCACCCGTAAAAAGTACGACCCTTTTTTGTCTTGCGCTCTACAAGTTCACCCTGATCAACTGGGCAATCAATACCAATTTTCTCTAGCCAAGGCTCCGTGTAGCGGCACTCAGGGAAGTTTGCACACCCGACGAATTTTCCATACTTACCCCAACGGATAATTAGAGAGTCTTCTGTGCCGCAACTTGGGCAGTCTCGGTGGAGTTTAGGGTCTTCAAGTTCAACATTGGGAACATGTTCATAGGCCCACTCAATACTTTCATGAAATGGACTATAAAACTCATCCAGAAGTGGCACCCATTCTTGTTGACCAGATGCAATATCATCGAGCCGGTTTTCCATCTCAGCAGTGAAGCCAGTATCAACAACGCTATCAAAATTCTCGACGAGCAAATCATTGACGACTAATCCTGTATCTGTTGGGAACAGACGCTTACCTTCCTTTTCAACATAGCCGCGATTCTGAATAGTATTCAAGATTGGTGCATACGTACTAGGGCGACCGATGCCATGTTCCTCCAGAGATTTAACCAACGAGGCTTCTGTATAACGTGGCGGTGGCTGTGTGAAGTGCTGTTCTGGCAGTAACCGTAGTAAGTCGAGCAGTTCACCAACGGTTAACTCCGGGAAAATACGTCCCTCGTCGGCATCTGCCGGGTTATCTTCGTCGAAAGACTCTTCGTAAACCGAAAGAAACCCAGGAAAGCGCAGGATTGACCCAGACGCACGGAATAAATACGGACGATCACCATTGCTGGTGCCTTCGGGGCCTGCTAATACTTCAACACGCATTGTATCGTAAACAGCAGGTGCCATTTGGCTAGCAACAAAGCGCCGCCAGATCAGACCATAGAGTTTATACTGATCTTTCGTTAGATATTGTTTCATCTCACTTGGTGTGCGCATGATACTTGTCGGGCGGATGGCCTCATGTGCTTCTTGGGCATTCTTCGACTTCTTCCCGTAGACGTTCGGTGTTTCGGGTAAGAAATTTACGCCGTGCTCAGCTGTGATGTATGCTGCCGCCTCAGTTTGAGCCTGTGCTGAGACATTGGTGCTATCTGTACGCATATAGGTAATAAGACCCATTTCGCCTTGATCACCAAGCTTGACACCTTCGTACAATGACTGAGCAACACCCATTGTTTTGCGGGCTGTAAAGTTGATCTTGCGTGATGCTTCTTGCTGCATGGTGCTGGTTGTATAAGGCGCATACGGGTTACGCCGCCGCTGACCACGTTTGACGCTGTCAACTGCGTAGGTGGAACGTTCCAATTCATCCAGGATGGGCTGGACACCGCCTTCACTACCTAACGCAACATTTTCACCACGCACCTTCACCAACCGAGCTGTGAAACTCTGTTCTGGCTCGCCTTCCGGAGAAAGCTCAGCGTCAATTGTCCAGTATTCCTCTGGGATGAAATCATCAATTTCGCGTTCACGCTCAACGATCAAGCGAACAGCAACCGACTGCACACGACCCGCAGACAACCGTGGGCGCACTTTCTTCCACAGCAGTGGACTGAGCTCGTAGCCGACCAAACGGTCTAGAATCCGGCGCGTTTGCTGCGCGTTGACCAAGTTCATGTCAATGGTGCGAGTCTGGTCAAACGCTTCACGGACTGCATTCTTTGTGACCTCGTAGAAAACTACCCGGTGCACTGGGATATCCATCTCCTCAAGATCAATGGCAGCAAGCAAATGCCATGCAATCGCCTCACCTTCACGGTCAGGGTCTGTCGCTAGATAGACTTCTTTGGCACGCATAGCGGCTTTCTTCAAGTCTTTGACGACATCACGTTTATCATTTGGTACGCGATAGCGTGGCTCGAACTCATTTTCGACATCGACTGATAACTGCGACTTGAGTAAATCGCGGATGTGCCCAACCGACGCCTTGACTTTGTAGTCTTGACCAAGGTAGTTCTCAATCGTTTTGGCTTTGGCTGGTGATTCGACAATCACCAAGCGATCCTTACGACGGGGGGCACGCTTGGCTTTTTTACTCTTTTTCTTTTGCTTCTTACGCGTTGTCTTAACGGGCTTAGGTGGCGTCATGCCAGCGTGGGCCTCCGTCTCCCCCATCCGAAACAGGGTGGTACCGCATTCAGGACACTCACCCCTAGTTGCCGGGCGCGCGCTTTTTGTAAATACAGCTTCTGCCTTTTGCATCGGGCGTTTTTCCCGACACTTCATGCAGTAAGCGGTTAATTCTTCACTCATAGATACTCGTTTCGTCCACTATCCTTTAAATCTCCAACTAATTTCTTGACTTCTCCTGCTTGATCGAGGTTACAGACTAACAATATATCTTCTGTATCGACGATCACAACATCTTGTAGGCCGACAATTGCAACAGGTTTGTTACTCATTACGAGGCTGCGCTTGACGTCTCTTAGAATTGGCTCAGCACCAACCGATACATTATCCGTATCTTCCTGACGCGAATTTAAGATGTCATGCAATGTCAAGAAGTTACCGATATCTTGCCAGCCCATTTCGACGGGAATAACGCCGACGTCTTGCTCAAGTTCCTGCATTAATGCAAAGTCAATCGATATCTTTTCGATCTGCGACCAGACTGCATTCAGCGTTTGCTGGTACTGCTCAGTACCGATGGAAGCGCTAATTTGATTGAGTTGATCTGACAGTACCGGCGCATGGCTCGCAAGTTCTCGCAGCAATCGTCCTGTGCGCCAGATGAACATGCCGCTGTTCCAACTGTACTGCTCACGGGCGAAAAACTCGCGGGCAACGATCAATTCCGGCTTTTCTGTGAACCGTTTTAGTTCGTAAACCTTGGTTCGATCCACGGTTTTGATGAAGTCACCCCGTTCAATGTAGCCAAACCCAGTGGCGGGGAACGTCGGAGCGATTCCCAAGGTGACGATTAAGTCATCCTTTTGCGCGACTTTACAAGCAGCCAATAAGACAGATTGAAAGCGATCAACATCTGCGATGTGATGGTCAGCCGTTAGAACTGCCATCACAGCCTCGGGGTCACGCTGGTTGATGTGCAGCGCCCCTAACCCGACGGCAGGCGCGGTATCGCGCCCTTCTGGCTCGATGATGAAGTTCTCTCTTGGGATTTCCGGGCACTGCTCCTGAAGAATCTCAGAAAGTTGTTGGTTTGCGATCACTAAAATGCGCTCCGGTGGAAACAGCGGATCAAGGCGCTGTACCGCAATCTGGAACATCGAACGATCTTTTTCAGTTAGCCTCAATACTGGTTTGGGCCGGGCTTTTCGGCTCAGCGGCCACAGGCGAGTGCCAGCGCCACCTGCCATTATGAGAGCATACGCGTGGTTCATCTTACACATCCAAAGTTACTTAATAACACGGTTCAAAGATCAAGACTGCCCGTACAATACCGGTAAGTCCGCATTTCAACAATCTAGTGTAGCTGGGTACTACGTGGTTGTAATGGTGTTCAACCATAGAAGGGACAGCAAAGGAGAGCAGCAACAACTAGCCAACTGTGCTGACAAACATCATAGAATCCACCTCACTCACCATGCCTTTTAACTGAAGCATTGTTAAAGCCGTGAAGACCTGCGCGGCGGGCAGCGCCGATTGGTGAATAATATCGTCAACGTGTTGGGGGTCTGACGTCAGTAAGCTCAGCACGCTGGCCTCAGTGACATCTAAGTCAGGGAGAGTCTGTCGTGCGTTGACATACTCACTGACATATTCAACATCGAGCACATCGAGAATGTCTTCAACAGATAGGACAGGTGTCGCGCCATCTTGAATTAAGCTGTTGGTGCCTGTGCTACCCTTAGCTGTGATATTCCCAGGGACGGCGAAAACTTCTCGCCCCTGTTCAAGGGCCTGCCGAGCCGTTGTGAGTGCGCCACTCTTGTGCCCAGCCTCGGTGACGAGAACACCACGCGCCAACCCACTTAAGACGCGGTTGCGCGGCGGAAAGTTCTTCGCCTCTGGCGCACTACCCAATGGAAAGGGGCTAATTAATGCCCCATTATGGATGATATCCGCAGCAAGCTGCCGGTTTTCTGGCGGGTAGATGGTGTCAAGGCCACAGCCGAGAATCGCCAATGTCCGTGTGCCAACGTCAAGTGCTGCTTGATGAGCGGTTGCGTCAACGCCACGGGCTAACCCACTGACAATCGTAATACCTTGATGGGCTAATTCTGTAGTTAATTGGCGTGTCACCTGTCGGCCATAAGCGGATACAGATCGGGTGCCGACGACAGCTAGTGCCCAGTTATCGGCTTCTGTGAGAGTGCCGCGAATGTAGAGGACGTGGGGTGCGTGGTCAATGCGGCGAAGTTGTGCCAAGGTCGCCGGGTAGGCATCATCGGCCCAAGTCAGTAGTGCAATGCCCAATGTATCGAGGCGCTGCATCTCTGCTACTAAATTAATTGAGTCGCGCAGTGGCACAAAGGCCTTCAATGTTCGACGGTCGATCCCTGCCTCTTGTAGACTGGCTCTTGGCGCATGCCACGCAGTTTTCAGTGACCCGAAAGAGTCCAGTAGACGTTGGACGCGAACCGGGCCAAAGCCTCTTGCTAAGCTAAAACCTAACCAGTAAAGACGCTCGGACAACTAGAAGCCTGTGTTTGGTAAAAATAATTCCTGATATTCTTGTAGTGCAAAGCGATCCGTCATACCGGCGATGTAGTCGCACACGACGGTTGCGACTGAATCGCCTTGCTCCATGCGAGCGGTGACGGACGCAGGCAACTGCCCTGGTTCGTCGATGTAAGCCTCGAACAAGCCATCAATGATGCGGTGGGCTAATTTTTCCATCCGAACAACTTTATGGTGCTTAATTAAGTTTGCCATCACGAAGCGCTTGAGTTCCATTGTCATGTCTTCCATCTCATCACTATAGGTCACGACATGGAAACGCATTGCCTGAACATCAGCCGGTGTCTGCGGGTTAGATTCTACAATCGCTTGCCCGGTCGTCTCGACCAGATCGGCGACAAGTACACCTGTTAAGCGTCGTACCATCTGGTGACGACCACGCTCATCTATATCTTGATTGGTAAACCCAAGCTGTTCTTTAACAAGTTCCCATAAAACAATGCCGTCGAATTTGTCTGGGGGCAACAGCCCAGCATACATACCATCGTCAATATCATGCGTGATGTAGGCAAGGGAGTCTGAGATATCAGCAATTTGAGCCTCAAGGCTGGCGTTATTAAGGGCGTTGAAATCTGGGTAGAGGCCGGAGTTATCCTGTATAGTTTGATGGTTGGCAATGCCCTCAAGTGTTTCGTAAGTCAGGTTGAGGCCAGGAAATGAAGGGTAACGTTGTTCAAGTACACGCAGAATGCGGAGTGATTGGGCGTTATGCTCGAAGCCGCCATAACTCTGCATGTTGCGGTTGAGGGCTGTTTCACCCGAGTGCCCAAAGGGTGGGTGACCGAGATCGTGTGCAAGGCTTATAGTTTCCACTAGGTCTTCATTGGCACCCAGTAAACGGGCAATCGTCCGCCCGATCTGGGCGACTTCTAACGTATGCGTTAACCGCGTGCGGTAATAGTCGCCCTCAGTATTAATGAAGACCTGAGTCTTGTATTGCAGACGGCGAAACGCCGTCGTGTGCAAGATGCGATCCCGGTCGCGCTGGAAGGCCGTGCGATCACGCGGTTCATCTTCTGGATATGCGCGCCCCCTCGAGTCAGCACTTTTCATTGCGTATGGGGCTAAGATTTCACGTTCGCGCTGTTCTAGCGCTTCTCGCCAGAGTATCACAGTGTGTTCCTGTTCGATTAGTTAAACATTATTCATCATAACGGAGCGAGGCGTCGCCAAAACTAACTGCGATCGCCCCGTGCTTTCCCTTCAAGGTAAGGGTGCCAACCGCATCTATATTGGTTGCGAGCCCGTGTAACTGTTTGCCACCCGGCTGCGTGATTATCACACGTTTGCCCAGCGTTGAACAAACCTGCCGCCACTGATCGAATAGATATGGCGTGTTGATCTGCGCATAGTGCGCTGAGAAGCTCTCGGAAAGAGCTTGCAGCAGTGTGAGGCGATCAACACGCTGACCAGCTTGCTCCGCAAGGCTGGTTGCCAACTGCGCGATGCTATCGTCTTGCCAACTGCACTGGTTGACATTTATACCCATGCCAATGATAGCATAGTCAACCTGCTCACCTTGCATGCTGCTTTCAGGCAGAAGGCCACAGAATTTCTTGCCTGCTAATTGAAGATCGTTGGGCCATTTGACTTCAACCCGCAGCCCTGTCACCTGCCGCACGGCCTCAGAGATAGTGAGACCGGCAGCCATCACCAGTTGGTAGCTGGCAGATGGCGCAAGGTTTTTGGGCCTAAGCAGCAGTGACATCAATAGATTGACGCCCGGAGCGGCATCCCATGTACGCGCTTTGCGCCCACGCCCTGCTGACTGGTACTCGGTAATGACGAGCGTACCATCTGGGGCACCCTGGGCCGCTAGTTGATGGGCGACATCATTGGTGGAGCCGGTATTTTCAAAGAAGTAAACCTCATTGAAGAAGCCATTGATCACGGCTTCATAAATACTTTGCTGCGTCAAGGTGGTCATAGGGGCATCGTCATGTATAAGTCAGCTACTTCAAAACCAAAGCGGCGATAATAGTTGCGGGTGCCAACAGCGGCTATCACGGCAAGATGCTTGTAGCCAGTTTCTTGTGCAACGACCTTTGCACGCTCGATGAGATCGGTGCCTACCCCTTGATGTTGTGCACTGGGCGTCGATGAGTCAGCAGCGAGAGGCTGAGCGTGTCCATAGACTTGTACCTGCCGAATAATGGCATGACCTTGAAGTTCTGCGAGTGGCGCTTCAGTTACCGGCAGCGACAACCGCAAGAACCCAGCTAAACGATCATCGGTTGTGTCAGCGCTGATGAACAGTTCGCGGCTGTGGTCGGTGTCATAAGCCATCTGGTTGAATGTCAACGCTTCAGCACTAGCGCGTGCGCCTTTAACTTCACGACAGCGGATACATTGGCAAGGCGTCCCGGCAGCCTTAAGTTGATTCTGGGCGATTTGCCTCAGGTTCGACGTCGTGACGCCTGCGGCAATATCAGGCGCGGGAATATCTCGCATAACGCGGTTCAAGCGACAGTAGCGTGGTACTTGACGTTTAACATCAACCAGTAGCTGCGTCAGAGTTTCCCTATCATAAGGTTGATACTCACCGCTTTCGTAGAAGTCGTAGAGGCGGGTGCCACGCAGCAAGCCCGTTGGGTAAAGTTTCATCTCATCCGGGCGCAAACGGGGATCATCCCAGAAACGCATAAAGTCTGCGCGATCAAGATCGGGTGTTGCACCAAGCAGATTCGGCATCCAATGAATGACGACTTTGAAGCCTGCCCCACGCAGCAAACGCATCGCATTGTAGGTGTCGGCGGCCGTCTCGCCCCGATCATTGAGTTCAGACAGGTGATTGTTCAATGTCTGGGTGCCCAATTGTACACGGGTCACGCCTAAGCGCCGGAGATAGCGTACCTCATCAATAGTAACGTGGTCAGGGCGTGTTTCGATGGTGATTCCCGTGTTACGCAACGCGGCAGTCTCATTGAAATGTTGTGCCTGCTCCAATGAGCCCGCCTCTTGACCATTTAAGCCGTCAAAGCAGCGTTTTACAAACCACTCGCGGTAGTTGGCTGGGTAGCTTGACCATGTGCCCCCAACAATAATAATTTCAATCTTATCGATGGTGTGCCCAATATTGGATAACGCTTCAATCCGCTGGCGAATTTGTTCATAAGGGTCAAACTTCAAAGTAAGCGCACGTTGGCCTGCTGGTTCGTTGCTGAGGTAACTCTTTGGCATCAGAGGGTCGGTTGGGCAAAAGATGCACTTGCCGGGGCATGGATAGGGCTTGGTGAAGACTGTCACAGGAGCCACGCCACTGATGGTACGCGTCGGTTTTTTCATCAAAGCCAGTTCAACTTTTGAGCTTGGCTCATACTCACCCGCGTCAACTAGTTGTTGGTAAACATTCAGGAGACGTGCTTTTCCAAAGGTCTTGTGGCCTGCACGGCCCATCTGACGGATCAGCTGATTGTAGAATGCAGAGTCAAGCTGTTCAGCGGCTTCAATAGCAGATAAATAGGCCAGAACATCCGCCCGGTATTGCTCAAGATCAACCGGCTCGGTGTGGCGTTTGCGCCACTGCTTGCGCTTTTCGGCTGAGGTGCCCTCAGCTTGGGGTGTGAAGATGTATCGACGACGGCTCATAACGATCTAAAGGATACCCGGTCTGGAGCACAGCCCCAATTGAACGCCAAAATAATGTGCGGTATTGTGGAGGCATTGCTTTTAACAGCCACTAGACAGGCACAGACCCATGCAACTATCTCAAGAGAAGAAGAACATCGTTATTGTTTCTGATAATACTGGACGCACCGCCTACCGGATTCTGGAAGTGACACTTTCATTGTTTGAAGACCCGAATGTGGAGATTGATGAGCAGTACCTGTATGCTGCCAATACTATGCAGATTGAAGCGGCAGTCGCGTATGCGGCACGCCGGAATGCGCTAGTGGTGTTTACGTTGGTTGTGCCAGAGTTGCGGAAGGCCTTATTGGATGGCTGTCGCGAACATGGTCTGGAGTCGGTAGACATTATTGAGCCCGTGCTGGATCACATCTCTAGTTGGATCAAACAAGAGCCGATCCGAGAGGCAGGGCGCGCCACACAAGGTCGGGTTGAAGTGGGCTATTTTCAACGAGTGATGGCGCTCAACTTCGCTGTGCGTCATGATGATGGCTTGAATGCCGATGGCCTCACTTGGGCAGATGTGGTGTTGGTTGGGGTATCCCGCACGAGTAAGACACCGCTCACGATCTTTTTGGCACACCGCTACGGTCTGCGGGTAGGCAATGTCCCGATCATTTTTAACAGAAAACTACCTGAAACCCTCACACAAATTGCTTCGAACCGCGTCTTTGGCTTATTCGTCAACCCTAACAGATTATCGTCACTGAGGGAGCAGCGGGAAAAGTTTTCAGCGGCTCGCGGCGAATATGCTGATCCTGTCTATATTCGGCGAGAGGTACAGTATGCACGGTCAATGTTTGCCCGCTACGGTTGGCGTCAGATCGACATGACCGACCGCTCAATCGAAGAAGCCGCTGCTGACATCAGTAAAGCAGTACAAACTGCGACATCGTAGTGCACTCTATCGCGACTGTTCGCGCAGCCGTGCAAGAATCTTCGTAAGCGCAGCGGGCAAAGGGGACGTCACTTCAACTCGTGCGCCTCTTTTGGGTGAGTCAATGTGGATTTCGGCGGCATGTAGAAAGAGCCGCTTCAAGCTGATCTTTTGTTTGCGGTAGCCATAGATCACATCCCCCACGAGCGGGTGCCCCAACCACTTCAGGTGCACACGAATTTGATGGGTGCGCCCTGTCATCAATTGTAAGTCTAGCAACGCATTATCCTGAAAATACTCTTTGACGTCGTAGCGTGTCTGTGATGCTCGACCATCTTTGATTACGGTCATGCGTTTGCGCTGCTTTGGGTCACGCCCGATTGGAGCGTCGATCAGGCCACTGTTTTGATTGGGAATGCCTTCGACAAGCGCGACGTAACGCTTGAAGACCGTTCGCTCCTTAAACTGCTGTTGAAGATGATCAAGGGCAGCTTGCGTTTTCGCAATGACGATGGCGCCGGAGGTATCCTTATCTAGGCGGTGTACAATCCCGAAGCGGTTCTCTGGCCCAACGCCTCGCACTTGCGGGAAGTGGTGCAGCAGTGCATTGACTAGGGTGCCATGGGCGTTGCCATAAGCTGGATGCACAACCATACCTGCCGCTTTATCAACTACAGCTATGGCGGCATCCTCATAGAGAAGGGTGAGCGGAATATCTTCTGGTTGGACGGTACTGTCAACTTCGGTAGGCAGCATGAGTTCGAGGACATCACCCTCTTCAAGACGGTAGGATGCCCGCTCGCTCTTGCCATTGACCGTCACAGCTTGCCCTTTGATCAGCTTTTGCACTTCACTGCGACTGAGGTCTGGCAGTACTGCCGCCAGATATTTATCAAGGCGTTCGCCAGCGATATCGGCAACCAATGACTCAATCATTTCGTTTTTTGCGTCATTCATTGTGTAAGCTCCCATGCAACTCTCGGTATCTTACCTGTATGGAGCTTTCGGAGCTGGCTAACATAGTGCTTGGCAATACCCGTTGGAGAAATATGTTCGTATAAAGGCAGGACATTAGCGCGAATCTGTGCTCGCCACGGGTCGTCGTGGACGGCGCGTTCGATCACCTGCTTAAGGTCAGATAAGTCAGGGTTGATGGCGACATAATGTTGATTTGGCTCAATGGGAATGTGTAACTGTGTCGGCGATGTCAGCACGACCCGGCCCAGCGCGAACAGCTCGAGCAGGCGGTAGGTGCGGTGAGCTGTTAGGTCAGACGTCATGGCATGCCACGTATTCTTAGGGGCATAGTTCAGTTTTGAAGTTAACGTGAGGTGAAGATACTCGTCAAATGGATAGCGCGTATCATCGAGGTTGACTTTGATATGTTCAGGGATTTCGTCCATTGTGATGAACTTGTACATCTGCTTGAGTAAGTACATCCGCATTAGGACACCGGCGTCTAGGTCAGGCAGGAGACCCCGAATCTTTTGTTCAAATTCGACACGCTCAGAGTAATCGCTGCCACCATGGCGCTCATCGGGGATAATGTCGTCGGCCTGAAGGCCGTAGGCTGCGAATAGGTCACGGTCTGCCCCATTGATTTTCTGCTGAGCACGTACCCAATCCCCATCGAGGAACTTCTCGTTGATAGGCCAATAGGCACCGTCTAGGACTTGCTGGTACATCTGTTTGATGGTGGGCAGCGTCGGATCATGGCGACCAGCCGACCGATTATCAATCAGAGAAAGGCCGTACTCCACCTTGAACAGGATTCGCGGCAGGCTGCCAAACACGGCGTTTAAGTCGATGTCTGGGTCGCCGAGTTGCCATGACCGCGCTGAGGCATCAATGACGGCAATCGTTGGATCACCGGTTCCAGTGAGGTACTCAATGACGGCAGTCTTTCGCCCTAATGATTTGTCGATGCGGAAGTGATAGTCAATCAGACTTTGTCCGGCGAGTTTCGTCAAGCCGAGGTGTAGATAGCGAAAGCGGTAGGCGAATTTGTTTGAAAAGCGTAATCGAATTTTTGGCCCCCGGCTAGTGCGGCTGCGGGCCAACCCGATTAAGTTGCTGGTATCTTGTGAAAAGCGAAATTTATCAGGGATACGGGCATGGTTGAGGTGTTGGCGCAGATTGCTGAGTGACTGCCGTAGGAGAGATTTTGTTGCCATAGAAGCGATTGTAGCGTGTTAAGTGATGCGGGAAAAGAATGGGGCTGACTGATGCCAGCCCCACGAGAGAACGATTCTACTTCATGCGGCTGATGCCGATAGTCAGAGTTTCATCGTCGAATTCGTAGCTCTCGACAGCTTCGCCCTCAGGTTCATTGGTCTGGTTGACTGTATCCGCCAGTGTCTCTGCTTGGATAAAGTCAGAGAAGCGCTCAATAGCAGACAAGACCTGCTCGCTGGCGGTGTAGCTCAACACGATGTGGTCGTCGATGTCAAAGTCGGCATCACGGCGCAGCGTTTGGATGCGGCGGATTGCCTCACGGGCGAACCCTTCTAGTGCGAGTTCTTCGGTGATGGTGATATCCAATGCTGCCAGATATTGTGCATCCTCAGCGACAGCATACCCTGCTGCTGGGTTGAGTTGAACCTCAACTTCTTCTGGTGTCAGTTCAGCCTGCAACCCATTGACCTCAATGTTGATGTTGTCTCCATTGAGCAAAGGCTTGGCAAACTGGGCTGCCTGCTCCGGTTGGCGCAGGTACTTCTGAATCTTAGGGAAGTCCGAGCCGTACTTCTTACCCAGCATCGCTGGAATCGGGTTGAGACTGTAAGTGACGACATTCTCAGCCTTTTGTAGTAGCTTTACCTGCTTGACGTTTAGCTCGTCAGCGATGATATCATCATAGGCTGCGACGATATTCTGAGCAGCCTGTGGTACTGAATAGCTGACTTCAGCTAGGGGTTGGCGCACTTTCACTTGGGCGCTGTTGCGTGCGGCGTGCCCCAAGCTGACGAGCTTCATCACCGCTCGCATTTCGTTCATGACTACTTCGTTAATGTGCGCCTCGTTGACTGTGGGCCACATGGCTAGGTGAACACTGTCAGGTGCATCGGGGTCAACAGACTTCACTAAGTTGCGGTACAACGCATCTGCCATGAAGGGCATCGTGGGGGCTAGCAGCTTTGCAACCGCGACGAGGCATTCATAGAGCGTTAGGTATGCGTCGGCTTCGCCTTCCCAGAAGCGCCGTCGTGAGCGTCGCAGATACCAATTGCTGAGGTCATCCACGAAGGTTTCGATTGGGCGGGTAGCACCTGTAGCATCATATTCTTCAAAGGCCTGAGTAACATTTTTGAGGAGAACATTTAGCTCAGACAGCACCCACTGATCGAGCGAATCACGCTCTGAGACAGGGATATCCAGTTCGGCAGGATTGATACCTTCGATGTTGGCATAGGTGACAAAAAAGCTGTAAGTATTCCAGAGCGTCAACCAGAAGCTGCGGAAAGACTGCCCGACCAAATCAACAGAGAAGCGGCGTGGTTCACCGGGCGGACCGGATGTGTACAGGTACCAACGAAATGTGTCTGCGCCGTATTTATCGAGCACATCCCATGGATCAACTGTGTTGCCCTTACTCTTGGACATCTTCTGGCCTTTGGCATCAAGGATATGCCCCAAACAGATGACATTCTTAAAGGCGACTTCCTGGTTCAACATCGAACTGATGGCATGCAGCGAGTAGAACCAGCCACGAGTTTGGTCAACGGCCTCGCAGATATAGTCTGCTGGGTATTGCTCGCTGAACTCTGCTTGATTATGGGCCGGGTAACCCCACTGAGCGTAGGGCATGGCACCACTATCAAACCAAACATCGATCACTTCAGGCACGCGGCGCATGGTGCCGCCGCCATTTGGGTTTGGAAAGGTGATCTCGTCAACATAGGGGCGATGCAGATCAAGCTCGCTGAGGTCGCGGCTTGCAAGTTCGCTGAGTTCAGCGACGCTGCCGACTGCCAGCGTTTCACCTGTTTGATCATCCACCCAGACGGGCAGCGGCGTGCCCCAGAAGCGTTCGCGGCCCAGTGCCCAATCTTTGAGATCATCGAGCCAGTTGCCAAAACGCCCATCACGGATATGCTCAGGTACCCAATTCACCGTCTGGTTGAGGTCAACCATTTCTTTTTTGTATTGGGTGGCCTGAATGAACCAGGTTTCACGGGCGAGGTACATCAATGGTGTGCCAGTGCGCCAGTCGTGTGGGTAGTTATGCTCGTAGTCTTTGCGATTGTACAGCAGACCACGCTGTTTCAAATCCCGCATGATTTGCTTATCAGCATCCTTAAACCACATCCCAGCATAGGGTTCAGCCTCGGTGACGAACTTACCATCGTCGTTAACAGCTTGCAGCACGGGGAGATCGTATTCTTTGCCCATTGCCATGTCGTCAACACCATAGGCAGGCGCAATGTGAACGATGCCCGTACCATCTTCCGTACTGACAAAGTCGCCTGCGACGACGTAAGCATACTGTTGTTTTGGTGAGAAGAAGTCAAACAAGGGTTCATAAGGACGCTTCAGGAGATCAGCACCCTTCATCTGCTCGATTACAGTGAAGTCTTCGGCATTTTTCAATGCTTTGGGGATGAGTTTCTCCGCTAGGATCAGCGTTTCAGTTTGACCTTCGGTACCGTTTGGTCCCTGTACCTTGACGTAATCAATGTTTGCGCCGACAGCTAGGGCAACGTTGCTAGGCAACGTCCAAGGGGTGGTCGTCCATGCGAGGAAGTAGGTGTTTTCCTCACCTTTGACCTTGAAGCGAACATACACGCTGGGGTCAACAACGGTTTTGTATCCGAGCGAAACCTCATGGCTGCTGAGCGGCGTTCCGCTAACGGGTGAGTAGGGGACTACTTTCAAGCCGCGGTAAAGAAGCCCTTTCTCCCAGAACTGCTTGAGTACCCACCAAATGCTCTCAATATAGTCATTGGTGTAGGTGACATAGGCTTCTTCAAAACTGACCCAATAAGCGATGCGCTCGGTCAGTTTTTCCCACTCACCGATGTTGCGAAACACGCTTTCGCGGCACATCTTGTTGAACTTGTCGATCCCGTATTCAACAATGCCCTGCTTATCTTCGATGCCCAGTTCCTTCTGGACAGCGATCTCAACGGGCAGGCCGTGGGTGTCCCAGCCACCTTTCCGCAGTGCATAGAACCCACGCATGGTCTTGTAGCGCGGGAACATGTCTTTGAAGGCGCGTGCTAAAACATGGTGCGACCCAGGCATACCATTGGCAGTTGGCGGCCCCTCGTAGAATACATATTTGGGTTGACCTTCACGCTCCTCGACGGAGCGTTCGAAGATGCGCTTCTCTTTCCAAAAGGCGAGCTGTCTCTCTTCAATTTCGTTGACGTCTACCTTGGGTGGTAGTGGTTCAAAAACCATATTCCCCTCTCTTTGCTCACTGGTTGAATTAGTCTGAATAACGCCCGTAAGACACTAAGACGATGTCGAGTTTGCTTTCGGGATAATACAAGCGCAGTGGGATACCATACTCGTCATACCATCCGTTGACCTTAACGCCGCCAAACATGACGGTATCAAAGCGAGTCGCACTGGGAAAAGTTCCGGCACTGCTTTCGAATTCTTCGGATGGAACAGGCACAGTCCGGTGGCGCACCGTATCTGGTTCTAGTAGATCGCGGGGGTGCTTGACGTCGATGTCAGGTCGAAAGATCGGCAAAGACCACTCATTCCCCTCAGCACGCTCTGGGTAGCCACGAACGGCGAAGTCATGAAAGAGCGCCAAATAGCAGTCGATCTCGTAATCATCAGCAATATCCATCCGATCTTGCATACCGAATTGCCCATCAGTGCGACGTACAGCTTTGACGACTGCATCTTCAAAGTTGTACTGTGAGGCAGCGGCATGATCTTCGCCTTCAAAGCGTAAACGGAGCCAGTGTGGGCGACCTTCTCGGGTACGTACTAACTGGCAGATCACATCAAATTGACCGGTCGCCTTTCCTCCAGTCAGGTCGCAGCGGGTGACAGTATGTCCGTTTGGCAGCCGGGTTACGAGCCACTCTTCGGCCTGCCCGGTCGAGCGATCATCCATGAAGTAGCGGTACTTGCCCTCACAGACCTTTGACTCACTTTGATGAACTGGATGTAGTGTACGCATAATGCTGCTCACTCTAGATGTGCGTGTTCGCGGCACCTTTCACCGGAACGCCAAAACAACTATGATGTAAATGTTCAAAAAAAACCTGCGTCCATACAAAGGGACGAAGGTTTACTCCGCGGTACCACCCTTAGTTCAGGTAGATACGTCTCTATCTACTTGCACTCTGGTTAAGCCCTTTTAACGATGGGCTAATCCGGTTGACACCTACTGCGCACATAAGCGGTTCAGTGAACTGCTCAGGAGGGATAATGACGATGAGCTGCATACCTGACTCCCACCAACTCAGGCTCGCTTGGGTGCAGTGGGCTACGTCACTGTGTCTCCATCAACGCATATTCTGTATTTTAGGCTAAGCTGACAACTGCTTTGCCATTGACTGAAAAAATGTACCATACCCCTCCCTTAAGTGCCAGCGAATACTTAACTGACTATGGCTGTCAGCCAGATGTCAGCGAGCCGTCGGAGCTTCGTCACATTATCGCAGCGATCAGATATATAGTCAGTATGTAAATCGCTATGATAGTTGACTTGGAGGCTATTGGTATGTGGGAACGAAACCGTGTGAATACGGTATTTATTATTGAAAAAGACATCTATTCTCGACAAGCTATCATCAGTTACTTGAGTTGGGATCGGCGCACCCGTGTTATGGGGCACGCTCGGTCAGTGCAGCAGATGATCGAGAAGATCGAGGCAAACACGTTTGAGTTGCAACGCATTGATGTGCTGCTGCTTGATGCAGGCGCAGCCAAAAGTGCCAAGGCACTCACTGAACAAATTGAGTTAATCCGTAGTTGTGTGTCGGATGCAGCAATTGTTTGCCTTGGTTCAGATGTTGAACTGGATTATGTACAAGCTGCGGCAGAGGCTGGTGCAAGTGCGTATCTCATTCGTGACAATGTAGGAATTGGCATTGCTTGGGCTGTTCGTTTCGTGCTCGATACGGTCGGGTTCGTCGTTTCGCAGGATATCTCAAAGTTGTATGAGCCATTTAGCAACAGCTACGTCGTTCTCCCAGCACGGAGAGCACACCCAAAATTAACGCATCGGATTGAGCAAGCGCTTCAATTGTGTGTCGTCGAAGGGCTGCCAGCTGAGTTGGCGGCTACCGAGATGGGCGTCAGTACCAGTACGGTTCGGAGTTATGTCAAAGAAGGGTATCGCATCCTTGAGGCCAATGATGACACCATCTACCCGCCGCAAATGTCACCCGCGGAGCGTGCATTTCTGCGCTACAGTGCGCTAAGACGCCAACAAGCCAGTGTGAAAGCCAGCTAACCCAATAACATACGAAAAATGATTATCAAAGATTAACGCTCGCCTGCAACGGTGAGCGTTTGGATTTTCACAATGATTTAGCCCGATGTACACTGGCTGACATGAGTGAACCAATAACACGCACCAAACATGTGCAGCGGGTCATCATCAATACGATGGGTGCCAACCTAGCTGTTGCTATTGCTAAACTTAGTGTTGGCCTAGCGACACGGTCACTGGCCATGGTCGCTGACGGGTTACATTCATTATTGGATGCTGCCTCAAATATCGTCGCTCTGATTGGCAACTCGGTCGCATCGCGCCCACCGGATGATAATCACCCTTATGGGCATCGTCGTTTTGAGACGCTTGCCAGCATGATTATCGGTGGTGTGCTGCTGCTAACGGCTTGGGAGATTATTACCACCAGCATTCGACGAATTGGCACAACAGATGTGCCCCCTAATATCGGGCCGATCAATTTTGCAGTGGTGATTTCCACTATGTTCATCAATTTGATGGTAACGATTTACCAGACACATAAAGGTCATGAATTTAAGTCAGAGCTACTGCTTGCTGATGCACTACACACGCAGAGTGATATTTTTGCTTCACTAACTGTATTGGCTAGCCTGTTTGCTATTCAGTTGGGCCTGCCTTGGGTTGATACTGCTGCTGCACTGGTAATTGTCGGGTTGATCCTCAAAGCAGCTTGGGAAATCGTCTCGCGCTCGGGCGGTATCCTTGTTGATGAAGCACCTTTAGATGCTACTGTCGTTCAAGGTGTGATTGAAGACGTGGCAGGTATTGAAGAAGTAGCACGGGTGCGCAGCCGTGGCTCCGCCGATGATGTTCACCTTGATGTGGATATTGTCGTGCCTGCGCCGACAACGGCAGCCCATAGTGATGCGATTACATCCGAAGTACGCAGCAGGTTGCAGCAGTCTTTTGATGGCTTAAGTGATATTCGTGTGGTTGCTAGCCCTGCAGTGCAACCTACGAATGACTTGACATTGATAACACGAGCAGAAGCGGATGCGCTCGGGTTGAAGGTACATGAAGTCCGTGCAGTAGAGTCAGAAGGCAGATTGCGGTTGAGTATGCACGTCGAAGTACCGCTCAACCAGACTGTTGGTCAAGCCCATGAGGTTGTGACGACCTTCGAGAAGCGGCTACATCAGGCTATCCCCAACCTCGACAAGACATTGACGCACATTGAGCCATTGGGCAGTCACGAAAATCGGTTGGTAACCACTGGAGAGTCATACATGTTGGCTGGTAAAGCCTTGATGATCGCTGAGAGTGCCATACCTGAATGGTCATGGCATGAATTAGACATGTATGTTGAGGTTGATGGTGGTTATGTTTTGACCATGCACGCTTATGTTGAGGCTTCTATGCCTTTGACTGAGGCTCATCACTCAGCGGAGAAAGTAGAAGCAAAGATCCGTGCGGAAATCCCCCGTTTGCACGAGGTGACAATCCACACGGAGCCATTTGGTTGTGACGATTAGCAGTAAACACCATTAGAACTTGCCCCCCTTGGAACCATGCTCGCTGAAATCAGATAGGACGTAGGACTTAAAAGCAAAGGTTGTTCTTGATTTTTCCTGATGGCGTTCCAATGCGAGACTAATAAGCCGATCAACAAGTTCCGGCTGTTTGATGCCATCTTCCTGCCAGAGGTAGTACGATAGGCTGCCGGGCATGGTGTTCAGTTCATTAACGTAAACGTTCTGCTCACTATCAATAAGGAAGTCGATGCGAGCCAGCCCTGCCCCATCAATGGCTTTGAATGAATCCAGTGCTAATTGCTGAATGCGTTTCGTTAATTCGTCCCTGATGGGCGCTGGTACAATGCGCTTTGCCCCTGCCATTCCCATTGCCTCACCTTCGCCGCTCATGTATTTGTCTTCAAACGTCAAGACTTCCTCCGAGGTCAGTGGTTTTTCACAGACAGATGCAATCAAGTCATGGTTGCCCAGCACAGCGCAGTTAATTTCGGTTAGGTTTTCAATGGATTTTTCAACGATCACATTACTTTCGATAGTGAACCCTAGTTCTAAGGCTTCACGTAGTTCCTTCTCTGTGTTGCATTTTGAGACACCAATGCTTGAACCTAACCGGCGAGGTTTAACATGTACGGGCATCGGCACTGTGTCAGTGATACGTGTAAGGACATCTGCTTCGCTTGTCTGCCACTCTGTGCGAGTAGCCAACACATAGTCACTGACGACTGGGATGCCCGCTTGCATCAAGACTCTTTTGCTAAGCAGCTTATCATTACCAATAGCTGAGGCCATCACGCCGCAGCCAACATATGGCAGGTCGGCCAGTTCAAATAAGCCCTGAATAGTGCCATCCTCACCATGGGTGCCATGGATCAACGGGAAAGCAACATCAAGCGGTATTAACTCTGACTTCTGCAGACGGCCTGCGAGCGGATTCACAATCAGACCACGGTGTTTTCTGTCTGGCGAGAGAATAGCGGGTTCTGCCGCTTTGGTGATTGTGGCTTTGTCAGCATAGGTGCGCAGGTCTTTAAGGGCTTCACCTGTGTACCATGTGCCATCATTCGCTACATAGACGGGTACAACCTCATATTTGCTCTCGTCAACAGCGCGCATCGCCTGCAAGCCCGTAATAACTGAAATATCATGTTCGACAGAATAGCCGCCGAAGAACATACCAATACGCTGTTTCATCATATTTTCCTATCCGTAAGTGTCCGGGAGATCATTGAGAAAGAGAATAGTATCGCCGGGAAGAACACGCTTCCAAAGATCATCTGTGGCTTCCGTCAACGTTTTGAAGGCGTGAATGCGACTCTGCGTGAAGCCGCCCGCAAGCAGACCCGTTTCAATAGGTTTTGTACGCTTACCACTGACGAGATAAACACGGTCGCAGACTTCAGCAGCTTGCCGTCCAAGCTGTTCATGGGCTTCAACCTCAGCGCTACCGAGTTCAGCAAAGCCAGGCGTTACAAGTATCTTTTGCCCTTGGTTGAATAAAGCCAAGGCTTCTAGCGCTTGCTTAGCGCCTTCTGGGTTCGAGTTATAGCTGTCGTCAATAATTGTGATGCCGCTGCGCCGGATCAGTTGCAGGCGATGTTCAACGGGCGGCAGGGTGCGGGCCGCTTGAGCAATTTCTTCAAGGGTAAAACCAAGTTCAAGTAACAATGCAGTAACCATTAGCACATTGGACACATTGTGCTGCCCTAGCAGCGGAATCTGAAAATTGACGGATGCCCCATTAGATTGGTGAACGTCAAACGACAACCCGGCTGAGGATGCTGTGATGTCACTAACATGTAGGTCAACCGCTTGATTCTGCACACCGATTAGGCGTACGGCTTCGACTGTTGTGGTCTTGGCACGCTCCACTAAGCGTGGATAATCCGCATTGAATACAGCGATGCCATCACTTGGAAGACTTTGGATTAGTTCCATTTTGGTGTTCAAGATCGCATCAATGGAGCCAAAACGCTCAAGGTGAGCCGGGCCGATTGCTGTCAACAAACCGTAATCCGGGAAGGCGATCTCGCAGAGCGTTTTGATGTTGCCTGGTAAATAGGCGCCCATCTCAACGATGAAGTAGTCGTAAGCCTGATTACCCGCAAGGCTACCGCGCACTACCTGACTAATTCCAAGCGGCGTATTAAAGCTCTTGGGCGTCTTCAGCACATTGTATTTACTTGACAGAATGTGGTAAAGAAACTCTTTGGTGCTGGTCTTGCCGAAGCTTCCTGTGATGCCAATCACTTTGCCCTTGTAGGCTTGCATGATGGCGCGAGCCTGTGCTACCTGACGACGCTTAAGGTAAACCTCAAGTGGTTTGAGCAGCGTATTTCCGACAACGATCACCAGTGACACCAGTTGATAGACGACGATTAACCAAAGCCAGAACGTGAGACTTGCACCAGCCCAACCCAGTAACAATGATGGCCCAAAAATCAAGATGGCGGTTAAGATGCTGATGGTCATAATTAAGGTGACCATCCGTGCTGTTGGTACTAGCGGTAACTTGACTTGACGTCGGGGTAATTGGAAGAGGGCCACCACTGAAAGGCTCACTGTAATTGACAACCCGATTGTGCTGGATGGATCGCCGAGGAATAACATCAAAATGATGATAATCACAGCACCTGTTACTAGGTTTTTAACATCAAAGAAGCGCAGCCGTGGCTTGAACAACCAACGCAGATAACGGCTAATTTCGTACTCTTCGATTTGCAAAATTTGAAGCAGGCGTAAAGCGCGCCAGATGCTGCCCGCTAACCATATAACCAGAATAATGATATCAACTGGCATTGCTGGAAGCCCCTAAAAAATTGAGAATGTGCTGACTAACGACGGATGGCTGTTCGATGTGGGCGAAATGCCCCACTTCATCTAGTGTAATCAGTTCCGACTCAGTTATCTTCTCATGCAGGCGTTGGCCCGTCCAAAGCGGGGTCTCTTGATCGTCAACTCCCCAGATCAGTAGCGTGGGTACAGAAATTTGCGCGGCTTCCGCTTGTAAATCTTGTGAAACAACCTTGACAAATGTCGAACGCATGTCGTCATCTGCATTGATGTAATCTTCAGCGCCAATCAAAGAATAATATTGACGTCGCAAAGGTTGTACCAGTCGAGATAGTGGTGTATTTTTTGTCATACTGCTGACGCTAGACCCTATCTGCCCAACCAGTTTCTTGAACGCGCTGGGTTCAATGCGAACCCCTGCTGAGTTGATCAGGATGATTTTTGCCAGAGGAACGTCAGGCTGTGAGCCCAGCAGAATTGAAAGACGCCCACCAAACGAATGCCCAATTAATGTGACAGCAGAAAGCTGCTGCTTGTTGATGAAGCTCTGGACAAAGTGGGCATACTCAGGAATACCCCACGGAGATGGCGGTGCAGGGCTGAGGCCGTGACCGGGTAGGTCGAGTGCAAAGACACGATAGCCAGCTTCAATAAATGCAGGTGTAATCGGTGCCCATGTGCGGACATCGGCAGCCCAACCATGCAGCAGTAGAATAGGCTCCCCTGCTTCGGAGCCATCTGTCGTATAGTGAAGTTGAATATTATCAATAACCGTTCTCATAAGGCCCTCATGGTAGCAGGCGCGGTAGGATTCATCAATCGGTAAGCATAGCAAGTAACCGAGTATAATTGTAGTGAATGCTGCATGATTCACTATAAATCAGGATAATTACCAAATGCCCAGCACGAGCTTTCAACGAGATGAACACGGTTTCGGGTTTGTCAATCGGTTCCCAGGGTTGCCCTTACCGACAAACACAGTTGAGATATTAGTCAAGGAAGAAACGTTAGAGGGGGCTCGCACCATCCACGGTTTATGCGGCGGGATGTGTTTTGCTTCACTCGATTATTATTTTGCAGGCTTCCCTTCCCCAGATTTTACGGAAGCTCCCAAGCCAAGTACCATGATGTACAACTATCTATATAAGCGTCAGCAGGCTTCGCTGGGTTTTGCTTACCGGCATGTGCTGCGCTATCTGCATAACATGATCATCACCAAACGTGGCGCGCAAAACCTAAGCTACGATCAATGGCAGAAGCTAAAACGTAACCTCGAACAGGATAAGCCCTCTGTCTTAGGGTTGATATTTTCGCAAGCACGCCAGTCGATGTTGTTGTGGCACAACCATCAAGTGTTGGCACACGCATACGAACAAGCAAACGACGGTAGCTACGAAATTACAGTTTATGATCCCAATTACCTATCGGGACAACGACCTGTGATTAGGCTAACTGAAATCGACCTGAGTACAGGCGTACCGGGTGTAACGTCCCAACTCGAAGCTGATGGTCGTGAGCCTAAGGCTATTCACAGCTTTTTCATTGTGCCATACAGCATCAAGCAGCCGCCGAAAATGTTGAAAGCTAGTCAGTAAAGCGTCGTTAACGCGTGGGCTAACAATCGGGTGGAGAAATACTAAGCGTGATTGCACCGTAAAATCGAGGGGTGTTATACTGCGTACAGTTTATGGCGGATGCGGGCAGCGCCAGCATTTCCTCTCCTGAACTGACTCAAAATGCCGGTCAACGCAACTGTCAGGACATACCAATGACGGATTATCAGACCTCATTACGTGAAGCATCAAACGCAGCATGGGAAGAAAATTGGCAAGAAGCTATCGAGGCTTTCAATAAAGCACTTGAAGCCAAGCCTGATGATGCTCAAGCTCTAACGGGCTTAGCATTAAGCGTCTCAGAACTGGGGCGGCCCCAAGAAGCACTCGACATTTATAAACGGGTGGCCTCGCTAGTACCAGATGACCCACTCCCCCATGAGCGCATGGCTGTTCTTTTTGAAGAGCTTGACCGAGACCGAGAAGCCGCTAATGAGTATTTGCAGGTCGGTGAAGTCTACTATGCTCGCAAAGAACTAGAACGGGCGATTTCCTACTGGCGTAAAGCAGCTAAATTAAATGTTGATTTACATCAGCCACATATGCGCTTAGCAGCAGTTTATGAGCAGCACGCTGAAACACGCCCGAAGGCAATCAATGAATATGTAGAGATGGCCCGCTTGCTTCAAGTGTATGGTGAGTCGCGCAAAGCGGAACGGGCTCTACAACGGGCCCTCAAGTTAGATACACTGAATGCGGTTGTCCGTACAGCCCTAGACGATCTCAAGCATAACCGCCCCATTAGTACAACTGAAGAATACACTGATATTAATATTAAACAAACTGGGCCTCTACGTGACCCGAGTTTGTTCACGAAACCAGAAAAAAGGAAGTTTGTTGAAGAAGATGACAGTGACTTAGACGTCCTTGATGCTGCCCCAGAGCGTACACCCTTTGACGAGGCCGCCCGCCATGCTATGAGTTTATTGGCGGATAGCATTTGGGATGGTGGCGTACCTAGCAGCGCACAACCAGCGCTGCTGCAAGCTATTGACTTACAACAAGTTGGTGAGGCGGATGCTGCCATCGCTGCTTATACACAAGCACAACAGGCTGGGTTAAATAACATCCCGCTGCGTGTTAACCTAGGTATTCTCCACTACTATACTGAAGACTATGAGCAAGCCGTGCAACTGTTGACTGAAGCTGTTGCAGACCCGAAATACCGCCTGGCCTCTTTGTTAGCATTGGGGTTATCTCGCTTGAAATTGGGTGATGTGAATAACGGTGCACAAATTATGATCCAAGCACTGCAGGAAGCAGATAAACAAACCAATCCTGGGCAGGTTGATATACATGGCTATGAGCGTTTGCAAGAAAGCCTGGAAGCAATGACTGAGAAGGATGTCATTTACCTCGCTGAGTCCATCGGTGATTATCTTTTGGAGCCAGCTTGGTACAAACGTATGACTCAAACGTTGGGTGGCTTCAGCGTGAACAATAGGACGGCTTATGTGCCAAGTTTGATCGAATTGATGGTTGAGCATGGACAGCCTGCAATCGCTGAAATTACACAGCGGATCGACTATTACATCGAGCAGAATGCGTTAACATTAGCCACATCTGAGGCGCAGTATGCCATTGAACAATCTCCCGAATATCTGCCGGTACACCGCCGCATTGCTGATGTGCTGATCAAGCAGAACCGCACAAAAGATGCCGCCGAAAAACTCAATTTAATCGGCGAGGCTTACTTGATTCGAGGCAATGAGCAAAAGGCCACTGTTCTATTCCAAGAGGTATTAGAGATATGGCCTGCTGATATTAGTGCCCGTCAGCGATTATTACATATGCTGCTGGCACAGGAACGTGTAGAAGAGGCTTTAGTACAATATTCAGAACTTGGCGACCTACATTACAGACTAATGGCTGATACAAATAAAGCCTTTGAATACTATATGCGAGGCCTGGAATATGCACGTGAGAATGAAGCCCGTGGGCCCTACATCGTTGCGATTCTTAAGTCCGTTGCAGAGATTGAACAGCAACGACTTAATTGGCAGCAGGCTCTGGAATACTATGAGCAAATCGCTGAAATTGCCCCCGATGATGAAGCATCAACAATGGCGTTGATCGACCTATACTTTCAAACAAACCGCGCTAAAGAAGCTGTGAACAAAGTCGATGATTTTATACGTCAGTGCATCACAAGGGGAAAACCTGGGCGCATTATCCCGACGTTAGAATTTCAGGTTAAGCGGCACCCTACTGAGGTTGGCCTAAGAATGCGTCTGGCGCAGGTGTATGCACGAGCCAAGCGCAAAGATGATGCAGTTAAACAGTTGGATAAGATTGGCGAAATGCAGATCGATGCTGGCGATTTTAAAGCAGCTGTAGACACCATCAGCAAGATTATTCAACTTAACCCGGAAGATGTTGACAGGTATCGTCAACTATTGGCACAAATTAAGAGTTCTGCTGGAATTGCCTAGCGAATCAGTACCTGTTCCTTAAATACTCTGAAGTGTAAGCCGTGGGTATCGAAGAAGTCATCTGGACAATTCAAAATATTTCGAGTGATTGGCGTAACTTCCTCGATATTTTCCTCGTTGCGGCAGTCTTCTTCGGAGCGCTCCAACTGGTTAAAGGTACCCGGGCAGCAACAGTGTTGCGTGGCATTGCAATCTCCTTGCTGATTATGTGGGCGCTTTCTACCCTGCTAAATTTGCAGGCCTTCTCCTTTTTACTTCAGACTGTATTAACGGCTACACTGGTTGCCGTTCCGGTTATTTTTCAAGATGAACTACGACGTTGGTTAGACCGTGTCGGGCGGATTGGCCTGGTAGATATTGTCAGCCAAATCGGTGAAGAACGGCAGGCAGCCCTCATTACGGAACTCCGTGATGCGGCACGAGCAATGTCGCGGCTAAAGCATGGTGCATTGATCGTGATTGAGCGAGACACAGGCCTCGCAGAATATATCAACACAGGTGTTGAAATCAATGCACGCCCGGAAAACCAGCTTATCCAGACTATCTTTTTCCCAAAGACTAGCCTGCACGATGGTGCCATGATCATTCGCGGGGACAAAATTGTCGCAGTGGCCTGCACACTGCCTGTATCAAATCGACGTAATATGCCTGATCCAACCATGGGCCTCAGGCATCGGGCTGGGTTAGGCATATCTGAAGTGAGTGATGCGATTGTGATTATCGTGTCGGAAGAGTCTGGTAAAATCTCCGTAGTGTCAGAAGGCCGTTTCATTCGCGGAATCGACGCGGATAGATTGGCAATTATCTTGAACGAATTCATCAAGATGGAGAATCAGCGTGGGGTACCATCTTGGTTCAGCAGTGTGATATCGTCTCTACCTGTGTTGGGTAAACGGAAGGCTGATAAAACAGATGAACGAAAGCAACGAGTTGCATAACCGTTAAAGGACCCTTAGGCTCAAAGATACAACGCCAACCTCGGATAATGGACTGTTTGGCAATGACGTACCCGCCAGAATATTTTAGTCGGCGCGATGAATCAACAGACTTCAACTTCTACTCGTTCCCCCGTAAAGTCGTTCACATAGATGATGCTGCAATTGAAGCCGTTCGGAATTTATACGCTGACCGGCTGCCGAATGACGGCGTCATCCTTGATCTAATGAGTAGTTGGCGCTCACATCTGCCGACATCACTGCGTTACAAGCAGGTGATAGGGCTTGGTATGAACGACGAAGAAATGGCTGATAACCCTCAGCTAGATGAGTATGTCGTCCATAGTTTAAACGATAATCCTGAGTTACCTTTCGCTGACAATCAATTTGACACTGTTATATGCGCTGTATCGGTTCAGTACTTAACACAACCCGTTGCCGTTTTTCAACAGGTTCAGCGCGTCTTAAAGAACAATGCACCTTTTATTGTGAGTTTTTCGAACCGCTGTTTTCCAACGAAGGCTGTCGCGATCTGGTTACAGAATGATGATCGGGGGCATATCGATCTCGTGGCTGACTATTTTAAGCGCTCAGGTGGATGGGCCAATGTTGAGACGTTTGAAAAACAAGGTGGCTTGTTCCGTGGCGACCCACTATATGCTGTTTGGGCGGTTAAGTCTGACACATGATCCGCTTAGATCGTCAATATTTTGCACGGGATACGAATACGGTTGCCCGAGACTTACTAGGGCGCATCTTAATAGTCGAGCGTGAAGGTGCCCGGACGACGGGGCGTATCGTCGAAACAGAAGCCTACACAGGCTGGGAAGATCTAGCATCACATGGACGTGCTGGTAAGACGCCGCGCAACTTGCCCATGTTTAACCAGCCCGGCACATGTTACGTGTATATCGCCTATGGCATTCACCATATGTTGAATATTGTTGCTAGACCGTCTGATGTAGACTATCCTGCTGCCGTACTCATACGAGCTGTCGAACCAATTGAGGGGCTTGCGACTATGCAAAAAAGGCGAGCTGGCCGCAAACAACGTGAGTGGACGAGTGGGCCGGGTCGTTTGACGGTGGCTTTTGCTATTGACAAAACCCTTAATAACACGGATATTACACTGCCCGACAGCTCGCTCTATTGTGCAGAGGGTACGCCCGTCACAGCGGAGCAGATCGCAACTGGCCCGCGGATTGGGATCAATGTCGATGAGCCGTGGTTAAGTATCCCTTGGCGTTATTGGGTGGATGGCAATCAATACGTATCGAAATAGCATGCTGCATGTTTGAGTATATGTGGTCAGGCATTATAAATAAGAGAGGACATTTGCATGGGCTTGCTCGATGGAAAAATAGTACTGGTATTTGGCGTCGCCAATAAACACTCAATTGCTTGGGGTATCTCCGAGGCAATGCACCGCGAAGGTGCAGAGCTAGCCTTCAGCTACGGTATCGAACGCCTTGAGAAGCGTGTTAGACCGTTGGCTGAGAGCGTTGGCGCTAAAGTAATTGAACTTGCAGACGTGCGCAACGATGAGCAGGTAGACCGGGTTTTTGAACTCGTAAAGGAAAAGCACGGCAAAATTGACGTGCTGGTACATTCCGTCGCTTATGCGCCTAAAGAATTCCTTGAGGGGCGCTTTATTGACGTCACGCGAGAGGGTTTCCTCAAGGCGATGGACGTTAGCGTGTTTTCTCTGGTATCACTGGCAAAGCGTGCTGAGCCTTTCCTGTCAGAAGGCAGTTCAATCTTGACAATGACATACTATGGCAGTGTGATGGTGATGCCGAACTATAACGTTATGGGGGTTGCCAAAGCCGCCCTTGAGTCGACCGTGCGTTACTTAGCAGCAGACTTTGGCCCAAAGCAAATACGCGTGAATGCGATTTCCGCTGGGCCGGTGAAGACGTTGGCGGCTTCTGGTATTACCGACTTGAACTTGCTGCTCAAAGTTCATGAGAAAGCCTCACCCCTACGTCGCAACATCACACGGGAAGAAATTGGTAACACAGCCGTCTGGTTATCATCGAAATGGGGTAGCGGTGTTACTGGGCAAGTTGTCTATGTTGATGGGGGTTGGAACATTCTTGGTGTAGGCGCTCCCTACGACTCAGAGAAAATGCGCGAAATGTTAGAGGACTAATCCACAAAACGCATGGTTCTATCGAGAAGGGCGCTCACATGAGCGCTCTTCTCTTTGCCACTAACTATGTAGTTCATACATAAGCAAGTTACAATCCTTTATGGTTTAATACGCATATTGGCACAAAGTAGATTATGGATCCCAGAACATACGACGTTCTTGAGCTTGAGAAGGTATTGGAGATTCTCTCTGGATACGCAGCTTTTAGCTTTAGTAAAGAGAAGATCATTCAGCTTGAGCCAACGCCTTCCTTACAAGAAGCGCAACATAGGCAGCAGCGCACATCAGAGTCCCGGCTTCTGTTAGGCGAACTGCGCCCGAATGTGAGTATTGGCGGTGCCCGAGATATCCGGGGTGAAGCTGAATCTGCGGAGCGCGGCGGCGTGCTGGATGCTAGCCAACTGTTGATGATACGAGGCACGCTACAATCTGCCATCACGCTCAAGAAGACAATTAAAGAAGTAGCAGAAAAGATTCCCCTGCTGAGCCATACATCAAATTGGATTATGGAAGGGCACCAACTGATCGCGGCGATTGGTCGGGCAATTGATGACAGCGGCTTGGTTAAGGATTCCGCAAGCCCTTATCTAGCAGAAGTTCGGCGCGAAATACGCATTCAAGAGGGTCGCTTGCAATCCAAGCTACAGACTATTATTAGTGATCCAAATATCGCGACGTATCTGCAAGAAAACCTGATCACAACACGAAATGGTCGCTATGTCATTCCGATCAAAGCATCAGCCCATGGGCGAGTTAAGGGGATTGTGCATGATCAATCGGCCTCTGGGCAGACTTTGTTTGTTGAACCGACAGCTTTAGTCGAGATCGGCAACCAGATCAAAGCGCTTCAACTTGAAGAAGATAAAGAAATACGGCGTATTTTGGCTGCGTTGAGTAATCAAGTTGGCGGCGAAGCAGGCGCCATTATCGAAACAGTTGAGACTCTCGCAGACCTAGATGTATGTTTTGCGATGGCTCAGTATGCTGACGTTCTTGATGGGGTGTCCCCGAAGTTGGTTGGGTTCGAGTCAGACCAAGTTGGTGGGCGTATTTACCTATATGATGCTCGGCACCCGTTACTGGATCCGCAAACAGTTGTCCCCACAACCGTTGAATTCGATGAAGATGTACACACATTGATTATCACTGGGCCGAATACAGGTGGTAAGACCGTGTCGATGAAAACGGTGGGTTTGATAACGTTGATGGCTCAATGTGGGCTGCACATCCCTGCAGCAGAGGAGACAGTATTAACGGTCTTTGAGACGGTCTATGCTGACATCGGCGACGAACAGAGCATTGAGCAGTCACTCAGTACATTCTCAGCCCACTTGACGAATATTATTGGGATTCTGCGCGATGTTGATAACCACTCACTGGTATTGTTAGATGAGCTTGGTTCTGGGACAGACCCGGCAGAAGGGGCGGCTGTTGCTCGCGCTATTATGCAGGAATTATTGCGGCGTGGTGTCACGACGATGGTGGCAACTCACTACCCTGAACTCAAGATTTACGCGCATAATACGCCGGGTATTCGTAATGCAAGCGTCGAGTTCGATGTCGAGACACTTTCGCCAACCTATCGCTTAATTATGGGTATTCCGGGGCGCAGTAATGCGTTAGCGATTGCCAAGCGCTTGGGCTTGCCAGACAGCATCATTGAAGAGGCTCGGACGTATGTCGGTAGTGAGGAACTCCAGGTAGAAGCTCTGCTTGATGAGATCAACCGGATGCGGCGGCAGGCAGAAGCCACACAAGAACGGTTGCAAGCCACTGAAAAAGAAGTGGTAACGCTACAATCAGCATTGGAAGAGCGGCTGGTAAACATCGAGCGTGACCGGCGTAAGATCATTGAGCGCACCAGAGAGAAAGCAGGCAAGGAACTCTCGGAGCTACGACAGGAAGTCAAGGATTTACGCCGCCGCCTGACTCGCATGGATCGACCGGTTGCGGTTAAGCCTGAGATCGAGATTGAAGAGATTGAGGAACAGGCCATCACACTAGAGGAACAAATCGAAGAACCAATTCCAGAGTTGGTTGCGGCTGTTCCAGCACCAAAGCCCAAGCAGCGTACAGCACAAAAGGCACTTGATATCGGTGATCAAGTGTATGTGGCATCAATGAATTCAGAGGGTAAGATCACCGCGATTGATGGTGGTGCTGATGTTGAGGTACAGATCGGGCAGTTCCGCGTGCGGGTTGATGCAGACGACCTTGAGTACCGAGGAAAAGCTAAACAGGAACGGTCTACGGAAATTTCTATCAAGCGGCCTAAGGTTGAGAGCCCCGGCCTTGAACTGCACTTACGGGGCATGTATCAAGAAGACGCGATGACGGAGCTTGAAGTATATATTGACAAAGCATATGTAGCGGGGCTACCTTTTGTGCGGGTGGTACATGGCAAAGGGTCTGGTATCTTAAGACGAGCCGTGCGCGATTATTTACACCGATTGACCTTTATTGAGGACTATGGCCCCGCGCCACGCCACGAGGGTGGAGATGGTGTTACAATCGTCCGTTTCACATCGATCACATAGCTTATGCCAAACAATATCGTTGAATGTGTTGCTAATATCAGTGAAGGCCGTCGCCAGCACATAATCGATGCAGCGGCAGCGGAGGTCACATCGATAGATGGTGTGCGATTGTTGGATATTCACACTGATGCTGACCATAACCGCAGCGTGCTAACGTTTGTTGGCCCGGCGGAAGCCGTTGAGCAGGCCGCCCTCCGTGTGATCATTTTAGCGACGTCAGAGATTGATTTAACAGAGCATTGGGGCGTACACCCTCGAATTGGAGCAGCCGATGTTGTTCCGTTTGTCCCTATTGGTCAGACACAAATGCAAACATGTGTTCAGATTGCACGTGATTTGGCTGTTATTGTCAGTCAAGAGTTGAACCTACCCGTGTATCTATATGGAGAAGCAGCCCTAAAGCCAGCTCGGCGCGAGTTGGCTACGTTTAGAAAGCTGGGTTATGAGACGCTGCGGGTACGGTCGTCCGCCAACGACCCAGTTTACAAGCCAGATATGGGGCCAAATGAGTTCGGGACGGCAGGAGCTGTTGCAATCGGGGCTAGATACCCACTGGTAGCATATAACATCTTTCTAAACACTGATGATGTTACGGTCGCCCAAAAGATCGCCAGTGCTGTTCGCCATTCAAGTGGTGGGCTGCGTTATGTAAAAGCCTTGGGCTTATTAGTTGACGATCAGGCACAAGTATCTATGAACCTGACCAATGTTCAGCAAACGCCTATTCACCATGTACAGGAGATGGTGCGGCGTGAAGCGCAGCGTCATGGGTGCCAGATCGCACGGGCGGAATTGGTCGGTTTGGTACCAAAACAAGCCTTACTTGATACGGCGGCATGGTATTTGCAACTACCAGAACTGAGCAGTAATCAGATTCTTGAAGAGCAGATTTTTGGGAATCACTTGGATGACTCATAAACAGATGGTCATTATCGTGCTAGGGTTGCTGTCGTTGGCTTGTGCATCTGTTTCATCTGTCAGTGAATTATCAACTACGGCAACCATCAAGCCGAGTGAAACACCCATTTCTCCAACTAGGACGCCTGTATTTGGTGAAGAATCGGCAGCCACATTACCCTCTAAAGCAGTAGAAATTCAATCAACCCCAGTACTAGATGTCGAAACTGGGGAAACAGTCGAGGTTACACCGACTATTGCCCCCATTGAATCCGGTAGTGCTGGCGCTGTACCGACACAGCCTGCCCGGCTCGCTGACGATCATTATTGGTTCAGCCGCCCAATCCCTGATGGCTATACCGACTATTTGGAGCGAACGTATCCGTATGGGGGCACATCGAACGGAAAGTTCCGCCCCCATACGGGCGTTGAGTTTGTGAACCCTGTGGGTACAGCTATTTTAGCCGCCAATGACGGTACCGTGTTCTTTGCTGGTGAAGATACAGAAGTAGTGTTTGGGCCCGGCCCTGGCTTCTATGGCAAAGTCATAATCATCGAGCACACTGGGCGCAGCTACCAAGGTCAGCCAGTTTACACCGTCTATGCACATTTGTCAGAAGTTTTTGTGACGGAGGGTGAAAGTATTGCACTTGGGCAAATAATCGGTGAGGTTGGCGGAACGGGGGCGGCGAATGGTGCGCCACACTTGCATTTTGAGGTGCGGGTTGGCGATCCTATGGATTATTTCAACAGCACGCGCAACCCCGATTTGTGGATATCGCCCTACTACGGATTCGGAACGCTGGTTGGGCGGGTCGTCAACGGTGCAGGTGTGCCGCAAAGTGGGGTCTCGTTGATTGTCCGTGGGGAGGGGTATGTTCGGTACACATGGACGTATGCTGGAGCGGAAAACCAGAGCGATGAGACTTGGGGCGAAAATTTTACCTATGGGGATTTACCCGAGGGGCAGTATACCGTCGAAACAAATTCGGGTACGCGCAGCTACATGCAGGAAATTTATATTGAGGCGGGGCAATCCAATTGGCTAGAGATTGTTTTTGAGTAGCATTACTGGTTGGTGAACCATTTTTCGATCAGAGTATCAATGCTGCCATCATTGAGCATATTAGTGATGATTTGGTCAATTTCGTCCTTAAACTGCGTACTCTCTGGGTGAGCAGCAACCGCAAACAACTCCTCAGTGATGTTGCCACCCAACACAAGGCGCTCATCATTGCCGACCAAAAGCCGCGCACTAATCCCGTCAACGAGGGCTGCATCAGCTTCGCCAGAGATAACCGCTTGAACGGCGGTAGTTGGTTGATCGTAGCGTTGAACCGTTAGATCACTCAGGCGGCGCTGCCAGAGACTGGCTTCAACATCACCCCCAGAGCCAATTTCTACAGCTAGTGTGCGCCCATCGAGTTCAGCCATGTCACTGAAGTTGGCTGCCCTCAGATGAACGAGATACTGGCCTGCGTTGAAATATGGACGGCTAAAATTCGCCCGTCCCTTAAACTCTGGGGCAGCCACGAGCGCCGATATCAGGACATCAACATTGCCTGTTAATAACGCGTCATACAGGCCATCATAGGGGATGTTGACAAAAACGACCTCTACGCCCAGCCGTGCACCGATCTCGTTGGCTAGGTCTACATCGAAACCGCCGTATGCTCCGTCTGGGCCAATGAAGTTAAATGGCGGGTAGGAGGCGTCCATCCCGACCCGCATAACGCCTGCTTGTTGAACCTGCTCCCAAGCGCGATCTTCTTGTTCGTTACGTAATAACAGAACAGTCCCCACCGCCATTATCAATACGACGCCGAGGCCAATCAAAGTACCGATGCGACGCTTCATCCTATTCGCCTTGGGCCCATGCTTGGAGTTCATAGTAAATCGGCTTGGGGGTGAAGTTATCCGTTACCAGCGTGAAGTAATCTGGGTAGCTACGAACGGGAACCGGAAAGCGAAATGCCCAGATACACAACGACTCGGCCCAAGGCCAGTTTTCCTCTGCGTATTCAAAAGCGTCAATTGTGTATGTAATGCGCTGCCCTGGCCTGACCGCTTTCGTCCAGCGGGGGTGATCGTTCCAACCGGACTCAGTGATGTAAACTGGTTTATCATCATCACCGTTGGCAACCATTATTTCACGGAGCAGCTCCGCTCGCCGGAAATTGAGAACTTCGGGTGATGGGGGTTCTTCCGGTGGGAATCGAAAGCCATAGGTATGGATCGCCAACGCATCATAGTAATTAGCAAAGCCCCAGTCATAGAGGGTTTGGAGATAGGTTAACTCGTTGGTGCCGAATGGACTGCCTTCCGGTTCAAGCGTAGGGGCCAGTGCACCTGCCAGCACAATCACATCCGGGTTGCCGCGTTTGGCTGCCGGGTAAGTAAACTGCATCAGGCTAACGTAGCGCTGCGGTTCAGTCTCGGCGAAGCCCCACTCAAAAGCCAGATTGGGCTCGTTCCAAATCTGGATCATATCCACCTGACCACGATAACGGGCAGCAAAGACTTCAACAAAATTGGCGAAATCCTGATCGCGGCTGCGGTCTAAGTAATTCAAGCTAAAGTCGGTGTTAGGGATGTCTTCTTCAGTCGGCTGGGCCCATTCCGGCACGAGGCCGATGCGCGCAATGACGGTTAAGCCCTGCGCGTTGGCATGTTCGATCACCATGTCGGCGTGGCCCCACCAATATTCACCCTGAACAGGTTCCATATAAGCCCAAGGGAAGAACTCAACGATTGTGGTCGCACCCATCTCACGGGCCATTTGCAGCGTCCGTTGAATTTTCCATTCTTCGACTTCATCAGTGAGGCGCGTGTGCACACAGGTAATCGGGTGTTCGGTCTCGACTTGCTGGGGTTGGCCCACCGTTACATAGGGTGGACGGTGCGACGTAAACTGTAGGCTGACAAACACCACGGCTAATCGAATAGCCCAGACAATGAAAGGGTGCCGTTTTGAGGATTGAATAGTCACAAGGGGTGATTCTAGCGGCAAAGTAAGCGCTACCCAAAAGAAAACGAGTCCGCTGGTCTCAGCGAACTCGTCAGTTTGTGTGCTTTGCTCGAAAGCAGTGGTTAGCTTGCTTCTTCTCTAACGCGCTCGTAGCGCGGTGCGTAGCCACCATCTTCCTTCTCGACGTAGTAAAGCTTCATCACTGGGCGCTTTTGATCACCCTTACGTGCCTTACCAACTGTCTTCTTTGCACCCTTTTTACCAGCCATTTGTTTCCTCCTAATTGACTTACCGAGGATATTCTAACGTATATCCCCAAAGATGTTCATAAATTATGTCTCAGTCCAGTCAATAGACCTAGTTTGCTGGTGGTGCCTCACCAGCGTTTGCCGGGCCTTGCTCTCCTTCAGTATCATTGATGCCATCCATAAACTCGCCTAATTCTGGCTCAGTAATGGTAGAAATACGCGGTGACTGCGAAATCGTCAGTGGCTCTGGTGATGTTACCCCATAGAAGTCAAGAATGTACTGAAGCGTCACGCTTTGGGTGATGACATCAGATTGATCGTCATCGAGGGCACTGCGGAGCACAACGTCAATGAAGGCACCTGTTTCAAGGCCATACTTCAACACCAGCGCATCTTGACGATCCATAACCAGCGTCAACACATCCGGTTCAGGGAATGGCGTTGCCGTTGGTGTGGGCTGTTCATCCTCTGGTGGCGCCTGCTCTTGTGGTGGCGCATTCGGGTCTTGTGCTGCGGGCTCTTCTGGCTCAGAAGCGGCTGCTTCTTCTGTGACCACAATTGGTTGGTAAATGTCAGCAATATCGAATTCCCCAACCCCTAAGACAATCGCGTTGTCGATTACAAGCTGGGTAACTTGGCGCTCGCGTTGGGTCGTTTCACCTTGATTGATGACAAGCAGGCTACCAAATGGGCCAAGCTGGTCACGACCGATTGAATACTCAAAAAGATTCAATGGGAAGTCTGGTTCTGAGTCCAGAATAATACCATTGTTTGGGAAGGCTGTTTGGAACTCGCGGTCAACGTCGATGAAGCGGAATGACATCATAATGTCAACGTGATCACCGGGGCGCAGCGCATAACCCACAAGGCCGAAGCGGTTGGTTGGTATAGCATAAGCCACTGAACCCGGTGGTATCAGCAAGGCTGGGTCAGAGCCAGTATCAACTAAACTGGTTGGCTCGTCGCCAGGCGTGAGTTGATAGTTGAAGACTGGTTGGCCTGCCAGCAAGTCCGTGCGCGCTATTCGCCCCTCAACTTGATCGAGGCCAAGGCCGCTTTGGTCATCCACAAGGATGACATCCGCAGGCAGTGGCACATCCGCAGAAGCTGGATATGTTAGAACGGTGACATCTTGCACTGTGACGCGTGTACCACGGGGAATATCCCGTGCAGCGATGATAATGTTGTTCCTTGGAACTGGGGTCGGTGTGACAAACCCGGGGTCGTCATCTTGACCAGCTGGATCAAGCGTGGCGACTTCAACGGAACCGTTATCAACTGGGGTTTCGCCCGAGCCAAGGATATTCGGCAGCTGCGTGATGAGCAGCGCAGCGACTGCACCGATTACAAGCAACAGCAGGATTAGTATGACAATGATAATGCCTACTCTGCGTCCACGGTTAGCACTCATGCGCAAGTTTCTCCTGATGAATGGAGTTTATAAGGGTGAGGGAGACACCCTGCAAAAAATGTTACAGGAAGTACCCACTACGACTACAGGTATTATACGTCAAGACATACCATTCGCAAGCGTACCACAGTCTCACAGTGAGATAATGCGGTGTATGCTCGTATTTTGATACTGTTAATTGGGCAAGTTATAATCCTACGCTGTTGTTTAACCAAGTAAGTTGGAAATTCATGGCTACGTTTTTTAATATCGCACTGATTATTCTGTCGGTTGCCTTATCTGTTGCAATTCTGTTGCAAAGTCGTGGTGGCGGTTTGGGTAGTATCGCAGGTGCAGCAGACTCCATGGGGCAGTATAAGACCCGACGGGGTCTGGAGCGCACCCTATTTCAGGTAACAATTGGCTTAGCTATTTTGTTTTTTGCAGTGGTCATTGCCTACGTGTTCTTCCTTCAATAGTCGCCAAACTCGAAGGGCCTTTAAGGGCCGCTCACACAGATGGACGAGAAACAAAACTTACCAGATGATGAATGGGTCGAAGCTCCCGCTGTTGGTTCGGAATGGGGGCAGACCCGTTTTGGTGGTGTACCTTGGCAGGTATTTTCGATAGGCCTTGGGTTGTTCTTATTGATTGCGTCAATTGCCTATTTTGCGACTGGTCGTCGTTTATTCGCATCAGCAGTTGAAAGACCACCTGAGTTTGCGTTCGAAAATATTGATACTTCAACTTTTATCGAAGCATCTGTTGGTGAACCCCAGTTTGTCAACCCTTTATTGGCCCAGAGCGAGACAGATAAAGCTCTGGCCAGTCTGGTATTCTCTGGGTTGACTCGGCTGGACGAATTTGGGCAGCCTGTGCCGGACTTGGCTGAAAGTTGGACAGTCAGTGAGGATGGGCTGACGTACATCTTTACACTGCGGCAAAATGCCACTTGGCATGATGGTACGCCTGTCACAGCAAATGACGTTGCTTTCACAATGAGCTTATTACGGTCATCCGATTTTCCCGGTGACCCGGCCCTGAATACGTTCTGGAGAAGTGTAGAGACATACGCTGACGATGATTACACTGTGCGCTTTATTTTGACGCAGCCATTATCAGCTTTCCCAGAACATGCTGGGATCGGTATTGTGCCGGAACTATGGCTGCGCGGTATCGAGCCTGCTGACCTGCCTAATGATGCTTTTAACCTAGACCCAATCGGGACGGGACGTCTCAACTGGTTGTCTATCCAATCTGATGGGGCGGTAGATATTGTCTCGTTAGAACCCTACCCTGACTTTTATGATGAATCGCGGGCAGTATCCTTTGATGTCGAACTTCAATTTTACAGCAGCAGCGAGCAAGCCTTTCGCGCATTAGGGCCAGATGCACAAGCACTGGCAGGGCTAAACCGGGAGCAGTATCAACTGGTGCTACAAAGTGCTGATATTAATACTTACAACACACGGTACCCATCGCACACAATGATTGTATTCAACCAACAGAACAGCAGTGTCTCTTTTTTCGAGGAGCGCGCTGTTCGAGTTGCATTAGCAAACAGTCTTGACCGAACATTAATGAAACCAAAAGAGATTAACAATTTACTAGCGGCCTATTCGCCAGTGTTGACTGGAACATGGGCTTATAACAATGGCTTGCAGCCTGAGTACAATCCACAAGCAGCAGCAGAAAGCCTCAGCCTAGCAGGGTACGCGTTGCAAGGCGAAACGCGCAGCCGAGGGGGTCAAGAATTGGCTTTTGAGTTACTTGTAACTGGTGAGGACAATGAGGTAGTCGCTGAGTCATTGGTTGGCCAATGGTCACAGATTGGTGTGGGTGTAACTGTACGCAATGTTAATTCGGAGCGGCTCGTAGAACGCGTAACCAGTGGTGATTTTGAAGCGGCCCTCGTGACGTTTGATAGCGGCAGAATTGCTGACCCTGATCTGTACCCCGTCTGGCATGAATCGCAGATCGAAAATGGGCAAAATTTTAGTGGGTTTGTTGATCGCGATATCAGCCAACTGTTGGAGACAGCCCGCCGCGAACCGAATGGCGTCCGGCGGACAGAGCTTTACCAACAATTTCAATTGCTTTTCCTTGAGCGGGCCCCTGCTATTATCCTATATAATCCGGTTTATCACTACGCGGTAAGCTGTCAGGTGGAGGGTGTGCAGATTAAACTACTGCGGGGGCCTGAAGACCGCTTCAACACGATACATAACTGGCAGCTTCGCAACGATCCAAGCTGTGACTAGGGCAAAGGAGGTCTCATGGAAGATTTGAATGTTGGAACATTAATCCTGTTGGTGGTCTGTTTTTCATTCCTTCTGTGGATGCTTCAACGCACAGACAGCAAATACTTATGGGTAACTGCCGTCATTTTTGTGCTCCCAGTGGGCTATCTCCTCTATGAATGGGCACTCAACCTTAGCTTACGCCGTGAGCTATTTATTTCCATTGGTCTTTCAATTATTTTGAATGTGGTGTATTGGGTCGTTTACGGGCGACATAATCCGGTTGGGTCAACTGAATCGATTAAGGTGATCGGTATGGATGACGAATAATATAAAGGCACTATTCTTATTCTTCGACGGCATCAACAATATCGATGCTGCCTTGCCCCCCAAGAATGACAATCTCGACTTTTTCGCGAGCATCCACATAGTCTTCGGTTTCCCAAACGCCTTGCCCCTGATTGCGTAGGCGGTCTGAGCCGATATTCACCGATGACTCAGAGAGGGAGTCTGCCGCCGTTTCCCCTAGGAGAACACGGGCTTCAAGCTTTGATGGAAGCGATAGCGTAACGGATGAACTACTCATTGATGTCACGTCGATTGTATAATCGTTGGCTACCGGTAATGTAATATCGAGTGCGCCAGCCCCCGCTTCTGCATAAAACTCCTGAATATTGAGAGCAATCGGTTCGCTAGGTGCAATGAAGCGGATTGGCCCAATTTGGCTGTTCAAATTGATGACCGTGTTGCCCTGCTGCGGGGTACTAATCACTACGTCTGCCACGTAACTATCGTTGGTGATCTCAAGGTTGCGAATATTTAACTCTGCCAGATTAAGCGAGACATCACCAAAGCCTGGCACCACTGAGAGGTCAATCACTTTGGTGGGGGGTAAAGCAGTTTCCAACGTTGCCAGCGGATACTCTCCAATGATGTAGAAATCCTCAACATCCTGACTGATCGATAATTGCCCGCCAATATCGTTGCTGAAATAGTCCACATTTAGGTCTTTGAGCTCAGATTCGATGGAATTCACACCTTCAATCGTGTTGGAGTTGCTCTCACCTGCGCTAACTGTGACAGTCGTTGCACCCACATTGATCTGTACAGTCAGTGTTTCAACTTCGCCGACATCGTAACGAAAGTTTGCCTCGTTCTGCGGACCGCCCGGAAGTACAGATATGATGCCCGTTTGTAGCTGATATAACACCAACCCAGCGACAATGATTGTGGCAAGGGCAATTACTACACTCTGCGCGACTATGCCTAACATCTTACCGGCAACTGATTTTGGCTCTGTCGCTGAGGTTGTTACTCCTCGGCTTTGGACAGTCCCAGCGGATTGATTATCAGAGATCGGTGATACTTGTGTAGGTAAATCATCATCTGTTTTTTTATCTTGCTTTTCAGTGTCGTTGAACGTCTTTGTGTCATCATCTTCATATGCTGAGATTTTGGTTGTGCTAGGATCATTAAATGATGGCTGTTTCTCTGTAGCAATGACCGCGTCCTTAAGCTCTAGGCCATCAGATGCCTGCGGACGTATGGCCTCTGTGAAAGCCTTACTGAGAGCTTTGCCAGTTTGGAAGCGATCATCTGGAGATTTTGCCAATGCCGCATCAAGAATAGGTTTGACAGACGGCGGGACATCCGGCTCAACTTCTAGAATATTTGGGGGGTTTTCCATAATATGTGCCATTGCAAGGCCAATGGGTGTGTCAGCCTCGAATAGTGGGCGCCCGGTGAGCATTTCGTACAGAATAACTCCGAGCGAGTAAAGATCCGTTCGATGGTCGAGCTTCTTGCCAAATGCTTGCTCCGGGCTCATGTAGCGGGGTGTGCCAAGCGCGCCCTCACCGGTAAGATTGGTTGTCGACTCCATCAGTTTGGCGATGCCAAAGTCTGACAGGAACACGTCATTCCCTTGCCCAAACAAGATGTTCTCTGGCTTTAAGTCGCGGTGAATAACCTTTTGACTGTGAGCGTAGTCCAGTGCAGCACCGAGACGATCAAGGATGCGAGCAGCTTCCTCTGGTTCAATGTAGCCCTTTTCCTTAATGCGACTCGCAAGCGACCCACCCGGCATATAGCGCATCACTAAATAGGGCTGCTCTCCGACTTGACCAAAGTCGTAGACGGGAACAATCGCCGCATGTTCAAGAGCTGCGATCACTTGAGCTTCTTGATTAAAGCGCTTCTGGAATTCGTCATCTTTTACGAACTGCTCTGGCAGCACCTTGATTGCTACCTGCCGACCGAATGTAGGGTCTTCGCCAAGGTAAACGGTGGCCATCCCGCCACGACCAATTTGCTGCTTCACCTTGTATTTACCAATTTGTTCGTAACGCATTGCTGCTCCGCTCTGAATAACGATAGGCACAATAATTTTAGACGGGGTCGATATTTGCCGCTATTTGGTTTGTGGTACGCTCAGGCCAATGCTACTATTGGCGCACGCGAGTACATGTTGTGACTGTCAAAACAGTTCATATACTCGCGTCACACCGTGAGCGTACAAGGGTATTACAGTCTTGCTCATTTAGACCTTCACGCATTATAGATGCTGTGCTCGCCCCCGAACCTTACAGAGAAAGCCACATAATATTGGTGACAAAATACTTTCTAAGGAACCTGCTGCTCACTGCATTATTCATACTCGTTGGCTGTCAATCAAAGCCTGGGCCTGACCTAGATGGCCAACTGGGAGAAGTTCAACAACCTTCGGACGAAGCTGAAGAAGTTGTCGAAGAGGCAACGGTTGAATCGATACCTGAGGGTAACAATGCGGAAGTACCAGCCAGTGCGACCATTCGTGTGCATTTGGGACAAGCTCCGCTGACGCTAGACCCAACGTCTGTTGCACCGCTCGATACCGCGGGAACGGATATCGTCACCAATATTTTTAGCGGACTAACGCAGATCAACCCTGTGACACGCCGGGTTGAACCAGCTTTAGCCCGTGACTGGGAGGTTTCAGATGATGGTCTTACATGGACGGTGTTTCTGCGTGATGACATTCATTGGGCAAGTGTTGCGGCGGACGGAAGCATCGAGCAGAGTCGCCCAATTGTTGCAGCAGATGTCGTCGCAGCCGTTGAGCGTGGTTGCCGTAATGATGTACTGACGATCCAAGTTGAGCGTTTATTTGTTATTGATGGTTGCCGCCAGATCAACCGGCTACCCCCTGAGCAGATTACCCCTGAGATTATCGAGCAAACGCTGCGCGCTCGCATTCTAAATAACACAGTCATTGAGTTTATACTTGTTGAAGATTATGGTGCTTTTTCTGTGCTAATGGCATCATCGGTGATGTACCCCATCCCGGCAGATCGCATCGCTGCACATGGTGATAATTGGACCCTTCCCGAAAATATTCTGACTAGTGGTCAATACACGTTAGCACCACCTGAGGGCAATGCCCAATATACGCTCAGACGTAATCCTCAGATGCCAGCAGCGGGTAATGTTGGAACCGTCAATGTTGTCGTCGGTGATGCATCCAATGCTCTAGACCAAGTTGCAAGTGGTAATCTGGATTTTGCTGTGGTGCCAGATCAAGTCGCTATTGATAATCCTTCTGAGGTTCAAAAGATTGCATTACCAGTCACTGCGTTTATCGCCATCAACCATGAAAGCCCCGTGATCAATCAAGCGGAGTTGAAAGCGGCATTCTCCCGCGGGCTGGATCGGAGTGCAATTGTCGCAGAGTTCGAGACGGCAAATAGTCAACTGGCGATACCTGCTTATGTTGCCAGCCCCCCAGGGTCAGTGTCAGCGTCTTTGTACCGAGATGTTACAACGAATTTTGACGCTGGTGCAGCGCAGCAGGCCATCAATGATGCAGGATTGAACGGTTGCCTCGGCCTGCCTGATCGTACCTTTGCCGTTGATAACTCCGAACAATCGATTGGCTTGGTACAAACGTTTGTCAATAATTGGTCGCGCAATCTTGGCTGTCGAGAAGAAGCCTTCCAACTCGAGGCACTCACTCAACGCGAAATATTGGTAATTCTAAAGCGGCCTCCAGTCGGGGTGGAGCAACCACGTCCGGGTCTAGCAATGTTCTATTGGCAAGGTGAGGTGCAAGATGCGCAGCATTGGTACGCTGATATTTTCGGCTGCCGTGACCCGTTTTTTCGAGATAGTTACCTCAATAGTTTGCGCGAATGCAGTGAGGCTGACGAACTGCTGCTGCGAATGTACCGTGAAGATGACCCGGATGTGCGTGCTTCATTGATGCCGCAGGTTGAGCAGGCTTTCTTTGGCGTGCAAAGCGGTGAGTTTCCTGTAATACCCGTCCTGCACTATGCACGTGGTGTAGTCGTCAGCAATAGGCTCGACACGAATCTGTTAGAGGGTGGGCCACTCCAGTTCAGCTATTGGCAGGTCATACAGTAATGTTGGTTGATGTTTTTACGCTGCACCCAGCGATGTTCACTGGACCGTTAACAGAGTCAATTGTTAAGCGTGCACAGGACATGCAGGCCATTACGATTACATTGCATGACATCCGCGACTATACACATGACCGGCACCGTAGTGCAGATGATACTCCCTACGGTGGTGGCGGCGGAATGGTCATGAAGGTTGAGCCAGTGGTTGAGGCTGTCGAAACCATTGTGCCTGACCATACCCCTGTCGTATTAATGTCACCGCAGGGCAAGCGCTTCAACCAGCAAACGGCATATCACTATGCGGGCCTTGAGCGCATTGCACTGGTTTGCGGACACTACGAAGGGTTTGATGAGCGCATCCGTGAGACCGTGATCACAGAAGAAGTTTCAATTGGCGATTATGTACTGACAGGAGGTGAGCTAGCTGCAATGGTGTTTATTGATGCTGTTGTGAGGTTACTGCCCGGCGTGCTTGGCGCCGAGGACGGGCATCGAACGGATAGCCATGCCACCGGTCTGTTGGAACACCCGCACTACACGCGTCCCCAAGAATTCAGGGGGAAATCTGTGCCAGATGTGTTGCTCAGCGGGCATGAGGCTAACATCAATCGCTGGCGACGCGAACAATCTTTGAGGCGCACTTGGCTACGTCGCCCAAACTTGCTGCTAACCGCGGAACTATCGGCTGATGACCGTCGTTTTTTAATGACTCTGGCTGAAGAAATGGTAACTAAACTACTCAATAAGACGTAGGTTAATTCGTTATACCAGACGGTACTTTGCCACGCTGCTCGGGTATAATCTCTAGGTGAACTGGGTAGGTAAGTAATGGTAAAAACAAACTATGGCTGATAATCAGCAGCAGAAACCACGGTCAAAGACCCCGCGTAAGCAGAAGGTGCCCGCGAAGGGGTTTGGAACAATCAAAATCCCGCATGTTGAAGTGGAAGCCAGCCGGGAGGCTGTACGTAAGGCTGCGGCCGAAAAAGCCGAGCGCCCGGTGACGCTAGTTGAACTATTGGTTCGGTTTTTGCCCGTCTGGGCGTTGATTGGAATGATACTAATCGTTGCGCCAACACTCCCTTTTCAACTCATTGGGCGATTTTTCTCTGCAATAGTCAATGATGATACACAGGTTTTGACCGGTGGTAACGAGCCATATTTTATTGTCTCGGATGTCGAAACACCGTCTGAAGTTGCTGAACTCCCTGTCCCAGATTGGTCTCTTGAGATTAGCCCGGTATTTACCCGTGAGGTGGCTTTCTGGGAAGACGCTATCGGCACATGGTCAGTAACCTACCGCATTAAACCGAACCTCATTGCTACAGTGATGCAGATTGAATCCTGCGGGAATCCACAAGCCCAGTCTGATGCGGGAGCAACCAGTCTATTTCAGGTAATGCCGTTCCATTTCGAGGAAGGCGAAGACCCATTTGAACCAAATACTAATGCCCATCGCGGCATGATCTTTCTGGCAACATTGCTTGCTGATACCAATGGAGACGTTGGTCTGGCTTTGGCATCCTACAACGGCGGCCCGGGGATGATGGTAACATCCCCGAGTAATTGGCCAACCGAAACGCAAAATTATCAGTTTTGGGGGAGTGGCATCTATGAAGAAGCTGAGCTTGGATTTACAGAAAGCCCAACGTTGCAACAGTGGCTTGCGGCTGGCGGTGCATCGCTATGTCAATCTGCTGCTGTTGAACTTGGTATTGCAGGCCAATAGCCAATGAGAGGTTGGATTATCTACAATAAATCGCCGGAAACATCTTATGGTGTCTCACGGTTGCTTGAAGAAGCTGAGGAACAAGGTGTTGATGTCTCAACTTATTCACCTGATCAATTTGAGATAATCGTCACAAAAGATGGTAAAAAGAGTATTCTGCTGGAAGGTGAATACCCTAAATTGCCTGACTTTGTTTTGCCACGCACAGGGGCCAGTACTTCATACTATGCATTGGCTCTACTACGACATTTTCAACGCTTGAACATCACCGTTATCAATACCGCATTAGCGATTGATAACGTCAAGGACAAATTGTACACACAGCAAATTCTCGCAATGCATAATTTACCTGTTCCGAGAACTATGCTGGTGAAGTTTCCGGTAGATGCTGACTTGGTTGAGAAGCAAATCGGTTTCCCAGCAGTCGTCAAGACGCTCTCAGGTTCTAAAGGTGTTGGGGTTTTCCTTTGTGAAACGCGCAGCAAGTTTATTGATCTCATGGAACTACTCGTTGCTGTGAACCGAACTGACAGCATTATCTTGCAAGAGTTTATTAGCGACAGCCACGGACGTGATCTGCGAGCATTTGTCGTTGGCGGACGGGTTGTAGCCTGCATGCAGCGTAAGGCAACAGATGGCAACTTCAAAGCGAACATCTCGCGCGGCGGCGTTGGAGAGCCATTTCAAGTGACACCAGCAATAGAATGGTTAGCCACCGAGACGGCTCGTGTGCTGAGCTTAGATATTGCAGGGATTGATTTACTATTTGACGGGGACTATTTTAAGGTCTGTGAGGCCAATTCTTCACCGGGATTTGAAGGGATCGAGAAGAGTAGCGACGTCAATATTGCGTCAGAGATTTACCAATACTTACGGATCAGATTGGGGACATTTGCGGAGGCCTCACATCTTTCACCGTCCCAGTCAGAATCGCTAGCTAGTGAAGCCCTCAGCACCAATGAGTGGAACAAAGCTGACCTTTGACAATCGATGAATGTGAATGGTGCCGCCCTTTCGAATAATTAGGCGCATTTCTTGCCCATCAGCAATGGTTACAGGCAGCACCAGTCGCCCACCATCTGCTAACTGTTGAATTAACGGCTCGGGGATGGATGGTGCAGCCGCAGCCACTAGAATAGCATCATAGGGGGCGTGTGCTGGGAGGCCAAGCGTACCGTCTCCGACTGATATCGCTACTGAGGTGCAGGCTAACTGCTCTAAGCGCTCGATGGCGCTTTGGGCTAACTGTGGAATACGCTCGATACCATATATTTCACTAGCGAGCTGGCATAAAATAGCTGTTTGATAACCTGACCCCACCCCGATTTCTAATACCTTATCTTCTGGTTGAAGCGCCAACAATTCTGTCATCCATGCGACGATAAATGGCTGGGAGATCGTTTGCTCCATGTCAATAGGCAGGGCACCATCATGGTAGGCGTTCCTCTGATGTGATTCTGGGATGAACAACTCACGCGGAACATCTGCCATTGCCTGAAGCACAGCTTGATCAGATATGCCACGAGCTTTAAGTTGCTCAGCAACCATCACTTTGCGGGCGGTATTGAAATCTGGTTTGGTCATAAATGTGGTTATATGGTGTGTTGATTAAACGATGTTGGTAGGAAAATCAAGTTTGGCTAATAAGTTTGTGCGTTCTGCTTCAGGAACAAATGCAACTTGTGCCGCATTAACAATTTGCTGTTTAATAGCATCCATGCTGAAGCCAAAGTCATTGATAAGTGATACATATTCATCCGTCAAGCAGATGCCACTGATGCTGGGATCGTCGGTATTAATGGTGGTTAATAGGTTGTGCTCAACCATTTGGTTCAAGGGATGAGACTCAATGCTCTCGACTGACCCTGTTTGTAGGTTGCTGGTTACACAGACCTCAAAGGCAATCTCTTTGTCTTTGGCTCGCTGCATCAAGTCAACATCTTGCGTGATAGAGATACCGTGACCGATCCGCGTGGCTTGTAACACATCGATTGCCTCGACGATGCTCTCTGGCCCTGCCCACTCACCAGCGTGAATAGTGATTGCTAACCCTGCGTCTTTCGCCCTCTGGAACACATCCTTAAATGGATGCCCCGGAAACTTATGCTCAGCACCAGCAAGGTCAACACCGACCACGCCTTTGTCCATCAAGCTGATGCTCGCGTCAACAATGCGACTCCCAACCTCGACGCTTTCATTGCGGTTCATGCTGGTTAACAGCTTGACCTCAACGCCAGTCTCGTTCCTGCCTTCTTTCACGGCATCAGCCACCCAAGTAATGACATCTTCAAAACTATATTTCATGCGCTTAGCAAGAGCAATCGGGGTAAAGCGCAATTCCATGTAAACGATGTTCTCCTCAGAAGCATCCAATACACATTCCTTAGCGATACGCTGAATGATCTCTGGTGACATATAAAATCCCCTCAAGGGGATAAACTTAGACAGAAATGCGTCTGCATTGTGCGGGTCTTGCTCAGTTATTTGGACAACATGCCGAAAGTCTTCCACAGAATAACCCGGTAAGGTCATCTGATATTGTTTGGCGATGTCCGCCAGAGTCTCTAACCTCAACGACCCTTCTAGGTGACGATGAAGCTCGATCTTGGGGAGTTCAAGGAGTTGCTTGTAAAGCGGTGATGCGTCCTGTGTGCGATAATCCATAAAGTCTACTTATGTGTTATTCGGATGGCGTTTGGCCTGCTAGAGCATAATGTAGCATAAGTATAATATATAGTGGTGTACTATCATACGTTTCGCGAATGCATCTGTTTGCTCTCACCGCGGAGGAGGCCAGGGCTGTTCGTATTCGTTGATGATTGGGCCACCGAATAAGATCGTAGGTTGGTCGTTTAGGCGCTGCCACTGGCGCGGGTCTGCTAGGTCACGCTGGAAGCCTGAGAAGGGGCCAACTAAACTGATTGTGTCCCAATCGGCCTCAATAAACGGAATAGGATTGTAACTATAGTAAAGACTGCCGCTACGGATTTCTAGATGAAGATGTGGGCGTGAGGTGCACGAAATATCTGGATCACCTGTGACACCAATAACTTGCCCTTGTTGTACTCGAGTAAAGACAGCGAAAGCTGGACGTTCACGAAGATGGCCATAAAACGAGGCAAAACCATTATCATGAAGAAGCATCAGGCTGTGGGGGCCTGCCCCATGCTCGGGTGCGTCAACTTTGAGAACAGTTCCTTCTCCAATGGCAAGAACTTCTGTACCACATGGAGCACTAAAATCCAGCCCGAAGTGAATTCCTTGACCGCCACCATACCATTCACGGTTGCGATTGAAGGCTGTATCAGTATTGCCATAGTATTGCCCCAACAGCCATGTGCCAGGGCCAGGTGGTTCAGCAAATGGTAGGGTAAAAGGCGCTTCCTCTGGAACGGAAACCGGTGGGTCAATACCCTGAGCCTGCGTTGTTGTTGGCGTCTGTGCCAGCAGAAAGAACACGATGAACAGAGTGCTGAGGCCGCCAGACATTACGCGGAAGAGATGGCTAACCATCAGAGCCTCGTGGCAGTTCAATCGTCCAAAGAGCGCCATCTGGACTGCTCAAATAAACGATGTGCGTTCCCAATGGTGATACAGCCCAGTCTCCTTGAGCAATCTTGAACTGTACTAAATCTGGCGTCAGTAAGTCTGTTAGTTGACCTGTTTCAGCATCAAATTCGAGCATTCTGTGGCTAGGCACATTCAGTTCAATTGGTACGACTAACAAACGATGCTCGTCACGCCATTTGGCGCTGCCGAAGACATCAAGCTGATGCTTAATTTCGCCATCTCTGCTAACAACCCAAAGGCCATCAATCGCACCTGCTTCACCGCCAGATAACGTCACACTATAGAAAATCCAGTCTCCACCGGGGGCAACGTCTACTGTGCGGATGCGGAGACCCGCTTGTAGCAAAATAAGTTCTCCGGTTGTCACATCATAGCTGTAAAGCCCAGCAGTAGTCACATTACCGACGGTTGACCCCGCCACTAAAATAGTATCATTATCAATCCAATCACCAAAGCCACCACCTATCACCTGAATAACTTCTGTCTGGTTGGTGCCATCAATATCTGCAACGATGATAGTCGTTGGACGGACATCGAAATTGCTGCTCACTGAAGGGCTGCGAGCCCAGGCAATCCGTTGAAAGCCGGGCGAGACAGCAATGCGTTGAGCGTCCGTATTGATAGTAAAAGTACGGTCTGCATCTACCTCATAGATATCTATTTGGTCGTTGATATTAGGTTGAACCAAAAAGCGTCCATATACTTGCGGAAAGCCAATATTAGTTGTGACGAGTTCGATATCACCCCCAGCAACAGGCACCCCATAGATTCCGGCAAAGGCATCCAACGAAGGTTTATCGATAAAGCGAACCTGCTGACCATCGGCTGACCAAAATGGCTCTGTACAGCAGCCGGATTCGGTGAGCCGTATCTGCATGGGTGACGTTGGTGCCGCAGTTGGCTCGAATAGTTGTGATGTTGGCTCAGCCGTCAGGATATCTGCTTCACTTAATGGGGTAATTGAGCCGGGGATTGCTACTGTAGGCGAAGCTGCTGGCTCCGCCGCAATTGTTACTTCTGCGGGTAGGGTTGGGCTCTGTGGCTCAGTCGCTAGCGGTGGACGCTGACAGGCAACCACTGACAGAAAGCTGACACTCAAAATGATGGATAACCGCTTTAACCGTATCATTTATTGAGCTGGCGGCCAAGCATGATCGAAGTCGTTCAACATTGGCCCCCAGAAATCAATAGCAGGTTGGTTGTACATGTCTTGCCAGTTACGTGGATCACGCAAGTCTCGCTGAAACCCGCTTAACGGCCCGAATAGAGCAATACCGTCCCAGTCGGCACCAATATAGTCAATTGGGTTGTAGGCTTCACCGTAGTTGCCTGAGCGAATTTCTAGATGAAGATGTGGGCGTGATCGACATGTCTGGTCAGGATCACCACTTAACCCAATGATTTCCCCCTCTTCAACTCGCTGCCCAATCAATAGCTGAGGTGCTTGATAAAGATGCCCGTACAGGGAGATCAATCCATTATCATGCCTTATTAGTAGATTGTGAGGGCCAGAACCATGCTCAAGCCCATCAACTTTGGCAACTTCACCATCGCCAATTGCGAGAACTGGCGTGCGGCAGCGAGCTGCAAAATCTAGCCCAAAGTGCAGACCTTGCCCAGCTCGGTACCATTGGTCGCGGAAGCGATATGCCCCCTGTGTGTTGCCATAATATTGGATTAGGTACCAGTTGTCAGGGCCTGGTGGGCCAGAAAACGGTAGGATAAAAGGTTTGTTGGTTTGGCTGGAAAGGCTCACCATGGATTGGATTATCTGTACCTGCTTATCAGACTCAGAATGTGTCACCATTAATGGCATAGGTGCCATAGTGAGGGCAACCAGCACATATATTGTGATGAGTTTATGCATAAAAATAGACGCGTTTTTGGGTATCTAGGATGTAAACTCTGATGCCTTTCGCTTATCAATCGCATTGCGGAATGTACTTTCGAGTTCTAGCAAGGGAGGAAGTGGCTTGATAACGAAGCTATCAGCGCCCGCTGTTTTAGCCATTTCGACGAACTCTGCCTTCGTGAATGGAAAGGATGACGTTAGAATGATGCAAGTTTGGTCAAATGCAGGTAAACGCCGCATATACCGTGCAATTTCGTTCCCCCGCGGACCAGGTACGCGAACTTCGATGACGGCGACTGCAGGGGCTGTGCTATTGTAATGACCATGATCAACACTGCGAACCCATTCAAGGGCTGTGTAGCCATCATCTATCTCGTAGACTTCTGCGACAAAAACACTGGCAAGCGCTTGCAACGTAGCACGGTCATCGAAATCACTTTGAACCAGCAACCACCAATTACCTATTTGACCTGCCATCTGTTTAATCCGAAATATACTAGCTAGAACTTACCATTTAAGATTGTACGCGAGAGCGTACACAAGAGCCAACCAGATCTGCTTGTCTTTAGTATCTATCCAAGCTCATTCCAAAATGCGCGTAGCGCATTTATGGATAAACTCTTAAGTGGCGATTCTGTCTTAAGTGGACTCATCAGAAAGTTGTTTAGTTAGTTTAATCGATTAGAACCGTTATAAACCTGTTTTATTTGTTGGTCGTTGGTTGCGGTTAGGTTTCCCAAGTCTATAATGATTATTAGTAAGGTTATTACTGCTTGATCATTTGTCTTTAGTGCAATGCGAATTATTGGGTAAATTCGAAATAGGGTCGGATTTTATATTATGCGCACACAGAAGCGCACGAAATCACTATTGATACTAGTTACAACACTGATTGTTTTGGGTGTTGTTGTTTTTGCCGTGTCTGAGACGACATCTAACGATGCGGCCTACTTCCCTGAGACGAACCAGTTTGTGCGAGAGCCATTCCTCGCCTACTTCGAACAAAATGGTGGTATCGATACATTTGGCTATCCACTGACACCTGCCTATGAGACTGACGAAAGCACACTTGTCCAGACCTTCCAGAATATGCAGCTCGCACGAACTGTGCGTGGTGTTATGCCATCTCCGATAGGAATAACACTGGCCTTAGGCGACATAACAACGGGTTCCAACGTCGCCTCAGAATTTCAAGATTTTTACACTGAAGCTGACCATGCGGCCCTGCTTGGGTTACCAATTGCCCCCGCGATTGACACTGAAGGGGCGCTTGTTCAAGATTTTGAGAATGCTAGGCTAATCCGTGAGGAGGGCGAGGCGCCGCGTCTGGCTCAATTAGGCGCGATGTATGCGCGTATTTACCCAGCACCTGAATTTAGCGGGCAAGCTAACCTAAACCTAGTGTTAACACCAACCAGTGTTGTCCTAAAACCCAGCGTTACCATTGACCGCCCATCACTGGTTTCCGGGCAGGAGCAAACGATATATGTTTCTGTTAAGGATCAAGCTGGAGCTCCACTAGAAAATGTCGATGTGTTAGCCGTATTGACGTTAGACGATGCCCTTGCTGAAGTCGAATTTACACCAACTGACCCAGACGGTATGACCTCGGCGACGTTTCTTCCCCCACCAGTGAACCCCGGCACCCAAGTATTGATCGAAGTTCACTTACTGCTTGGTGATACGTTCAAGACTGTTCAACTAACTTACACCCAATGGTATTAGGTTTAGCCGCCAGCCCCTAGCACAGCTTGATCACAGGTGGGGTTTGTCACACAAGCTGCTACTTGGTCGTAGCAACCATAATTTACACGCATCCCCAAATAAGCGGATGAATCAATCGTGTTGTCAAAGTCTAACTCATTCAGGAATGTTCCTTGACCATTATCAAGGACAATAGAGAAATGCAAATGGGTACCTACCGGACGCGCCCCGCCGCTGAAATTCCCTTGATAGCCGAGTAGCTCACCTTGTTCAACAAATACCTCTGATGCCCCTGGTGGAAAGCGCTCACTAATAAAGTCACCGCTGCCATTCTGTAGGGCCATATGTGTGTAGTACAGCCAAATCTGACGATCCGGTTGGAGGGGGTCTTCTGGTATGCGTTGTATCAGGCTGCTTGTCCATTCATCTAGCCGGGTGATGTAGCCATCATAGGCAGCAAAAATCGGAATCTCACCTGGTTGACCGGGGCTGAAAATATCGATCCCTTGGTGTGGCGTTTGTTCGCTGTAGGGTCCGCGCGGATCACCATATAACAGGCCGATGTATCCGTATGAAGGCAACAGGAAGGGGTACCCTGGGCAGGGCGCAACTTCTTGTGTGATCAAGTCTTGGTTTTCTTCAGCGCCTTCGGTAAACCAACGAGCAATATCAAGATTGCGTTGATCGTTGACCTGTTCTGGGATGTCAAGCGAACGAATTAGCAAAATGCCTATAACAATGATGGCAAGTAGAATCAGGCTGGAACGAAGCGCTCGTCTGCGCGTGGCGAACAACCATCTCCCTATATGCTGAAGTTTTTCGAAGAGTCGTTTCATGTGCTTACCACTTTATTAGTGCTCCTGAGGACGATATGAACGTGTAGAACGAGATGCAACTGGAAGGCACACGCTCACTGGTATAAGATACGGTCTACTATCAAACATGACCTCAGTTACTGTCAAAATGTTGATCAAATTTCATACACTGAGACGTACATTCTCACTTAAATCGATTTTAAGCCTTAGCCGACCTGCAATATCGACTGGCGTTCTTCTAAGCTCTATTTTGGTAGGCGTACCAGGAGCACGTCCCGATACAGCCAGCGAAGACTTTGTAGCGGTTGGAGTTGCCCGCAATTATCTCTTCAACTTTGTTGATTGGGAACTAACAGCGGTTGTAGATAAATCTATGACGACGATGTTGGCACCTCACAGCTATATGACTGAAGCAGAGCGCTCACAGTTTGTGCTGGAATATCTGGCATTAGTCAATGAGGTGCACGCCCTAGAGTCGTCTGTGAAAGCGGTCTATACAGACCCGACTATTGCAAATGCTGAGAGCGCTTCGGCTGACTTGCGGGCACAGCGAGATCAATTACGCGCACGGCAACAGCAGCAGCAAGCAATCGCAGAAGCGATTATTCAGGCGCAGGTGGCAGAGGTTTTGGTTGAAGAAGGCTTTAGCCGTTCAGGGACGTTGTTTCCGCCAGTCTATTTTCGCTTTACCCAACTGCCGACCATCCTAATCGTCTCACCAAGGAAGCAAATCGAGCGAACTGGTGCCTACCCCTTGGATCATGGCTTGACGGTAGATGAAAAAGATCTTGTCGAAGTTCAGGTCGAGGAACGGCTTGATGTCTCTACGCTAATTGTGCCATTGGGTGGGTTGGCTGTATTCCCCGCAATGTTGATCGAAACGGGCTGGGCACCCGCTGTATTCGATATCGCAGCCCATGAATGGGCTCATCACTATCTAGCTTTCTATCCATTAGGGTTTAATTATGGGAAGACTGCTGACTTATACACCATGAATGAGACGGTCGCCAGCATCATAGGGAAAGAGATCGCCTACAAAGTGATGATACGGCACTATCCAGAGATCGCCGCTTTAATCCCAGCCCCTGACTACACGCCAGAGCAGCAGGCGTCCGTAGATACACAGCGCTTTGAAGAAGAACTACGCTTAAACCAATCGTCATGGAGTGCAACGCCGACCTTGCCTTATCCGTTTGATTTTCGAGCAGAAATGCGCGAAACACGTGTGACCGTTGACGAACTTTTGGCGGAAGGCAAAATCGATGAGGCAGAAGCCTATATGGAGGATCGACGCGCCTATTTTGTTGCCAATGGGCGGCCTATCCGCAAGTTAAACCAAGCTTACTTTGCTTTTTATGGTGCTTATGCGGATACCCCCGGCGCCACTGGCGGTGATCCTATTGGCCCAGCTTTGCGTGAACTGCGTTATTACAGCGATGATCTGTTTCATTTTGTAGAGCGGGTACGTCGTGCAACAACCTTTGAGGACATTCAAGCGGAGCTTGAGCAAGCTCGTGAGGAAGCTGCTGGTGAGTAAAACTATCCGCGACGCTATTCGTGAAGGGTATCAATATGCGGTCACTGCCCCTGAGCGCTTATCGCAGCATGTGGTGCTGCTGCTGCTGGCGGATGTGCTAGGTGTTGAAAAAACTTGGTTGATTGCTCACGATGATGAGCCTGTCAGTAAGGGAGCATATGCGCGTTACATCCAGCAGATTGAGCGAGTGCAGTCAGGAGAGCCGCTGCCTTACGTTCGCGGGCAGACCGAGTTCTTTGGCCTATCATTCGATATCACCTCAGATGTGCTGGTGCCGCGTCCAGAGACGGAACTGCTGGTTGAATTGATTCTAGCGTGGGCACAGTCTCAAGCAGGCTCGCTATCTATTATTGATGTTGGCACTGGGAGCGGTATTCTCGCAGTATCGCTGGCAGTCCATTTACCCAATGCTGAGATTACAGGCATTGATATTTCAAAAAGTGCGCTTAAGGTTGCAGCCAAGAATGCCGCGAAGAACGGAGTAACAGAGCGCATTCACTTTATTTGTTCCGACTTATTGAAAAATGCCGCTGGTCCCTATGAGATCGTTGTGGCTAACCTGCCTTACATTGACTCAGGTCAATTGACAGGGCTTGATGTGCTTGATTGGGAACCCGCACTAGCGCTTGATGGTGGCTGTGCGGGTATTGAAATCATCCATAGACTATTGGCCCGAGCACCCAGATATTTGGCTGGAACCAGCTTAATTGCGCTCGAAATTGGCTATGATCAAGCCGAAGTAGTGACAGCCTTGAGCCGCAAGTACTTTCCACAGGCGGCTGTCAGCATTCACCAAGACTTAGGCGGGTATGATCGGGTCGCATTGATTGATAATCCTTAAGGCTACTCTGCTCAGTCAAAAGGGGGCTTGCTGCCCTGCTGCCAACGACCAGCCTTTCACCTGACAATTGCTGCTGCGAACTTCGTCGTCTGTATCATCCTCTAAATTAGGAAAAGGCTTCTTTGGCGGCCTTGAGCATCAAATAGGTCGAGGTTGCACCTGGATCTTGGTGCCCAATGCTGCGTTCCCCTAGATAGCTGGCACGGCCTTTGGTGGCCTGCATATCGATTGTGTCCTGCATACCTGCCTCGGCGGCTGCTAAGACATCAGAGAGGGCATCTGCTATCGACTTATCAGACTCTACGGCGGTTGCCAGTGCATCAAGAGCAGGCCGGAGCGCATCCAACATCGTCTTTTCACCGGGCTGGGCCTTCCCGCGAGAGCGAACACCATCGTAGCCTGCGACGAGCAACTCATTGAAGTCCTGTAGACTAAGTTCATCTTTGCCTTCGACAGCGCCCCCAGCTTTCATGAAGAAGGTGCCGTAGAGCGGGCCGCTGGCACCACCTACTGATGACACTAAAGCCATCCCGACGCCCTTCAAAAGACCGCCGATGTCTTTCTCTTCCAACTCAGGAAGTTTCTCCTGAACTTTTTTGAATCCGCGATTCATGTTGATGCCGTGGTCAGCGTCACCAATCTGAGAGTCAAGCTCAGTGAGATAGTCCTTGTTTTCATTCATTTCCTTGGATAACAGATTGATCCATGAAAGTATATTGCCCTTACTGATCATGTTTGCTCCTGTCGTGTGACGTTGTTGAGTTTGTTACAGTATACGTGATTGTAAAGAAAGTCCTATAGATCAGTATAAGAATATCGATCTCTGGGGTCAACACTTTAGTTTCAGCAAAATTGCCCGACCTCCGGGACTGGTATATATTTATGCTGGCATCGTTGGTAAGAGCAATCGAGATATTCTATGGCTAAAGGTTATGCATATCACTTTATGGTGCTGGCCCCTGGGCTGCAAAGTGGATGGTTTTTCCAAGCGGCCCGCCAGTATTGGCAGCGGTTCCAACCAATCGTTACTGATAATCTTGACCTCCTCACTTACCCAGAACAAGAAGACCTAATCGCTGTCACCTTGTTGGCCCGTGAAGATACTGTCAACTACATGCGCGACCAAATCGAGGACAAACTCAGTGAGCGTGATGAAACACGAGTCGATGTGATCGTGATTAACGATCTTGAGTCGATGGAAACACTACTCAACCAACGCGCCACGAACAACGAGCCTTTCGGATAAAGCCTTAATGAAACTAAGTGACTATAAGTGGCCTGGCAATCCACGTGGGTTGCATAACTCAGGTGTGTTACTCCCGTTTGATGCAAACCGCTACACGCGACCTCAGATGGGCTGGGCTAAGTTGGTGGTAGGTGGCAATGAAATGGTCGGTGTGTCTGGTCAAATGCTTGACCAAGGTTGCATGAGCATCATTCGCATCTTTCGTGAAAACATGGGGGCCATCCGGGCACCAGAGGTCTGGTATCGCAACTACCAGGAATACATTGAGGCCGGTGTCCTCTGGTTTGAGTTTTACAATGAACCGAACCTCGAAGGCGAATGGCCCCAGAATGGTGACAACACCGGACCGACAATCTTCGTCAGTTATGAAAATGATGAAGAGGTGGTCGAACCGATGATGGATAACTGGCTCGACTGGGCCGAGCGCATCATTGATATGGGCGGTTACCCGGCCTTCCCTGCTTTGGCTGATACACCTGATGGTCGGCATGCGACGATCTATTGGTTGAACGCCTTCCTGCGCTATCTAAAGCGCAACCATGAGCGTCGCTTCCGAAACGTGATCAACAACGGTTTGTGGTGTGCCACACATCCTTATCTCCAGAATCATTTTTACCAAGCGCCAGCGGGTGGGCCATCTTACCGAGCGCGCCCTCACACACAGCAGAACGCCAACCAAGGTGGTTGGCATTTTGAGTATCCGTATGACCCGCTTCAACAGCGTGATGACCCCGGGCGCACGGCTTTTGGTGGAACCGCCCTATCACCCAACGGTGATACTAATGGCCTTATTGCTGCTGGGCAGGCTTTCCAAGAGTTGCTGCTACAATATTTTGGGGCTGGCCCTGTGCCTGTTGTCGGAACGGAGGGCGGGTTATGGCGCGTTCCCTTACCAGATGACGAGCCGCATCTGATTGACACACGCTATCCGCCCTACGATTACAACAGCTTCACAGAAGCAACGTTGGCCTTGTGGAAGTGGATCGCTGATGAGGGACCGCCGTGGATGTTTGGCGTCACACTTTGGATGGAGTTGGACTACTACGATATTCAGGGGACGCTACCGGTTATTGATCGGATGGCCCGCGAGGCCCCTGTTATAAAATCTGTGCCAGCGATTGATACCAATAGTGGGGATATTGGTTGGTCAGCGGTACCACGCGATAATAACGATAAGGTAGAAAAGGCTGACGAGGACGATGAGCGCGAGATTGCACCCAACATTGGCCCAACACCTTTTGTCAACGAACGTTCGCCCGATCATCATTGGTTGGTGTTGGCCCCAGGCCTACAAGCAGATTGGTTCTTCCGGGCGGGACGGCGCTATTGGCAGAACTTCCGCCCTACAGTTTTGACGGACTGGAGCCTGATTAAGCGTATTCCCAATAACCAAACGCTTGCCATCACCGTATTAGCTCGTAGTGACACAATCGATTTCCTTGATGAAGAAATCCGCGAACGCTGGCCCAACGCGAAATATGACCCAGTTGTCTTTGACTCATTGGATGATATGCAGCGTGAGTTAGATGATCGCGCTAAGTTTCAACGGCGCTTTAATGACGTTTAAGATCAGCAAGAACAATCCTCAGAAGGGCTAGTAGCAAAATGTTTATTGGAAAAATACAGGGCCGTTGGCCTCTAGGTATTGTTGTGCTTGCCTTGACAACAATCGCTTGTACGTGCGGCGATTTTTTTGGCAACCTGCTGGAAGAATACATTATTGAGGGCATACCAGACCAAGCTGAAAACATCCCGCCACCAGATGAAGGCAGCGACATGACTGTTGTTGGCCTAGAGATTATCAATGCCAGTGAGGCAGCAGTTTGTTACATTTCTGTATCATCAAGTAGCTCTGAATTCTGGGGAGACAGTATTATCCGGCAACCTCTGCAACCGGGTGAGGCCTTTGTCTACCAGAACTTTAACGTAGGCGACTATGATTTTCTGGCGGAAGATTGCGCCGAAGACGAACTAGATATTCTGATTATCGATGAAGTCTACAACACGCAGCTCGGGCAAGGCTTTGTTATCTGGCGCATTGGTGAGAGTGTCACCACCGGCTCAGGGCCATCTATCGCAGAAGTGCCCGCAGCGCCGCAAGCACTTGAGGTCGAAGTTGATCCAATCGAGCAACCTGAGACGGTTATCGCCGAGGCAGATTTTGATATTGTGAATGGGTCGAGCGTGCCCATTTGTGATGTGTACATCTCACCTAGCACAGATGAAGCCTTCGGGTCGGATCTCTATAGTGGGCAGCTTCAACCCGGTGCAGTATTCGAATATGATACTTCCCTCGAACCAAACTACTATGACATCGCTGTGTATGACTGCAATCAGCAGTTGCTAGACGAGCGCTACTATCTGTTCCTTGGACAGGATAACATCACTTATGACACATCAGGGGTGGTGACGATTGAAGGCGGCCCCGCGGAAGAAAAAACCTTCGCTTACGAACCCATCTTCCAGCCAGATGATTGTGTCTTCAATGTACCCAGCAGCATGCAGATTGACTGTGGTAGCTTGATTGTCCCCGAAGACCGTACCTTACGCGATTCGCGCAATATAGAGTTAGCCGTAGCAATCATCCGTGATCAAAGTGGCAGTACTCTGCCTGACCCCATTGTGCATCTGGCAGGTGGGCCAGGGCAAAGCATGGTCGATCTGTTAGCGGAAGATCCAGAATACTACACGTTCGAGCCGTATGCCCCGAACCGTGATCAGATTTTTATTGATCAGCGCGGGACGGGTTACTCATCACCAACATTGAACTGTCCGGAAGTTGAAGATGTTAGCTACGGTACGGATGACGTAGAGGCCTACTACGGTGCGGTTCAAGATTGCCGGGATAGGCTCGCGCGTGAGGGGGTGAACCTGACAGCATATAATACGCCAGAAAACGCAGCCGATATTCACGATCTAGCGGTTGCACTGGGCTATGAGCAAATGAACTTATTTGGCGTCTCATATGGGACGCGCCTCGGGTTAGCCGTTATGCGTTATTATCCTCAGAATGTACGTTCCGTCGTGCTTGACTCGGTGTTCCCACCAAACGTCAATGTGATCATTGAAGACAGCTTATCACAGTATTTGGCGTTGGTTGCCGCTTTTGACGCCTGTACATCAGATGTCGCTTGCAATAGTGCCTACCCTGATTTAGAGACCGTATTCTTACAGGTTGTCTCCTCGTTTAATGTATCTCCTGCTGAGATTGAATTCAGCGATGGGTTTGTCTATGACGTTTATGGTGATGATGTCGTTGATACGATGATCAGTGCCTTGTTTGCAGCAAGTGAAACCTTGCCGTTGATGCCACAAGCGATCTATGGGCTGCGCGATGGCAGTTTCGATGCTTATGTCGCACTTGATGCTTATGTTTATGGGGGTGCCTCAAGGCAGCATCAGATATTTGGTAGCGAAGACTATAGCGATGCGGAAGGTATGTTCAACTCTGTGACCTGTCGTGATGAGTACGCCTTCGAGGATTACACCGCCGCTGAGCAAATTATTTTGCAGCAAATGCCAGCAGAGTTACACGATGCACTTTTCTATAATACCGCGGGTAGGCAGTACCGCGAGTGTATTATATGGGGCAGCGGCAAAGCGCTCGCGGCTGAAAATGAGCCTATATTCAGCAACATCCCCACATTGCTAATCGTCGGCTCATTCGACCCTGTCACGCCGCCCAGCCAAGCGCAGTTGGCGAATCAAACGCTGACAAGCGGTTACTACGTCGAGTTTCCATATCAGGGCCATTCCGTGACGGGCTTTAGTTGGTGCGCAACGGATATCGCGGCGGCGTTTGTTAATAATCCGCTGCGGGCACCAGATATAAGCTGCGTCGATAATGAATCCGTCCCGCAATTCTTGCTGCCGGGCGACCCTGTTCCTAGCTTTTAGCATCCATTAGGGGCCTGCGCTAGGATCTTGCGGCGTTGTGGACTGGACAAACCTTACCCCCTATGAAACGTCAGCCTATGCTGCTGTTGTTCATCACATTGATTCTACTAATCGGATTTGGCCTACGGGCACACCGCTTGGCTTATGATTCAATCTGGTGGGACGAAGGTTTTTCGGTTGTGATGTCACGGCTTCCAATTCTGGAAATGCTGCCTGCGACCGCTTCTGATGCGCACCCGCCACTCTCCTACGCGCTGTTGCATAGCTGGATGCAGTTGGTCGGGCAAGAGGAGTTCTCGTTACGGGTTCTGTCAGTGTTTTTCGGGTTAGGTACCGTTGCCATTGCCTACCAGATCGGGCGTGAGGCTAGCGGTCGTACTGTTGGAGCTGCCTCGGCGATATTGATTGCGGTTGCCCGGCTGCCTGTCTGGTGGTCACAGGAAATCCGGATGTACGCCCCAGCAACATTTTTCGCAGCCGTTCTGTTTTGGATGGCGATCCGTCTATTTATTGCGCGTAAGTATTTCTGGTGGAATGTACTCATTCTGGCTTTGGTCACAGGGGCCGGCCTTTTGACTCTCTATCTATTTGCGGGTGCAGTTATCGCGGCTAATTTGGCGTTTGTCGTGGCTTTTATCCTTCAGAAAAAGCGTTGGCGGCTGCTGCTGGGTTGGGCCGCGTCACAGGTAGGTGCCCTTATCTTATTTGTGCCGTGGGTGTTCTATACCATACCGCGCTTACCCTCTTGGGAATCACCACAAGCCCCGGTTGAACTATGGCAAGTCGTCCAACTCTATTTCAGTGTGATCTTCTTGGGCATCAGCACTGAGATTGAACGCTATCTTCCCGTGTTGGTCTTGGCGTTTATTTTGTCGTTAGTGGCAGTTACCTTTATTGTTCGACAAGCTAGTCGAAAAGATTTTTCTGTTCTGGCCCTACTCTTGATTGGCGTAGTTCTGCCTCCTATTTTGATTTATCTGCTGTCTTTGCCTCGGGGTCAGTTCAACTATCCGACACCATCACCACGCTATTTTCTGTTGCTATCGACCCCTGTCTATGTTTTGCTGGGTTGGGGTGTCGTTAAAATCAGTGAACAAACGAATAAATGGGCTGGGGCCTGTACTATTGGGTTGTTAGTTGTCGGATCGTTGGTAAGCCTAGGCAACTATTATCAAGGCTTATATCTACGTGATGACTACATCACTATGGCAGCGACACTCGATGCTCTGCGAGCAGAGAATGACGCCGTCGTGCTGAACAACGATACCGATTGGCCTATCTTTGCCTATCATTATGATGAACCGTTTGAGCGACACCTATCAAAGACGCAGACCGTGCGCGATTGGAAATATGCCGAGGGGTTGATGTCTCGCTATCGTACTGAAGCGACGGGCGTCTGGTTGGTTCAAACGCAGTATGCTGAAGTGACTGACCCAGAGAAATTTATTACTCAGTATCTGGATGAGCGCTCGTGGAGCAAACACACATTTGATTTCCCAGAAGGGCAGTTAATTTACTACGCACTGCAAGAAGAACGTTTCTACACTAACGGGCTGCTGCCGGCATCAAGTGCGCCAGCAGATATTCAGCCATTGTCAGCGCCTATCGCAGACGGTGTGATGATCAATGGTTTTGTCTTAGCACAACCAGAACTCTATACAGGGACGGCGCTGCCCGTTGGACTTGGGTGGGACGTATCACGAGAGGCATCTGATCGCTGGCCTGTAGCGCTGCAAGCTGTTGCCCCCAATGGTGAGATTGTTGGCAGCACGTTGTTTGACCTACCGGGGCCATCTGGTGTTGATGCGCTGTTTCAACCGTATCAAGTATTTATCCCGCCCAGTGTGACTGCAGAACAGGCCACAATCTATTTTGTGGCAGGGCAAAAACGTTATGAACTCGGTGACGTTCGGATTATTCCACAGCATTCAGTGGCCCGCGACGGGATCGATATACCGGATACTGCAACATACAACGGGAGTCAATTCGGGGAGTTTGTGACGCTGGCGGCGGTGGATGTGCCAATGGCGCAAGGCATCCAAGCGGGTGAAACGCTGCCAATCAGGTTGTATTGGCAGGCATCTGGTACGCTACCCGAGCGCTACAAGGTGTTCGTTCACGTCGTTGGTGAGGCCTATAACGAGGCAACCAATAACACTGTTTGGGGCCAGCAGGATCAAGAGCCACAGGGTGGCGCTGCGCCAACCAACTCATGGAGAGCAGGTGACACCATTATAGATGAATACCGCATCCCAATTAGTGAAGAGGCGCCAGCAGGTACCTATCGGGTCGTAGTTGGTTTGTATTTGCCGTTTGGCGGTGGACGGTTGCCTGCCATCTCAGATGCAGGTTTCCCGCTTGGTGATAGCGTAGAGATTATGGAGTTTAAGATTGAGTAACATTGAGAAGCTGCATCAACTGCTGATCGAAAAAAAGATCACGGTGGCTGTCGCTGAGAGTTGTACAGGTGGGCTACTTGGGGCCGCACTGACGAGCACTCCCGGCAGTTCAGCCTATTTTCAAGGGGGCATTTTGTCTTACTCGAATGAGGTCAAATATCGTGAACTGAAGGTCTTTAAGAAGTCGCTCAAGGAGCATGGCGCGGTCAGCGAGCAGGTTGCGCAAGAAATGGCACAGGGCGTGTTCAAGCGCTTCGGCGTTGATGTTGCCCTCAGTGTCACTGGGATTGCTGGGCCGGGTGGTGGCACCGATCAGAAGCCCGTTGGGTTAACGTACATTGGCTTATGTGACGCAGAAGGTGCCCGGGCTGTGCGCTTTATTTGGAACGGAGATCGAGACGAAAACCGCCGCTCCTCGGTAGACGCGGCCTTGGAGATACTATTAGGCTGGGCGGTAAGCAAGGCAGATCAGAAATCGGCAATCAAGCCATAAGATAAATAGCTGACAAGTCCCGCGTCCGCGGTTTCTAATCTTTGTTAACATAGACTGATGTCAAGGCAACGCACTACTGCGATGCGGGTGCAACGGGTGCCCGTAGGCGGATGCCGAACAACCAACGTGTGGCGGGAGTCAGCTTAACGAGTTCACAGAGGATTAAGGTTGAGACAAGCGCCGCAACAAAGATTAGCAATCCTTTTGCGAACATTGAGATATTCCACTGGACGACGTAAAAAGCGAAGGATACAACCAAGGTCTGGTGGAAGACATAAAAGGGAAACGAAATATCCAGTAAATAGCGCCATATGAGCGTCGATTGGTTCAGATAGCGGTGCCCAACCCCACGAAAGGCAATCAGCCAAGCCCACACGCCAGAGGCAAAGACGATCCGGTGTAGGACATAGCCCAGCGAGTAATGCGTCGGGACAGCGTCTAAAGCGAACAAACAGAGCGTAATCGTTGATGCCACCGCACCGAAGAGCAACCCTAACCCCCACTGCTGATCCATGATTTGCTGGAAGCGATCATCTGCCATGAAGATGTAACCATACCAGAACGTCAGGATATACAAGGTGAAATTAGCCCAATCACTGACGAGATTCTCGTAGCCGGGATATTCTGCTCGAAAGATAATTTCAGTAAAGGCCAGTGGGATGAAGAAAAGAAAGATACGCCCTGGCTTCTGCGCGAAATCAGCGAGGCGCTGGGTTAATTGTTTGCCGGAGTCGCTGCGAACGTATAGAAATAAAGGGAGAGAAATCAACGCATAGACCAGCAAGTAAGCCAGAAACCACAAGTGAAACCAGCTTAAATTGCCACGTGGATATAAACCGGTGGTAAACAGTGTAGGGTAAAAGTCGATGTAGGTGCCTTGGAACTCGCCAGAAAACAGGCGTTCATAATATGCTTGTGGCGCGGCAATCAAAAAGGTGCCTATTAACAAAGGTAAGAATAAGCGCAAAAAACGCTCCGCTGCGTAGCGCTGCGGGGTGCGCCGCTGAAGCGAAAACCACGTCCCGGCCCCCGCAATCATAAAGAACAGCGTAATATGTGGCTCTAGGAAGACATTCACCAGCCCGGCAAACAACGACTTTTCAGCGTTTTGTACAGGCCAGAGTTTGAAGGGCGAAAAAACGCGAAAGACATGGTAAATAAACACCATGGCAAAGGCGACGATACGCAAATTATAGAGATCATAGCGACGCGGTTTGGTTGTCATAGAAAGATGATAGCGTGCAGATGCTGTGAATTGCGCTTATCTGACATTACATCAGTTTGGCACTACAATTCGTTGATAGTTGGCTAACCAAGGCCATAACCTATGAGGGGGAACTTTACTATGACGACGACCAACGCAACCACAGCTATCGAGATATTAAAAGCCCGCATCCTTGACGAGGGCAAGAATCTTGGGAACAACATTCTGAAGGTTGATAGCCTAATCAACCATCAGCTTGACCCACAACTAATGGCAGGTGTTGGGCAGATGTTTGCCGAGCGCTTTGCTGATTTAAGCCCCAACAAGGTGCTGACGGCAGAAGTTTCTGGTATTGCGCCTGCACTGTTAACAGCCCTAGCCTTGAACGTCCCACTTGTCTATGCTCGCAAGCACCAGCCGATTACAATGGAAGAACCGATCTATCGGGAGCAGTCTGTCTCACCGACGAAGAAGAACGCGGTAGAGCTGATGGTGTCGCATGAATTCCTGACACCGGATGATCGTGTTTTGATCGTCGATGATTTTCTCGCTAGTGGAAAAACGCTGCATGCCCTCACTCGTATCATAGACATGGCTGATGCAGAGTTGATCGGCATCGCCTGTGTGATTGAGAAAGGCTTCCAAGCCGGACGCGCTTACCTCGCGGAACACGTTGGTGTTCGGGTGGAGTCTGCTGTCATCATCGAGAAAATGACTGACGACGCTATTATCCTAGCTGACTGAGGCAAACAGATGCTCAACCCAAGCTACGATACAATTATCGTTCTAGACTATGGTGGGCAGACGGCGCAGTTGATTACGCGTCGTATCCGCGAGATTGGTGTCTATAGTGAGTTGTTCTATTGGGATTCTGACCCAGAGACGATCAAAGCGCTGAACCCGAAAGGCATTGTTCTCTCTGGCGGACCGTACAGTGTCTATGAGGCAAGTGCTCCGATCCTCCCTGCTTATATCCTCGACTTGAACGTGCCGATCTTTGGCATCTGCTATGGGATGCAGTTGCTAACACATGCGCTTGGTGGGACAGTTGCCCCAGCAGAGGAACGTGAGTTTGGACCGGCTGTTATCCGCACCAGTGGGCAAGATGCACTCTGGCATAATATCCCTGAAAGGGTCACTGTCTGGATGAGTCACGCTGATCGAATTGAGCGGGCCCCCAGCGGCTTTCAATCGATTGCCTCGTCTGATAATTCGCCCGTAGCAGCTATTCATGACGCGAATCGTAGGTACTACGGTGTGCAGTTTCACCCTGAGGTGCAGCACACAGACTACGGCAAAGAAATACTACATAACTTTGCGGTTGACGTCTGCGGCTGTACCCCTGACTGGACACCTGATGCTTTCATTGAGACGGCGGTCAAACAGATTCAGGAGCAAGTAGGCGAAGATGGGCGTGTGCTCCTTGGGCTGTCTGGTGGGGTTGATTCGTCAGTGGTCGCAGCATTAGTTCACAGGGCCATTGGTGATCGCTTGACGAGTGTGTTCATTAATACGGGGCTGTTGCGCCAAGATGAAGCCTACCAAGTGATAGATACGTTTCGGACCAAACTTAAGCAAAATCTATTGGCCTTAGATGCAACAGAGGATTTTCTGCAAGAACTCTCTGGCGTCACGGATCCTGAGATCAAGCGCATTCGGATCGGCAAGTTGTTTGTCAGGTTATTTGAACAGCAAGCGCGCAAAATTGAAGGCGTCAGATTTCTGGCGCAGGGTACGATCTACCCAGATGTGATTGAGTCTGCCGCACCAGATCGGCCCGGCGCACGCAAGATAAAATCACACCATAATGTCGGGGGCCTTCCTGACGATATGGCGCTTGAATTGGTGGAGCCGCTGCGTTACTTGTTCAAAGATGAAGTGCGGCGCGTGGGCGAGAGCCTTGGCCTACCCGAAGAGATCGTTTGGCGGCAGCCCTTCCCTGGCCCCGGGTTGGCAATTCGCTGCCTCGGTGAGATTACATGGGATCGGCTCGAGAAACTGCGTAAAGCCGATGTGATCTTTCGCGAGGAACTTAAAGCACTGGATATGCTGCGGCACTTCACTTCACAGAGTTTTGCAGTCCTGCTGCCGGTTCAAAGCGTGGGCGTCATGGGTGACGGGCGCACCTATGCTGAGACAATCGCATTACGAGCCATTTCAACCGACGATTTTATGACGGCGGATTGGGCACGCTTGCCCTATGATCTACTGGCAACCGTTAGTACTCGGATAGTCAATGAAGTAGAAGGCGTCAACCGGGTGGTCTATGACGTAACTAGTAAGCCACCTGCAACTATCGAGTGGGAGTAAACCAAAGTTACACCCCAAGCAATGTTGTTTCGTAGTAAGTAACGAGACCAAACTTGCATGAATCAGGCACAGCACAAGGATAGATTCGGTTGGACTACACTAAAATCGCAACGCGCTCTCTCGATATTGTCTGGCAGAATAAGTATTTGGTATTTCTAGGCTTTGTCTTCTGGTTGTTTGGCGGACGTGCCACCAGTACAGCAACCTTGCGCACCGGCGGTGGCTTAGGGCAAAACCCTGATGCACCTACAAACGTACCAATTGACGCTTACTTCGAGACCCTTATTGAGGCGCTGCCGATTATTCTCTCGGTGGCCATTGTTGTTGGGCTGCTGCTGCTGGTAATGCTCTTCGTTGGCTTGGTCGCTGAGGGAGCCACGATTGCATCAATCAATTACATCGAAATTAATGGCGATGGTAGCCACAGTCTTGGTGAAAGCTGGGGGCTCGCGTGGCCTCGAGGTTTGCAACTATTCCTGATCACCATTATTTCACGCTTACCCTCTGTCATTTTGATCGGGTTATTCATCGGAGCACTCATTCCAACATTCGTTGCGGCTGAGTCATTAGAGTCAGCAGTCAGTAGTGCTGCCCAATCTGCCACCATTATTGTTGGGGGTATTGGTGTGTTTTGCATCAATTTGTTGATTGCAATCCCAATGTCGATACTCCGCCAGTTCGCGGTGCGTGCTTGTATCGTTGAAGAGAACGACGCTTTACAAGCATACACACGGGCATGGGAAATTTGCACCAACCAACTCCAGAAAGTTGCTGGTGCTGCAGTCGTCCGCTTTTTGTTCGGAGCAGTCTTAAGCGTTGTCTCTACGATCATCACTATTGTTTTAATCGTAACATGTATTGGCGTTGTACTAGTGCCTGTGGTTGCTTCAGCAATTACGACAATTTTCATCGCCTATTGGAGCCTCGTCTGGCAAGAACTTGCGCCTTTGGCTGGTGGCAGCAGTGAGGTTGTCGTCAATGCAGCCTAGACAAGATGCTGGGTTTGATTTCTCTGCAATGATGGAGCGTGCATTCAATGGGCTAAGGAATAACAAGTTTATCTTTCTCCTCAGTTTGTTGGTGATCATCACCAGCGGGCGCTTATTCGGCGGTGAGATGTTCTTCAGCGTTGTGCTGCGCAACTTTCCGGCTGAGGCGTTGGGCTTGCCAGAAGCTACAACCTTTGCGATGTTTGGCCCCGAACTGTTTCCACAGATTGACCCCGGTGACGTTATCGATTTTCTTATCGGTATGTCCGAGCAGACATTTCTGTACATCTTGATTGGTGTGACACTTTTTACAATTGTCTTCTTTGCAATCGGATTATTCTGGTTTGTTGCTAATGGTGCCATTATTGAAGCGGTTAAGCGCTCTATTCTGGGTGAGGACGCTCGCTTAACCTCATCAGTGAGTGCGGCGTGGAAGCACGGTTGGGATTTGATCATCATTGCATCTATTCCGCCGATACCGATTTTAGTTGGTTTGATCATCGCAGTCGTATTGACCGGTGTTTATTTCCGTTATGTGTTGGATTCTGGTCTGCCGCTAAATTCTCCGCAGCTCATACCTGTCACATTAGGATTGCTGATCGCATTACTCATTGTTTTACTACCGCTACTGCTGTTGACAACTGGCTTGGCGATCCTAAAGCCGTTGGCAGACCGTGCTTGTATGTTCGAAGGCTTAAAAACGCAGCCTGCCTACCGTCGTGGCTACGAGATTGCTCGAAATAATTCTGGCCCAGTATTCATGTTACTGGTGCTGCAACTTGTGCTTCGTTCATTGGTCGCATCGGCCTTAGCTGTACCGCGCTTGCTATCGTCAATTTGCTTCGTGATTGCCCCATTCCTCTGGGTGCTGTATGGGGTTGAGCATGCTCTAATTTCTTCCGTATGGACTTCTGCTTGGGCAGAGTGGACAGGCAGCGTTCCCAAGCAGAGTAAATCATCGGCCCCTGAAACTGGTTGACAGCCGTCTTTTAATCGCACATAATTCATCCGCTTCACAATCCAATTGATGTCAAATCAGTGCGATATGATATGCTTCGTGCACCCCTTGCTTCCAAGCAGGCTAACTATCAAATAGCCATAATTACCTTGCTGATAGTTGTTGCTATCGGCTTTTCAACCAGTCAAGCGCAAGCGCAGGAGCCACCTGACGAAGAGCTCGAAGATTACTTTGGCATCAACTTTATTGCGCCATACGAGCCTTGGCTGACTTTGGCTAAAGAAAGCGGTGCCGGGGTGGTGCGCTGGCAGTTCAACTGGCGTGACCATGAACCCAGCCCCGGACAATGGCAGTGGGAGACATCCGACGAGCATATTGCCACTTGGAACGGAGCGAGTATCGACATCCATGCAATTATGCACTTCCCGCCGGAATGGGCTTTGGTCAACCCACCGTTTGGCTTTATTCCCAAGGGTGTTGAACTGGCGTGGAATGACCCCAATAATGGCTGGGGCGAATACTGCTATCAGTTTGCGCGCCGTTACCGAGGTCAGATTGACAGTTACGAAATTTGGAACGAACCCGACCTCAACAACTACTGGGACGGCAGTGCAGAAGAATATTTCTACGTCCTTCGCACATGCTATCAGGCGATCAAAGCGGCAGACCCGGATGTCACAGTTGTGATGGCAGGGATGGCCCTCTTTATTGAGCCACAGTTTTTGCCACAGGTCATTCGTAGGGCTGCCATTGATCCGCAGGGCCCTACCAACAATCATTTCTTCGATGCCGTTGCCATTCATATGTATGCTGACCCTAGCCTCGCCTACGACTTGACGGTCAGTACCCGCAATCTATTAGATAACTTCGGCTTTAACAACAAGCCCATATGGATCACTGAGACAAATATTGCCTTGCACCCCTCACGCGATGCTGAACCGAACTGGGAGTTTGCCTCTGAAGAAGAAGCCGCTTGGTTCATGTTGCAGGTATCCAGCAATGCGATAGCGGCTGGCGCGGAGCGCTTGATGATCTTCCGTTTGGCAGACGATGGTATGGATAAGGCCTATGGCCTGGTCCGCAATGACGCCACAGTGCGCCCCAGCTACGAAGCCTTCCAGATGGTAACATCATTTATGGGGGATGTTGTTAGTGCCAAGCGCTTGCAGAGCGGGAATATTGTCGTCAACCAAATGACCCGTGACGACGGCTCTCGCGTGATCCTTGCTTATTCTCAGGCAGGCACTCCACAGTCTGTTGAGATTGATGCGGGCGCACCTGCCGCCGTGTTGATCAATGCAGGCGGTGGCTATTCTACGATTGAGCCGGATATTGACAACCACTATACGGTCACATTATTACCTGCCCGTGGTCGAGACTTTAACCGTCCAGCCGATTATACAGTTGGTGGCCCACCCGTGTTGATTGTCGAGGCTGATGTGGTTGCGCCAACCGTGCGCATGGCTTTTGAACCCCTTGCACCAGAACGAGCGTTGATCACCTGGGAAGGTAACGACGGCGAATATGGCACAGGCATTCGGGCCTACACAGTGCAAGTTCGTCAGAATGGCGGTCAATGGGAAAATTGGCGAGAAGGCACCGACCTAACCAAAGCTGTCTTTGACTTTGACGGTGCGGCTGTTGAGTCGTTTGAGTTCCGCGCATTTGCCGTTGACCGCGCTGGTAATATCAGTACACCACCTGAGATCGGCATGCGTTTGACGGGCCGCTTGACGTTGCAAATCGTCGATTTACGCGGTCGCCCTATTCCAGATGCCCAGCTCGAACTAAGCGATGGCAGTAATTATCAATCAAATATCAACGGCTTAATTGATATGACACCTCCGGATAACACCGTGCAAATTAGCAGCGTTGGTGCGGAGACCTACCAAGATGCTGGCCCCTTGCATTTCGAAGTTGGCTTTGGTGAAACGGTTGTGCGGACGATACAACTGGCCCCAGAGGACACACTTCTAGCATCCACCTTTAAGGCGTATCAGGTTGATTGGCTGCGCCCTGCCCCCAATGATGCTCGTCTGGTGGATGGGCCGATGGGTGTTGGGCTGCTGCTGAATGGCGCACGGCGTGCCTATGGTGCGCCTGCTATTGAAACTGAGGTTTCAATTCCGCTTAGTTATCGTAACCCAACGCTGACGTTTGACTATACCCTCTCTGAAGGTGAGCACATTTTGCGTGTTCGAGCTGAAGATGAAGAAGAACGCCAAACTTTGTGGTGGACGGCTGCGTCACAAGAAGAGCCGCGCCATACGGTATTGGGCCTGTCGGGCATGGCTGGTGAAACCATCACCCTGCGCTTCGAATTAACCGGTGATAAAGGTGCTGCATCATCCGAAGCGCTGCTGGATAATATCTATCTAACGGATCTACCTTAGAAGATCGAGAAGTTTCCGTTGTCGATACGCCCCGCCTGATGCATCAGAACAGCGTTCATCACCTCGATTGCCATCCTTGACTCCAACGTCACCCCAGCCCGCACCCCAACGCAAGGGTCATGGCGACCCTTGTTGAGTTCAAAGTCGATCTCTTCGAGGTTTTTGCGAACGGACTGCTGTGTCTTATTGATGGTTGAAGTCGGCTTAAACCCAACGCGAAACGCCAGCGGATTACCAGTGGTCATGCCGCCGATGAGACCCCCATGGGCATTTCGAGCGTAGCCATCACCGCGAATTGGGTCGTTGTTTTGGCTGCCCAAACGACTTACAACGTCTTTGCCAGCCCCCATTTCACATGATTGAACGGCATGTAGCCCACCAAGAGACCCCATCAGGCGTAGTTTGAGGCTATTATACAGCGGCTCGCCAATTAGAGCGGGTACGTTTACGGCGACCACTTCCACTAAAGCACCGATTGAGTCGCCAGCAATGCGCGTTTGTTTAATCAGTTCAGTCGCTTGCTCACAAAAATCCGCATCAACTGCATGAATTGGGTTGGCCTTTAGCTGTTGCTCAATTTCTTTGAGTTTTTCAAGCGGGATGTCACCACGGGGATAGTCCTGCGTTAGCTCCCAAATGACCTCATAGAGAGATGTCTGTGCTTTTAGTTCACCTACTTGCTGAATCGATGATAGAAAGATGGTGCCAAACGTCTCTTTTAGGAAAAGACGAGCGACCGAGCCGCCAATTACATCGGTGACGGTTGAACGATAACTGGAACGCCCACCACCACGAATATCTACAAAGCCTCTTGATTTATAATGCTTCACCAGATCTGTGTGACCTGGGCGTACCGCACCCTCCTTACCTTTGAACTGTTCATAGTGCTCTGATTTTTTCGAAGAGGACAGCACTATTGCAGCAATCGGTTCGCCAGTCGTATAGCCTTTATCGTATGAGATAGTATCAAATGACAGGTCGCCCGTACTGACGGATAATGCCGGGCCTGCTAACAATTCATCGTAGTCGTCATTGTAAAGACCAGACAAGATTGAGACGCGGTCTTTTTCATTGCGGGGTGTCCCATGTTTATTGCCGCCCGGACGGCGCCGATCTAAATACACTTGAACAGCTTCCCGTGAGAGGAAAACCCCCGGTGGCATGCCAAAGATAGTGGTTACCAATGCTGGGCCATGTGACTCGCCAGCTCCAGCAACTGCGTACATTGGGCCGCCTAAGATTTCCATTGATATTCTCTTCTTTCTGACTAACGCAGAAAGTATTATCGCTTACTTACAAAGCCCACAACAAATTTGATCCATCTTACGTTAGGGTGCTATAAGAACGACGCACCGGATTCTAATGCAGCTTTAAATTCTTTCTTACGGGTGATTGATAGACCCAGACCAGTAATTATGGGATACTAATAGCGTTCGAATTACAAATGTTCGCAGAGAAAAATTCTCTTTTTAGACTGTCCTAATTTCTAAAGCAGAGACTATTACGCTCTAGCACAGACTCACAAATTTTTCAGGTAAGGGATTACAGGTATGAATCGCTTTGATCGGTTTACTGAGAGAGCACAGGATGCTACACAGCGCGCGCTCGAGATTCTTCAGCGCTACGGGCATACCCAGATTGACACCGAGCATATTATGCTTGCTCTTCTGGAACAACCAGAGGGTGTTGTCTCACAGATATTGGAAGAATTAAGCGTAAACATTGAACTCGTCACCCAACGGTTGGACGAGGATTTGCGCAACTCGCCGCGAGCGGCTGCCATTTATGGTGGTGGCGCTGGGCAGGTGTTCATCACACCGCGTGTCAACCGCGTCATTGAAGGGGCACAAGAAGAGGCATCGCGTTTGAATGACGAGTACATTTCAACCGAACATATCTTTCTCGCCATTCTGGCAACACGCAGCACGCCATCAGCGCGTTTCCTGCGTGAGGTAGGTGTAACCCGTGAGAAAGTGCTGGAAGTCATCGAGAGTATTCGTGGCGGTCAACGAGTGACTGACCCACAGGCCGAGAGCCGTTATCGCACGCTGGATAAGTTCAGCCGTGACTTAACGCAGATGGCATCCGAAGGCAAGCTTGACCCAGTCATTGGGCGCGACGATGAAATCCTACGCGTGATCCAGGTGTTAAGCCGTCGCACCAAGAACAACCCAGTTCTGATCGGCGAAGCAGGTGTCGGTAAGACAGCTATCGTCGAAGGGTTGGCGCAGAAAATCGTTGCCCATGATGTGCCAGAAACACTAGCAGGCAAGAAGATTGTGTCGCTTGACCTCGCTTCTATGATTGCCGGCTCGCGCTTCCGTGGTGAGTTTGAGGAGCGCTTGAAGTCCGTGATTGAAGAAGTGCAACGGGCTGATGGTGAGATCATCATGTTTATCGATGAAATTCATCAAGTGGTCGGTGCAGGTGCAGCGCAAGGTGCGCTTGATGCCAGTAACATGATGAAACCAGCTCTCGCTCGTGGTGAATTACAGACAATCGGTGCAACGACACTCGATGAGTATCGTCAACACATCGAGAAGGACTCCGCATTGGAGCGTCGGTTCGCGCCTGTGTACGTCGATGAGCCATCTGTTGAAGACACGATTGAGATGCTTCACGGTCTGAAAGGTCGCTATGAGGCGCACCACAATGTGACGTACTCAGATAGTGCCATTGAAGCATCAGCCCGTTTAAGCCACCGTTACGTGACTGAGCGCAGCCTGCCCGACAAGGCAATTGACCTGTTGGACGAGGCGGCTGCGAAGTTGCGGGTCGCATTGTATTCAATGCCACAGCACCTTAAAGAGATGAAAGCCGACATCGACCGCTTGGCAGCAGAAGAAGAACAAGCTGTTATCAACCGCAACTATGAGCAGGCCGCCCAGTACAAGACGGAGCGTCTGAACATTCAAGAGCAGTACGACGATCAGCACGCTGTTTGGGCTGCTGAAAACACCTTGGATGAAATCGTTGATGAGAGCGATATTGCCGAAGTTGTCGAGAAGTGGACGGGTATCCCGGTTAACCGCATCCTAGAGACTGAGGCCGAGAAGCTGCTGCGCATGGAAGATGAACTCCATGAACGTATCATCGGGCAGAACATCGCCATTGAAGCCGTTTCTGATGCGATCCGGCGTGCTCGTGCTGGTCTAAAAGACCCAAAGCGCCCAATCGGTTCGTTTATCTTCATCGGCCCGTCCGGTGTTGGTAAAACTGAGCTAGCAAAAGCGCTAGCAGAATTCCTCTTTGATGATGAAGACGCTCTTTTGCGCATTGATATGAGTGAGTATCGCGAACAGCATGCCACCTCACGTTTGTTTGGTGCGCCTCCCGGTTACGTCGGTTACGATGAGGGTGGCCAGTTGACAGAAGCAGTACGTCGTCGCCCGTATCGAGTGGTTCTCTTCGATGAGATCGAAAAAGCACACCCAGAGGTTTGGAACTCACTGTTGCAAATCTTAGATGATGGGCGGTTGACGGACGGTCAGGGACGTACAGTAGACTTCCGGAACACTGTTATTATCATGACCAGTAACCTTGGCACGCAGTTCGCCAAGCGCGGAGGCACACTGGGCTTTGTTGAGAGCAATGATCCGCAGACGGTACAAGATCACAAAAATATTGAGAAGGCTCTACGAGATAACTTCCGGCCTGAATTCTTGAACCGCATCGATGAGACGATCATCTTCTCGCCGCTGACTGAGGATGAGGTCGAACAGATTGTGGATATCCAGATGCAAGATGTTGTTGAGCGGATGCGTGAGCAAGGCTTAATGATCGAGCTGAGTAACGCTGCCCGTGCATGGTTGGCACGTCAGGGCTTTGACCCGGCATTTGGTGCTCGCCCGCTGCGCCGTGCGCTTCAGAAGTATGTTGAGAGCCCGCTCTCTGTACAAATGCTGCGTGGTGATTTTGAGGAGGGGACACTGATTCTGGTTGACCATGACGAAGACGAGGGCCTTGTCTTCAGAACGGAAGGCATTCCAGCCGATTTAGACGTTGATCACAACATTTCTGCTGAATAACCGCCACCTCTAAACAAAGAGATTCTATCAGCCATAGTGGGGCCTCAACACATGTTGGGGCTTCTTGATGTACTATCATTAAAATTCAAGCCAGACTTAACATGCCGATATCACCTTCTGCTGTAGACGACAACCTGCTGAACCTAATTTCCCAGAGCATTGACTATGCTGCTGGTATTCTTGACCAAGAAGCATTTTTAGAACCCTTCGCATTGATTGAATACCCGAACGAAAGACGGACGTTACATTTTGCCTATGACCCTGAACAAGGTGAAGGGCTTGAGGAAGTGCTTGCACAAGCTCGCGATGCGATTACCATCGGTGCTGCGGAAATGACAGGGTATGCCATCGTCAGTGTGACGGCCCTAACCATTGAAGAGACAAAGGAGCCCGTGATATTGATTGAAGCAAGTATTCGGGGAGCTGATGAGGGCGTTTTGCTGGCCCAACCGTACCAACCACCCAAGGGCCTATTTGGCTTTGAGCTAGAAGGTGGGCCTATTCTTTTAGGAAGGCCAACAAATCTACTATTTTGAATTTGATATGCTTACTTCGGAGACCATTAGTCGAATAGGTAAGGTTTGCAGGTAGATAGCGTTTGACCTGGTAGGCCATACAAGTTTCTTGTGTAAGCCTGTCGCAGATTGGGCAGTCTTAAGTTAAGTTTAGATTGATCAGCACTTAGAGCCTATCTATAAATTCGCTGCGCTCATTTTGAAATAGGCTTAGTTAGGTATCTCCCGCAAATTGCATTAGCAATTTATGGATCGATACTTTTGTGCTTGATGTGTGTAATAATACTAGACTCCAGACGTAGATGTAAGACATCACAAACGAGGCATTATGTTTAAGAACATCATCAATATGTTGGCTGGCAACCCGTATGAGCGGGAATTAAGCCGCTATAAAGAGATTGTACAAGCAACCGTTGAGCACGGGGAAGTTGTTCAGGGTATGAGCGATGAAGAGCTACGTGATCAAACCGATATTTTCCGGGCGCGCATTGCCGACCACCTCGAAGGCATCGAAGATGAAGAAGAATTCAAAGAAGCGCGGCAGGAAATCCTCAGTGAGATTATGCCAGAGGCTTTTGCCCTCGTCCGGGAAGCTGCTTGGCGCACGCTTGGTATGCGTCACTATGATGTGCAGATCATCGGTGGTGTGGTGCTGCATGAGGGCACTGTGGCAGAGATGCGTACCGGTGAGGGTAAAACACTCGTTGCTACTCTACCGGCCTATCTGAACGCGCTTGATGGTCGTGGTGTACACATTGTGACCGTCAACGATTACCTAGCGCGACGTGATGGCGGCTGGATGGGTCCTGTTTATCACGCCTTGGGCTTGACCGTCGGTGCGATTGGGAAAGAACGTTTTTCGGCTATCTTCAACCCAGACTACGTTGACCCAGCAGGGGACCTTGAAGACGAACGCCTTGTACATTGGCAGCCAACCCTGCGAACGGAGTGCTATGAAGCGGACGTTACCTATGGAACAGCTTCAGAGTTCGGCTTTGATTACCTCCGAGACCATACAGTGACGGAACTCCAAAAGAAGGTACAAAAAATACACTCGTTTGCCATGGTCGATGAAGTCGACTCTGTCTTAATCGACAGCGCGAGAACGCCACTCATTATATCTGGGCCAGCTAACAAAGCCTCTAGCGATTATAAGAAGTTTGCTGAAATCGTGGAGCGGGCCCGCTTCCGTCAGAATACAACAGACCTTGAAACTGAAGAACCCGATGGCGACTATGTCTTTGATGATCGCACCCGCTCAATCTCTTTGACGGACTTAGGCATCGAAAAGGTAGAACGCCAATTACCAGAGATTAACGTAGAGCTTGGACAAAGTCTTTATGATCCGCAGTTTTACGACTATGTGCATTATTTAGAAAATGCACTGAAGGCTAAGTATGTCTTCAAGCGAGACAAGGACTACATCGTCGCAAACGACCAAGTGGTGTTGATTGACCAAACCACAGGCCGCCCGATGCCCAGTCGCCGCTACAGCGAAGGTTTGCATCAAGCGATTGAAGCGAAAGAAGGTGTACGCATTCGGCGCGAAGACCAGACTCTGGCAACTATCACTGTGCAGAACTACTTCCGTCTCTATGACAAACTAAGCGGGATGACGGGAACGGCGGTAACGCAGGCTGAAGAGTTCGATGAAGTCTACCAGTTGGACGTTATTCCAATCCCAACAAACGTTGAGTATAAAGCCAGCGAAGGGGAACTTGAGACAAAAGAAGAAAAGGACGAGGGGGTTCCGGTTGTTAAGTATTATAAGCCAAGCGGTAGCTCCGATGATCCAGATTTCTTCAAACGCACGGACTATCCTGATCAAGTATACATTACAGTTGATGGCAAGTTCACGGCAGTAGCCAATGAAATTGCTGAGTTGGTGCACAATGGTCGCCCGATTTTAGTCGGAACGGGGTCTGTTGAAGCTTCTGAAGAATTGAGCCGTCGCCTCAAGAAGCTAGGCATTGAGCATGAAATTCTAAACGCGAAGAACCATCAGCGCGAGGCATCAATCGTTGCGCAGGCCGGGCGACGTGGTTCTGTCACTATATCGACTAGTATGGCGGGGCGCGGTACCGACATTTTGCTGGGCGGGAACCCGGAAGGCCTGGCCTCTAAGGAATTCGCCAACCGTTTATTTAGTAAGCAGCAGTTTGAGGCTGTCGTTACCGAGGTGGTTAACGGCAATCTTGATGCCGCAAAGCAGCGAGCACAACGTGAAGCCAGCATGGATGAGACAATTGTGCCCTGGATTGTTGATGCGGCTGAGGATTTACAGCGTCGGGCACAAGTTGACGACTTGACTGGTGAAGTGATCCGCGAAATGCAGGAAGATGAAGACTATGCCGATGTGCCGTTTGAAGCATTAACGCGCTTGGTGCGTGAGGTTGATCTTAGTTTGATGGTTAGCCGGTCACGCTTGGATAAAGCGCGTGAAATCGTTGAGAATAACAATCTTTCGTCATCAATTATCTCGGATATCGAGTTTCGCCTCAATGATTTCCGGCAGCTCTCAGGTTTGATGGGCCAGAGTGGCTTGATTGATGTACTAACACGTCGCCTGTACGAGCGGCACTACAATGCGCGTGCTGCGTTGATTCGTGCAGTTTTGGGTGATGACGCTGCTGAAGCAGAAGATATTTGTGAGCGTGTGCCCTGTTTGCCAACGTCGCTGATCAAGGTCGTGCAGGATATTCAACAAGATTGCCGTGAAGCCCGCGAAGAGGTATGGCAGCTCGGCGGTCTGCATGTCGTAGGTACGGAACGCCACGAGTCACGGCGCATTGACGACCAGCTTCGCGGTCGTGCAGCGCGCCAAGGTGACCCAGGCTCATCGCGCTTTTACCTCTCGCTTGAAGATGATCTGATGAAACGCTTCGGTGGAGAACGTACTAAGCGCTTAATGGATCGCTTGAACGTCCCAGAGGATATGCCGATTGCAGCTAACATGCTGAGCAACGTTATTGAGAGTGCGCAAAGCAAATTTGAGACGTACAACTTCGAGGTTCGCAAAAACCTAGTTGAATACGATGAGGCTGTCAACAAGCAGCGTCAGATTGTTTATGATGAGCGTACAGCTATCCTCACGGGTAATGAAGATGAACTGGACGAGTTGGTGCGCCAGTTCATCCGCGAGACCCTCGTTCGGCTGTTAGATCGCTATGATGCTAACTATGAAGAATGGGCCATGAGCGAAGTCGACAGCGCCATTAGTGACTTCTCAAATATCGAAACTGGCGAAGTCAACGCGCGTGCTGTCGTTCAGCGTACACTGACGCTTATTCCGCGACCAGATGCTGAAGATCTACAGTTTTTACTGTCGCTCTATGATGCTGATGATTTGCATAACGAAATGCGGGAGCGGGTGCTTGATGCAATCGATGAAGGATATAACATCCGCATTCTATACGCGGAAATTGCCAGAACGGTTCCCCTATGGCCGGTTGCGCCTCGAATTAATGCTAGCGGCGCTGAAGGCTGGGATAGCTACGTCAAGCGAGTTCGTCAGCGCTACGATGCCTACTGTGGTGAGATTGTCCCTGATGATGTACGGGAGGAGATCTGGCAGGAAACTTCGCAAGGGCTAGATAAGGCCGTGCGAGCATTGGCAAGTAATGTGCGAAGTGGCGATATGAAAGGTAAGGAAATAGAGGCAAAGTTCTATGCTGACCTCAATCGTCCGTTGATTCGTGCTTTCAGTGAGATTATGAATGAACTTGAAGATGAAGACTTGATCGACGTTATTCTAGCTCGGATTGATGAACTGCTAGCAATCACTCGGATGGAACCCGTTACTAAGGCAGAGGCCAAGACGACCGCAGATGGCATCTGGACGATAGATCAACAGGTGTTCGCAATCGGCGCGGACCAGATCGCTAATTACGAACGGGCCTTAATGCTCAGCGTGATTGATGGTGAATGGCGTCAATACCTGCGTGCAATCGACGATTTACGGCAGGGTATTGGGCTCGAGGCTTATGGTCAGAAAGACCCGAAGATTGAGTTTAAACGTCGTGCTTTCGAGATGTTTGACCGCCTGCGTACCGATGTACAAGAAAACATTGCGCGCCGTTTCTTCAAGGAACTGTCACAGCACCGACAAGTGATTGAAAACCAGCAGCGTCAGGAAGCGATGCTAGATCAGTTGAGTATGGCTGGTTATCGCGTTAAGAAGCAGGTTAGCCGTACCAATACTGGCAGACGCAAGGTCACCCAGACGGTTGAGAAAGACATGTGGAGCAAAGTTGGGCGTAACGATCTCTGCCCATGTGGTAGCGGCAAAAAGTTTAAGGATTGTCATTACCAAGAAATCCAGAAGCAGAAACAAGCTGCTGCGTCTGCTAATGGAACAACTTCTACGAGTGGTGGACGTAGCAGTCGCAGTCGGAAGCGTCGCCGGCGGCGTAAGTAGATAACAGGCAAAGGGGCTGGGTAATTGCTGGGTAATTACTCAGCCTTCTTTTAGATTGGTAAGTTTTCGTTCCAGCTGATGCCAATCCACTGGTGGTCGCAGCGGTATCGCCCCATTAGCTATAAGATGTTGGCAGCCTGCATCAGCCCCATCGATTGCAAATACCCTACGCCCCTGTTTTTGTGCTAGGCGAGCTGTTGCCAGACTACCGCTATCTTTTTGGGCCTCAACGACAATCACAGCTTGAGCCAAACCACTGGTGATGCGATTGCGCGCCCGCAACCCACTCGGAGATACATTGGTGTCCGGTGCATATTCACTGATAATGACACCAGTTGCCTCAATTTGATGTGCTAGCTGTTTGTTTTCTAGGGGATAGAGTTTGTTGAGGCCACCACCGAGTACAGCAATTGTTGCTGCACTCGCTCGTAGTGCGCCAACATGGGCAGCGGTATCAATACCTAAGGCCAGCCCGCTGACGATGACCCAGCCGCGTTTTGATAATTCCTCTCCAAGTTGGACAGCCAGCGCAACACGATCAGTGGTGGGTGAACGCGTTCCGACAATGGCAACAGATGGATAAGCAAGATGGCTTTCATCGCCACGACAGAATAGGATGATGGGCGAGTCTGCAAGTTGAGCCAACTGCGATGGGAAATTAGGGGACGCTGGTGTGAGGATTGATATATTCGATTGAGTGCAATAATCAATCAGGGTTTTAGTTGCGGCAAGGTCAATCGCCTTGATGTTTGCAGCAGTCCTCCGTCCGACAGAAGGCACCTTAATTAGTTCAGCGGTGTTGGCTGCAAAGATGCGTTCAAGTGAACCAAAAGCCTCTAATAGACGCGTAGCAGTCTTCCTGCCAATGCGCCCAGCTGACGCCAACGCCACCCAATAGTCATGGGTTTTGTCACTCACTTAGACTCAGTTAGTAGTGGGATGGAGAGATAATAAACTGTCTGCGGTTCAACTTGGCCTAGGTACATCTTAGTTTCGCGGATGTGTTCAAAACCCAGCCGTTGATAGAGCTCTAAGGCGCGAGCGTTGTTTTTGGCGACGCCTATTTCAACCTCATTGACTTCTTCCGCACGAGCTATACCTAATAGGTGAAGAATAATGGCTGTCCCAATACCTCTGCTACGGTGCCGTTCGCTGACGATCAGGTTGCAAATCTCCAAGCGGCGACCGATGCGGCTAAGCTGACCGTATCCCACAGGCTCATTATCTAGCAGGGCCACAATACCATAGGCTCTACGTTGCTGCCCGGGTGATATGGTGTGCGCCATGCGAATGCGGATTTCATCGTGGGTGCGCTCCGGCCAGCAGTTTCGTTGAAGGGCTGGGACATCATCCTGCTCAATTGCCCGCAGCGTCAGAATATCTTCCCGTAAAACCATGATCTTTCCTAGATAATCAACATTGCATCGCCAAAGGAGTAGAAGCGATAGCCTTCAGCTTGGGCGATATGATACGTGTTTAGCATTTGCTTACGTTCAGTAAAGGCGCTTACAAGCATAAGCAGCGTTGACTTTGGCAGGTGGAAGTTGGTAATGAGGCCATCGACGGCGCGAAATGTAAAACCTGGTCGGATGAAAATATCTGTATTTTCCTGGATAGCCTGTACAGGTTTCCACGGGCACATAGCAGCTGCGTCGTATGGGTCGCCAAGGCCCGCTGCGCGCATAGCAGCAGTTTCTAACACGCGAACGCTGGTTGTGCCTACCGCAATGATCCGACCACCAGCCAGTTTGACCTCATTGATAATTCTCGCATCATCGCCAGTCAGTACAACCTCCTCGGAGTGCATTTTGTGTTCACTGATATCCTCTGCCTGAACAGGTTGAAACGTGTCTAACCCCACGTGTAATGTGCAATAAGCGAATAAAATCCCCTGCTGCTTCAGCGAAATGAGTAGATCAGGCGTAAAGTGCAGCCCGGCTGTCGGGGCTGCAGCAGAACCCGCATGCCGAGCATAAACAGTTTGATAGCGCTCTGGGTTGTTTAAAGGGGTGGTGATGTACGGAGGTAGTGGAACATTTCCGAGTTTTTCAAGATGAGGTGTCAGCGGCTCGTCAAATTTGAGGGTGCGGACAGCATGTTCTCCCTCTCGGATGACCGTTGCCGTTATCGTAACCACATCATCGGTAAATACTAATTGGGTACCTGCACGCACACCCTTGCCGCCGACCATCCCGCGCCATACCTGCGGCTCGATTTGCTTAAGTAATAACAACTCAACTTTGCCGCCTGTCTCTGCTTTTTCGCCATACAGACGTGCGGGAATGACGCGCGTTTGGTTAAACACAAGTACATCGCCCGCGGATAAAAACTCACCTATTTGCGAGAAGATACGATGAGTGACCTCACCACTGGCTCGATTGTGGATTAGTAAACGTGACGAGTCGCGTGGTTCTGCGGGAGTCTGCGCGATGTGAGCGGGGTCAAGTTGGTAGTCAAAGTCTGATAGTTTCATCGATTAATCAGCCTTAGTACAACATTCAAGACAACTGTGAGAATGACACTTAGCAAGATCATACTGACAATTGGTGCGAAGCACGAGAAGCGACCATCAGCACTTTCAAAGCGGATATCACCCGGGAGGCTGCCAAACTGTTGAAAAATTGGTGTACGTCCAAATAACAGAACCAGACCACCAAGTACGGCAATGCCAACCCCTAGGCCAATTAAGAGACGCCCAACTGACTCAACTTGCATGTCACTGTAGCTCCTCTAAAACATCGATAATTGATCACTACCGGGGTTGTAATCATAACCAAGGTGCTCATAGGCTGACTTGGTCGCTGTACGCCCGCGGGATGTACGCTCAAGGAAGCCAAGCTGAAGCAGATATGGTTCGTAGACATCCATAATAGTATCGGCTTCTTCACTAATTGACGCTGCGATTGTCTCGAGGCCGACTGGGCCGCCGTTAAACGTTTCGATGATGGTTTGCATTACACGACGATCAATGTCGTCTAAGCCGAGCGCATCAATTGATAGTAAATCTAGCGCTTCGTCAGCGACACTTGCTGTGATGACGCCATCTGCTCGAACTTGTGCGTAGTCACGCACTCGTCGCAATAAGCGAAGCGCAACACGCGGTGTGCCGCGTGCACGACGAGCAATCTCAATGGCTCCCTGTGTTTCGATTGGCACTTCGAGCATACCCGCCGCCCGCTTGATAATGTGGCGCAAGGCATCTTCACTGTAGAAATCCATCCGAAAGATAGCACCAAAGCGTGCACGTAGGGGCGCTGTCATCAAAGCAAGACGGGTGGTGGCACCAATTACAGTGAACCGGGGCAGCTTCAAACGAACGTTGCGAGCACTGGGGCCTTTACCAACGACGATATCCAGCGCGAAGTCTTCCATCGCTGGGTATAGTACTTCCTCAACGGCTCGCCCAAGACGGTGAACTTCATCAATGAAGAGGATATCCCCTTTGCGTAAGTTAGTGAGAATGGCGGCAAGGTCGCCAGCACGTTCGATCACCGGGCCAGCCGTAACACGTATATTGACCCCCATTTCATAGGCCATTACATGGCTGAGTGATGTTTTGCCAAGGCCGGGTGGCCCATAAAAAAGTGTATGGTCGAGTGCCTCACCACGGGATGTTGCGGCTTCAACCAGAATGCGTAGATTTTCGACCAGGACCTCCTGCCCGTAAATATCATCGAGGCTCCTTGGACGAAGAGCAGCATCTACACTTTTCGGTGAAATATCTTCCGACTTACGCTGCCCGGAGACAATGCGGTCGTTTTCCGCCATTATTTGACTTCTTTACGCTGATTTGCTTGTAGGAAAATGAACATGTCTTCTTAGCTTTATGTTTTCATTATATCGCAAAGAATCTGGCTTCGTTGTCTGATAGACAGACTGCTAAATGAATATTAGTGGTTACGTAAACCTAAGGTCAGACGTGTATCTATAGATTAATAGGTGTTTTTGCGTAAATTGACATTGTAGCACAGACTTAAACATGGTTGGTGCAAAAACCTGTTAAATGCTGGTATTCGTCTCCAACCCAAAAATTTGAGTAGAGACATTGCGCCACATACCCGGCTAAATAGGCGGGTTATATTATTGGCTCCAAATGGTTTATTACGTAAGTCAGGTTAGTCGAAAGGGCAATTGATTATGAAAAAAGGCGATGCCATTGTGCACCCAAGCCGCGGTGCAGGAATCATCAATGAAATCAAAGAGATGACCATTGGTGATGCAACTCGCAAGTATTACAACATTGAACTGATATCTGGTGGCACCCTCATGGTTCCAATTGACCAAGCTGAAGAAGCAGGGATTCAGCCTGTTTCGGATGAATTCGAGATCATTGTTGAAGTGCTGAGCGACCAGCCGGAGGAACTCAACGATAATTTCCGTCAGCGCCAAGCTCGGATGAATAACTTGATTAGCAGCGGTAATGCTGCTCAGGTGGCCCAAGCTCTTCGAGATCTTGCATGGCGTAATCATTGCTCTCGTCTGTCAACAGGCGACCTTCGTCTCATGAGCCGTGCAAAATCATTCCTCGTTAGCATCATGGCCGTTAAGCCAAACCTAGACTTTGAGTCTGCCCAGCAGCGCCTCGATACCCTTATTTCAAATAACATTGACTCGCGCGAGGTTGAAGCATCCAGCAGTTAGCTTCATTCGCCGTTACAGTTAATCACTAAAACTTACTCGGAGGCTCTGTACAAGAGTCTCCGTCGATTTTGCCTTATGTCACGTTCAACGACACGAATACTTGGTTGGATTATTCCCGTATTGTTGGTCGGTTTCTGGCTGCGCGTCAGTAATTTGACAGCAGCTCCGCCCGGCTTGCACTTTGATGAAGCTGCCAATGCAATCATCATTGAGAACATTGTGTGGGATGCGTACCGCCCGGTATTTATCCCAGATTTTACAGGAAAAGAAGTGTTATGGTTTTACATAACAGCTTTATTAACTCGCTTCGCCGGTAGCAGCATATTTGTTCTTCGCTATGCCTCTGTATTAGCTGGCATCTTGACCATTGCCGTGGGGGGCTGGGCGGTTGGGCGGTTGTATCGTCGAGCACACTATCGCTCAGAATTAATGGTCTTGACGGCGGCTGTCATCAGTGTAGCCTTGTGGCATAGTATCTTGAGCAGGCTGGCTTTTAGAGCGATTACACAGCCGTTGTTACAAGCCTTGACAGTTGGTTTATTGTGGGCAGCTCTATCAACAAATAAAAAGCGCTCAGCACTGAGCTATGCGGCGGCAGCTGGAGCAGCCTTCAGCTTAACTGGCTACACATATCTGGCGGCACGGCTCTTCCCACTGATGATTGCATTAGCGCTGGTCGTTTGGTTACTGTCTCAACGGTTTTCGCGTCTTGCTTTGGCGTGCACTGGGATATTTTCCTTAACAGCGATCAGTGTATTTGCACCACTCGGTCTCTATTTTCTCCGGCAGCCAGAAGCCTTCAGCACTCGAATCGAACAGGTTGGGCCAGCATCTAGCACGGCTGCACTCGAAGGTTGGCGTCTAGCCAGCCGGATGCTTTTCTTTTCTGGTGATCCACTCTGGCGATTCAATGTGCCATTCGCACCGCTATTTGACCCCGTTCTGGCGACCCTATGTGTGATTGGGTTTGGCTTGGTTGCTCAAAGTGCTTTCCGTAAACAAGCTCAGCCAGATGAACGTGCAAGAGACATTATGCTGCTGCTGTGGCCTGTGGTTATGCTTGCGCCGACTGCATTAGCTGTCGGCAGCATTACACCCAGCAATCTTCGCGCAGTTGGACTGCTACCATTGATTGCCCTCTACCCTGCTGTGGCTATTGTGTTTGTTTTTAAGCGACGATATGTGGCCCAATCAATGTGGGTGTCTATGTTGATTCTAGTGGCTGGCGGTGTATTTACCGCGCTGCGGCTGTCAGTATGGGCAGCCAGTAGCGAGCTCTACTATCAGAACGATACGCACGTCGCGCTGTTAGGAAAGGCTCTCTCAGCAGGTACATCGGATTTCCCAATCTATGCGGCAACAGAACATCTTGACCACCCAACGCTGCGGTACTTGAGCCGACCTATTGAGCCAATCTCAATGTTTCGGGGAGAAGCGGCTGTATTCCCTGAGGTTGAATCGGTTAGGCTAGCCTATGTTCGTAACGCTTTACCTCCCAAGCAGTGGCAAGACATGTGGCAACCTTATCTGGTTGAAGAAATCACTGGCCCTGACGGCGGCGTCGATTACCTGATCTACGAATTGCCAGAGGACATTGACCTTGGATTGCAAGCCGATGTTGAAGCAAACATCGCTAATCTACTTATTCTTGAGGGAGTACAATTTTACCCTACAGTGGCTGGTGAGGCGGCAGAAGTCGATTTATTGTGGCGTATCACTGGAACAGCCGATCAACCTGATTACTCATTCACAGCGCAGCTATGTGATGTGGGTGGCTGGTGTTGGTTGAAGACGAACGGTACAGGCGCTGTGGAGCGTGGTGTAAACGCCAGTTTTCCCTCTGACCGCTGGCAAGTAGATGATCATTTACTGATACGTTTATCCGTGCCACTGCCAGATGGCATCCCTCCAGGCGACTATACGCTGCGGATCAGTGTCTTCTCTGCGAGTAGTGGCGCTGCCCTCCCCGCGATAGATGCCCAAGGTCGGGCTGTTACCCCTTTTGCTGAGGTTGTAGGCGTGACTGTTACACCAAATACAGCGCCAGATGTTGCCAGCGTTCCAATACAGTTTAAACAACCCACGGCGATCACGGATGATATTCGTTTACTGGGATGGGACTTGCCAGTAGACACGGTGCGTCAAGGGGAAAGCATGGATTTAGCCTTACATTGGTTCAGTTTGACCGAAAATAATGTTGAACAACCAGTTCAGATTTTTGTGGGAGATCAAATCATTATTGAACGCAACCCAGTATATGGTACCTACCCAGCGGAGCAATGGGCTGAAGGTGAGATGATTACGGATCGTTATCGCTTCCAGATTCCAGTGGATGCAGAAACCGGTGCGCAGCGGCTTAGGGTTCGACTAGGTGATAGTCCCCCTCGAACGATAGCCACTATTGATGTGCAAGCTGTTTCACGTCTGTTTGAGGTACCCACAGCAGCAACCTTACTCGAAAAACCAGTTATCTTTGACGATCGTATCAGCCTGCTTGGGTTTGTCAATCCGACGGAGACAATGACACTTGAGGCTGGCGATGTCATCCCTGTAGAACCCGTTTGGCAAGCTGAAACAACCGTCAGGGAGGATTACACAGTCTTTGTTCATCTGTTAGATGCCAATGGGCAATTGGTCGCTCAGGTAGACCGAACCCCGATTGTAGATGGGCAATCGTATCCGACATCGCTGTGGGTAGCGGGCGAGATTATTCAGGAAGACCCTCTCATGCTTACCGTACCCACACAAGCAAAGGCAGGGCAGTATCAATTGACAACAGGCTTATACTTGCCCAAAACGGGTCAGCGGTTGCAGACAAGTGACACTCAGAGCGATAGTTACATCCTGCCCTTTGATTTCACCATTAACTAGCGAGGCAAGATATCGCGCAGGGCATCTAGATATTCGATGGGCTTTTCAACCATTGGGACATGACCGCAGTCCTGAATAATGATCAGCTCGCTATCTACAATAGCCTCACGCAGAAAATAACCATTTTCAATTGGAACGGTTTCGTCAAATTGCCCAAAGATGACATGCGTTGGGCAGCAAATCTGACCAACCTGTTCGGATAAGTCTGTCTGCTCAATTGCCACTAAGTCTTTGAAAGCGGCTACCTCGATCCCTTCGATGGTGGCCATTTCCCAATCCACCATGCGGTCAGAAGTTAATTGACTACGATCATAGAAGAAAGGGCCATCAAAGATGCGTTGGTACCAATCCAAACGCAGCAGTGACGCTCGGGATACATCCCAAACTACTTTGGCATTCATCCCGATTTTATAAACGGGTTTGAGAAAACTACGCACATAGGGCGAGAGTTTGCCGTCAACAATAGGGGCTACAAGAATGAGGTGCTCAATAGATTCTGGCCTAGACAGAGTAGTGAAGAGGCTGATCATGCCGCCCATCGAATGCCCGAGCAAAGTGTAGCGTTCAAGGCCGAGTTCTGCTGCGACCGCTTGTACACGCTGTGCCTGAGCGGAAATACTGTAATCACCAGTATGGGGTTTGTCGCTGTGACCGTGACCGAGTAGATCAATGGAAATGCAATAATGATTGTGGAGAAATGACGCAATAGTTTGCCGCCAGATGCCTGCATGCGACAACCAGCCATGTACCATCATAAGGGCGGGGTTTGCTGGATTGCCGAATGTGGTATAGGCGATGCAGTCCCGCTCTACTTCCAGAAATTGTTTTGCGTGTTGAATCATAAATCTCCCTATAAGCCCCGATGACTATAGGGTAAAGCATGAGCCTCATCCTCGCGAATGAGATAGCTCACAGTTGTGTTGCAAATCCGTTATAAACGTGTTTGACGGTTAGTTAAGCAGATGATTGGGCTATTTTTTGCGTCGCTGTTGAACGTAGTCACGAAGAATGGCAAACCCATACACCGCCAGTACAATAATTGGCGTACTCACGGGCGAACGCATGCGCGTATCCATGGCAGAAGTTTGAGAGGCTAAGGTCAAACCGGTGACGTAAAAGATCAGCAAGCCACACGTTAGCAACACCAGCCAATTTTTCCGCCTAAAGCTGAACCAGGTCCCTGCTAGCATCAAACTATATAAGCCTGCATGGTACAGGATTTCCAACGGGCGGCTCCACGCCGGTAAGGTCAGTGTTAGAGCATACATGCGCCAGGCCCCAACGACCGTCCCTGCGGCGGCATAGGGCCAATATTGCAGCAACCGCTCGCGAGCAACTTGTCCCATTGTCTCATAGATTTCGGGTGAGCTAGCGGCATGGAACTGCCAGAAGCTTTCCGCGTTTAGGTCACTGCGGTCAACATCCTCACCAATGCGCGTTAACACTTCAAACGTATAGTCTATCTGAATTTGGTCTGTCGAGGCGTTGGTAGCAAGGTATTCGGCAGATAAAGCCCGGAGAAACAACAGGGTGAAGTTTGGCTGCATCGAATAGGTAAAGACGCCGCGATGTACGAGGTTGCGGTAGCTCCAGCCAAAGTTAACGCCAATACCAACAACCAGCAGCAGCAGTGCTGGTTTCCACCACTGTTTGACCAACGGCACAAAGACCAGTGGCATCAGCAGCCAAATGTAGATCGCGGTAGGGCGGGCCAGCATACTCAGTGCCATAAATAAGCTCGTTAGCAGCAACCACGACCATCTTTCCGTGACTAAATAGGCAATCAAGCAGAGTAGGAAGACGGTGATCATTAGGTTGAACAGCGGCTCGGAGAGCAGCGTGGCCCCAGCAGAGACTGAAGCTGGATCAACCGCCATCAAGATGCCAGCACCAAACGCCCATGCCTCCGGGTTTTGCAGAGACTCAATGCGCTGGAATAATAATCGGGCAGTAAAATAGCCAACTACTGGCGTCAATGCGCCAAATACAACCTGAAGAATGGCAACGGCTGTATGCCCGCCCCCCAGTGCGTAGACTAGGGCGGCTGATAGAGGGTATAGTGGCGGACGGATTGCCATCATCCAATAGTCAGTAACGCCACTCGTTGTAAAGTGTAGGCCATAGGCCAACCAACCCCATGCATCAGAACCACCTGCCTGAAGCATATCAGCCCGATCAATGATCCGAAGGTCGAAATCTAACTTGTAGGCCAGAAACAACAGACGCAAAGCAAAAGCAATGACAAAGATAATCAATGCCCTGAACCAGATGCGTCGGGTAAGACTGGAAGAAGTCTGTGAATTCGTCATGTTGAGGGAACGACAGCCTGCTTGTCTTTACTCGGTCTTTGTTTTAGCAAGTGAAGCCCATCAATGATACCGAGCGCTGTGTACATCACCACAAACGGCATGAATGGCGTCCGGTAGCGGCTGGCCCACAACCCGGCGAACGTCAGAATGTTGGTGCCGACAAAAAATGCGATGCACAATCCCGTTATCCAAAGAAACAACCAATACCGTCGCCGGTAGGCAAACCACACACCGAGTAAGGCAAGCAGCAAGTACTCGATTGACTGAACCCAATGGAGCCAGTCCGGTACACGTAGATTACTGGGAACAAACAGAAACACCAGCGCAGCAACAGTCACAACGCCGTACCAGATTGGGTAACGTTGGAAGACCTCAACCGCCATCTTATTCATCAATGATTCGCGTTCGGCGTCGGCGCTAAAACGATCAATATCGCGCCCGACTGGGTAGGCTTCAACATCCTCACGGATGATCTTCGTATTGCCTAAGCGTCGCTCCAGTTCAAGTACCTTTTGGATTGCGATCTCATTCGAGGAGACGCCTGTCGCGTTGTACTCAACGGAGACGGCGCGGTAGAAAAGTAAGACAAAGGGGCCGCTGGTCGAATAGGAAAAGCTATTCCGGTAGACTTGATTGCGATAACTCCAGCCCAAGTAGGGAATCGCACATAGAAGCACAAGCACCAGTGCAAAACGCCACTGAATACGAGGTCGATAGGCAATTAGCATAAAAGCGGCGACTACGACAAAGTAAACAGTCCCAGCACGGGTCAGCATGGCAAGGCTGATCAGCAAAGCGCTCGCTGTTAACCACAGCCACTTTTCACGTCTGATGACTTGTGCCAGACAGAAGACTGCCGCCAAGAACAACGTATTGTGCAGTGGTTCGCTCATCACTGTAACGGCGGTGTCTAGGTGAGCGACTTCGAAGGCCAATAACGTACTCGCGAGCAGAGATATGTTGTGTCGCTGCAGAAGTAGGTAGGCGAGTTTATAAGTTAGGGAAATGCTGAGCGCAGCTAGTACAAGCTGGAAGTAAACAACAATGTACGGCTGACGACCCACAAGCTGGTAGACACCCGCAATAAATAGTGGGAACGACGGCGGACGAAGCCCGAACTTATTTCCGGCAACCCCCTCGCCTTCATAGAGTTGCGTGCCCATCTGCTCGTATTCGACGGCGTCTTCACCGCCTAACCCAACAACCGATACTTGCGGATGAAGCAGCTTATCGTAGTAGACAATATGCAGCAGACCCAACGCAAGGATAAAGATTAAGAATTGGTGCCAGAAGCGCTGGGTGCTGGTAAATTTATTTGGTGTACTCATAGCGGCGTGGATTGTAGCACATCGATTTGGCCTCATGTAATGGTAACCTGTTCTTTTTGGCCTCTGCTGGATAAAGCTATAATCTCTAGTTGATTGTCACCCCCATTAAGCCTATCCACCATTATTAGGAGTTACTCCGATGCACCCCTTGGGTCAAACGCGAACGTCTGTACAGGCAAACTATGCCTTCATCGCACCAGATAGCCATGTGCCAGCAGCTATGCCCGGTTGGCAAGATACTCAGGGGATAGTCCTGATATCTCCCGTCATGCATGACAGGCCACGTTTTTCTCAAACTATCGCTTTGATGGAAGCTGGCTCTATCTCTGGGCCGCCTGTGGCGGGTGTTCAGCGTTTCGTTTATGTACTTGACGGGCAAGTATCCGCCACACTAGCTGCTCAGTCACAGACGCTAGCTGAAGGCGATTTTGCTTACATCCCAGCTGACATATCACATGAGATACGGTCAGATGATATTGCTCGGCTGCTACTGATCGAAGCACCTCACCGACCAAGTCACGTGACGGACAAGAAACCTCAATTGATAACCGGGCATGCATGGGACGGCGAAGGTGACCCATTTTTAGGGGATGAAGATGCACGTCTGCGTGTTCTACTGCCCACTGACTTCGAGTATGATATGGCAGTGAATCTATTTACGTTTCAAGCGGGAGCAGCACTGCCGTTTGTAGAAACGCACATCATGGAACACGGTCTCTATCTATTGGAAGGCCAAGGTATTTACCGCCTTGATGCTCATTGGTACCCAATTCAGGCAGGGGATGTTATCTGGATGGGCTCGTACTGCCCGCAATGGTTCTGTGCGATTGGGAAGACCCAAAGTACTTACATCTATTATAAGGACGTTAACCGGGATCCATTGACATGATGCCGACATCAGACTTAACAATCAACATAGATAAATTACAGGAGACAATTGACCAGTTGGCCTTATTCTCCACGACAGAACCACCTGTGATCACTCGCGTCATTTTCACTAAACCTGACATGCAGGCGAGAGATTTCATCAAGCAGTTAATGCGTGACTTAGATCTTGCTGTTGATGAGGATGCCGTGGGTAACATTTTTGGTCGATGGCGCGGAGAAAAACCGTACCTGCCGCCAATTGCGACTGGCTCCCACGTTGATGCAATTCCCTATTCTGGGCGTTTTGATGGCACCGTTGGCGTTCTTGGGGCATTGGAAGCGGTGAGGGCACTCAAGGAACAGGGTTTCGCACCAAAGCGCTCGATTGAGATCATCATGTTTACGGCTGAAGAGCCAACTCGTTTTGGGGTCGGCTGCCTTGGTAGCAGAGCGTTGGCAGGTCAGCTCAACTCTGAGGCGCTAACGGCGCTTCAGGATGATAAGGGAAAGCTATTTGACGAGATACGGAACGCTGCCGGATACGATGCGCCATTAGCAACTGTTCAGTTGGAAGAAGGTACCTACCAAGCCTTTGTTGAATTGCATATCGAGCAAGGTTCACGTTTAGAACAAGCGGGGGACAGCATCGGCATTGTGACAGCAATTGCTGCGCCAGCCACGATCCGTGTGACCTTTTCTGGGGATGGCGGGCATGCGGGTACCGTCTTAATGCCTGATCGGAAAGATGCCTTTCTGGGCGCTGCTGAGTTGGCACTGGTTGTAGAAGAAGTGGCGAAATCCAGCCCTAGCCCTAATGCAGTGGCAACTGTGGGTCTGCTGGATATGTATCCAGGCGCAGTCAACAGCATTCCAAGCCGGGTACTGATGGAGATTGACATTCGTGATATTGACCTCGCCCTGCGTGACGGCCTAGTAGACACTGTGTTGAATGCTGTTGATTCCATTTGTGAGCAGCGTGGTTTGTCAGCGAAAAAGGAAATTCTCAATGCAGACGCCCCCTGTTACTCAGGAGATGCCATCGTTAACGCTTTAGAGAAGATTTGCCAGGAACTGAGCTATTCTCACCAAAAACTGGTCAGTAGGGCCTACCATGATACTCTGTTCATGGCACAAATCTGCCCAACCAGCATGATCTTTGTGCCATCAGAGGATGGGATCAGCCATCGCCCAGACGAATACACTGCGCCAGAAGATATCGCCTGTGGGGTAACTGTTCTTGCTCATGCACTCGCCGAACTGAGTAGTCAGTAGAAAGGGGTGTCTTTTGGTTATTAAAGACCTGCAGATCAACGCTGACCGCCTCTGGAGCAACCTCAATGAGCTTGGGCGCATTGGAATGACAGATGAAGGGGGTGTCTCACGCCCGGCAATGTCACCGTCGGATGTGCTTGGGCGAACTTGGTTCCGGCAGCGAATTCATCAGGTAGGACTTGTCTATAAAGAGGATGGCGCTGGTAATCAAGCAGCGATGCTGCCATCGAATAATCCCCATGCCCAAACTGTTATCATGGGGTCGCACCTCGACACGGTACCAAACGGAGGGCACTTTGATGGCGCTCTGGGTGTTCTGAGTGCCTTTGAGGCATTGGTTACCCTCAAAGAGGCAGGAATTAAACTACCGTATCATCTGGAGGCGATATCGTTGACGGATGAAGAAGGCAGTGTCTATACGATGATGGGCAGCCGGGCCATTGTGGGTCAAATCACACCATCGGATATGCAAGGACTTCCGAATCAAGAAGCCTTTGAAGCAGGCCTTAAGCGCTTAGGGTTGACCAAAGCAAGCGTATTAAATGCCAAGCGAACCACAGAGGAGATCAGGGCCTATGTCGAGGTTCATATTGAACAGGCAACGGGCATCGAAGATCATGGTTGCCAAATCGGGATCGTCACCAGTATTGTGGGCAAGCGAAACTTCAACCTTCATTTTATAGGGGCTGCGGCGCATTCAGGTACAAAGCCTATGTTAGAGCGTCAGGATGCACTCTGGGCAGCCTCCACTTTTATCCTTGATGCGCGTGAACTGGTGATTAATAGGTTTAGCCCCGGTGTGATGAACTGCGGCGTCTTAGAGATCGATCATGCGGCTCAGAATAGTGTGCCATCAGATGTGATGCTTGGCTTGGAGTTTCGGCACGGTCGTGAAGATCTGTTGAACGCCATGGAAGATCAGTTATTGGCCTTAGCCCATACCTGTGGCCGAAAATTTAATGTTGATGTGGAATGGTTTAAGATCAACCATGCTACGCCCAGCATTATGGACAAAGACCTGATTATTCGTTGCGAACAGAGTGCAGCGAAGTTGGGGTTGGCGCATATGAGATGCCTTAGTATGGCAGGGCACGACGCACAGATCATGTGTGATGGCTTCCCAACGGTGATGTTCTTTGTACCTTGCGAAGCGGGCATTAGTCATAATCCGGCGGAATTTGCCTCTTTTGCAGATGTCGCCAATGCCGGCAACATGTTGCTTGAAATCGCCTGTACTTTTGCTGAAGGCTAACCATCGTGTATGACGACCGTCATAATGATAGAACGGCAGTTAGGCCGCCGCAGAAGCCTCTAGTCTACCCTGGTGACGCGACCCGCCGCGGCTACGTGCCACCGTCGAATCCGCCACCACGCCAGCGGTCACCTCGTAGACTGAAACGTAAGCGTAGAAAAAAAGTGCTCGGCTGCCTCTGGCGTGGGACACTGGCGCTCGGCTTATTCGCGTTGGTTTTCTCCTGCTTGCTGACTGTCTTGTACCGAATTGCACCCCCTCCTCGGACAAACATTCTCGTGCTGGGCATTGATGCGCGACCGGGTGATGGGGTTATTACGCGAACGGATACAATGATGTTGGTCACTGTTGATCCGGCTGACCTCTACGTCGGGGTGCTGTCTATCCCAAGAGACCTGTATCTCGAAATTCCAAACTATGGCTTCAATCGAATTAATACGGCGCACATTCTTGGAGAAAACGCAGTGGTGGGCGGAGGTCCTATCCTCGCCGCAGAGACAATAGAGGCAAACTTTAATATTCCCATTCACCGGACTGTGCGGCTGAACTTTCAGGCCTTTGTCGACATTATTGACGCGGCAGGTGGTATCGATGTCGATGTTGAGAATGACATTATCGACTACGCCTACCCAACACTTGACTATAGCACGATGGTCATAGAGTTTGACGCTGGCCCCCAGACATTAAATGGGGAGCGTGCATTACAATTTGCTCGCACGCGCCATGGCGATAGCGATTTCGCCCGGGTGCGTCGTCAACAACAGGTTGTGGGTGGGTTCGTTTCGAAGATGCTTATGCCCCGGAACTGGTGGCGTGTCCCAGGGGTTTATCTGGCATTCGCGAACAACGTCGATACAGACTTTAGCTTAATCGACGGGCTGCTGCTGTGGCCTACGCTCGTCTGGGCAAACACCGCTGGTAAGGTAGACTTCCAAATTATCGACGAACAGATGGCGGTCGGTGCCACAGCTTCATCTGGTGCATCAGTGCTACAACCCCAGTGGAGTCAGATCAATCCACTGGTTGAGGAGATGTTTCGTTAGAATAGGTTAACAATTGCGAATAGATCATCTCCAAATCCGTTGGCACTTCTGGATGCCCAGTGCGCTCGAGGTCTTCCTGATGACGCACCAAGTTGAAGTGTTCAATGAGCAATTTGCGCCCGGTTTCCGTATCACCTTGCCGGATGGTATCCAAGATGCGGTCGTGGTAATCCCACACGCGCTTATGGTAATCAATCTCGGCGTACATATTCAGTCCAAAAGCATCGTGCGCTTCCCAATAGGCTTTCAAGAAGCCTTCCGTAAAAGGATTTCCTAACCGAGAAAACATACCCAAATGAAAAGCGCGATGTTCTAACGCTGGTACTTGAATCGGGGACTTCTCAAGTTTGGCAAAGGCATCATCAACAACCTGCTGCAGATCATCGATATCTTTTTTCTCGAGCTTGCGAGTAGCTTCTGCCCAGAATGACACTTCAATTGCATTGCGCATCTGGCGAACATATTTGAAGAAGTGACGGGTAGTTCCCATACCAATCGAGTAGAGTACACTGAGCCTGACTGCTGGCTCAAACGAATACTCTGCAACCCGCGTGCCTCGTCCGGGCTTAATTTCAACAATACCAAGCGCTCGTGCTACTTCTAATGACTCACGTGTTTTAGCAACACTGACTCCGAGTTCCTCGCTAATATCTTGGATAGTCGGCAATTGGTCGCCGGGCATAAAGCCTTTATCTACGATGTACTGTAAAATGTCAGACTGAATCTTAGGTGTATCGCGCACCGTTTATTTCCTTTACGAGAAGATAGTTTGTCTTAACATCAAATAAATCTAATAAATTAGTTTAATTCTATAAATGTACGTTCGTTTGGTCAATAGTTAAATTATTAGATTTCCTCTTGGAGTATTACAATTTGTGACCGTGCTGGACCAACAGTTGCCTGGATAGCCGGGATACCTAGCGTATCTTGAATATGTGTAATATATTGTTGAGCGGCCTCAGGGAGCTCGCTTAACTGGCGCTTGTCGGTAATGTCTTCTTGCCAACCAGGTCGTGTCTCATAGATAGCTTCTGCTTCTTCAAACTGGGACAGAATGGTTGGTAATTCATTAAGATAATCTCCCTGAATTTGATATGAATTTGCAATGGTCAGGGTCTTAAACCCGCTCAGAATGTCGAGTTTGGTCAGGATGAACTCGGTCAACCCGTTTATACGAGTAGCGTAACGCAGTACGACTGTGTCAAGCCAGCCGCAACGACGCGGTCGGCCTGTTGTGGTACCAAATTCATCCCAAGGGTTTTCGCCTGTGCCGCGCAGTTTTTGCGCCACTGCGCCCCCTTGTTCGGTCGGCATGGGGCCCGCACCCACCCGTGTGCTGAAGGCTTTGGCGACACCAATCACCCGATTTATGTGTTTCGGCCCAATTCCTAGGCCAGTCATAACACCACCTACCGTTGCAGAAGAACTGGTCACAAAGGGGTAGCTGCCATGGTCAATATCTAACAAAGTCCCTTGAGCACCTTCACATAACACAGTCTTATCATCAACTAAAGCCTCATGTAGGTAATACGGGACATTATCAAGATAAGGACGTAATACTTCGGCTGCCTTAAGGACATTTGCCACTTCAACATCCGTATCGATAGGAGGTAAGCCAAAATCTTGTTCTAAGCGCCTGTTGCCTGCTTCAAAATGTGTTTTGAGCGATTTTTCTAATAGGGTCGGTGTCGTCAAGGCGTGCATGCGAATACCATTGCGAGCAACTTTGTCTGTGTAAGCTGGGCCAATCCCACGTTTCGTTGTGCCGATTTTACCGCTGCCCAGATCAGCCTCTTTGGCACCGTCAAGGGCAATATGCATTGGGGTGATCATGTGGGCATTTTCAGCGATGATCACTCGTCCAGGTGAGACATCGACACCACGCTCACGTAGACCGTCAAGTTCCTTGACAAGATTAATGGGGTTAATCACCATGCCACCACCGAGTACGCAGGCGACGCCGTCATGGAGAATGCCAGATGGAACAAGATGTAGTTTGAATGTACTATCGCCAACTGTAACCGTATGCCCAGCATTGTCGCCGCCAGCATACCGAGCGACGATATCAGATCGTTGGGCGAAATAATCAGCAACGCGGCCTTTGCCCTCGTCTCCCCATTGCATCCCAATAATCACATTGGCAGGCATAGTGCCTCTTTCAATTGTCTTGATATCATAGGTAATCAGGGTCTACTTCAAATAGCTTGCTGTAGCTTCGGCTAGGATGGTTGCTGCGATGACTAACGCTCGCTCGTCAAAATTGAAACGCGGATGGTGGTGCGGAAAATCCCGCCCGGCGTCAGAATTTGCTGAACCAACGAAAAAATAGCAACTTGGGATATCATCCATAAATTCTGACACATCTTCCGAGATCATTGTACAATAATTTGTCAGAACATGCTGTACACCTTTAATACGTTCAGCTATTGAAGCAACATTAGCGGCAACATCCGCATCGTTGATCACTGCTTTGGTCACATTAAAAATGTTGATATCAACGGTGCAGTTCATCGCTTGGCAAATACCAGTGCAAATTTCCTTTAAGCGTTGGTGGATCGTCGCTTGAACATCTGGCAGATAGGAACGGATACTGCCTTTGATTTCTACGGTCGAAGGGATGATGTTAAAAGCATCCCCCGCGTGGACTGATGCTACGGTTATAACGGCTGACTGCATTGGGTCGATGTTGCGGCTGGTGATCGTCTGGATGGCGGTGATCACCTGTGCGGCTGCTACGATTGGGTCACGCGTGGCATGAGGCGATGCAGCGTGTCCACCATGACCGCTAATCGTAATCTGGAATTGGCCTGAGGCAGCCATCAACGGGCCGGGTGTTGCGACAATTGTGCCGTAAGGTAGCTCGTTCCACAGGTGTAGACCTAATGCAAAATCAGGACGAGGGTTATCTAGCACACCTTCTTCGACCATGCGCAACGCCCCAGCGCCCGTCTCTTCTGCTGGTTGAAATACAAATTTGACTCGTCCATGGAGGTTCTCTTGAGCGCCATGCAGAATTTTTGCGACGGCGAGGGCAACGCTGGTGTGCCCATCATGACCACAGGCGTGCATTATACCTGCTTCACCGGAGATATAGTCAATATCGTTCTCTTCGATGATTGGCAGTGCATCCATATCAGCACGGACGAGCACGGTTGGGCCAGGGTGCCCCCCTTCCAGAATACCAACTACGCCGGTCTCTGCGATGCCTGTTTGGGCTTCCATCCCCAATGCACGCAGTTCATCTGCTACGATACCTGCCGTCCGGAATTCTCGAAAAGAAAGCTCCGGGTGACGATGCAGATCACGCCGACGCCTGATGATTTCTGGCTCAAGCGCTTTAGCACGTGCGTAGTAGTCAATCAATGCTATGATTGGCCTCCCTGCTCATTCTTTTTGGTCTTTTTATCACCCTTTGCTTTCCGCCCATGTCCCTTGCGACCACGACGCTTCTTCTTTTTGCGCTTTTCCTCGCGCTTTTCCTCGCGGGCTTTCATATCTTTTTGCGTTTCAGCCGCGATCTCTTCACTTGTCTTTGGTTGATTACCAGAACGTACTCGTGCACCACATTCACAGGCACCGCCTTGGCCTTCTTTTGTGCAACCAGCCGCGGCCTTAGACTTGAGGTTCTTGAGCTCTTCTAGTGGTTCAAGCTCTTCTTTAGAGACCTCGTGACGGTTACCTTCAATGATGACAGTCACTGACTCGCCGAGTGGATTGATGTCGATGATTTTACCTTCACCATGAACTGTGTTGACCCACTTGCCGCGCTTCGGCAACTTTCGACGAGCCTCGACGTATTGCTCGTATTCATAAACAAGGCAGCAACGCAAGCGTCCACACATCCCTGTAATCTCTGAAGGGTTGAGTGAGATACCCTGCGCCTTTGCCATCTTGATCGAAATTGGGCTGAATTCAGTCAGAAAGGTTGAACAACAACGCGGTGCCCCACAGGCACCATATTCACCGAGTAGCTTAGCGGCATCTCGCGCGCCAATGCGCCGCAAATCTACTCGGGTGTCGAAATGATCTAACATCTTTTTTCGCAAACTATTTGTATCTACTGGGTCTTCAGAGGCATAAAGCACAGTTAAGATGCTGCCATCGTAGTTGTAGCGTGCTTTGACGAACTTCACGCCATTAAACACACTAATAGTGGACGCTAACTCGCGTGTGTCAATTAGGGCCTCGACACTCTTGGCTTCCCATAATTTATTGACCATCAAGTCACGTGGGTTAGCGGGTCGTTTAATTGGCTTAAGCAGCTCTATTTCAGCGTCTTCTGGTGACATGAACCCCATAATCTGACCAAGTTGGCGACCACGAGCCGTCTCAACGATGACGTGGTCTCCGGCCTCAAGGTCGGGAAATTGTGTGGTATCAAAGTGGTAAAGCTTACCGATTTTAGTAAAACGAACGCCTGCAACCCGCAGGCTGGTGGCAACTGCCATATCATGACTCCTCAAAACTGCCGAGCAGAGCGTTGATCTGTGCTCTAGGCAGGTAAGTGCATTCAAATGGGCTGGAATAGCGCAGAGGTTGCTTAAGTGTAATAGCCCATATCATTGCTAAGTTTAAATGAAATAGCCTGCCCTGTGCAATAGGCAGGCTATTTTTGCTATCTCGTTAATGTTACCGTTTAGGAAATTGTAGTCAGCGGGATGACATTGCCACCGTTTTGGAACGCCAATACGCTTGACCGGGCTGCTATTGCTTGAGCGACGTTGCGAAATGCTGCCGCCGCTGGTGAATCAGGTGCTGAGATGACAATTGGCTGGCCATTGTCACCACCAATACGAACTTGTGGATCCAGTGGAATACTGCCCAAAAATGGCACATTACGTGTTTCTGCGAGTGTTTCACCGCCACCACTGCCGAAAAATTCACCACGCATGTTTTCAATTACACCAAGAATCGGTACATTAACTTGCTCAAACATAGCCAGACCACGAAGTGCATCACCAACGGCGACTTCCTGTGGCTGCGTTACGATCACGGCTCCTGTCAACGGCACAGATTGAGCCAGTGTTAACTGCGCATCACCCGTGCCCGGTGGTAGATCAATCACAAGATAGTCCATAGCGTACCACTCAACATCAGTAAAGAACTGACGAATAGCACCATGCACCATTGGCCCACGCCAAATCAGTGGCTTGTCTTTTTCCACGAGGAATCCCATGCTCATGACTTGGACACCGTAGTTTTCCGCAGGTACCAGACGCTGCCCCTTAGGCGGTGGCATGCGGTCAACACCCATTAGCATTGGGATGTTAGGCCCAGTGATATCTGCGTCCAATAAGCCGACCGTTGCACCCATTTCTGCCAATGCGATTGCAAGATTGGCTGATACCGTGCTCTTGCCGACGCCGCCCTTGCCACTGCTGACAGCGATGATATGTTTGACATCAATTTGTAAGCGGCCCATCACGCGGGGGTTTGCGACTACCTGTGCGTCCCATTTGACTTTGGCTGCGTCGATGCCATCCACACGGGTGACGGCCTCGGTTACATCTGCCAAAATCTTGTCCTTGAGTGGGCAGGCTGGTGTCGTTAGCACAACAGTGAATTCAGCCGTACTGCCATTGATAGTCAGATCGCGGATCATATTCAATGATACAAGGTCTTGGTGAAGTTCGGGGTCATCAACAGTTGCAAGCTGTTGCATTACCAACTGCTCGAGAGATTCTGAGGTCATAATTTTCCTGCCAATAATAAAATTAATTTTTTTCTTGTTTATGGCGATTGTACCTCACCAGCCGGCAACACGGTAGTTAAATTACCCTACTGGTACGGCAATCATACTCTGAAGTTGTCCCAATGACCTACTTCAGCAAGATTTTGCTGATGAACAACTAAGCGCTACGGTCTACTTGTGGGGGAACAGCGCCAGACGCATGCCATGCTTGAACGTCCTGCATAGCTTGTTGATATTTGTGTACCAGCGCGTCATCAGAACCTTTGAAGCGCCGCAGTGAACTCTGTGAGCAGTCTGTACAGCCACGAAAGGCCCGATGGCTGTGAGCACTACACGTCATGCAGCTATTGAGGTGCACCATCATCAGAGTAAAAGCCTGTTGCTCGAGTGCCGCTTGGGGAGCTTGCTTGACTTGGTTAACAAGGTCTTGCCAACGTTCACCGCGGAGTGCTGTCAGCGATTCCAACACACGGATTGGGAAGATTACATCAGCATCACGTTGGTACATGCTTGCCCCTTCTCTTTGAGGTTCTTCGGGAAAAGAAAAGAAAAGAAAAGACCGTCATCGCTAACGGTCTTTGACAGTTGCTATTCTAATAGACGAACGTTAAGTTCGGTTTAAGCACCGTCGTCAAACTACTTAACGCGCTTGGCAACTTCCTTGGCCTCGCGTGCTAGGCGCTCTTGCTCGGCACGGGTTGGTGCGATTGTCTGCCAATAACTCAGTGGCTTTGAGAGGCGCTCGATATTGTGGATATGATTGCCTGTGCGGTCATAGCTGGCTAGCTCGTAATCATGATCCATCTTAATCGCATCGAATGGGCAGAACTCAGCGCAGAAGCCGCAGTTCATACAAATATCAATGTCGATGTAAAAGTCAGACGGCTGTGACACAGGCCGACCAGTTTCTGGGTCTGTGCCGCGTACAATCCAGATGCACTGTGGTGGGCACACCTTGGCGCAAATCCCACAGCTTGTGCACCAATGCGCGTTGGGGTCTTCCTCAGCGTCGGCTTCATTGGTGATCAAGAAAGGGACAAAGCGGAAGCGCTCTGGGACTGCCATTTTTTCTTCGGGATAGGAAATCGTCACCAAGCCGCGTGTATTTGGGCTCTGGCGAGTTTCAAACCCTTCGTTGGTAGTGTAGCGTTTTACGCCCCATTTAAAGTCATCAAGGTATGTGTCGATGAGGTGCTTCATCGTCACACCCATGCCCTTGAAAATACCTAGTCCGTACATGTTACTCCCTGTCAAACGCGGGGGTGATACGCCCCCGATAATTAGCGGTCTACTTCACCGAGAACAATGTCAATACTACCAAAAATTGCAACGACATCTGCGACTTTATGCCCAACCGACATCTCTTCGAGCGCTGTCAGATTGACAAAGCTCGGTGACTTAATATGATAGCGGTATGGATTGGCTTTACCGTTGGAGACGCAGTAAAAACCTAACTCACCCTTAGGGTTTTCAGCGTGACCAAAGTTCTCACCCTTAGGCACGCGGATATTGTAAGGACGCTTGCCAGCCCAATATTCTTGCCCCTGAGTTTCTTCAAGGCGAGGGATAATCTGTTCTAAAATACGGATGCTCTGGCGCACTTCATCGAAGCGAATGAGGAAGCGGTCATACAAGTCGCCGTTGTAGCGCACCGCTACATCAAAGTCTAACTCATCGTAGATACTGTATGGGTCTGAGCGGCGCAAATCATACGGAACACCAGAGGCACGCAGAACCGGCCCCGTAGCTCCCAGTGCCACAGCCTGATCAGGTGGCAAAATGCCAATACCCTTACAACGCGACATGACAATCTCATTACGAGTCAGGTAGCGGTCTAATTGATCGGTAATGCGTGGCAGCCGGTCGTAGACGAGATCCTTAAGGAACTTCAGCGTGTCGATGCGGCGAGCACGGTCAGTTGGTTGAATAGCTGGGCCGCCAACATAGGGTGGCAGGTCGTAGGCGACGCCACCAAAACGCGAGTAGTTGCACATCATACGGGAGCCCGATGCAGCCTCGAAGAAATCGAGGATGAGATCACGCTCTGTAATGACGTACACTGCTGGCGTTAGGAACGCGCCAAGGTCGTTCAAGAAGAAGCCAAAGAACCAGAAGTGGCTGACGATACGCGTCAATTCTGCCATTAACACACGAATGACTTCAGCGCGGTAAGGTACCTCTTGATCCAGCATCTCTTCAACCGTAATGGCATAGGCGATGTTGTTTGACATACTCGCAAGGTAGTCGAGCCGGTCGGTAAAGGGCATATTTTGCAACCAAGTATTGCGCTCACCAATTTTCTCATGGTTGCGATGCAAGTACCCCATAACAGGTTCTAGCTTCGTGACAGTTTCGCCATCAAGCGTGAGGGCCATGCGGAACACCCCATGCGTGCTGGGGTGTTGTGGCCCCATATTGACGACTAACTGGTCTGTCTTGATTTGCTGGTAAGTGATACCCGTGTCGTTTTGCGTCGTCAATCCTGCGTAAACACTAGAGTCTGGGTCTAGCAGGTTGTCTGTTGTGCGGAAGCCCTCTGGGTAGCGCACGTTTTTGCCATAGGGGTTCCACATCTCGCCACGGTAGACATCACCGCCGGGCCAGCGGCTCTTGAATGGCTTATTATCCTCTTCGTAATAGGCCTCTTGCCAATCTTTACGCAGTGGATGGCCCTCAAAGCCTTCCCACATTAGGATGCGCTTAAGGTTCGGGTGGCCTGCAAAGCGAATTCCCATCAGATCATATGCTTCACGCTCTTGAAAGTCGGCAGCCGGATAGACGGGCGTCAGTGATGGAAGCGTTGCCACGTCACGCGGGGTTCGCGCCTTCACATTGATGCCCCTGCCACCAAATTGTGTACTGAAAATATTATACACAACCTCGAAGTAGCCTTCTTCTAAATAGTCAACATAATTGACACTACTAAGCAGGTCGTAACCGAGGTTATCTCGAATGGTCTGGGCGACATCTACTAGCTTGCTGTCATCGACAATAAACCCAGTGTATCCCTCACGTGTATCTTCTTCTAAACCCTCTGGGAAACTTTCTTGAAGGCGGTCAAAGACGTACTGACTCTGCCCCTCGCGCGTCATCGGAATTTCAGCCATTATGCACCTTCCTTCACGGCTTCAGCTTGCTCCTTGGCTTCTTTCGCAGCGGCGGCTTCAGCAGCCTCTTTCGCTGCAACAGCCTCAGCAATGGTTGGTGTTGCTACATCAGAAGCGTTGATCAGCGAAGCTTGACGTGGGTCTATGATATCCGGCCCCAGGATAGGGACTGGAATACTGTCAACATCGCCACGACGATACCAAGGTACTGTTTGAATGCTTTGGCGCTCGATCTTTTTATGCAGTGTAATGAAACCGTATAGAAGTGCTTGCGGGGTTGGCGGACAGCCTGGAACGTAGACATCAACAGGGACGAACTTATCAATCCCATCGACGACGTTGTAGCCTTCCTTAAATGGCCCACCACCAGATGCACAGGCGCCCATCGAAAGAACATAGCGGGGTTCAGGCATTTGGTTGTATAGGCGAACAATAAACGGCACCATCTTCTTGGTGACAGTACCAGACACGATCATCAAGTCACTCTGGCGTGGTGTCGGACGAACAACTTCCATCCCGAAGCGTGCCTGATCATAACGAGAGGACGCTGTCGAGATCATCTCAATCGCACAGCAGGCTAGTCCGAACGTCATCGGCCAGACGGATTTACTACGGGCCCAATTGTATACCTTGTCCAGAGTGGTCACGATGACATTGGACTGAAGTTCTTCTGGAATTGGATAATCTGGGTTTGCCAGCCCTTCAAGCTTATCGGACATGTCCGGCATATCTCCCATAAAATTAGATTGTCTGTTGAATAATTCTGGTATCTTATGTTATAGAGGGTAGTGTGCTTTTAACCACGAGCAAGTGTGAAAAAAATCACTTGCTACCTGTTAAGTATGGTACACCGACCCCCGTGAAAAATCAAGATGGCCTACAATACAATGGCATATAGTCTATCCTGGTTAACACGCAATCACAGTAGCATAAATTCACTTGCGAAATGTAACATCGTTCGCAAGTTACATTGGTTTCAATACATATTTCGCGTAAAATCGCATACAGATACTGCTCAAAGTAAAAAGTAGACTCCTAGGCGTTTATATGGCAAACATTCTTTTAATCGATGATGATCAAAGCCTGCTACAAATGATGGGTTTGATTATTCAACGTATTGGTCATAAGTCACTAATGACCACCTCCCCCAAAGAAGGCGTTGCAATGGCGAAGCAACATCAGCCTGATATGGTGATTATTGACCTCATGATGCCAGAAATTAGTGGGTTTGAAGTCTGCCGGATGCTGCGCGAAGATAGTGAAACGAAAGACATCCCCCTCCTTATTCTGACAGCGGTATCTCAAGATGAGTCACGAGAACTGGCAATCCAGTCAGGAGCGGATGGGTTCCTGACCAAACCAATTACAAAGGAAGCGCTAGAGCGTCATATTGAAACTCTCCTAGAGACAGGTGCTCAGAATATGCTTGTGCCAAAGGAAACTGCGCCACCCCCGAGACCATCGTCAGGCGCTGCGTCAAAGTCGAAGACAGTGTACAACTTCACACGAGAATCTGGAATGCCTGAGGCCAAGGCAGACTCTGCCCCGCTCGCAATCGCAGGCGTAATGGGGTTAAGTACTGGTGTTGGTGCAACGACTGTTGCTGTTAACTTAGCATTGGGCGCTATGCAATTTGGTCGCTCCTGCCTGCTCGATCTGCAAGACTATGGTAACGTCGCCGTCCAGCTTCGTCTGACGCCAACCTCGAAAACATGGGCCGATCTACTGGAGCTACGTCCAGGTGATGATAAAAAACGAATAGGACAGACGCTTCTACTAAACCATTCTTCGGGCGTCGCGGTGATGGCATCTCCTAATCGAAGGATGGATCAGCGCATGGATAACGGCGGGTTGCTATATATGCTGCGTGTTTTAAATGAGGGCTTCAACCGCCTGATTGTATTGTTACCGACAATTCCAACCCCCATGTCCGAAACAGTAATGAAAGTCGCGAATAATCTCGTTGTCGTTGTTGGAGATGACCCAGCAGCAATATCAGCAGCACAAAATGCTCTGTCTGAAATTGAGCGTATGAACCTGAAGGCCACGCAACACATCATACTTAACCGCACGCACCCACACGGCATGGGTTTCGAGGAGGTTAGCACTGCCTTAGATCGCCCGCTGCAAGCCAGCATTCCATATGATGAGAACCAGTTGCAAGCCTTGTCGGCTGGTCACCCAATGCTGATGTTAGCGCCTAATTCGCTGTATGCACGGTCAATTATTCAGCTTTCCAGACAACTGTAAGCCAACGAAACGCCAGGTGAAACCTGCATGAACAAACTACTTGTGGTTGAAGATGAAGAGATAACAGCTGACCTGCTCCGGCGATATTTTGAGATAATGGGTTACGATGTTATTAATGCCTTGAGCGGCAGTAGAGCATTATCATTAGCAAACAAAGAAGACCCCACAGTTATTATTTTGGACATTAACCTCCCTGATATGACCGGCTACGATATCTGCCGTAAGCTACGTGCTACACCAGCCACCCAGAACATTCCAATCATCTTTTTGACCAGTCAAGCAGAGCGTCGCAGTCGTTTGAGTGGGCTTGAGCTCGGTGCTGATGATTACATTACCAAGCCCTTTAACATCGAAGAACTACGGATTAAGGTGCATAACATCATTGAGCGGTTGGGCGGGAAGCCCTTGGTCGATGCCCGCACCAGCTTACCGAGTAAATCACTGATCAAAGAACGCCTCCCCGACCGGCTCAAGGATAAAGACAGTGCTTTCTTTTACGTTGATATCGTCAATGCAGAAGCATTTGAAGATAAGTATGGGCCCGTTGCTCAAAATCAGGTTGTTAGAAGTGCTGCTCGGATTATTGGCGATGTGCTGCAAACAGTTGAACCTGTGAAGTCATTTGTAGGCCACCCTGAAGACACCCGTTTTCTGATCGCTACCACTAAAGACGCCGTCAAAAAAGTGGAGGAATTGCTACCAAAGCGCTTTGCGGAAAAAGTTAAGTCGTTCTATGACTACAAGGATCAAAACCGTGGCAAGATGCAGGTAGATACGAAGCTACTAGATTTCATGACACTTGCGCTTGTGCCTGCAACCGTCAACGACCTCGAGGCTGCTTTCATTGAGCCCAAGCGCAAAAGACCTGAAACAAATAGTCAAAAGCAGGCTGCACAGAAAACTAAGTTGCTGTCTGAAGAACCAAAGTCAAAAGAGCCTAAAGTTAGCTCGGCAAAAACGCCCAAAGCACCAAAGTTAGAGACGAAAACCGACGATATAACAAAAACTAACAAAGCATCAAGTGACGCTTCGAGCAGCATCTCTAGGGCCTCTGAGACTAAGCCACCGATAGAACCTGCGTCAACTTCAGAGCAGGTTAAAGATAGTAATAAGCCAGCCCATAAAAAGCCGACGGGAAAAAGCAATTAATCTAATATTAAAACGCTTCGCGCCGCAGCCGGTCTAGGAAGGCAGCCGATTTCAACCTGCGCTCTAGGTGATACGCTAATGTCGCTCGCAGATGAGCGTTGAGTTCTCCTTGAACACGCGGCGTTATGCTGAGTTCTGCAATGGCCTGATATGGGTTGCGAACCATATGCCGAAGCACTTTGAAAGCGTTCAGCGAAAGCTTGCGCGTGCGTGGGGTAGTTTCCCCGCAGGATGGGCAAACTACCCCACCGTCTGCGATGCTAAAATACTGTCGCACAGGCTTGAGATCATCGTCACAGATAACACAGTGGAACAACTGCGGTTGATAACCGACTTCGGCTAACAGTTGAAGTTCAAAATAGCTTATCACAAGGCCGAGCTTATCTGTTTCCTCCAACCAATGAAGCCCTTGAACCAGTAAATCATACAGAGACTCGAAAGCATCATCGTCTTCAGTAAAAGCATCGACCAGTTCAAGTACATGCAGGGCGTAGGTTGTATGCTCAAGGTCAGCACGGAGCGGATAAAACGAATTCACCATCTCAACTTGAGACAGCACATCAAGCGAACGCCCAACGGAGATTAGCGCATCTACTTCAGAAAACAGTTCGACGTGCCCAGCTTTGCGATTTTGGGGCTTGCGCACCCCTTTAGCAACGGCGCGTTTTTTGCCGTAGGCCCGGGTAAAGATGGTAAGAATACGATCTGTCTCACCTAGGTCATGGCGTCGAAGAATAACAGCACGCGTGCGATATTGTTGATGAGGCCGAGGCATGCTAGCTGGTTAAACTTTCTGGCCCGAACCCATCGGGCAGTAAATCAGATAGCATATAGTTTGCTCGGACATCTGCTTCTGTTGCAATGATCACATGCATATCAGGCGCAAATTCGTTCATGACTTGCCTGCAAATACCGCAAGGCGCACCTCCATTGGCAGTCACCACGGCGATAGCGACAAGCTCAAGCTCACTTTCGGAGATAGCCTTGGTAATCGCAACCCGCTCTGCACAGATGGACGCTGGATAAGACGCATTCTCGACATTGCACCCGGTAAACATCTGACCAGATGCCGTCAGGAGAGCCGAGCCAACAAAGTAACCAGAATATGGTGCGTAGGCCTTTACGCGGGCGGCTCGGGCGGCCCTGACTAAGTCTGACACCATTTCAGTTGTTAACCGATTGCTCATCACTGCCCTCAGCTTCGTCTTTTAACTGGATATCAGTTTTTTCATCTGGGTGAATAACTTCTACTCGGACCTTGCGGATACGACGGTCTTCAACACTGACTATCTTGAAACGTAGTTGGTCTGTCTCTAGCGTGTCACCTTCATCTGGAACGCGACCTAACTGCCCAAAGATAAAGCCGCCTAGTGTATCACCAAGGTCTTTTGAAAGGCGGCGATTTAAAAGTCGGTTTAGGTCGTCAAGGTCAAGCCGGCCATCGAGTATGTATTCGTTATCGTTGATCTGCTGCACGAGTGATTCTTCCTCGTCGTCATATTCATCGACGATCTCACCAACGATCTCTTCGACAATGTCTTCAATTGTGACCAAACCGGCTGTACCGCCATATTCATCGATAACGACTGCCATATGGACTTGTGCATTCTGTAGTTCACGCAGGAGTTCTGAAGCTGACTTCGACTCGGGGATAAACAATGGCGCCCGTAACAGCGTGATTAAATCTGTTTGACGATCACCATTATGCCATATTTCCAGCAGATCTTTTGCGTATAAGAGCCCTTTGACGTTGTCTAGCGTTTCTTCAAACACTGGAATACGTGAATGGCCAGCTTTAATAATTAAGTCACGCGCTTCTTCAAGGGTAGCGTCAATGCTTAGCGCAATTACGTCAATACGTGGCACCATTATTTCGCGTGCCATGGTTGTATCTAGTTGAAAAATTGAGTAGATCATGTCGCGCTCTTGCTGCTCGATTGATCCCTCTTCTTCACCTACATCAATCAATGTCATGATCTCTTCTTCCGTGACCAAAGCATTGTTCTCTGTACCAACCAACAGCCGTCGAATACTCCCCATCAGGTTAACCAATGGTCGTAAAACAGCCGTCAACAGTTTGGCGATGCGCGCTGTCGAGCGTGCCCATAGCGACGGATTAATCTGGACTACGGCTTCTGGAACGATATCTGTGAGAATATAGATAATCAGTGCAACCAGCGGAAAAATAACGACAAAGACAACAATATCTGCTTGAAGGCCGAGCCGTAATATTTGGTCAGAAAGAGCCGTGACGATGATGGGGTAGAAAACAATCGCGAAGACACCCGTCGTCAGAAAGCGGATAATAATATTGATGATCCGAAATGTGCCGAGAATTTGAGCTGGATCTTGGGCGAGTTCTAGGACTGTTCTCGCGTTCCTATCACCCGCGTTGGCCTTTTCCTGCAGGGGTTGGCGTGGCGTAACGATCATGGCTTGCAGCACAATGGAAAAGACTGCATTTAGTAAGATCAATACTAATAGGCTAATAAGACCCATTAAGGGCGGTTCCACAAATTACTCCTCTGCTTTTCTACTAGATCGTGTTGGGCTCTTTGCTGGAACGCCATACACGAGGGTGTTGGCCGGGACATCCCGTGTGACGACTGAACCTGCCCCAGTGTGCGCATTATCTCCCAATTCAACTGGTGCAACTAACAGAGTGTCACTGCCAATAAATGTATTTTTGCCAACAATAGTTTTATGTTTCTGCTTACCATCATAGTTGCAGGTAATCGTGCCTGCACCAATGTTGGTTTCGCTGCCAATATCAGCATCGCCGATGTAACTAAAATGGCCCATCGCAACGCCACGACCTAAGCGGCTGTTCTTGACCTCACCAAAATTGCCCATATGAACGCCACTTTCCAGATAGGCCCCCTTGCGTAAGCGGGCGAACGGGCCGACATCAACGTCATCCTCAAGAGTGGCATACTCCATGACAGACTGCTTGATAACGCAGCGGTCACCGATGGTTGCACCCGTAATGTGGGCATTTGGGCCGATTATACAATCATGCCCGATGATAGTTTCCTCAAGCAAATACGTGTTGGGGTAGATGATTGTATCGTGCCCAATGGTGACATCAGCATGAATGTAAGTTGTCGCCGGGTCAATAATAGTGACTCCACTGAGCATCATCGTTTCGTTAATGCGTTGACGCATGGCTGTTTCCGCCTCAGCCAGGTGAACACGGGTGTTGACCCCCATGCCTTCAGTTGGGTCGTCCATCACCAACGCATTGATTGTGCCACCCTCCTTCACGGCAATAGCGACAAGGTCAGTCAGATAGTACTCACCTTTGGTGCTCAACGGAATCTGATCTAGATGTGACCACAGCCATGCTGCCTCAAAACAGTAGATGCCGACATTAACTTCGCGAATGGCTTTTTGTTCTGGACTTGCATCTGCCTCTTCCACAATAGCCTGAACGGCTCCGGATGCGCTACGAATAACACGCCCAAACCCTCGCGGAGTGTCAGTCGTCAGCGTAAGCATACTGAAGGGTCCATCAGCATTCGTTACCTGGGCTGCATGTAGCTTGCGAAGCGTATCCCCACGGAGGAGTGGCATATCAGCGTAGATAACCGCAACATGATCAGATTGCTTTTCAAGAGTCGAATATGCTTGCATGATAGCGTGCCCCGTGCCGAGCTGTTCTTCTTGGCGAGCATAACGAGCGGCGCCACCTAGTTCTTCGCGGACAGCATCCTCTTGGTGCCCGACGATCACCATAGGTGTTCTATCAGTTGCCTCAAAGGCAGCCTGCACGCTGTACTGAACCATCGCTCGACCATTCAAAGGGTGCAGGACTTTGGGTAATTTTGATTTCATCCGAGTGCCTTTGCCGGCTGCCAGAATAACAACGTCAAGAACAGCGTCGGTCACCGAGCGGTTTGTCATATAAAGTTCATTTCCCCATGAGAAATAGGCGCAAGTGAAGAGACACAGAGTGATGTGTCAAGTAATAATTTAGTTGAGGGAGGTTCGTCAGTTGCTAATAGTTTCACAGAATTATCTGTGACTTTGCTAAAAACAGTATGATTTTATAATAAGAGCGATTTAGGTGCATTGCAAGCGATGGGCCAGTACAGAAACGACAGGGGCCTATCTAAGGCAATAGACCCCTGAATGACTGGGCTTACAGTACAATGTTGACAAGGCGTCCTGGTACATAGATCACACGTTTTGGCTCACTGCCATTCAGCATGTTCGCAATTTTCTCAGACTTGAGAGCCAAGTCCTTGGCTGTAGCCTCGTCAATATCGGCGGGGACATCAAGTTTGTCACGCACTTTGCCGTTGATTTGGATCACCAATGTGATCACATCTTCGGCGGCGAGTTCTTCGTCACCAATGGGCCATGCCTGCTGGTGCACACTGAATTCCTCACCTATGATTTCCCATAGTTCTTCGGCAACATGGGGCATAAATGGTGCCATCATCAGAATGAAGTTGCGCGTGGCTTCTAACCATATGTCTGTTTCAAGCATTGCCTCTGACTTGAGCTTTTGCATTAGGTTCTTAAGCTCAAATAGTGCAGCGATGGCTGTGTTGAAGCTGAAGTCTTCAAAGTCCTGCGTTACCTTCAGAATCGTCTGATGCATCTTGCGCTGCAAGGCAGTAATTTCGTCGTCTGTGGCTGTGCCTTGAGCACCTGCTGGGTCGTTAATCAGTGACCAAACATCGTGCAGAAAACGCACCATACCCACAACACCTTGGCTGTCCCAAGGGCCACCCTGCTCCCACTTAAACGCAAACATTAGGTAGCCGCGGACCACATCAGCACCATAGCGTTCGACAAGCATATCTGGGTCAACGACGTTGCCCTTACTCTTAGACATCCGTTGAATATCTAAGTAGTGTTTCAACTGGTTGACATTGTTCTCGCCATCAATGTTTGGAATATTAACCGTTGCAGTATCAGGAACCTCGACAAGAACCTCGTCTCCATCACCACTGCGAACTGTCAGGATATTTTCCTTGCGGCGAACCAGTTCACCGACAACGGTAGCACTTGGTAGAGCGCCTGCTTCTTCATCAATTACCTTGACTTCTGTCGCAATGATGCGACTCTGCTCGTCTGGCTCGCCAAGGATGCTTAACAAGTCACCAGGGCGTTCCTCACCAAGAATCTGCCCTTGGTTTCTCAGCATCATCATGGGTTCATTGAAAAGGGTTTTCGTCTCGCGCCCGTGTTCTGCGGCAATCTTGGCGGCGTCGTCATAGATGCCAAGATCACGCAGGGCCTTGGTGAAGAAACGCGTGTAGAGTAAATGCAGCGTTGCATGCTCAGCACCACCTGTGTAGACGTCAACGGGTAGCCAATAGGCCGCTTCTTCTGGGTCGAAAGGGGCCTTGTCGTATTTTGGACTGAGGTATCGGAGTTGATACCATGACGAACACATGAATGTGTCCATTGTGTCTGTCTCACGACGGGCTGCGTCGCCGTCGCTGTCGGTCGTATTCAAGAAGGGCACGTAGTATGTCAGTGGGCTGCGCCCGGTTGGTTGAAATTCAACCTCTTCTGGTAAGGTAACTGGCAAGTCCTCGTCTGGAACAGCTTCTAGCTTGCCATCTTCGCGATAGATAATCGGGATAGGCGAACCCCAATAACGCTGGCGGCTGATCAGCCAGTCGCGCAAACGGTAGTTGACGGCTTCTTGACCGACGTTGTTTTCTTCTAGCCAATCGAGGACGGCAGCAATCGCTGGGTTTTTGCGTCCCTTCTGCCCATTTGATTCAATCCCATTCAACCAAGCCGCACTGTTGACGATGACACCTGCGCCAGCATAGGCTTCTTCCATCGTCTCCCCATCGAGGTCTTCTTGACCCTCTGGCTGAACTACCGGAATAATCTCTAGGCTAAACTTGCGTGCGAATTCAAAGTCACGTTGATCACCAGACGGCACAGCCATAATGGCACCTGTACCGTAGCCCAACATGACATAGTCAGCAATCCAGACTGGTATCCGAGCTTTATTCACCGGGTTGGTAGCATGCGCGCCAACGAAAACACCCGTCTTTTCACGTCCTTCCGCCGAGCGTTCGATCTCGGTAGTATTGGCGGCTTGTTCAATGTAGGCTTCGACCTCAGTACGCTGTTCATCCGTTGTTAATTTTTGGACTAACGCATGCTCAGGTGCTAGCACCATGAAGGTCGCACCCCAGAGCGTGTCGGGTCGGGTAGTGTAAACTTCGATGGGATCACCCTGTTCAGACTCGAACACGACACGGGCGCCCTCACTCCGACCAATCCAGTTCGTCTGCATGATCTTGACCGGTTCGGGCCAATCCAGGGGGCCAAAGTCGAGCAGTTCATTAGCATAGTTTGTGGTGCGAAAGAACCACTGCTCCATCATCTTTTGGATGACCGGCTGCCCAGTACGTTCGTCTTTACCATCGATGACCTGTTCGTTTGCCAACACCGTTTGCAGCGTCGGGCTCCAGTTAACCATGGCCTTATTACGGTAGGCTAGATCGTTTTCGTAGAACTGCTTGAAGAACCATTGTGTCCATTTGTAGTAGGATGGTTGGCAGCTAACGGCTTCACGCTTCCAGTCGAACATAGCGCCCATGCTGCGAAGCTGCTTACGCATATTCTCGATGTTGGCATACGTCCACTTCCACGGATGAATATTGCGGGTAATGGCGGCGTTTTCAGCAGGGAGGCCGAAGGCATCGAACCCCATAGGGAACAGGACGTTATACCCTTTCATCCGCTTAAAGCGGGCGCGTGCATCGGATGGCGCCATGGCAAACCAATGCCCAATATGTAGGTTGCCGCTGGGGTACGGCAGCATGGTCAGCGCGTAGTGTTTCGGTTTGTCCCAGTCCACTTCGGCGTGGTAGAGTGCTGTCTCTTCCCAACGCTTTTGCCACTTCGCCTCGATGGCTTTGTGGTCGTAACTATCAGCCATTACCTTCTTCTCCTAGTTGATGTGGCTTGTAGGTGCTTATCTATATTTGCTGTTTGGCCCCTGCGCGGATTTTTTGGCACATGGCGGCGTGCGATATTCCTCACGCGGGGGTGAGAATACGTCAATGAAGACGCTGTCAACATCAAAGTGTGCACTGTGCGGCACATTAGCGGGGATGGCATAGCTGTCACCCTCACTGCAGGTGATTGTCTGACCGCCGATGTTCATAATTACTTGACCACTGACGACGTAACCAGTCTGTTCATTTGAATGACTATGCTCTGGGACAGTGGCCCCAGCAAGCGCGCGCCATTCACAGATCATCATTGTATCGGTTGTGCCCAGCGTGCGGCGGGCTAACCCGGTAAACATCTCGACCGGTTCGGCATCATCCCAACGGACATGATTTTTATATTTCATAAATCGTGCTCCCCTGTATGAACTCAGTACTTTTCTACGTTACCGACTGACACTTGTTGGCTGTACTTCTTCAGCCATTAATACTTGAATGGCCTGCTCCGTTTGAGCGTAGCGCCCTTCACCCCGATGGGTATAACAAACATTACCCCATTTATCAATCAAGTAGAGCGTAGGCCAAGCACGTGTGCCATAGTTGCACATTCCGACAGTTGTAGCAACCAAACGTCCACATCTCCAGTAATACGACTTTTCCACGCAGGTCTGAAAGTTTCAGTGGCTCAGAGTTGATCCAAACGTCGTCGTGCAGTTCAGGTGCTTCAAATAGAATCTCATAACCAGCAGCCACAGGGCTATTCTCCTCAGTGGGTATGGGGGTGGGTTCTAATTCTTCTATTTCTGGCTTGATTACTGATACATCAACTTGGTTTTGCACGCTGCGCCGTTTAGGAATATGACAGCCAATAAGTACAAGTAAGATCAATGATGTGAGTATGGTGATCTTGCGAACCAATGAGTCAATTTCTTTCGCTATTGTGTGTGTAGTGTAACCAATAAAAAATCCCTCCACCGCAACGAGTGAAGGGCTTTTTCTATGTAGTTACACAATAGCTGAATCCCAATTTCTGAATCGCCTTTTGCTGGATTGATCTTAACCGACAGGCGCAGCCTGCTGGTGAAAATCAGTAACTTGCTGATAGGCATAACCCACATTGAGGATCGATGCTTCATCAAACTGTGCGCCGATCAGATGCAGGCCGATGGGCAAATTGTTGCTATCAAATCCACAGGGCACTGATAAAGCTGACACACCTGCCAGGTTGACGGCAATAGTATAAACATCCGATAGGTACATTTGGAGTGGATCATCCATTTTTTCGCCAAACTTAAACGCTGTTGTCGGAGTAACCGGCCCGGCGATTACATCGACTTGCTCAAACGCGTCCTCAAAATCTTGTTTGATCAACGTACGGACTTTCTGAGCCTTTCCATAATAGGCATCATAGTAGCCAGCGGAGAGAGCATAGGTACCTAACATAATGCGGCGTTTGACTTCTGGGCCAAACAAAGTGCCGCGGGTGTTGTTATACATGTCCCACATTTGGTCGCCTTCAATACGCGGCCCATAGCGCACGCCTTCAAAGCGAGCGAGATTAGCTGATGCTTCTGCTGTGGCAACTAAGTAGTAAACGGGGATGGCATATTCCGTATGCGGCAAGCTGATCTCAAGGACGTCTGCCCCAAGGTCTTTCATCTGTTCGATAGCGGCTTGCACGGCGGCTAACACCTCTGGTTGGATGCCCTCGCCAGAAAAATATTCATCTGGTATGCCGATCTTTACACCTTTTAGATTAGCGCTCAGACCGGCGGTGAAATCAGGGACATCGAGCGGCATCGATGTGGAGTCTTTTGGGTCGTGCCCAGCGATTGCGTTCAGGATGATGGCAGAATCCTCAACGGTTCGCGTGAATGGGCCGATCTGGTCTAGTGAGGAGCCAAAGGCGACCAGACCATAGCGTGATACGCGCCCATAGCTGGGTTTCAGACCGACTACACCACATAACCCGGCTGGTTGCCGAATACTGCCACCTGTATCGGTGCCCAGCGTACCAAGAGCTAACTGGGCAGCAACAGCCGCAGCGCTCCCGCCGCTAGAACCACCAGGGACACGCGCCACATCCCAGGGGTTGCGAGTTGCTTGGTAGGCGGAGTTCTCGGTTGATGAGCCCATGGCAAATTCATCCATATTGAGTTTGCCCAACATGACCGCCCCTGCCTGGTTGAGCTTATCGATAGCAGTTGCCGTGTAGGGCGGAATATAGCCTTCGAGAATTTTCGAGCCACAGGTTGTCTCAACGCCCTCAGTGACCAGCACATCTTTGTAAGCCAAAGGGATACCCAATAAAGGGCTATCTTCCCCAGCTTGTCGTTTTTTATCGGCCTGCTTAGCATGCTGCATGGCAATATCGGCAGTCACACGTAGGTAAGCCTGCACCGTTGGTTCAACAGCTTGAATTCGGTCGAGGTGTGCTTGAGTCAATTCCTCTGACGTTAACTCACCTTTATTGAGGGCGTCATGCGCCTGTTTGATCGTCAATTGGGTTAAATCGCTCATTAGTCCAATACCGCCTTCACTTTGAACATGTTTTTGCTCTCATTAGCGGCATTTTTGAGGAGCGCTTCTTGGCTGACGTTGACTTTTGGCTCGTCATTCCGAAGCACTGTTTGGGCGGGTAGTATGGTAGACGTTGGTTGAATATCGTCAGTATCTAACTCGCTTAATTTATTGAAGAAGCCCAGCAGCTCAGATAGTTGCTCACGGTACATCTCAGCCTCTTCATCTGTCAGATTAAGGCGCGCCAAACTAGCCATATGATCGACCTCTTCGCGGCTGATAGCCATATCATTTTTCCCTTAGTTTACCTGTGAGTGTGCCTAGCTATTGTAGCGTGTTCTTATGGATTATTGTCAATTCGCAGAGATGAAAACGGTGTAGATTGTTGTCTACACCGTTCAAGATACATGCGCTAATACTTATCTGGTAGATAAGCTCGTAATTCCCGCGAGCGGCTTGGGTGTCGTAACCGACGCAAGGCATTCCCCTCAATCTGACGAATGCGTTCGCGCGTCAAGCCAAATTTTTTCCCGACCTCTTCCAACGTATGTATCTCACCGTTATTCAGGCCAAAGCGCATTCTAAGAATTTTGGCTTCACGAATTGTCAGGGTTGCTAATGTTTCCTCTAACTGCTCTTTGAGTAACTGGTTTTGAAGCACGTCGGATGGCGCGGTGGCATTCTTATCTTCGATGAAAGCACCTAGTTCAGCGTCCTCATCCTCACCAATCGGTTCCTCCAATGACAACGGCTGCCAACTGACACGCATCATCCATTGAACTTTCTCTTCATTAACCTCCAATTCTTCTGCTAACTCTTGATAGGTTGCTTTGCGACCTAGTTTCTGTTCGAGTTTACCAGCAGTCTTGTAGAGTTTCGCAATCTGATCAGACATGTGAACCGGCACCCGAATTGTACGCCCTTGGTCTGCAATGGCACGGGATACAGCCTGACGGATCCACCAAGTGGCATAGGTACTGAAGCGGTAACCACGATGATAATCAAACTTTTCCACAGCACGCATTAACCCTAGGTTACCCTCCTGAATAAGATCAAGGAAAGGGACACCCCGATTGACGTACCTTTTGGCCACACTGACGACCAACCGGGTGTTGGCCCGGATTAAGTGATCACGGGCGGCTTCGCCGCGATAAATGAGCTGTTTAAGGTTATCTTTCTGCGTGTTGTTGTCGGCCTTTGCCAGTTGAAGAAGCTGTTGTTGAGCCACTTGTCCAGCTTCATACTCTTGCGCAAGTTGGATCTCTTCGTTAACGGATAACAGCGGAACGCGTGACATCTCTTTCAGATAGAGGCCTATGGTGTCCACAGCGTCTATACCTGTCAGATCGTCTTGCAAGGTGGTATTGACTATCTTTGTAGGGTTGCTGCTGTTGGTACGGTAATCAATATCAAATTTGCTGAGCATGACAATAATTTGGTCAAAGTGCTCTGCTCGTACATCATCAAACTCTGCTATCTGAGCACGAATTATCTGTGCTGTGAGGTGGCCTTTCTCTTCTGCCTCCTCTAAAAGGGCGTTAATAAACTTAGGGTTTTCGTATGGTTGGCTTTCAAACATGCTTGACACCCTCCCCTATGTCAATTGAGCATTTTCAGCAGCCGCAGCTATGCTTTAGCGACGCCTTTGTAATAATAAACACCGACGGTTGCCGTCGGTGTCGATTTCGCCAAATATTGAGGTTATGAAACGATATAAGGGTTATTAATCTTCGAGCAAACTACGGAGTGCATCCAGCCTTGGGTCGATCTCATCGTGCACACAATCACATGTTTCTTCATTGAGATTGACACCGCACTTTGAGCAAATCCCCTTGCAGTCTTCACTGCAGACAGCCGTCATTGGAACAGCAAGGATACTTTCTTCACGCACAATGGGAGACAGATCAATGATGTAACCATCAGAGATTACATAGGGGTTGTTTGGGTCGGCTGCATCTGGGTGCATGTGTGGTACGAATAAGTCCTGAAACTGAATGCCAAAAGCGTAGCCAAACGGCGTCAAGCAGCGGACGCAGTCAATCGTCATGATGGCATCAAGCTCACCCTGAACCAATACGCCTTGTGATGTCCGCGTGAGCCGGAGAATGCCATCAAGCTCATCAAGCTCGACTTCACCAATAATTACGGTTCCATGGGACTCAACGACGACCTCACGGGTGTAACCTGCACTCTCCTTTAAGAGAAACCCAACATTAATCTTCAATGTTTTTGTGTTAGATGTGTTGTTCGTTGTCATGAGAGTGCACCTACCAAGAAAATAATGGTCAAAAATGACCCGAGGACAAAATATAGACGACTTACAAGAGCCGCCTACGCTTTGTAAAACTATCTAGTTGAGGCGACTTGATATTCGCCTTATGGCGCATAGTATAGCATAGCCAGAGTTGGCAATTCAACTCCGGCGAGTTGTTCTAATAGCGAAATTATGCATGCTGCCCGGCGTATTTGTGGGCTGCTCGAACCGGCTCTGGTAAGCGATATTTGCCCGTACAAGCCAAGGATAACTCTCGTGCGTTGTCCAGTGTCATCAGGTGCCCTGGTGAGATGAAAACAGGCTTGACATTGGTGCGAGTCCGCAAACTGTACCCAATGATCTCACCATGGTGTGTAACAGGACTGAATGCTCCTTTTTCAGAATCAGGTTCGGTATAGTCACCAAGCAAATAAGTCTTACCACAGCCAAGCGTAGGCGCATCAAACCACAACCCAATGTGGCTAGCAATCCCCATGCGCCGAGGATGCATGATACCCATACCATCAAACAGATAAGCGTCCGCTTTCACATTCAATTGTTCGTAGGCTCGGATAATGACGCTGCCTTCTCGGAAACTCAAAAGCCCTGGGATGTAAGGGAATGGTGTCGGTACAGAAGCAACAGCATACTCAACCAATGTCAAAGCTGGGAATGATAGCAACACAACTGCTGCCTTACTGACGCCATCCTTCACATTAACATCTACACCTCCCACTAGATTAATGTTTTTGAGGTCAAGAGAGGTTTTTGTATCAATATAGTACGCAAGCTGTTGTTGTAAACGAACCGCTTGCTTGGCGTCTAAATCCCATCGATGTGGTATGAAGCCGGCGAGTCGTATGTTGTTGGTCATAATGCTTGCTCCAGAAGTGGACAGGGTAAGTTGTGGAAATGCAGACAACTAAGCATAATGTTGCGGAAATAAGATAGTAGATGCTGGTGAACAAAGATGGTTGAGACAGCACTAAATATAGAACAAGAATCTAAAACAAGTCTGTGGCAAACCTTTAAAGAGCGCTTCTTTCGACCGGTTGATATCTCGTCAATGGTCGTCTTCCGTGTGGCGTTCGGGTTGATCATGCTGTGGGAGGTTTTCCGCTATTTTGATAAAGGCTGGATTTACCGTTATTGGATTGAGCCAGATTTCTATTTTACATATAACTTCTTCCATTGGGTCCGTCCGTGGCCTGGCGATGGTATGTATTATCATTTCGCAGTGCTTGGTCTGCTGGCTATCTTCATAGCGATTGGCTTCTACTATCGCATCAGCGCATTCTTGTTTTTCATTGGGTTTACATATGTCTTCTTATTAGATAAAGCACCTTACCTCAACCACTTCTATTTAATCTCGCTGCTCAGTTTTCTATTGATCATCATCCCAGCCAATCGGGCCGTATCCGTAGATGCTTACTACGACAAGGACTTACAATCTAATAAGGTGCCAGCGTGGTCACTGTGGATATTGCAAGCACAGATGGCGATAGTTTATGTCTATGGTGGTCTGGCGAAAATCAACATTGACTGGCTGCGTACTGAACCGATGCGGGCATGGTTGGCAAACCGCGTCGATGATTTTCCGCTGATCGGCCCATTGTTTCTAGAGGAACCCGTTGTCTACTTGTTTGTCTACGGGGGCCTGCTATTTGACTTATTGATTGTGCCATTCCTACTTTGGAAGCGTACCCGTGCCATAGCCTTTGCATTCGTGCTGTTCTTTCACGTTATGAATGCTCGCATGTTCTCGATTGGAATTTTTCCATGGTTTGCGATTGCAGCGACGACGTTGTTCTTCCCAGCAGACTGGGCTAGAAAAGTGTTTAACTTCCCAGACTATGGGCGCGATAAGCCGCTGCTAAAAACTCGTATTCCTACCAGTATCTCACAATATGCGGCTCTCTCCGTGTTTAGTGTTTATTTAGCATGGCAGCTTCTTTTCCCACTGCGCCACTACTTAATACCCGGATACGTCAGTTGGACGGAAGATGGGCACCGTTTCGCTTGGCATATGAAGCTGCGAGATAAAAACGCACAGGTCACTATGTTGGTTACCAATCTGGATACAAACACCGTCTATGGCGTTAACCCACATGACTACATTTCTAGTAGACAGGTACGCAAAATGGCAACGCGCCCCGATATGTTGGTGCAGTTCGCTCATTACATCGACGAAGAGATGGCTGCTGCTGGCTACCCGAACGTCTCCGTAACGGCGGACGTGTATGCATCATTGAATGGGAGAGAATATCAACAGTTTCTCGATCCAACTGTTGATCTCTCAGAAATTGATGAGCCGTTCATCAGTTTTAAGCGAACAGATTTTGTTATGCCGTTAGAACAACCGTTTCCGCTCTCAAATCATCTCGCAGTTGCTCTGTTTGGTGATGATCTGGAATAGGAGCATGGGACATTTTCTGCGTTGAAACGTATAGAGCAGTAAACAACCGGTAATGAAGCAGGAGACACACAAAATGATTGAGCGCAGAAAATGGCAAATTTGCCAGATAGAAGTACGACAGAATGGGACTGGAGCCCTCAAGCAGTTTATTGCTGACCAAGCTCCGACACTGATTGAATTACATGAAAATTGGCCCGCAATGCTTGGTAAACTGGCCGACCAAGGATGGGAACTCGTTAATGCCCTCCCTGGTGACCCCAAGAAAAGTGGGCCAATTATTTATCTTTTCAAGCGTCCCGTTTGAGCTTGTTTGCTAGGTGTCTATCAACTAATCATCAAACTCCAAAATGCTGATCGTTTTCAGGATATCTCCTGGCTTTGGGTCGGACCCCGGATCACGTAGGCGAATGCGCATCATTGTATCAACCGAATGCTTATCGGCTAGCATGCCAAACACGGCATGTTTTCCATCTAGCCAAGGGGTGGCTGCATGTGTAATGAAAAACTGACTGCCATTCGAATTCGGTCCAGAGTTCGCCATTGAAAGAACGCCTGGCGCATCGTGCTTCAACTGCATAGCTGATTTTTCATCCGCGAACTTGTAACCAGGGCCGCCTCGTCCTGTGCCAGTGGGGTCGCCAGCTTGCACCATAAAATTCTCAATGACGCGGTGAAAGGTTGTATCATCATAGAATCCATCACGTGCAAGAAAAACAAAATTGTTGACGGTTATAGGAGCAACGCTCGCGAATAGGTTGGCACGCATTTCACCGCGATTGGTGTTGATCACCGCAACGTACAATTTGGTAGGGTCTATCACCATTGGTGGCGGACTCTTGTACTTTTTGACCATGTTAGGCTTCCCTTCGCTCTCTTTTCGTATCGATTAGTCCTAAAGAGTGTACTAGGCCGATGCCTCAGGTGCAGACTTTGTAGCATGGTTGATATTGACCCAGCGCTTATGGCGCTCATCGCGCCCGAGCATCAAGTCGGCTGCAAAAACTGTCATGCGAATGCGCTCACTTTTGGGATTCGTGATAGCACAGGGCAAGCCTGCTACCATCACCATACTAAGAAAAACAGTGTTAAGGTGCGTGCGGTTCGGCATACCAAAAGAGATATTGCTGGCCCCACAGCAGGTGTTGACTCCTAACTCTTCGTGGCAGCGGCGAATGATATTGAACACATTGATTGCCGCATTAGAGCGTGCCCCAATCGGCATCACAATTGGGTCAATGATGACATCCTCACGGGCAATACCATATTCAATAGCACGCTCAACAACTTTTTTCGCGACAGCAACACGCACATCGGGGTCTTCTGAAATACCTTCGTCGTCGTTGCTGATGCCGATAACGGCAGCATCATATTCTGCAACCATTGGCAAAACGCGCGCTAGTTTTGCTTCCTCACCAGTTACTGAGTTGACAATCGCTTTGCCTTTGTACACCTTCAGCGCAGATTGCAAGGCGTCTGGGTTTGCTGAGTCCAGTACAAGCGGGACATCTACTACAGATTGTACAGCCTGCACAACGTTTGCGAGCAACTCTGGCTCGTCAAGATTCGGGACACCTGCGTTGATGTCGAGGATTTGTGCGCCAGCCTCAACCTGTGTGATGGCTTCCTGTTTGACAAGGTCAAAGACACCCGTCGTCAGCTCATTAATCATACGCAGGCGTCCGGTTGGGTTAATTCGTTCACCGATAATGACAAAGGGATGACCTGGCCCAATGCGCACGGTCTGTGTGTCGGTTTGCACAATGGTTTCCAAAATGCGGTCCTTTAAGTTGAAATCTAAGGGAGCGTTGGGAATTTACCCAGCATCTATGTTACCACAGCGTCAGAAATACTGTATAATCTGAGCCCGTCAGATTACGATCAGGCAAACTATGGCATCAGAGTCGCTTCCACCACGTCAACAACCAGAATCACTACGGGTGAGCACAGTTGTAGCTGGGGTTATTCTTGCTGTGAGCAGCTGGGCTGGCTTGATCTGGTTAATCCTGAACCAATTACCAACGGTGCCGAATCGTTGGGCATTTTATGCACTGTTATACAGTGCATTGTCTGGTAGCGCGCTACCACTGGTGAAGTTAATCAATAAGACGTTTAGTCGTCGCTCGGTTAAACCGAGTGTGCTTTTACGACAAGCGATGTGGTTTGGGTTGTTTGGAACCACCTGCGTCTGGCTTTTGGTTCCCCGCCTCCTGAGCCTACCTATCGCCGTCATCTTTGCAATTGCCATTATCATCATTGAAGGTCTCCTGCGCTTACGAGAGGGGATGCAGTGGCAGCCCCCGACCTAAGACGTACTCTTCCATCGGTTGATGCATTGCTGCAACATGCTTTTGCTCAGGAACTGATCAACGCATACGGGCACCCAATGACTGTCGAAGCCCTGCGTACAGTCCTAAACGCAGAACGTCAACGAATTGCCAGAGAAACCCCTAAGGGTACTTTGTCTAACGCTGTACTCCTTGAGCAAGCAGCAGCTTCTTTGGCAGAAATACTTGCGCCTACACTGCGGGCAGTCATCAATGCGACCGGGGTCATTATTCATACGAACCTGGGGCGCGCTCCTCTCTCTGTGGCAGCGATGGATGCTGTTCAGCGGATTGGTACCGGATATAGCACCCTTGAGTTTAATTTAGAGACTGGTAAACGTGGCAAACGTAGCTTGCATGCTGAGGTGTTACTAACACGCTTGACTGGGGCGGAAGCGGCATTGGTCGTCAATAACAACGCGGCTGCCACAATGCTGGCACTCGCTGCGTTAGCTGGAGATAGGGGTGGTGTTATCGTTTCTCGTGGGCAACTGGTTGAGATTGGTGGTGGCTACCGTATGCCTGACGTGATGACTCAGTCGGGGGCACGGCTTGTGGAAGTGGGGACAACAAACCGCACCCACCTGCGTGATTACATCAACGCTATCGATGAATCAACAGCACTTTTGATGCGAGTCCATCATTCAAACTATAAGATTATCGGCTTCACAACGGAGCCACCCATTGATGAAATCGCAAGTGTGGCGCATGCACACAATCTTTACTTCGTGGATGACCTCGGCAGCGGCTGCCTATTTAATACAACTGACTTCGGTCTAGCCCCGGAGCCGACTATTCAGGCGAGCATAGAAGCGGGGGCCGATCTGCTGCTGTTCAGCGGTGACAAGCTGTTAGGTGGGCCACAGGCTGGGCTTTTGCTCGGCAAGCGAGATTTAATCGATAAGTTGAAAAAACATCCGTTGGCGCGAGCCGTCCGACCGGATAAACTGTGCTTAGCCGCCTTGAGCGCCACACTGTTGCATTATCTAAAGGACGAAGCACTAACCAATGTACCAATCTGGCAGATGATTACCACGCCAGTTGAAACATTGGCTCAACGCGCAGAAGTAGTGGCTAACGAACTTGCTGTTGCCGGCATTACTTGTCGAGTAGAAGCCGGACAAAGCACTGTGGGAGGTGGCAGCGTACCAGGGGAAACATTGCCAACTACTCTGGTAAGCATACAGACATCCTCTGCCCAACAGTCTGCGGCAGCACTCCGAGCCTGCGCCTTGCCAATCATCACCCGTATTATCGATGATGATGTAATTGTTGACCTGCGCACAGTGCTGCCACACCAACAACACATTCTGATAGAGCAAATAAAGGATACCCTCCTACTATGAAGCGCGATCTTGATAGGCTAATGGACGAACGTGGGATGAATGCCTTCATCGTGTTTGGTGAAGCCCGGAACAACTATCCTTTACGCTACCTGACTAATGGTGCGCCGATTACCGGTGGTATTGTGCTTAAAAAAGTCGCTAGTGACCCAATCTTGATTTGTAGTGCAATGGAACGTGAAGAGGCACAAAAAAGCGGATTGCACACGCTGGCTTATAGTGACTTCAACTTGCCCAAATTAGTTAAGGATACGGGTAGCTATTTTGACGCCCGTGTGCTGATGATTGCCTATATTTTCGAGCGTTATCAGGTTGAAGGCGATGTGGGTTTCTACGGTATGGCAGACCCCGGCTATGCATTTGAGTTCCTCAACCGCGTCAGTGAAGTCAGTTCACGTATTCGGGTGAGAGGAGAGACAGAAAATACTCTGTTTGATGCCGCTTACATCACCAAAGATTCTGCGGAACTAGCTGCCATTCGCTCGGTGGCGGAACGCACGAATAATGTGATGCAGATGGTTATTGAATTTATCCAGACTCATCAGGTACAGGGTGAACGTGTCATTAAGGCAGATGGGGCTGCATTGACGATTGGCGATGTCAAGCGCTACATGCGGGCTCAACTCATCGAGAATGGACTGGAGGACGCCGAGGGTACGATCTTTGCCCAAGGACGCGACGCAGCTTTACCCCATTCACGGGGGGAAGACGCCGATGCTCTGGTACTTGGTAAATCGATTGTGTTTGATCTCTTTCCGCGAGAGACAGGTGGCGGTTACTTTCATGATATGACGCGCACCTTCTGCCTCGGCTTTGCGCCAACTGAGGTAGCACAGGCCTACGATGAAGTGATGCAAGCATTTAACGCCGTGATAGATGCGCTTGAAGTCGGTGAGAATTCTTCGGCATACCAGACAATGGTCTGTGACATCTTTGAGAAAACCGGTCATAAGACACCGCGCTCTCACCCTGGAACAGAAGATGGCTATGTTCACAGCCTAGGCCATGGCATCGGGCTGGAAATCCATGCGGCACCGCGCTTTAGCAGCGTCAGTGGTCAGGTGCTTGAGCCCAATATGGTATTTACCATTGAACCGGGCCTCTACTACCCGGATAGAGGCTTCGGTATACGGGTAGAAGATACTGTCTATGTCGATGAGAACGGTGAATTTCATTCACTGACATATATGCCAAAAGACCTCGTCATCCCGATGCAGGGCTAGCCATGACACTGATTTTAGGCATCGAAACGTCGTGTGATGAGACAGCAGCAGCCGTCGTCGAAGATGGGGCATACATTTACTCAAACGTGGTGGCGTCTCAGGTTGAACTACATGCGCAATACGGTGGCATTTTTCCTGAAATGGCATCGCGAGCACACATCGAGCAGATTTACCCGGTCATTGAGCAAGCCTTGACGCAAGCAAACGTCACGCTTAACCAACTAGATGCCATCGCCGTTACGCAGGGGCCAGGTTTGCCGGGGTCTTTGGTGGTTGGCTTTAATGCCGCGAAGGGGCTCGCCTATGGCACTGGGTTGCCGTTGCTGGCAATCAATCACCTTGAGGGGCACGTCTATTCTCTGTGGCTAAGTGGGCCTGAGTATCGTTTCAATGCCCCTGACCAACAAACTAATGCAGCCGATATTACATTTCCGGTTGTCATCCTGATTGTTTCTGGCGGGCACACCGAACTCCTGCTGATGCGTCAACATAGGAAATACGAGCGGCTGGGTGGCACCCTCGATGATGCAGCCGGAGAAGCATTTGACAAAGTTGGGCGCTTATTGGGCCTTCCCTACCCGGGTGGGCCAGCGATCCAAGCGGCGGCAGAAACCGGTGACCCCGCAGCTTTTGACTTCCCACGAGCTGATCTCCGAGGTAACGATGGGACACGAAATTACGATTTCAGTTTTTCGGGCTTGAAAACGGCCATGCTGCGGACACTACAAGAACTGCAACCAGGCTACAAACCAGATGATTCTCTTCGTGACGAAATGCCTGTGGCGGATCTTGCTGCAAGTTTTCAAGCAGCAGTAGTTGATGTGCTGGTCGACAAGGCCATACGTGCTGCTAACGTCTATAATGCAACGGAAATATTGCTCGCTGGTGGCGTTTCTGCCAATAAAGTGTTTCGTCAACAGGTTGCTGAACGCGCAGAACGCCCGGTACGTGTCCCCCCATTGGCGCTCTGCACAGATAACGCCGCGATGATCGCTGCAGCGGGTCACTTTCAATTTGAACGCCAAGTAGGGGGCAACACACTCAACATGGATGTGCGTTCACGTTGGCCTTTAGAGACTACACGTCAATTGTAGCAACCTGTCCCTGAATAGGAATTCTTACATCCTCGATGCCTAAATCATTTTTTAGACCCGTCGCCAGTTTTTCCTGACGCTCACCTTCGCCGTGTACTAAGAATATTGTTTTGGGGCGGCGTTCAAATTTACTAACCCATTCGATCAATCCATCATGGTCAGCATGCCCGCTGAACCCCGTTAGTTCTGCAATCTCAGCTTTTACCTCATATTTATCACCGAAGATTGTAACCACCGGGTCGCGCTCGACAAGGCGGCGTCCAAGTGTGTGCCCCGCTTGAAAACCCGTAATCAGCACGGTGTTGCTGCTATCTGAAATATTGTGCTTGAGATGGTGCAAAATACGCCCGGCAACTGCCATACCTGATGCGCTAATAATCACAATTGGTTGGTCAAGGCTGTTCAGCATTTTAGAACGCTCAACGTGGCGTACATAGGTTAACATAGAGAAGCCAAATAGATTGCCGTCTGGGTCTTCATTGAACATATAATCGCGGGCTTTTTTATCATAGATCTCGGGATGTAAGCGGAAGATATCGGTGACGTTGACAGCCAATGGGCTATCTACAAAAATTGGGATATCGGGAATCTCGCCCGCGTGAAATAATTTATTCAAAATGTAGACAAGGTGCTGAGTCCGCCCAACGGCAAAGGCTGGGACAATAACATTGCCCCCACGGTCGATGGTACGAAGGATGATGTCTTTGAGCTTAGTTTCCATATCAGGATACGGATCGTGCGTTTGCCCGCCGTAGGTACTCTCTAAAATTAGAACATCGGCTGCGGGTGGGGTGACTGGGTCTTTTAGAATTGGGATACCGTGCCGCCCAATATCACCAGAGTAGACCAATGTTTCCATCTTGCCCGTGGTAGCATTCTCCATTTCGAGCGTCACGCAGGCTGCGCCCAAGATGTGTCCTACATCACGCAAGGTCACTTTGACGCCATCGAGCAGTGGGCGAGTGCGGTTCACCGCCATCGGTGCGAAGTAGTCCAGTGAGTCGAAAGCGTCTTCTTGGGTGTAGATCGGCTCGATGAGTTCGTCTCCGCGCTTCCGCCGCTTGCGGTTCATATATTCAGCATCGCGCTCTTGGATATGACCGCTGTCAAGCAGCATCGCAGCACAGAGATCACGCGTGGCATAGGTACAAAAGATATCGTTATTGAACCCTTGCTTGACTAAGTTCGGGATATTACCAGAATGATCGATGTGAGCATGTGACAGGATCAGCGCGCTGATATCGTTGGCCTCGAAGGGGAGTTCCTTATTACGTTTGTAACTATTCTTGCGCGCTCCTTGAAAGAGACCGCAGTCAAGTAATATTTTGTGACCGTTGATCTCTACCAAGTGCTGAGAGCCAGTCACTGTTTGTGCAGCGCCATGGAAGGTTAGTTTCAAGTCTTTTACCCCTTTGTGTGGTGGCACTGCGATATAGAGACAGTGCTTAAGGCTGATCAGATTGTGCGAGCAATTGTAACAGCTCGTCACCATAGGTTTGGCGTCGCCAAGGGCCAATCAACTTGACTTGGGCTAAATCATCTACGGTACGAGGTGGGTGGGCGGCGAGCTTCCATAAAGCGTCCTTGGGCATGATGACCTCGGAGGAAACACCCCGTTTTTGGGCTCGCTCTTTGCGCCAATTATGTAGCAGATCATACCGCTGTAAAACTGATTGTGAAGGCGGTCTATGCGCTTGTTTGGGTCGTGGTGGTGGCGACCCTGCCTTTACGCCCCTGCGAATGGCGTCCAGAATATCTTCTTCGTACTCGTTTAGCATCCAATCAGCGAGACCGCGTACACGTTGCAGCTTTTTACGGGAACGCGGTTGTGTTTGGGCCATATAGTATATTGTCCTATCAGACATAATTTTGAACGGTGGTACATCCATTGCCTGTGCTGCTTCTTCACGCAGTATATAAAGTTGGTGCAGAACGGATTTCTGCTTGCGACTCAACTGCTTGACATCCCGAATATTCCAAAAGTCCAATGGATCAAATGGGTTGTTGGGCCAGGCAGCGGTAGTTACTCCATCAAAGAGTTCTTGTGCCTCTGCCAGATGTCCACCGGCTTCGAGTTCCGTGTGTAGCCGGTGACGAATTTCGATGAGATAATGTGTGTCAAGTTGAGCGTAGGCACGCATCTCTTTGCTTAGCGGTCGTGTGCCCCAATTTGCTCTCTGGAAGCGCTTATCAACAGTGAGACCAAACTCTTTCTCTAACAGGTTGGCTAACCCGGCCTTTTCCCAACCAAGAATGCGTGTGGCGACCATCGTATCAAAGAGATTCTTAAATACGACTCCGAAGTCACGACGCAGGCCCATAATGTCGTATTCAGCCGCATGTAGAATTTTCTCGATTGCAGAGTCTGCGATGATGTCTAGCAAAAACGGTAGGTCAACATTGATGCTGACGCGCAGTGGGTCTACTAGGAAATCACGTCCTTCAACGGAAAGCTGAATTAAGCAGACCTGTTCGCGGTATGCGAAGAGACTATTGGACTCGGTATCGAGCGCGATGTGCTTGGCACCAGTAACAGCCCGTTCTAATTCGGGAATGTCGGCAGGTTTATAGACCAGCGTTGCAGGTGGAAAAGACAGACTCATAGCCAACGTCGGTGTTTAAAGTAGGCTAGCATCCCAATTGCGACCATCAACATGATGCTCATGATGCTCCAAAATGACACGGGCCGAGTTTGATAAGGGATTGGAATATTCATACCAAGAATACCAGAGATCAGCGTCAGCGGAAGCATAATCACAGAGATAACGGTCAAAATCCGCATGACCTCGTTGATATTATGAGATGCCAAAGCGTCGGTGGTATCAGTTAAACCAATAATTACTTCAGCGTGATCGTCAACAATGTCACGCGCTTTCTGCATATGGTCGAGGATATCACCGAAGTAGACATCAAGGTCTTCACGAAAGAAGGGGCGGTCGATCTGCTCCAAGCGGTATAAGATGGCAAGCTGCGGCTTTACGATTCGCTTTAGCGCAATTACATCACGGCGAATAATCGATAGGTCTTCAATAGTTTGCCGGGCATCTTCAGCGAATAGGTTTTCCTCAATGCCACGAATGTTAGCATCCACTTTGTAAAGAATCGGAAAAATGTAGTCAACTAGTTCGTCAATCACAGCATGCAGCAGCATGCCAGAACCTGTCATATATTTGCTGCGGGCCTCTGCGCTGGCTTTGCACTGTTCGAAAATATTGATGAGCGGCGGCAGTTTCTCATCATGTATAGTGACCAAATAACCCGCTCCGACAAAAAAGTCAACCTCCGCCGGTGTAGAAATCCGCCGGGTATGATCCCACTTGGGAAACTGCATCACGATGAACAGGTAGTCATCATACTCGTCGATTTTGGGGCGCTCAATGCGGCTTAGGGTGTCTTCCAAATCAAGCGGGTGGAAGTTCTTGTAGGTTTGCCGAAGCGCTTCGATATCTTCCGGCTTGGGGTTTGTGATGTTGGTCCAGGTGAGACGACCCTGTTGAACTGACTCGATTGCCATTGACGTTGTCACCTCGATATCGGAATAGGTTTCTTATTGATGGAATATCTAGTACCAAGCAGAGTCTAAGCCGATGCGCCCTGAAACGCAATCATAAACCCTGATGTTCTCTAGGTATTATTGAGAAGAAAGCATCTGCTGTTCTGCTTTGATGCGAGCTTGCCGAATAACATGCGACTGTTGCAAGCTTGTAATAGCAGCGTAAGCAAAACCGCCCGCATAGAGTAACATGAAAGGCGTCAATGAAGGGGCGAGAAAAACCGAAAAGCCCGCGCTGACTAAAGCATAGATAGTGAACAGCGCCTCTAACCAAACCGTTGTATCAGTTGTTAAAGCGTATTGACTGCTGCTCCAGCCACTTTCGGTATTGAACTTTGGGGTTCGCAGAAACTTGCGAGGTTTGTCCTGAAAACCTTTAGCAACCGCAATGGTATTATTAACCGCAACGCCGACTCCCATCAGCAAGAAGACGGGGAAATACAATAGTCGAGATTTCCAATCAGCGTATAAGCGCCGTTGTGCTAAAATCGCTTGTACTGGTGGCCCCACCATGGCAATGGCTAACCCTGCTAAGGGCAAGCCTGAAAGACCACTAGTAAGCATCAGGGGAAGCGAGAGCAATAGGACAATCATCATCAATGGGTGAATGAAATAACCACCCAGATGCAGTGTTGCCTGAATTTTTTGCCACAGTGATAGCTCAGATCGCCACACTTGACCACTTAGCTTACGCAGACACTGCACCGTCCCAGTTGCCCAACGTGACTGCTGCCGTTTAAAGCCCATCATCAACGGAGGAACTTCTCCAGGGGCATTGACGTGTGGTAGATAGAGAAATTTCCAGCCACGCATCTGAGCCCGGTAGCTCAAATCAATATCCTCCGAGAGTGTATCCGTGTGCCAACCACCACTGTCTCTGATGCAGGCAGTGCGCCAGATGCCAGCCGTGCCAGAGAAGTTCATCAACAGTCCACCTTGATTACGTGCTGTTTGCTCAACAATAAAGTGATTGTCGAGTGCAAGGGCTTCGGCACGAGTTAGGTGGCTGTAGGTGTCATTCAAGTGCCCCCAACGCACCTGTACAAGGCCAACTTTCTGATCTTGAAAATAAGGGACAACTTGCCGAAGATACTGCTTTGGTGGCACAAAGTCACTGTCGAAGACAACAACTAACTCGGCTTCAGATTGCTCAAGGCCGTATGCTAGTGCCCCAGCCTTATAGCCAATGCGCTGTGTCCGCCGGACTAAAGTCACATTAATACCTCGCTTCTGATAATAAGCGATGACCTCAGCGGCTGTCTCTGTTGTCTCATCATTTGAGTCGTCCAACAGTTGAATCTCCAGCAGCTCACGAGGGTAATCCAACTGGCAGGCAGCACGGATTAGGCGCTGGACGACGTGCTGTTCGTTGTATACAGGCAGTTGAACCAGTACCGTGGGCCATGGAGCGTGTTGTATGGGTGTATTTGGATTGATGCGGCGGTGCTTTAACGCATAAATAATGACCAGCACTAAGCCGTTTAAGCTAATGAGACCTAGACTTATTGCGCTCAATGCGTAGATAAGCTGAAGTATCATAAATGAACTTTGCTCCTGCGTGGACTGCCGCCCCCAATGTTCTACAGCAACCCGTGATTTCCGCGGGATCATACCACGCACAGATCTATTAAGCACGACTTGCCCACTTCTGAACTGTACATCTCTATCGCAGGTGTCTATAATCCGCGCTGTTTGATTATTCCAGAGGGCAAGCATAAATGAGCCAAACTGACAGACGACTTTATCTGCTGATCAGCATTATCTTGACCATTCTAATGGCTGGCTGCGGAGTACCAACCTCAAAAGACGCAGTGGAAGAAGTTCCTGCCCCGACAGAAGCTGAATTTAGTGCATTTGATGCCATTCAGGAGGGATTATCACAATCAGTAGATGGGGAAAATAGTGGGCCAGCGTCAGGTAATAATATTCCAGATAGTGAGCCGACAGTCCGCATCGATATTGATACTGCGCCTGAAGAGGTAGCCAACCCAGATAAAGCTTATTCACCTGACATGAGCGGTGAGCAACAAGAACTCTCTGCCATCGAAAGAAGTGCTGAGGAGGCAGGAATTGCTAGTTACACTGGCGTTGTGTGCCGCATTACCATTGATGGAGCCTGTAGTTGCAGTGAGGATCAGGCGGCATCTGAGGTGACGTTTACCTCCGCTAATGAGGGAACATGGAGCCTGATGCTAGCAACGGGCAGCAGTGTGACGTTCAACATCGACCGACTGGGCCTGAATACATGGCAGGGGGCAACGACAAATGAAGACCGCACGATTTCAATGGAATTGGTCTTCTTCGACGGCGGCTTCCAGCAGACCACTACGATTGACATCAATGATAAGCAGCAAGTGACGTGTACTAATCTCTGGGAACGTCAATAGCAGCATCTGTTACGGATCAAAAAATGGGAGACCGTAGTGACCTCCCATTCGACTCAAACGCAGATATGTTATTGGATCGTAAACGCCTCAGTATAGTAATTTAGGGCATCCGGCACAGGCGTGTAAGAAAACTCAGTAGCACCTGTTGCGGCATTGATTGATTGTTCGTAGGTAAACGGTGTCACGATGATGTATGATGGCACGTCAACAATAGCAGCACTATCTACACCAAAGACGAACGTTGATCCCGATGACGCCCAGTGCTGCGCAGACTTATACAGAACGGGCGCACTGTCCACACCATTTGGGTATTGAACAAACTGCACTTGGAATGAACCATTGGCTCCCTCCGGGAATGTATATTCAGGGATTGGGACAACAATTTCTTCGCCAATGATGAAGGATTCCACAGTTGAAGGAATAATCAAGGCTGGGTCCTGTGGGTAGCCAGCCGGGTTCGCGCTGGCTGTCGGTGGCAGCAGGACAGCATCAATAACATGGATGATGCCGTTCGCGGCTTGAATATCCGTTCGGATAACGCGTACAGAGCCATTCAAGATGACCTCGCCATTGATGACCTCAATCGTCACATCAGAACCCTGCACGGTTGTTGCATTACTCAATGTGACAACATCAGCAGCAGGTACCTCACCAGCAACGACATGATAGAGCAAGACAGATGTCAGCAAGCCTGCTGGATCTGCAAGCGCTGTTTCTAGCACTGCTGGGTCGAGGGAGGCAAAGGCTGCATCCGTTGGGGCAAACACAGTAAATGGGCCAGGGCTTGCCAGTGTCTCAGCGAGACCCGCGGCGACAACTGCTGTTTCCAGCCTTGTAAAGTCATCATTGGCGACCACAATATCAGTGATTGTGTTCCCCTCTGGCACCGGAGTTGGTTCTACTGGAACCGTAAAGTCTGGCGGCAGCAAGACAGCGTCAATCACAAAGACAGCGCCGTTACTCGCGATGACTTCTGCTGCAACAGCATTGCCGTTGACGGATACGACTGTACCACCCATATATTCGATCTCAACAGTGGCACCGTTGAGTGTTTCAAGCGTATAGGTGCCATCTTCGGTCGGTGTCTGCTCAGACACGATATGGTAAGTCAGAACGCCGGTGAGTGTTGCTAGGCTCGGTTCTGCAAGCAGAGTGTCTAGAGCACCTTCCGGCAAGGCTGCGAAAGCATCGTCTGTTGGTGCGAAGACGGCGAAGTTGCTAGCTGGGTCACTGAGTGCGGCGGCTAAATCAGCCGCAATAACAGCATCTCCTAACGTGGTATGATCTTCACTAGCAACAACTACGTCAACGACACTGGCTGGTAGAACCTCTGTGACCACCGGAGTTGGGACAGCAAAGTCTGGTGGCAACAGTACCTGATCAATAACAATAATCAAGCCATTGTCTGTCACCACGAGGTCTTCAGAGGTAAATTCAATACCGTTAACTGTTGCAGTGGTTGGCCCGGTCTCTTCTAACTGGAGGGAGCCACCATTTAGTGCTGTCAGCGTATATGAGGTTTCCTCAGAAGCTTCAAGGAACTGCTCAAGCGTTGGGCCTGTAACGACGTGGTACGTCAAGACGTCTGTTAGGGTTGTCAACCCAGGTTCTGATAGCAGGGCTTCAAGCGCACCATCTGGTAAAGCAGCGAAGGCGTCATCTGTGGGGGCAAATACTAAAATTGGGCCTTCACCAGCTAAGGTGCCAGCAAGCCCAGCTTCGACGACAGCTACTTCTAACGTCTCGAAATTATCACTAGCTATAACGACATCTGTGATTGTGCCAGACTGAAATGTCTGCGCACCAGCAACGCCAACGACGCTGAGAGTAGCCATAAGGGCCATCGTCAATGCTAGAATCCGTTTTCTCATATGTGTAGGTCTCCCTTGAATATATCCCTAGAGTCAGTCATTAGACTCCGCAAACACTACTTTACAGCAGCAAGTCTGGTTCAGTGTAACGAGCTAGGGAAATAGTATCAATAGCTTGTGATTCATTGTCAGTAAGCTATGCTGTGGAGTATGACCTAACGTCGAGAAGGAGATGGGAGATGAGAGCCGGAGCAAAGCCCAATGTATTAATTGTTGAAGATGACTCCAACATGGCAGAAACTTTGGGAAGTATGGTGTCGCTGCTAGGGTATCAACATCAAATTAGCCACACATCACAGTCAGCGTTGGAAAAGGCTGAAACGCATCCGCCAAACATCGTCCTTCTTGACCTTAACCTACCAGATGCCGATGGATTTGACTTGCTGCGGGTACTTCGTAGTCGTAAAGAGATGCAATCGATTCCCATCATCATTGTCTCGGCAGAGGGTGCAGAACATTCGCGTGAGAAAGCCGAAGAAGTCGGGGCTGATCGTTATTTGGTGAAGCCCGTCGGTATTGATGACCTAGAAGTTGCGATTGCTGAAGCCCTTCGTTCATAAGATAACCCAATGTAAAAGCCCTAAGGCGTCAACCTGGCCTTTGGTTCCCTGCGACATTGGAGACTCAATCAGGTTATAATTAACCTAATATTTTGACACAAAGGGCTGCACATCATGACCACAACCCAAGTTCTTCTGACTCCCTCTAAACGGACGCATCTTCGACATGTTGCTAACAAGCTGCGTGGACGTACCAAGTACATGTTGATCATATTCTGCCTCCTCCACTTTACCGCCCCCATTTCAGAAACTAGCACGGCCACCGGGCTACTATATTTTCTTATCTATGTATTTTTAATGGCAATTGGTGTCTATGTCGCCAGCACTGATCGCTCCCGTTTGATATTCACGATTGCGGTTACAAGTCTGCTGTTGATAGTGGGCATGGTGTGGGTGTTGTCGCCATCACAGCCAGCTTTCCTTTCAATTATAACATTCATACTATTCGCCGTATTCATCGGTACGATTACGTTCATTCTGGGTGAGTTTGTGGTGCTTTCAGAGCGGGTGACGCGGGATGTATTGTTTGCGGCTTTGGCTCTCTACTTGCTGCTGGGCAACCTTTACACAGTCCTTTTCTCATTGCTGCAAATCATCACAGTAGCAACGACTGGTGAGCCTGCTTTCGTCTTGAGTGGCGACCCAACAGCGGACGTACCTTGGCAGCGTCTGTATTACTTCAGCTATACAACGCTAACGACGTTAGGTTATGGAGACATATTGCCAGTGAGTTCATTTGCACAATCACTGGCAACATCGGAGACGATTATTGGGGTGCTATATACTTCAGTAATGATCGCCCGTTTAGTCGGCTTGTACCAAGCTGAGGCAGGTGATGCCAGCCGGGGCGAGGCTGCTAAGGTACAAAACTAAAGTTAACCGATGTAGAGACGGGCGCGCGCTCTATTTTGTTGTAGACGTACTCAGTGGTGCCGTTCTCATTCGTGACGACTTCATAGGTAAAAGGCGTAATGACGAAGACGGACGGTACATTAAGTTGAGCCGTACTCAATGAGCCAAAGACGAAGATATCGCCACTGGAGTACCAGTGCTGCGCATCCTTGTAGTTGACTGGCGCAAATTCAAGACCGTTCGGGTACTGTAAAATCTGCATCCGGAAAGAACCGTTGGTGCCAGCCGGGAATTCAAAATTAGGTACACCAACGATGATCTCCTCCGAGCGATTGAAGGTTTCGCGCCCAATATTCAGATTTGTACCTGCAGCAGAAACTGATACATCCGGTATTGGCTGCGGTATCGGAGAAGATGGTGGGAACAGTACCCGATCAATGACGTGAACAATGCCATTGCTGGCTTGCAGGTCTGCTTGTAAGATAGTTGCTTCACCATTAAGTACAACAGAACCATCACTTATTTCAACCTGCACTGCGCTGCCAAGCAAGGTTGGCACGGTCATGCTGGAGACAAGATTGGCTGAGGTCAATTCACCAGGGATGACGTGGTATTGAAGAATTGTAGCCGGGTCGGAGGCGAGAATGGCTTGCTGTTCTAGGCTCAGTGCAGCAAAGGCTTCATTGGTTGGTGCAAGGACTGTAAAGGGTCCGGTGAAGCTCAGCTGTTCTGCGAGTAGGGCTTGGGCGACGGCACTTTCTAATGTGCTTAGATTATCCATCGCAATAATAACATCGACGATCGAGTCACTGTCGTTTGCTGATGGTGCTATGGTTGGTACAGGGGTTGGTGTCACCGTAGGTTCCCTTGAGGCAGTTGTTGGCGTAGCTGTCACAGTGGTTTCGGGGACGATGGGCGCTTCTTGCGTGCCTGCGGCAACTGTCGTGCTCGCTGGTGTGGGTGTTAGCTCTAGCGTGACGACAAGCTGTGGATCTAGCAGATCAATACCTGGCGGTACAATCACAGAGCTAACCAACCAGATCGCTCCGTTTGATGATGGAATGAAGCCAATGACTTCCACACCATTAACAGAGAGGCTTTGCTGGCCCAACGTTGCATTAGCTGAAACTTGAACAGCTACCCCATTTTGCGTGGCATAGGTGCCATTGATCCCGGTGGTTACTTCGCCAAAAGATGTGGTTGCTGCCAGCGCTTCACTTTCGACGACGTGATATGCCAGTAAATAGTTGAGTGTCGCACGCCCCGGTTCCAGTAGGAGATTATCGAGAACCCCAGCTGGTAGTGCGGCAAAGGCAGAATTTGTTGGCGCGAACATCACATATGAACCAGAAGCCCCTACGACAGACTCAATATCTGTGCCAACCAAGGCGTTTTCTAGTGTTTGCAAAAAGCTTGTTTTCTGTATGTTTTCAGTAATGTTGTCGTCAGCCCCTGCTTCGACTGGTCGTGCATCTAAACTACTAATCAATAAAATGACGACAGCAGTCAATGGGATCAGTGCGATAAACCAGAATTGTTTCTGTGGCACGCTGTGGCTCCAGAGTGGAATGTAGTCCTTAACTACAGTTTAGCTAGACTTCAAAGATGATGACAATAAATCGTTTATTAAGTTTCTACCTCGTTTTGAATGAACTAGAGTCACTTGTTTAACAATTTCCTATGCTATGATGTGAGTCAACAGAAGACTGCAAGATATTTCCCGTTGAGCTGCCACACTCATTCTGGCAGGCAATTACTAGAATAGGAGAACTAGATTCATGTCGAGCAATGGAGCAAACGGCCTTAAGGGTGAAGTATATTACCCTGAAGCGGAAGTTGTTGAAAAGGCAAACGTTCCAGATCGTGACGCGCTGACTCAGCAGGCGTTAGATGATCTTCAGGGTTTTTGGGGCAAGATTGCTGAGGAGGAATTCGAGTGGTACGAGCCATGGGACAAAGTTCTAGATGACTCAGAAAAGCCTTTCTACAAATGGTTCACTAATGCGAAGTGCAACATCGTCCACAACGCGCTAGACCGTCATTTGACGACCTGGCGTCGTAACAAAGTCGCCCTGATCTGGGAAGGTGAAGCCGGAGAATGCCGCACTTTTACTTACCAACAGTTGCATCGCGAAGTCTCGCGCTTTGCCAGCGTCATCAAGGCGTTGGGTGTTCGCAAAGGTGACCGCGTCACGATCTATATGGGGCGCGTCCCCGAAATCATCATTGCGATGTTGGCTTGCGCCAAGGTGGGTGCCATCCACTCAGTGGTTTACGGTGGCTTTTCTGTTGAGGCACTGCGCGAACGTATTGACGACTCACGTTCGAAGATTGCGATCACTGCTGATGGTGCATGGCTGCGAGGCCAAACGGTTAACCTCAAAGACATCATGGATCAAGCCCTTGAGCGCTCACCGTCCGTGCAAAATGTGATTGTGGTCAAGCGGACGGGGCAAGAGATTAACATGATGCAAGGACGTGACCTATGGTACGACGAACTGATGGGCCTACCCATTGCCAGCCCATACGCTGAGACCGAGGTAATGGATGCAGAAGACCCGCTTTTTATCCTTTATACATCGGGTACAACCGGTAAGCCGAAAGCCATTCTGCATACGCATGGTGGTTATATGGTTGGTACGGCAACCACATTGAAGTACGTGTTCGACCTTAAAGATACGGATACATGGTGGTGTGCGGCTGATCCCGGCTGGATCACGGGGCACAGTTATATTGTCTATGCGCCATTGGTGCTCGGCGCAACCAGCGTGATGTATGAAGGGGCGCCGACCTATCCCTTCCCCGACCGCTGGTGGAAGATCGTCGAAGAATATGGTGTATCTGTGCTTTATACCGCACCGACTGCCATTCGAGGCTTAATGCGCTTTGGAGAAGCTTGGCCTGATCGCCATGATCTTTCGAGCTTGCGTTTGCTTGGCAGCGTCGGTGAGCCAATCAACCCGGAGGCATGGCGTTGGTACTATAAGATCATTGGTTATGAACGCTGCCCGATCATGGACACATGGTGGCAGACCGAAACGGGCAACTTTATGATCTCGCCGATGCCTGAAACCCCATTGAAGCCCGGTTCAGCCACGATGTCATTCCCCGGCGTTGTTGTTGATGTGGTTGATGAAGACGGTGACTCAGTCGGGCCGAATGAGGAAGGTTTCCTCGTCATTAAAACGCCTTGGCCTGCCATGTTGCGCGGCATCTATGAAGACCCAGATCGCTATGTGGAGCAATATTGGAGCCGTTTTCCGGGTTGGTACACTGCCGGTGACTCAGCCAAAAAAGATGAAGATGGTTACTTCTGGATCATTGGGCGGATTGATGATGTGATCAAGGTCAGTGGCTATCGGCTTGGTACCGCTGAGATCGAGTCAGCATTAGTTAGTCACCCAGATGTGGCTGAAGCTGCCGTCATCGGCGTGCCGGATGAACTGAAGGGCAACATCGTAAAAGCCTATTGCATCCTGAACCAAGGTGTCAAGCCCAGTGATGAACTGGCAAGTGCTGTTCGGAACCATGTAGGTACTGAGATGGGGTCAATCGCCAAGCCAGCGACAGTAGACTTTGTTGATAAGCTACCAAAGACACGCTCAGGCAAGATCATGCGTCGTGTTTTGCGGGCAGAGGCGCTCGGTCAAGACGTCGGCGACCTCAGCACCCTCGAAGACTAAATTACAGTTTGAAGCAGAAAACGAGACCGGGCACCAGATGGTGTCCGTTTTTGCTTACCAGTTGAGCAACTTACGTGTGTACCGTTGTTGAGAGGGGCCATGTGTGTCATCCATGTGACTCAGACTGATCCACCGCCCTTTACTCTCTGGGCTAGCGGCTTGCATCTGATGAAGTGTAAAGAGATAACGAACATCATAGTGATCGTGGCGTTTATCTCCAACATCGACTGGGTGTATGTCGATGTCAAAAATACTCGATTGCAATGGCTTAATGTTCTCAGCTGTAAAGCCTGTCTCTTCGATTAACTCGCGCAGGGCACTATCAAAGACGGTTTTATCATCTGTTTCGACGTGCCCGCCGGGTTGGAACCACTGCTCAGCCTTCACATGCCAGACTTGAAATACTTCTGCCGCTATAGGCCAATAGAGCACTGCTGAGGAGGTAATATGCCCGGGGTGTGTTTCGTGGCTGAACGGGTCTGCAACTGAGGCAATCAGCTGCTGGAAACGCTTGGCAAAAGCGGCTTCGGTATCGTCGAAAGGTACATACTCATCCAGGTGGGCTAGCAAGCCAGACAGTTTATCAGTCACGTTGTGGCATTCTCCAGCATTAATCTAGCTGACCTGCGTCCGATCTCAACGGCGTAATTCGTGCCACGATCCCACGGGTATACCTGACTCATGGAAGCAAAGTAGAGGCCGTCAAGCGGTGTTTTAATTGCTGGAATGTTCTGTGAGTGTCCGATAGTGGGGATTGGCTGGGCATATGGTGCCCGGAACAACCAGCTATCAACGATCCAACTAGGGTCAAAGTCTGGGTTCACTTTCGTCAGAGAGTCGGTGTACAGTTTGAGCAGCGCATCTTTGTCCATTAGGTAATATGGGTGGTCTGTATCGAGATAATCACCGAGATATAGAAGATGCTCACCATCGTAGTGGGCCTTGTCGAGGGCATTAGTATGTTCCACAAGAGCTAGGAATGGAAACGGATTCTCTGATTTTTCTGTACTGGGTGCTGGCAGGTTGAGCCAGTAAGTGCCATCAGTCATCAACTGCCGATCAAGCGAAATGATCAGTACTTGTGCGCCGGTACTCTGAAGCTGGTCTAGTTGATGCACATAAGCGTCTGGTAGATCGGCTGTTAGTTTGAGCATGACGCCCGGCCCTGCGGTACATAGTGCTTGATCGTAGTGATACTCCGTGCCTTTAATCATGAGGCAAAGACCACTGTCTTCACTTGCTCGGATTTTGGTCACTGGTGTGTTTAACTCGATGGTTACGCCGGTAGATTGTAGTTGAACTGCTATATCATCAAGCGCTTTCTGGAAGCCGCCTTTATATGTGCCGAGTTCAGCTGTGCGTTTATAAACTCGGGCCCACAACCATGCCATATTAACTTTGTCATAGCGTGGCCCAAACTTGCCGATCAACATGGGGCGCCAGATGAGATCGTGGGCTGCTTTGCCGACCCACTTCCGCGACCATGCGTTAGCCGTTGTTGCTTCGAGTTTGGTGCCGTCCTGTAGCTTGGTCAAGTAAAAGCCCATTGCTCCAAAGCGCAGGCGATCAAACAGGGGGATTTCTTTAATCGTCAAAATGTTGATAGCCCTCGAAATCAGGGCGCTGCTGGTGACTGGGCGATCAAGTGGAATGATGCGGTTCTTATGCCACAGGCTGGTGACTGGTGAGAAGAACTCGATGCCGTCGCCGAGGTGGAGTTCTTTGAGTAAGTCAAGAATGTCATCATCATTTGAGAACCAGTGGTGGTAGAACTTCTCAAGATACCAATCCCAGGTATCTTTCTTGAAGCCTGCTGCCAGTCCACCGACCTCTGGACCTGCTTCATAGATGTCAACTGTATGACCCGCCTGAGACAAATCATAGGCTGCGGCTAAGCCAGCAGCCCCAGCACCGATAATTGCTATCTTCATTTGGCTGAAACCGTCGCTTCCTGTTCGAGAGGTGCTGCCTCAGAGTTGACTTCCTGTTGTGCTCGTTTGAAGTCCTTCCAGCCAAGGCCCTGCCGTAGCATGTAATAAATGCCTAATAGGGTTATTGGTAGCCAGAGTGCAGCATGCAGCACCAACGTATAAGATGCCGCTACATTCGCATTAACCCCGAATGCCTTCAAGATTTCAATCCCCGGTTCATCAAAGGTTCCGATGTAACCAGGCGAACTCGGAAGGGTGGTTGCAAAGTTGACGACAGCCGTCATTAACATCAAGACAAAGAAACTGACTTCAAAGTCAAAGGCATGCATCACAAACCAGTACTTACCTGTTTCTGTGAGCCATATCAGCGTCGAGGCCATCATAATCCAAAACATATCAATTGGGCTGCGTAGTGATGCTAAGCCTTCGAAGAAGCGATCTGCTACCGCAACTAATTTTTCACGAAGACCCTTCGCGGGGATAAAGCGATCAGCAAGCCAAGTGTATAGTGTGCGGGTAAAAGCGGGTTTCAGCGCTAATACAAAGAAGATCAGTAGTGCGCCAAAAAATAACGCCGTCATTCCAACAACGATATTATCAAAGGGCTCCGGAATCGGAGCAAATGGCAAGGCGACAAAGACAAATAACAGCATCACCAGACCATCGAAGATGCGCTCAACAATGATGGTTGCCAACGATGCACTGATCTGAACGTCTTCATTACGCTTGAGCACCCACGCTCGAATCACTTCACCCGCACGAAAAGGATAGACATTGTTGCCCATATAGCCGATCACCACGACAGGGAACAATCGTCGAAGAGGGATGGCTTTGATAGGCCGCAGCATATAGTGCCAACGCCACGTGCGAGCCCAAACAGCTAGAAAATAGACACCTCCCCCAGGGAGTAGCCAAACATAATTGGCTGTCTGCATGTTGCGCCAAACTTCGCCGAGGTTAAGCCCACTCAGGGCGAGGTAGACGAAAATGACACTAATGCCGAACCCGACGAAAAGAAAGACGATCTGCTTCCAGTTGCGCATGAATACTAGTATCCCTTGAAATATCGCGGCGAGTGTACCACGTCACTACCCTCTGTGCAGATTTGTCACTTTGTCGTTTTGGTTGACCGCGCTCCTGCTGATACGGTACCTTTAGCCTAATACCTTCACAAAAAGCGGCAAAATAATCTTATGACAACTCTAAAAGTGATCTTTCTTGGGTTTGGTAATGTACACCGCGCACTCGCTGAATTATTGATGCGCAAAGCAGACACGCTAAAAACAGACTTTGACCTTGAAGTAAACGTCGTTGGTATTGCTACTGGGCGCCATGGTCAGGTAATGGATGCCGCCGGTATCGATCTCGCTGAAGCATTGCGGCTCAAAAATGCAGGTGAACGTTTGCAGTCGCTGCACAACGGCCCAGATATTGCTGACGATGATACCACAGGGCTTCTATCTGCTGTTGAAGCTGATCTTGTCTTTGAGGCGACGCCTACAAACCCAGATGATGGTCAGCCGGCGCTGGCCTACATCTTTGGTGCGCTCGAAAAGGGAATGCACGTTGTAACGGCAAATAAAGGGCCGATTGCACACGGTTACCGCGAGTTAAGTGAATTGGCCGAGCGCAAGGATGTTGGCCTGTTCTTTGAGTCAACCGTCATGGATGGTGCACCCGTATTCAGCGTTTGGCGCGAAGGGCTCCCCGCATCCAACATCAAGCGGGTACGAGGCATCTTCAACAGTACGACGAATTACATCCTATCTCGGATGGAAGAAGAGTCGCTGCCATTTGATGAAGCCTTAACAGCAGCGCAGAAAATTGGCGTGGCAGAGACAGATCCAACGCTCGACGTTGATGGATGGGATTCTGCCATTAAAACAGTCATTCTTGCGAACGTGTTAATGGGGGGAGACTTCCGCCCGAAAGACGCCAACCCAACTGGTATCCGTGGCATAGAACTATCCGTGTTGCAAGAAGCCATCAAAAACGGGCAGCGGACGCGCTTGGTCTGTGAAGCTGCCCGCAGTGAGGATGGAGAAATTTCTCTTAGTGTTGGCCCGCAGCAAGTCGATGAGAATAGTAACATAGCGCGAGTAACAGGCACGAGTAACATCATTGATTATGAAGCTGATACATTGAACAAGCTGACCTTAGTGGAGAATAATCCGGGCCCCGATACGACGGCCTACGGGATGTTCACAGACATGTTGAACATCGTTAGAGGCCGCTATCGCTCTGGCTAGGTAGCTGTTGCGTCTCGGTCTAAGCAATGATATAGTGCTCTATGAATTCGTTATACTCAAGGCGTCGCATATTCTGACAATAATGCGTAGAGTGAATTCATCCAAACACCTGTTATCTGACCCTGCCGACCCCTCTGGGAGGACACCCTAGCTATGACTCAGTCCACGCGCCGCTTATCGGGGGCCTTACTGATTGTTTTTTTGCTCTCATTGACACTGGCTGGGTGTGTACTGCCGGGGTCAGACCCTGTTCCCCTGACAGAATTTGAACCTAGTGGTGACCCGCTGCCTGTTCCGGAAGAACAAAATCCTGAAGAGCCAGAGGCTGAAACCGTCGATCTGTTTGCGACACAAACTCAGCAAGCTGTTGAGTCACAGCCTGAAGAGGAAGAAGCCGAAGAAGATGGTGACTTGATCGTCCCGGAGGAAGAAGAGGCTGAAGACGAAAACGACGAGGTTAATGAAACTGAAGAAGATGGTTCTGAAGAAGTAAGCGAAGAAACAGAAGAGCCTACCACTGAAGAGACACCTGTGGAGGAGCCAACCGAAGAGGCTCCAGAGACCGAAGAGGTGCCTACCCCGACACAAGTTGTGGGTGTCGAAGGTGGTGAGGAGTACACAGTCCAAGTGGGCGATAACTTGTTTAGGATTGCCCAACGCTTTGACGTTACCGTTGAGCAGATCGCAGCCGCAAATGGCATCACAAATGCGGAAGCAATCTCTGCTGGGCAGACGATTATTATTCCGGGCATCATAGGTAATGCAACAACACCACAACCCACAGGGAAATTCACGGAATACATAATTGAACCAGGTGATACGCTCTATAGTATCGCCATCGATAATAATCTGACAGCGCAAGAACTTGCATCGTTCAACGAGATTACAGACGTTAACTCGATCTTTATCGGGCAAGTGATCCGTATTCCGCAGGAGTAAGACCTTACTATTAGATTTATGGTCTCAAAAAGGACTGCCAGATGGTAGTCTTTTTTTGTAGCATTAGGGAGCTACCATCATGAGCGAAAAGAAAGACCCACCAACAGAGGAAATCGTCAACAGCGAGCAAATCTTCGATGGCAAGATTGTGCATCTACAAGTGAACACAGTCGAAGTTGGCGATGGTAACCAGTATACACGGGAGCTAGTTGTTCATTCTGGTGCAGTGGCACTTGTACCTATCGACTCTGAGGGCAACATCTATCTCGTTCGCCAATATCGCGGGGGGGCAAAACAGGTATTATTGGAACTGCCTGCGGGAACCGTAGAACCAGATGAAGAACGCATTGTCACAGCTCGGCGCGAGCTTCAAGAAGAGATCGGATATTACCCTGGTAAGTTAACTACCTTGGGTGATTTTTATGTAGCGGCCTCTTACACAACTGAGATGATCACGATTTACTTGGCTGAAGACTTAACGAAATCAGAATTAGAGGCGGACGATGATGAATACATCGCTGTGGAAAAAATGCCGTTTGATAATGCCCTCAAACTGGCCTTTACAAACAATATTATCGACAGCAAAACGTTGATTGGGTTGGGCTGGGCTGCGTATCGGCTGGGCAAATTGAAAGTACCTGCCCTTGACGGCTGATCGTCTTGAGCGAGAGAATCAATTGATTGAGCAGCGTCGCTCGATGCTGGTTCAATTTGCCAAGAGCCAGTTTGCAGTTGAGGGGCGAGGCATCGTGCTAGTGGCAATGGCGCAGATGTCGGCAGGTGTAACTGAGTTACGTTACCTCTCGACCAAGGCACTTGAAGACGCAAACTTGTTGGCATTGGATAGCAAAGCCGATATTGCTCAGCAAGTAAAGCAGGCATTGTCTGCCTATGATCCTGCTCAGCAGCTTATCTTACTTTTCCTTTATGATCGAAGGGCCTCAGTTTATCTGCTCAACTTCGAGGCGTTAGAATAAGGTTTCTAGTTGAGTTCCTTGTCTAAGGCTGGGCCTAAGTAATCTGTGTTATAGCGCTCCGGATACTTCTGTAGCACAGTCTGTGCCTGCTCAAAATATTGGCGAGCCTTGTCGGAGTGCCCACTGTATTTGAGGGTAATACCAAGATTATACAGAATTGATGGATGTTCTGGGTCAAATGTAAGGGCCTTTTCCATCCATTGTGCTGATTCAGAATACTGCTTTAGTTCGGTCAAGCAGTGTGCAAGGTAGAAATATACATCAAAGGCATCTGGGGCAGCCGTCAGCGCTTGCCTAAAAAAATCTGCAGCCGTGGTAAAGTCACCGCTTTGCATGGCTGCCCGGCCTGCGTTCAAGAGTGAATCGAAGGTGCCGGTAGCTGTTTGGTATGTCGGGTTTTCTGTTTGGCAAAAAGGGCAGCGTGGTTCCGTATTAAAGTAGTTACCACCACAGCTTACACATTGAGGCATAGCCATGTCTCCTTTCTTTTAATTTCCATCCGTTATTATCATACATCCTAATAGCTGATCAAGTGTTGCGGGTAATAGCCCAGCGTATCATGAGCGTCAATTATCAGAATGTCGGTATAATAAGCACATAGAGCAGTTGACATCCAGGAGCGAGAAGATTGATCGGGCACACACTGAGAAACAGATATCGCGTTTACGACCGGCTAGGTTCTGGCGGGGCAGCGACAGTGTATTTGGCCCGCGACTCACAATCTGGGCAGATGGTGGTGTTGAAGTTGATGCACAACCACCTGATCGACGAGCATTTTATGGCCCGTTTCGAGCGCGAGATCGATCTGCTGCGCAAGCTTAACAATGAATACATCATCAAACTATATGACTATGCGTTAAATGAGCATCACAGCGAGCTGGATGAAAAACTTAGTTACATCATTGCAGAGTTTGTCGAGGGCCACACGCTCGCCGACCTCATTGATATGCGTGGCGCATTTGATGAACACGACTCACTCTCGATTATCCGACAGGTGGCAATTGGCTTAGCAGATATTCACAGTCGTGGCATTGTGCATCGCGATGTGAAATCACAAAATATTATGGTGACGCCTGACCGTAATGCTAAGATTATCGATTTTGGTATTGCCAAGTCAGCAGACCATACAACTATTACCGGCCCGTCCCATTTTGCAGGCACACTGCACTATGCACCACCTGAGCAAATCTTAGAGTCGCGTGATGTCGATCATCGAGCAGATATTTACGCGATGGGGATCGTCCTCTACGAAATGTTGGCGGCGGCCTTACCAATCCAAGATCGTGAGTTTGGTACGATTGCATCGCGTATTATTATCGGTGACCTTGACCCATTGGTTGGAGTCTCTAAACCGATTGTAAGCCTTGTCGATGACATGTTAGCGGTTGATATTGATAAACGCATTGGATCTGCTCGGACGGTTGTATCCCGTATTGAAGACATCATCGGAGCAGACTCAAAGCCGATAATCGCGAATCTGCCTGATACAGCCATGATGAATCAAGTCTTCACAACAGATGCTATTGATCGTAAAAAGCATGTGATTATCACTGAGGAGGGGCGCCATATTGCGCTTGACCGCCCAAGCATGATCATTGGGCGCAGCCATCCTAGTGATCCCAATATTCCAGATATTGACTTATGGAAATTGGGTATTGAGAATGCGAGAACAGCATCCCGACGGCATTGTCGTATCTTTGTCTCGAATGGCTCATATTATCTAGAGGATCTCAACAGCATGAACGGTACTCGGTTAAACAATAAGCCGGTTCAGCCAGGGCGTTCTTACCCGCTGGAGTCTGGTGATCAAATCGATGTTGGGCGTGTGCCACTAAAGTTTGAGGAAACCTGAGTTGCTATTATGTAAGTAGTTGTGATTACAAATTTATTTTCTTAGACTCAATGTAAGAAGGGGTAGACATCATAAGACTGTGTTGTCTATCCTTTCTTAATTATTCTACGAGTAGGAGCTAGACGATGGCGTCACAGCCGACTGAAAAATATTGGCATACCAAGACGATTGATGCGGTTTTAAGCAGCCTCGATGTGGATGCGAAGACAGGGTTAACTGAACAGGAAGCCAGTGCCCGTCTTGACCAGTATGGATTAAATAAAATTGAGAGCAGTGACGCTAAAAGCTGGATAATTATTCTGCGCGATCAATTTTTGGATGTGATGGTCATTATCCTGATTGTGGCAGCGGTCATTTCGTTTGCCATCGGTGAGGAATTGGATGCCATTGTCATCATGGCGATTGTCATTCTGAATGCTGTACTCGGTTTTGTCCAAGAATACCGGGCAGAGCAGGCGATGGAAGCCCTGCGGGACTTATCTCAACCAGAGGTTAAAGTACGACGGGGTGGATCCATTCAATCAGTTGCCTCGAATCATATTGTCCCTGGCGATGTCGTCTTGTTAGAAGCAGGTAACCTCGTCCCGGCTGACCTACGCATCATCGAGCAGGCTAATCTTCGCATTCAAGAGGCAGCACTAACCGGTGAGTCTGAGGCGGTTCAAAAACGCACTCCAGTCATTGACGAGCAAGAAACGCCCCTTGGTGATCGGCGGAACTTGGCATACAAAGGGACAACTGTTGCATATGGGCGTGGCGAAGGTCTCGTTGTTGAGACAGGCATGCGCACGGAGCTGGGGAATATTGCAGAATTGATTCAGGGTGTGGCTGATGAGCAAACGCCGCTGCAACAGCGCATGGCTCAGATTGGCGGCACGCTCGCGGTGGTAGCGGTTATCTTGGTAGCCATTGTATTTGGACTCGGTATTCTGCGTGGTTCACAGGATTTCAGCGAATTATTTCTGACGGCCATTGCCCTGGCAGTCGCAGCCGTACCAGAAGGGCTGCCTGCTGTTGTCACTATTTCTTTGGCCCTTGGGGCGCAGCGCATGCTAAAGCGAAATGCGCTGATCCGCAAGCTGCCCGCCGTGGAGACACTCGGCTCGGTAACAACGATTTGCTCCGACAAGACTGGCACACTGACCGAAAACCAGATGACGGTCGTTGTGATTGATGTCGCCGGTCACCAGACTAAAATCGATAACGAAGCGCCTGTCTTCATGGATGCTGAAAGTGCCTCGGAATTCGAAGACTCGTCAGAAGAGCTAGTACTGGTAGGTGGTGCGCTATGTAACGATGCTCGTATTCAAGAAGACCGCGACACAGCCAAAGACTTCAGTATTATCGGTGATCCAACCGAAGGCGCGCTGTTGGTCGCTGCATCGCGCTATGGGATGCGTAAAGCCGACATGGAAAATGCCTTGCCGCGTGTTGGCGAAGTGCCGTTCACTTCTGACCGTAAACGAATGTCCACGATCCATGAGATTAAATCAGGGGCTGAACTATATCTGCCGGAGGCACTTAGTCAACAAGTGGGTAAATATATTCTATTTTGTAAAGGTGCCGTTGACGTTCTACTGGACTTAAGTAACCAGACCTACAAAGACGGTGACATCGAAGTGCTAAGTGACGAAAGCCGCCAAGACATCTCACAAAAAAACGAAGAGATGGCGAAATCAGGGTTGCGTGTGTTAGGTGTGGCCTACAGGTTGATAGACAGCCTGCCCGACGAGGTTGATGAGACGGTTGAGGCTGAACTGATTATTGCTGGAATGTCTGGTATGATTGACCCACCCCGATCAGAAGTTGCCGAAGCTGTTCGAGTGGCGCGTCAGGCAGGGGTTCGGGCGATTATGATTACCGGAGACCACCCGCTGACTGCTCACCAGATCGCTGAGGAACTAGGGATTGCTGATGCTGATACTCAGGTAATAACGGGGATTGATCTGGATAAGTTATCTGAAAAAGAACTACAGCAACTCGTCAAAGAGGTGTCGGTGTTTGCACGCGTTTCACCTGAAAACAAGATACAGATTGTGACTGCCCTACAAAGGGATGAGACTGAAGTTGTTGCTATGACAGGCGATGGCGTCAATGATGCACCCGCACTGCGTAAAGCTGATATCGGTGTGGCTATGGGCATCACCGGTACAGATGTTTCAAAAGAAGCGGCTGACATGGTGTTAGTCGATGATAACTTTGCGACGATTGTGTCTGCGGTTGAGGAGGGGCGCAATATTTTTGATAATGTGCGCAAATTCATCAAATATACATTGACCAGTAACCTCGGCGAAATATTCTTGATGCTGTTTGCCCCATTCCTTGGTATGCCTTTGCCGCTCACGGCAATCCAGATTCTTTGGATCAACTTGGTGACGGACGGTCTACCGGGGCTGGCGTTGGGTGTCGAAAAAGCCGAACGTGGCCTGATGACTCACCCACCCTATGGCATCAAAGAGAGTATTTTCAGCCGCGCACTGGGGCGTCAAATTGTAATGTATGGTCTGTTAATGGGCATGGTAGCGTTAGGGGCCGCATTTGTCGCTTTTCAGGCGGGCAATGAACATTGGCGCACAATTGGCTTCACGGTTATCACTTTATCTCAGATGGGCAACGCGCTTGCCATCCGCTCGCATGATGACTCAATCTTCAAGATTGGTTTCTTATCGAATAAAGTAATGATTTGGGCTGTCTCCTTGACATTTGTACTACAACTGTTGGTGATTTACGTGCCTTTCCTGCAAAATCTCTTCGAGACAAGTCCGTTGACCCTAGCAGAGTTGGTTATCTGTCTTCTGTTAAGCTCAGTTGTGTTTTGGGCAATTGAATTAGAGAAACTAATTTTCCGCATGAACCAATTTGAAACACGTAATCTGAAATCATCCCCTGCTGCTGGAGACTAATAAATGGATAACGATGAATTAACCGCAGCATCCGAAGAGCAAGTGAATAAAAGTCCTGTATGGGATGGAACAACTAAAGCCATTGTTCTGATCCTGTCGGTTGTGGTATTGGTGCTATCCGCTTATTTATTTCGCATCGTGTGGATTCCACTGATCATCGGAGCTGTTACGGCATATGTGCTGTATCCTCTTGTTCGACTTGTCCGAATCCAGCTTAAGATTTCCCATAGCAATGCGACTATTTTGGTATACCTTGGGCTGATCGCGGTATTGATTCCGATTCTATCGTTTGGGCTACCAGTTCTGTTTGACCAGATCACTAATGCTCAAGAACGCATTGTGGTGCTCGTCAGTGATCTTGACCCCGAACAGTTACCGACCGAATTTGAGATTTTCTCGTTTGAAATCGTCGTTGAGGACTTGATTGAACAAACGGCCTCTGCCGTTAGTAATACCGTCACACTACTGGCGACAAGTTCTGTGGGGATTGTGCTTAACTTGGCGCAAACGGTACTGTTGGCTGTCTTTACAATCGTAATTGGGTTCTACTTCACGCGGGACGCAGGCAAGTTCATTAATGCTTTGATTGGTTTGGCCCCAGAAGCGTATCGCAGAGACTTTACACAGCTTCTCTCTCGGATAAATGGAGTGTGGACGGCGTTTATCCGTGGGCAAATCATTTTGTCGATTGTGGTAGCGCTCATAACTGGGACAATTGCGGCGATCTTGGGGCTGCCAAACCCAGCCTTGATTGGGTTGTGGGGCGGCTTACTCGAATTTCTCCCTAGTATCGGCAATATAATTTGGGGGGCAACGGTCATTATCACAGCGGCGATTGAAGGTTCTACCAATTTTGACCTACCCCGTGTCACTTTTATCATTATCGTGATTATTGTTTATGTTGCCTTCGCTCAGTTGGATATCAACGTGTTAATTCCAAACATTATTGGTGGGCAGGTACAACTCCACCCGATGTTGATTATCCTTGGTGTCATCGTTGGGGCCAATGTTGGAGGCATTTTAGGGGTGGCACTGGCTGCGCCCACTATCGCTACTATCCGAGAGGTTGGACGCTATATCTATGCCAAGCTGTTTGACTTAGATCCATTCCCAGTGGCCTTGGAAGATGGTGCCTCTAACCCACCTAAGCTTGAGGCAGCAATTGCTGCCTCATAGTAGCGCTAGGGCAATGCCGAGCATACCACTCAAAAAGCTGACAAAGAAGAAGCGATAAACGATCTGAACCTCGCCCCATTGCAAGCGCTGAAAGTGATGATGGATGGGGGCCATCTTAAAGACGCGCCCACGTTCTTTGTCCCCGTATAAGGCTCGTCCGTAGCGGAAGCCTGCCCGTTGAATAATGACAGATAGAGCTTCCGTCACAAAGATGGAGCCAATGATCGGTAAGAGCAACCACTGTTCGCTCATCAGAGCGACAATAGCCAGTGCCGCGCCAATTGCCATCGACCCTGTATCCCCCATGAAAACTTGCGCGGGGTTGGCATTAAACCATAAGAAGCCAAACAAGGCCCCTACCATAATGAAGCAAAAAGCTGATAGCCACGTCTGACCTTGCAGAAACGCAATCACGCCGTAAGCGCCGAACGCAACGACAGAGACATTGCCTGCCAAGCCATCGAGCCCATCGGTGAAGTTGACCGCGTTGGCTGTCCCAACAATGATGAACACTGCGATTGGTATGTACAGTAATCCTAAGTTCAAGCGAAAAATAAGCCCTGGGATAATCACATTGTGAATATCGAGCAGGAAGTAAATTACAAGAACAATCATCAGCGTGATGATGAACTGCCCGATTAGTTTTGAACGCTCGGTTAATCCCTCCGCGATGCGACCAGTCGGTTGAATACCTTGCCAGTCATCGATGGCACCCAGTAGCCCAAATAACGCCATCCCAATAACAGGAACTAAAATTGAGCGTCCTTCGGGGGCCCCACGCAGCACATTGACAAAGTTGATCATCAATGTAGTGATAATGGCTGGCACAATGAAGAGGATGCCGCCGAAAGTGGGCGTCCCTTCTTTGGCTTTGTGCAGCTTCTCGACCCCTTCGGAGCCAGTGCTTTCGAACTGGCGAATTTTTTTACCAAGCCTCAGTCGGTGCAGCAACTCGATAAAGGGCTTGCCCCAGATCAATGTGACCAGGCAAGTCACTGCGCCAGCTACTAGTTGGAACGGCATCAAACAAAGACCTTGTCATTCAGGCGGTTTTGCAGGGCGGAGCGCACAACAGCAAACTCGTCCCATGGGTATTCTATTGTACCGTAGCACATGCTGCCTTCTTGTGCTTTACCCGTCGTTACGACGATATCTCCTGGGCGAGCAACCTGTTCAATGGCATAGTGAATCGCTTTTTCGCGGTCGCCAATGCGAATATATGTTTCGCCCTCAACCCCACCTTCTGACTCAATGCCCTCGGCGATTTCTTGGATGATCGAGGCGAGGTTTTCTGTGCGGGGGTCTTCTGCAGTAATAATGGTGTAATCAGCATAGCGCCCGGCAGATGCTCCCATCGGGAAGCGCTTATATTGATCCCGAAGGCCAGCACAGCCAAAGACAGCGATCAAGCGGCTGTCGGGCGGCTTGACCCCGCTCAAAAGTTTGAGCATTGTATCAAGACTGTTCGCCGTGTGGGCAAAATCCACATACACAGCGAAGTCCTGCCCCAGGTCAATGCGCTCTAAGCGCCCTGGGGGGAGTTGGGCCTTTGCTAACCCGGCGATAATGGCAGCAGTATCTATTCCAATTGAATGTGTCAATGCGATGGCAGCAAGCGCATTTGACACGTTGTACTCGCCAAGTGTTGGCACCTGAACACGCGCACTCAATTGAAAAACATCAAATGATAGTTCTTCTGTTGTCATCCGAATGTTACTGGCTGCAAAGTCGGCATTCTGGTGACGACTATATGTGACTAGGTTTCCAGTGGCTTTTGGCTGGACGAGTGCAAAGGATTGATCGTCAAGGTTAAGGATGCTGTAGTCAACCTTTTTGAACAGCTTGGCCTTGGTGGCAGCATAGTTTTCGTATGTGCCATGATAATCAAGATGTTCGCGGGTGATGTTCGTCAGTGCAGCGGCTGTATATTGAACACCCCAAACACGATACTGATCCAGGCCGTGTGAGGTTGTTTCTAAAACAACATACTCGATGCCATTACGCTTGGCCTGATCTAGTAAACTCTGAACGAGAAAAGGGCCAGGTGTTGTTACGTGCAGCCCTACGTTCTGAACAGCTTGGCCTAATTGAGTCGATAAGGCCCCTGCTGAGGTGATGATTGCAGCTTTTTTACCTGCCTGCTTCAAGATTGAGAATGCCATAAAAGACGTTGTGGTTTTGCCATCTGTACCCGTAACGCCTAGGACAATCAACCTGCGTGAGGGAAACCCATAACGAATGTTGGCGGCAACAGCTAGCATAAAATGGTAGAGGCGGACACTCCAACGCGGGACGAAGCGCTTCAGGGTCTTAATCATAGATGATTTCACGCTTGTTGCGGTTATCTGTGTGCAACTGCCAATAGACATTGGCAATCAGCGTTGGGTCAAAATGTGTGCCCTCTTTGACCGTGCCAGCAATCGTAACAGTAGCAACTTGGATACCCTCTAGGATCAGCTCTTGTCCCATCGAGTAGGCGAGACTTCTTAATCCCGCCTTGCCGATAGAGAGCGACGCATAGTCAGCGGCAGGGTGCAACGCTAACCCCCCACCTGTCAATAAAATGGTGCCAGACTGCCGCTCACGCATACTTGGCAGTACAGCCTGAGCACAAGCCAACGCACCAACAACTGTTACCCTAAAGGCCTCGGTGACGCTCTCTGGTGTAAGGGCCGATGGCTTACCAGGGTTATAGTTGGCTGCATTGTAGATGAGGACATCCATTGGCCCTAACTCTGATTGTGCCTGTTTAAATACAGTGCGTATCGCGTTGAAGTTGCCGGCGTCTAACGGGTAACTGTTAGACTGAATGCCATCTCTCTCAAGTTCCGCAGCATAGCTTGTTAGCTTATCTTTACTGCGGGCCATCAAAACAATTTTGTAGCCCTCAGCGCCAAAACGGCTGGCAACTGCCATACCAATACCTGGCCCAACCCCAACCACAGCACAGATTCCATCCGTCATGGTTTGCTCCATCCATCTGAGCGATCACTTGTGCTGAATTGTACAATGCTCGACGGAAAACTCAAGCGAAGAAAAACTGTAATATCCAAAGGGAGACCATGCCTACGCTAATTGTCAACAAAATGCTTTTGGTGCGCCAAGCAACAATAATTGCGACTAAACCAGCGACCAAGCGGAAGTTATCTGGTGCAATGTTGAGAGCCTCGCCCGTGATCAATAGGGCAGGAAAGATAATGCCTGTCAGTGCAGCGACGGGGACGAAGCGTAATGCTCGCTTGACCAGTCCTGGCATTTCTGCGTCACCAAGCACGCCAATCACTGAGAAGCGCACTATGAAGGTGACAAAGCCCATTGCCAACAAAGTGAGCCAGACATTCATCGGCGTAACCCTTCCACAAGCATGCCGACAAAAATGCCAACAAAGGCTGCTACAATCAAGCTGAGGTTGAACGGTAGCGAAACGGCTACAATCGAAACGATCCCGGCGGATAGGGCAGCAAAAAAGGATGCGCGATCTGTAAGGTTAGGAACTACTAGCGCGATAAAAACCAGTGGTACGGTGAAATCCAACGACCAACTTGATGGGATTTGTGTACCAACCAGTACGCCAATGGCTGTACTGATCTGCCAAGATGTCCAAAGCGTCATTGCCGTTCCAAAGAAGTACCAGTGCGCGTTAGGCGCAATGTCATGCTCGCCATCTTTAACATAGCGATTGATAGTCGTTGCATAAGCCTCATCAGTCAGTAGATACGACAAAAGCCACTTCCAACCTGCAGCTAGATGGCGTACATAGGGAGCCAGAGAGGCACTGTAAAGCATATGTCTTAAGTTCACGACGAACGTTGTGACGATAATTACTAAGGCTGGCGTCTGCGTAGCGAATAATTCCGCAGCAATAAACTGAGATGACCCGGCAAATACAATCGATGACATCGCGATGCTGGCTTCACTGCTCAGGCCACCATCAACTGCGATGACACCGTATATTAAGCCAAAGGGGGTCGTCCCCAGCAGAATCGGCAGTTGATCACGGATGCCTGTCAAAAATTCGGCTACGCGTGATACGTCTCTTGCAGTTTGCATGGTTTCCATTTCGACAGGTTAATAGGATTGGTTTACGATCCACAGGACAATATTCAACGGTAAGCCAAGACAATTCGAAGGTGCAGCAATGAAAATAGGTGTTCTTTCAGATACACATAACAACGTTGATAATGCCGTAATTGCGCGGGATGCACTTCTTACAGCGCAGGTTGACCTAATGCTACATTGCGGGGATATTACCACCCCGAAGATCGCCAAACTGTTTGAAGATACCAAAATCGCTTTTGTGATGGGCAACATGGATGGTGACGCAGTAACCATTCATAAGATGGTTGATGGCTGGCCCAATGCATCACTTGGGTTGACGTTTACGACAGAGATTGGTAGTAAGTCTGTAGCAATGTGCCATGGGCATCAAAAAGATATACTGGCTGGGTTCATCAATGGTGGTGACTACGATTACGTCTTCCACGGGCACAGCCATCTGCGACGTGATGAGAGCGTCGGCGGTACACGCGTGATTAACCCCGGTGCGCTGGGTGGTCGGAAGCCGCAATCGCGCTCCTTTTGCATCCTTGATCTTGAGACAGATGGGCTATCTGTGGTTGAAATCGCAGGGTAGTTAGCCACGCCCCAACCTCTGCTGAACGGCATGCCAGAGCATACGGATTTCTTCGACGCCCAGCGCAGTTACCAGCCATAAATATAAGCTTGCGCCGACCGCCCCCGGAATGACGACCTTAAGCCCTTCAAACAGAATGTTGTTGCTCTGAGGCAGCGCTGCGTTGAGCCCCAACAACACGCCATAGACCACGACGCTCATTACAGTGGCTGCAAGCACCGTCATTAGAGTGGTGCGCCCAATGCCGTAGGATGACAGTCCACCAACGCGCTGACGCAGCATAGCCCCAGCGATAACGGCATGCAGCAGTTGTTTGAATGAGTCAGCGACCATCAGTGCGAATAAGCCCATCCCTCGTAACAATGCTACTGCGACTATTAGATAAGCGATGTTGGATACAACACCGATGACGGCTGGAATCCATGTGTTTTGACGTGCGTAAAAGGCAAAGACTAGTACTAGATCGATGGCGGCGAAGGGCAGACCAATGAGATACAGATAAAGCGCTATCGAGGTCATCTGTGTGTCGAATACAGTGAAGTTGCCGTGTTCTAACACAAGGTCGATGACAGGTTGGCCTAACACAAACAAGCCGGCTGAAGCAGGCACAATTAAGACCATCACCAAACGGAGGCCACGCGCCAGCGTTTGTCGGAAAGACTCGGCACTTTCGCCTTTTAGCTCATTCGAGGCATGCACAGATAGTGTGGGTAAGATGGCAAAAGAAACAGCAATAGCAACTAAACCTTGTGGTAGTTGGCGCAGTGTGGTGGCGTAGTTCATCCATGAGATGCCACCGACAATCGCATCCGATGCGAGGCGGTAGCTGACCAACCGGTTTAGTGAGATTTCAAAGAGCAGGCCCAGTAAGATTGGGGCATAAAGTTTGGTGATCTGCTTGAGGCCGGGGTGCCGGAAGACCAAACGCACGTATTTGAGTGCATCTCGGAGGCCAGGCAATTGAAGCGCAACTTGAGCAACGGCTCCAGCCAACAACCCAAGAGCCATTCCCATAATGCCAATTCGCTGATGCAATAATAACGTTACCACGACGATGCAGGCGTTAAATACAGCCGCGGTGAAGGCAGGGAATGCGAAGCGTTTTAGTGAATATAATAACCCAGATAGCACACCCGACAGACTCAGAAATAGAACAGCGGGCACAGTGACGCGGAGCAGTTGTGTTGTCAGAGCAAGGTCTGCTTCTGGGTTGGTGTTGAGCAGTTCAGCTATAGTAGGCGCAAATAACCAAAGAAAAGCAGAGATGACAAGCATCAAGATGATAGTCAGGTTGAGGATCACGCTGACCAACCCCCAGAGTTCCTTGCGTTTATTTTCAGCATAAGAGCTAAAAACGGGTACTAGTGCACTATCGACCATACCGCCGGCTAATAGATCGTAGATCATGGTAGGAACAACTGTTGCAATGTTGAACGCATCAACAGCAGCTCCTGCCCCAAACAGATTCGACTTGACGATCTCGCGGAGTAGGCCCAAAATCCGGCTGGCTACATTCCCTAGGCCGATAATACCAGCGGCGCGGGCAATTTGTGTTGTTTCATCAACGGCTGCTTGTGATAGGTTGTGCGTTGTAGGAATTTGAGTCATTGACTCATCCCCAGTTGCAGTGTTATCCACAAGGGGCGCGTCAATGTTGACTGAGGGTTTAATATTCATCAGTTTGCAATCATAACCCAGTTGCAAGGTGATGGAAAACACATCGACATTACCAAGTACAATCGGAGAGTAAGCGTTAGGAAGTTCAATACAATGTTGTTAGAAACGTTAATGACAAACCTGCGTGAGCTGCCATCTACTGACAGCTTACATAATCTTTATGCTGATGGTGAAGATGAGAATGCTGAGCTTCACCGGCATAATTTGGAGCGATACTTACTTGATATGTCAGCACGTAAACCGAAAGCTATGTTTGTGTTGGAGGCACCAGGGCACCGAGGGTGTGCACGCACGGGTATTCCGATCACCAGTGAGCGAGTCATGCTGGCAAAAGAAACACCATTCGGTTTATTTGATCAGGGATATCGTCTGCACCCGGAAAAGCCAAACGGCATAGCAGAACCTTCTGCGACTATCCTCTGGGGCGCACTCACCGACCATGCTAAGCAACCACCGTTATTGTGGAATACGGTGCCGCTGCACCCTCACAAGCCAGATCAGCCACGTTCAAACCGGGCACCGAAGGTGGGCGAGCAGAGGTTAGGTTATCCGTTCTTACAGACAGTGCACCAGATGTTTGACCCATTGACAGTCTTGGCTGTTGGGCGCATCGCTCAGCGGGCCTGCGACGAGTTAAACATCCCTTACATTGCGCTGCGACATCCATCCCAGGGAGGGAAAGCTGACTTTATTCGGGGGCTGGTAGCCGCAGAGATTTAGAAGGGCATGTAACCCTGCGTAATTGGCTCACCAGCTTCTTCTGCTTGACGCTCGCGTTGTTCTTGCAACCGCTCACGTAATACTGACATTGGAATGTGAACCGTCATAGTGGTACCAACGCCAATTTGGGATTCTATCTTTAGTGATCCATCAACCAAGGTTGCCCGCTCTTGCAGGTTTGTGAGACCAAGGTGGCCCTCACGGTGACGAGCTTGGTAGAGAGCTTCTTCAACGTCGAAGCCTTTGCCGTTGTCGATAATCTCCAATAAGAAAGTATCTGCACGAACACGAGCCTCGATTTTAATCAATGAGGCTTGTGCGTGCTTACGAGCATTATTAACAGCCTCAACAGCAATAGAGAACAATGTCTGTGTGCTTTGATCGTCGAGCAATTGGTCACAATGATCTTCAATGAAATATGAGACTTCTTGATCGTATGTTTCACGATTCTTGATGGCTAGTTGCTCAAGCCCTGCGCCTAGCCCATTGTCGAGTGCCTTGGGGCGCAATTCAAACAGCATAGCACGGATCTCTTTTGCTGTGCGCCGGGCCATGTCTTCGATTTGATACAGTTCATCAGCCGCACGTTCAGGCTTCTTCTCCAGCAACTTACGAATGTAGTTCAAGCGCATAGTAATAGCCGCGATACCTTGCGTTGGGCCATCGTGCAGTTCACCAGCGAGTTGGGCCCGTGCGGCCTTTTCAACCTCAACGATTCGGTCTCGCTGTTGTTTGAGCGAAACATATAACTTAGCTGTATGGAGGGCCGTCGCTGCTTGGTTACCAACGGCAATCATGAGTTCACGATGCAGATTATTAAACGCATCTTTCTGTAGACTACCACACAACATTACGCCGTAAAAATTCTTTCCTGTTCGTAAGGGAACGCACATCACTGTTTTGCACTCAGCGTAGGTTGCGAACTGGCTGATTTCTGGGTCAGTAGCGGGTGAATGGCTCACCTGCACTGAGTCAGTCCGAACGGATTTGTCAATAACGCCCTCAAGGCCGGGGACGACCACATTATAGTCTTTGCTAGCAACAGTTCCGCCTTGGTAGGCAACACGCAGTACGGTAAATGCACCACCGGGGACGTCGCTATCAGCAAACAATAGAATTGACCCGAATAATGGGGCGATTGCACCTACACGCTCCAGACCTTCAATAGCAAATTCTACTGTTGTACTTAACACGCGCCGCGGTTCAAGGTAAGACCGGTTAATAACTTCTGCCATTTCGTAAACGATGCGCATGTACTCAGTTGCAAGTTTGGCCACCGCTTCGGCTTTATCTCTACCCGGCGACTTCTGTGACCGACCGCCATTCAAGGAGGATGGGGAAGAACGTTCTTGCTGAGTTTGTGCATCACTTAGAAAGAACATTGCCGGGCCAGCACCCACAACCGTAAAGATGACGACAACTAACGTCAATAGGCTCGCTTGATTAAATGTGAATAGCGCCAGTGTTGACGCCAATACCAACGCCAACGAGCATCCCAGTAAAAGACTATAGAGCCAATCAAAGTAGAAGCCAGTTACAATTACAGGGATGATTGCAAGCCACGCAAGTTGGACATCAACTAAAAATACTGCTGCAAGTGCGAGGGTGCAGTCATAAGCCAAGACCCCTATTAGACGTCCTGTTGTCCATTCATCATTTGAAAATAGGATTGCCATTACAAATTCTGCTGTCAAAAGCAAACCGATAATAGCACCTCCATAGATGATTTGATTTGAGGTCAATGCATTGCCATTAATAAAGAGATAGGCACTTAGGCCAATAACTCCTAGCAGGCGAATGCCGACGAGGCCCCATTCTTGATTAGATACTTGCAGTCTTTGTTCCATAATGCCGTTTTCTCTAGACCTATAAACTACAAAAAATCACCGTTGGCAGCGGAGTGATTGTAACAGCCCTTAAGACTCAAAATGCGGTTATGCATACCGCACGACCGCACCAGCACATCCATGTGTATTTTTGTGGGCGCGAAGGGACTTGAACCCCTGACCTCACGGATGTGAACCGTGCGCTCTAACCAGCTGAGCTACGCGCCCTTAGACGATATAGTATAGCAATATGTATCAGCAGGTACAAGCTTAGCTGGCAAAAATGCCGACTTTATGTTATATTATGTATCATAAAAGTTTTTGGTGGGTTATAAACTTCCTCTTAGCCCACTGTCAGTTTAACAGTAGCTGCATTCTACTCCAAACTGTACGTTAAGTTCTGCGGAAGGAACAACATTGGAGCAAATATTTGAGGTGGGGGATCTGGTGATTCATCCTCAACACGGGGCAGGGAAAATTACTGGAATGAAGCGTCTGACCATTGGGGACGAGCCTCAGAGTTACTATAATATCGATCTTGTTACAGAAGGTTATTTGATGATCCCTGTCAAGCAAGTTGACGATAATGGTATCCGCCCGGTAAGGAATAAAAAGCGCTTCATTGATGTCTTGAAGAGTAAGCCGAAGACTCTTGCGGATAATTATCGTAAGCGTCAAGCGGCGATGGCGAAAAAGATTAAAAGCGGTGACCCGCTTGAAGTGGCAGAAGCTCTTCGAGACTTGTCGTGGCGTCAACATGTCGACCGTTTGCCCGGCGGCGACATACGTCTACTGGCTCGTGCAAAAGAATTTCTGGTCAGTATTCTCTCGGTTAAGCCAGAATTCACTGAGGACTCCGCCAGCGAACACATCGACACAATCCTGGAAGAGCATCTCTTCCAGCGTGAAGTTCCAGCATAAGCTTTAGCATCTACTGTTAACAAAGAAGGGCCGCAATCTGTGGCCTTTTTGCTTTGTAGTATTGGCTGTCTATCAATTTAATCCGTCAAACGCTCGATCTTAGCATTCAGTGTTTGCAGTTTTTGATCAACCGCTTCGTACCCGCGATCAATTTGACCGATGTTGCGTACAACTGTTTCACCTTCCGCGCAGAGAGCGGCTAGAAGCAATGCCATTCCAGCGCGAATATCTGGGCTAGTGATGCGCTTGCGCTCTCCAGTCAATTGTACAGGCCCCTGCACAATGCAACGGTGTGGGTCGCAGACGAGCGCGCGCGCACCCATGTAATTGAGCTTGTCGACCCAGTAAAAACGACTGTCGTACATCCATTCGTGGAATAGCACAGTTCCCTCTGCTTGGGTAGCGACTACAAGAGCAATACTCATTAGGTCACTAGGAAAGGCTGGCCACGGTTGTGCTTTGATTTCAGGGATAGCACCACCAAGGTCAGAGATAATCTTCAAGGGTTGGTACTCTGGAACAATTACCGCATCGCCTTCAACTTCCCAGTGGACACCCAGCCGGTTAAATACCAGCTCAATCATTGGTAAATGCTGTGGCGCTGCGTTTTCAATCCGAATGCGACTGCGTGTGACTGCTGCTGCTCCGATGAAACTAGCAACTTCAACATAATCTGCACCGATATTGTATTCTCCACCAGATAATTTATCGACACCCTGAATTGTCAGCTGATTGCTACCAATTCCAACGATCTGCGCTCCGAGCATATTTAAGAAGTTGCAAAGGTCTTGCACATGTGGTTCCGATGCTACATTGCGTAGGATGGTGGTTCCTTTTGCAGTAACGGCCGCCATGATCGCGTTTTCGGTCGCTGTGACGCTGGCTTCATCTAACAGAATATCCTGCCCAACAAGCCCATCCGTTTGTAAAGCAAAATTACCGTCAAGCTCAAACTTTGCCCCGAGTTTGCCAAGTGCCAACATGTGCGTATCAACGCGTCGCCTACCGATGACATCTCCGCCTGGCGGTGGTAGTTCGATGCGCCCCATACGCGCCAACATTGGGCCAGCCAGTACAATACTGGCACGTATCTTTGACCCGAGTTGTTGATCAATGATGTGTGAGTTGACGTTTTTCGCATGGATCAGAAAGGAGTTGAGCTTAAGTGCTTCAACTTTGACGCCCAGTTTTTTCAATATAGCAAGCATTGTACGAACGTCGGCGATGTTCGGGACGTTGTGCAACATCACGGGTTGATCAGTTAGAATGCAGGCAGCCAAGAGCTTTAAGGCGGCATTTTTATTGCCGCTTGCAGAAATAGTTCCGCTCAGCTTAATGCCACCTTGAATAACAAAGCGATCCATGGTTTATCCTTTTTATGGGCATGTAGTTGATTAATGCTAGCTGGGTTAATGAGCGTTTAAGCTAGGTAACGGTTGAAGGCGCGAAGCTCAGCGTGATTGGATCACCAACGCTCAAGCTGAGTTCTTGCGCCGCACGACCCCGATTAACGGCGATCTCTAATTCACCTCCGCTGCCGATCAGAGCAAGCGGTTCGCCTATTGGTACGTCAGAGTAAGTTCGGTTGATACCTTCAAGCGTATGCCAACCACTGATCACTTTAGCCGTGCGGGCGTCAAAAGACACTGGTACAGGCTGTTCAGGCACACTTAGGTGAATGGTCGTTTCTGATGCCCAGCGAACAGGTGTAATATTTGTGGTTACATCACCAAAGTGATCGATATACGTTACTTCACCGCGTATTTCCGTCTGTGATTGCCGTGTGAAGCGGCGCCTTGGCATCATAACGGGGTCAATGATACCTGTGCCCAGCGCACGCAAGGGGACGCCTGCTGCAAGGTGGGCGGCGACTGGGCTGAAAATATCACGCCCGTGGAAGGTTTGGCTGGGGTCAGGTATGCGCCAATATTGTCTATTGTCCAAAGCGATAGCGTCCCAAGGCACTCGCAGCATATCTGTCAGAACGCCGTTATCCGGTGCAACGAATATACCGTGAGGGGTCTTTGCAGCCATTGCTCGGCGAGTACTACCTACTCCAGGGTCAACTACCACCAGATGAATTGTCTCTGGTGTGAAGTAAGGCACGCTGTAGCGCAGAACACGCGCCGCTTGTTGAACATCCTGTGGGGTAATCTGATGCGTCAGATCAACAAGGTTAACGTCAGGCTGAATATTAAGGATCACGCCTTTCATCACGCCAACGAAAGCGTCTTGGGTGCCGAAATCTGTTAGTAGAGTGATTGTGGGTTTATCCATGCGGCGCATTGTACCGTGCGCTTAAAAACCACTGCAAGCATCATCAATTGGCCAGCGCATATTCGGTTAGCTATGCTTTAGCAGTCATTATAATTTTTTGGGGGGAATTGAACCATGTCTACTATATTTTTAGTCCGTCACGGTGAAACTGACTGGAATGTCCAACGACGCTTTCAAGGCCAGACCGACATTCCGTTGAATGCAATGGGCATTGCGCAGGCAAATGCAACAGCTCAGTATCTAAAGAGGCAACGGTTTGTAGCGGCTTACAGCAGCGACTTACAGCGGGCGCGTTTTACCGCGGAAACAATCGTCGCCGAGCACCCGCTTGCTCTGGCTGTAGATGAGCGCTTACGTGAAATCCATTTTGGCAAATGGGAAGGATGGACGTCAAAAGAGATTAAGGAAAAAGACCCGGATGACTACCAGCGTTGGCTAGCAGACCCCTCCTTTAGACCAGAAGGTGCCGAGACTGGTGAGCAAATGACTAGCCGTGTTGCGTCGTTTGTCACCTTCCTACGCGAAACACACGATGACGATGACCACGTCTTGGTAGTAGCTCATGGCGGCACCTTGCAAATTCTATCCAGCCTTGCGCTAAACATTCCACCGGGAATGCGCTGGCGCTTTGCTTTCCATAATGCATCCGTCTCGAAATTATACCTATTTGCGGAACGCGCCACGCTGGCATCCCTGAACATCGAGCACTTTCTTGAAGATATCGATCCCAAGCCTTACGAGGCGCAGGCACAAGATCTGACTATAGGCGCATCGATCTAAGAGCCGCGCCAGCGGTTAAGCTTGTGTAGCAAGGTGTCATCAGGTGGTTTTGGGTCGTAGGCTGCCTGATCAACCAAATCTGCCAGCGCTTGAATTTCTGGTACTATTCGTGCGTGTTCTTGTGTTGTTTGTTCAGGAGCTCGTTTTGCTTTGAGCTTACGTTGAGCACGACGATAGTGGCGAAAGACCTTTCGTCGAATTGGGTTACGCCACAGCCAGCGACGCTGGTAGCGTAGGTGCAAGCGTTTCAGGCTCAACCACCCGACGTACCCAATACCGATCAGGAACAGCAGGCCACCGACGTACATCAATGGTGTGAGTGCTATCGTTACTAAGCCAGCTCCGGCGATCAACGCCGAGCCTAATGATACTTGAGGAGGTTCAATCTGGCGGTTTAATTCAGAGAATAAACTCCTGTTGACTGGCCCAGTTGTCGGGTCGCCGTTCCAGCCGGGCGTTGGGTCAAATGGCAGCCAGCCGTGGTCTGGGAAATAAACCTCTACCCATGCGTGAGCATCATTGGCTCGTACAGTGTAGTAATTTGTGACTGGGTTATATTCCCCTGCCCCATAACCAGTAACCAAGCGCGCTGGAATGCCGAGTTCTCGCAGCATCACCACCATCGCACTGACATAATGTTCACAGACCCCGCGTTGATCGACGAATAAAAATTGATCAACTGAGTCAGTGTTAGGCTGTTGCGGTGGCGGGAAAAAGTCATAAGGATACGACACCAATAGATGCTCGCGGATGGCGATCACTTTGTCGTAATCGGTTGGCGCATCCGCGACGACCTCATGCGCTAAATCACGCACACGTTGTGGCAGCGTATCTGGCAATTGCAGATAAGTATCTGTGATTTCTGTGGGGTAGTCTTGCCCAGCTTGCCTTACCTCTTCAACATCATAATCTATGCGGAGTGATCCGACTGAGTAAGTTGTGCCTGGTTCAAGAGGTTCTCCAACACGGACGCCCCCGGTTGAGTCAACGGTGATGCCTTCATCCGCAGCAAATATCAGTTCGACTGGCTGCCCACCCATCAGCGCAGCGTTAGGAAGCGGATGGACGATGTGAAACGAGTGATAAAAGTAATCATCGGAGTTACGAAGGGTGTGGCTTTCTTCAAAGGTGTCCGTCAGAGTAAACAGATAAGTGCCGTTATCTATTCGCTCCACTGAACGATCTGATTGCTTCCAAGTGCGTCCATCGTAATAACCAAAGGCATGGCTGCGCCAGTAGCTCCAAACTGGGCTGCGAACATACATCACAATTTGGTCAGACAGACCGCCCCGGTAGGCTAAGTCTAATGTGCTATCGAAACCATAATAATAGTCACTTTCATCGGTAGACATCCCATTGATTTGTACTAATGGTGCGCCTGGATTGATGACTTCAGAAGACGGTGCGCTTTGAATAGGCAGCGTCAATGAGACCGGTTTAATCCATGGTAAGCCACTGTAGCGGGGCGAAAGTATGAAGACAACAAACATAGCAACCAAGCTAACCCCAGTCGCCCGGAGAACCCAACGCCCTAGCCCACGTAATATTAGTGCCTGTTCTTGCTGTAAGCCATTATCATTGACCCTGAGTATAACGCTGCTGGCTTCCAGTCCATCGAGCGAGTCGGCGATCCACAAAAACGCGATCAGCAGGGCCATAAACATCAGTAGGAAGATAATGAAGCCGTAGTTACGGCTGAGTGTGGCAGCCACATATAAGTTAATGCCAGCCAGTCCAATCGCTGAGTAGAGATTGAGACGTGAATAGACCGCCCATGTGATCACAGCCATACCCAACATAGCAAACTGCGCTTGTGGGTAAGGTTGACCAGCAAAGAGGCCGAATAACATCCAGCAGAAGGCTAAGTGAAGGCCAATGAAGGCGACTACATTCACCAGCTTGGAGGGCTTGTTCATGACTGATCGGTACGCACTCCAGTGGCCTGCCGTCAAAATGATGACTGCAATGATAGCCGCTAGCCAAACTTGGGCAGTGGTCATCAGGGCAGTGATGCCAACAATTTGTGTACCAAAGACAAGGGCTCTCAGGATTTTCGATTTTTCGTGGCGATTGCGTTTTTCGTGGGCAGCCTTGAGGCGTTGCAGGATGCTCGGCTGCTGGTGTGACGGTGAACTGAGAGCTGTCATTATTTTACCTATACCTATAGACTCGCGTACCATTCATCTCGCAGAAGACTCACAAACATTATGCCCTTACTAATAGTTGGGCTCGGTCGGTGCTTCTAACTGCGCTGCCCAGCTTTGCCCATACTGGATTAAGGTCACATCAACGTCTGCAGCACGGAGGGCATCGGCGAAGGGCCGTGCATCTGGGCCGGGTGTTGGGAAGCTGCTCGGGTCAATCACGACGGCAAGCGCCTCAAGGCCACGACGGTTTAGCGCTTGGATAGATACCAATGCAGAGTCATCAGGCCAAGGCAGAAGTAAGGCAACAAACGTTTGTAAAGCAGTTGTTTCAATAATGCTTTCAAGTGGATTGACACCGATGGGTTCAGTCCGAGCAAGGTACTCCATCAAAATTCGGCTGGTTATAGGCCCTTGTGGTGGCAGGAAGGCTTCAACATCGGCAGCAAGATGCAGCGGGTAATGTCTACGAAGCGCATAATCTCCGATAGAAGCGGCTGCCTTAACTGCCCATTCAAATGATGTATGTTTGCTCTGTGTTTTCGGGTAGGAGTATGCGCGTAGGTCTAGTAAAAGCGTGACGCCTGGGCGTGTTTCTTCGGCGAACTCCTTACTGATCAACCTTCCCTGTTTGGCTACACTGCGCCAGTGAATATGTCGGGGCGAATCGCCACTTTGGTATGGGCGAACACCGATCACTTCTAAGCCTAACCCCGCTTTTGAGGCAGTTACTTGTGGCGTCGGCTGTTTGTCTAACAGGGATAGATGCTCAAGCCTCTTTAGCTCAGGGTAGATCAAAATGGGTGTTGGTGCATCAATATGCTTACGGCGTTTGAACAATCCAAAAGGTGCTTTTGAGAGCAACTTGCTAGGCGCAAATTGATTGATGCCACGTCTATATAATTCGACATTATACTGGAACGACTGTGAATATCCTTGTGGCAAGCTCGGTATGTAGACGTTTATCTGGGCACTGTCATTATTTGGCTGCACAAGGGGATTGTCTTCAGTGATGAGCACTTGTGCTGCGAGTGCACCGCCCTGATGATTGTATGTAATGGTAACAGTCGCTTGGTCGCCTTCGTGCAGATCTTCCTGCTCTCCTGCTACCTCTCGTTGTATGTCAATCTTCCCAACGCAGAGTCGATTCAAGATGAAGCCAGCGATCAACATACCGCCCATCACTGCCGACATGACGTAAAGCCAGCCAACCTGTGTTTGGTTCGCAAAAAGGTACAGCAGCAAACCCGCAATTAGAAATGTCAGCGCGCGTCCGGTTGGCATCGTTTACCCTAGCGGCACATCGATGCTGCTTAGAATATCTTCGATGATCGCCAGCGATGTTTTAGCATGACGGTCACGGCTTATTAAGCGGTGCGGCATGACAACACGGGCCGCTGACTTGATGTCGTCTGGTGTAACATAACTGCGGCGGCGAACGAAGGCGACTGCCTGTGCACAGCGTTGAAGGGCAGCAGCACCCCGCGGACTAACGCCTAGCATCACATCAGGATGGGTACGTGTTGCGTGTACCAACTGCACCATATATTCTTGTAGACGGTCGAGTACATCGACCGTGCGAGCCGCCTGCTGCATGGCGTTGACTTCCTCAAGAGTCACGACCGGCTCGACCAAATCGAGCGGGTTACCGTGTTCTTCGCGGCGTAAGATGCTGACTTCATCTGCAAATTCAGGATAGCCAAGGCTCAAGCGGATCAAAAAGCGGTCAAGTTGAGCTTCTGGCAGTGGGAATGTGCCTGCCATTTCGACTGGGTTCTGTGTTGCGATGATAATAAATGGGGACTCTAACTTGCGGCTAAATCCATCAACCGTGACTTGTGACTCTGCCATACTTTCTAACAGGCTGGACTGCGTCCGGGGAGCGGCCCGGTTAATTTCATCGACGAGGACGATGTTGGCGAAGATCGGGCCGGGCACAAACTCGAAAGTTTGCTCACGCTGATTGTAAATTGCACTGCCCGTGATGTCGCTTGGGAGTAAATCAGGCGTACACTGCACCCGTTTGAAGGTGGCCTGTAACGACCGCGCCAATGCCCGGGCAACCATAGTCTTCCCTAAACCGGGAACATCTTCTAGTAAAATGTGACCCTGTGCTAGTATAGCCGCGATGATCATGTTGAGCTTTTCGTCATCAATGACCACCGCGCTTGTTACTGAGCGTTGAAGATGTTCTATGCGTTCATGTAAGTGGTTCAATTGGGTACCATTACGCTTCTGAGCTTCCATTAAAACTCTACTCCCTAATTCGTGGGTTGCGTATACATAGAATATCTATGTATAAAGATACTAAATAGATTTCCTGGGTGTGTCAATGAAACCAACGTACCAAAGGTGACCGTTTGTTGACAACACACCCGACCATACACACCAGCCTGTTGAGATGTCTAAGTGGTGCAAGTAATTTGTAAGAGTGTGTTAGTTACTAAGGGTTGAAACGGTTATCGTGAGTAAGCATTTGCTCGAGCCCCTGCTCAAGAGAATACTTCGGCTCGAAGTCAAGTAGGCGTTTTGCAGACGATACATCTGCCAACATGCGACGAACACCGCCAGCGCGGTTTGGATTATAGATCGGCTGGATGGGCCTATCGATGAGGGTGCCAATGACGTCGGCTAGCCGGTTGAGGCTGTTTTCAACGCCACTACCAACGTTGATTACTTGTCTGTCAACATTGGGGGCGGTTGATGCAGCAATCAAGGCGTCAACCACGTCATCGAGGTAAACGAAATCTCGCGTCTGCTCGCCATCGCCAAAGATAACCAACGATGCGCCACTCAAAGCGTTTTTCAGGAAGCGAGGAACGACGGGCGCATGTGATGCTGGAAGCTGCTGCCGCGGCCCATAGGCGTTAAAAATTCGCAGTGAAACTGTCTCAATGCCCCACAAAGTACCAATAGTACGAACGTAAGTCTCAGCGGCGTATTTACCAACAGCATATGGCGAGTCGGGATCAGGGCGCATGGTTTCTACGAGAGGTTGTTCCTTTTGAGCACCATAGACCGCTCCCGAAGAGGCCAACACGACGCGGTGGACACCGGCATCACGCATGGCTTCCATCACACTGACGGTGCCGCCGACATTGACCCGATTATAGTCACGCGGGTACTTAATTGACTCAGGGACAGACACACGTGCTGCCAGATGATAGACACAGTCAATATCTTGAAGAAGGCTCCAAAGCTTTGGGATATCATCGACATCACCACGATTGAAAATTACACGCGAATTAAGGCGCTCCGGGCTGCCCGCTGTAAGGTTGTCTAACACGCGGACTTCGTTACCCGCAGCGACCAGTCGGTTGGCGAGCGTCGAACCAATGAAGCCCGCACCACCCGTTACAAGAAATTGCATTGCGAGTTAGTTCGGGAGGATAAATTGAAAGCCAGGACGGTATGGCACAATCTTACATGAGTAGTTTGATACATAACCCTGTAAGCGCGTCTCAAGTTCGTCCCAGCGCTGACTCTCCACCATCAACTCCATCGCTTCGTATGTCTCTGAGACAAAGGCTGCCATCCGCTCTGGATGTTGACCGTGCATGGTCTGCCAAGCTTCTGTGATGTACATACCCATTTCTTGGAGAGCAGGAACAAATTCGCTGAGAACGAATTCATAATAATGATCATGGCTCTCGGGGTGAATATCATACAGCATAATCATTTTATAGCGTGGTATGATGAAGTCGGCGTCTTGTTCACTCATGGCATTTATTACCTTTGATTGTTGCAATGTAAGTGTATCGCTGTCGTAGGCTATACAGCAAAAGTGCTTTCGTCACACATTTGCTATGAGTACAATTGCATCAACTTAGATTTCAATCGCATCAACTAGATTGGGTGGAAATAGAACATGCTCAGAGGCAGAAAACCACAAGAAGAAGTCCGACATGAGTTAATCATCTGGGGGTTAGTGTTGATTGTGGGGGCAATCCTTTACTTGACAACCTATCAGCAGTTCCCATCACTAATGTTATTTATTCCGGGTTTGATCTTACTGGGATCAGCCATATTTCAGGATTTGCAGGCAGAGTGGAGCGTCGGGTGGTTTAGTTACGGGTCGTCTATCTTGATGGTTGCGCTAGGGCTTGGGGGCATCGTTAATTCACTGCTTGCGCCTGAGGGGGCTACCATTCTACCCTGGTGGATTATCGCCGTAGTGCTTTTCGGGTCTGTCTTGATTGTCAAATCTGTGTTTGACCCAACGCCAACCAAGGCAGACGCTCGCCTAGCGCGTCGCGACAACGATGAAGCGATGTGAGTCCTCTTTACCAGGACCGCAGGTGATCAGTGTCAGCGTATCTGTAGGGGTATCTGCCAGCCATAGTCGCGCATTTTCAGCCCGTTCGGCTATTGTCAGGCTGTCTTCTTCGATCAGGGTAGCAGACTGTACTGTGTAGCTCATCACCCCGACTTCTGTCCAAACCGCTACTTCAGTACCAACCCCGATAAATTGTAAATCGCCAAAGACACCGCCATAAAAGTTGTTATGCCCGGTTATAATAGTGTTGCCGGGTGCACCTGGGCGGGATGATGTGGCATCCCAGGCGACAGAGAACGAGTTCGGTACTGGTAAACGGGTAACACCGCTATCGAATTGGCGCGGCGACAAAGCGATAACGGGTGTTTCTAGGTTGATGCCAGGAATAGACAGCCAATAGCTGCGGTCAACGTAATCTGGTAGGGGCCAATCACCGAAAGGGTTTACCGTCGGCAGAATTCCTGGGGCATTGCCGCCGCGTACCTGCCGCGTTCCCGTAACCGTCGGTAGGATTTCATAGTCCGTGTTGGCAAATGTGTCAGCCGAGTAGACTGCCGTTGCATTATATGCTGGTGTATTCACTGATCCAATTTCAGCCTGCCGCGTTGCAGCCTCTAGAAACTCTGGCGGCGGCCCTTGGCTCGCTCGTTGACGGCTAGGCACAATCAATGCCATGTAAGTGACAATGGCGGTGATGCCGATCAACATCATTAAGGCGCCAGCCGCTGTCAGCGGATCGAGGCGCCTTTCCCTGATTTCTCTACGTGATTTGTTGCTCATACCTTCAATAGACAGAAACTAAGCGGCAGCTTCGCCCTTATTGCGTAGTTGACCAAAGGCCACCAGACCGCCACCGACAATAACCAACCCGCCAAGCAGTGCGAAGAACAGCCCTTCTGAGATGGGACCACCCGACTCAGGTAGTGTTGTTGAGTCTTCAGTGTCACCATCTGCGGCTTCCTCAGGGATGGGTACCAGTGCAAACTCAAGGTTAGTGGTTGCATCGCCAGGGTTCTCAATGACTACTTCGCGATCTTCATCGTCAATTTCGAAACCACTTGGGATGTTAATCACTTCAACGTCCCAAGTCGCTGGGTTGACGGCTAGCGAGAAGGCACCTGTCGATGTTGTGTTGATAACGGTACTGAAGCCCTCGTTAGTGAACTGAACTTCAATGTCTTGAAGGCCGCGTTCACCCTCCTCTCGAACGCCATTGCCGTTGGCATCCTCATAGACAATACCGCCAATTTGGCCCTCGCTCTGGGCAGATGCGACCAACACGCCCAGCAGCGCGATAACTACAACAACCACTGTGGCTGCTAACATGCGTTTCATAATGACCTCCACTTTCGGTAAATTCCCAAGTTCAATCAAACCTGAGACACAGCGAAGGATTGTACCGGAGAGGTTTCAATGGGTGCAATTATGTCTCGCTGTTTCTGATTTAATTGGTGGCCTGCCGTAGGGAAGCCGCCAATTGACGAACACCCTCTACCCCTGCATCGCGTGCAGCACGGATCAAGGCACTGCCGACAATATAACCTTCGACCATACCCTGAAGTTCGGCAACCTGCTCAGAACTGCTGATACCAAACCCAAGTACCAATGGTTTATCCGTGCGCTCTTTAAGACGGGCGATGAACGCCGTCAAATTGTCAGGCAGGGTACTACGTTCCCCCGTAACCCCCGTTACTGAAACCACGTAGATAAAGCCAGTCGCTTCATCCGCAACCATATTGATGCGGTCGCCACTTGTCGTTGGGGTCAAGAAGAAGACCAACGCCATTTTATGTTCAGCGCAAGCCTTACTAATTAAGTGCGCTTCTTCAATTGGCAAATCTGGGATGATGAACCCGTCAGCCCCAGCCGCTTTGGAGTCGGTGACGAATTTCTCTGGGCCATAGGCCAACACGGGGTTGATGTAGCTGAACATCAACATGGGTTGGGTAACGCCCCGGTTCCGTAACTCGCGGACGGCGTCCATTGCCGTGGTCGGTGTGACTCCCTGCTCAAGGGCAACCTGCGTTGCCACTTGGATCGTCGGCCCATCTGCTAGTGGATCACTGAAAGGAATACCAATCTCGAAACCATCGACGCCTTCGTTCGCCATCGCTTCGATTGCATCAATAGACTGTTCGATATTTGGGTAGCCAATCGTAAAGAACGCTAAGAATGCCGAGCGGTTCTCAGTTGAGGTTTGTTCGAACATGTCAGCGATGGCGTTTAACCCAATTGCTTCACGTTGTTGTGCCACAATGCTACTCCGCGCTGCGCTCGTCGAGAGCAGCAATGACGGTATCGAGGTCTTTGTCACCACGCCCGGACATATTAACAAGAATAATAGAGTCTTTTGGCATCTTCGGCGCCCGTTTGATCGCTTCAACCACAGCATGTGCAGACTCAAGCGCCGGAATGATGCCCTCGTTCTCACTTAATATCTGGAAGGCTTCGAGCGTTTCTTCGTCTGTTGCGTAAGTGTAGAAGGCCCGTTCTGTTTGGCGCAGGTAAGCGTGTTCTGGCCCGACCGATGGATAATCTAGCCCAGCCGAAATACTGTGGGTATTGATGATTTGACCTTCTTTAGTTTGCATCACAAAAGAGCGTGTGCCTTGCAAAATGCCGGGGCGGCTGATTTCAGGATCACTAAAGCGGGCGGCATGCTGCCCACTGCCGATGCCAAAGCCACCTGCTTCCACACCGATCAGGCCAACATCTTGATCGTCACGGAAAGCGTGAAACAAGCCGATGGCGTTGCTGCCACCGCCAACACAGGCGATGCACATATCCGGCAGCCGCCCGGTTATCTCAAGGATTTGCTCGCGGGCTTCGATACCAATCACCGATTGAAACGTGCGCACCATCTTTGGATACGGGTGTGGCCCAAGTGCTGACCCTAACAAGTAGAACGTCGAGTTGACATTGGTGACCCAGTCACGAATAGCCTCACTAACAGCATCTTTGAGGGTGCGGGTGCCAGTCGTTACTGGGGAGACTTCCGTACCCAACAGTTGCATCCGGAAGACGTTGGGTCGTTGGCGCGCCATATCGACCTCACCCATGTACACAACACATTCTAGCCCGAGGAAGGCCGCAACTGTGGCGCTGGCAACACCGTGCTGCCCTGCTCCTGTCTCTGCGATGACGCGCTTCTTGCCCATCCGCTGGGCGAGCAATGCTTGCCCAAGCGCATTATTGATCTTGTGAGCGCCGGTATGGGCTAGGTCTTCCCGCTTGAAGTAAATTTGGGCGCCGCCCAGTTTTTCAGAGAGGCGCTTGGCATAACTGACTGGCGTAGGTCGCCCGACGTAAGTCTTCTGGAGGTGGTTGAATTCCTGTAAGAAGCTGTCATCTTGCATGGCTTGTTCAAAGGCTACGTTGACTTCTTCTAGCGCAGGGATCAGCGTTTCTGGGACGAAACGCCCGCCGAATTCGCCGAAATAGCCGTGCTCGTCTGGCAGGTTTTCAACTATTTGTGATTGTAACATGATCAATCCTAAAAAATCTCACTTAGCGTGATGTAAACAGCAACACCTTCATGAATGATTCACTGAGGTGTTTTTGCTTGCTGAGTAAATGCGCGCATCATAACGGAGTCTTTGATGCCCGGCTCGCTTTCGACACCACTGGCAACATCCACTCCCCATGGTCGGATGGCGTCAACGCGCTCGGCGATGTTGTCTGGCGTCAGTCCCCCTGCCAGCATCAGCCGTGGCACAAACTCCTTAACTGCCAGCGCGACGCTTGTGCTGGCTTGCAGCCCAGTACCTCCATAGAGACGCTTATGGTGGGCATCTAGTAATAGTGATGGCATACGCTCGTCGTCTGGCGCGTAAGGCGCAAACGCTTGTGCTTGCTCAACAGCCTGTTGTGTTGTCTTAGGGTGAATCGCTTTCACGGCACGCCCTTTGAGCGCCTTCATCACCTCAAGCGCCTCGTTCCCACTCACTTGGATTAAGTCTAGCCCAGCTACATCCGCCACTTGCAGCATATCTCCGGCGCTTTCATCAGCAAAGATGCCAACCAGTAGCGGTGTTTCGTTGCCAAGGGTTTGCCGCAGTGTCTCTGTGAGCTTGGCTGCATCGATGGGTTTCAAGTAACGGGGACTGTGTGGGTAGAAATTCAGGCCGAGCATATCAGCACCGGCATGAGCAGCACTTAAGGCATCCGTTAGGGTGCGTACACCACAAATCTTGACTTGTACCATCATGCTTACTTGGCCCTTACCTGTGTGCTGAATGCGCGCACAGTCGCTGCCGGGTCTGCTGCAGTCACCAGCGTCTCACCGACGAGCACAGCGTGGGCACCTAAGTCCCCCATGCGTTTGATGTCATCAGTGGTTTTGATGCCGCTCTCAGCTACGAAAGTAACTTCAGTTGTATCGACCGCGGCAATCAAGCGACCACAGTTATCTAGGTCTACGCTGAAGGTCTTAAGATCACGGTTGTTGACGCCTAGTAGCCTGGGGTTGAGCTTCAGCGCTCGCTTGAGTTCGTCTTCATTGTGCACCTCAACCAGGGCTTCCATGCCGAGTTCGAGCACCAAATTATAGAGGTCATGTAATTGGGTATCATCCAAGGCAGCGACGATCAACAGAATGATGTCCGCCCCAGCAGAACGACCCTCGTAGATTTGGTAGGCATCAATGATGAAATCTTTTCGCAGCACAGGGACGTTGACAGTATCTCTGACGGCGGTCAAATAGTCGAGACTGCCTTTGAAGAATTTCTCATCGGTTAGAACGGAGATCGCTGCTGCACCATTTTCGTCATAGATGCGCCCAAGGTGTACAGGGTCAAAATTCTTCACTAGAACACCGCGACTTGGTGACGCCTTCTTAACTTCGGCGATTAGCGCGACTGTATCTTGCCGCAGCACGTTGATCGCATCACGTGGTGGTGCAGCAATGTGCGCGGCGTTCATGACTTCTTGAATCCGCATGTCAGATTTACGAGCCGCCATCTCACGCTCAGTATTTGCTAGTATCTTATCCAGTACCGTATCTGTTTTGATGTACCCTGCCATCTGTCTTTCCTAGCTCACAACGTTAAGAGTAGTTTGGTTCATCACAATGTTGAGGCCGTAACCAATTATGATCACCTGTAGTCTACCATGCCTTATGCATTACTGAACTTCTGTGTATAGGCAATAAACTCGTCCAACTTGGCGACTGCTGCGCCGCTTTCGATCGTTTTGCCCGCAAGAGCAATGCCATCACGGATATCGTCGGCTTTACCTGCGACGTACAAGGCTGCCCCAGCATTCAATTTAACCACATCTAGTTTAGCGTCGGTCAACTCACCTGATAGCACACCACGTAATATGGCAGCATTCAAATTTGGGTCACCGCCTAGCAGATCAGCAATGTTGGCACCCTCAAAGCCATAGTCTAATGGATGCAACTCGTAGGTCGTGGTCTTGCCATCAACAAAATGACTCACTTGGTTGGGGCCAGTTGTTGTGAGTTCATCGAGACCGCCATACCCACTGACAACCAGCGCAGAGATTGCCCCGAGTTCACCGAGAACGTTAGCAATAAATGGCGTCAAATCTTGGGCGAAGACGCCCATCAACTGACGGCGAGCACTGGCTGGGTTAGTCAGTGGGCCGAGGATATTGAAGATGGTGCGAATGCCCAATTGCCGGCGCGGCCCGACGGCATACTTCATTGCTGGGTGCAGCTTGGGTGCATAGAGGAAGCCAATGCCAACCTCTTCAACGGCCTGCCCCACTTGCTCAGGCGTCAGGTCAAGGTTCACACCAAGCGCTTCAAGTACATCTGCGCTACCTGATTTGCTAGTTGCAGCCCGGTTGCCATGCTTGGCGACTGGCACACCCACCGCCGCAGCGACGAAGGCCACCGTGGTACTGATGTTGAACGTTCCAGAGTCATCACCGCCGGTGCCGCAGGTATCGAGAATGGTACTGCTATTCAGCGAGATGGGAATCTTAGTGGCGTTGGCGCGCATCGCACGCGCTGATCCTACGATCTCCTCTTGGGTCTCGCCTTTCATTCGCAGGCCCATTAGGTACGATCCGATCTGGGCTTCCGTGGCTTCACCCTGCATGATTTGGTTCATGATGGCTTCGGCCTCGTTTTCAAGGAGGTGCCCTTGTTTACTGACTACACTGATTGCGCGTTTGATATCTATTGTGTCTGTCATTGATAAACCCTTATGTCGTCTTGATAAAGTTGTCGAGAATTTTGATGCCATCAATCGTCAAGATGCTTTCGGGGTGGAATTGTACACCTACGACTGGATATTCTTTATGCCTCAGCCCCATGACCTCACCTGTATCTGCTCGTGCAATAACCTCAAGTGAATCAGGAATGGTGTCTTCTTGAACAATCAAGCTGTGGTAACGTGTCGCCTGAAATGGATTCGGCAGCCCTTCGAACAAGGGGTCGGCGTCATGTTCAATCATGCTGGTTTTGCCATGCATCAGGCGCTCTGCGCGGGTGACGAGGCCCCCGTAGGCCTGCCCAAGGCATTGATGCCCAAGACAGACGCCAAGGATTGGTGTGCTTGGTCCCAACTCCTTGATGACTTCCAATGAAATACCACCATCATCGGGCGTACCTGGGCCGGGCGAGATCACAATGTGGGTTGGCCCCATTGCCTTGATTTCGTCGAGCGTAATCTGATCATTGCGATAGACACAAATGTCTGCGCCGAGTTCGCCCAGTTCTTGAACGATGTTGTAAGTGAAACTATCGTAGTTATCGATCACCAATATCATAACATTGTGCTCCCTATAATTGACCCTGCTCAGCACGATCAACGGCAACATTGAGGGCCGAGGCCTTGTTGAGCGACTCTTCATATTCGAAAGCCGGATCACTATCTGCGACGATGCCCGCCCCCGCTTGTACATGGATTGTCTTACCCTGCATTAGTATCGTGCGAATGGTGATACAGGTGTCCATCGAGCCATCATAGCTAAAGTAGCCCACTGCACCTCCGTAAGGGCCGCGGCGGTCGCCTTCTAACTCTTCGATGATTTCCATCGCACGGACTTTCGGCGCACCGCTGAGGGTGCCCGCTGGGAATGTTGCTCGTATGAGGTCAAAGGCATCCATGCCAGGGCGAATTTTGCCTTCAACGGTGCTGACGATGTGCATGACGTGCGAATAACGTTCGATGTACATCATATCCGGTACGCGGACGGTGCCGTATTCACAGACGCGCCCAAGGTCATTGCGACCTAAATCAACCAACATCACATGCTCAGCGCGCTCTTTTGCATCGTTCAGTAATTCGTCTGCCAGCGCATCATCTTCAGCTTGATCGCGCCCGCGTTTACGCGTGCCTGCAATTGGGCGCACTGTAGCGATCTCATCCTCAAGCCGCACCATCATCTCCGGTGAGGCACCGATCAAGGTGAAGTCATCACTGAATTGCAACAGAAACATGTAGGGTGAAGGGTTCAAGGCACGTAGTGCCCGGTAAATTTGCAGCGGTGGCGCTGATGTCTGGCGGCTCAGGCGCTGCGAGAGCACGATCTGAAAGGCATCACCAGCGGCGACATACTCTTTGGCGGCGACGACGTTGGCCTCGAATTTTTCACGTGTCATATTTGACTCAAGTGACGCATTGAGCACCCCATCAGCCACCGGGATTTCTGGTAAGGGCTGCTTGAGCACATCAATAATGGCGTCAATGCGTTCAACAGCGGCATCATAAGCAGCGTATGGGTCGCCTGTGTTGTGTGCGTTTGACAGCACGGTCAGGCGATGCTTGACATGATCAAAGATTACGAGGGTATCGACCATCATAAAGCTCAGGTCTGGCACATCAAGATGATCCGTAGACGCCTCCGGAAGTGTCTCGAAATAACGAATAACATCATAACTGATGCTGCCGACGGCCCCGCCGACGAAGCGCGGCAGGCCTTCGAGCTTAACCGCACGAAGCGCTGCCATCTGCTGGCGCAGTGGGCCAAGCGGGTCTTCGCTCGGATTCAAGGGACGCGTCGTCGCTGTGTCAGAGTTACGCTTGGTTAAGGTGACTTGATTACCCTTGACACTAACCGTTGAACTTGGGTCAACGCCAAGGAATGAGTAACGTCCGACCTGCTCACCGCCCTCGACGCTCTCCAAGAGAAAGGAGACGGGTGACAGCTTGGTGAGCTTTAGATAGACGGAGACGGGCGTTTCAAGATCGGCTAGGAGCGTCCTGTAGACGGGTACGAGATTACCCTGCTGAAACAATTGATGAACATTCTCGCGGGCTGGGACGACATTCGCCGCAGGGGACAATGATAGAACCGGACTCGATAATGTCATAACCGCAAACCTCCTCTGCCAACATAATCGTTGGCGCACAACAGGCAACAAAATACCTCTCCATCTACAAGGACGAGGAGAGGCTGCTCGCGGTGCCACCTTGTTTAACCACAACCTGCACGTGGTTCACTTTGGCAGGTACAGGCCCTTAAGCCGATACCTCGCGCTCTGATAACGGTGCGCTTTCCGGTTGGCTCTACTGAGGGGCAAACCCTGTTGGAGCCGACAACTCACTGGGCCATTCAATATTGATTGTCGTACCACGTTCGCAGCAACTAGTGGCTCTCTGAACGACGCTTCAATACTTACTCTTCCAGCTCAACGTAAGAAAGGTATTTGATTTTACGATGTGCATGATGCTAACAAGGAAGAAAGAGCGTGTCAAATTTGAGGTTTGCACATGAGTTAAGGTTGATTTGATGTCATAGCATCTGCCTTATCGATCTCTATCTCGTGGCGTGTAGCCTGCCTTCCGGACCTGCTGGTTCTGCCGCGCCACGGCCCGCTGTTTCTGCTGCTCCAATTTTTGGGCCTGTTTAGGCGGCTGGTGACGCTCAGCTCGTTGCCTGTCAACTTGATCTGCCTTCACCTTTGCGCGGCCTAAATCCCAGAGCTTAGGATGGCGTGATTTAAAATATTGCGTCTCGCGCCAAGGATAACCAAAACTATTCTTGTTGTAGCCTTGATCAATTCCGTCCACCATACCGAAGGCAGCTTGCGTAGCGTTGTTAGCCCACGATAATTGTACAGCCCTAACAGCATGCCTCGCTTTCGGGTTTGTAGGAACCATCTCCTCTGGAGATACACTATAAGTCGATGCAATTGCTTTTAGCTGTGTCTTGGTAAAGTCGGTAAAGTTGGATTTAGAAGCATCAATAGTACCGTGGTGAGGCTCATGAGATATATCAAATGGTGAGCTTACTTGCTTAGGCCGTCCTGATTTGTCTTGAGTAAACTTTGTTACTGTTCCTTTCAAATCTTGCCACCCATGACTGTGTGCCTGATATTGTGCCTCGGTTATAACCATCTTGTGTATATCCCCACCGCTTGTGTAGGTGACAACGCGATTATGACCGTCATTACCATTCTCTTTTGGAACCATTGTATCTGTTAGCAGTTTAGCGCCATCGGGAAATACACCATCATGCAGCGTTGACATCTTTGCTTCTAAACGAGGGTCATTATATCGAATGCCTTGCGCAGTTTTTTGCTTATCGCCTATTGTTTTTAGCTGCTCCGGGGTAAGCTCTGCTGGAAGTTCATCGTTGGGCCCTAGGCCCAGTGCGTGTCGTTGAAATATCTGCAGAGCTTCCTTCCGCTTACGTGACTCTTTTTGCTGCGCTTTAGCCCTCGCTTCCTCATAAGTTTCCCCAGGAGCCTGGCTGAATTCTAATGCAGCATGTTGCATAGCCAAATTATACCCACTATAAGCGTTGTATAACTCAGCGAGTTCGCGGTTATATACAGGATTATCGGCGACACTAAACTGAGGGGCTTTCAAAACTTCATGTGGCGGTGGATATGAGGGGGGGGGTGGAACATCCATTGGCGGTGGATATGAGGGGGGGGGGGGAACATCCATTGTTAATAATCTCCTTAGTCAAACAAAAATATACATAATTTTTTACTTAAATTATTAAATAAATATTAAAAAATTATTAAATTCACTAATTTTTACCCCCAAGCACACGGCATCTCTGATTATGAATCTGGACTTTAGCAATCGCGTCAAGGTGTGTTGCCAGTTATATTTCTGCTATGCTTATACACTAACTAAAACACAATCATTTGAATAATGGAGTCTGGCTTTGACGGTCATCAAGACGACGCTCGACAACGGGCTAAAAGTGCTGATCAAAGAGGTGCACAGCGCCCCAGTTGCTACCTTCTGGGTGTGGTACCGGGTTGGCAGCCGCAATGAGGTGCCAGGTGTGACGGGCATCTCGCATTGGGTCGAGCATATGCAGTTTAAGGGGACGCCCACTTACCCCGCATCTATGCTAGATAAGCTGATCTCCCGTGAGGGTGGTCAGTGGAATGCCATGACCTACATGGACTGGACAGCTTATTATGAGGTGATGCCGAAAGATAAAATCCTGCTGGGGATTGACCTCGAAGCAGACCGCATGACCAATTCGTTGTTTCAGCCGGATGAAGTTGAGTCCGAGCGCACGGTGATTATCTCTGAGCGCAGTGGATCGGAGGGCTCGCCTATGTGGTTGTTGTACGAGGAAATGATCAGCGCAGCCTACCGGGTACATCCCTACGGCAAAACGGTCATTGGGGATCGCATTGATCTTGAAACGATAACGCGGGATGATCTTTACCAGCATTACAAAAAGTACTACGTCCCCAACAATGCTACTGCCGTTTTGGTTGGCGCGATCAACGCCGAAGAAATGTTGGCGTACATCACAGAGAAGTTTGGTAGCATCCCAGCAGGTGAGCCAATGCCCAAAGTCAACCGACCAGAGCCACCGCAATTTGGCGAGCGGCGCGTCAGCGTCAATCGCGAAGGCACCACATCGCATGTTAGTGTGGCTTACCGGGGTTATGAGATCAACCACCCGGACTACTTCGCCTTGACTGTCCTAGATAGCATTTTGGCAGGTGCGAGCAGCCCAAATTTCATGAGCACCGCCTACACCACCAACAAAACATCGCGTTTGTACAAGGCGCTTGTTGAGACGGAACTTGCTGCGGGCATCGGTGGCGGCTTGGCTGCCACTATTGATCCGTTTATCTATTCCGTGAGTGCGACCGTCAACGATGGGCGCGACCCGGCAGATGTTGAGGCGGCAATTATCACAGAACTAGATCGCGCTGCTTCTGGTGACATCAGTGAATATGAGTTTGAGAAGGCTCGTAAACAAGCCAAGGCATTATTCGCTTATGATAGTGAAAGCGTTAGCAGTCAGGGGTTTTGGCTGGGCTTTGCCGAAACCCTGGTCGATGATTACACGTGGTTCGATGGCTATCTAGATAAGCTCATGGCGGTCACACTGGATGATGTCAAGCAAGTAGCGGCAGAAGTATTTTCGCCAGCGTATCGGACAGTTGGCTGGTTTGTTCCTAAGCAAGAGTCAGAAGAGGCTTCACCTGCATGAACACAGCTCTAGAAAAACAAAATGCGATTCCCGGCCCGGATGATACCTACCGAACCGTGTTGGATAATGGAATCACTGTGTTGGTTCGCCCGAACTTCACCAGCCCTGCGGTCGTTGTTGATGGGATTTTACGAGGTGGTGCGCTCCTTGAGGCGCCAGATAAGGCTGGGTTAGCGAGTTTTTATGGCTCATTGTTGACTCGTGGAACTGAGAACTACACATTTGCTGACTTCTTTGAAGAGATAGAAGCCAACGGTGCCTCTTTGAACGTCGGGGCTGAGCGCAACGTTTATTCCTTTGATACGAAGAGTCTGGCTGAAGACCTCCCCCAGATGCTCAGTCTGTTAGCGGAGGTGTTCCAACGGCCTACGTTTCCACAGGAATACGTTGAACGTGTACGAGCGCAGCGCTTAACGGGCTTGCGTCTGCGAGAGCAAAGTACACGTAGTATGGCCTCGCTTAAATTTTATGAGACAGCCTACCCACAAGGCCATCCGTATACGGTTAGTACCAGTGGTTATCTTGATACGGTAGAGGCGATTACACGAGATGACATCATGGCGTTTCAGGATTATCTCGGCCCACAAGGTGCGATTATTGTGATTGTCGGCGCGGTTGAGGTCGAGACGGCTGTCAATGCGGTGAAAGCTGCCTTTGGTGATTGGCGAAACCCGCATCAACCAGAACTACCTGACGTGCCTGATGCGCCGTCTTTGACCGCAGTCAAAACGGCACGGACATTAGTGCCTGGCAAGTCTCAATCAGACATTGTAATGGGTTTCCCTGGCCCTCGGCGGCGCGACCCTGCCTATATGGCCGCTCGGCTCGGCAATAGCATTCTGGGTGTGTTCGGCATGTACGGTCGCCTTGGGGACAACATCCGTGAAGGGCAAGGACTAGCATACTACTCTTTTAGCCGTTTACATGGGGGACTTGGCCCCGGCCCATGGATTGTTAGCGCAGGTGTCTCACCAGATAACGTCGATAGAGCCGTTGAGAGCATCAAGCACGAACTTCAGGTATTTGTTGATAATCCAGTCAGTCAAGAAGAAATGGACGATAATAAGTCTTACTTCAAAGGGGGGTTGGTGCTCGGGCTAGAGACCAACGAGGGTGTTGCCAGCACCTTGCTGTCGATGGAAATACATGACCTTGGGTTAGATTATCTTCAGCGTTACAGTGATATGATCGATGCTATTACCATCGAAGCAGTACAGCAGGCAGCCCAGCAATATATCACGCCAGAGGCTTATGCACTCTCTATTGCTGGACCCGCTGAGCACTGAACCAAATCAGCAAAAGTGAGGACTCGATGCTTCGAAACGGGATCGACATGATCGCTATAGAGCGGATTCGTAAAGCAACTGATCGTCATGGTGATCATTTTTTGCGAAAGTTGTTCACAGAGAATGAACGTCAGTATTGTGGGGGTAAGCCAGAGGCGCTGGCGGCTCGTTTCGCCGCCAAGGAAGCCGCTGCAAAGGTTCTTGGGACAGGTATCGGCCCAGTCAACTGGACAGACCTCGAAGTCATCAATGATGTATGTGGTCGCCCTGAACTACACTTTCATGGTGAAGCTGCCAACCTTGCCGAAGAATTGGGGTTCAAAGAATGGTCTTTAAGTCTGTCTCATACAGATGAACTCGCCATTGCTTCTGTTGTTGCAATGGGGTGAGGCCCTGACCCGCTACTATTCCATCACTGATAGGATATCGTTACAGATGCTTCGCATAAATCTGTTTTGGTCGCCACTGCTCGCCACTGTGCTGTTAGCTGGGTGCGGACAGGGTTCGGCTGAACCGACTGTTGACCCTGCCGTATTGACTGTTCAAGCCTTTGACGCCAACACAGCCCTTGATCAACTGCCGACATTTGACGTATCAACGCTGCCAACTGCCACATTGGCTCTTCCAGAACCGGATATTTTAACAACACAGCAACTAAACAACCGCTTAAACCCCTTCGGTGATGAGGCTGTTTGTGAACTACCCTGCTACCTTGGCCTGACGCCGGGCCTATCTGACATCCAAGATACGCTTTTCTTCTACCGGCGCTTAGGTATTGCCTCAGGCGACTTACTCCCCGGCGATCTGGCTAATGCTGCGGACGGCGAAGGTGCTCTTGCTGCTGCTCTAACCAAAACAACGGATGTCGACCAAGCAGCGGATCTTGGCCTGCCGCCGCCCAACGTCGAAGTATTCGTGCAAGATGAGATTGTGCAGTATATCTATGTTGCTTGGCGTGATTACCCTGATTATCTACCCTATGCTGATTTCGTTGCGGCTGCTGGCGAACCAGATCGGGTAGAATTGGCAATAAACTCTGAAACAAACCGCTTCCTGCTGCAAGCAGCCTATGACGAACGCATGTTTGGTTACGCTGTTCAAGGAACAGCAACCGACACAGCGGAGGGCAAAGCGCTGTGTCTCAACGATCAAGGGGTTGATGTTACCTACCTGGGTATGTTTGCGCCCAATGTCACGCCATTAGAAGGGTTGCCAAACAGCCAACTACTGCTGCCGGTCGAAGAAGCACTTGGTGAACTGGATACAAGCTCTGACTGTCTTGTGGTTACCGTCAGCCAACTAACAGCATGGGAGCGGGATACGCCCTAATTCCTGCCATGGCACTTGTGCGTATCTAAAGCTTGTGCCTCAGTTATTCGGCTGGTTTCTTTAATTCAACAATCAACCCTTGCAGAAGTGCGGCTGTGTCAAAATATGCCCATTGGGTCGGCCCATGGACTCCGCGCCCACTTGCTATCATCTGTATGCCCTGCTCTTGCAATGCTTGAGACATTTCATCGAAGCGCCGTTCTGTGAAGCGAACATGGTGGATACCTGGTCCGTTCTCCTCGAGAAAGTCCTTGAATACACTTTGGCCCTCAAGTGGTTGGATTACCTCAACTTCAAATTTGCCGACTTTCATGAAGGCCATCTTCAGTTTGAAGTCAGCCGCCTCGCCATAATAGGTAATCTCAGCCTCAGTATTATCAGGCGGGTACTCTATTACTTCAAACCCTGTGATGCCAAGTATGTCGTGTAAGCCTTGTAGAAAACTATCTAAGTTATGCACGACGATGCCGATTTGGTCAGCGTTAGAAAGTGAATGTTTCATTATTAAAATCCTAGGTTATTGGCCTTTTGTAGATTTTTAAGTTTTGCCTATGATACCCTCTCACACTCAAAATACATCTGACTCCTTGCTGCAAGTCGTGGATTTATGCGTCATGGTGCAGGAAGACGAGACTACCAAACCAATCTTAGATGGTGTCTCACTATCATTGAAGCAGGGCCAAACAGTGTGCCTCGTGGGCGAGTCAGGCGCTGGGAAAAGCATGACGGCCTCATCTATTATGCGGCTTCTGCCTTATAACGCATCGATTACTAGGGGCGAAGTTTGGTTTGAGGAGCAGAACCTGCTTTCTCTGCCGGACAAAGCCATGAACCGCATTCGGGGTAACCGGATGTCGATGGTGTTCCAGCAGCCTGTCAGCAGCCTTAACCCGATTATGGCAGTGGGCAAACAAGTTGAAGAAGTTTTTCTTGTGCATACGAATATGGGGCGCAAGGAGCGCAAGCAGCAGGCGTTAGAGATGCTAGCGAAGGTGCGCTTTGATGACCCGGAGCGGATTGCGAAGCAATATGCACAACAGCTTTCAGGTGGGCAGGCCCAACGCGTGATGTTAGCAATCGCCCTAGCGCTCAGGCCCAGACTGTTGATCGCCGATGAACCGACGACTGCCCTGGATACATCAACGCAAGCTGAGATTCTGAACCTGCTGCGTGAGCTTCAGCAAGCGTATCAGTTGAGCATCCTACTTATCACCCACGATATGGCGGTTGTCCGGGCTATGGCTGATCAGATTGTGGTCATTCGTGAGGGAAAGATCGTCGAAGAAGGAACGGTGAGCCAAATCTTCGAAGAGGCGCACCATGCTTATACACAGGAGCTTGTGCAGGCTGCGGCAATCGTCCCGCCTGAGCCGATAGACATACTGCAGCCAATGCTGCAAGCAACCAATATCAGCAAACGCCACTGGGTTAAGCGTAATCTGCTTGACCGGCAAGCTATTGATGCAGTTATTGATGTTTCCATCACACTGAATGCCGGTGAGACGCTTGCTTTGGTTGGGCGAAGCGGTTCTGGCAAGACAACGCTCGGCAAGGCAATCACCTGCCTCGACTCGGCTGACAGCGGGTGTCTGCTATTCAAAGAGGCCGATTTATACACGCTCAGGCGACGCGAGCGGCAAGCGTACCTACGGTATCTGCAATTGGTCTTCCAGAACCCTAGAGCGGCATTCAACCCGAATATTCCGATCTGGCGTAGCATTCTTGAGGGGCTGGTTATCCACAAGATCGGGACGGCGGCTGAGCGCAAGGATATGCTAACATGCGTACTTGCCGAGGTCGGCTTGACCGAGCAGCAAGCTAAGCGCCTCCCCGGTGAAGTGTCTGGTGGGCAGCTTCAGCGAGCCGCCATTGCGCGGGCACTGATCGTAGAGCCTAAAATTGTGGTGCTCGACGAACCTGTCTCTGCCCTAGATGTAATGGCTAGAGCCAACATCCTGCACTTGTTGAAGCGCTTGCAGCAGCGGCGCCAGCTTACCCTATTGCTAATTACCCATAATATGTTGGTCGTGCGTGAAATGGCGCATCGGGTGGCAGTGATGCATGCGGGAAAGATCGTAGAAGTTGGCACGAACCCCAGCCTATTCGACGTGCAACAGCACCCGCAAACCAAAGCCCTGATCGATGCTGTTCCCGGAGATTGGCTCGCACCGAGTTGAGGCCGCACGGTAAAATCAGTAAGCTGCTTCATAACCTGATGAAGCGGTCGTCTTGCTTACTACTGGAACACCTAATGCGGATCACACACCTCTCGCTGACCAACTTTCGTAATTATGCTCGCCTGTCACTCTCGATTGATCGAGGAATGGTGGTGATCTATGGGGATAATGCCCAAGGTAAAACCTCCTTACTGGAGGCAGTCTATTACCTTGCGACATCCAAATCGCCCTATACAACCACTGACCGCCAACTGATTAACTGGTTTGCCGTCGATGAAGAACCGATCCCATTTGCCCATATTGTGGCGGAGGTCGAAACGGCTGACGAGATCAAACGGGTTGAAGTCACAATGCAGTTGGAGAATCAGGGGCGTAATTCGCGCTTCAAAAAAGATGTACGCGTCAATGGGGTCAGCAAACGTGTGATGGATTTATTGGGGCAAGTGCGAGCGGTGCTGTTTCTGCCACAAGATTTGTCTCTGGTGGAGGGCGCACCGTCACTACGCCGCCGCTATATGGACATCACCTTATGCCAAACGGATCAGAAATACTGCACCGCCCTGGCGCAGTACAATAAAGTGCTTACCCAACGAAACGCGCTACTGCATCAGTTTCAGGAAAACGGCGGACGGGGCGATTTTTCGCAGTTAGAATTTTGGGACGAGCAGATGGCGTGGCAAGGAGCGGTGATTGTTGTTGGGCGCTATCAACTTGTGCGTGAATTAGAACGGCGGGCCCAGCGTAATCACCAAGATTTGAGCGGAGACGATGAATACCTTCGCTTAATCTATGAACCGGGGTTTGACGCTGCCGATGATGCTAGCAGTGAGCAACTGTCGTTTGGGGCTGGGATGTTGGGGACTTCAGCCTTGCCAGAACTGTCGCTCAAAGAGATGGCAATGCGCTTCAAAGAGACGCTGCAATCCCGCTGGAAAATGGATGCATACCGGGGGCAAACGGGAGTCGGCCCCCAACGCGACGAGCTGCAATTTCTCGTCAATGGGCGTGACCTGCGGTTGTATGGTTCACGCGGGCAGAACCGGACGGCGGTCTTAGCCCTTAAACTCGCAGAGCTGGAATGGATGCGTGCCCAAACTAATGAGTGGCCTATCTTGCTGTTGGATGAAGTTGCTGCGGAACTCGACCCGCATCGGCGGGAATATTTGATGGAGCGAGTCAAAGACGCCGAGCAGGTCATGCTCACAACAACCGAGCCGTACCTGATCGGCGATAGATACCTTGAGATGGCCCAGCGCTGGCATATTCAGGCGGGGCAGTTGACCGTCGTTACCTGAGGCCTAATCTTTGTCGTATGGTTGCCCGTCTGCCGCCGGTGGAATAGCTTCACCGACAACGCCAGCCAACACGATGATCGTCACGAGATAGGGTGCCATCAACAAAAATTGTGATGGGATCGGTACAGACAAAATAGCCAGCCGCGTTTGGAGTGAGTCAGCGAAGCCGAAGATGGTTGCTGCTGCCAAACCGCCAAACGGAAGCCACTTGCCAAAGATCATTGCAGCCAGCCCAATAAACCCACGTCCAGCCGTCATCAGTTCGTCGAAGCGCCCAACAGACCCTAGTACCAGGAATGCACCAGCGATCCCGGCGACCATGCCACCTAGAGTCACATTGACGTAACGAATGAAGTACACATCAATGCCAAGTGTGTCAGCGGCTTTCGGGTTCTCGCCGACGGCCCGCGTCCGCAGCCCCCAGCGCGTGTAAAATAGGATAACATGCGTCGCAGCAACCAAGAAGAACATGAAATAGACGAGGAAATTCTTCTCGAAGAATACTGGACCGATAATCGGGATGGAAGACAGCACGGGGATGGATATGGGCGAGAAGATCGGCGTATTGTTGACACCGCTAAATTCACCGAGAATATTGGCACTTAAGTAGCTGGTAATTCCAGTCGCCAGAATATTGATCGCTGTCCCGGCAATAATTTGGTCAACCTTGAAGCGCACAGCTAATAAGGCCAACAGATACCCCAACAAGGCCCCAACCACCATTGCCATGATCAAACCGAAGAAGAGCGCGACGTAATCTGACCACAGCCAAATATTACTGGCGATGCTGGCAAACAAGGTCGCTGTAAAGGCCCCTGCCAACATCATTCCCTCAATGCCAATGTTAATTACTGCGGCCCGCTCGCAGATAACGCCTGATAGTGCCGCTAGTGCAATCGGTGTGGCGCGTAGTAACGTTGATGACAGCAGGTCGGTCATGTTTAGTGAATTGTTGCGTGCAGCCCATGCGAGGAAAGATACCGTAAACAGCAGAACAACGATCAATAGGACGAGATTGGCTTGCTTCTCGAAGCCACGTACCAGTTGAAGGCCTCCAGTGAAGGCCACCAAAATAGCGATACCATATAGAACCGGCTGCGTCGGAAAAACTAACTGTGGAAGCGGAATTACCTGTGTCGCCGAGCTAGATGGGTTCAACTCAAAAGTTGTAAGCACACTCGCGGGTGATACGCGTGCAAAGAGCAGCACAATGCCTAACGCTATGACTAAAAACAGAATGCCGTAAATACGTTCACGCGTGAGTTGAAAGCGCTGCGGGGCTGGGGCTGATTTTGCTGCTGCGTTCATTAGGCACCTCCCCAACCGCGGGTAAAGATTTCGCCTTGCTCATCGCCGACACCCTTCTTCAAGCGGTAGACCAAGCGCACGACCTCTGGTGCTGCTATGAAGACGATAATCAACCCCTGGATGATGCCGATAATGTCAATGGGAACACCAACCGTCTGCATTCGTTGCGCCCCTGCTCGCAGGAACCCAAACAACAAGGCTGCAAGCAAGACACCAACCGGATTATTACGCCCAAGGAGTGCAAGGGCGATGGCGTCAAAACCATAACCTGATTGGAAAGCATTCGGCATGAAGCGCGTGACGCCGAGAATATCGTGCGAGCCTGCCAGCCCAGCCAACCCGCCAGCGAGTGCCATCACCGCGACATAGCTGCGTTTGACGTTAATGCCGACCGTTCGAGCAGCAGTCGGGTTTGCGCCCACAGTACGGAACTCAAACCCAAGTGTGGTGCGAAATAATAAATAAGACACAGCAAACACAGTGACCAATGCGATGACAGCGCCTAGGTTAATACTGATCGATGAGTTGTTTGGGAAAAGCTGTGGCAGCCATGATGTCGGCAGCACCATTGGGCTAACAGGGCGACCATCATTCGGGCGTGCCATCGGGCCGTTGACTTGCAATAAGAAGTCTGCAAGGCGGAAGGCGATGTAATTAAGCATGATTGTGGTAATCACCTCGTGTGCGCCTGTATAGGCCTTCAAGAAGCCTGCAATAGACGCCCACAGTGCTCCGCCAAGGAAACCCGCCAAAACAGCCAACGGCAGGTGAATGAAGATGGGCAGACTAGTGACGGCGTAGCCAATAAACGTCGAGAAAAGGCCGCCTAAGAAGTACTGCCCCTCTGCGCCGATGTTAAACAGACCGCAGCGGAAAGCCAACGCTACAGATAATCCAGTGAAGACATAAGGCGTTGCGATTCGTAAGCTGTCGGTCAAGGGGCGAATTTCGCGGGCGAAGTCACGATCATTGCCCGTCTCTAAATAAGTTTGTATCCCTTGTACGATTTCAACCGGATTACCAAACGATCCTTCCAACAGTGCGATATAAGCCTGTGTCACTTGAGACAAGGCTGCCCTTACCCCGTTGAAAAAACCAAGGCCGAACGCCTCCCAGACGTCGGGATCAAAGGCGGCGATGAATACTGCCCCAATTGCAAGCGCAAGGATAATGGATAACACTGGAATAAGCAGTCCCCCTGGCCCTTGGCCTAGCAATCGCTGACGGACACTCTGCCAGATGCTCGGCTCACCTAAATTGAGCACCTCACGCAGGGTTGCTTCAAATACACCTGCGAGTTGGTCGCCCTTATTAGGAACACCACGCACATTGAGTTTTTCGGGTTCAGGTTGATGGCCTACAGTGATGAATGTGACGCGTGGATGGGCTTCACTGAGGGCTTCGGTAAGCCTACCTGCCGCATCACCAACAGTGACAATGACGTTCTTACCACGCTTGATCATCTGCGTGAGCGCATCTGTTGTAAGGTCAGGCGTTGCGATTTCTTCAGCTTCAATGACGATACTGAGTGCCTCCGCAACGCGAACGGTAGTGTTGTATACGGTACGATTAACCGCTGAGGTTCCGGTTGCATCGACTGTTAGAACGCCGATTTTAGGTGTGTAATCTTCACTCATGCTGATGCTCCTGTTTCTACACCAGCCATCAATAGACCAATGCGTTCTTTGGTAGCCTGGTTGGCAGGCACAATATCCATTATGCGGCCCTCATACATCACGGCGATGCGGTCTGATAGGTTGAGAATTTCATCTAATTCTGATGAGACCACCAGCACGGCTGCTCCTTGGTCGCGCTTCTCAATAATGCGCCTGTGAATAAACTCGATGGAGCCAACATCGACGCCGCGAGTTGGCTGCGAGGCAATCAACAATTTGATTTCGCGTGAAAATTCACGCGCCACAATGACCTTCTGCTGGTTACCCCCCGAAAGCGTATCAACAGCTGGTGTAACGTCAGGCGTGCGGACATCGAACTCTTCGACGCGCTCGCGTGCCGTCTGAAGAATAATATCTTGTTGGAGGGTGCCACGTTTAGCGAAGGGTGCCTCGTAGTAGGTATCGAGCACGGTATTGTCAGAGATAGGAAAACTGAGTACTAACCCTTCGTTCTGGCGATCTTCTGGGACGTGCCCAACACCTGCCTCTAGGACTTTTCGAGGTGGGGCGTCCGTCATATCCTTGCCAAGGATTGTGACTGTACCACTTTCAATGTCTCGTAGGCCTGTAATTGCCTGCACTAATTCTGTTTGACCATTGCCTTGGACGCCAGCGATGCCTAAGATTTCACCACCTTGGACATCGAACGAGACGCCTTCGACGGCTGGATTACCAAGATCATTATTGACATGCACATTCATAACGCTGAGAGCAACATTACCCAGTTTTGGTGCGCCCTTCTCGACTTGGAGCATCACGTTGCGCCCAACCATCATCGAGGCTAAATCTTCTTGGCTGGTCTCCGCTGGCACAGTGTGCCCCACGACTTTCCCCCGCCGCAGCACTGTGATTTTGTCGGCAATTGCCATCACCTCATTGAGCTTGTGGGTGATGAAGATCATCGACTTACCGTCGTCAATTAATGTTTGGATAATCTTAAACAGCTCCTCAACCTCTTGTGGGGTGAGAACTGCCGTCGGTTCGTCTAAGATCAGGATGTCTGCATTACGATACAGTAACTTGATGATTTCAACGCGCTGTTGTAAACCAAGTGGTAAGTCTTTAATGTAAGCGTTGGGGTCAATCTCCAAACCATATTGCTTGGAGATTTCTTTAATTCGCTTGGCTGCGCTGCGCCGATCGAGGAAGCCGTTCTTAACTGATTCAACACCCAGCATCACGTTTTCGGTGACGGTTAGTACGGGCACGAGCATAAAGTGTTGATGCACCATACCGATGCCGCGAGCAATGGCATCGCCGGGGTCATTGATTTCTGCATGCTCCCCATTGACAAGTATCTCACCCTCATCTTGCCGGTACAGGCCATAGAGAATGTTCATCAATGTGCTTTTGCCCGCACCATTTTCGCCGAGCAAGGCTAAAATTTCACCGCGATTTAGAGTTAAATTAATATGATCATTTGCGAGAACACCAGGAAATGCTTTCGTGATCCCGCGAAGTTCTAAGACAGGGGCATCTAATTGTGGCATATAATTCCTGTTAGGCGAGATGTGTGCTGAAGTGGAAACAGAGTTCGATATAACTCTGATCCCTACCCATTATACGATTGCTTTCGGTTATGTCTACGGCGAAATATGATTTCGCCTTGACCCGACGTAGAAATAACATCGAGTTAATCGCAGAGCAGCGGCTCTTTCTTCGGCAAGCCAACACGTCGGGGGAATGTGTTTGGCGTAGGACGGACTTTCGCGATCCTGATGATGTGGCGCGTATCATCAACATTAGGGAGCCGTACCTGCTGAATATCAAGAACTTTACCACCCATGCGCTTAATTGCACAACGTGCCTCTTCAACTTCTCGTTGAGCTGTATCACCTTTCATAGCAAGGCACAGGCCGCCGACTTTACACAGCGGCAGCATATATTCAACGAGAACCGGCATCCAAGCGAGGGCTCGTGCGATTACCCGATCATATTGTTGACGATACTTTTTTGACTGTCCCGCGTCCTCAGTACGCATATCAGCCAAGGTGACGTTTTGCATGCCAAGGCTTTGTGTTAGGTTGCGAAGAAAGGTGATCTTCTTAGTAGTAGAGTCTAAAAGGGTCGTATGTAGTTGGTCAGGGAAGATGATCTGTAAAGGAACGCCAGGGAAGCCGCCACCTGTCCCTATATCGATTAATCGATAGTGACGTTTCGGTTCGATGTCAAGCAAAGGGGCCGCGCTCAGTGAGTCCGCAAAGTGCTTGATTACGATTTCTGCCGGGTCTTTGATTGCCGTTACATTGTGTTTGGTAGCACTGAGTGCTGTTAGATACTGTCCAAACTGTTCAAGTTGGCTCTCTGACAGGATGATATCAAACTGACATTGAGCAATATCTGCTAGATGCCGTAGGTTAACGTCTGCGGTACTCATCACCACAATCTCCGATGAGTTGGAATAAATCACGGCTTTTTGCCAGCACGGTATTGATCTGCTCGCGGTCTTCTGCGCCTAGGGCAAAGCTGAAGACGCGTAAGTTATCGTCAATATGCTCACTGATGCCAAGCCGTGCCCCAATGATGACACCACCGACGCCTGGCTGTTCAAGGATGAAGCGTGTCGCTACATTGGCAATCGATACGTTGTGTTTTTGGGCAATGGTATTGACAACTTGTAGCAGTTGTTGGAACAAGGCCCAACCGCCCCATGTATCGATCATGTTTTTGTATTTGCTAAGGCTGGCAGTATTTAGCTGGCTGCGCTTTGGCTCTGGTGCATCAAGATACTTCTCTGACAACAGGCCACCACACAGCGTGCCGTAAGTTAGAAGCTTGACATGATTGGCCTCACAGTAAGGTGCCATCGCTACCAATGGACGCATATCTACCAGAGAAAACTGCACCTGGTTAGAAATAATCTTGACGCCCGCCTGCTCGATACGCTCAAGGTGCTTGGTGTCGAAGTTTGTAAGACTCAACAAGTTGATCTTGCCCTCTAACTGAAGGGTGGCCATCTGCTGCATCGCATCGAGGTAGCGCTCGTCGGCATAGTCCCACCAATGAAATTGCAGCATGTCGAGCGCATCGACCTGCATTCGATGCAGCGAAACGCCGATGTTCTGCTCAACAATTGCTTTGGTCATTGGGCCAGGGCGCGGCACCCACTTCGTGAAAGCCAACAAGTCGTCAAGTGCCTCTGGCCCGTCACGGTCAGCCAGCCTTCGGCGGAAGTCGCCGATTAAGTCCTCGGCTGGGCCGTAATGATCGGCAAGATCCCATGTGGTGAGGCCAGCATCATGATAGGTAAACATGTTTTGGAGTGCTGCTTGGCGATCAATAAAGCCATGCGCCCCAGATACCTGCCACATCCCGTTGAGGATACGATTGATTGATGTGGTTGGTGTTAAGTGAATATGTGTCTCAGCATGTGTGGTCATGATATTACCCTACAGCGTGACGTTGGCTGGAGTGTAGCGTCATTGGGGGTAAATTTCCGCATCAATAACCATAGGCACGTAAGGTATCTCCTGCGACGATAATTACTTGGTCCTCAGCGTTGATTGAATACAAAATATTAGGGTCACGCCCGATTGGCACGCGAACTTGCTCTAAGCCACTGTCAGGGTCTATGCCACTGAGAGCTACTTCGCCAGAATCATAGTTCTTGACCAAAGCCCAGAGGGCATCCTCTGTCAGTGTTAGTGGGTCAATCACCAGGCCAGCCAAAGCATTCCATTCAAGCTCTCCACTATCAGTGGAAAAGGCAGCAAGGCCCGGGCGTGTGTTTTCTTCAGAAGGAGGGACGGCAGTGTAGTAGAGGCCATTTGCTGCACGGAAACCAGCATCGGTAGCAGCCCCTATCCGCGAACGCCAACGCTCTCGCCCAGTCTCAGCATCAAGCGCAATCACCATCGATGAGTCAAGGATGTAGATCGTCGTCTCGTGGCGTGCAATTAGTAAGGGTTGGGGCATGTCTTCATCGCGCCAACGCCAAACCTCAATACCGGATCGCAAATCATAACCTGTAACAGAGTCGCCACCTTCTTCATCGACAAGTACATAGAGCAATGTGTTATCTGACAATACTTGTTGAAAGCCATTGCCTTCTTCCTCGATTTGCCAGACTTCTTGCCCGGTGAAGACCTCATAGGCCGTCAGTGTGTTATCCGTAAAACCATAGGGCCACTGGCCTACAACCACCAGATTAGTGGTCAGGACGGCGTCATAGAAGCGCTGTGAGCCAAGCTCTGGAAGAGACCAAAGTTCGTTAGCCTCACCGTCGTAGATCACCAAGCGCGAACGCGTATTAATCAGGCCAGAGGTCGGGTTAACTGTGAGTTCTCTTACAGACACAACGGCGAGTGTACCGTTTGCAATTAGGTCGGCCTCCGTATCTCCTGGAATCCTAGTTTCCCATAAAAAGGCAGCGGCAATTGTCCGGCCTGTTTCCTCATTAAGCCACAAAAAGCGACCATCGGCAGCGACTACCGCTACCCGATCTTGAGTCGGTTGGGCTGCGGTAGGCCGGGCTACCTCAGCCCATTCCCATAACAAACGTGTTGAGGGCAACCCATCCGAAGCAATCCGCGGTGTGGGTGGGGGAGAAGGGGTGGGTAAACTGGTGGGCAATTCTTCGATGATCTCCGAGGTGATATTAGGCAGGGCTTCGCTGCCTTCGGATTCAATCGTTTGCACACATGCCGACACGGCAAACGTTAGTATAAGCAAGAAGCCCCACCTGAGTAGAGCTTCCCAATGGTTTACTAATTGTTGTTTCACAGCTGCAGATTATTCCCGTGACTGGAGCATGATGCAAACAGTCTAGACTTCATTTACAGCTGCAAAGATCATAGGACGGCGGCGCGTTTCACTGTAGAAGAAACGATCCAAACGCTTTTCGATATCACGCTTTAAGTTGCGCAGCGACCCACCGCGGTTATTGTCTACAACTTCCTTAACTGCGTTTTGCGTGGCATTCATCAGCTCGCGCGCATCCCGCACGAAAACAAATCCACGAGAGATAATCTCTGGCTGACCAATCATCTGGCGCGTGTCACGGTCGAGCGTCACAGCAATGATTACAAAACCGTGGCGGCCCAGAATTTCTCGGTCACGCAGGACTTCAGGGCCAACGTCACCGACTCCGGTACCATCAACGAAGACATAACCCCCAGGTACACGTTCACCGATGGTGAGTTGATCGGCAGTAATGTCGATGATGTGCCCATTTTCTACAACAGCAATGTTTTCCGGCTTTTGTCCCAGTTCCATCGCCATTTTTGCATGTGCCTGTAGATGGCGTAGTTCGCCATGAACCGGAATAAAGAACTTAGGACGCAGCATATTGTGGACGAACTTCAATTCTTCGTACGCACCATGCCCTGATACATGCACTGACGCGACCGAATCGTACACAACGTTTGCGCCACGTTGAATCAGCTTGTTCATCGTACGGTGAACAAGCTCCTCATTACCTGGGATCGGATGAGAGGACATGATAATCGTGTCGTCCGGCTCGATGTCCATCTGGCGATGAATCCCGCGGGATAACCGTCCCAGCCCGGCACGAGGTTCGCCTTGGGTGCCTGTAGTTAGAATGACCACCTCGCTATTGGGTAGATGGTGCGCTTCACTGAGGTCAACCAACATGCGATCTGGAATATCGAGGTAGCCAAGATCACGGGCGATACCAGTATTACGGATCATGCTGTAACCCGTGACAGCTATTTTACGGTTGTAGCGCTTGGCGGCATTGGCAACTTGCTGTACACGTGAGATTAGCGAAGAGAAAGTCGCGATAAAAATGCGTCCATCTGCTTCACGAAAGACCTTATCAAAGGCGGCGTCAATCATGACTTCGGTTGGCGTCCAACCTGGAACAGTCACGTTGGTACTATCGGACATTAATGCCAGCACACCGCGTTCGCCGAACTCGGCCAGTTTGCCGAAATCGTTAGCCCAGCCGTCAACGGGAGTTTGGTCGATCTTGAAGTCCCCTGTATGGACGATTAAGCCCAAGGGGGTTGTGATGCCCAAGCCCAAGCTGTCTGGGATACTGTGACACTGATGAAACGCCTCGACGAGGAAAGTACCCATCCGCATTGTGTCACCTGCTTGTAGGGTTACGAGTGTCACCCTGTCGTCAATACCCGCCTCTTTGAGCTTGCCTTCGAGGAGGGCCCGCGTCATTGGCGTTGAGTAAACCGGGGCCTGTACATCTTGCATTAGATGCGAGATAGCACCAGTATGATCCTCGTGCCCATGCGTAATGATGACACCTTCAACGGTGTCAAGCTTATCCATAATATAGTTGTAGTCTGGGATGATGTAGTCGATCCCCAACATATCATTCTCGGGGAACATAATGCCCGCATCAATGATAAGTGAGGCATGGGTGTTCGCATCATGATATTCGATGATGCTCATGTTTTTACCAATCTCTCCCAGACCGCCCAGCGGAACAATCCTCACCAGGCCGTCTTCAGGGTTTACCAATAATGTATCCTTTCAAATAGTAATTTCGATTAAAAATCACCGTGACCGACCATACTGTGGCCTCACGGAAAATGTCATATGTTGGAAATGGGAAAAAGCGACAAAAAACCAGCAGCATTAATCAATATGATCTGAGAGCCTTCGGTAAGGTTATTAGGTTTCATGCTCCCGCTGCGCGCCACTTAAACCGATGTTCAGCTTTTAAATGCTAAGTAGATGTGGGGGAAGAATAGCTTCATTGTGACTTTGTCTGAACGTTCGCTTTTTCACAAGCAGTGTAGCATGCGAAAGGGTGTGCCACAACACACCCTTGTTAAAATTTAGTGAATCACTACAAATATTGAGTAGATGTTATAACCTATCCGAGCGACATTTCTGTGGTTTCTAGCTCGGGTTTTGGTGTGTCTAGCACTCGGTCAACGGGCTGAACGAGCATCAACATTCCTTCGATGCCAACGACCTGAACTTTCATACCTTGAGGGATTGAAGCGCCATCAACGCTCTCTGCTTTCCAACGCTCACCAAATACTTTGACCATCCCCGTTGGGGCCAAGTCGGTACTCGTTTCACCTATCCTGCCGATCAAGCCCTCTTGCCCGGTTATGGGCGGTGCCAAGCGTGTTTTTAGAATAGCGTACATCATACCGAGGAACAAAGCGCCGATCACCAATGCTTGCCCAACCAGCAGCGGAATTGACAGTTCGCCAAAGGGGGCAATCTCTGGATTATTGAATAACACGAGGAAGCCCACTATCAAACTGGCAATACCCGCTACAGTAAACACCCCAAAGGTCGGTGTTGTGACCTCTAAGATTAGGCAGGCAACGGCGATTGCTAGGAAAATAAACCCGACATAGTTGACCGGCAGCACACCAATACCGTAAAGGCCAACAGCTAAAAACGCAGCACCAACAACCCCGACGAGGCCGCCACCGGGTGTCCTGATTTCGATGATCAACATCAGAGTGCCCAGCGTCATCAAAAGCGAAATCACATTGGGGTTAAGGATGATATCCTGAAACTTTTGCAGAGCTGTTTTCTCGATAGTCGTCACTTCCGCTCCTTCGAGATTCAGTTGGCGTTCTCGACCATCAATTGTCACAGTGAAGCCGTCGAACTGCTCGATAACGTCTTCGGGGGACTCTGCAATATAGTCGATTAAGCCAATTTCTAGAGCCTCGCTGGCACTGATAGCTTTAGCCTCAAAGACGGCATCATTGACGAAGTCACGTGCTTCATCACTACGACGTTCAGCCAGTGAGCGTCCTTGGGCAGCCAGTGCTTCCTCGACTTTTTGTTGTGCGGTTCCACCGATATCTTGCCCGGTACCCGTGATCGGACTGCTGGCACCAATTGCGGTATCGGGTGCCATAGCAGCACCATGCCCAGCCAATGTGACGAATAACCCGGCTGAGCCAGCCAACGCCCCACGCGGCCCTACAAATACAATCACAGGGACATCGCTGGTAACAATATCCTGCACAATTTTGGTTGTGGTATCGATGCTGCCACCGGGCGTATCCAACATAATGATCAGAGCTTCTGCATCCATATTATCAGCCGTGGTCAACCCTTGGTTGATGTAGTTCTGCATGGCAGGGGCGACGGGGCCGTCAGCTTCTCTTAAAACAACAACTTGCGGTGTATCGCTCTGCGCCGCCGCATTTGATGAAAACGGTGCAGTCAGCAACGTAGTTAATGCGGCAAAGCCAGCCAGAATAATTGCAAAGCGTTTTTGAATAGACATGTTTGTATACCTTTATCAATCCAGATTACGTCACATTAGCTATGTTTGTTTATTAAGTTGCCCTAATTCCTTGGAAGCGTTGGAGCCTATTGACTACAACATGATTATATCGAAAGTATTGGAACCTGTTTGTTGGAATTGCCTGTGATCCCTGCGAAGGGTATCTTACCGGCATGCAATAGGACAGTTTAAGGACAATCTTGTGAAGAAAATCCTGGCATTTGTAATGGTCGCTTTAACATCAATAGCATGTGCCTTGCCATTTAGTGATGACGTAGTTGTCGTTGAAGAAGCTGCGACGCTTGATCCTCGGCCTACTGCTGCGCCAACAGGTGCAGCGAATACGGGTACAGGAGATGCCGCGGCTAGCACAAGTTTAGAAGCAGCGCGTATTGTCAATGATGAAGGGGGCCCTGTTATTATCTCTGGTAGCGTAGACTACACTAACCCTTTTTTTACTGTTGGCGTTGCTGCACCAATCATCATTCTAGAGGATCAGGCAGGCTTCATAGATCGGAATGAGGAGTTTATTTTTCCGGTTGAGTCACAGACGCTTGGCCAGATTACATCTGACTTTTTCGCCTCCCCTTTTGATTACAGTCTGGCACTTCCTGCCGAGCCGCAAGGTACCTTACGTGACGTAGATAATGACGGCCTCACAGATGCCGGGGTGATGGTGTTTGCTGTTGCCTATTGGAACAACATCTGGGGAGACCCATACTTAGAAGAGCGCGATCTCGGTGGTGGTGGTTGGTCGACGGCATATGCATCAACGCGGACATTTGATGACGTTGATCCTGAGCTTGATAAAGAGATCGCCGGTGGCAAATTCTTGATTTATGCAGCGAACCTTGGCCAAGGCTTCCCATCAGACTTTGGATCAGATGGTCTACTGTTCACAGGCGATGAGACGGTCGTCGAGGTCTCTCAGGGTTGGACAGTCGTTGATTTGGATACAGCGCCATTTACCTTTGACCGCTCGCGCGTGGTTGATATCGATCTGGTTGAGCCAGAAAACTCTGCCCTTGTTGATTACTCTGACTTACCTCCAACCGAAGCCTTTGACGCCATGGTTGAGAAGTTCCGCAATGAGTATGCCTTCACCGAGAGCAAAGACCTTGATTGGGATGCGCTCTCTGCGACCTACCGTCCTCGCTTTGAAGAAGCCGAGCGGGAAAACAGCATTGATCTGTACGATGCTGCTCTGAGAGATTTTCTTTGGGAGATCCCTGACGGTCACATTAGTTTCCAGTTTCTGCCTGCAACTTTCGCTCAATACGAACAGGTAATTACTGGGGGCATTGGGATGGCAATCGGTGAAACAAGTGATGGCCGTGTCATTGTGACATTTGTTGGTGAGGGGTTACCTGCGGACGAAGCAGGCATTCGTATTGGCGATGAGATTGTATCTTGGAATGGCAAACCCATCGCTGAGGCCCTCGTCAACCAAACGCTGATTCTCGCGCCGTTTAGTACGCCCCACGTTGAGCGTTTGAACCAACTGCGTCAGCGAACACGCGTGCCAGTTGGGGAAACAGTAACCGTTGAATACATTCCATCAAACGGAGGTGAGCCTGTTGGTGTGTCATTAGAAGGCGTTACTGAGGACGAAAGCTGGGAGACTGGGCCGTTTGCTCCGAGGGCAACTGGGTTTGAACTACCTGTTCAATATCAACCGCTCGATAATGGCTATGTCTACGCTGAGATCACAAGCTTTTTTGACAATGATTTACTGACAATTCAATTATGGGAACGCTTAATGACCAATCTCAATGATAACGCAGTCCCCGGCTTAATCCTTGATATGCGTGAGAATGGCGGTGGTAGTGGCTTTCTTGCTGACCAGATGGCGGCCTACTTCTTTGACGAAGCGCTGGAACTGGGCAATACAGGTTACTATGATGAAACGCTGGATGCATTCTTCTTTGATGAGGAAGCTGTCGATGAGTTCATTCTGCCCGACCCATCATTACGATATGATGGCGATATTGTCGTGATTGTTGGCCCCAACTGCGCCAGTGCCTGTGAGTTCTTTTCGTACAATATGACGTTGCAAGACCGGGCAACCATCGTTGGACATTTCCCAACGGCGGGTCTCGGTGGCAGTGTTGAAGATTTCTTGATGCCGCCCAGCCCAGGTTTGAGCGTTCGCTTTACAATTGGGCGCGCAGTAGATCAAAACGGTGAGATTCACATTGAAGGAATTGGCGTGGTGCCGAATGTAACAGTTCCAGTAACAGAAGAAATATTACTGGGTGAACGTGATCCTCTGCTTGAGGCTGCAATCGATGCACTTGACAATCAGTAAACTAACAGTGTTGATATGCATGTTGACGCTCTCGGTTGGCAGGGCTAAAATGTCCGATGACAGATCCCTCGCCTTCTGGAGCTTGCCATGAGTGAGAAATACCCGGGCAAAACGATCATCGGCTTAACCGGTAACATTGCCACTGGAAAAAGCCTTGTCCGACGTATGCTCGAACATCTTGGTGCCTTCGGCATCGATGCGGACGGCCTCGTGCGCCGTGCAATGGCTCCTGGTGCCCCAGCATACCAGCCTATCGTAGACTACTTCGGCAAGTTCATTTTGGCAGAAAACGGTCAAATTGACCGTGAGCGCCTTGGGCGTATTGCCTTCAGCGACCCCGAAGCCCTGAAAAAACTTGAAGAGATTACCCACCCAATTGTGCGCCAAGTCGTGGGCTTGCTCATTCGGCGGGCTAAGCAAGATATTATCGTCGTGGAAGCCATTAAGCTGTTAGAGGGCGATCTCGCAGACTTATGTGATTCAGTCTGGGTCGTAGATGCCCCGCGTGATGTACAATTGGCGCGCCTAATGAATGATCGCAAACTCAGTGAGCAAGATGCGAACATGCGCATCAATGCGCAGAATCCGCAATCGGAAAAGCTGGCGCGTGCTGGCGTCATCATCAGTAATGGCACATCTTATGAAAGCACTTACAAGCAGGTAAAGGCTAAGCTCAAAGAGGTTCTTAGCGAAAGTAATACAACGCTGGTTGACCCAGACGTCGATGTCAAGACAGTAGAGACATCGAAACCGGGTGCGGGCCCGCTTTCAATGCGGCGTGGTGGGCCGATGCAAGCTGAGGCAATTGCTAAGTTCATTAACGCGCAGACTGGCTCTTCTCTATCTCGTATGGATGTACTTAAGCGTTTTGGTCAACAAGCGTATATGATGGCAGTTCAAGGTGACAATGTTGTTGGTTTGATTGGCTGGCAGGTCGAGAACCTGATTACTCGCATCCCAGAATTTTTAATCGATAAGAGTGCCCCCCTCCAAGAGACAGTTCAACTGTTAATTGAAGGGGTTGAGGCCGCCTCTTCTGATTTGCAAAGTGAGATTGTTTTGTTGTTTGTGCCAAAGGAGTCACCTGTTACGACAGATGATATTGCCAAGAGACAAGACTATGAGCTTAAGTCGATTGAAGAGCTTAAAGTACCAGATTGGCGCGAAGCCGCCCGTGATACTGATGTGGCTGATGATGCCAAACTGCTCACGAAGCGCTTACGCACCGACCGCGTCCTGAAACCAATCTAAAACTGCTCAACCAACTTAATAGAACGGCTCCCCGACGCCAGGAAGCCGTTTTTTGTTTGATCCTTGCAAAAGCAATTCGATTGCAGGACAATACGCTCCGCTGCATTACTTGCATCTGTACACAGGATTTAGACACATATGACGGATTTTCTGGATCGCACAATAGACAATATGCGCCAAGGCCCCTTGGGCCCTGTGATTAAAATCGCTGATCGCTACCCACGCCTCTCAGCTTGGTTCGTGCTTGCATTGGGGATGGTCATTCTGCTGGTGATCGAGGCCCGCGATGTGGGCTTGCTGCCGGGGCAATGGGTTTCGTTGATTATTGCCACGATTCTTGTGGCTGGTGCCTGCATCTGGATCATTAGCTTTGAGGACGAAGACGAAGATCAGGCGGAAATTGCTGAACTGACGATGAAAGCTGAGGATAAGGCCGTGGAAGAAGGGAAGAAAGCTGCAGCGGAAGCAAAAGAAGACGAGGCTAAGGAATAATACGGATGGCTCTGTCTAAGGATGTGAGCGTCAAGCCGCTTGTTTCGGTAACTAGAACGTCATCTTCAATGCGAATGCCACCAATGCCGGGGATGTAAATCCCTGGTTCGACAGTAAAAGTCATCCCTGCTTCGAGCAGTTTTTCATTGCCAGAGACAATATACGGTTCCTCATGGGGCTGCATACCGATGCCATGCCCCGTCCGGTGGATGAAGTAAGGGCCATAACCAGCCTCTTCGATCACTCGGCGCGCCGCTTGGTCAACTGCCTCACAGGTTACCCCTGGCCTCGCTGCTGCGCGTCCCGCCTCATTAGCCAACTGAACTATATTGTGTATCTCAGTGATTTTGCCATTTGGTGCCTTTCCCAGATAAACCACTCGTGTAATATCCGAGATATAGCCTGCTTTACTGGTACCAAAGTCAAATAGCAGCAGGTCACCCTCGGCTATCTGATAATCACCTGCTTCTCCATGAGGCAGTGCTGATCGCTCACCGGAAAGAATAATTGGATCAAAAGGGGGTGTTTCGCCACCTAGACGGGTCATTGCGGCAGCAAGTAAAAGCGCAATTTCACGCTCTGTCATACCTGCCGCAATTTGCCCAAGCATATCCTCGAAAGCCGCTTCGCTGATATTGATCGCACGTTGAATTGATAGAATTTCCTCTGATATTTTCACTTGGCGGAGTTTGCTCATTACGATGTCAGCATTATGTATCTCAACCGTTGGTAAGTTTTGCATTAAAAGTTTGTACTCAAAGACACGCATGTTCAGAAATTCAATTGCCAAAGATTGAGGCTTATCTAGTAAACTGTGCAACGCTGCTTCAAGTATAAAAGCTGGTGGCTGCTGTCCATCTGAGTAAGTGAATATCTCAATATCGAAGTCTGCAAGCCGGTTTGCTTCAAAGTCAGGCAGTGTAAAGAGCGGCCTTCGCTCAGGAAAAAATAAGGCGATGACAGGGCGTTCCATCAAGTGAAAGTCAATACTAGTGATATATTTCAGATTAGGACCAGGAATCAATGCAAGACAGTCAATGTTGGCATCGATAAGTTGGTTCTGGAGTCTATTGATCTGAGCAATCATCGGTCAGGGTGCTTTCTATTGAAACTGAATACCCGTCATTTGGACGGCGTCAATTTGTGTCGGCCCGCCTGTATTGCCCGTCTGGTTGACGGTCAGAATTAAAGTGGCTCCGACGAGACCTTGTCGGGGGATTTCAACATCCAACGTGCCAGGGCAAGCTGGGTTAGCAGCCGGGGGTGCTGTGTAGACAACTGTCTCCGTATTGAAGCGGTCAACGAGGCTAATTTGAGTGATAAAGCCGGGATTAAAAGGTTGGTATACAATAACGCGTGTCGGCGTCACTAATTCGGTGAAGTAGACGGTTAGCGTTGCAATGTTGACGTTACTGAGCGGTGCCCATGCTTGTGGTGACTGGGTGCAGCCCTCTACATTAGGTGGGCCCGCTGCTTGAACTGCATTGAACTCTAAATCTTGACGCGTTTCTGACGAAAGCGCACTAGCTGCAAATTGTGTTATTTCACGTCGACCTGCCAATGACAGTGTTGGTGCAGCAGCCGTTAATTCTAGGATTTCAGGCGTAGAAGCGGCTTGAGTTGCGGCAGCTTGTGCAACGGCTTGTGTGGCCAGTTGGGCAGCATCAGCAGTGAGGGAAACGGCAGATGTTTGCTCTGGTTGTGGCTCTGGCCCGGTAACGACGAAGACAATCGCACCGATAATCAAAATGATACCGACTCCTATCCCTACGGCACGCCGGGTATCAAGCCCGTCAAGAAAATCAGTGATGCGATCGCGGATCAAAGCAGTCGTTACCAATCGGTAAGAGAAAATTGTGATGTCAATTAGGATAACGATGAGTGTTATTCCGTGCGAATTTGATTAGTAAAGGTAAAAAAACTGTTGATGGAACATGAAAACAGCCTGCCAAGCACTCCACCGCGACTACAAGACATTATTAGCTTGAGTAATCAACAGATTGCTGATATATATGCGGTATTAGGCGAGCTTAGTGAAGCGCTAGATTGGGCTCCCATTGTGTTGTCACAAGATGGGCAGGTAGTCGCTTATGCCGGTGTAGAAGATGAGGGTGTAGCGGAGGGTCTTTCCCGGAACGCAGCCCAGTTTTGGCGCGAGGGGGCTACCCGAAACGCTCGTGAGTACGTTTCGTTTGAGGAAAAGAACTACGGTGAACCAGACCAATACAATAACCTCATGCTGCATTCGGTGCATGTTCGAGCCGCACTAACTATCTCTATAGGAATCGAGTTTCCGAGTTCGTTGACTAAAATTCGCCAACATACGGTCCGAGCGAAGGCTGCAATTCAGCGAATAGTGCTGACAGGTTGACGCTAAAATTTATGCGGGGCTATAATGGCTTCTGTGAAAATTCTCAAACCTATCCATTAGCGTGACTGATCACAATACCGAACCATCCTTATCACCTGAACTTTATACTGAAGAATATTTCCTGACTGCCTGTGAAGGCTACCAGGAATGGATTGAGTCCGAAGGGCAGCAGCTCTCTCGACGGTTAGCGGCTGCATTTGAACTGGCTTCTGTTGAAGAGGGGATGACTGTGTTAGACCTTGGCTGTGGTCGTGGCGAGATTGTTCGTCATTGCGCCAGCCTTGGTGCTGATGTTCTTGGCATTGACTATGCACCAGTTGCCGTAAAGCTAACCCGCGACTTGATCGATGAAGTCGGTGAGATGCCCGGTAAAGTGGGTGTACTTCAGAGTGATGCCAAATATCTGCCATTCCCATCAGAATCCTTTGACCGCGTGTTAATTTTTGATGTCGTCGAGCATCTATACCCATGGGAACTACACCAGATGTTGCGGGAGGTTCAGCGCATTCTGAAGCCAAATGGCAAGGTTGTCGTTCATACGGCACCGAACCGCTGGTATGATACATACGCATATCCTGTTGTTAGATTTGTGCGAACCTTGATGGGTCAAGGTTCGCATTACCCCCGAAACCCACGCCAGTTTGGCGTAGCTGTGAATGAGCATGTTCATGTTAATGAACAAGACCTGTTCAGTATGCGGCGAGTCCTCACCAAAGCAGGTTTTAAGGGCAAAGTTTGGCTCGACAGCCCGCCCCAGAATCGCGATGAAAACGCCATGATGGCTGCTCTGCGTCATGTTGCCTTCAACTGGGTACCGTTTGCTTGGTTCTTCGAGCGTGAAGTGTTCGCCGTCGCCCAAAAGCAAGGTTGACTCATGCGTGACCGCCGAGTGGTCGATGATCTAACCATTGAGGAGCTCGAAGAAGTGCTTCGCATAAAAAAGCGCGAAGCACGCTTCGAGCGCCTCAAAATGCTGGAGCAGAATGGGCGGCGCGTCAGTGACATCAGTTTAGCGGAACTTGAAACATCAACCCAGCGAGCGTCAGCCCCTCCGGTTCAACATGAATCTTTTCTGGAAGCAGAAGTTCAGTCCAAGAAGAAGAAACGCGACCGACTGCTGGTTGTAATTGAAGTTGTCTCGGTAATCGGCGTGATCGCTATTTTGGTGTTTGCTGCTTTAGGCCTGCGAGATATTAATCAGCAGTCAGCGGAAGCACAAGCTGCTCAGGTTGCGAGCATTCCGACAGCGTCTCCAACCCCACTGCTCTCTGCGGTTGTTCTCCCAGGCGGGCATACCCCACCAACTGCTCCAGGGGGGGCACAACCAAACTACGCAGAAGTGCCTCCAGAGCTTATTCCACTGGTAGAACAGCAGTTTGAGGGACCAGTGATATTACCTACCTCAGCACCAGAGAGTGCTGTTCGCATTCGTATTCCTGCAATTGGGGTTGACGCACCGGTTGTTCAGGGGGATAGTTGGATACAGCTTCAGAAAGGCGTTGGGCAGCACATTGCTACTGCTAACCCCGGCGAATCAGGTAATGTGGTGCTTTCTGCCCATAATGATATCTTCGGAGAGATATTCCGGCGCATCGATCAATTAACAGATGGTGACGAAATAATTGTGCAGACTAACACACGTGAGTATGTTTATGCATATGCATCAACAGAAATTGTTGAACCAACGGAAGTCCGCGTAATGCAGCCAACCGCTGAGCCTATTGTCACGCTGATCTCATGTTATCCGTATCTCATCAACAACCAACGCATCGTTGTTGTTGGTGAACTTATTGAATAGAAAGAGCTCTACACATGGCAAAGAAACGCAGTTCAAGACGTAGAAGATCGAGAAGAAGCGCGCAGCGTCGGTCAAGTAGTGCACCGTCGAACACACCTACAGCCCAAGCTGCTGACCTAGCGGCTGAGTATTCATACGTCATCCAAGACTTACGTAGAATGGGTATTCTGGCAATTATACTTGTAGGTTTTTTGATTGGTCTATCGTTCTTTCTGTAGGAGTCAAAAACGGGATGTCACAGGTAATGACATCCCGTTTTTCTAATGTCGGGGCGGCGGGATTTGAACCCACGACCTCTCGCTCCCAAAGCGAGCGCGCTGCCGGGCTGCGCCACGCCCCGATTGCTTGGAAAAGTATACCTTTATGATGGTGAAACATCAAACAGTTGCTGATGAACTCACACCTACGCCTCACACCTACGGAGCCAGAAAGCTATTTTAATGATCTACTTGGTGCTTCCAGCCTATAATGAAGAAGAGGCACTACCTGCTCTGTTGGACAAAATCGCCGATTTACGACGGTCAATTACCGATGAACTGCATGTCTATGTTGTCGATGATGGCAGTCAAGATAGAACAACAGATGTTGTTGAGGCATTTGGAAAAACCAATCCATGGGCCCAATTACTACCTCACAAACAAAATATGGGGTTAGCGCAGGGGTTACGTACAGGCTTCGAGAAGGTTCTTCAGGTGGCTACCAGCAATGATGACATACTGGTAACGTTAGATGCTGATAATACTCAGCCGCCAGAATATATCGTCAACATGAAGCAAAGGATAGCTGAAGGGGCAGATATTGTTGTTGCGTCGCGCTTTCAACCGGGTGCTAAAGTGTATGGTGTACCGTTTATGCGGCGTGTGTACAGTCAGGTTATGAGCAGATTGTTCCAGGTCATTCTGCCGATCAAGAACATTCGTGACTATTCTTGTGGCTACCGAGCTTACCGAGTGAAAGCGCTAAAGTTAGCCGACGAAACATACGGCGAAGCATTTATCACTGAAGATGGATTCGCTTGTATGGTAGAAATCCTTGTGCAGCTTAACCGCCTCAAAACCCTAACTTTTGAAGAAGTACCTTTCATTCTCCATTACGATTGGAAGCCGACTCCTACTAAAATGAAAGTAGTGAAAACAATTTTTGAAACGTTAGCGCTTGCTATTCGCTATAGAACACGGGCTTGATGATCAAAGAAATAAATAGTTTGCGAATTGGATTTTCGTTGAAGTTTATAAAATATTTTCTCATCTTAGTTGTCTTACTGATGGTTGGGTGTTCTGTGCCGCTTACTGACGAGAATGGAGCACAAGAAGAAAAGACATCGGTAGAGGCTGCTGTTTCTGGCGAGGTAGCATTAGGGCAAGAGGTCTATGAGACTGGCGGTAGCAGTGGTGTGCCTTGCCTAGCCTGCCATACATTAGATGGTACAAACACAGTGGGGCCAACTTTCAAAGGCATCGCTGATGTGGCGGGAGATCGGGTTGACGGTGTTTCGGCTGAAGAATATTTGCGTCAATCAATCACGAATCCAGGTGCTTATATAGTTGTGGGTTACAGCAATGCCATGAATCAAAATTATGCCTCTTCTTTGAGCGAAGAAGAAATTGATACTGTCGTTGCTTACCTACTGACTTTGTCTGATGAGTGACTCTAGCCATTAACCAACTGTTTTGTTGTAATAAGTTGCCTAGCCTGCTTCATTTTTAGTGAATGGGAGACAACATGATTTTTGAGAATATTGGAAATATGCCGATACAGGAATTTCTTGTCTTAGCTGTCACTATTTTTGGCGTAGTGGCTATTGCAGGTGTTATTGGGGCGGTTCTGCTATTGGTAAATGCATCTCAGCAGATTGCTCACTTGGAGGTGCCAGAAGGAGCTGACTTTTTTGAAACCTTACAGCACATCCCGATCACTGTACCCATCGCGCTCGATCTACTTGACCTAGCGTTTGATATCTTTGCAGCGCCGATCTCCTGGTTTGTTTTGGAGTTACTGGGACTGCAATCGTTGCAAGGTGTGACAGTCATTGAGGGGCTCCTCCCTGGTACTGGTTTCTTGCCGACAATGACCATTGCGTGGTTTATCGCACGGACAATGCGCCAACGCCAACCTCAATCACAAGCACGAGCAGCAATTGACCGAGAACTCCAGCATCGTCTTGAAGATCGTTACCGGAGGCGGCTATCTGGTAGTGGGCGCGCAACTGAAATTTTATCGGATTATCGCTCAAATAAGCTGTTAACTGCTGGGAGTGATGAGATTATTGAGGGAGATTTCTATGACACACAAGAGGAAGATTTCCCATCAACATTTATTGAAGATGAGGAATTCTAAGCTATTGGCGTCCCGTTCCAAGCATACTAATAATACGCTGCGTCAATGTATTTGGTAGGTAGGGCTTCGTGATGTACCCATCAGCTCCTAACGCCAATACTTTACTAATGGCTTCTGGCTCAGTACGCGCGGTCAGCACAATAACTGGCATATTATCGTGACGAGCATCACTGCGTAAACGCTCTAATATCTCGAAACCATCGACATCAGGTAGCATCAAGTCTAGTAGCATTAAATGATATGTATCTTCTGCCAGCATCTCAAAGCATTTGTAGGCGCTGGATGCTGTAGAGGGTTCTATGCCCAGCCTTGCGATTGTGTTACTCAATATACTCAGGATGCTGATATCATCATCAACAACTAAGATACGTGTGTTTTCTGGTATCCTGTCCACACCATGGCCCTCGTGGTAGGTCATTATTCGCCGATCAGCGTCACCTCTTTTGGTGGCGGCACTGGCAAATTTTCAATCGCGACGTCTTTGTACTTTTCGCCAACTTCTAGGAGCATGACAGGGATATCTTCATAGATAGGATACTTGTAGCCTGAGTCGGCACTTATCAACCAGCAGTCGTGCACAAGCTCTAGTTTTCCGGGATCATCGCCTTTGTCAGTGAAATGGACTGCTTTTGGGCACCGGAGAATGTCTAGAAGATCTTTATTAACCATTAACTTCTCTACTGTTATCTGTTTTTAGCTTGAGAGCCTATCCATAAATTTGCTACGCTCATTTTGGGATAGGATTAGTAGAAGTATATTCTGCGCTAGTTGATAGTGCCAAACGAGCTGTTGCGTAGCAACAAAAAGCAAAAAACGACCCTAAGCGGGTCGTCGGTTGAGCAGTGCGCGTGGGCTGCAGCGCAAATCAGAAGCGATGGGCAATGACCTACTGTCCCACCGGGCTGCCCCGGCAGTATCATCGGTGCTGGCAGGCTTAACGACCGGGTTCGAGATGGAGCCGGGTGGACCCCCGCCGCTCTAATCACCCATCACGTCTGATTTGCGCTGCAAATCAGTGGGCAGCTTTAGACCTGTGGCCTAAACTGCATGTCTTCGTCTTGATTTGCGCTGCAAATCAGGCTTGTAGCACATCACACGCACTCAGTTGTTAAGTCAGGGAACCGGGG
>CAYTPI010000001.1:325205-399190 GCA_964439625.1 uncultured Anaerolineae bacterium | reverse complement strand
CTCGTCGGGCTCATAACCCGAAGGTCACAGGTTCGAGTCCTGTCCCCGCTACTACAGAAAAAACCTGTCACTTGACAGGTTTTTTTGATTCCAATAATGCACGGGTGAGACCCGGACTCTAGCAGGCAGTAACGCATTTCTGCGCCTGCCATGCAAGGGACATATGCCGCAAGGCATAAGCAGATTGGGAAGTCAATGGAAAAATGGGCCGCTCGATTTGTAAATTCACATCGGAAATAGGGTGATATTTTTGTCCGTGCCCTGTACGATCTACTGGTACGTTCTAAGTGATGTAATCCAACCTTTACTGACATACTCGATGGAGAAATCAATGATGCGGCATGATGCGTCAATACGGAGAAACTCAAACAAGTTATTGGTACTCGTCCTTGCTATCATCACTTTGGCGGTAATAGCAGTCTTTTCGGTAAACCAGGCACGAGCCCAAACAGAAACACCCGTTCCTGCTGAAGAAGGTGAGCAGCCAGCAAGCCCAGTGGCGCTCCTCAAGCCAGCCGAAGGACAGGTGATCGCCCTGAACGGCGGTGGCCCTGAAAATGCGTACCCCGTCACATGGACGCGAGTTGAGGGTGCGCTCTTCTACTACATAGAGATATACAGCCCGCCATTGCTCCTTAAAGACAGCGACCAAGTACTTGAAGAAGCAAGCAAGCTAGAATATACCTATAATCCGGACGACTCAGAGGCTTACCTACTACTTGACCCTGTGCTCCAGCTAGATGTTGGACAACTAAATCCCCGTCTGTGGCACCAGATTGTGATCACTGCGTACGGGCCAACAGACCGCTTTTTGCAGGAGTACCCAGATTTCCGCAATCAACCAACTGATCTAGGTATTAACTCCGGCTACTATCAACCATTGGGGGCACCCAGTGCGCCGCGCAACTTCTTCCTAGCAATTGCTGACAACGACCCAGCCGACCCAGCCACGCCGCCGCTAGAAGATTTTCCAACGTATGAGGACATTGTAGCGGCTGCACCCACACCAGACCCGCTACCAACTATGGAGGAGCCAACCACATCCGGCAATTCATTGTTTGACATCATCAATCGAATTCGGTTCGGGCAATAGCAAATAGTTAGCTGATTAATTATGATCGCAGGGGGTCATTGGCCCCCTATTTTTGATCACCGCAGCAAAGCGAATGTCTATGAACAATGACGACTTAATGCGGTCAGTGACGTTTGAAACCGCCGCAGATTATTATGACGCTACCCGGGGCATGCCAGAAGGAACTTCAGCCGAAGCAGCCGAGCTACTGGTTAACGCAGGCACCTTGACCAGTGACAGTGTGGTTCTAGAAATTGGCGCTGGGACTGGACGAATATCACACTCGCTACGTCCATTCGTTGGTCGCCTGTATGGTATTGATCTGTCGCGCAATATGCTCAGCAAGTTCAGCGACAAACTAAGTGCTGGTGATACAAACATACAGCTACTTCAGGGAGATATTACGCGTTTACCCTTCCCTGAAAACACCTTTGACGCTCTAATAGCGGTTCATATTCTGCATTTGGTACCACGCTATCAAGATGCTTTGGCAGAAGCTGCGCGTGTTCTGAAACCTGATGGTCATTTGTTACACGGTACAAGCGGAATGGGTTTTGGTGACCTGTGGCAGGTGTGGCGTGAGGCGCTGGTTGATTATCCGCCGCAGCAAGCACGGCTTAAGTGGGACAAGATCGACCAGACCTTGCACGATGCCGGTTGGCAGGCACATGAAGAATCCCATTCAATGTCGTATAGGTACCACCGTGCACCCAGCATTATTCGCGACTGGCTTGCAAACCGACGTTTCTCGATTACATGGGAACTGCCCGATGAGTTGCTCGCGAAGGGAGTTGAACTGATGGAGGCGGCTCTCAAGGAAACATACGACGACCCTGACCAACCCACTGATATGGAAGCAGCGTTTACTGTCTACGCTTACCAACCACCGCAGGCAGTGTGATCTGAAGAGAACCAGTTAGGTTATGGCTGAGCATTCAGAGGCACCGCAATTAAGCGACATACATAACAACACCCCAGGGTTGGGCGGCAAGCGCGGGTTGGCACAGCGTCCGTTGTCGGCGGATGAAGTTGGTTGGTACCGGATTCTCAACCGGGCAGGCCGTCTACAAGCCTTGCCGCGGCTAGTCAACACACTCAAATTCGGCACGCCTGACGCCCGTTGGCAGGCCGCGCTGTCACTCGGCATCATCACTGATGAAACGGCAACGAAAGCGTTGATAGAGGCCCTCCGAGATGAGAATGCCCGTGTCCGTGCTGCTGTAACTCGTGCGATTGGACGGCGGCGCGATCCGCTGCTGCTGCCCAATCTGCTCGATGCCTCACGTGATGCTGATCCCGTCGTTCGCGAAGCAGCTGCACGAGCGCTGGGTGGTCTTGGCTCAGAATCAGCGAGAGATACCATCCGAGCGCAAACGGCTGCCCGACTGGGAGAACTACTTCATGATCAAGACAGTAGCACGCGCCAAGCCGCCGCTGCCATGCTCGGTTGGCTGGGCGGGCGCGAAGCCTCCAGCCAACTAGCGAGCGCCCTGTTTAGCAACAATCTTGACGTCAGAACAAACGCCTCAACTGTCATTCAATGGCTACAGACAGCCCCAGAGGCAAACCACCCTTTTGAACGGATGCATGCTGGTCGTCGCCGGCTGTATCGCTCGGCACTCCCATTGGTCGATCTGCTGGTTGGCCCACGTTTTCCATCAACGCGGCTGGTGCTTTATTCTGCGTTTTTTCTCGGACTACTGGCTTTGCTAATCAGCAGTTTACTCGTGCTAGGGGCCCCGACTGACACACATGTTGTTTTACAGATGTTGACAATCCTTGATGCTGCCTTGGTGCTGCTACTCCCGCCAGTGGCAGGTTGGTTGACTGGAACACTCACTCGCAGAGAAGTGCGCAGTCAGCGCTACGAACTGCTGCGGCGCACCCTCCTCTCAAAGATGCAAATTGGCTGGAGCTATGTCCTAACTGCTATGCATAGATTACGGATCCTTTACGGTTTAATGTTTACGCTAATGCCGATTAGTGCGGTGTGGTGGGTACAGTTTTCGCTAGCCAGCAACCAGAGCTACGGGGAGGCGATCTCAAACAGCTTGATATGGGTGTTAATTGTGGTCAATACAGTCAGTTTAAGTTTAATGTCTGGGGCAATTTTTTCGAGTATGGCATTGTGGCAAAATTCGGAAGGTCAAGCAGTTGGCCTGTTATTGATCATCACGTTTTTACAAATAAATTTACTCATGTTGATCGTCGCACCACAGTTGATGTTCCCACAGATTGAAGCGTTGATGGCAGTTCGTCTGAGTGTGATGCTGCTACCCTACGCCTTAGGGGGATGGTTTATTTACCTAGCACGCAGCCGAGCTTAGAACAAACCAGCTACAAGCAAATTCAAACCGTAAGCGATGGTACACAAGAACAACGAGAAGAGAACTGCGCCCAGAAACGCCAATGCAATAGAAGCAATCCGAGTCGCAACCCCTTCAATGTCGCTTGGCTGGTTGAGCCAATCACCAAAGGCCCCAAATTGATCACCAAAAGGTTGCGCCCGGCGAAAAATGCGCACGGTTAATCGCGTCAGAAGCGACATACGTTCTGAGGTTTCTTCGGTCATGGGTCCTCTGGTTACAGATTGAGTTACTCACGCTGATGGTACCGAGGGCCGACACCATCAGCAATAGGAGCTTTAGCGGTAACGGTTTGCATCTAGAGGTTCGAATTCAATCTCCTCCTGCTGTGGCGCAGGTTCACCAAGACGAATGGGCTTACGCCGAACAAGCAGTAGGATGCCAGCGCCAATAATAAGCAAGGGCCAGACAATGTTAGTCATCGCATTATTACTGATGCCGATAAGCAATTCGAAGAAGATGCCAAGGATACCAAAGATCGTGAGCCCAACAGCGAGATAACGCCAACCAATCCGTACAAGCCGGTCAACGCCACTCCATAAGCCATTGAGTATCAATCCCACGCCGATAGACGTTGGAAATACCAGCGCCCAAGCATACGCCCAGCTTTCATAATGGTTGAAGTTAGCCTGATACAATAGCAATAAGCCAACCATCGAAATAACTGCACCGGGAATCGCAAGCGGTGCCAGTTTTCGCCCGCCGAGAAAAACTGCGACGAAGAACAATAGACCAGGCACGAGACAGACAAGCGGCCATACCTGAATTGGAAAGACACGGCTGATCAATAATAGACTACCGATGCCTACCAGCCCAGCTCCGATGACTTTCATTGGTTTTGTTTGTTTACTCTTAATCATTTTCGCACTCCGTGTGCCGCACCCTATTGATAATAGAAAGCAACACTCAAAGTTCAACACTACAGGCATGTACGTTGATTAGACGGGGGATGTTGCAAGTTTGATTGACTTCTATGGAAAAAACTAAGGAACTTTCCCCGGGGTTGCCACAGTTCGAAGGAGCTACTGAGAAGGGTGGAGAAAGTTCCTAAGTTAACTAATAATATCAGGTGAAATTCGGTTTGTCAAGATTAGTTGTAATTAAAACAGCATTAAGAACGCACATTTGTGATTATTCTTCGGAGGAAGTCGCGAACTCTGGGAGGCCGCTATCAATGACAAAATTATCAAATGACGCTTCCGATGATGTACCTAAACCCCTTAGTACAACACCAATGCCCGAAATGGTGAGGTCAAATAGTTGTGTCGCCGATGTTACCTGCCGCCATGAATTACCCTGATCAACACTGTAGTAAGCATCCACTGCGCCAGAGCGGAACACTAGGGCCAAGGCAACCGGATCATTAGAAAGGTCTGGTGCATTAGCCTGGATGCGCGTCTCACGCTCAACAAGCGCATCTAAGCGGGTACCAGTAGAGCGTAAATCATTGAATACAATATCATCACCTGAGCAGCCCGCTACGCGTTCAGGATCACAATATTGACGAGTAAAACTGAAGACCGCATCCTGCGATCGGTTCACGATCACCAACCCTGCTGCTTGTGATATCGCTCCAGGCACAAACGTGACATCAGTTCGGACATAATACGTATCGCCAACGGTCAAGCCAGCCGTACTCAAAATAGCATCGACATTAACAAATGCTCCCCAACCAATTTCGTTGGTGCCATCGAGGTAAGCGGTGATCTGACCATTGCGCAGTTCCTGCTGAACACCTTCGTCGCTCAGCCGCCACTGGCTACTGAGTGCCTCTTCGTCATCAAAAGTTTGTACAAAGATTGGGTTCTCCGGCAAGGTTGACTCGCTCCCCACGCTGACTTCACTTTGGACCAAGCGTGGCGGTTCTGTTTGATCAGCATTATCAGTCATCCCCCTGACAGCCACAAAAGCACTAATAAGAGCTACAACACCCATAACAGCCAGCACGCCGAAAATGACAGGGACAACAGGAAACTTTTTATCATCCGGCTGCTTTTGAACGGTCTGCTCTGCTGCACCAGCTGGTTCAATCTGCATTGTCCAGGGTTTGGCTATCATCTGAGGGCGGACGAAAGAAGACTGAGAGGGTATACGCCCTCCACCCGGTGGAACAACATCAACGACCTGCTCGCTAACAAACTGTGTGAGCGCTCTTGCCAAATCTTTGGCAGACTGGAAGCGGTCATCCGGGTTTTTCTCGATTGCCCTAAAAATGATGTCTTCAACTTCTTTGGGAACGTCTAAGTTCAGAGATGTTGGTGGTGGTGGTGGCTCATTGATGTGCTTCATGACGAGTGCCATTGGAGTCGTAGCATCGAAGGGTGTCTCACCGACTACCATTTCATAGAGCACGATACCTAATGAATAGATATCACTGCGGGCGTCCAACTCCTGACCAACACCTTGCTCTGGCGACATATATGCCGGTGACCCGACCACCGCCGAACCGGTAATTTGATTATCTCCGTCGATAGATTTTGCCAGCCCAAAATCGGTGATGTAAACATCATTACTGTCGTCCAACATGACGTTACTGGGCTTAATATCGCGGTGAACTACGCCACGACGGTGCGCGTAGTCCAGCCCCTCAGCGATTTGCGTGATAATCCGGCTGACTTCTGCCAGCGGCATTGGCCCTTTTTCAATACGCTCTGCCAACGTTCCAGAGTCCAGATAACGCATCACAATGTAGAATACACCATCTTCGGAGCCATAATCGTAGACGGGGAGAATACGAGCATGCTCGAGGCTGGCAATAGTTCGTGCTTCGCGATCAAAGCGTGCAACAAACACTGCATCCATGCTGAATAGGCGCGGCAGCATTTTAATAGCAACCACTCGGTGCATGTTACGCTGCCATGCCTTGTAGACGGTTGCCATGCCACCAGAACCGACTTGTTCAATAATATCGTAGGGGCCAACTGAGTGACCCATATCAATTTCCATCAGAAGCTCCGTACTGTCCGGTATATTTGAAGTAGAATTTAGTATTAATGCATTTAAATCTTAGCACAGTAGCTAAGGTGGCAGCAGTGATCGCAATCATATTTTAATGTGACGCTGATCCTCTCAACAGATGCAACCCATGGAAAACTAAACAAGGAAGCAAACAACATGGCAGAAACGATCATACAGACACTGGCGAACATCAAAAGCGGCACCTCGCTACAAACACCCTATCAACAAGGGATGCGAGATGCATTCAAGCTGCTCGGTTTACTAAACGATGCAAATACCCCAACCGGTGAAGTCAGTGCCCTTTTGTTCGATGTCTTGCGGGCGCATGCACAAGATGGGGCCACGGTTCAATTTGATTGGAACACGTTGGACTTAGGCAATCTCCGCGGAGTAGACTTGATCATGGTGATCGAGAAGGCCCGACTTATTGTTGTGCCTAACCCAACCCCCGCCCGTGTTGTGTCTGTTGTTGAGGCGATCATCAAGCGTAAGCACAATGGCATTGACCATTACTATATGCAGTATGATGTCCATGCCCAACGCTATCAGCCAATAGGCGGCAAGCGTAACCTAGAAGATGCGAACGATGAGACAGCCTTACGCCGTGAAATGTTCGAGGAGTTGGAATTATCCCATATACCGTCAAAGAGCGAGGTAGCTTTACGCAAAGTAGCCAGTCAATGGCAGCAACAGGCACTTAGTGCAACCTACGGTGTTTTGACACGCTATACGTTTTCGTTTTTCTTTGTAGAAACGCTAAAAGTTGATCTACTGGACAACGCAGGCAACCAGTGGTTGAGCCAAAGCGAGATTAGCCGAGGCACAGCAGACGATGGTCGGGCGATTAGCCCTATTTATAGTGATGCGCTCGGTTGGGAGCATTTAAATTTTTTGCCGGAGACAAAACTTAGCTAACGTAGGGGAGATGCTAGATAGTACACATGCTACCTTTGCACGGTAGCATGTGGGAGTTATCCAGCAAGTTAGGGCTGTTTTCTTTGTGTTGTACGCGGGTCGTCATTCTCAACGGGTACGGGCACACGAGACTTTTCTTCGTTCTCGCGCTTCTGGCGCTCTACTTCATTTTGTAGAGCAATGCCACCTAGTAGTGCTCCTACCGCTAAACCGAGTGGAGCTAAAATACCTGGTTCCATGGGTTTTACCTTCCGAAGCATGGGGCTTGGAGCCCCTCTTAACACGCCAAACGTTATAAAAGGACTGTACACGAACTTTGCTCGGTTAGCAAGAGCCCTCATCTACCAATTTCGTGACTTTCCGAGAAGTTCAGTGTTGAAGTGCATAAGAGTAGGGGTAAGCGTAAATAAACTCTCTGAGTTCTTATTCGATGTTAACGCTTCCAAGGACAATTGTGTCTCCTGTCGTGGCGATTGTGTCACGCTCAGGTGGTGTTACAGGTAAACGCAGCCCAGACTGCGGTAAGTACATCCCGACGACCAATCGGTATTCACCTGACGGAAGACTTTCGGGAATATGTACAACGCGCCGATCTTGAATAATTTCGTCAACCGCCCATGATGAAGTCGGTCGTAACCCATTGACAGGGACTCCATCTGCCTGTGCCACCAACTGCCCGTCAACAGCCAATAAATGAAAGAAGAGTTCAAACGAATCTTCAATCCGTTCCTGGCTGCGCCATGCTGTATACACACGGATGTAGTCACCTGGGCGTGCGTCAGTATCGATCAAGGCATCTTCTTCTAAGTAAATGACTCCCTCGAGCCGAGTACCGTTTGTGCGTGCACCAATAGATGATGGACCCGTGTCATACTCAACGGAATGTAGCAGGCCAGCCCAATGTTCACGAAGCAGAAAGTATGACTCACTCAGCAAGATCGGCAGCCGACGCTGTGGGTCAAGTGCAGCTTCATCCACCCAAATTACCGCAAAGGTGGTATTCGGAGCCTGCTGCGGCAGGGCTTGCCCAGCACCATCCGCTTCAAGCGGCCACTGCGACACATCCAATGGTTCCCCATCGAGCGGCGCCGCAAAGTTAGCCGGCAATGCATACCGGACAGAGGCCTGCGTTTGTTCAGCGATAGTTTCAACATCGTTTGTCATGGCTTCAGGCAATGCAACAAGCTGCTCATACACTAAGGTAGCAAGCGGGTCTCGCGCCGCCTCAACTTGATGAAGCCACAGATCACGAGCGCTACCATCGAACTGAGCTACTTGCTCAGTTACTTCACCATAAAGTGGTAAATCTAGCGTACTATCCGTTCGCACGTCATCTGCAATATAGACAGCATCACCCCGAGCCAATGCTGATGCAACCGCGAAGCGTTGGGCATCTGACGGTTTATCAAGAGCAGAAATAGATCCACCCGTTAGGCCAAAATAGGCCTGCAATATTTCTGGGTCGCCCTCGATTAACAAAAATGGGGCTTGCTGCGTGCGAGCTTTTTCAGTGAGAACATACTCAGCAAGCGCTTTGTACTCGAAGCTGCTGGGGCTCCCCGTGATGTACTGCGAACGATCCACTGGAACGAGAGGAGCTTGCCGCGGAGCCACGATCAACAGCGCATTAAAACACAAAGATTGCAGCACAATGCCAACTATCAGAGCTGGCTGAACCCAAGTTGTCTCTCGCCATCGACTACCAAGTTGTTCGACAGCTACAGCCGCGAGGGCAGCAATCAGCGGAGCGCTGTACATAACATAACGTGGTAAAAAGTCTTCAACTGGGCGAGCCGCTATGAACGGCACCAACGTCAAGCCACCAATTGATAACAGCAAAAACAACATAGGCCGCCAGCGCTCATGCGTCAATAGTAATACAAGACTGCTTAATAAGACGGCACACAGCACGACTCCCCCATAACGCCACAGAATCAAACTGTAGTCAGCCAAATCTTGCAGTAAACGCTCACTCACAACAATCAGATTACCTTGATCAGCACTATATGTTTGAATGGTGCCGATATCCTCATCATCAAGATAATCATAAAAACGCACGAGCAGCAATGCTGCTGCTCCAACAGCGGCAATGGTAAGCCCTGTCTTGAAGAGACGTTCTCGCCATGATTGTGTCAGTACAACAGCCGCAACCAGCGGCACGAAAAAATAGGCTAAGCCTGCTAGCTTCGTCAGGTAAGCGATAATCAGACAGATGATAATGCCGATTGCCCAAGTAATTCGCTGTTTACGAAGAAAGCGAAGGGCGAAGACCACAGCCAGCATCGCAAAGGTCGTCATCATAGGGTCAACTAAAGCTTGGCGCTCATGGAAGACAGCCAACGGCAGCACTACATAGATTAAGCCAGCTATCAGCCCAGTTGATCTGCGGCCTAACAGCGCTACAACGCTGATACAGGCTGCAATCGTCACAGTAGCAAGAAGAACGTTCAAGTAACGCGACAAAAAAACTGACTCTGGCCCCTGTGGAAGAAAACCAGCCAACGCCACTGAGTAAAGCCACTTATTTTGATTGAAGCCATCGTTGAAGAAATTACCGTCCAGCACCTCATAGGCCCGCCCTATGTGCAAGGCCTCATCGAGGAAGATCGGCAGACTGGTAGACTCAACGAGACGTAAAAAGAAACCGGCCAAAAGAATTAAAAGGGCTAGCTTCCAATAATTTTTCGTCTGGGAAAATTGCATGGCGCAACGTTACCGTTAAACCATACTGCACAGCAAATTACTGCATAAACAAGGGGAATTTGGCCGATATATACTATAATCGATATCAGAACATTTGTACTAAACAACGATAAGGATGACAAGATGGAAACCCTCATTCAGTCAACAAAGGATATAGACTCAAGGCAGGTTCAGTTGGTACTAAATGCCACGAAATACTTCAGTTTTTCGCAGGCTCTCTCCAACATCAGCGGCAGCGGTGCAAGCACCATCCTCGATACGCTCGACGAAGAACAAGCTGTGCTACAAAGATTGGAACGTGTTGATGATGCCGTCTACCGATTGACGCTCAGTAGCCCCGATGATCACCGTGTGATGGTTGTCATTGATCCAGCAGGCGACGACCCCAAAGCGAATGACGAGGTTATTCAGACAATTTCCGAGCGGGTCAATCGTCGGTTTTTTCTCGATGTCAATATGGACGATGTTCGTGACGCGCTAGCAATCAATCAGTACGGCAAAGAGATTATTAAGATGTGTTGGCCTGTTCGTCCAGTCAACTATGGTGGCGCATGGGAAGCTATGCTCAAGAGCCTTGTACACGCGCAAATCTTCCCTGGGTTAGCGACAAAGCTCGATGAGGCCCTCATCACGAACTATGGTGAACGCATCAGCTTTGGCGACGAACAACGTGCTATGCTGCCTCGCCCAGTGGAACTTGCTCGAGCCAATGAGGAAGCACTACGTGACATGCGTTTTAGTCGTCAAAAAGCCAGCTACCTGACGGGTATCTCGGGGCGCTTTTTGAAGGAACCAAATAAGTGGGATTTTGACAGGCTGCGCCAACTACCGGGCAAAGAGGCTGTGACAACACTCAAGGAACTCAAAGGCGTCGGCCCATGGACTGCCCAAAATGTCGCCATGCGCGGTTTGCCCCACCCAGATGTATTCATCGACGAGAAAAATACGCGTGAGACACTTGCACCCTACTACGGAGATCGCGATGATACAATCAGCAAAAAGCAGCTTGAGCAGGCCGCGGCAGAATTCGCCCCATTCCGATCATTTGCTTGCTACTACACTTATATGAAGCGCTTTGACATGTAACAGCAGGCAATTTCGCAAAATATCTGGAAATCCTGCTGGGTTTGTGTATAATTCTAAGTCGCTTGTGCGCACAGATTGTGCGCAGTTCGCTCTAAATCAGTCATGAACAACCATTGCTGGCGCAGTGGTACATGTAAGCAGGAACGAGGTTTATTTAACTATGTCTTCATATCATGGGCCCAAGGCCAAGAAGCAGCGTCGCTTTGGTGAGCTGTTAGTCCCACGCCCGAAGTATCAAAAAATTTTGGACAAGCGAGCCTACCCACCCGGACAGCACGGGCCAGAAAAGCAATTCCGTGGTTCCCGGCGTCGTAGTGACTATGGTATTCAGCTAGACGAAAAACAGAAGTTGGCGTTCATTTACAATGTGCGTGAAGGACAACTGCGCCGCTATTACTTGAAGGCCGCTCAGGGTAAAGGTGCAACCGGTGCAGAGATGCTTAAGTTATTAGAGCGTCGCCTTGACAATATAGTTTATCGAGCAGGACTCGCCCCTACCATCTGGGCAGCGCGCCAAATTGTTGTACACCGTCATATTATGATTGACGGCGCAATTGTTGACCGCCCATCCTATAATGTAAAGCCCGGCGAGTTAATTCAGATGAAGCCAAAATCACAAAGGGTTGAGCAGTTCAAGCAGTGGCGTGACGAAGCAACGGCGGCCCCACAGTACATCAAGGTTAACCGTGATCAATTCATGGCTGAACTTGACTATGTGCCCGAGCGCGTTGAAATTCCGGTGCCAGTCAATGAGCAGTTGGTTGTTGAGTTCTACAACCGCCGCACCTAACACACAGCCAAATCACTATCAAAGGAAGAAACCCGCCGCTGGCGGGTTTTTTGCTATCTATTGGATACTAGGTGGCGGTTCTCTACGGATAAGGTCAGCGACGGCTAACAAAGTAGCAGGGATTTCGCGTGTGCGACTATAGCTCAGTGAGCGCTCGGAGTACCCCCACGGGCGCTGATAGTCTGCGAAAACACCTATGGAGTCAACACCCAAAGCGTTACACAGCAGTAGAATACGGTCTAGATGGAAATTCTGCGAAACAACGACCGCATCCTCAACACCATAAGTATGCCGAGCACGGTAACACGTATCGTAACTACGACGACCGTAGGGATCAGTTATGATGGCTTCAGCAGGGATGCCGCGGTTAAGCGCGTACTGGCGCATGGCCTCTGGTTCATTGTTACTTTCAGGGCCAGAATCGCCTGACATTAGTAGGTAATCGACTTTGCCGGCGTTATAAAGATCGATGCCAGTTTCGACACGATCAGCCAGCATCGCACTCAGCCGCCCACTTGAATAGGCCCGCGCCCCAAAGATGATGGCAACCGATCTTTCTGGCGCAGATTCAACCGTATGCGTGCTGCCGCGGTAAACCACTGCCGTGCTTCCCCGGATGGCGAAAGGCAGCATCACCAAAGAAAAACTTGAGAGCAGCACAAAGTTCGCTGTGAGTTTAACCATTCTTCTAAGGAGCGTTCGCATCTAGTTTGTTACTCACCTGATACCATTACTAATGGCGAAGATATATATCGCAAAATTTATCGCATCAATGTAGGTATCACGTCAGAATTTGACATACTCCCTACCTATTTCCTACTTTCCAACCTACGAACTGTCTGCGCTCATATCGTGCGGTATTATCAGCATAATACTGTTGACAACTGTTCGAGAATCCTATGCTGGTTGATCTCGCGCTCGTACTTATGATCATTGTAATGCTGCTGTTGCTTTCTGGATGGCTCATTAGCGGGCAAATTTTGAAGCGTCGCACGACTACCGACCTCCCTCCCAATGATGTGAAACAGATCACATGTCATGCACGCGACAAGATCACACTCAATGGGCTGTGGTTCAACCATAGAGCTAGGCCAGTAGTTGTAATCTGTGGCGGGCATTCACAAACCATGCTGCGTGATGTCCCAGTGGCTCGGTCTTTGAGTCACTCTGGGGTTAGCGTCGTTCTGTTTGATTGGCGTGGGCGCGGTCAAAGTGGCGGACAGCGAAGTACGTTCGGTCTAAGCGAAGGCAACGACCTCAGTGGCGTACTCGACTATGTACAAAGTGAAGGGATACAGACTGTCGGTATCCTTGGTTTTTCTATGGGAGCCGCTGTAGCATTAAGAAGTAGTGATCCGCGCATTATGGGCGTGATCGCTGACAGCCCCATGTATGATGCCGCAACCGTAATCCGCGGCACACTGCATCAGAGGTATGGTATTTTCGCCACCACAATGACACCAATTGTACTACTTATGATCCGTATTCGGTTAGGGCAATCACTGCAATCGTTAAGGCTAACGGAACAGACGTTAGAAACAAGCAAGAAAGCCGTACACTTGATCACAGGAGGGCAAGACCCGCTTCTCCCTGAAAATATTTGCACAACGCTCCTCGACAGCCTTCCAGAAAACACCACACATTGGCATGTGCGAGATGCTGGACATCGAGATGCGTATACAATAGAAGAAGAGAGGTATGTTAGCCAAGCCACAGCAATATTCGGGCGGTGGCTTGTATAAGATGGTGATTATGTTTAACCAAAACCCTGCCAATTTAGACCATGTGAAATCGGTTAAGCGCCGCTACGAAAAGCAGTTGATGGGCAAACCAGGTGTGGTTGGCGTTGGTATTAGCTATCTTCAAGAAGACGATGGTAGCTTTACAGATCAACCCTGTTTGATCGTTACTGTCGAAGAGGGCAAGAGCCTCAAACGCAGTCGCCGAATTATCAATTCAAGCATCCCTGACCAGATCGAAGGGGTTGAAGTCGTTGTTCAAATGGCGGGCCCGATTATTGGTTACAACAGCGAGCAACAATAGAGAGACGTCACTAAAAATTGACTGACAATAGCGAACAATCAACTCAAGGCACACGAGAGACAACGGTTTCAGCAGTCAACCCAATTGACTATTTTAATGTCTTGCGCTGGCTGTTATTTGACACCAACCAAGTTCGGGCATTAGCTAGGAATAAAGCTATGCGGCAGATCGCGATGCGACTAACCGCATTTTTTATTTGGCTGCCCATTATGCTGGTGGTACTAGCCCGCGCCCTGAACATCCTCCAGACCCCAGAAACATTATTTTCCCCATGGGTTGGCGTGGCTGGCGTCCTGGCAGCATACATTGTCAGTGCGGTGTACGTACCAGACGGCCCCCGCGCTCCAGCGATTAAGACAGCTGCTTTAATTGCAAGCTTTGCCATGGCGCTAGCCCTGACTGTCACAATTAGGGTGCCAGGCGGCTTCTTTGATATTGCAAGCCGTGAACAAAATGCATTGTTTGGGGTCGCCCTTGGGGGTGGTTTCGCTATGGGCTTCGCATTCTCGCTGTTTTTTGTTAACGCCAACCCAGTTCGCCCAATCGCTGCAGCTTTCCTGATGCTCATCGCACTGATCGGTCAGGCTAACGTCAGCTTGTTGTTGACAACATCGCTGGGCGTGGGCGTCATTATGGCGCTGTCGGTCTACCCGATCAGGCAAGACGAACCGCAAAGGCTACAAAACCAGAATATGCCGCTGCGCATCATGTATGCTTTGCTGCTGATCTTCTCTAACCTAGCGCTGATCCGTCTGATTTATCTCGGTTGAACGCGACAATTCGCTACAATCCCTTAGAACTATAACGAGATAGGAAGCAGAGACATGCTGTTCAATCAATTTAATTGGATGGACATTGAGCATTACCTTGAGCAAGATAGTCGCGTCGTTGTGTTAACAGGCACCTGCCACCAACATGCTTATCTCAGTTTAACAACTGGCTTGAACACCCCGTTGATGTTGGCGCGCGTAGTTTGTGCCGACCTCAAGGTGCTCATTGCACCGCCTTTGTCCTACGGTATATCGGACGTATTTTCTGCCTACCCCGGCACCGTCAGCCTAAACAGAGATACCTTTACCAGCTTATTGACTGATGTGCTGACATCCCTTATTGGGCAGGGCTTTCGGCGCGTACTGGTGAGCAATGGGCACGGCGGCAACACTGAAGCTATCATCGAGGTAATGGATAGTCTAAGGGAAGACCAGCCTAAAGTGACCTTAGAACTGTTTGAGTGGTTTCGGGATCACCATGTGCTTTCAATCGCAGAAAAAGCTGGGCTGCCCCCTAACCACGGCAACTGGTTCGAAAAGCTGCCTTTCAATGAAGTCGAAACTGTTCGCGAGCTACCATCTGAGCCAAAGCCCAATGCAAACTTGCTAGGCATCACTGACGCAGAACAATTACGAGCCATTCTAGGTGACGGCAGTTTCGGTGGGCCATACCAAGCCGATGACGCCGTTGTTGAGACGCTAATCAACGTGGCGGCTGAGGGTATGGCGATTAAATTACGAATGCTCAAGCAAAGCGACTAGCCGACATTTGCAAACCGATTTTTAACTCGGTACGGTTCCTTTGTTCGATTATTGAGGAAAACAGATATTTATGACTGCTGAACAAACAGAAGCACTACGCGAAATACGCGACGAGATCATCAATCTGACGGACTCCCCACTATATGAATTTCGGGTCTCCAACAACTACCATCCGGTGTTAGGCCAGGGAGACCACAACGCCTCGATCATGTTCATCGGTGAAGCCCCCGGTGAGAACGAGGCCAAACGTGGCATCCCCTTCTGTGGCGCGTCAGGCCGCGTGCTGGATGAACTCTTAGCATCAATCGAGCTTGACCGTGACAAAGTCTACGTGACGAACATCGTCAAAGACCGCCCGCCGGATAACCGCGACCCGCGCAAAGACGAGATTGAATTATACGCTCCCTTCCTCGTGCGCCAGATCAGCATCATTCAACCTAAAGTGATCGCTACGCTGGGTCGTTTTTCGATGGAATTCATTATGGATACCTTCGACTCACCGCAAAAGGGCAGCAAAATTAGCAAGGTACATGGGCAAGTCCTTGATATCAACACATCATATGGGGTTGCAAAACTGGTGCCATTGTATCACCCAGCCGTCGCACTGTATCGTCGGGAGCAGAAAGCTACGCTATTAGAAGACTTCAAGGTATTGACACCATTTATTGACGAATAAGCGCTGCATTTATACGCTGGTCGTGTATTATGAGTGGTCTACGAAAAGAATTGAGTTGGTAACATCATAGAATGACTAACTACTTCCATACGCTGCTGCTCAGTGTGTTTATTATCCTAATGACAGCCTGTGCAGCGCCTACACCAGTTGCCACAGCGCCAGCAGCCACCACCAGCACCCCACCACCTGTGAAAGATGCTGAAAAGCCTGCTGCCACAGCGACGGACAATCCAACGGAGATAGCATCCACACCAGAACCAACTGATTTGCCGCACCCATTAATGATTGACATCATCCGGGCGCAGGAGTATCCCGGTAGTGACTTGGTGTTTGAAGAGACGCTGGAACCGGGTTTTAACTACGACCGCTACATCGTCTCGTATCTATCCGAAGGCTACAAACAGTATGCCCTACTGACGGTTCCACAAGGCGAAGTTCCGGAAAGCGGCTGGCCTGTGATCATCTTTAACCATGGTTACATTCCACCGGAAATATATCGTACAACTGAACGCTACATTGCATACGTCGATGGCTTCGCACGCCATCAATACATTGTGATGCGGCCTGACTATCGAGGGCATGGCTTCTCCGAAGGCGAGGCGACCGGGGGCTATAGCTCACCAGCCTACACAATCGATGTATTAAATGCACTTGGGTCGATCAAGCGCTACCCTGATGCTGATGTTGATCGCATTGGTATGTGGGGACACTCCATGGGCGGGCACATCACGCTGCGGTCAATGGTCGTTCGGGATGATATCAAAGCTGGTGTCATCTGGGCAGGCGTCGTTGTCTCATACCCTGACCTAATCAGTTTGTGGCGGCGCGGCACTGGGCCAACCCCCACCCCCAACCCTAATTCTGATCGAGGCCGCTGGCGGATTAACCTGATTGAGCAGTATGGTTACCCTGAAGAAAACCCAGAGTTCTGGGCATCAATCTCATCGAATTCGTATCTTGATGATCTTTCAGGGCCGATCCAACTACACCACACCACTGGTGATGAGTCCGTACCGTACACCTTCTCAGAAATTTTGGCAGAGGAAATGACAGCAGCCGGTCAATATGTTGACCTGAATATCTATGAAGGTGATGATCATAATATCTCGCAGAACTTCAATACAGCGATGGAGCGGTCGCTGTTTTTCTTTGATAAATACGTCAAGCAGGCTGAGTAAAGAACCGATAATTACATCCAGCAGAAAGGTGCGCATGAAATACCGCACAATTAGTCTGATAGCAACGCTACTGCTCATCACAGCAGGCTGTCGTCAGGCCGAGGTAGGGAACGAAACCAACGACGACACCACAACATCCGAATTAGAAACTGAAACGCTGGCAGCAACCCAGACTCCAGCAACCGAGAGCATAGACCCCGACCTCTCTGAGACTCAAGCAGAGCCAAACCAGCAACAACCAACTGTTGAAGTCACAGTCAGCGGGACGGAGCCAACCACCGCTGCTGAGTCGCAGGTGATAGCCACTGACATACCGTCAACCGCAGTGCCAACAGTGGCGCAGTCCATCGCGATTGAATTTCAGGATGCATTCTGCCAAGCAGCGATTGATGACGGGTCGATACAACAAATATTCGGTCTGAGCACTGTGGAAAGAACCGTGACGATGTTTGAACAAAACGGCTCGATAACATTATGTCAATATCGCTTGTCGAACAATGCCAGTGCCAATTATGCTGCTCGTTTGTTCCAAACTCCGAGTGCAGCCAGAGCCTATTACGATTTTGAGCGAGCGACAGCCACCAGCATGAATGGAGTGCAGACACTAGACGGCACTTGGGAAGCTGGCTTCTTCAACCCTGGTACAGTGACTGTCCACTTTTACCGAGGGACCTCCTATGGTGTCGTCGAATATGTGACCGATGAACAGATTGACCTCGGCCCCCCACTCTATGCCTTTGCCCAACAGGTCGCCAGTAACACCGAGTAAATGCGAGCGGTCCTCACACTCACAATTGGCAACCCAGCACACGTCGGGAGCAGATGGGCATGTTTTGGGCAAGCACTAAAAATAGGCGTGGGATTGTCTCCCGTTACCATGGGGCACCTTCGAAATAAATTTGGCCGTCAGGCCAGGCTTGATCAGCGCATAGATAGTACATCGGCACTGTGTATTCCTGGAGCTGATGCACCTCACGAGTGTTCTGCTGCCGAAACAAAGGTGGGCTGCTGGTCTGCGCTGTGACCCACCCTAGGCTGGCATAGAATGCTTCCAATGGTGGCTTACAGACTAGAAAACCAAACGGCAGGCGGAGTTGGTCAGTGATGAATGTTACCGACTGCTGCACCAGATAGGCGGCATACCCCTTGCACCGATGATGCGGTTTGGTCATCACTGTGGTGACCCCACCGACAGGCAACGTTAAGCCAGCGACTGTGACAGTACCATCGATGATTCCAACAGCAGATGTCCACTCGTCATCACCCCACAGCAGCATGAAATAATCTTGATGTGCCCAATCAACTGGGTCATTGCTACCTTCAAAGATGCGATCTTCCCAGATATTGTAGTCCTGCTGAAGGTCGGGCGGCATTTGCCCCCGCGCATAAACGTCAGTTCTCATCGTCGGCTTCATCTGGCTATTCCGCTGTTGGCACAGGTCGCTTGAAGAAATAATGGAAGACGCCATCACTATCTGGCACAACGCTGACCAGCTCCCAGTTACCTTCGGTCAGTTCCTTCCAAGCACCCGTCTCCATAGCTTTACTGTCTTTATTGAACAAGCCTTTCGTCAAGTAAGTGATTTGTTTACCAACCAGTTCACAGTGTTCCCATTGCGGCATGATCATCTCCATTTATGTCGGCACGGTAACCAAGTGTACATCTCCATTGTACAACCGATTGGTGAAGAAGCGCAGCGTTTAGCTGGCAAGAAGTATCTCGCCGGAGACCACTTGCGGTTGACCCCTTCGTGCGTCAAACTAAGGGTGCACAACAGAATTAATACAGTGTTGAGAGATTTTCATGCCTGACGACAAATCACCCATCCCCTCTGACAACCTGATCGGTCAGGAATTAGGGCAGTATAAAATTACAAAAAAACTAGGGCGCGGCGGTATGGCAAGCGTCTATCTGGCGGATCAGGCATCGATAGGCAGACAGGTTGCCGTCAAAGTGATGCCACGTCACTTTTTGCACGACCCCAGCTTTCTCGAACGCTTCCAACGTGAGGTCAAGGTGATCGCCAACCTACAGCACCCACGAGTGCTGCCCGTTTACGATTACGGTCAGGTTGACGATAGCCCATATATCGTGATGGCCTACATGCCCGGCGGCACCCTCGCCGACAAGATCGAAAAGGGCGGCATGACACTTCGGGAAATCGCTAAGGTGATCCGGCAGGTTGCAGAAGGTCTTGACCACGCTCACCGTAAGGGCATTATCCACCGCGACTTTAAGCCCAGCAACGTCTTGATGAGCGAATACGGCGACGCTGTATTAGCGGACTTCGGCATCGCTAAGATGAGCGAGTCTACCGTCAATTTAACAGGTAGTGGGGTGATCGGTACACCCTCATATATGGCCCCAGAGATGGCAGAACGAGGCGAAGTCACAACTGCCGTCGATATTTATGCGTTGGGAGTCACACTGTACGAGGCCTTAACGGGCAGTGCACCCTTTCAAGGTGAGACCCCCCTCAGTGTGATGATGGCCCACGCCACGCGCCCAGTACCAGACCTACGCCTAACACGCCCTGACGTACCAACAGCGGTGGCAGACGTGGTTAATAAGGCGATGTCTAAAAACCCTAATGATCGCTATAAGTCAGCCACCGAGATGGCGAAAGCGCTTGATGATGCCATTGCGGGGAACACATCGTCAGTGAAAGCACCACCAAAAACTGAGCCACTGCTAGAGGCAGCCCCTGCCCCTATGAGCGCACCGGTGCCCGCCAATTCTAGTGTAGCACAAATTGGCTCACAGGCGGCGCTTAGTTCAACAAACGCTGAGCAGCCGAAAAAATCTGGTTTTTTGCGCGTATTCGGCGGCCTCGGCATTGGGGCCTTGGCAATTATTGGGTTATGTGCTGTCATCTCGGTCGCAGGGATTATCCTACTGTTTCTGCTGCCAACCAGCAGCGGTGGTGATCCGGTTTCAGGTAATAACAGCGGCTTCGCTGCCAACGTCTATGGAGGAGGCGGTGCTGAGTTGAACGTGGTCAACAGTTCGGTCCAAGAAATATGTGGTGTTTACTTCCGGCAACCAGGCACAAACCTCGACGAGTGGAGTGAGAACGTGCTGGGCGACACCTTTACAATTGCCCCCGGCAGCAGCCTACTGTCGGCAGAAATTCCTGCTGGAACGCACTGGTTCCGCGCTGAGTTCTGTGAGTCCAACTTGTACAATGCTTACGACTTCGATGTGGCTGTTGCCAGCGGCGAAGCCCACGACTTTGTCGTTGATGGGGCCGCCGAGACAACGCTGACGATCATTAACCAAACGTCACTAGAAGTATGCTTCATATTTGTCGTCCCGCCCGGTGATGCGCTGCGCGGTGATCATTTCGGGCAGTCCCAAAGTTTGCCTAGTGCTCAGCAGATCGCGCTTCAGTTCCCGTCTGGGACATATGACCTAAGAGCGACAACCTGTGATCAAAATACAACGTGGGATTTGCCCAACACAACGCTGACTTCGACATTTGAATGGACCTTAACCGAATAAACTTAGCCCCCACTCAAGCGGATTACCTCATTAGCAATGTCAAATGCCGCCCGTGGCCGACTGATGCTGCGGGCGGCTTGGCTGAATTCCTCCAACCGGGCCGTGCCACCCGCCAACCACGATACCACCGTCGCAACAACGCCAACCGGATCCGGTGCCCAAACGCCTGCCCCAGCACTGGTAACATACTTGACATTGCCCGCCTCTTGCCCTGGCAGCGCCTCGCAGAAGATAATCGGCAGTTCAGATGCGAGCGACTCGCTGGTAATGAGACCACCGGCTTTACAAATGATGAAATCAGAGGCCGCCATCATCTCTGGTAAGTTGCTGACGAAACCGTAGGTATGTACTGCGCCCTTCCAGCGTGTCCGGCGGAATTCTGCTTCCGTCTCTTGCAACCCACCGCTTAATGCCACCACTTGCAGCGGCATATTCGATTGATCAAGCAGTTTGGCGATCACGGCAGTCCGGCGGCTGCGCGGTGAGCCAACAATCAACCCGGTGATCATATCAGGATGCCAACCGAGCGCCTCGCGAATTTCTTGTTTACTGCGAGTCTCACGTGCAATATCTGGCTGAACAGGCAAACCACTTAGATGTAGTTGCTCAGCTTTGACCTTCTGAGACATGGCTTGCTCATAGACAGGCTGCGACGGAACAAATATTTTATCGATGCGTTGGTGAAACCAAAGTGCATGTACGTCAAACAGGTCTGTTACAACGACTGTGAACGGAATATCTAGTTTAAGGTTCTTACGTGCTCGCAGAATGCCCTCATGGTAGGCTGGAAAGGTGGCAATAACCGCCGCAGGGTTGTAGGACTTTAGCATCTTTTCGATGATTTTCGTCATAGCAGCCGCAGTCACATCTTGCATCGCCCTAGCAATAGTTGGGGTATCACTGGCGAGATAGCCAAGTTGATACAAGCTGGATGCGTTAGTGACAATCGTGTCATAGCTTGTTTCTGTCGTTCGAATGAGGTCTGGCAAATCAGGATGTTCAAACGGGTTAACCGTGATTGCCTCAAATTGCTCACCATAATCGTCATTGATGACCCGCTCGACAGCTTGCGCCGCCCGACGATGACCAAAGCCCGTATCTGAGGTAACCAACAGGATCGTCTTCTTACTCATATTTACTTTCTCGCAACGATAAACCACCCCGACGTCAATGCGACGACGGTTACCTTCAGTATAGGGAGTTGGTATTAAGAGAACAATCGGAAGTAGCTAGCGAATTTGATCAATTGTCTCGGCACCCGTCAGACGCTCAAACCGAAAATCGATAGCCGCAAGCTGATCACCTCGGTAAATATTGGCTTGGATATAACCTCGCTGTGAAATGACCATGACCGGTTCTACTGCGGGGATTGTCCACCCGTCGAGTGCCGCGTGCCGATTATAGATATAGTAATCGCTCTCAGTATACGTCCACTCGGACGGGTCACTGCGGCTGCGACGCTGCTCTAAGTCTGACTCTTCTACGAGCCAATCTCCGACAAATAAGCTCCACATGGTGCAGGGTTCAGCCGGACGATGGGCGCAGTCTAATTCAATTTGTTCTCCGACCAGCATCGCTTCTTCACCGTAGCCAATCCAGATAGGGTCTGCATGCCACAACGTTATAAGCGAGCTGCGTGTGTCGTCAAAGTTAAGCCAAAATGGGCGGAAGGCTCCCAGCATCGGGCGGAAAGCCCAGATCTCAACAAACAACCCCACAACAACAATCGCGGCTGTTACCTGCGTTAGGCGCGAACGATCTCCGATGCGATTGAGCAATTTTACAAGCAAGATCAATACGAGCAGAAAGACAAACAAATTACCATAGCGCCGATCAACCGCTTGAACTTCACCCAGAGCTAAGACGAGAGGGACAAGCAGTAAGCTCAACAAAGCAGCCTCCAGCACGATGCTTCGGCGCCTTAGCGAAGGCCAGCCTAATTGAACAGCAACAGCCAGCAAGGCAATGCAAACCCACACGACAGTGGGAATGGCGTTTACGTAAAGCTGGGCATACGCATACCCTGTGAACAGCAGCAAGTAGATAGGCCGAGTGGTTGGCATTGGGTACCAGAAACGACCGTTAAAATCTGCGGGAGAAATATAGCCATCTAGAAAAGGGGCCATACTGCGCTGCGCTGCGAGTGCCTCAGTGAATCGGAACGTCACGGTGGCAGAGCCAATTAGAATCAATGGGACGAGAATAAGTGACACCGTTTGTAACCAACCAGAGACAGTTGGCAGCATCAGCTTGAGGGGTAGCCGTTCAAGGTACAGGAATACGGTCGCCCCTACGCCAACTGCCGCGGCACTAATTACTGTAAGCAACGTGATTTGAACCGTTGGTAGAGCTAAATTTCCGGAGGTCATCGGACCACTGGAGGAATTCAGGATAACCCAAACCCATGACGAGAAGGGTTCAGCTGCTGTTACTAGATAGTCCATAACATTCTGTCCGTTACGCATAACACCAAGGACAGCAACCTCTGTGAGTGCGACCACTAGCGGAATTCCGAATGCAAGAACCACACCTTTGATAATACCTAGCTGCAAACGCTGATTAAGCTTAGCGACAATCGTGACGTAGATACCCGCACAAATCAGCAGAATCGGCGAGGCAATCAGTTTTTCTTGTGCCGCCAGGAATGCAACGACCACCGAGCCGAGGGCCAAGAGCGGATGCTGCCGCCGATAAGCCACGGTAATCATCAGCAAAGCCAGCACACCCCATAACATCGACAGAAGGTCGCCATTGAACATCTTGAAGGCCAAGTCACTGGACGGCAGCAGCATAGCCAGCGGGAAGAACATTGCGGTAAAAGGCAACCAAGCTTTGCGGTCAATAAAATAGCGCGCCACCAAGTAGTGGATCGGCAAAAGAGAGACAAAACCTAACAGCCAGTGAAGGCACTTCATGATAAACTGCACAGTCAGAATTTCGGTACCGGGAAAGAATCGGTGTCGGAGCATGGATAAAGCACCAAAGACCACCGTTGAGGTACGAAATTTAGCTTTGAACCACTGGGTTCCCTCAATATCTGGCGAGAGCGGCACCGTGTAAATCGTATCAATCAGGGTGAAAGTCTCATCAGTGGTAAGGAACTGCGACATACGCTCAACCGAGAGGTAGATAGCCAGCAGTAATACCGGAGCTAAAGCCAGTGTGCGCCAATCTCGATGAAACCAGGCGACATAAGCCATCAAGACAATAAAGGAGATGGTAAGGGTTACTGCCTCATACTGGTTTAGCGTGACCAACTGCATGGCAAGCTCCTTATAAAGCACAGGCACAAAAAACGCCTATCGTAGTGACTTCATGGAGCAGCCACTATGATAGGCATTGAAATACGCAATCAAGACTTACTGTGTGCCTGTTCCATCCTCAGTTGTGGCATCAGTGCCCGCATCAGGGTCTGCGGTATCTCCCTGGGCACCGGCTCCGTCTTCAGCAGGGGCGGCATCATCGGCAGGCTCAACGACCTCTTCGGTTGGCACAGGAGTTGGTGCTGCTGGGGGTGCTGCCCCTTCGACGCCAACTACACAGCGGAAACCCAACCACTCACGCTGAGTCTGTTCAGGTGGAGTCAGGCGATGACCGGCCCTTGCGTAAGATGCGATATCCAAAAAGGAGCCACCACGCGCCACACGGATCGGTTGATCAAGCGGTTGCGCTTCTGGGCCTCGTGGGTTAAGTGTGCCTAACGTTTCGTAGCTATCCAAATAATAGTCAAACACCCACTCACTGACGTTGCCTGCCATCCCACGTATGCCATAGGGGCTGACGTCGCCTTCAAAGGCTTGCACGGCGGTTGTACCGCCCTGACCGGCGCTAAATGTGTTAGCACGCCCATCTTCAAAGGTATTACCCCAAGGCCATACTAAGGATTCACCTGTGCTTTGGTTCCAGCGGGCGGCTTTTTCCCATTCGGCTTCTGTGGGTAGGCGCTTACCAGCAAATGTACAGTACTGGTTAGCCTGTGACCAGTTGACAAAGGTGACAGGGTGCTGAGCAAAATTAGGGTCGTTAAAGGGACTGACACCATCTTCTGGCACAGCCGGCGTTGAACACACGCCTGCAGAGACACACTCGGCATACTGTGCATTGGTCACTTCAAACTCATCCATAAAGAACGAGCTCAGTGTGACTTCCTCTACGGGAGCTGCATCACCGAAATACTCTGGGAAACAGAGCACATCACCGCTGGATGTATCCTCATTGATACACTGGCGAATTGCGTTATTGGCTTCTTCTTCTGTAACGCCGCGTTGGAAGGGACCTGCATCAATAAAGAGCATGCCGGGAGGCGCTTGTTGTACAGGCGCTGGCACAGTCGGCGTTGGAACGAATGCAGCCGGATCAGTTGTTGGTTGTAGCGCAGGCTGGGCTGCCGGATCGGTGGGACCGTTTCCTGCAGCTGGGTCAACTGGCGCAGCACCATCTGCTCCGCCAGCAGTTGGATCAACAATGGCGTTCGTCTCATCAGGTGCTATATCAGCGACGTCCTCCTCGCCACCACTGCCAAACGGTAGGTCGAAGTCAAATGGATTGACCAGCAATACAACCAGAATAGCCGTTAAGAGAATTGCAACCAAGCCAATCCCAGCGAAAGCAGCCAATGAAATGCCGCCGCGGTTTCGCCCCGCCTGTGCTGCGGCAGATGGCGGTTGGTAAACACGCGGTGCGTATGGGTCAACATAGCCCTGCCCCGGTGGCACCGCTGGCAAACCGGTCACTGGATCGATGGGGACATTGCTACCGGGTGGCGGCGTATAGCCTCTTGGCACACCTCGCTGACCATACTGATCATACTGAGAAGCCTGGGGTGGTTGTCCCTGCATCGGCGGCATCGCCCCTGGCGGTGTTGACTGTGGCGGCGGCGTTTGTGGTATATAAGGTGACGGTGGCACCTGCTGCGGTTGAGACGGCCCTTGAGGGAGCGGTGCTTGCTGACCAAGCTGCTGTTGTTCATCCCATTGGGAGGGGTGGTCTTGCAGGGCTTGCGGCGGCACCATCCGCGGATTTTGCTGGGTCTGCCCAAGGTCAACCGGTGGCTCTTGCTCGCCACCAAACTGAGGTGCGGGCTTTACCGACGAGTCATAGGTAGGCGCGGGCGTTTCTTGTTGCTGATAGTCTGGGGTTTCTGGCGGTTGGAATGTCGCAAATTGCCCCGTGTCAGGTGCGTCCATCCAATCACCCGAAGACGACACTAAGGTATCGCCAGCCTGCAAGCTGTCATTCATAGGACGTTGGTTCATCATGGTCTCGTCACCAACAGATGGACGTATCTGCTGTGCGGGTGCTGCTCCTGACGCCAGCGCCGCATTCGCCATCCCATCTAGTTTGGGCGGGGTGCCATCCCACATGTGGGGAACATCTGCTGCCAGTGGTGGTGCGCCATCGCGTAATAGCACAGGAATAATACTGACATTGTCTTTGCTGCCACGGTCTTTGGTCTTCATCAACAGGGTGTCTGCGGCATTGCGCGGTGACAACGTCGATGCAATTTCAGCGATCTCATCATCGTGCATATAGTGACTGAGGCCATCTGAGCATAGCAGCAGCACATCATCTGCCCGCAGGCGTTGATCGTATAGGTCAACCGTGACGGTATCTTCTGTACCTAGTGAACGCAGCACCACATCGCGACGCGGATGTTCACGGGCTTGAGTCGCTGAGATTGCGTTTTCATCTAACAACTGCTGAACCAGTGTATGATCTGTGGTGAGCTGTTGGATCTTGCCCTCACGGATCAGGTAAGCGCGGCTGTCGCCAACTGATGCAGCGTACAATTGCTCACCGCGAACAACAACAGCAACGACAGTCGTGGATAGCTTGACAAGTTCTGGGCGCTCTTTGGCGTAGTCGTATAGCTCGCGGTTGGTCACTTCGATTGCGTCACGCATGCGGATGCCGAGGTCTGGTTCGCCGACAACCTGATAATATAACTGCATAATCCGCTCTGCGGCGTACTGGCTGGCAATGCGCCCGCGTGACCCACCACCCATACCATCTGCTACCAAGTACAAGCTGCCAGAAAGGAGCATCTCATCTGGGTCTTGCGGTTGGTAAATCAGAACGTAGTCTTCATTCTCACCGTTGTCGGCACCACCCACATCCGTAATGGGCCAAACGTCCGGCGTTAATTTTGATGGACTCATGTATATTTCTCACCTAAACTCAATGGAATTCGCTAACCAGACGATTAATCTGGCGCGGAAATATCAACTTATTCTCGCTGACATGTGCTTTAGCAATTCTAGCAGCAGGGTTAGCTTCATTCCAGTTGCTATACCTAAAAACCACTCATTCACGAGAAATTAATCAGCGCGTGAGTGTACCGCAGGTCGCTATAAGTTGACATCCACTGAGAGCAGCGCAGAGCAAATAGGCGGTTAGGCGTCGGGGGCTTTGCGGTTGAAGTTTACAATTTCACCCGTGGTTACATAGACGATCCGTTCACAGACGTTCGTGACGTGATCACCGATACGTTCCATACTGTGCCCTGCCCATAAGAAGAAGGTCCCTCTTTGGATGGTTACTTCACCATCGCGCATTTGAGAGATCAATTGGTTGAAGAGGTCAAAGTAGAGGGCATCCACATTGTGATCGCGGTAGGCGACTTGTTCTGCTTCAACAGCGTTTTCTTCTGTGAAGGCCGTGGCACCGTCGAGGATCATGCGGCGCACAAGCTGCGACATGTCGGAAAGCTGCTGCGGGTACGCAGCAGCGGCAATCTGCGTTTCAGCACGCAGTACACTGCGGGCAATACCGGTAGCATGATCCGCCATACGTTCAAGGTCGGTGGCCACCATCAGGGAAGCAATCAGAACGCGTTGGTCTCGGCTTCGTGGTAGATGCAAAGCGAGTGTCGTTGTAACGAATTTCTCAATGTGGTAGCGTCGTTTGTCAATGCCTTCATCAGATTCAATCACACTTTGCGCTAAAATCGTATCGTGCAAGCGCAAAGCGCGATAAGCACGTTCGACAGCGCGCTCAACCAGGGTGCCCATTTGAGCGATGTCATAACGGACTTGGCGCAGGTTCTGATCGAGACGTCGGCGGGAAGTCATTGCTGGCTGCTCCTATACACCAACATAAAGGGGGACATGCTGCCGCACGCCCCCCAGAAGATTCAGATTAGTGGATGAAGACTGCTTTAACCGAAACGGCCCGATACATAATTTTCGGTGTCTTTTTTGGCGGGGCTGGTGAAAATCTGCTCGGTTGGCGCGTATTCCACCAATTGTCCGATACGCTCGGGCAAACGTTCTAGGTCAACGTTCATAAATGCGGTCATATCAGAAACACGAGCCGCTTGCTGCATGTTATGAGTCACGATGACGATGGTGAAATCTTTCTCCAATTCGTACATCAGTTCCTCAATCTTGAGCGTAGCGATTGGGTCGAGCGCAGAGCAGGGTTCATCCATCAAGATAACGTCGGGCTCAGTGGCAATGCTACGGGCAATGCATAAACGCTGCTGCTGACCACCTGAAAGGGTCAAGCCACTCTCATCAAGTTTATCCTTGACCTCATTCCAGAGGGCAGCCCGGCGCAGTGAGCGCTCAACGAGTTCATCCATGTTTCCGTCATACCCGACCAACTGCGGGCCGAAGGCAACATTGTCGTACACGCTCTTCGGGAAGGGATTTGGCTTCTGGAAAACCATACCAACCCGGCGGCGAATAGTAACAGGGTCAACATCTTCATCATAGATGTTATGACCATCGTATTCAAGGGTGCCCGTTACACGGGCACTCTCAATCAAGTCATTCATACGATCAAGACAGCGCAGTAGTGTACTTTTACCAGAACCAGATGGCCCAATCAAAGCAGTGATCCGGTTTCGCTGAATATCCATATTAATACTGTCTATAGCCAGGGTGTCACCGTAGTGCACGCTGATATCCTGCAAGCGCATCACGATATCATCGTTAGGGGGCTGATGCTGACCTGAACGAGCGGTGTTAGCCGGCTTTGCTATCTTTTCCTGAAAGTTATCTTTGTGTTCTGCCATAGTCTAAGGTTTCCCGATTATTTTATAATATACAGAGCTGCAACATCGTTACAGAAGACATCTCTGAAGCGATGTTATCATAGTTTATTCAGCATCGATTAAGATTTCTTTAAACGCGTGTGATCATTCCTTTAGCAACGGGCTCAGAACAGACTCAATATCCTGTAACGTCTGACAACGCACCAATTGGTTACGAATGGGCTTTTCCGAAGTGGTATCCAACGGGTACTTGCTGATCTGCCCGCGCAGTTCAAGCACTGCATGCTGCTCTTCGAGGGGAGTAGTCCGCAGCGTTCGGCGAGCATGTTTAAGCGCAGTTTCAGCTAACTGACGGCGCGTCGGTGAAGGTGCGGGCGCACCTGTTTCGATGGTATGCACTATTTGCGAGAAGATGAAGGGGTTGCCCAGCGAGGCGCGCCCAACCATGATGGCATCGCAGCCAGTTTGGTCGAACATGCGTTGGGCATCAAAGCCACTGCATACATCTCCGTTACCAATAACCGGAATATCAACAGCATCCTTGACTTGCTTAATGATCGACCAATCAGCGCTGCCACGGAATCCTTGATCAGCGGTACGCGCATGCACAGCTACAGCCTGCGCGCCAGCCTGTTCAGCGTGCCGAGCAAAGTCAATCGCTGTAATTTGCTCTGATGACCAGCCGCTGCGGACTTTGACTGTCACCGGGATAGACACGGCTTGCACAACTGCCTCAACAAGGCCCGCGGCGACAGAGATATCTCGCAGCAGCGCCGCCCCGCCTCCTTTTCGCGCTACTTTGGGTACCCAGCAACCCATGTTGATATCAACAATATCAGCGCCATGGTCTTCAAGAATACGCGCCGCTTCAGCCATATCTGTTTTAGACGTACCATAAAGCTGTACTGCCAACGGGCTTTCGGCTTCCGTCCAATCGAATTTCTGGCGTGATTTACGACTGTCAATCAGGCTGCTGCTGATCAGTTCCGTGCAGACCAAGCCACAGCCTCCTCTGTCTCGCACTAGGGTGCGGAAAGCATGGTTCGTCTGCCCAGCCATTGGGGCTAAGGTCAATGGAGGGTCGATTAAGACAGACTCTATTGAGAATGGCGCAAGTTTTATTGAATGAGGTTGAGTAACCATTGTTGTTAAGAACTGTGGCACATATTCAGCTCAATAGTAGCAAAATAAAAACCTGCTTGCTGCTGCAAACAGGTTAAAGTAGTAGCGGGGGCAGGACTCGAACCTGCGGCCTTCGGGTTATGAGCCCGACGAGCTGCCACTGCTCCACCCCGCACTGAAGGACATGGATGTTACAGGAGATTGAATAATCTGTCAAGTGAGGAAAACACAGTCTTACAAAACATTTACACAAGACTTTTCTCCTACCTGTCGAGTTGACCTTTCATTACATCCCGATTACAAATATGAAACTCGGAAAACCTATTAGGGATAAGGAATTTATGTTGAGAAAGTTAAATTATACAGTTTGGCTGGCTTTAGTTGCTACGCTGCTTTTGGCAGCATGTGGCCCCGAGCCAACACCCGAGTCAGTGGTTGTTACGGCAACCCCAGAGCCAGAACCGGAGACCGTTGTCGTGACGGCAACACCAGTGGCGCCCCCCCCAGAGGAAGCGCCTGTTGAAGAAGAAGAAATGGTTGAGGAGGAGATGGTCGAAGAAGCCGCGGAAGAAGCACCTGCGGAAGAGGAGGCCGCGGCACCTGCATCAGAGATTGAAACTGTGCTGCGGAATGCCCAATGGGAGATCGTCGAAGCGCGCTTTGAGGCAATCCCATTTGTGTTGGTACCACCCGGCTGCTTCCAAATGGGTGACCGCGACGGCTTCAGCCAAGAAACACCAGAACACGAGCAGTGTATCGATACGCCCTATTGGATCGCTACTACCGAAACCACCAATGAACAGTTCGGTGCAGATGGTTTCTACTCTGGTGACGACTTCCCGCGGACGGACGTTACATGGTTCGAGGCGCGGGCCTTTTGCGAGAGCATCGGTGGGCGGCTGCCAACGGAGGTTGAATGGGAGTACGCCGCCCGCGGCCCAAGTAACCTGCGCTATCCCTTCGGTGACGAATTTCAACCGGGCTTTGTGATCCACGCCCAGAACGCCAATGGTGCCGCTGAAGTGGGTTCACAGCCAGAGGGTGCCAGTTGGGTGGGTGCGGTCGATATGATCGGCAATCTGCGCGAGTGGACAAGCTCTGACTTCGTCGAGTACCCGTACTTCGGAGACGATGGGCGCGAGGACGATCCACCCGATCAGTTCCCGCAGCGTACTGTGCGCGGCGGCTCGTTCCAAACGGGTGACGACAACTTACGGGCGTCACAGCGCGAGTTCTACGATCCGAACGACGAAACCAGCGAGTTGGGCTTCCGCTGCGTTCGAGACTTTGACCGCATTCCAGAATAACGACGTACCTCATATATCTTCAATGGGGGTGCCATTGGGTGCCCCTGTTGCGTTCTTCTAAGGGATGGCTACAATAAGCTCACTTAATTAAAAGAGCTTGAGTATCGTTTCTATGCCATTCGCCCGCACGTTTCCGCTGATCGGTATCAGCATGCTGCTGTTATTGACAGGCTGCCAACCAGCACCAGCCCCCGGCCCTAACATTATTGTGACGGCTACCTTAGGTCAGTTGGAACCACCGCCACAAGCAACAGCAACGCCCATCCCGCAGATACAGCCAGCCGAGCCACAGGTGATGGCGATTACATCGACGCCCGTTCTACTGGAAGAGCCAACCCCAACGCTGGCCCCAACCTTTACGGCGATCCCAACTCAATCATTGTACGACGGCCCCGGCACTGAGCCAGTTGAGCGTAACGAAAGCTGGACACCGATCCTTGAGGTGTTCGGCAATGCAGAATATGCACTGGTGCCGGTTGGTTGTTTTATAATGGGGAATGACACAGGCTTTTTTGAAAATGAACGCCCCGCTCATCAACAATGCTTTGAAGTGCCATTCTGGATTGCCGTCACAGAGACAACCAACGATCAATATGGGTCAAACGGTAGCTACGCCCCGCCAAACTGGCCCCGCAACGTTGTAACATGGTTCGACGCTCAGTTATATTGCGAGGAGCAAGGCGGGCGCTTGCCGACAGAATCGGAGTGGGAATATGCAGCACGCGGCCCAAGCAATAATCGCTACCCTTGGGGAGATGTTTGGTTGCCCGGTTTTGTGATCCATGCAAGCAATGCCGCGGGCGCTGCCGCAGTCGGTACGCTGCAAGGGGGGGCATCGTGGGTAGGTGCGTTGGATATGGCTGGCAACCTGCGCGAGTGGACAAGCACGGCCTTCGAGCCTTACCCCTATGATCGCTTTGATGGGCGCGAGGACCTCTCCGTCACGGCAGAAGATGATCGCGTCGTGCGCGGTGGTTCTTTTCAGTTCGGGCAGTCTTCGTTGGACAGCTCACTGCGCCAATTCTATGATCGCAGCTTCTCGACAGGGGATATTGGCTTCCGCTGTGTGCGAGACATCGACACAGGCCTTGACCCACGGCAACCACCCCAGATTGAGGTTCCGCAGCCTTAGTGCAAAGATTATCAATGTCAACTCAAGCGTTAAAAGACAAACCGCCACGCAATGCGTGACGGTTTCTATCGTTTCAGACTATCAGCTTAACGATTATTCGCCGTTGATCTTGTTGATATCAAGCTTGATCGAAATAATCTGATCCTTGATTTCGTCGAGCACTTCCTGGGCGGCATCATCACCATATGCTTCTGGGTCAGAGGCCTCGCGGTAGATCTCCGCGGTTGACTTTTCTGGAAGATATTTTTTCCGGAACTGGTCCAATGAAGCAAACTTGCCATCGCCCGACGGTTGGTTCAGCTTTCTACCTATGTTACCATTACGATTATTTACCATTACGACTCACCTCCAAAGTAATTCTGGAAAAACATCGGGTTCATCTGGGAGCGAAAATAGTACTTGCGCTTAATCCATGTGAAGCCATCTCCCTTTGAGATGACAGCTACATCGACCGGACCGCCGACTGTTTCAGCATCAAAGCTGACACGACGTTTTACTGAGGTTAAGTTTACCAGTGTTTCTGCCAATGAGGCAAGTTCATCTTTGGGCAGAACGGACACGACATTGATCACTGGGCGGATGTGCTGCACAAGTCGGTACTGCTGCATTTTTTCCATGTAGAGGTGAAACAAATTCTCACTGACTTCCTTGAGCGCCGTTTGCAGCTTACTGCGTTGTTCTTCGTCCATGCTGTCGCCCAAGCTATCCATCAGTAGTAATGGGAATTCTGCGAAAATTGATGACAACATAACGCGAGACACGTTCAAATAGTTGGGGTCAGTGCCTTCGACGAAGGTCGCAATCATGTCACCCTGTGCGAAGGGAATGATGCTGGCATCTTGCTGAACGTTGACCTCAACGTTATTACCATACTTGAACTTCAGGATGCCATCGACGATGCACTCAAAGTGCATTTCCACCAAGGCTGGGAACGCGTCGGCATTACCGAAGCCGCTGATCACAATGCCGCTAAGCGTTTCTCGAAAGCGATTACGCGAGAAAAGGAAGCTGACTAGCTCGGTAAGCTTGAGCAGATCATTCTCAGAGAGGGGAATCTGCTGGAACATTTCATCGGCGACGGTATCAATGCGTTCCTTATGCCGGGCGGTAAAGGTCTCCGTGAAAGACTCTGGGAAGTTTTCCAAACGCTCCTCTTGCTGCCAATCTTCATGCTCTTTGCTGAGCAAGCTGGAGAGGACTTCAGGTAGTTTGGACTCATCAAACTCACCCTCTTCCATGATGATCGCTTGGATAGCGCTCTCTAATTCCGTCACGATGTTGTAGAAGTAGCTGTAGGCCGTTGAGACAACGTAATCATCTTGATGCTGCTGCGGGAAAAGATAAGACGGCGTTTGCAGAAATTCAACAAAGTGGCGAGCGTAGTCCTCCAGCGTCGCGAAGCTGGTGCCATCAAGCTGTTCACGATAAACCTTAATGACCGTCTCCCAAGGCACACCCATCAACGAGGCACTGCCGTAAATCATCACGCCGACAGGTTGATACTTTGATAGCGTAAAAAGCTTATTCGCCGAATTGTAAATCTTGGTTTGCAATTCAGATGAAGACACCGTGGCGGCGCTGTCAGCAGCGAGGGCCACCCCTTGCCGATTGAGGATTGCAACGCATGTGGTCATTTAGTTTGCTCCAACGCTAGTATGAATCTGGTAGGTATTCTATATGAGAATTCATTCTGATGCTGCGGACAAGTTAGCCTATTTGTAATCATCCTGACAAATATCGTAGGACAAAACAGGCACGCATAGTATCATTGCAACAGAAGGATGCTAAACGCCACGCAGTTCTAAAAAGGGGGAGGCCATGCAGGGGCAGCAAGAAGCCGAGAAGCGCATTCAGGAAGTTGGTCAGGTAGGTGGGTTGTACTTATCATTGAAAGGGCTGACCTTGAAACACTTGCCAGAAGCATTGTGGCACCTAACACAGCTCGAAATGCTGCATCTGCAAGAAAATGCCCTTGCCAAGCTTTCTTCCGGTATTGGGCAGTTGAAGAACCTTCAGGTATTGAACCTCAGCGGCAACCCACTGACTGAACTGCCGCCTGAGATCGGCAACCTGCGTGAAATCCACTCAATGACTGTTGGCCTCGGCGTCGGATTTAACGGCCTTCCAGCGGAATTTGATCGTTTGGTAGCCCTGTCTCATATTGAGTTCAGCGGAGGCAGCATAGACACGTGGATTGCGGCTCTGGGTCAACTTCCGAATCTTAAATACGTCACCTTGAAGCGCTGCGACCTGCAAGATATTCGTGGGTTACGGACGTGTAAGCGTCTCTCTAGCCTAGCTTTCATTGACTGTACCTTGAACAACAACACCTTCGACCAATTAGCAGAGCTCAAAACGCTGGATGAGTTGGTGATCGACGCTGCCCACCCCCCACTTGAGGCCGTGCCCGAATCAATCGGCAAACTTTCTTGGTTGAAGAACTTGGTCATTAAGTCGCCAAGGCTAGCCTCAGTGCCGGACTCCATTGGCAATCTGAACAAGCTCCGTGTGCTGCACATCCATGCAGGCGAGGCATTACGCGAACTGCCCAACGCGTTGGGTGAACTGAACAGCCTGCTTGAACTCAATGTGAACCACGCCAACCTCAGCAAGCTACCGGATACAATCGGAAATTTGAAGCACCTCCAGCAGATGAGGGTTCAAAACAGCAGCTTAGGCAGCTTGCCAGAAAGTATCGGATTATGCCGCAACCTGCGTGATCTGCGCGTCAGCCGGAATGCGCTGGAGACGATACCTGAGTCAATCGCAAGGTGTGATGATCTGCGCTACTTGTGTCTAGACAACAATCTACTGCGCTTCCTACCATCGTCACTAGCCCAGATGGCGCGGTTGGCTTACATCACTGTCGAAGATAACCCCAACCTTAGCGACCTACCCGATGGCATACGCGTGTCGAACTATGTGGAAATTGGCGGCACAGGGATAGAGCGTCTGCCCGATTCACTACGCGAGGCACGCGTTGACATTTATGGTGAGTCAGTTGACGCGACACCTTATTTCAGCCCAATCGCTGCCTCAACCGATGACGATGTGTGGTCTTACGCCAATGGATCTTTACGGATCACGGGGGATACGCCCTCAAGGCGGTTAGAAGAATCCTTACCTAAACTCCGAGAGGACGTGATTGAACTATCCTTCGAAGAGATTGATGTCACAGAGCCTACGCTCGATGTAGCTCAGTTTAAAAACTTAGAGAAGTTAATCTTCGGCGTCATCCACTACGGTAGTGACACCCCCTTTATACTGCCTTCAGACGTGCGCCGACTTAGTAAACTACGTGACTTAGAAGTCCTTAGTACACGCTTACAATTACCAGCAGAGATCGGATATTGGCAGTCGCTGGAGAATATTCTGGCAGAGAACGCCCAAATCGACTTTCCAGAAAAGCTAGCAGGCGGCAACCTTGGCAGCCTACGTATCTTTTCAATTGGGCTAGGTAGTAAGTTAGAACGCCTCCCAGACTGGTTCGGCGCCTGCCCCAAGCTTAATATTATTCGGCTGCACGAATGTATGGCACTGCGCCACTTACCAGAGTCTTTCACAGATCACCATATGGAAGAGTTGTCGATCTTTCAGTGCCCAGACATTGAATATCTACCAGATGGCATGACGCTGACGCGCTTGCTGATTCGCAAAGAGAACCAGGTTATGGCCTTCCCAAAGGAAACCGTCATTACGGGCTATCTCGACGCTTCGGGGCTGGACGGCGTTCGTATCCCGGATAACTTCAAGCGCTTACGGTTAGAAGATGCAGGCTACCGCGATCTGCAAAGCATTTACATTGACCCCTATCATCTGACTCCCATCGCCGTACTGACGGAGACGACGAAAGAGATTCAAAGAGCCCAGATCGGCGCGGTTGGATTAGAACGGTTTTTGGAAGTGCTCAATACTGACGTGATCGATGAGGATATGTTCGAGGGCAAGCTGCGCCGCGTGTTAAGAGTCAAGCTAGCGGGTGAAGACCCAGTCATCGCTGTCGAAATTCGCGATGAACTGGGCAGCACATTCCGTGTGTTAGCACCAGATATGCAGCCGCCAGCTAACGCACAGTTCAACTAGGGCGCTAGGCGCGTCAGTAAGTAACCTGTTAAGCCAACCGCGCCAACGATTATCAGGGCGAAGATAGGCACACCAACAATCAAGCAGCCGGGGCCACCCACATTGCTGCGGGAGCGCTCAAATGCGCTGCGCAGCCCAGACGTTGCCAAAAGCAGGACCACACCTAACCCGATTGATAGTGGCACGCCTACGGTGATGGCAGGCAGGATAGCAGCCCCCTTCACCAACAGATAGCCCGTCGGCAGTGCCATAACTGTTACTACAGCGAGCATCGTTAACAGCATCTGGACAATAACCCACAAGGGGGTGCGGTCTGCTTCGACCCGCTGAATGATGTCAAGCAATTCTTGGGCGGAAGCATGATCCGGGTCATCCAGAAGGATACCCGCTAGGACATGCATGGCTTCGGTGCGCTGGCCGCGGACGAGGCGCTCTTGCGCCTGACGCATTCGCGCGGTGGAGGTACGTTGAATATCATATCGTAGACGCTTACGCCGACGTTCGCCTCCAAGCTGCGGTTCCAGTCCGTTCTGCATAGGTGCAGCATAACTTACCTATTCCAATCGTGCTATGGTTGATTTGCAGGATGTGACCACCGCGACTCCGTGCTACTATCTCGCAGAAACTAATTGTAGATCAGCTTTGAGGAGACATCATGCCTGATTTGCCACCTTACGTGTGGAAGCGCCGCCTTGACCAAATCCCTGACAATCCTCCGGAGCCATCGCGGCCTGCCTTTGAGGACATTGTCGCCATGCTGCCGGCAGTGATGCGGCTGCGAAAGCACATCAAACAGGCCGAGAAGGCGGGCAAACAAGTTGTCTGGAACCCCTTCAAACCCCTACAACCCGGCCCAACAATGGGTGCCCCACTCGGTGGGTTTGGCGGCGGCAGTATGTCACGCGGGTGGCGCGGTGACTTCAATCGTTTTCAGATGCAGCCGGGCCATTACGTTTATAAGTCTGTATGGGCGAACCAGTTCATTGCATATGTCCAACGCGGATCGCACAAATCTGTCACACAGGTGCTTTACCCCGGCGACCCGGGTGGTGATGCTTTTGCCGGGTGGGATTGGTCTATGCCCGCTGACGCTGCGACCTATCATGCTTTGTATCCAAGGGCATGGACAAGCTACACTGCCCCTGACCGCGAGATCATCCTGACCTGCCGCCAAATTTCGCCGATCATTCCACACAACTACAAAGAAAGCAGCTACCCGGTCGGCGTTTTTGCCTGGACGCTTGAGAACTCATCTCAGGAAGACGCCAACGTGAGTTTGATGTTGACACTCAATAATGGGCTTGGCACCGATAATGATCGCGCTGGTGGGCACCAGAACGTCGCCTTCCGGCAGGAGAATGTGGTCGGCGTAGCGCTCAAACATCGCTATCGGATGATAACCTCAGATGGAACAGCTTTTGAAGACCCCTTGACATTCGCCATCGCGGGCCTTGAGACGGACAAAGCCAAGGTTACTTACTTCAGCCGCTTCTCAACGAGCGGTAGTGGTATGGACGTGTACGGAGACTTCCAAAATGATGGTCGCTTGGAGGATACAAGCGACGAGCGCCCCAGCCCAGCCAATATGGGCATCGGTGCAGGTATTGCGATCAGCACACACATACCAGCGGGAGAGTCACGTGAAATCGCGTTTGCCTTAGCGTGGGATATGCCGCTGGCACGCTTCGGCGAAGGTCGCGCTTACTACCGACGGTATACGCGCTTCTTTGGGCGCGACGGCGATGCTGCACCCAAGATCGCAGCGGAGGCACTAAACAATTATCACGATTGGGAGGCACAAATCGAAGCATGGCAGCAGCCCATTTTTGACGACCCCGACCTACCTGACTGGTACAAGGCAGAGTTGTTCAACCAGCTTTACTATCTGGCGGACGGCGGCACGATCTGGACGGACGGCGAAGTCCGCGAGGAGTCACAGGCAGAAGACGGGGATACGCTGGCAGAGAACAGTCATTTTGCCTACCTTGAAAGCCACGAGTACCGAATGTACAACACCTACGACGTTCATTTTTACGCCTCGTTTGCCCTTGCTATGCTCTGGCCCCAGCTCGAGCTAAGCTTACAACGCGACATCGCCCGGACATTATCTGCAAGTGATGACACCCTGTGGAATCTACTGCTGGAAAACGGCAAGGCGCAACGCAAAGTCGCCGGTGCCATTCCGCATGACATCGGCAGCCCACACGAAGACCCTTGGTATCGGCTTAACGCTTATCAGTATCGCGATGTGAGCCGCTGGAAAGACCTCAACCCGAAGTTCATCCTGCAGGTTTATCGTGATTATGTCGCCACAGGGGATGAAGCGTTTCTGCGCGAGATGTGGCCCACAATGGTGCAGGCACTTGACTACGCTATGCAGTTTGACATCGACGGCGACGGCATGATCGACAATGACGGCATCCCCGATCAAACCTATGACACATGGGTCGTCAGTGGGCCAAGTGCATACAGTGGCGGGCTGTGGATCGCTGCACTGCTGGCGATAGCAGCCACAGCGGTAACGCTCGGTGAGACGGCTCAAGCAGAAGCGTATCAATCTATGGCAGCAAAAGCACAAGCCGTCTATCAGGACGAGTTGTGGAATGGCACCTACTTTGACTATGATGTCAGCAGCAGTCGGCAATCTACAAGCGTCATGGCTGATCAGATGGCAGGTCAATGGTATGCCAAGGCTTGCGGTTTGGAGAATGTGGTGCCAGACAGCCAAGCAAAGCGTGCATTGCAAAAAGTCTTTGACTTCAACGTGATGCAGTTCGAGGATGGTGAGATCGGTGCTGTTAACGGGATGCACATTGACGGGCGCGTGGATACATCCAGCGGGCAGTCGCAGGAAGTGTGGACGGGCACAACCTTTGCGGTTGCCGCTGCGATGATTCAGCAAGGGATGGTCGAAGAAGGATTCAAAACAGCACAGGGCATCCATGATGCGATTGATGAGTTTGGCTTCTGGTTTGCCGTGCCAGAAGCATGGCTCGTCACAGGTGAGTACCGGGCCTTAAGCTATATGCGCCCGCTGGCAATCTGGGCGATGCAGTGGGCTTGGGCGCACAGTAAAACGGAATAAAAACTGCAATTGGGGGCGCATTAACAGCGTCCCCATTCGGTTTTTTTAAATTATTACACTGCTGGCGCATCGACTGTTTTCATACCGCCCCCGCCGCTGGCACCATCGATTTCCTTGCGCAGTTGTCCGAGAATATGCCCAGAGAAGTACGTCTGGAAGAAAGTTGCCACTAAGCCGCCGATACCTGTACTAGAAAGGACGCTAGCAATTAAACCAGCACCAAACAAGTACAAAATCGACAGGCCGACTGGGCCGAGGTTCTCCGTCAGGATTTTGATGTTCTCGCCAAACTGAAAATAAGTGCCAATTTCCTCACGGTCGATGAAGCGCAGCAGAGCACCGTAGTTATTAATCTGCGCGACGATACCGTAAAGCAGAGCAATACAAAGGCAACCCCAAAAGGCAACCACCCCAATGCCACCGAGTGCCGCACCCAACCCAGCACCATCTTCACCTAATGGCACCGCAAGCAGCGGCAGCAGGAAAAAGCCCATGGCTGGCAGAATAATTACAATAGCAGGCAGCCCAACAATAAAACCACCAAAAAAAATTTTGCTGCCCTGACCAAAAAAGCCACCGAAGTTATCCCAAGCTGGGAGAGGTTCCGGGTGGTTGGTGCGGACACGCTTCATGATCTCATAGCTGTAACCTTGAATCAGAATTACCAGAATGATACTAGGAATTACAAGTATCGAGGCAAGCGTCAAACCGAAGAACACTGCGCAGCCGATCAGTACCTTTGTGACCCAATTTTCATCGTCAAACGGATAGGTCAATGCCTTCATGAAATCCATGAGGAAAGTGCTCCTTTGGTGCGATAGATAATAATTATTGGTTTAGAGCCTATCCATAAATTTGCTACGCTCATTTTGGAATGGGCTTGGTTAGGTGTCTCAATCTAGTGTACGTGCAAGCGCCATTTTAAGTCGCAAGCCAAGAGAAAGACAACTGTATCACATCATATCATATCACCGAGCTTTAGACACTAGGGGCTGGTTCAGCTACTACGGGACCCTGTGCTTCATCAATCGCTTTACGCAACTGACCCGTGACATGCCCTTGAAAGGCCAGTGCGAACGGTGGGAGCAAGAACGCACCGATCACCGTAGCAGCAACGAGCCCAAATATAAGCTGCCCACCGATTAAGTACAGCAATGCTGTCCCGACAAGCCTTAGATTATCACGTAGAATAGCGATGTTCTCGCCTATCTGAAAGAACGTGTTGATTTGTTCGCGATCCATAAAGCGTAGCAGGCCACCCGCTAGATTGATCGAGGCGGCAATAACATATAATAGAACAAAGCAATAGAAAACAACATAGATGACGACAAATATACCGATTGCTCCGAAGGCGGCAAACGCTTGTGCTTCTTCCGGCGCTCCTACCGCAGCAACGCCGGAAATAATCGAAGTTATAAACCCAACGCCGAAGATAACAAACATCACCAGGTAAACCGGCACCAGTGTTGCAAACAGCCCAAGCACAATCTTGAAGCCATTCGAGAGATACTCACGATAGTCACCCAAGCTCGGGAAGGGTTCAGGGTGATCACTGCGAACGCGCTTCATGATCTCGTAGAGGTAACCATAGATACCAAAGAACAGGACAAAGTAAGGGATAATCAGGGGGGATGTGAGGATCAAGCCGAACATCACACCGATCAGAATCGCAGCTTTTGGCAACCAATCATCGTCATCAAATGGAAATGTTAGTGCTTTCATAAAGTCCATAATCTAAGCGCCCTTTGTTGAAAATACGGCTAAAAAATAAATCGAGTTTACATCAGGTGTTGCTGCTTTGATTGGCAACACCTATCTTGTTGAGATAGAAGTCAATGCAGTCATTAAAAATTAGTCAAAGGATATTATATGGATACAAACATTACATGGATACAACCGTTAATTTTGCTGCCTGGGGTAGCCCTATTAGTCGTTTCGACCAGCTACCGGTTTGGTCAAGCTCAGGATGAAGTACATCATTTGCTTATGTACAACGATGTACGATCACCGATAGCACTCAGTCATTTGAAGGAACGTCTGATGTTGATCCGCAATGCGCTAACAGGACTTTATTCAAGTATTGCTCTTTTTGCACTTGGTAGCATCAGCGGTGTGGTTACGCTGGCGAAGGGAGAGAATATCTCATCTGTGGTGGTTGTTATCTTTACTGGTGTTGGCATCGCAGTCATGCTGCTTTCAGTGTTGGCATTGGTGCGTGAGTCGATGCTATCTACCGAAGTTCTACGGGACCATCTCACACATGTCGGAGAGCCCATAGACAATGATACAAGGCATTGAAACCAGATTGTAATTCCCACGATGAGGTAGTTTGACGCCTCTAATTATGCTGCGTATCATTAAAAGCATAAGCCACTGTGTTAGATTAAGGTTTGTGGCGATGCCGACTATCACCATCAAAGAAACGCTCTATCAACGCGTCAACGCTGCAGCGAGTCGTTATCAAGTAAGTGCGACGGAAGTCGTTGAAGGTTTAATTCAAACCCACCTCGAAGGTGAAGACGCCAAATCTGAGCATCAAACAGTGGCAAGTCTTGCTAGAACAGCCCGTAAGGCAAATATAAAAGCCAACCGTCGGGATGTATCCATGCGAAGTTCTGAATTATTGACACAAGAGCGTCGGGCACTGCTTGGTCAGTGGATTAGTGATTAGATGACCGGTGTTACTTTAGACAGTAGTTATTTGTTTGCCCTGTTTTGCACATCAGATGTCAACCACTCTCACGTAGCTGAGCATGCTATGAGCGATCACGCGGACGCAATCATCCCAGATATTATGCTACCAGAGGTTAAATTTTTGTTTCGTACCGCTGGATCACTGTATACAGCAATGGAATTTTCCGATGTGATTGCCCAGTCCCAAGCGATAATCACAACGTTAACTAACCTAGATATACGAGATGAGGCAATCAGCTTTACACATTATGGGATTGTTGCACTTGCTGAGCGCCTTGAGATAACCAAAGTCTACTCGCTTGACCCAACGCCGTATTTGTTGATCAAGCCAAAGCACTACAACCTACTTCATGTCGCCCCACCCGTCGCCTGATCAAAAAAACCCGCTTGCTGCGGGTAATGCTTCCGATATGTATGAGTCGCATCTACTGCTTGAAATAAACGTGCATCACCAGATGTCCGAGCCGAACAGCGTCGCCATCCTTGAGCTTGCGGGTCTGGTTCGGAAGCAGATGTTCCTCATTCAGAAAAGTCCCGTTTGTACTACCTAAATCAACAATTGATACAGAGCTGCCATCTGACTTGAGCGCAGCGTGCAACCTAGAGACGCCCTTGTCCGCACCACCATAGGGCCCAAGATCAACATCCGGTTTGATGTTGTTTCGCTCATCGGCACGCCCAATGTGCATTCTTGGTTTTGGCTCAATGATGACTGGATCAGGCTGCTTATCGATGTGAAAAACCAGCTTAGAGAGCTTGACCAATTTTGAGCGGCCCCAGCCTCCTTTGATGACTCGCTGCGGTGACTCATCAAGTGCCCGGATAACAGTCTGCTCTTTTGCATCTTCTGCAAAACTGTATCCACAGTTTCCACAGTAATCATAACGGGTTAATCTATTTGAACACCGGGGACATTTCACGAAGGACTTTCCCCCACCTCTTATACTCAGATACAGATAATTGAGCCGTACAGTATACATACTAACTTCAAATATAAGCGTGACGCTAGTGTGGCACCGCTACGGTTACACAACTCTAAGCTGTTCAGGTATTGTTATGCCTTGAAGTAAATATGTAAAATCAAACTACCCAAGCGGATTGTATCACCATCGTGAAGAATATGGGGCATATTCGGGGTAAGAAATTCTTCGTTTAAGTAGGTGCCATTCGTACTACCGAGGTCTACTAAGACCAGTGTATCGTTCGTCAAGCGTAAAGCGGCGTGCATCCGCGAGACGCCCTTCGAAGCAGCATCAAACTGTGACAGGTCGATATCTGGCTTAGGGCCGTTGACATCGAGGCGACCAAGCGTCAGGTTTGGGCGTGGCTGTGTGACAATCGTATTCGTCGAGTTGCCAACATGCAGTGATATAGTCGACGACTCATCAAATGTCGCTGACCCCCACCCCGATTTTAGCGGAATGTTTGGCATATCAGATGCCTTCTGAATGATTGTCTTCTCAACATCCGATTCTTCAGGTATATCGGCATCCGTTTGATCATTGTTGCTTTCCATAGTTTTATTCTGCCCCGGCATCTTATTATTGACCAGTCGCTGTATTCTGTTGTAATACAAATTGGTAAACTTGCCACGTTTCTGTGGCAGTACGTTCCCAAGAAAACCTACTAGCCTGAGCCAACCCAGCTTGGCGCATTGCGGCAGCACGCCCTTTATCACTCAATACCGCCGCAACAGCTTCGACGATTGCATCAGTACGGGTCGGGTCAAAGAGATTGGCTGCCTCGCCAGCAACTTCTGATAGGCTACCTGTGTTACTACAAGCAACCGGCACACCCACAGCCATAGCTTCTAACACAGGTAAGCCAAACCCTTCATAGAGCGAAGGCGTTACAGCACACTGAGCGCCAGCGATAACCGCGGGCAAATCGTCATCTGGAATGAAACCAGGCTGGATAATGTAGGCCTGCATCCCCGTGCGTTCGACCGCCTGATAAAAATAGTCCGTAAGCCAACCATCAGAGCCCACAACCACCAAATGCAGATCAGGCCATTGTGCGCGAAGCCGTCTAAGTGTTTCAACCAAACGCGCCAAATTTTTGCGAGGTTCGATAGTGCCTACGGTGACAATATACTGCTTCGGAAGGGCATAGCTTTCTCTTACAGCAGCTATTTTCTCAGCAGACTGTGGAACAAAATGAGGCGCAGCAGCTTCATAGATAACTGTAATTTTTGATGGGTTAACCTGATAGTGTTGGACAACATCGGCCTTAGTCGACTCACTGACGGCAATGATGTGCTCCGCTCGCTTAACAAAAACCGGCATCGCGATGTTCAGGTACCAGTAGTTTAAGCGTTTATGGTACTCTGGGAACAGCTTATAGATTAGATCGTGGACAGTCAGAACGACGGGTATCCGCCGTGTGGGGAACAACAGATGTTCTGTCGAATGGAACAGATCGATCTCTTTAGGGAGCAAACGGTCAAAACGCATCGTAAGGAATTGACCCGTCAGGACAGCCAGCCGCCAGGGCTTATAGCCAACCTGCACGGTTGTTCTGGGAGCAGCGGCTAACTCCGGTGGAAAAGGCAGCGCTTCAGCAATATTGGCAAACATATGCGTCTGATGCGGATATGCCGTGTGTAAGGCTTCCGCTAGCGAAAGCGCATAGCGCCCAAGACCCGCCTTGCCATTCACTGCCGGAGACACGTCAATTGATACATGCATCGCTAATTTGACTCATTTCACAATCGTTTGACAGAAAGCACCATGATTCTGCACAATCCGAATTAAAGGCTCAATAAACCATAGGTGACCATGGCACGCACAAGCGAGCTACCAACAATCAACAAGCCCCTTTACAATCTTGTAAAGTTTATACTATGGATCGTCTTCTTTGGGATTATGTCACGAGTCGAAGTAACTGGAAAAGAGAATATGCCCAATGAGGGTGGCATCATCGTATATACGAACCACCTGAGCGCGATGGATGTTCCTGTTTTGTTCATTGCTATGCCACGATACCTTTATGTCTTTGCCGCTGAAAAATACCGCGATCACTGGTGGGGCTCCATTATGCGCATTGCAGGTACGATCTTCATCAAACGAGGTGAAGTAGACCGGCAAGGATTAAGTATCGGCTTAGAAGTGCTCAAACAAGATAAGCCGCTGATGATTGCAATTGAAGGTACCCGCAGCCAAGATGCTCAGCTTCAAGAAGGCAAAAGCGGTGTGGCTTATTTAGCAAACCGCGCTAATGTGGCGGTCCTACCGGTTGCATTAACAGGTACGCAAAACATGCTCCCCATGGCAAAAAAGCTCAAGCGCGCACGAGTGAGCGTGACGTTTGGCGAACCAATTTCGTTGCCAAGCGGGCGGGCAAAGTCTGACCAGTTGAATGTATACACGGATGATTTAATGGTGGCATTAGCACGTCTACTCCCTGCTTCATACCATGGTGTCTACGCACAGCACCCAAAATTGACGCAAACTGGTACATCAGCAAAATAGCTACCACACATGCAAACTGGCAATGAACCCGCCCTTCCCGATGACGGCTCGATCACAGGATTCGAACCAGGCATCCGGTTGGAACCACAGGTTAATCACTTACTCAACCTACTGCGCACGGGTGATCAGCGGCAGCAGTGGGATGCAGTCCTCGGACTAACACGGCTGCGGCAGGCGGCAGTGCCCGGTGTTCTTGCTGTTTTACGCGGCTCTGAGGGTACAACCCGAGTCTTTGCAGCAACAACTCTAGGGCGCATTGGGGACGCGCGCGCCATCGATGGCTTACTTGACGTACTCACTGCGTCCGACCCATCAGAACAGATCGCAGCGGCAAAGGCGCTGGGCCGCATTGGAGACCCCAGCGTCTGCCGAAAGTTGGCGCTGGTGCTTAACAGTGACGTTGTACCAGTGCGCGTGGAAGTAGCGGAAGCGTTAGGCTGGCTGCATTGTGATGAGTGCATTAGTGCGTTGGGGGACTGTCTACAAGACCCTAATCATGATGTCCGGGTGAGCACAGCGCAAGCCCTTGGGCGCATTGGGCACGTCAACGGTGTTCCTTATCTCATTGAGGCACTACCGACTGCCAACACATCCCTCAAGCGGACGATTAGTTATGCACTCAGACGCATCGGCACTGATGCAACGACAGCGCTTGAAGCGGCGCTACAACATGAGAATGAGGCCATCCGGCAGGCAGCAGCAATAGCCCTCGCCCGAACGCGTAACGACCGGCGTAGCTACCGGCGGCGCGCTGGTCACCCAGACGAATAGACAGTCATATTGGACATTCTTTTCGGCAGCTTGATCACACTGGGGTCAGTGGCTATTCCAGTCGGCACCTACTGGCTGTATCGCCAAGGGAAGCTCTTCCAACGGCTTGACTGGGTCATGTATCTACTTGCGGTTGGGGTTGCATTCTTCCTGTGGGAGATGCCCGTCACAACGCTCTTGTTTCTAATGGGTGAAGACGGCTCAGGGCTATGCGAACCGTCGTCCGGTGCCAGGCTAGGTTTGGCTGCGCTCATTTCACTATCAGCCAGTCTATGGGATGGTGGCATTGTTGTTGCCGGACTGCTGTTGGTGCGGCGGTTGCTAGAAAGCCCTCATTTTACGCGATTCCGCACTGCCGAGGCGGCCATCATCATCGGGTGGAGCGTGGCGTTTGCCTTCTTGGTCGAAACGCTAGCCGTTATATTTAATTTGTGGGCATATCCGGTCTACTGGTGGAACCCGCCTCTGTATGCAATCAATGGGCGTCAGGTTGTATTTTGCGCAACGCTCGGTTGGGTACCCATTGCATTAATCTTTTACCTACTTGTGCTCAAAATCCAGAAGCAGTTGCAAGCCGTCAGCGTGATGGGTTAACTGCCTGACACAATTCAGCAAAAGATTGCTGCCGCAAACTGTCATCAGAGAGCACAGTTCCATCTGGCAGCGTTACCCCCGTCAACGTTCGAGCAACTTCTAGTTGAGAACAGCTAACCACGGCGCGGGTAAAATCAGCCCGGGTGAGGTCTGAGTCAGCAAATTGTGCCCCTTGTAGGTTGGTATAAGCCAATTCTGCCCCGTTAAGATACGCTCGGCTAAAATCAACATTGCGCAAATCTGACCCGCGAAAGTTTGCTCCCCACAAATCCGCTTCACTCATATTAGCCCCCTTAAATTCTGCTGCCCCCATCGATGCGTTCCTCAGATTCAAGCCACTTAATTGATCGATGGGAAGGTTTGCCCGTGCAATGTAGCCCGCCCAGAAATCTGGATGATCTCTGTCAGTGAACTGTGCCATATCGGTGGTTGGCTGCCAGCGAGTACGATCAGGCAAGATCGTGTTTGAGTCAAAGGTAGTATTCGTCAAGGTAGCTCCAGTGAAATTCGTGTTGTACAAGTCAACGTCGCTAAAATCGACCGACTCAAGCTGAGCATCTGCAAAATCAGCCCGGAACATGCGCATATCTGCGAACGTCATATCACGTAGCTGCGCACCGTTGAAGTCCACATCACGGAGGTCCGCTCCAGTGACGCGCACTCTGTCCAGGCGTGCTCCGGCTAACGTCGAGCGTGGTAAGCTGGCTCCTGTTAAATCCGCATGGGAAAGGTCAGCCCCTTGAAGTTGGGCATTCCCGAAGGTGGCCCCGCGTAGATCAGCGAACCGTAGATTAGCGTCACTGAGGGCAACACCATAGATATTCGCCTGCCGTAGATCAACACGATGTAGATCATATGCAACAGCTTGTAAGCCAATATCCGCACCTTTCAGTGTTCCATCATAGAGCCAGCCTCGACGTTTTAATTGCGTATATAGGTCACCAATATCACTGTAGTACGTCAGGCGCACACGCACCTGCTGCCGTTCCTGCTTGATGCGCACCGTCGTTGCAGCATCAGCGGCAGCACTTAATGCAGCCACAGCAATGAATACGGCTACGCCTAGACGCTGCATTTTTACTGAAACATGATAGATACCAGCCTGAAGCATGATCAAGAAGGAAGCTGCTATCCAAGGCATACCAACGAAAACCAGAGAATGAAACCTACCAGACAGCCCGCGGGATGCGGTTAGTAACCGGAAGGTGAAATCATACTGCAACATATCTGCTAGAATAGAATTGGATGCGGCAGCGTTCACTACGGTAAGCACGACCAACAACATCATCATAGCAATAGCCGCATGGTATCCGCGTTTGCGCCAACGGATAATGGCGGTGGTTGTCATTGTTACCAGCAAGAACTGTGTACCCACGCACCAAACTACTGTCGTCACTACATCAGCCAGGCGCGCGGGGTAGATATGGCCTATCGTCGGGATCAAGACCATAGGTAATAGTAAGTAACCTAACAGCAATATGCGCGTCTGGTAAATGAAGCTCATCAAGTAGCCCATTACAATCTGACGCTGAGAGAGTGCTGTATTAGCAATTAGAGTTATTTGTTCCTGTTTAGGTCGTAGCCACAGCAAGCATAAGCCCATACTTACCAGTGGCAGACTCATGACTCCCACAAAAACAGCGTACTTAACCAAAAGAAATGGGACATCTGGCAGAACGGTGCCCGGAGCAAGTAGCCAAAGTGGTATCAACAGCAATAAGCTTAATCCGATTGCGATACGTGCACGGCTGCCTGCTCTGCTATTTCGATAAGTTGCGCGAAAGATCGGGTTAGAGAGGGTAAATATGGCAGTCATCAGATGGGTACCAGCAAGGTAACTGAGCGTTGATATGTTGAGAGCATATATAATCAGATGGTGAATCACACATTTGAAAGATTACAATTTGACAGATGACAGCCGCCTCCAACCTGCCATCGAATGGTTCGCCGAACGCGGCTGGGAACCTTTCGCGTTTCAGCGAGACGTTTGGCTTGCCTATCTGAACGGAGAAAGCGGCTTAATCCATGCGCCAACCGGCACAGGCAAAACGTACGCTGTTTGGATGGGGCCACTGCTGGCCTACCTGACACAGAACAACAAGCCGCCCCGCTACGATATCCCTTTGCGAGTACTTTGGATCACACCGCTGCGGGCACTAGCCTCAGACACAAGCCAATCATTGATGGCTCCGATCAGGGAGATGGCAATCCCGATGTGGACAGTTGAGACACGTACTGGAGACACTTCATCCAAAGTGCGCAGCAGGCAGCGCCGGCGGCTACCTACCACACTGGTGACGACACCCGAAAGCCTCTCCATCTTACTGGCCCGCAAAAACGCCCCTGAATTATTTAAGCATTTACAAATGGTCGTGTTAGATGAATGGCACGAATTAATGTCGTCCAAGCGTGGTGTACAGACAGAATTGGGCCTAGCCCGGCTGCGACGCTGGCGGCCTGAGCTACGCGTGTGGGGCCTTTCAGCGACGATGGGCAATCTAGATGAAGCCATGCGCACCCTGTTGGGCGCTGTGGACATCCATACCGGGGAGATACCGACTGGCCGCTTGATTCGGGGGCACATATCGAAACAAATCACAGTCGACTCACTGATCCCAGAAACGATGGAGCGCTTCCCGTGGGCAGGTCATCTCGGTTTGAAACTGCTGCCCCAGGTGCTCGAAGGCATCGAACAGGCCAAGAGTTCACTGGTGTTTACCAATACACGCAATCAGACGGAAAACTGGTATCAAGCAATTCTCAATGCGCGACCAGACTGGGCCGGCTTAATTGCCTTGCATCACGGTGCACTTGATCGGGAGGTACGAGAATGGGTCGAGGAAGCACTGAAGGCAGGTGAACTGAAGGCGGTTGTCTGCACTTCCAGCCTAGACCTCGGCGTTGACTTTACCCCGGTAGAGCGGGTCTTTCAGGTCGGCAGCCCGAAAGGGGTCGCTCGATTATTGCAGCGGGCCGGGCGTAGCGGTCACCAGCCCGGCGTTGAAAGCCGAGCAACATGTGTGCCCACCCACGCCTTTGAACTAGTCGAAGTGGCTGCGGTGCGTGCCTCGGCCCTGCGCGGCGAGGTCGAAGCACGACCCCCTATCCGCAATGCGTTAGATGTTCTCGTTCAGCATCTGGTGACGGCGGCACTCGGCGGGGGCTTTGATTCCGACGCCCTCTTCCGTGAGGTGCGTACAACACACGCCTACCAGACGTTATCTCAAGCAGAGTGGGATTGGGCGCTTGACTTTGTCACGCGGGGGGGCAAGGCGCTCAACGCATATGATCAATATCACCGTGTTGTACAGGGTGAAGATGGTCGCTTTATCGTCAGTGATAAACGCATAGCCCAGACACATCGTATGTCAATCGGCACAATCACGGGTGATAGCACACTTCAGGTACGCTATCTCAACGGCAAAAAACTAGGGCGCGTTGAGGAAACCTTTATTAGCCGCTTAAATAAGGGCGATAAGTTCACCTTAGCGGGGCGCATTCTGGAATACCAACACACGCGAGACATGACTGCCTATGTGCGCAGAGCAACCAGCAAGAAAGGCGTCGTCCCGCGGTGGGTTGGCGGCACCCTCCCACTCTCGGACGAACTCACTAATGGCATTCGGCAACGCCTGGATGAAGCACGGGCCGGTCAATACAATGAGCCAGAAATGCAGGCCGTGCGCCCAATCCTTGAGCTGCAAGCGCAATGGTCGCTCATTCCAGGATCGGATGAACTACTGATCGAACGCATCAAAACACGGGATGGGCATCACCTGTTTTTTTACCCGTTTGAAGGACGGTTAGTCCATGAGGGTTTAGCGGCCCTCGTAGCCTACCGACTGAGCCAACGAACGCCGATCACCTTCACCATTGCCTCGAATGATTACGGGTTCGAGCTCTTAGCAGCAGAGCCAGCACCAATTGAAGAAGCCCTCAATGATGGCCTGCTGCACCCAGACGACCTGATCGATGATATCTTTGCTAGCATTAACTCATCTGAGATGGCAAAACGCCAGTTCCGCAAGATCGCACGAGTCTCTGGGCTAGTCTACCCGAACTTCCCCGGTGGACGGCGGACAGCAAAACAACTGCAAACCTCCGCCAGCCTAATCTATGATGTTCTAGAGAAATATGAGCAGGATAATTTATTACTGTGGCAGGCCCGGCAGGAAGTGCTCGACAGGCAGTTTGAGCAGACTCGCTTACATCGCACTTTACAGTCCATCTCGGAAGGCAGTCTCCGGCTGGTAGCGCCACCAAAACCGACTCCTTTTGCCTTTCCGCTGTTGGTTGACCGCTGGCGGGCCACGATCAGTAGTGAGAAATTGACAGATCGAATTGAACGCTTGCAATTGAGTTTAGAGAGGGCAGCAACCTGATTGAGTCAAGGTAGAGGGTTCTAGAGGTGTATGTTATACTTGAATCACTTGTGAACAAAATCACGTTCAAAGATTCTTGCAGGAGTATAAGCAAATTATGTCTAGAAAAATTGGTCTGATTTATGGCAGCAACGAAGGGCACACAACCGCTGTCGTTGAGAAGTTCAAGGGCATGTACGACATCATTGCCCCAAACATTGTAGAGATGGTTGACATCGGCACCGTCAAAGATAAGTCTCAAATTGAAAAGTACGATTATTTGATCTGGAGCTGCCCAACATGGAACATCGGCGAGCTGCAAGACGACTGGGCAACTTACTACCCTGATATGAATAACCTCGACCTGAGTGGTAAGAAGCTGGCACTATTTGGCCTTGGCGACCAGTTTGGCTACAGCAGCAGTTTTGTTGATGCCATTGGCATCCTCGGTAAGAAAGCCGAGGAAAAGGGTGCGACCATCGTCGGGCAATACCCACGCGATGAGTATCAGTTTGAAGGGTCAGCCGGGTTGATGGACGACGGCAAAACGCTGATGGGACTGGCTATCGATGAGGACAACGAACCAGAGAAAACCGAAAAGCGTTTGGTGGAGTGGATCGTTAACTACGTTGAGCCAGGTTTCCTCGAGATGCAAAACGCCGACAAACTCTAAACCAGTGCTAATCACTTGGTAAAAGTTAATGTGACCCTAACAGGTCACATTTTCGTTTTCCTACTTCGTAGGTACAGGCACAGGCGCATCGTCATTTGCTGGGAGGTTACGGGTAGCAAGTCCCGCGCTAAGCAGAACGCCAACACCCATTACCGCTGCCCCCAGCACATAAGGTGACCGCGGACCAAGCTCACTGAAGACAACCCCTGCCAGAATTGGCCCAGCAATAAAGCCGAGACTCAAAAACGACTGATAAACACCCAACAAGCGGCCTTGAGTTTGTTCGGTACCGTAACGAGTCAGAATAGCTTGCAAACTGGGGTCGGTGACGCCACGTCCTATCGAAAAGGGAAAGAAGAACAACGTCGCGACAGCCGCTTTGGATGATAACCCGATGAACAATAAGGCAATGGCGTTTAGAAACTGCCCGGCGACCACCGTCTTTTGCTCGCCGAAATTTGCGATCATTGGGCGAATGGCAAAGAGTTGTGTCAAAAACCCTGCTACCCCAAAAGCCGACAACATAATGCCCACATTGCGAGCGACAATCGCATCGGAAACAGTGGGCTCAAAGAGGATGCGGTCAGCAAAGAGTGCGAAGGTACTGGTCAACATTGAGAAGGCAAACGTCGTCATAAAACCAATCACCATGATCAACTTGACGATGTTATCTGCCAGTAAACGAGTTTTATTAGGGCTTAACAACATACTCCGGCGGGCCGCCTCACCAGCTTGACGCTTTTCAGGTGGGAGTGACTCCTCCAGTGTGAAGAACGTCAGCAGCAAGGTTGCGCCGATGATACCCGCGGCACCAATAAATGGTGCCGTTGGGTTGAGGGTCACCAGAAAACCGCCAAAAGCTGGGCCAAAAACAATACCAGCACTCAACCCAGCACTAACAACACCAATAGACTGGGCACGCGTTTGGGGCGTACTCAGGTCGGTGGCATAAGCTTGTGCTGCCGTAATGTTGCCACCAGTCAAGCCATCCATAACACGGGCCACGTACAGCATGAACAACCCGCCGCTAATGCCCATGTTGATTCCTTGTGCATCCAGCCAGCGTCCGATTGGGATCGCAACGATGAAAAGCATGAAGCTCAATAAAGTGCCTGCCTGACTACCAATTAAGACTGGACGGCGACCATAACGATCTGATAAGCGGCCTAGATACGGCGATGCAACGAATTGGGCAGCGAAATACGCAGTTGCCAACAGCGCAGCTTGAAACTCGGTCGCTCCGAATTCGCCCTCAGCATACAGTGGCAGCAGCGGAAAGATGACGCCTGCCCCCAGCAGGTTCGAAAATACCAGCAGAAACAACGTCAGTAGTCGTTTGTCGGAAAGCATAAAATCGCTTTGCAATTGGCTGTGAAAGTAGACCTGAGGAGTCTACTCCACAGATGAATCATTCCCATGCTTCTTTTCTTTTATGATGTGCTTCTAACAGAGGGAAAAAGCAAAACAGGCCGCAGCGCTCGTGCTACGGCCTGTTTAAGGTACGCTCGGAGCGATATTAGGAAACAGTTTCTTCAGTTGTTGAATTGTTCTTGCTGATTGTACCTTCGAGCTGAGCACGGGCCTTCTCAACCTGACTCTGCGCGTCAGCAGTAAGCTGGTTCACGCGGGTCTGTACATCGTTAACCGTCGCCTGAGCCTGTTCCTGAAGTTTGTTCAGTTCAGACTCGGCCTGATCACGAAGTTCGATACTCTTGTCGGCAATCTGCTGACGGGTTTGTTCACCGGACTGCGGCGCGTACAAAAGTGCAACGCCTGCACCGATCAAACCACCAATAAGCAAGCCTGAGAGAAAACTTCCCGTTTCACTTCCACTGTTTGACATTTGATGCCTCCATTTTGATAGCGTCACCTTACTGGTTATTAAAATATCACAAATTCCCAAATTTTGCCGCATCCATACAGCCGATAGGCTATTTACTTGTAAGATCGCCCTATTTAATCTGCTCTAAGCGATATGAAGAACTTTACGCGCATAATGGTCGCCCTGTTTTGGATGGCACGACCAAAGCAAGTATTGGCGATTGGGTTAGTATTTTGCCATGGCGTGTTGATCGCACGTCATGGCGGCGGTCAGCTAGCGTTTTCTACGCTTGTGTGGGCGCTTGCGGCTGGGCTATGCGTTTCACTTTCGGTTCACTATGCGAATGAATATGCCGACTACGAAACTGATCAATTGGCGGCACGCACACCCTATTCTGGTGGCAGCGGCGTGCTGCCTAGCGGTAGTGTTCCGCGAAGCCTAGCCTTGCAGGCAGCATGGGTAACGCTTATTCTCGGCCTCATTATCCAAGTGGCAGCGGTAGCCCTTGGGATCCATAACGGAGTATCGTTGTTCGTTTTAGGCTTGATCGCGTTTCTGGGATGGATGTATTCGCTGCCTCCATTAGCTCTCGCTTGGAATGGCTGGGGCGAACTTGATAACGCGTTACTGGGTGGGATGATGATGCCAGTCTATGGGTACAGCGTGGTGCTTGGGAGCGTCACATGGTTGCCCATTACCGCAACTTTGCCGTTGACATTGTTGGTGTTTGTGAATCTCCTAGCTGTCACATGGCCCGACCGTGCACCAGATGCCCAAGTCGGGAAGAACACACTTGCTACACGCTGGCAACCATCACAACTACGCACACTTTACTATGTCGTTGCAGCCAGTGTCGTCATACTGAATATCTACTATCTCCTGCGTGGTTTGCTGCCAACAGCAACAGTTGTAGCTGCATTGACCATCACGCCGTTGATTGTTTGGGGGGCCAGCCAATATATTCGCAGCAAATCACCTCATCCAACTGTTTACGCGATGGTCGGGATGATAGCCTCTCAGGTGATTAGTTGGGGGCTAGTAGCTGCTGGTGTGCTCTAGTTTTTATACAATTTTTAGATTACGATAACCCGATATTAAGATAGCCGACTCAATAATATGGGTAGAGTTAAGTCACAAACAGGAAAACTTTACTTTTATGGATAATACACTGCTTGATAACCACGTTATTGTGCAGAACGAGAATGTTCTTCCAAACCTTGGACTAACAACCGAACAACGCGAGGGGGTTTACCAATTGCTGGTGACCACACTAGCAGATGAGTTCAAACTACGCTTAAAGCTACGTAAGTATCACTGGAATATAACGGGCCATATGTTTCATTCCTTGCATGAAGTATTCGAAGAGCAGTACACAGTGCTAACCAGCACCATCGATGAGATTGCTGAACGTGTTAGAGCATATGGCTTCCATACGCCTGGCACCTTGGATGAATTTAATACACTTGCTCGACTACAAGAGAGTGGTGGTGCATACCCAAATGCCGTCACGATGCTACGAGACCTCGTGCGTGACCACGAAGCAATGGTACGCTATCTACGAGATGACCTAGATGCGGCGGGAAGCACTCATAACGACGCTGGTGCAGAGGACTTCCTCACGGGTCTTTTGCAGCAACACCAAGAGATGGCTTGGTTACTACGTGCATTTATTGAGAAAGATGTAGCGTAAGTACATTTTTCAATCGGTTAATGGAACAAATCCCAATGCCTGTATCGCATTGGGATTTTGATTCTTGAAATAAGACTCGTTGCGTTCAAAGTTCAAAAGTACGAACGAAAGCCGCACGAATATCCTCAACAACTTTCTCCGGGCCCGCAATTCGGAGCGTGATATAGCGCGGTTTTGGAGTCTCACGAAAACTGTCAAGTTCAAACTGGATGCCTTCGGGCAGGCCAAACGGGCGTACTTTAATCTCATCCTTAGCAGGAAAACGACGGATCGACGGCACCGGGCCAACGAGATGTGTTGCCTCATAGCCCTTGCCGTCAGAGCCCCAGCGGAATGTCAACCGGCTGGACGTGCCCACTCTGACATCAACATCGTTCGACATTTCATGGATGCTGGGCTTAAAGTCTGGTGCAAGTTTACTGATATGTGCATACAGAAAACTTAGCAGCGGGCTAAAGTCACCATCCCTACCACGATAATATTCGATCTTTTCTTCAAGCTGTTTCAAAGTGAAGCCTTGCTTGGTGTACTGATGCCAGTAATATTTCTGTGAAGAGAGTGTAGCATGCTGCCTGCAAGGAACAAAGTTACGACGTAATCCAGCAGCGGTGTGGTAGGGTGGCACCTATGACTGCCGTACCACCCTACCACACCGCAAAGAGAGAGGGATATTTATCCCAGTGGGGCATAGAGTGTCCGCAATACTTTAGACAATGGCAATCCATGCACGCTTACTCGTCACTCTCATAATCAACGTATTCAAAATCGTCGGGTTTATGGGGAGGCTGCCAGCTAACTTGGGAAACTGGCGGCTGCAGTGCCTCTGTTGCTGGTGGCGCAGTGGGTGCCTCTAACTTATGCCACATCCGCCGGTGTAACGTTTGGTAGCCAAGGCTCTCATAAAATCGGAGTGCATTTTCATTAAATTCCCAGACAGTCAACTCGACATGCTCGACCTTACGCTCAACACCCCAAGCCTCTACGAGGGCCATCAAGCCGCGACCAACACCCAACCGGCGCGCATTATCTGCAACAATCAGGCTTTCAACCAAAACTGAGCGGCTGGCTGAACGCGGGCCACGTTCAAAATATTCTCGAAAGCTGACTTGAGCCAACCCGATCACCTCTCCTCTCCGCTCGCAGACAAGGATATCACTCATATCACTGGTAATGATGGCATGAATATGGCTGCGACTATATGCAGGCGGCTCGTGGAGGTTAAATACATGAGGCACACCCTCTGCATGTTGATCAAGTAGTTGATAGAACAGCGCATCAATCGCATCGTAATCATCTAACGTGGCACGGCGAAAGATTAGCTCAGCTTGTTTGGGTGCATCAGTGGACGGGTTTTCCACGTCTATCATAAGCGATTCATTCGTTTAGCACAGGCACATCAGCCCTATTATATTATACATCCTAGCTGTTATTGCATTACACGCGCGAGCGTCTCACAGGCGGGGCAGGTATTATCTGGGCGGAGAATGGCAAAGCCACCTTGTGGGTCTATATCGTATCGAGAGAAATCGACATTCCAAACGATCACAAAACGCACATAGCCCAGTTCCTGAGCCATTCTGACTCCTTCAGCTAACCACTCCGCTTGATCAGCAATTGTCGTTTGCTGGGCCCACAGCCAGTCTTGCGCGAGAGGTGGGTAGCCTTCCGGTGTGAGATAGCCGAACTCTGTAATACACAGTGGCAGCGCTTCTTCCATACCCTCATAGGCAACTTCCAGCGTGGGCAAATAGTACCAACTATGATGGCCTGTTTGGTCAGCGGAGTGCCCCGTCTGAACCCGCGGCGAGGTGGCACCGCCGTTATGATGCGTTCCCATACAATCAGCGAACTGAGCCGCCCCGGCCTCGTTTAAGCCGTCGATGTAGCTGTCGTCACTCCATACTGTGACTTTGTTGTCAACCCCGGTGGATGCCAGTGCCCCAATCACGACGATTGTCTCTGGGCTGGTCTGTTTGATCACTGAGTAGGCTGGTGCCAACATCTCTGTGACGTACTGCTCCGGGCTAATTTCACCAACAGGCCATTCTGTTTCTAGGTTCATCTCGTTCCACACTTCGATTGCATCTGGCTGGAGCTGAGCTACCTGCGCGAGATACGCATTATAGCCAGCAAAATCTAATTCTTCGGGGTACGTTTCACCTGTAATTGACAATAAGACTTTGAACCCGTATTGACGGCCTTGAGCAACCAACTCGGCGGCAGCATCCACGGGAGTCACTTCGTAAATCACTTGATACTTGACCCACGTCATCCCGACACGTTGCATGAGGTCGGGTCTAGCAATCCCGCCAGGCACTTGTCCACCCAACTCAAACGTGAAGTCCATCGGACTGTTGACCACGAAATTATTACTTGGTGACTGTGACGCTCCGAATGTATTCGATGCCGTCACAGTCACCGTATAGCCACCGTTGTTTAGTTCGAGGTCAACCAATTCGCAAGTGCTACCTCGACATAGTTCACTGGCATCAAATTCATCGCTCTCGATGGCACGCTCGCCTTCCGTGCTTACAATATTGACGGCATAACGCTCGGCACCTGAAACTCGTTCCCACTGGATACTGAAAGGCACTTCACGGAGTACTGCCCCTGCTGCTGGCGCAGATATCGAGACGCTTGCAGGCGGGCCAGGTGCCTCTGTTGCGAGAGGCGTCGGCGTCAGGGAGGGCACGACCGTCATCGTCGGCGACGCGCTCTGATCGACAGACGCTCGTGGGGACGTTGGCGCAGGAAGATCAATCGGGTTGGCGCTCACAGGTGGTGCTGTCGGCTGAGAGGATTCATCGGGCATAATAACTTGAACAGTCATAGCAGGCGGCGGAATAGTAGCGATATTTACACGTCCAGCACTCAGGCCAATTACCCCGTTGACGGTCAACAAACTCGCGATCCCCACCAACACAACAACAGCAAGAATAATCATCCCAATTCCAAGCGAGTTTTTCGGCTGGCGCTGGCCCATGGGTGCGGCAGCATCAGTAGTAATAGCTTTATCTGGCCGAGGCTGGCTGAAAAAATCACCCTTGAGCAGGTTCGACGGATCGTATAAATCGAAGGGGTCATTGTCTGGAATTAGGTCTGGGTCTATTTCCGCTAGGCGTGCTTCAGCCCAGCCGAGGATGCGCCCGTTGTCTGAAAATTCAAGGACTTTCTTCAGGCAGTACGCGGCAAGATCAGGACTATCGACGATTTGTGAGAGCAGTGCCCAGACATCTGCCTCTTGAGGAAACTCGCGGACGAGCGCCAAGGCAAACGCTCGTGCTTTTTCTGATTCGCCCTGCTTTGCCAGCGCAACAGTCTGTTCAATGCGGTCTTGAAGGATCATGGGTCATTCGAGCGGTTTAAGTTTACGGTGAAATCATCTTTAGCATATCAAAGTTACGCTGCCAAATGTAGAAACTGCGACGTTGCTCCCCCTGCCTCTCACTGACAAAATCGGCAACGATGTACCCTTCATCTAGCAAAGTCAAGGCCAACTTACGGAAGTTAAGGCGCCACGCAAGTGCAAGCTCCATATCCTTTGCCTTAAGCGCGTCAATATCCGGGGGAATTTCCGTCAGAATAATAGCGCGATCTGTCTTCAGATTATCTACAGACGGCGGTGTTGGCAGGCTATCTTCACGCTCCCAGTTCGCCGCCATAACTCGCGCAAAAGCCTCTAGCCATTCGTCATAGCTGCGGCGGAGGTGTTTGTGTTCAAGCCGCCCTTCTACATACGGCGAGTCGATCCACCATTCGGCAAGCCAACGGTCAGATGGCAAGCCCGCGTTAATGCCCGCCATTTCACCATAGTAGTTAACTTTGTACGTGCGACAGATGCAGCCCAACTTATTGATGTTGAGATTAGCATTGCGACTCAGAAGCGGATCATATGTCCATGAAATCAAACTGTGATCATGTTTTAGGGCAAAATCCCTCTGCGCCAGTTTCATCCGCACAGCTATGTTATTGTTGCGGTATTCTGGCAGCACGCCCAGCATTTCAGAGTAGATGTAATAGGGGTTTTTCATCCAAGTAGCACGTTCTTGATCAGCCCGTGCGATAAAGCCAAAACCGCAGCCAACCATCGCCCCAGATTGTGTATCACGCGCACCGACAACGACCCCCCCCATATTGACCATATTGTGGAATACATAGTAAGGAACTGTTTCCATGTCCTGCCCCCAAACCTCACGCTCGATCTGTTGGCATTCGCGATAACCGGGAATGTCGGTGATGTATTCGATGGTTACGGAATTCATTGGCTACTTTTCTAAGTGAAGGTGCTCGACTAGGTGCTTAGATACTAATACCACAGCCAGGGAAAATAAAGCGTACAAGTTTTGTCAGTGCCCAATTCAATCGGGCAGCACACTAGAAAAAGCGCGCACAAGCACAAGCTTATAGATTGCCTCAATATGCGGGGCGATGACCGTATCTTGTTCTAGAAATGGCACTTGCTCACGAATTTTTGCGTGAACGCGGCTAGTAAGCGCGCCTAAATGATCAGCATCACCACGCAGATCAATGGCCTGGGCAGCGGTCAACAGCTCTAGCGCAAGCACATACCGCAGCTTATGTGCAGCCTGTTCTGCTTTTTGAACAACATAGGTTGCGTTGGTTGCATGGTCTTCGATGCCGTCAGCCACTGGAAAAAAATCAAGCGAGGCTGGGTTTGCCAAATGACGGATTTCGGCTGCTAGCGCTGTAATTGTCTTTTGAACCACCCCAAACCCAAGATTCAAACCTGGTTCCATAGTCAATTGACCGGGAAGATGACTCAGATGAGGGGTGTTTAGGCGCAGAACGCGGTTGGCGCACATAGTAACCGCCTGCGTTACAGATATGAGCAGCAAATCCAATGCAGTTGCCAGTGCTGACGGATGATAATTCCCAGTAGGCAACATCACTCCCTCGTCAATAAACACTGTTGGATTTTCTGCCGGTGTGTTTAGCTCCGTCTCGACGGCATCACGCACGAAAACGAGCGTTTTCAAGAGCGCTGCATGGACGCGAACCACAGAGCGGTAGCTAATTGGGTCTTGAACGGTTTTATGCTCTAGGTCAAACAAGTGACTACCGGTCAGCAGGGCACGTAATCGGTGAAAAATGACCGCTTCTGCTTGCGTAAGGCGCGGCTCAAAAAGAGGATCAAGGACATCCACATGCGCCTTGTAGCCTTCGTAAGCCAAAGCCGCAGAAATATCAAGTACTTTTGCAATATCCTGATACGCCTCAAAAACAACCGCAGCATGCCCAGCATTAGCCGCGTTGAAACTAACCAGAGCAAGCCCATCTTTAGCAGCCAATTCGACTGGTTCCAAACCTGCAGCAGCAAGGCCAGCAAGGGCTGGCAGAGTCTGGCCCTGATACTCAACTTCGCCTAGGCCAATCAGGGGTAGAGCCAGATGAGCCATCTGCGCTAAGTCTGCCATGCCGACAGACCCAGTCATCGGTACAACCGGGTACACACCCGCATTCAACATGTCAAGGATTAGTTTGAAGACAGCAGGCTGTATCCCTGACCCACCTTGTGCTAGTAGATTTAAGTGCGCCAACATAATGGCCCGGACGACCGACGGTGGATAAGGCTGACCGACAGCCGAGGCGTGGCTCATGACGATGTTCCGTTGGTATTGCGAGATTTGGGCAGGTTGGACGCGTTCATCTTTGAGAGCGCCCAATCCGGTATTTAAGCCATAGATGAACTGTTCACCCTGCGCAAGGCTATCAATAACAGCCCGTGCCGCAGTCAACCGTTCCCAGACAGCATCTGATACGGTGACCAGGGTTGTACCAGGGTAAGCCGCGCAGTGAGCGACTTCTTCGATTGTCAGGCTTTTACCATCCAATGTGATGGTCATCAACGCCGATTGATTCATACTAAACTTGATAGCTCACGGTATTCCATGTTCAAATCAGCAGCAACAGCACGATACGTAATGTAACCGCCATAGGCATTCACCCCTTCGCGCAGGGTTTCGTCGTGCATCACAATCTCTTCAAAGGTATTGTCTGCTAACTTTCTGACGTAAGGTAGCGTTGCGTTAGTCAGGGCAAATGTCGATGTCCGAGGGACAGCACCCGGCATATTCGTGACACCATAGTGCAGTACGCCATCGACTACATAGGTTGGGTCACTGTGCGTGGTTGGTTTAATAGTCTCTATGCAGCCACCTTGGTCAACTGCAACATCAATCACAACGGCACCGGGTGCCATTGTCTTGATCATCTCCCGCGTGACAAGGCGCGGGGCACGAGCACCCGGCACGAGCACCCCACCAATAACCACATCGGACTGTTTCACGGCTTCGGCAATGTTGGATTGAGTAGAAGCCAACGTTTGATAGCGCCCGAAGAGAACGTCATCTAAGTAGCGTAAGCGCTGAAGGTTATTGTCAATAATAATGACTTTGGCACCCAACCCAAGCGCCATCTTCGCTGCGTTGATGCCAACCGTACCACCACCGACAATAGAGACAGTCGCGCTTAGTACACCCGGAACCCCGCCAAGCAGCACACCTCTACCACCATGGGAACGTTCCAAGAGGATGGCAGCATCTTGAACCGACATCCGACCGGCAATTTCACTCATTGGCATGAGCAACGGCAGTGATCCATCAGGTAGTTTAATCGTTTCATAAGCCACTGCCTTGACCTTGCGCTCTGCTAGGACGTGCGCTAATTCTTCTGCCGCTGCGAGGTGCAGGTAAGTAAAAAGAATCTGATTTTCACGAAGGAGATCAAACTCTGGTGAGATGGGTTCTTTGACCTTCAAGATCATATCGGCACGTGCAAATACACCAGCCGCATCAGCGACCATCTCAGCACCAGCAGCCACATATTCTTCATCTGAGAAGCCACTACCGTCGCCAGCGGTGACCTGCACCAGCACCCTATGTCCTTGTCCAATCAACTCAACAGTCCCACCGGGAGTCAATGCAACGCGATTTTCGTTATCCTTGATCTCTTTTGGTACACCAATTATCATCTATATTCTCCTGACCAAAATATTATTTATGTGGTTTGCTCTGCCTAAGTTGTTGCTCAGCTTGTAGGGTTTCACGGATTATACTGGTTCGCAATTCAATAGCCTATAGAATTCAGCCAATCCTGTTCAGCTACAGCCAAGCCCTTATCAAGCGATGTCTCAAGTGACAGCCGAGCACACTCTAAGGCTGCCCGCCCACCTTCAAGGTCGCCTTCTGCAAGCAGCACTGCCGCCTGAGCGCGGCAAAGTATGCTGCGGTCTACTAATAGACTTGCCTCACAACCTGCTTCAAAGTGACTCCGAGCCAACTGTTTATCATTGTCATACTGAGCCGTGATATACGCCGCCTCGAGCTTGATCTGGGCATAGAGTTGACCAACAACATCATCTTGCCGCGTGAGCGCTTGCGTTAGATGATGCCTGACAGTCTCAAGATCAGCATGATCCAGCGCGTGATAAGCTGCATACAGGTGCCCTGCGGCTTGCACAGCAGTTGGCTGATGTAGCGACAGCAGCTTTTGAATGCCTTCATATAACCAGTCGCGCGGACGTTTCCCTCGCGCAGATTGCGCTACAATTTGGTTTCGATCAATTACCGCTCGACCTGCGTCTGTCATAAAGACGATGGCACCATCAGAGGTATAGCCGCCAGACTGGTACGGTGGCAAATTAAACATAATGCTGATGAGAGGATATGCTGCTAACATCCCCGCAGTGAAGGCCAACAGCCCATCACTACTAACATTTAGAACAAGAAGCAGACCCAGCAAGGACAACAGCGCAGACCCAATGGGGCCTCCCAATGCAACCAATCGGGTTCGAATCTCCAGATTATCGGCCCCGTAAGGCACAAACCCGGCTGCGCCAGCACCTGACGCTTCAGGCAAGCGCTCGAATGCAGCCAATAGTTGACCGTTGCGCCTAAAGACTGTCAGAAAGCCAACCATAAAAAAGTGAAAGCGAAAGCCCACTAAACTTGCCGTAACAAGGTGCCCCAACTCATGAATGATGGTCTCAAGGAAGATAACCGCATAGACAATCAAAGCCATGACTATGAAGTTTTGTAATGAGAAATTGATACCAGACCAAAAGTAGACCACAGCGGTAGCCATCGCAGTGGTGATAGTCGGCAATATAGACGTAATGATAAAGGAAGCAGCACCCGCCAAAATATCTGATAAGAGACTCTGTTTACTAGCCAGCGCTCATGCTCTTTCCGATAGTGCGAATCGGTTCGTAGCGAAAGCAATCCACAGTATGATCATTTACCATCCCTGCGGACTGCATAAACGCATAGCAAATTGTCGGGCCTACAAAGTTAAAGCCATATTTTTTTAAGTCCTTGCTCATCGCTTTTGACTCGGGCGTTTTGACTGGCACGTCCGACAATGACTCCCATGTATTTTGACGTGGTTCGCCGCCAATGAACTGCCAGATATAAGAAGCAAACGAGCCCTTCTGCGCTTGAATTTCGAGAAACCCACGTGCATTGCGAACCGCGCTCTCTACTTTAAGCCGGTTACGGATAATGCCTTTATCTTTCATGAGCATATCCAGCTTGGCAGCATCATACGCCACGATCTTGGCAGCGTCGAAATTGTCGAAGGCGTGGCGATACCCGTCTCGACGTTTAAGAACGGTAATCCAACTAAGGCCAGCTTGCGCCCCCTCAAGTAATAGCAGTTCAAATAGACGGCGGTCGCCATGCACCGGTACGCCCCATTCTTGATCATGATAGGTGATGTATAGTGGGTCCTCACTGACCCAGCTACAGCGGGTTTGCGAATCACTCATACGTCGTGCGCATGCTCCCCACCACTCTGATGGATCAGTTTAGCGACGAGCGCTGTCCACCCAGTCTGATGGCTGGCGCCAACACCCAAACCTGTGTCTCCGTGAAAGTATTCATAGAACAGAATATGATCTTTCCAGTGGTCGTCTTCCTGAAATAATGGCTGACCACCGAAGACCGCACGCTGACCATTACGCCGTAAGAAGATATTATTTAGACGACGCGCAACTACTTTAGACGCATCCCATAGGTTGAGCATTTTACCTGAGCCTGCCGGCGCTTCCACTTTGAGATCATCGCCGTAGTAATGCCAGAATTTCTGCAACGATTCGACCATTAAGAAGTTGACGGGAAACCAGATCGGCCCGCGCCAGTTTGAATTGCCACCAAAAAGATATGTGTTAGATTCCCCGGGCTGGTAACTCAACGAGTATTTCTGCCCGCCCCAGTCAAGCATGTAGGGATTTTCCTCATGGTATTTTGATAGGGAACGCAGACCATAATTAGATAAGAATTCACCTTTGTCAAGCATTTTCTCAAGAATGCGTACCAGTTTGTCCTTATCTACCAACGACAAGAGCAAGCGCCCCTTCCGACCACGGTCAGTTAGTGAATTCATATTGTCCACTAGCCACGGTCGGTTTTGAATAAACCAGTCCATCCGTCGTTGGAAACGCGGTAGTTTATCCAACGTGGCTTGCTCTATGGTCATCACAGCATATAACGGAATAAGCCCGACAAAGGAGCGCGTCTTGAGCGGGAAACTACCACCATCTGGTAGGCGAATCCGATCATAAAAGAAGCCGTCTTCTTCATCCCAAAGACCAAGGCCACCGTTGCTGCCTGTGATCGCATCCGAGATATAGACAAAGTGCTCGAAAAACTTGGTGGCAACATCTTCATAAGCTGGGTTGTGAAGTGCGAGTTCGAGCGATATGGCCAGCATATTGAGGCAAAACATGCCCATCCATGCTGTACCATCTGCTTGTTCAAGGTGACCACCTGTTGGCAGCGGCTGAGACCGATCAAATATACCGATGTTATCTAAGCCGAGGAACCCCCCCTCAAATACATTGTTCCCCTCTGCATCTTTGCGATTGATCCACCAAGTAAAATTGAGCAGCAGCTTATGGAAGACTCGCTCCAGAAAAGCGGTATCAGCCACCCCGGTGACGTTGCGCGTAATCTTATAGACACGCCAGCAAGCCCAGGCATGCACAGGTGGGTTAACATCACTGAAAGCCCACTCATAGGCAGGTACCTGCCCATTTGGGTGCATGTACCACTCGCGCAGCATCAGCAGCAATTGCCGTTTAGACCATTCCGGGTCAATCAGAGCGATGGGCAGCATATGGAAGGCTAAGTCCCACGCGGCAAACCAGGGGTACTCCCACTTGTCTGGCATGGAAATGACATCAAGGGCATATAAATGAGGCCAATGTGCATTACGCCCATAACGGCGTTCCGGTGGCGGGTCGGGCTGGCCTGGGTCACCATCATACCAGAGTTGGACACCATAGTGATAGAATTGCTTGCTCCACATGAGGCCAGCGAAGGCTTGCCGCTCAACTAGTCGTTCATCCTCGGTTAGGCGCTGCGGTGAGACGGCTTCGTAGAATTCATCGGCCTCAGCCATTCGCATCTGGAAGATTGCATCAGCGTCAGTAAAAGGTGTTTGCATTTCTTCTGGGGTCAACCGGACGCGGCATTCAGCAAATGCACCTGGTTCGATGGTCATCTGGAAATGGGCGGCTACTTTAGTTCCTACTTGTTCAGGGTTGACCGCTTCAGTTTCACCGTCAATGATGCAGCGGTGGAAGGCATCTTTTACATAGGGGTTTTCGTTCTCAACGTCATATAGTCGTTGGTAGTTGGTTTCGTTATCGGTGAACATAAGCGCAGCATCACCATCGATGTAATACCAATATTGCCCAATATGCCGGTGATCGAAGGTGACGGTAGTGTCATCGAGTTTACGCATCTCCGGCTTTTGGCGTCCATATCCCCACGACCAAGTATTACGAAACCACAGATGCGGCAGTACATGCAGAGCAGCAGCAGAATTTCCACGATTATGAGCAGTGATGCGGCAAATGAGGTCGTTTTCGGCGACTTTAGCGTATTCAATAAAAATGTCGAAGTAGCGCCCTGCATCCCACGCATCTTGCAGGGCATCAATCAATTCATACTCTGGCTCTTCCTTGCCACGCTGCTGGTTAACCTCAACAAGTTGAGCATAAGGGTAAGCTACTTGTGGGTACTTATAGAGCATCTTCATGTATGAATGAGTCGGCGTACTGTCGAGGTAGTAGTAATACTCCTTGACGTCCTCACCATGGTTGCCCTGTGTTCCCGTCAGGCCGAATAGGCGCTCTTTCAAGATTGGGTCTTCTCCATTCCAGAAGGCAACCGCCATACAAACATTCTGGAAGCGGTTTGAAACGCCAGCAATGCCGTCTTCATTCCAACGATACGCTCGACTACGCGCATGGTCATGTGGGAAGTAGTCCCATGCTTCACCAGTAGCACTGTAGTCTTCCCGAACGGTACCCCAAGCACGATCACTGACGTAAGGCCCCCAGTTTTTCCAATCTGCTTCTCGCTCACGCGAGTCTTTCAAACGGGTAAATTCTGTGGTCGCACGAAGTTTGGCGTAAGCCTCTGACACGGTTGATCCCCCCTTATGGCGTTGATAATTACATGCCCTAAGTCTACCGGGCAAACCGACCAATAACGAAGACCCCCTCATGCTTGGTGAGGAGGCTCGATTAGTGGATCAAAATGCAGTCAACGAAAGAGAGTAAGACTAGCTGTCAACTGCTTCCTTAAGGGCTTTACCCGCTTTGAACTGCGGCACCTTACAGGCAGGAATATCGATTTCCTCGCCTGTGGCAGGGTTACGACCCTTGCGAGCTTTGCGCTGGCTGACCTTAAACGTGCCAAACCCTGTGAGTTGAACGTTGTCACCTTTGATCAGCGTTTCGCTGATAACATCAATCATTGCATCATAGGCCTTTTCCAAATCCGTTTGAGACATGTCGGCTTTATCAGCTGCGGTCTTAATAAAGTCTCTCTTATACATGATTAATCCTCCACTTCGAAATGGTCTTAAGGCCAGTATACAAGGACTCTCAAAATGGCAACAGCACTTAAGAATCGTTTTTCATCACTTAATTGCAATTGAGACATGCTTGTTGTTCATGCACCTTGCAAGATAATGTGGCGAAACGTCAATGAAATACGCCGTGAGCGCAGCTTACGCTGCCCACCAATCAAATCTGATTTGCGAGCAGGAATACCATGCTGCCAGTTAAAACGAGCCTCACCTTGCATCACGAGCAGGCTACCGGGTTCTACCAGTAGCGGCACCTGCTGCTTTGAAGAAACATTGGAGAATACCATCTCGACAGCGGAACCAAGACTCAGCGAGAGGATGCTGTTTCCAAAACAGGGAACACAATCAACATGGCTAGCAATCCCCTGTCCGGGTAAGTATTCATTAACGATCATCTGGTCACATACTTCATCTGTTATGCCCTCACCAGCGAAGCGCTCGGCAAGCAACGCGCCCCAAGCTGGTAATGGGCCCAAGGTACATCTCAGGCACAACGCGGCGCGCTTTATAATCATATCGGTAGCCATAATGCTGAACACGACGCTTAAGCCAAGGCATGCCGTCCACAGCACTGACCAAACCATTACATTCTTTTTCCGCCAAATAATTGGGTAGATAAGTAAGTCCACCAACGAGCGTTTGCATTTTCTCCTCCAGTCAACATACGCTGGAGATTCATTTCAGCTCATTTGTTCTAATTTTACAACTTAGGCCACATCAGTAACCTCAGAAAGCTATTCATCTAACATCTGGCGTAACAACTTAATCGCGACAGGCTTACTGATGTAGGCATTTATTCCCCGCTTCAAGGTAAAGCTGCTCAACGCCACTGCGCACGTTAGCGGTCAGAACGAAGACCGCACATTGGCACGTCAATGTGCGGCAGACGAATTCCTTATGAAGCTCAGCAGTTCGCGCGAGTTAGTCCAAACGATCAACAGGCTGCTGGCCGCCTACACAAGCTGACTTGCTAAGCAGGTTCCAGAAGTTGAGAGCGCAAAGAATGGAGCGTGTTTTCGGTCAAGCCAGCAGGGCCGAGTAGGTACGCTCTGAGGGAACCGTATTCGTTCCGAAGAAATTCGAGAGCCTCTTTCATGACGGCAGGGTCAGCAAGCACCACAGGATGAACGTGCTCTTTACGAATGCCGAGATGGCGAACCCGGTGAATATCTTCCTGAGCGATCTGAGCGAAAGTCCGGTAGTAACGATTACTTTGACTGTAATCCGCGAGAATAACGTCCTCAGGTATATCTAGAATCGCCAGTAACAGCGCAGCAAGAATACCAGCTCGGTCTTTTCCGGCAGTGCAGTGCAAAACTACCGGTCGGTTTGCTGGGTCAGCGAGAGTGCGAATCGCATCGCCGATGTACTCAGCACCCTTTGCCAAAAGCTCATATTTGTAAGCATCGGCGAAAATGCGCCCAAGCTGCCGTCGCTGAAACAACATCGCTGATAGAATGCGCATGGGGTTATCTTGTGCGATTGGATTATGCACATAACGTATCCCAGTATCCGCAGGAATTTGGTCAGGCTTTTTTCGGATTTCATCATCAGTTCGCAAATCACAAACCAACTGAATACCCATCTCTGCAAGTATTTCAGCGCCGTGGTGCGTCAGACCATTGAGTGCCCCAGAGCGATACAACTCACCCCGCTTAACACGCTGGCGACCATCAACAGTGAGATACCCACCAAGGTCACGAAAGTTGACCGCACCATCAACAGCCAGCATTTCTGGCTCACGCCCGGCATTGAGGGGCATGTCAAGAATCAGGTCATATGGATTGACGATTGGTAAGTCTTTCGTGTTTGACATCCGCTTCAAAAAGTAAGCTACAGTCGCCGCTGATCCCAGCGCCAACGCACCAACAGCCAGCAGCCATGTTGTATCATCCCGTTTCTCAGTCATTTGCATCTCCTACGACAAGCGCTTCATTCTGACTTTGTCGGACATCAAAATAGAGCACATTTTGACCAACAACCTGCCAAAAGACAGTCACAACCACCACAAACAGCGCGACCATCACCAACATGCCGCCTAGCCAAAGGAGCGGCGCGTTCGATATGTTAGCTTTCATCAAGATTAATGGCAGTACAAGCAGTGATGCAAATACGGTCAGGGTAAGTGTGCTGCGCAGCGCGACGAAGCGCACAATATGGATTCTGGTAACTGGTACACCGCGTTTACGATCATATTCCCATTTCATAAAGTAAACTCGCATATGAGAGAGCACCCCACTCCACAAGATTACTGACATGTACCACAACACAGCACTGAAGATAATGGCAACCTCAGCCAACCAGCCAAAGAGCAGCGGCTCGGTTAGCATACTGACGCACATCGCAATAGCCCACCCCAGCAAGAAAGAGAATAGCACACGTCCACGGTGCAAACTCGCCCATACATAACCAGCCAGCATCTGCCTTTCATTCGGCATCGACAGGCGCAGCAAGTCAATCTGACCATTCAACTCATCTTGCTTAAACATCACTTCGGCTGCCGCCATCGGGAAGACAACGACCAAAATACCAAAACCATAGGCGAGGCCCCCCGCCCGAATAACGTTGAAATAACGGGACGACGGCCCCACGACCAAGATCAGCAAGAACGCGGCAGCAAACACAATAAACGCACAGGCAATAAAACCCGGCGGACGGTTAAGATCAACCTGCTTGCGGAATATATTGTTTGCTGTAATTTGGTTAAAAATAGACACGAAGTCAGTTTTGAAAAATAAGCGTTCATCTATAAGCGTAGACATTAAAGAGACTTTCATCAATAACAAAGACGGTCAATTGTCGTAAATTTTTCTAAATAAGTGTCATCATCTCAACTTATGCCGGGTATAATGTTACTGTAACTTGTTTTATTCTGATGCAATCATACGCATTGTAACGAAATGATATTCATCTATGTCTCAACGGATCGGCCTAGAATATACTGCCGCCCTGACACAAAATGCTGGCATCAGTCGCTATGTTCGTAACCTTGCCGCTAACCTGACATCACAGTACCCAACAGCGGATTGGAAGCTATTTACAGCGGGGGTTCCCGCGGATACTCAATCTCCCTTGGATGGAGCAACGCTCCTAACTTCGCTGCTTTCAGAACGTAACCACCAACGGATGTGGTACCGTTTGCGGCTACCGATGCCGGTAGAGATGTGGACGGGAGACCTCGATATTTTTCATGCGACGGACTTTCACCTACCGCCAACAAAAGCCTCGACAAAGACAATCCTAACCATTCATGACCTCGCTTATGAACATCTACCACAAATGACCATGCCGGGGATGCTTAATCACCTGCAGCGAATAGTGCCACGAATGGTACGCGAGGCTGATCACATCGTTGCCGTCAGCGAAGCAACCCGTGCCGATTTATATAATCTGTATAGAGTACCCATTGAACGGATTACAGTAATCCCCCACGGTGTCGAGGAACGTTTCTCACCAGATGCTGAGGAGGACGAGCATCGACGGCTCCAGCAAAAATATAGTCTACCAAATAAGCCTATCATTCTGACTGTGGGCACTTTGCAACCGCGCAAAAATCATCTCAGGCTCATTCAAGCCTTCAAATCATTAGCAAAAGACTATGCACTTGTCATTGCAGGCTCATTTGGATGGGATTATCAATCCGTTTTGGCTGAAGTTTCAGCATTAGGCATTGACCACGCAGTACAGTTCATTGGCTTTGTCAATGATGACGACCTACCAGCCCTGTACCGGGCGGCTACTTTATTTGTATTTCCATCCTTATATGAAGGATTTGGTCTCCCCGTTTTGGAAGCCATGGCCTGCGGCACCCCGGTGATCACATCCAACACGTCATCACTGCCAGAAATTGCTGGCAGTGCCGCTTTGCTGATCGACCCGTTAGACACTGGGAATATGGTCAGCGCCATGCAAAATGCTCTCACTGACAAGGCTCTACGAGCTGACCTACGCCGGAGCGGGCTCGCACAAGCAGCATTCTTTACATGGACTTATGCAGCTGAAGAGACATGGTCACTCTATCAACGGGTGTTATCCAGCTAGATAAACATTCCGCGGATAGGTTGACTTAGCCTGCTCGGCTCTGTTTAGATCAAGTTCGACTGTTACAAATGGAGCTTCGTCTGATGTAACGGCAAGCACGTCTCCATCTGGGTCAATCACCCAGCCAGCACCGCCAAAATCCGTACCAGCAGCACTCTTACCAGAACGATTTGCAGACAGGCAATAGGCGCCTCCTGAGATGGCAGCCGCCTGACCACCAATGATCCACTTATTAACGGATGCTCGCTCTGTGCCCCGTGGGGCAAGGAGCAAGTGAGCCCCTATTTCGGCATATGCACGAGCAGCATCTGCAAACCATAGCTCTGTACAAATCAAGAAACCGACCGTAACGGATGAACATATGCTAGGCTTAAATGTGGTGGCACCAGCCGTATACCAATTCCGTTCCCAACAGGTCTTCTCATTGGGTAAATAGGCTTTATCATGCGCATGGGTGACCTTTTCCGACTCACGATTCCACATGAAGCCAGTATTGGTCTGCTTGGCGGTCGGCAGTGTACCTGCCACGCAAGCAGCGCCAAGTTCACCAAGACGTGTTAGCCACGCCTCATGTTCTGTGACGGCGGCCTCCCACAAGGCCGGTTGAGCATTGACTTGGTCAAAGAGCCAGCGACTAAATATGAGTTCTGGCAGAAGCACAAAATCAGGCTGGTTCACCTGTGTATACTCAACGAGCTTTTCCCATTGAAGCGCGAATGCCTCGCGGTTATCAGGGAGTTGTGTAACGGTTACCTTCATAAGCAAGGCCTCTATCAATATTTTATTCGGATTAAAAGACGGTAGCGTTGTTGCACGTGGTTTATCTCAACAGTACAGTCAGAATACTTTTAGAATAGTTTAGCTAGGTCAAACATGCCAAAGATTAACGGGTCTATTGAAGTTGAAGCACCAGTAAAGATTGTCTCATCTATTGGGCTTGACGTCGTGGACTGGCCAAAATGGACACCTGGGCTGGTATCTGCCACACCCTCTTCAGATTTTCCAGCAGTTGGTAGCCAAGTTGATCTGTTATACCGCGTCACGGGGGTGCCGATTGTGATCAAACTTGAACTGGCTGAATACGAGATCAACCGAATACTGGGTTTCAAATTTACAGGCACCGCAGAGGGAACCAACGTCTGGCGTTTTTGTGAGATAGACGATGGCACAGAAGTGACAGTAGAGTTGGACTTTGAAGTCCCCGGTGGTGACGTGGGCACCTTCATCTTTAAGGAGTTTGTCCAAAACATTTTAGTCGGAACAGTAACAAATACGTTAGAGAGTCTGGCGGCAACCTCCGAACGAGTGTATCACTCGCAGTCAGTCGAGGCGCTGTAGCCTCAAGCCAACACGTGTGATAGTACCTGTGTGCGATTGCGTAATCCGTCAAAGTATGTATATGCTTTTAATAATTTACTTTTTATAAAAGGCATAATATAGCTTGTGGCAAAAAACATCAATCCGAAAGGAATGACTTGGCTAATTGTTGAAGATGACTTAGCCATTCGCACTGTGTTACAAACGATGTGTGACCTATGGGGCTTTGAACACGTTGCATTTTCAAGTGGTTTCAAAGCAATGGCGTATTTGCAACAACAGGCACCTCCTGACCCGCTCCCACAGGTAGCCTTGCTAGATATTCGGCTACCAGGCCCTTGGGGCCATGAGATAGGCAAGGCAATTCGGGAACATCCAGTTCTCAAAGATATTGTCGTTATCCTCATGACAGCTTACGAATTGCCGGGAGATGAAAAAGCTTCATACCTAGAGACTTCCGGGGCAGACAAGTTGTTGTCTAAGCCTTTGCCACCTATGGATGATCTGCTGAACATCGTTGAGGTTGCATTAGCGAAGCGCGGCAACGGCATAAGCCACAATGTGTCATAGTTGAAGCAAAATGTCAGACGATAAGTCACAAAAACTTATACATCAACAAGCGACGCTCAAGCTTAGTACGCTGGTGACTGTTGTCCTCGTCAGTGCGATATTGTCGTTTGGGCTGGCACAAGTCGTCGTCAACCTAATCCAACAGCAAGCAGTTGCTAACGTATTTGCTGCTCGAGTGGCAGCCTCTGCCCTGATCGCTGAGCGTGATCGTCAACACAACGATATTCTGTCACAGTTGACTGAACAAGAAGATATACAGCGAGTCACATTGGTGGGTGGTAGCCCTGTGCCATTTGCTAGAGTAGAAGCCCTGGCTGCCAGCAATAACGCGGATACCCTCATCATCATTAACGGTGAGGGCGATGCTGCGCTGCGCCTAGACGCCATCCGGACGCCTGACCTTGTGACAGTCTCAACCTATCAAAGTATGTCGGGTGAAAACTACAGCGATTGGGGCATTGTGCGCAGTGCACTTGCCGCTGATCCGCTGTTGAACGACCAAACCTACAGTGCCATTATGGATGCACCCAGTGGCCCT
>CAYTPI010000001.1:230286-325195 GCA_964439625.1 uncultured Anaerolineae bacterium | reverse complement strand
CTACTCTGATGACCAGCATGCCAATCATCACAAAAGATGACACAAACCGGCTACAAGTAAGCGGTACCGCCGTTATCGGTTCCTCATTGGAGCGCTTGCTGCTCTCAGCGCGTGAAGACAGCGGCCTCGAACTTGTCTTCATCACACCGGAAGATCAACTCATTACGAGCACCGCCAACAATTGGCAAGAGATAAATTCTGGTTTACTAGCCCAAGGCATTTACGAAGATGTAGGGACGGCAAACATCTTTGATACCGGCAGCCCAACTTATCTGCTGAACCGCCAGTATTACGTCACCTTCGAAGAACTGAGCCTACAAGGCAACATCGTCGGCTCCATTGGGGCTATTCAGCCGACTCAGCTTCCAATCGAACGAGGTAACCCGAACATCACAGCCGCCGCCATTGTAGCCATCACTGTGCTGGTCGCCGTCACTGGGTTGTTTGTTCGCCAGCGTATGCTGCTGCCTCTAGGTCAGTTGATTAGCATTTCTAAGGAAGTATCACCAGAGACGGCAAAAACAGGGTCAGAACTGCGTGCACTCGTCACAACATTCCAAAAAACAGTAGAAGAATTGCAACAAGCCAATAGTACATTGGAAGAGGAAAATGCAAAGAGTAAGGCCATCCTCGAAAGTATTGGTGATGGGGTTGTGGTACTGAACACAGACGGCGACGTTATTCTGGAAAACCCGTCTGCTCATCATATGTTGAAGCAGCTTGGTAGCCAACGCCATGATATATTCTTTGATGTTTCACAATCAAACGAAGCGACAGCTAAGGCGCACGTTGGCGAGCACATCGTTCGTATTTTTCGGACGACTATCAACACGAACGGCGTCAGTAATGTTTTTGTCCTTCGCGATATTACCGATGAAGAATTCGCAACTAAGACAAAGAATAACTTCCTCAACCAAATAGGCCACGAACTACGTACTCCTCTGACATCGCTGATGAGCTATGCAGACATCCTCCGAACGCAGAGCCAGCGCCTACCAGACGACATCCGTCAACAAGCAACTGATACTATCTTTGAACAAGGCGAAACGCTGGGCGCTATTATCAATCATTTAATCGAAGTGACCGGGCTAGAAACTGATCTACAAGCGATCAATAGGCAGCCTACTGACCTGCGCTCAATCATCAGTAGCGTATTGACAGAGATCAACCGGTCGCCCCAAATCGAGCTTGACTTGCACCTGTCAGCAGCCCCTGTCATTGTGTCCGTTGACATGGTCCAAATCCTGCGGGCAGTGAGAGCCATTATTATGAATGCGATCCATTACTCACCAAAAAATGGCGTCGTCTCGATTACGGTTGATACCCGCAATACTCAGGCTGTCTTGACTGTCCGAGATGAAGCCATGGGCATCTCCGAGACAGACTTGCCCCACATCTTCGAACGTTTCTATCGCGGCACACCACTTGATGAACAGGGTAATTTGATTGATGTACGCGGGACAGGTGTTGGGCTATATGTCGCTAAGACAATTGTTGAAGCGCACAACGGTCACATTGAGGCAGAATCAGCCGTGGGCCGAGGCAGTACATTTACTATTTTGCTGCCTTTGGTTAAGCCGTAAGTACTACACACGCTTCAGGGCGCTCATAGACAGGATGACAAAGATTAATAATATTAGGGCAATTACTAGCAACCATGATGCTGGCGCCGTCCCTTGTGCCAGCCAAAAAGCTATCACCAAAGCGACAACTGTAGTTGTTATAACACTTGCGATTGCGAACCCGAAGCTTTTTGCTGAGACACCAAACAAAACGCCCGCTGGCAGCATCATCACGCTTAACAGGCCTACAATTGCCCACAGTATTAGTCGATCCCACATGCCTCTGATTACATCATTGATATAGCTACCCGCTACAGGTGGTATACCTGAGATAAGACCCGCGAGTGCAATTTCTACAATAGCCAACGTCACGATCACTGGCATGAGTGCCGCTAAGAAAAGCAGCACAAAAAGCCGAATACGGTACAGCGCGACATGATAAAAAGCCCAGAGACGGTCTTCTGGATGCAGCGTCGTCAGTCGAACCATCTGATAGTCATCGGCATGTGTAAAGCGGTAGGCTACCAACGCAGCAGACCACCCAGCAGCAATAGGCGTAAAGGCCGTGATGAGATAGTAAAACGCGCCGATGAATGCCATGAGCTGCGTCATCAACCCAGGCGTATTTATTAGCATGCGCAGCCAGTATGCCGAAAAGGGAATGTTGATTAACGAGAGCAGAACACCAATACGTACAGCCCAACTGAGCGTTAACCAAGAAAGCACATCCCGCTTGAGGTCAAGCAGCATCCGCTGAACATAGGCAGTCTGTTTCGGATCGCGCGGCTTCAGCACACTAAGGGCAGTCTGCCACATTAGCCCTAAGTTGCTTTCGGCTTTTGCTTTGCCTTAACGACGCGCTGAGCGGCGCGCTGAGGTTGCGGGCCCTTCTGGCTGGACATATGGATGGAATACAATTCAGCCCCAGCTGGTATCAATTCTGAGCGGATGTCATGCACTAATCCATAATCAACAGCTTCTTCTGGAAACAACGTGATGCGATTGAGCATGTCATTCATAACAGTTTCACGGTCTGCGGCTATGGTATCTGCCACAATCCGTGCGATGTTGCTCATATCCATTTGCATCATACGCAGTTTTTCTTCTAACTGCTGCTCCTCCATTGACACGGGGTTACGAAAATTGATGGTGGGGCCGTGCAGCAGAAAACGGGCATGCGGCACAGAATAGCGTTTATCTCCGGCACAGTAAAGCACAACACCCATCGAATCTGCCGAACCAAAGTTATGTGTCTCGATATCGAGCGGAATACCCCTCAAATAATTGTAGACGGATAACCCCTGGGCAACATCACCGCCGCTGCACGAGATCAACAATTTGAGGCGCTTAGCCCCCTGCTTTAGTTTACGATCAACGATTTGCATAAACCCCGACACGGAGTCAACACTGATCGGAGCGAAGAACTTAACATAGAAAGTATCGTTTGCCACGGTGTCCCTTTCGTCATATTTTGTCTATTGTACCTGATTAACAGATGCAGAATATGCTAGCGAGCCGTTATACTTGCGCTCGTGTTTAGACAAACCCTACCCCGCTTGGTGACGCTGCTGCGCCCTTATTTCATACTGACTGTACTCGGTATGGTACTGCTACTTCCATTAAGCGGCGCTGCCATCCCCTGCACAGACGATGGTCAACTGTATTACTACCAAACAGCAACTTTACACTACCAGATTGGGGAAGGACTATTCTTCAGCCGCTGGCTGCCGGATGCAGGTCTGGGTTATGGTCTGCCGTTTTTTAACTACCGCGAACCACTACCGCGTTACCTGCTGCTGGTGCCTGTGATATTCGGTATGCCAGTGCCAAACGCACTGAATATCGTGTCAGGTGGGTTGATTATTCTGACCGGCTGGGGCAGTTATCAACTCACGTGCGATGTCTTTAATGATGAGCGAGCCGGTTTAGTCGCAGGGGTCGCGGGAATGACAGCTCCCTATGTGCTAATCGACATCTACCAGCGGGGGAACCTTCCTGAGTCCGTAGCCCTAGCGCTGATTCCGTGGGTGCTGTGGGCCTTCTGGCAGACGGCCCACAGTCAGCGGCGCGCTCTAACAATGCTGTTTGCCGCCGGACTTTGGACAACATTGTTGCTGTCACACAATATATCTGTGTTGTTGTTTACGCCATTTCTATTTTTATACGTTGCTCTATTATGGTTGGCTCAAAGAGATGGCGATGCTCCACTACGAACTGGGCCTGTGTTGGCCTTCGTCGATGGGTTGGGCTTATCGGCTTTTTATTGGCTTCCAGCCGTCTTCGAGACGGAACTTGTACAACTGGGGCAAGCAATCTCATCAGAAAACAACCGCTACGATCGTAATTTCCTGATAGTCACGGAAGCGTTAGGCCCTTCAGCGCCGCATAACCCTTTATGGCTTAACCCCCAGCTAGATATTCGGCTGGGCTTGGTCTTATTGACACTGGCCGTCATTGGTCTGTGCGTTGGGTGGTTTGCGTACCGCTCGTGGGAACAGCGAGCAACTGTCCTACTGTTTGGTGTGTCCGCTGCCATTTATCTATTATTCGTCTTTCCGATCAGCCAGCCTATCTGGGATGTCGTTCCATTGTTGCCATTCGTCCAGTTTCCTTGGCGACTGGTTGGTCGAGCAGCACTGTTGTTGGCCCCTTTAGCGGGCGTTGCCGTCTCTGGCACACTGACGTTGTTCGAGCAACGTTGGGCGGACGCCAACCTAAATTGGCTGGGCGTTCTGCTGATAAGCTGGGCCAGCTTGATGTTGTTAGGTGAAGGCCTGACCCATACATACCCTGAGTATTGCTTCAATGACCCATACCCGACCATCAATGATGTCCACGCGTTTGAGCAAGATCAGTTAATCGGGTTGGATAATGAGGCCAGTTACTTTCCGATTGGAGTGGTGCCGCTGCGAGACTCTCCCCTGTTAACTGACTACCAAAATAACCAGCAGCCACAGCGCTTTGACCCGACACAAGTTCCGAGCACAGCCGTCGTCGTGATTACGTACCGTCCACTCGGCGCAAATATTAGTGTCAACGCGCCAGAAGCATTCACTGCACGTTATCTCGTCTATGATTTCCCAGGCTGGCAGGCACATATTAACGATCAACTCGTTGACAGTCAGCCAGATATGAATGGCCTGCTCACGTTTGACGTTCCAGAAGGTGAAAGCCGTATTCGGGTACGATTTTCGCCAACCCCTTTCCGTTGGCTGACGATTGCCGTTTCTGCTGTGAGTCTATTGGGGTTACTGGTAGACGTCTATCCCACTTTCGAATTCAAGCCAATGGCTAAGGGCCAAACCAAGGCGAAATCAGCGCAGAACAATATGATATGGTTGACATTATTAATACTGGGTGGCAGTCTATTTGCGGTACGGTTGCTGCTGCCAGAACAAACGACACTGCCGTGGCAAATTCAGCAGCAACCAAAGCCAGTAGAGCCAATCGGGGTCGTGTTCAATGGGCAAGTTCAATTAATAGGTATTGATGGTATCGACGATCCAGCAGCCTCAAACGATGAGCTGCGCGTTGATAGCTACTGGCGACGTGTTGCCCCTATGCCAGAGATAGATACGGGTGTGGCATGGCGTTTGCTGGGTGCTCAAGGTGTGAATTGGGCAACTGGTGACGGCGGCATTCCCCGCGGCACCAACGACCCAACTCTCCCTACCCATGCCTGGCCTGACGGCTCATTTGCCAGTGACAGCCAACTTGTGCGGACAATACCTGGAACGCCAGCCGATAGCTACACGTTGGCCCTAACGTTATTTGAACAGAGCAGTTTTACCCCACTCCTCACTGAGGTTAACGGTGTACAGCAATCAGCTTACCCGGTTAAGCAAGTCACAGTAACCTGGCCCGATACCCCACCCACTATCGATGCCTTAGGGATTCAGTACCCAACCAGCATCGATCTACCTAGCAACCTCAAGCTGCTGGGACATAACCTTGATCGTCAAGATTTACTGCCAGGAGAAACACTCCTGCTGACGCTCTATTGGGAAACAGCCACAACCCAAAATGCCTACCCTGAAGCAAGCCTCACAGTGGGCGAGGCAACAATCCCGCTGATAATGCCAACCTACGCTGAGCCAATCCCCGCAGGTGCCCGTTGGCGGACACAGCATTTCATACAGATACCTGCAATAATGGCGGGAGGTGAGGTCACCTTGATGCTGATGGCAAACAACTCAGGCGTTGAACTAAGTCCGATATCCGTTGAGGCCGTTCAACGGGTGTTTGAGGTTCCGCCAACATCTTATACGCTTGCTACTATCTTTGAGGGTGATAGCTCAGAAGCGATTGCCAGATTAGAAGGTTTCAATGTTGAGCAGAACGGCGACTCACTAACAGTCTCACTGATCTGGTCTACCTTGAAAACCATACCAGACAGCAAGACTGTTTTTATTCACGCGTTAGATGCAGAGGGGCAGATTATCGCACAGAGCGACACCGTACCCTCGCGCGGCATGCGTCCGACGTTCACATGGGCGGAGGGTGAGGTGATCCTCGATACTCACACACTAACCCTTGATCCAGAGGCCGTCGTCAGCTTGCGGGTTGGGCTGTACGATACCTCAACCGGGGCAACACTGCCTGCTCAGACGGCAGATGGTACAGTCACCGTGCCGTTTGAATAGAGCTTACCACCCGCCCCAACCACGCCAACGGCGCTGCCCACTACTGCGAAAGAAGCGCAAGAAACCGCCGAAGATAAAGAACAAGGGCCAGAACTTACCCCAGCTCAGCCCGAAGAAGAAAAAACCAAACAACACCGACATAAATAAAATCGTTGATACCTGACGCCCAACGTCAACCGGCGGCCTGTTGCTGTTAAACAGAGCAGACAAGAGGCGCATCGTCGAGAAAAAGATCGGGATCAGGAACCAGAGCGCCCAATAATTAAAGCGTGCAGAGTTAATGGTTAAATCTTCAGGAATTAGGCGGCTGAGGTCAAGCTCAAGACCAAAAAATCCGATCAAGCCGAAGTTAACAAATAGCGCCGCACTTCCGAAAACAAGTAAGCCAAAGGCAATCACATAGCGCCACCACCGCGCGTTGAACATCGGCTCTGGTTGGGTTGGCCCACTGCCACTACCTAACGGTGTATCAGGTTGGTTCGGTGCAATATCAGGTTGGTTCATCATTATCCGGCTCTATTTTCAATATGGTTCATCTATTCGGCATAAGTACAACCACGGACGTTTTGCATATCATTGCACAGGAACGAAGTGCCGTGCTATCAGTTATTGCTTCGTAGCCTAGACAATAATATTTTTGTGGTTGTACATACCTAGTATACGTCAACTAGCTTGCGGATATCCCAGAAGATAGGCCAGCTGGCACCTAGCAAAAAGACCTAGGACAGACTACCTTTTAGGCCTAGTCGTATTTAGCAGAACGATCAACAAAAACATGAAACAATTCGCATTGATAGTCAGTACCTTGCTAACAACTATACTTATCGCAGCGTGTGGTAGCAGCAAACCAGCATCCGAACCTGAGGCAGAAGCAAAAATGTGATTATTGTAGATGGCTTGACGGAAGAACAGGCGATGGCGACTGCTCAGGCAGAAAGCAAGGTTGTGATGGACGAGCCCTTAACGAGTGACTTCGCCGCAACAATGCTCACAGGTATGTTTGTCGATATCGATGCGATTCATCGTAGCAGTGGTAGCGCCACCATCATTGAGATGGAGGATGGAACATACGTGCTGCGGCTGGAGGACGATTTCACCGTCACACGTGGGCCTGATCTACATGTCATGCTATCAGGTGAGGCAGAACCGCGTAACCCCAATGGTGTAATGGCGGAACCGCACATCTATTTAGGCCAACTTAAGGGCAATATGGGGCTCAGAACTACGACATTCCAGCAGAGGTTGACATTAGCGGCGTAATGAGCGTGGTGATTTACTGCGTACCGTTCCGCGTGGTCTTCTCGACAGCGACACTGTCGCCTACAGGTTAGGGACTAACGCCCCTGCATAAAGCTGATCAGCTTAAGAATGACACTGCGGTTTTTGTTACGCTCGGCGTCCACAGGCTGGTCGGTTTGTTTTTCAGTAAATGCTTCTGATTCAGTGGGGGCATCTTTCTGAGCCTCATCAATGCGCCCAAGTGCCCATTCAATGGAAGGACGCAGATCGGGTTGAGTCTCAAGCATTGGTTTAAGGTAGGGCACAGCCTTTGTCGCGTTGAGGTAGCCAAGTGCCTGGACTGCGCGCTTGCGAATCATTTCGCTCTCGTCGCCTAAACATTCGATCAATGGATCAATGGCCTGCTCTGACTGCGCCAACCGCAGCGCTTCGACAGCCCAAAAGCGCGCCCATTCATCTTCATCCTTCAGCCGTGTGATCAGGTCAGCTACGGGGATCGGCTTCAGTTCCAGCGCGAATAACTCACAGGCCCGCCTACGGACTGATGGATCCTCATCGTTGAGCACACCTTGGACTGCCAACGCAACGCGATGCTCGGTTGACCAACTGACTGCCTCCAAAGCAGCCCAGCGCACCCATGTATCTTCATCTTGTAGCCGCGGCAGCAGTGTATCGATATGGGCAGCATCCTTGTGGCGTCCGAGTGAGTCGACTGCCAGACGACGAATGTGTGGATGTTCATCCTCAAGCAGTTGTGCAGCAACCTGCGGCAGCGAGTCCACGTTCAGTTTGTGGGCCACAACCAAAGCCCGACCACGCACCTGTGGATCTACATCCGCGACGGCATCACTCAGCAGTCTCGCAAGCGGTTGGGCTTCATGAGCGGCCTCAATGATCGACAACACCCGCAGACGCTCTTCTGTGTCACCCTGGGAAAAACGACGCAGAAGCAGATCAGCAGTATTATCGTCGAGCTGTAAAAATTTGTCGTCAGGCATAGTAAATCAATGCTACTTGTCCTTGATTAATGTAACCAGTTTTTTAATGCGTTGTATCTAGGAAATAAGTCTTTCTTTAGCTCATTGTAACGTCGTAGCAACCTAAAGCAGGGCACAGTGTTAGCGAGTTGTAAAGCATTGCAATGGTTTAAAGTCAAAGGGGAGTTACCCTACGGCAACTCCCCTCTGGTGGATACGGTCGAGCGTATCGTTTAGGTGATGTCCTTGAGAGAACGGCCCGTCTTCTTGAGATACGCACTCAGGCCAACCTTGTCGATTGTCTTGAGGCCCTTAGCAGAAACGTTGATCCGCACGTGGCGGCCCAATTCTGGGACGTAAATGCGGCGCTTGTGCACGTTCGGCTTGAAGGTGCGCTTGGTCTTCTTCTGTGAAAACGGAACGTTGTTCCCCGACATCGGCTTTTTGCCTGTTACATCACACTTAGCCATGTCAGCGTCTCCATATAATTTAGCTCATAAACAAAGCGCCCGTAAGCGCCTATGCGAATCAATATTGGTTTATTGATGATGCAGCCTAGGAGTATACGCAGAAGCTTGAATGTTGTCGAATTATTCTCGATCAACAACGTGGAGTCCCCCCGTGCTAGCAATCTGTGACTTGCATCAAGTGTACAGCATGAGTCTAAGGACCCCCTAGCAATCATGCCAACGTTAACAGACCCAACTCTGAGGCTACTTCTACCCAAAGGGCTTGGGGCCAAACACGTAGCGGCGCAGGGGCTACCTGCCGATAGCGGCGTATCCAATGGGCTACACGTTCGGCGCTGGCTTGCTTGTGCGGGTTCCACGTGAGGCTAAAGCCCTCAATGATGTGTTCGGGCGTCAGGCCTAACCCTGGGTGGGACGCCCACCAAAAGGCCCGCCCAATCAAGTTCGGTGCGAACAAGGCCGCGGCAATCTCACGTGCTTCGTCGGTGACGTGCAGCACATCATTGATCACATGCTCGACATACGCATTAAAATCAGCAAGGGTAGGCGGTACCACCTGCTCCGGCACGCCCATATAGGGCAGCATTTTCAACGAAGCACCGTAGTAGCGTTCTTTCTCCGGGGCAGTCAACGGGCGGATGAAGGCATCATACGAGACGAAGACACCGTCAACCAGCGTCGCCCAGACCCACAGCCGCAGCTCAGGGTTGTTGGCCTGGTAGCGATCCCCCACAGCGTATTGCCCAGCGTTTTCACTGAGCCGCCCCTGTACCCTAGCATGACACTTGACCATGTGCTGTGACGCGCTGCCGACCAGATCAACGCCGCCGAAGGAAAAGCGAATCATGGTTTGCAGTGTATGCCGCAAACGAGCCAAGGGGCGGGTAGAGAACTTGCTGTGTTGAGCCACGCCAGCCGCCACCAACGGATGCGCCAGTTCTAACAGGACGGAGCGTGGCCCAGACAGCACCGTCAGTAACTCGCGGTTGATCTGCCAGAGATCATCACCGGGGTAATAGATGCGGGTTGGCTGCGGCTTATTACGGCGGGTTGCGGAAGAAATCGACATGATAACGCTTCTAAAACATTGGTCAACGGTGCTAGCTAACTGTCGCAGATCACTGTGAGGTTTTCAAGCACGTATGTGCATACAATCATTATGAGCAATTGGCACAAGCACCAGCATCGATATAATATGCGGCGGTAATTTTCAATGAGGCGGCTTTAATACGATGAACCTTTCCAGACGCACCATCTTAAAATCAATTGGCTTAGTAGGTTTTGGTGCGGCAGCACTGGTGCGCCCAGACGCCCTGAGCGGCATCCAGACGGCGACGGCCCAAGCAGGAGACAGTTTCCGGCTGCCCGCCCGCTGGAACGGCGAACCAATTGGGCGGATCACAGGCGCATTCATGAATGCCCGCGCTGAGCCAACCGTCGATGCTGATATTAATGCCGTGCTGTATCAAGATGATCTGGTTCGCGTTCAGAAAGTAGTACAAGGCCAGACGGTCTATTTCCACAACGATCTATGGCTTCAGACAAGCGTTGGCTACTTCTACTCATCATTCGTCCAGCCGATCTGGTACCACCTGCCGAACCCACCTGCCAGGCGTGAGGAAATTGGTCAGGGGCGCTGGGCTGAACTGACTGCCCCCTATTCCGATGCATACTGGGAGACAATCGAGACAGGCAAAGAGGCTGATACCTTCGTCGGGCGGATGTATTACGGCGCGACCTTTCGCGTCGTCGATGTTACCGTCGGTGATGACGGCAACACATGGTATCGCATCGAGGAATTATATGGGGCTTACTGGATGCGGGCGACGCACCTGCGCTTGATCCCTAACGAAGAACTGGAACCGATCTCGTCGGACGTTAACCCAGCGGATAAGCTGATCGTGGTCAGTTTGCCACAGCAAAAACTGACGGCTTATGAGGGTGACACCGTCGTCTTCGAGCATTACGTATCCACCGGACGACCAAAGAAGTTCACCCCGCCGGGCACATACCACATCTATGATAAGCGCATCAGCGAGCGGATGGTCAGTGGAACAGCAGCCAGTGAAGAAGACGCAGAACGCTACAATCTAGCGGGCGTTCCATTTGTCTGTTACTTCACCGCCAGCTTCATTGCGACACACGGTTGCTACTGGCATAATGATTATGGACAAGTCAGAAGCAGCGGCTGTGTCAACTTACCAGCGGATGCCGCTCGTTGGATTTGGCGCTGGACGACGCCCTACCCACCCCTCAATGAGATGTATTATCAGGTCAGCAACGGGCTGGATGGCACCAAGGTGGTTGTCAGTGAGGCTTAGCGCCTAGCGCTGTAATTTGAAAGACTGCCCTTAAAGATTGTGGATCAGTTGCTCAATGGGCAATTGGCAGCGAAATAGTCACGGTACAGCCTTTGCCTGGGCCGTCACTCTCGACCCAGACACGCCCATTGTGCTTCTCAACTATCGCTTTGGTGATCGATAAACCCAGCCCCAAGCCGCCATGCGCCCGGATCATCGGGTCTTCCACTTGGTAGAACTGATCGAAGACGCGCTCAAGCTGATCACGTGTGATACCCATGCCATTATCGCGCACTTTAATCCACACGTCGCGTGTGTTACGCGCCTCGACTGACAGCACAATCAAGCCGCCCACCTCAGAGAACTTGACCGCGTTGTTCAAGACGTTGCCGAGGGCCATCACGATGCGGTCTGCGTCCGCATTAACCAGCATTAGTGTACGGGCTGGTTCAACAATCAAAGCTTGCTCCTTAGTCTCAGCCAAATCACCGATGTGTTGCATCGTCATGTCAACAATATCATTGACTGATACCGGCTGAATATTCAATTCAGCGGCATCAAACTGAATGTAGCGCAAGCTGGTCATGTCTTCGATCAGGCTGCGGAGGTGGATAGCGCTATTGAACACACGCTCGGCATGCTCGTTAATGTCGCCTTGCGTATCCTCCTTTAGAAATGTCGCATACCCAAGGATCACCCCCAGTGGTGTCCGCAGTTCGTGCGAAGCAATCGAGATAAAGTCATTCTTGAGTTTGTTGAGCTTCTCAAGATCGGCTTTAGCACGGCGCAATTCATTGATTAGACGAGCGTTCTCAATCGCTACAGCAGCCTGTGATGCCAAGATCGTGATGTAGCGTACATCTTCATTGGTGTACGGCTCGGGTCTATTGACTGCCTCTAGCACACCGATTAGCCTATCTTTGATGCGCATCGGAACGCCCAGCAGCGAGCGCGTTTGGAAGTCAAGCTCCTCATCAGCTTGGCGGAAGTGGCGCGGATCGTTGACGACATCATCAATAACCACAGCGCGGTTTTCGCGCACAATTAGCCCAGCAATGCTGCCCTCTAAAGGCACAACGATATCTGTGAAATTATCGAGCGGGCCAGAGCCACTAGCAGCCACGAAGTGCAAGTCCTTCGTATTAGGGTCTACCAGTAGAATGCTAGCAGCCTCAGAGCCTGTGATCTGTATCGCCGCCTGCATGATGTGGTCAAGCAGAATATTCTGTGACAACGTTGAATTGAGGATCATACTCGTCTCGACGAGTTTGTTGAAAGTTTCGTAATTATGATCTGTGGGTATCTGTGGCATGCTCTGCTGTGTATGCTCTTCCATGGGTTGTGTTTCCCGGCGAGTGGGTGCTGTACAGATTCAATCTACACCAGTTTGAGATTAGCCGCAATTGTCCTACGTTGACAGAGCACGCTAGATCAACAATAATCACATGCTATGAAGTCACAAATCACTCTTTACGTGATGTTCTTGACAGTCTCTGCTCTCGGTGTTGGGATTTTTCTAAGCATCAACGTGTTGGGCAACCTAGCCGAGCAGCTAGCATTCTACGAGTCGCTGAACCCGCAAGAGGCTCTGCAAGTTGCAGGTGCGGAACTCAACTGTGCTCAGGTTGACTGCCAGAGCAGCACCCTCGCCAAACAGGCCCTGGAAGACAGGGTCAAGTGGATTCGCACTGGCGTCATTGCTGCAATTCTGACCAGCACAACACTGGCTGGCGTTGTCATGTGGTGGGGCAGCCAACGCTTACGGCAGCTCCGCGCCACATAATCAATCATGCATGGGGGTGGGAAGACTCCGGTGAGTCTCGCGGTCTTCAAAACCGTTGGGGGGTTGTGGAACAAGCCCCGGTGGGTTCGACTCCCATCCATTCCCGCTGTTTTATGTTGAAAATCTTTCTTTTCTGGTCTGAATCATATAGCTTGGCACAGAATGCCAAACTTATCGTGGATGGGTATGCCTAGCATCCCTCCCATTGCCGCATCCTTACAACGCTTCGAGTTGCTCAACCCCGCCGACGTCCGCCGGGTCAAACCGAACAGAGGCTAAATCATCTTCGGTAATATTTAGTTTCTCTCCAAGGATTTTCTCAACACGGTTCACCAAACTGATCGCATCGAGTTTGTACTCTTTCATTAAATGTTCGCGTGTCGCGCCGTGGGCGAATGTGTCGTTCAGGCCGATCCGGCTCAGGGGAACCCCTGCCCCATGTTCTGCCATCACTTCCGCGGTGGCGGTACCTAGCCCCCCGATCACCGTATGGTTCTCCATAGTGATCACGCCGCGCTTAACGCTGGTGACAGCCTCCACCACGGTAGGATCAGAAAACGGTTTGAGCGTGGTTACATGCAGATGTGTAATGGACACACCGCGTTCAGCCAGAACACTGGTGGCGCGTATGGCTTCTTCTGTGCAGATACCCATCGATAACAGGGCGATATCTTCGCCAGTTCGCAGGGTACGAGCCCGGTTGAATTCGAGGCGCTCAGTTGTGGGAAATAGTCTAGGAACTTGTTTACGCAACATGCGGATGTAAACAGGGCCATCAACAGCGTGGGACACATCCAAAATTGACTCGATATCCGTTGCATCGCCGACTGCCAAGATCGTCATGTTTGGTAGACCTCGCAGCACTGCAATGTCCTCAATCGCCTGATGCGTCACACCACCCGGAGTCGTGATCCCCGGCAAGAAGCCAAACAGCCGCACCCTTAGGTTGGGGTAGGCAACTGACATCGCTAACTGATCGTAAGGACGCCGATACAAAAAGACAGCAAATGTGTGAATAAAGGGCGTATACCCCTCGCGGGCCATACCGCCAGCCCAACTGAGCATGTTCTGCTCAGCCATACCCAGCGAAAAGAAGCGCTCTGGGTATGTTTCTTTGAAAGCACTGATCTCAGTTGAGCCCGTCAGGTCACCCGAAAATACAATGACTTCCGGTCGGTCTTTGGCAAATTCGATCAGGTTACGTGAGTGAACATTTGTCTCTAACTGCATTGTGTCTAAATCTCCATCGCTTTCATCTCATTCAAATACGCCTCGAAACGCGCTTTTTCCTCGTCGCTCTTGAAGCGCACATAATGAAGCTTCGGTTTGCGCTCATCTAGAAGTGGTATGCCTTGGCTGGGGTTGGTGTAGCACAAAGCAACAGTAGGCTTGCCATCCATCTTGTGCACGTCTGGCACACTGGCTAAGTCTTCAATGTCATGCCCATCCACCTTGATAGCACGCGCCCCAAACCCTTGGATGCGGGCATCAATCGGCTCAATGTTCATAACATCCTTCGTCAACCCATCGACCTGTTGCCCGTTCACATCAATGTATACAATTACGTTATCTAGCTCATAGAAGGTCAATGCTTGCAACGCCTCCCACGTCTGGCCTTCCTCTAACTCGCCATCTGACATAAAGACATAGACCATGCCCGGTTCGTCGCGGAGTTTACGAGCCATCGCTATACCACCAGCCTGGCTCAATGCTTGACCAAACGATCCCGTAGTCAGTTCGAAGCCGGGTGAGTGTTCTGCGCCGATCATTTCGACGGTACTGCCATCTGTATTGAACTGAAGCAAGCCTTCAGGTGCCATGCGCCCAACTTCCACCAAGGCAGCGTAGACAGCCACAGCATAGTGCGCTGGGGAAATCAGTAAACGATCATAGTGTGCAGTACGCGCTCCGTTGTAGTCTGCACCCGTCACTTTTTCGACATCCTGCCCAGGCACACCTGCAAACACAGGCGGCACCTCCGGTGCCTCACTCGGCCCCAAAGTCAAGACTTTGCTGTACAATACTGCCAAGATCTCCGCGGAGGAAAGGGCCTGACTGAGATAACAACCGTTGCGTTCAATGGTTAAACCCAGTACACGCTGGCGAATGCCATGGGCTATGCGCCGCGCCTCTTTAGGCCAGTTCAAATCAATCTCTTGTCGATCCATACTGTCGCTTTCTTTACTGAACATCTCGCAAAAATAGGAATTCGTCATCACAAGCATACCCGATCACAAAAAACTGATGCTCAGACTGAGGCTGAATTTCACGATTGTGCTTGACATCTGAATGCGGCTTATAGTACTGTTGCTACATATGCAGATTACTTAGTGTACCATCACAACACGCAACCGTATTGCGTCAGAAGCTGCATCTTGCGGTTGCTGCTCAATCTGCAAGTAGTTTTCATACATAAGGTAAATTCAATAATTGTGAGCCTCTTAGAAAACAACCTAACGGGTGTGCAACACGTTGGTATCTTTACCGCTGATCTTGAGATGAGTTTAGCATGGTATGTCGAGAAGTTTAATTTTTATTTGACCTCACGGGAAACGTTTTCTTTTGATGGTCAAGCGTATCAGCTTGCTTTTCTCGAACTTGGCAATTTGGTTATAGAACTTGTGCACCCACCAGAGGTGATGCGTGCTGAAGTTGCTGCGCGAGACCACGGCTCAATTGACCACATTGCTCTTGATACGCTTGATATCGAAACAGCTCTACAAGCAGCTCAGGCAAAAGGTGTTTCTCTACACAGCAGCACAGCGGATGGTATTGTAGATTTTGGCATCTACCCTGAGGGTGTGCGCTACGTCTTCTTCGAGGGGCCAACCGGAGAGAAGATCGAGCTTGCTCAACGTAACGACTTAGACTCCCAGCGCCGAACGGAAAACGTCCGTGGCTGGAATCATCTGGGGATACCAACGGTGGATATCGACGCTAGTAGGGACTTTTACCAACGGCTTGGGTTTGTACAAGACTTGTATGCCGAAGTCTCTGTCGATAACGGTGTTGTAAAAATCCTTATGATGAAGTTGGGCAATTTCATCTTGGAGTTTTTCCAGATACCCGGCGCGGCACTGCCCAATACGGATGGCAAGATAGACCATATCGCTTTGGATGTTCGTGACGCACAAGCTGCCTACGATGAACTGAAAGCCGCGGGGTTGCTTTTAATGGAAGATGCCCCTATCTCATTAGCTATCTTGGGGGGCGGGGTTAAGTTCTTCAACATCCGCGGCCCAAATGGTGCGAAAGTAGAGTTTAACGAACTGCTCACATAAGCGGTATTATGTAAGATCACTGCTACATAGCAGCACAACCTCATGAAAAATACGACGACCCGAACAAGAGCATGGTAGGCACGCTTAGCGACCTTACCCCCAACCGATACGCCCTTAATTTTTGAAGAGTGAAGAAAAGGATATTTCAATATGAAGAAGAATTGGTTACTACTCATTTGTGTAATGGCCCTTGCCGCCGTTATGGCAGCCTGCGCTGCACCAGCCGCTGAAGAACCAGCAGCAGAGGAACCAGCGGAAGAAGAGGCTGCAGAGGAAGAAGCAGCCGAAGAAGAGATGGAAGAGGAAATGGACGAAGAGGCTGAAGAAGCCTCTGGTGATGAGGAATATACCATCGCTACCGTCGTCAAGCTGACGGGCGTGGGCTGGTTTGACCGCATGGAAGAAGGCGTCAATCAGTTCAATGAAGAAAACTCGAACGTGACTGCCTTTCAGCAGGGCCCTGCCGAAGCTGATGCCGCTCAGCAGGTTGCAGTCATCGAAGATTTGATTGCACAAGATGTTGACGCGCTAGCCGTTGTACCATTCCAGCCTGAATCTGTTGAACCAGTATTGGCTCAGGCTCGTGAGCAAGGCATCGTCGTTATCACGCATGAAGCATCTAACCAAGAAAATACAGATATCGACATCGAAGCCTTTGACAACGCTTCTTATGGCATCCACCTGATGGACGCATTAGCTGCCTGCATGGAAGAAGAAGGTAAGTACACCGTTTTCGTTGGCTCACTGACTTCACAAACCCACAACGAATGGGTTGATGCAGCCATCGCACACCAAGAAGAAAACTACCCAGACATGGAACTCATCGGTGACAAGAATGAGTCAAACGACGATGCTCAGCAGGCCTATGAGGCCATGCAAGAAGTTCTAGTTGCCCACCCAGATATCAAGGGGATGCAGGGCAGCTCTGCCAACGACGTGGTTGGTGCAGGCCAGGCTATTGAAGAGGCCGGTCTTGCTGACGAGACTTGCGTCATGGGTACCAGCCTACCATCTATGGCTGGCTCGCTGCTCGAGTCGGGTGCAGTTGACCTGATCAGCTTCTGGGACCCAGCATTGGCTGGCGTCGCTATGAACCAACTGGCGCTCATGTTGCTTGAGGGTGAAACCCCAGAAGAAGGCATGGACCTTGGCCTTGAGGGCTATGAGAGCATCACCAGCCTGAACGGTGAAGGTAAAGTCTGGTTCGGTTCCGCATGGGTTGACGTCACTGCCGAAAACCTGGCTGACTGGAACTTCTAAGCAACTAATACAATCGGATGCTCAAGCTGTCAAAAGACAGGCCTGAGCATCTGCTTTGGCGCTCTACCTTTCCGGAGGGTTTGACCAAAGACCAGGTCGTTCGTATGACTTCCAACGTAAATGCTCTTGTTACAATGCGTTGAAATAGCTGGCTGTATGCTTACGCTACACTTACATACAGTCAGCTTTCTATTATTCACAATCACATAAGCAAGCTATATGTCAGTCTCAGAAAACACTTACTTAAAAGTCGATAACATTAACAAAGCCTTCGCAGGTGTACGTGCTGTACAGGACGTGAGCTTTTCGATTAACCGCGGTGAAATCCGTGCTCTAATCGGTGAGAACGGCTCCGGCAAATCGACGATGATCAAGATGATTGCCGGGGTATACCAGCCTGATAGCGGCAGCATCACGATTAAGGGTCGTCGGTACACGCGTTTAACAACAATTGACGCCATTCGCTCTGGCGTTCAAGTGATATATCAGGACTTTTCCTTATTTCCGAACTTAACAGTTGCAGAGAACCTCGCGATCAACGATCTATTGCAACAAAATAAATTCCTAGTCAATTGGCGAAACGTTCGTTCGATTGCCCAACTAGCACTCGATAAAATCGGTGTTCCCATCGACTTAGACAAACTCGTCAGCAATTTGCCTGTCTCCGACCGACAGCTAATCGCCATTGCCCGTGCCCTGCTGCAAGATGCTGAATTCATTATTATGGATGAGCCAACAACAACGCTGACCCAAAATGAAGTAGAGACGTTGTTTGAAGTGGTGCGGCGGCTGGCTGAGGGGGGCATTTCAATCCTGTTTGTCAGCCACAAGCTGAGCGAAGTGGAGGACATCGCCGATACAATTATGGTATTACGGAACGGGTGTAAAGTCGCCGATGGCCCGGCGTCAGAGTTCGATTCAAAATCGATGGCAGTGCATATGACGGGTCGTGAAATCGTTGATTCTGGTTATCAGTTTACAGGTGAGCCACAAGCTACACCACTCTTAACCCTCAAAAATCTCACGCGGGCGGGTTCCTTTCGCGATGTCAATTTGGATATACGTCGAGGAGAAATTATTGGCATTACAGGGTTACTTGGGTCAGGCCGGACGGAACTGGCTATGGCTTTATTCGGCGTTGAACCTGCCACTTCAGGGGAAATTTGGATAGACGGCAAGCAAGTCCAAATCAAGTCGATCAACGATGCCATTAAATACAATATTGCTTACGTGCCAGAAGATCGCCTCACCCAAGGCTTATTCTTAGAGCGTTCTATTAGTGACAATATGATCGCTACTATCCTTAATCGTCTGTCAAACCCTCTGGGATTCTTGAGCAAGCAAGCTATTGATAAGACAGTCAACAAGTGGATTAAGAAACTGTCCGTAAAGACACCATCGGCTGATATGTCAGCACGCAACCTCTCAGGCGGAAACCAACAGCGAGTGGTGATCGCCAAATGGCTCGCCAGTGACCCTAAGCTTCTGGTTCTCAATGGGCCAACTGTAGGTGTAGATATTGGGTCCAAGCAGGAGATTCATCAAGCAATCAAAGAGCTGGCACGCGACGGCATGAGTATTATCGTGATATCGGATGACATACCGGAGTTATTTAATACGTGCAATCGCATCCACTTAATGAAAGAAGGGCGCATGACATCAATGTTTAACACCGTTGACATCACGCAGGCAGAACTCAATGCCACGCTCAAAGAAAAAGTCGATGATAATACTCGCCCCATTCCATTGGTTGAAGAGGCGTCACCCAGATGAACATCAAGCGCCTAATTTCTCGTCACGAATTCATCATTTTCGTGACAATCGTATCTCTATCAATTGCAATCGGTACAATTAACCCGAACTTCTATTCTGCACGCAACTTTTTTGGGTTAGCCCGCTCTGTGACGATTGCTGGTATCTTCGCCCTTGGCGTCCTGATCGTCTTGATATCGGGCGACATCGACGTCTCGTTTGTCGGCATTGCTGTCGTATCTATGTATACGACCATTGATATTCTATCCCGAGCTGGTTATGAAGGCAGCATGCTGCTTCCGTTTATAATGTCCGCAGCAATTGGGCTTGTACTTGGGTTAATCAACGCAATCTTCATCGCCGGCTTTAAACTCCCAACGCTAATCGTCAGTATCGGCACGCTTAGTATGTTTACCGGGTTTATGCTCTTCTTCGTTGGCTCAAATATCTACAACCAGATCGAACTTTGGGACTCCATCAGTTCTTTTGCCCGCGCCAGTCTGATCACACTCGATGCCGGAGTAGGCACCGCCAGCTTGCATCCATCGGTGCTCATTCTGCTGTTTTTCTCGATCCTGGTTGTTTTCGTCTTACGCTACACGACTCTCGGACGCAGCATTTATGCTATCGGCGGCGACCGCGAAGCAGCATCGCGTGCGGGTTTCAGCATTGTCCGCACCCAAGTAGTTATATACGGGTTTGTCGGCCTGTTATCCGGCATTGGTGGTATGGTTTCGGGTGTGTTGTCTCGGCAGGCTAACCCCTTCAGCATTGTTGGCACCGAACTTGATATCATCGCAGCGGTTGTGTTAGGCGGCGCATCCATTATGGGCGGGCGTGGCTCTGTCATTGGGACGCTGTTGGGTGTATTACTGATCACAATGGTGAACAACTCACTGATATTGGTTGGCATTCCATCAGAATGGCAGCGCTTGGTGGTGGGACTGCTTATTCTGATAGGCACTGGGCTACCACTGCTGCGTGCTGAAATGGCGAAGCGCCATCAGTTGCAGACGACTCAACGCACCGAGCGTCAGCTTGCAGGTGATTAACAGATAAGGACGTCTTGTGACCACAAAAAAAGTACACCAAGCAACCCCATCAACACTGGGCCTCAACATATTATCGAATTTAAACGGAAATATCGTTCGGTTGCTGATCGCCGTCGTCCTGATCTTTGTTGTGATGAGCATCAGCACAGATAGCTTCCTGACCGCCAACAACTTTCGCTCAATGGGGCGGCAGGCCGCTGAGGTCGGCTTGCTGTCAATCGCCATCGCTCTAACCATGTTGACGGCAGGTATAGACCTATCGATTGTCTCCACCGCCAACCTCACTGGGATTCTGGTCGGTATGGCGATGACGGCCCTAGCAGATAGCACCGGTTCCACCGGGCTGGCAATTGCCCTTGGCATCTTGCTGGCATTTGTCGTGGGGGCCGCGTGCGGTGCGGTGAACGGTATGTTGATCGGTTATTTTGGTATGACGCCGATCCTGGCAACATTGGGGACACTGCTTGTCTATAGAGGAATCGGGACTGGCATCACCGACGGCAGCACGGTTTTCGGCCTGCGCGAGTCACAATTTATTGGCAATGGTCAAATTTTGGGTTTCCCATTCCCCTTGCTCATGATGTTGGTGATTGCGGCTGTTCTAGCCTGGGTTCTGCGCTACACAGACTTCGGCAAGCGCGTCTATATGATTGGCTCTAACGCAACCGCATCGAAGTATTCTGGTATCGATAATCGCCGTGTTTTGATGCAAACTTACATCGTCAGCGGCGTATTGGCTGCGATGGCTGGGGTCATTATTCTGGGGCGCACGAATGCCGCCAATGTAGACTTTGGGGCCAGCTATATTCTGCTCTCCCTGCTGATCGCTGTCCTTGGCGACGTTGACCCCTATGGCGGTTCCGGCACAATTTTCGGCGTGCTGCTGTCGCTGTTTGCTGTTCAGATGCTCTCGACGGGCGTTAACATGATCTTGTTCCAGTCCAGTGGGGCTAACTTCTTTAAGGAATTCGCATGGGGCGCGATACTGGTCTTGGTCTTGATCATCAATCACCTGAGCAATGAACGAAAGCTTAGGCGGGCAGCAAGACAGGCCGCCCAAGTAACGGAAGAGCCTGCTACGACCTAACAGTGGCAAGCCTTTCGCACAGAAGTATTATTCACCTAGGTAATTTGAATGCAATTGGAGGAGGTTCAGTGAACTGGCTACGTGAGGTGTTTGGTGTCAGTAAGCCTATTATCGCAATGTGCCACTTGTTAGCCTTGCCCGGGGACCCTGGCTTTGATGCAGCAGGTGGCGTAGAACAGATCGTTGAAAAGGCCCAAGCCGATTTAATCGCCCTACAAAATGGCGGCGTGGATGCTGTCATGTTTTCCAACGAAGCCAGTCTGCCCTACTTAACGGATACGGAACCCATCACCCGAACAGTAATGGCTCGCGTTATTGCCGAGCTCTACAAAGACCTCACCATTCCATTCGGCGTCAATGTATTATGGGACCCTAAAGCCAGCATTGATCTAGCGGTTGCAACCGGAGCGGCCTTTGCCCGCGAGATTTTCACCGGTGTCTATGCTAGTGACTACGGCTTATGGAACACCAACGCCGGTGAAGTCATCCGGCACCAGCATCGCATTGGGGGCCAAGATGTGCGCTTACTGTTCAACATCGTCCCCGAGTCTGCCGCCTATCTGGCTGAGCGTGATATCGCCGAAGTAGCAAAATCGACAGTATTTAACACGCAGCCGGATGCTATCTGTGTCTCTGGGCTGACGGCAGGCGCAGAGACAGATACGTCTATTTTGAAACGCGTCAAAGACGCCCTACCGGAGACACCGGTGTTCGCAAACACGGGCGTGCGGCTGAGCAACCTAGAAGAGCAACTCGCTATTGCCGATGGCACTGTGACGGGCACGACCTTTAAGCGTGACGGCTACATTTGGAACGAAGTCGATGAGGCGCGTGTCACCGAGTTCATGAACGAAGTTCGTCACATTCGCGGTGGTTAGCACGTTGTTGTCTGTTTGAACCATCTATTTGGATTTATCCCCCTAAACAATATGAGGAGCAAACAAAATGGTCATGAAGAAGATAATTAATCAACCCGTCGACTTCGTCCCGGAGTTGCTCGAGGCGCTCTACACAGCACACCCAGATCAGCTTGCCTATGCCGAAGATATTCATTCTCTGGTGCGGGCGGATGCCCCCATCGAAAGCAAGGTGGGCATCATGACAGGTGGCGGTTCAGGTCACTTGCCCGTATTCCTCGGTTATGTCGGCAAAGGTATGTTAGACGGCTGCGCCGTTGGTGATGTGTTTCAATCCCCTTCTTCCGAGCAGATGCTGAATGTCACCAAGCGCATCGACGGTGGCAAGGGTGTTCTCTACCTGTATGGCAATTACGGGGGAGATGTGATGAACTTTGACATGTCCGGCGAGATGGCAGAAATGGACGACATCGAGACGGCAACTGTCTTAGTGCGGGATGATGTTGCCTCCGCCCCGAAGGCAGAAGCCAGCCGTCGCCGAGGTGTCGCAGGCATGGTGTTTGCCTTCAAGATCGCAGGGGCTAAGGCAGATACCGGTGCCAGCCTTGCCGAAGTCGCAGAAGTTACCGAACGTGCACTGGCAAATATGGGCACGATGGGTGTGGCGCTGTCTGCGTGCATTGTGCCGCAGGTGGGCAAACCCGGCTTTGAAATTGGTGACGACGAAATGGAGATCGGGATGGGCATCCACGGCGAGCCTGGGATCAAACGGGAGAAACTGCAACCCGCAGACCAGATCGCCGAGCGCATGGCGGCAGCAATCATTGAGGACGTCGGCATTGGCGCCGGTGATCAGGTCGCGGTTATGGTCAACGGGCTTGGTGGTACGCCATTAGAGGAACTCTACCTGTTGTTCCGTAAGGCACATGCAGTCCTAGAGGGTGTTGGGGCTAGTGTCTATCGCCCATACATCGGTGAATACGCCACCTCGATGGAAATGGCAGGGGCCAGCTTCACCTTCTTCAAACTTGCGGATGATGAGTTGGTTGAGCTACTCGATGCACCAGCCCACACACCCTTCTTCACACAGATATAAATTCAGTGTAGAACAAGCGGCAGGGTGTAAAGCAAGCCCTGCTCTTGCTATCAACGATTAAGGACAAGTCGATGACGACCGATACAACAATCACAGCCGATGAAGTGATAGCTGCACTCATCCGTGTGGCAGACGAGCTGATCAACGCTGAAGAACAGCTTACTGAGCTGGATCAAAAGGTAGGCGATGGTGACCTCGGTTTAACCGCGGGAAAAGTCGGTAATGCGCTCAAGACCTATGTCGGTGAGAATGACCCCGAGGGTGATCTGGGCAAGTACATGATGACCAGTGGCATGAAGGTCAATAGTGCGGCTGCTTCGACCATGGGCACACTCCTAGCAACTGCTCTGATGCAGATGGGTAAAGAGGCGAAGGGCCAAGGCTCGATCAAAGCGACGCTGTTGGCAGCCATGTTGACAGCAGCCGAAGAAGCCATGTTACAGCGTGGTAAGGCGAAGCTGGGCGATAAAACTATTATTGATGCGCTCGACCCGGCACGGCAAGCGTTTATCGATGCGATTGAGGCAGACAAATCACTGCACGAAGCCGGTGAAGCCATGCTAAATGCTGCCGAGCAGGCGTTTGAAGAAAGTAAAGAATGGCAAAGTAAGATCGGACGCGCCAGTTGGCTCGGGGAGCGCACCAAAGGCCTTTATGATCCCGGAATGGCCCTGCTCATCGCCATTATTCGAGCCGTGCTGGGCTTTGAAAAGCCAACCGAAAATAGCCCACCGACAGAAGCACCACAAGCTTAGTATCTAGCCAAGCCCATTCCAAAATGAGCATAGCGAATTTATGGATAGGCTCTTATACAACAGTCACTCATAGAAGGAGCAACAATCAATGGCAAAGATCGCATATTTAGGCATGGGCATTATGGGGCGTGGTATGGCGGGGCGCTTAATCGACGCAGGGCATGATGTCACTGTTTGGAACCGTACATCTGAGCGCTGTGCGCCGCTGGTAGCAGCAGGGGCCTCACAGGCAGACACACCCGCGGAAGCGGCACAAGGGGCTGAGATCGTCATGTGGTGCCTGAGTAACGATAGCGCAGTTGAAGAGCTGTTGTTCGGGCAGTACGGATTAGCTGATGCACTCAGCGAAGGCCAGATAGCGGTTGACATGAGTACGCTGCACCCTGATACGACGGGCAAGACGGTTGCAGCGTTGGCACCAAAAGGCGTTCGCTTCTTGGATGCGCCCGTATTTGGCACCAAGGGTGAGGCTCGTGACGGCGGTCTGTGGATCGTCGTTGGCGGAGACAAAGCGCTATACGACGACATGCTGCCGATCTTTGAGCCACTCAGTGAAACGACGCATTACATGGGCGAGAATGGCAAAGGCACAGCCATGAAGCTGGTTGGCAACTTGCTGGTCAGTATGCAAATCGAGGCCATTGGCGAGGCGTTAATTCTAGCGGCGAAGGCAGGCCTTAACCCCAGGGACGCACTCGATGTGATCAATGTGACGGACTTCAAGTCGCCTATTTTCGCGGGCGTTGGTGGCTCGCTGATCGAGCGGGATTTTGAAACGTCGTTCGCGCTCAAGTGGATGTATAAAGATGCTAACCTCATTGCCAAGTTCGCTGAGGACTTACAGGCACCAGTACCGGGCGCAGCGGCTGTTCGCGAGACGATCAAAGCGGCTGTTAACCAAGGTTGGGGCGAAGAAAATGCCTCTGCATTGATCAAAGCCTTGGAGATGGCTGCTAAGGTCGAAGTGAGCGACTAATCTACCGGGCATAGTCAACGCCACAGTTTAACAACAGTATGTTTTTAAGGAGCGACCTGTAACGATGGACCCACGCTGGAAGCAAGTCGGAGAGGTACTGGTGCAGCACTCGACACAAGTGCAGCCCGGTGAGCGCGTGATGATCGCGATGATTGAGCCAGAAACCTTCCCGCTGGCGCTCGCTACTTACGAAGCTGTCATCAAGGCGGGGGGACTGCCACAAATCCAGATGAAGTCGGAGCGGTTACGCCGTGCTATCCTGCTATATGGCAATGAGCAGCAGATCAACTGGGTACCGGAGATCGAACAATATAGTATGGAATGGGCCGATGTCTATATTGGCCTACGCGGTGGGCATAATCTCTACGAACTTGCTGATATCTCCCCCGATAAGCTAGCGGCGAACCAATCAGCGCTGGGCAAGGTATCTTCAATGCGCTGGGCACATACACGCTGGGTATTGTCTCGTGTGCCGAATGAAGCATTTGCCCAACAAGCCGAAACGAACCTTGAGACAATTCTCGACATGTATTTCGATGCTTGCCTGCTTGACTATAAAACCGAAGGGGCGCGCTGGCAGGCACAAGCAGATATGCTCGCTGGTACCTCTGAGGTGCATATTGTCGGTGAAGGAACTGATCTGCGTTTTTCGGTTGAAGGCCGCCAATGGTTGATCCTTGATGGGAAGATCAACATGCCAGATGGGGAGATTTTCACTGCGCCAGTAACCAACAGTATTGATGGTTATATCTCTTTTAACTTTCCCGGCGTGCTTAGTGGGCGCTTGATGCACAATATTCGGCTCGCGTGGAAACAAGGCAAACTCATCAGCGCCGAAGCTTCGACAAACAATGATTTCTTACAGAAGATCGTGCGCTCAGACGAAGGCGCAAGCCTGATTGGTGAATTTGCGTTTGGAACCAATCCACACGTTGATCGCTTTAGCAAAGATATTCTCCTAGACGAAAAAATTGGTGGCACCATACATATTGCCCTCGGACGCGCTTACCCGGAATGTGGTGGTACCAATCAATCGGCGATCCACTGGGACATTGTTAAGGACTTACGCACCAATGGATCTGTTGAAATTGATGGCAAACGTATCCTTGAACGTGGTCAGCTAACCATTTGAGGAAAGATGCAACATGACGTTCTTCCCTGAAACTTCCGTCAATCTTTCGGGTGAGCGCTTTAGCGTAACCTATCATATAACAGAAGCGCATGAGCCAATCGAGAAGGCGGCGCTTCACTTGGCACACGAGCAGACGGTCGAACTCTCACCGTCGATGGTGCCTCAAGGCGACATGCAAAATGTGATTGGGCATGTTGAATCTATTGAGTTGCTACAAGGCAATCAGTACAAAGTGGTGATCAGTTACCCAGTTGAAGAAGCTGGCGACGAACTACCGCAACTCATGAACGTGATCTTTGGCAACATCAGCATGATGGGGTTAATGCGTGTCCATCAGCTTGACCTACCTACGAGTATGGCTGATAAATTCCCTGGGCCAAAATTTGGGCGGCAGGGTATTCGAGACTTGCTCCAAAAACCAACTGGCCCCCTGCTGGGCACAGCCATTAAACCGGCTGGGTTCCCACCGGAGCGTTTGGCAGCGTATGCGCGCCAATTTGCTCTGGGTGGCCTCGATATCGTCAAAGATGATCACGGCTTAGCGAACCAGTCATTTGCTGGCTTCAAAGAGCGGGCACGTCAGTGTGCAGAGGCAGTGCAGCAGGCAAACCAACAAACAGGGAGCAATACACTGTACGCCCCAAACGTGACGGCACCCATCAACGAAGTGCTGGAGCGGGCGCTCTATGCAATAGAAGTCGGCGCTGGGGCGATTGAAATCGTACCGGGGCTTGCCGGTTTGGATGCCATGCGTATGTTAACCGCAGACGAACGGATTACCGTGCCAATTCTCGGTCACCCTGGTTGGTTCGGCAACTTGACTGTTTCAGCACAGCATGGGCTGACGATGGGTGCGATTTACGGGCAATTATACCGGCTGGCTGGCGCAGATGTTAGCATCTTCACCACCTTTGGCGGCCGCTTCCCTACCACGGAAGCTGACTGCCAACATTTAAAGAACATGTTAGCGATAGAACTGGGTGGCATCAAGCCAGCATTGCCTATGCCTGGAGGCGGCATGACTTTGGAGCGTGTGCCTGCCCTGTTAGATTTCTACGGCAGCGACGTGGTCATGCTGATCAGTGGTGGCCTGTTTACCCTTGGGCCAGATATCGTCGCGAACTGTAATACTTTCCGCAAGGTTGTTAATGCAGCAGTCGCTGCGAAGGAAGATAATTGACCCGCTCGGATTTGAAAGGAGAATGTAGGTAATGGCAGATCAATATGTTGTTTCCGTAGACTGTGGCACTGAAAGTGCCCGCGCCGCAGTCTTTGCATTAGATGGTACGATGGTGGCATCTCACTCGGTTCCATACCCACTGCGCCACCCCCGGCCTGGTTGGGCAGAGCAGCGCCCTGAGGAGTGGTGGGAGTCCAGTGTCGGCGCAATTCGTGGGGCTGTAGAAGAGTCAGGGGTTGGAAAAGACGCCATTGTTGGCATCAGTGGTGATTTCACTGCCTGCACCGTTGTCTTTATGGATGAGAACTTTGAGCCGCTGCGCCCCGCCATCATCTGGATGGATGTGCGTGCCGCTGATCAAGCACGACGTATCGCTGCAAGCGGTTTTGATGCCCTCAAGTACAACGGGTACGGTAACGTCTCGGCAGAGTGGATGCCCTGCAAAGCGCTTTGGGTCAAGGAGAACGAGCCTGAGATTTGGGAGAAGACCAAGTATCTAGGCGAATTCACCGATTGGTTCACCCACAAAGTGACTGGTGAGTGGGTAGGCAACATCAATAACGTCAGCGTGCGTTGGTACTATAATGATAACGAGGACGGTTTCCCTCAAGACTTTTACGAGGGCATCGGCCTTGGAGATGCCCTTGAGAAGTTTCCCCAGGTGATCAACCCACTCGGTAAGATGGTCGGCCCACTGCTGCCGGAAGTCGCTGAGCAGCTTGGCCTAAACCCCGGCATTCCAGTTGGGCAAGGCGGCATTGATGCTTGTATTGCGATGCTGGGGCTCAACGTTACTCGGGCCGGGCAGATGTGTTTCATTGTTGGTTCATCGCACCTTCTACTAGGACAAGCAGCCCTCGATTTCCACGGCAAAGGCATCTTCGGTACCTATCCCAACGCCATCATCCCAGGCTTATCGATGGTCGAAGGTGGTCAGATTTCGACAGGTTCCGTCGTGCGCTGGTTCACGGATAAGTTTGCCGCGGAGTATGTTCAGCGGGCAGAGGCGGAAGGCACGCGTGCCTTCGACCTGCTGACTGCCGACGCTGAGAAGCTACCACCCGGCAGCGAAGGATTGATTGTGTTGGAGTATTGGCAAGGGAACCGTACACCTTACGTTGACCCCGAAGCCCGCGGTATGATGTGGGGCTTCACACTATCGCATACACCAGCGCACGTCTACCGGGCCATCATCGAAGGCGTCTGCTATGGCTCAGAGCATATCTTGCAGACGATGCGCCAGTACGATTATGAAGTCACTGAACTGATTGCAACAGGTGGCCCAACCAAGAGCCCCTTCTGGATGCAGCTCCATGCCGATATCAGCAATGTACCCATCACACTCACTGAAGCTGGCGACTCCGCAGCAGTTCTCGGTGGCGCTATGTGTGCGGCAGTCGGTGCAGGCATCTACGATAACCTTGTGGATGCAGGCGATGCTATGGTTCGTAAAACCGAAACTATTGAGCCAAATGTAGAGCGGCACGAGCAGTATAAGTTTTTCGTCGATAAATACATCCGCACCTACCCACAGATGCAAGAATTAATGCACGAAGTGACCCGTCACACAGCGAGTCAATAACATAGTCTCATCACAGCTATGCTAAGCACCTACCGTCCGGCGCATCTGCCAGGCGGTAGGTGCTTCTATAATGTACCAGTCACTATTACACGTCCCAACTCCTCGCCTTTTGCAATTAGTCTCTGCCCTTTACCCTGTCTCAGTGGACTAAGAGGTAGCGTAACGCCTAGCCACAAGACTCATTCACTGATTTAGTGGATCTTTACAGGCTCTCATAAGAGCCTGTAAGTCTATAATGTCGTGTAGATTCACAGTATACATATCTGTAAAGAAGAACAGTGGCGATATCTTCATTCACCAAGTACAGAAAACAACCGCAGATAGATGAGAGTAAACGAACCGGCTCTGTCAAGCTATTGATTCATTAAATGTGCCCCAGTCATTCGCAAAGACTCACGTCAAGTAGATTTCAATTGCTGGCTACAGTACATTTAAACATCTTGAGGTAAAAAGTGTGCCTTTTGAAAACAAGACTAAAGATATAGGTCAAGGTAAGCAGATAATCTGATGGCACAAAAACGCAAAAATCGTCTACTTAGCCTGGCTCAGTTTCTTCATCTTTTAATATCGATAGCGATTGGAACAAGCTTCTCGCTCCTGCTCATGCTATACGGCTTTGACTACTTCTTTTCTGGCACAGTCCTCGCTGCTGTATTCCTCCTAGTTGCTGCCATGCTAACAGCGCCGATCTACCGCTACCTCACCCAACAGGTGCTGCCATCATTAATTTCCTTACCCGCTTGGAGTGCTTGGTTGTTGATCAGTGTGAGCGTTTTGATAGGTGCATATGCCATTCTGCGAACACCCATTGGCCTCGTCGAAGATATGACGGCCTACACTGGCCCGAGGCTGCTAAGTCAAGTGATTGTCTGGTTGGCTACTGGACTCGTTGGTGGTTTTCTTTTGGTGATGATCATTATATCAGTCATCAAGATTGAGGGTGGTGATCAAGCAAAGGTTTATATCGTCGGAGCGGTGCTGTTCGCCTATCTTGCGGTAGGTATGACAATATTCGATGATTATGGGATGTCGACTGATGAGTCTACACAACGTACTCATGGTGGTATCTCATTAGCAGTCTTTGCCCCATCTCTTGCTGGTGAATATAAGAACACGAATGTCACTGAATACACTAACCGCTACTATGGTGTCGCGTTCACTCTACCATTATTTGTAGTTGAGGCAGCTAATGAACTTCCTGAGGAGTATGGATGGCTTACTTACCACTATGTGACGTTTTTGGTAGTATTTGCAGGCATACTTGCAATTTACAAGTTGGCAGAAGAATCATATCAAGGATGGCATTGGGGCCTTGCTGCGCTGACAATGCTTATTATTTCGCCTCGCATCTTTGCAGAGTCATTTTATAACAGTAAAGATTTGATATTTCTGGCATGGTTTGGGATTTCACTCTATTTCGGATATCGGTTTTGGCGTTCACGCAGCTTTCTCTGGGCGGGCCTATTTGGTGTAATGATTGCATTCGCTACGGCTATGCGCTTTTTGGCTCTCGGCCTTCTTGCTGTTGTGCTTGTTGTTGTGCTATTCGAGTTGGTCATCAAAGGCAAAATGACCAAACCATTTTGGTATCTGATACTGCCATTCTCGCTCATCATTTTCTTTATCACTTACACAATTATTAGCCCTGCGAGTTGGGGGTCACCGTTTACACACTTATATGAGACCATCACTGAGTTCAGTGATTATAAATGGCGCGATCGCATCATGTACCTTGGGGAATTCCAAGATGGACATACACTACCATGGCATTACCTCCCAGTTTGGATGTTGATAACCATACCAATTCCCTATGTCGTATTGTTCGCAATAGGTGCCTTGAAGACTGTCACTGCATGTTTCAGAGAAAATTGGCGGCTTTTTTTCTCAGCAAATCGCGATCCGCTTATTTATCTGGCGCTTTACGTTACGCCCATCCTAGCAATTATCATAATTGGGTCAACATTATACAACGCTTGGCGTCAAGTGGCATTTCTCTATGTACCATTTGTACTTGTTGCCGTTTACGGTCTGAAGGGCCTCTACACAGCCAGCAAGCATTTCATGGGCGATAACCGAACTGAGCGCATTGCAGGTTATACTTTGGCGGCAGTCATGATTGCAGCACAACTTAACGTAGTTCGCTGGATGGTCATCAATCACCCGTTTCAGTACGCATACTTCAACCCGATTGTTGAGCTATTTGGTGGGCGCAAAGCATTTGAGCGCGACTACTGGCGTCTATCAACGTTGCAAGGTATTGAGTATCTTTTAGAAAATGACCCCCGCGACGACCTGAACATTTCGCCAGCCAATCAGGTAGCGTACACACGTAAAATCATGCAGGAACCAAATAAAGGACGGGTTGAACCTGAATGGATTGGCTCAGGTGAAGCACACTACTTTCTTGAATTACATCGACATCCAAACAAGCCCTTTGAAGGAGTACCTGAAGGTGGGGAAATTATCTGTGCTATATTCGTAGATGATTTGCCCATCTTGACAATCTACGGAGTCGACTCGCAGATAGAACCCACGCCGACCTGTGGTCAAGAATAGGCTGGCGTCACCGCTCAGCACATAAAGCACTCGCCTATCTTCCGTGCATCTGTCGAAAGGGTTATCAAGGTAAATGGCTTTCATATGGGCTCGCGTTCAACAAGCATTTCTGTTTGATCGGGACGTCGTGCGCTTCCTGATTGTTGCTGTTGTCTTGATGGCAAGCTGGCAGTTATCGCTGATTGTTATACAGTCAATGGCTGTTGACCCAGTTAATTGGATTCAGTCAGAGTTACCGATGTTGGCTCTCTTCTTTCGTAATCCATTTCACATCGTTGTGGTGCTTGCTTTCAGCGTACTACTGATCTTGAACTACAGTCAATTTGACAAAAACTCTCTGTATGGTCAGGTTGGCTGGGGAAATGAAATGGTGTTGGGCGCACGCTGGGCCGTTAGTATCGTGTGCTTTTCACTAGCTTATTATTATCTTTCTGCGGATGTCAACTTGTTTGCCGGGCAACCCTATGTTGTAGATAGGCTTATCTTAGTCATCCTTGCTGGTCTGGTCTTCGTCAACCCGGCGTTCGTGCCGATGTTTGCCATCTATGGCTATAGTTTTAACCTCCAGTATTCGGTTCCACTGGGCCACACAGATATTCATCATCTAAATGTCCTATTTGAGTTTCTAACTCTCTTCTCGCTTTACACAGCCTTCAAAGTAGTTATTGGTAATCGCGTCAACTTTATGCACGTCATGCTGCTGACGGTAGTACGCGTTGCGTCAAGCTACGTCTATTCCGCATTTGGCAAACTCGTTTTCATTGATGGGCCGATCATGGCGTGGCTCACACAGAACCACATCAGCTACATGGCGGCAGGCGCTTACATCGCCAATGATTGGCTCGCTTTCCTCCCAGAAGCATGGTCTTTACAGCTTTTGTCCATGTTAGGGCGTATCGAGCTTCTCCTAGTTATTTATACAATTGTGGCAGAATTAGCGATCATTTTTGTTTTTCTGTGGAACCGAAAGCTGTCGGCAGTCTTGTTGGGGATGATCATTTTGCTGCACTTCGGCATCTATGTGTTTACGGGCGTGCTGTTTCGGGCATGGTTGCTGCTGGCGGTAACCTGTCTCGTCATCCTATTGATCCAACCGAATGACTCAGACGACATGCGCTGCCTTTACCGGCCACCGGTCACAGCCTTCAGCATCGTACTGATCTTGCTTGCCCCATGGTTGCTGACGAACTTACGCATGTTCGCCTGGTGGGATACCAACGTCTACCCGGTATTCGACTATGAGGTCGTAACTACTACTGGGGAGAGGTATCCGCTTGAGCGTGATTTTCTCCGTCAAATTGAGGATTTACATCGGGGCAGAACATGGACACTGGTCGATCAAATTACGCCGGGGTCAAATAGCTGGGGCGGCTTAATCGGGTGGAAGTATGATTACCCATCTTACGCGTTTTTTGCTGCTGCCACAGATGTGAGCGGGCCTGAAGAAATACCTTCTGTGATTGAAACATATGGCAGCAACCGCTATGACTCTGATGAATATGAGCAGTTTGAAATACTTATATACGAAGCATTTACGCATTATAACGAGCGCAAGCAAAAGAAGCGCTTGCTGCCGGTGCCTCAGCTTCCATTGAATTTCAACACGGGGCGCGACCCAAATACTGAATACTATGCGGGGCTAGCCCCAATTGAGTCTGTCAAGGTCGTTTATAGAGTTTTTTATTATCACCCTAGCGAAAATCGGTTCCACACCATTCAGGAGCAAACACTATATCAAATTAAGATAGACGGCGACAGCGAGTAGATAACACAGCAGACACTCGACTAGCACGGCTGGGTAACCTAAAAAACATGCCGCGCGCTGCGAAGCCCCCTCGCAGAACAAAGGGATAGCGCACTATTGTGAGCCACAAACACATGATCATGGCGACGTTTAGCAAGGAGTGTGCCTCATAGCACTTGAATCGAGTCCGGTATTTTGATCCAGCTAGACATTTTCAGATCAAATGCACCTAGCTGTTGCAGCCTACAAGCCTGATCACATTAATAGGCGTATACAGCTTCTGTACAATTTTGGCTTCAGGTACACCGACAAAGACCCAATCGGTCAACCACTGCCCGTGACATTCCCTAGCCTTCAACCGCATCAACCTCGACAATTTTGTCTGGTGATCTTAAGTCTAAAGCTGATGCAACTGCGAGCGGTAGCGAGAGGCCAAACGTTATAATCAATAATAATGTTATTTGCACACGACTCACAGCATGCTCCCTGACAAGTTCATTGAAGTGTTCAGCACACTAAGCGCACCGTCAAACCTACAATCTGAAAGAAGACAAGTTACATGTATCAGCGCGTACAGATCATTGTTAACCCAGCCGCTGGGCGGGATGAACCAATTCTAAACACACTCAACCGGGTGTTGACCCCTGCCGACATCGACTGGCAAGTATCGATCACACGAGAAAGTGGCGACGCAAAGCGCTTCACTAAGGCTGCACTGGACTCAGGAGTCGATGCCGTCGCCGTTTATGGAGGGGACGGCAGTTTGGTCGAGGCCGCTAGTGTACTCCAGCACACAGATATCCCGCTGGTGGTACTGCCCGGCGGGACGGCAAATGCCTTCGCCCAAGAGATGCGGCTACCAATGCAGTTGGCAAATGCTGCTGCGCTCCTTACAGATACGACAGCAACCATCCGAAAGGTCGATCTTGGTTTTGTAAATAACCAACCATTTCTGGTGGGCGCTGGTACGGGCATCATCGCGCAGTTGCTAACAGGTGCAAACCGCGAGCAGAAAGATCGATTAGGCTACTTCGCTTATTCGTTTGCCGCCTTACAAAGCCTAGTAGACCCAAAACCGCTGACCTATGAACTAGAGATTGACGGTGAAACCGTGGCGCTTCAAGGGGTAGGCTGCTATGTTGCCAATTCAGGGAACTTTGGGCTGGCGGGCGTTTCTTTGCTGCCACTGGTCAACGTCAACGACGGTCTGCTCGACGTGGTTATTTTCCGCAAGGTAGATTTAGCGGAACTAACCGCAGTTGCCGCTGGGATGGCTGCCACGACAGTTATCCCAGCAACCGATACCTTTTCGACTCCATTACCGCATTGGCAAGCCCGTCAGATCAAAATTGAGGCTGAGCCTCCGACCAACGTCACCTACGATGGGGAGTCATTCGGCAAGACACCCGTCGAAGTACGTGTCGAGCCGCAAGCGTTACGCGTCATTGTACCAGCAGCCAATGTGCGTAGACATTCAATCCCCAACAGTGATGTTGTCGATTAGACGGGTTTCGCCGATGTAGACAGCCATACTGAGCAGTGCTTGCTTAACAATCCCTTGCTGCTCTTCGAGCGTCCATGGGTGCGCCACGCTGATGTAGTCGATGCGAGCTAATGGCTCGGCCCCAACGATTCTCATCATATGCTGGCGCAAGTATTCCGCGTCACGAGCGCCCTGCTCCCAAGCAGACTTTGCTGCGAATAAGGCTCTAGAAAGGACAACTGCCGCACGTCGCTGCTCAGTTGACAGGTTCTTGTTACGGCTGCTGAGCGCCAGCCCATCGTCCGCACGAACGGTTGGCACTGTCACAATCTCCAGATTAAAGTTCAAGTCGCGCACCATTTGTTTGATGACCGCTACCTGCTGCGCGTCCTTTTGCCCGAAATAGGCGTATGTGGGTTCAAATATGTTGAATAACTTAGCGACAATGGTCGCTACCCCTGCAAAATGACCGGGACGGTGTGTGCCTTCCAATGGCTGGGTTACATGGCTGAGGGTAACTGAAGTCTGGAAGCCGGGTGGGTACACATGGTCTGACTGTGGCACCCACACAAGATCAACGCCTTCACTGCCAAGCAAAGAAAGGTCTTCTTGTAGCGTACGCGGATAATTGGTCAGGTCAGCGGAGTCATTAAATTGGGTAGGGTTAACAAATATACTCACCCCGACACGCTCGCATTCATCTGTTGCTTGGCGCACTAATGCTAAATGCCCAGCGTGCAGCGCCCCCATTGTTGGCACCAGACCCCACACTAAAAGTGGCTCTTGCTGCCTTATTTCTCTGACTTCTTGAACAGTTTCTGCAACCTGCATAGAGTCATTTTCTTCGTTTGATAATCATCAGAATTATACCGCTCGTTAGCTTGGAAATCGTAGGAGAGGTGAATTGTATCCCTTTGCCCGATACCATCAATTATAGTCGATTGCCTACTGACTGGTAGATGGTCAGGGATACACGGGTGATCAGCGATTGATTACATCAGTCATCTACATGAATTTAATTAATGACCTACTTTGGATTCTTGGCCCTATTTGTGGGCACACCCATTCTCATACTGAGCTTGCTTTTATGGCAGTCGAAGCGCAGTGGAAAAGATTTACCCAGCAACCTAACGGGCCGCCATTGGGGTGGCATCACACTTGTGCATGTCGTGATCGCTGTGTTGTGGACAACACCTTGGGATAACTATCTCGTCGCCACCAACGTCTGGTGGTACGACACCACATTGGTGACTGGCATTACAATTTGGTGGGTGCCAATCGAAGAATACACATTCTTCGTCGTTCAAACGGTACTATGCGGCTTGTGGCTCGTTTGGCTGGCACGGCACATTAACCTTGATCAGGGTTCCGTACCCTCTCGTGCGCGAATTCGGGTCGGTGCGACAATTGCTGTTGGCGTTGTCTGGTTGGCGTCTATAATAATACTACTCAGCGGATGGCAACCCGGCACGTACCTTGGGTTAGAACTTTCATGGATGTTGTTCCCAGTATTGATCCAACTGATTTTTGGCGCTGATATTTTATGGCATTATCGCAAAATTGTTGTGCCTGCGGTATTTGTTCCAGCCGTTTATCTATCAATCGCTGATGCCATTGCGATTACATCCGGCACATGGACAATTGACCCAGCCCAAACGACTGGGATTATGTTGGCAGGCATCTTGCCGATTGAAGAAGCTATCTTCTTCACCTTAACCAGCTTACTAGTTGGCTTCGGCGTAACTTTGATGATTGCTGAAGAGAGTCAACGGCGCGCGGATGCCATTACTGAAGTTGGCAGAAGGATATTTGGAAAACAAGCTATCGCAGCCGGTGTTCAACAGTCAGATGGGTTAAACACTGGCAAGTAACAGTAAGTACTGCACATAGTACACATGTATATGCTCGACCAATCTATAAATCTAGGAGAACGACCCTGACTGTTATACCATGGCTGAGTAGTAAAACCACTGCTGACTTCAGTGACAATCGGCTTCAGCGTGCTTATGACTACTGTGACGCAATAACTAAGCAGTACTCGAAATCGTTCTATTTGACCAGTGCCTTGCTGCCGCTGGAAAAACGCCGTGCGGCTCGTGCACTGTACGCATTTTGCCGTCTGAGCGACAATATTGTTGATGATGAGCGCCCAGGCAAACCAACCACGCCGGAGGCTCGAGCGGATCACCTAGAGGCATGGCGGCGGAAAATGCGTAAGCCCTCTTCTGAGCAGAGCCACCCTGCTCTGTTAGCATGGGCCGACACCCGTGAACGGTACCGTATTCCGATTAAATACAGCGAAGAACTGCTTGATGGCATGCAGATGGATCTGCGTAAGTGCCGCTACGAGACCTTTGACGAGCTATGGCGTTACTGCTATTTGGCTGCGTCAACCGTCGGGCTTAATAGCATGTATGTTATTGGCTTTGAGGATGAAGCGGAGACATTTTTACGAGCCGAGCAGTTAGGCGTCGCTCTGCAAATGACAAACATCCTCCGTGATGTTGGCGAAGATTGGACACGCGGACGGATCTACTTGCCACAAGAAGACATGCAGAGATTTGGATACAGCGAGGCTGACCTAGCAAATGGTATTATTAATGACCGCTACATTGAGTTAATTAACTTCCAGATAGAGCGCACCCATGCTCTCTACGAGGAAGCATGGCCTGGTATTAGCTTGCTACACCGCGATGGGCGCTTCGCAATTGGGGCCTCTGCGGAAGTCTACCGAGGTATCTTAAAAAAGATTGAGCAACTTAACTACGACAACCATCAAGCACGCGCATTTGTCCCCAAGGCTCAGAAGTTTGCCATGCTTCCACGTGTATGGTGGCAAGTTCGCCAATTGAAAGATCGAACCAGCGTTTAATCCGATTTTTCAAATTCACCAATTACTCTAGTAGCATCCTTGATCAAGTGAGTCTTGGAAAATATGTCGTACGCTCCAATGGCACCAGCAATATTATCGTTGCTGAAATAAGCCGTCATCACAACAACGGGAATATGCTCTGTCTCAGCGCTATCTTTGAGCCGTCGCAGCACCGTTAACCCCGACATCCCCGGCATGTGAATGTCAAGAAAAATGAGATCAATCGGATGTGATTGCAGGAGGTCAAGTGCCTCCTGCCCTCGAGACGCCAACATAAAAGTATGACCTTCGCGGGCAACCACTCGGCTTAGAATTCTATGAACGTTTAGATCATCATCTACGATTAGTATGTTCATGCTTCTCTTCCCTTCCGACGTTGAATTACGGCTCGAGCTGCTGCTGAATGCCTCCGAAATGCTCACCCATTGTATATGGTGGCTCTGGTTCGACTGGAAGCATCAAATAGATGATGCCCCCACCGGGTGATGCAAACATGAACCCATTTTCAAACTGCTGCCAATCCACCTGATCAAACACCTCATCACCAGTTGCCCACCCAAGAGCCTCGCGCACGAAGGCATTATCACGCCATGCTTTTCCAAAGCCGCGGCGAGGTTGGCTAAAACCAGAAGGTGGTGAAATCTCTCCGTCAATTTCAGGGTCAGCATCTGTCCAGGTATCAAGGAGGCGCCACCATGTGTCAGTATCTGCCCCCTGCTGAATCGCACCAGTCGCAATCACAAAGATGCTGTTGTCAGCTTGTCGCCAGAACATCGCCCCACGTTCAAAAAGTTGGTAAACACCCGATACCTTCTCGGTGTCGCCAAGGGCGCAACCAAGCCGTTCTGCCCCGGCTGGGGTTTGGTTATACGCATTGGCAAAAAGAACGGGCGGTGCATCTCGACATTCCCCTGGGTCTACAAGTGCGTCAAAGTCAGGGTCAGGCTCTTCAAAAAAGCCTTCATCATCTAGTTGCTCATCATTGTCCTCCAATCCAATCAAACCGTCAGCCCCAGCACTTAGAGGTGGTAATGTTGCTGTATCTGGCTCGTCGTCACCATCTTGGAACTGAACGTCAGGAAATGGCACGGGTGTTGGCAAAGGCGGCGTGGGCAATAGTGGGTTCACCGTCGGCGCGACGGCTGGCCCAACGGCAGATGATGGCGGACTGGTTGGCGGCATCTGCTGCACGACAGAAGTCGGCGGCAAGGTCGCTAAAGCACGCCCAGGTGTGGCAAATAAGTCTGCCACGACAAAGTCAGATGAAACATCATAGCGCGAACGACAGCCCACAACGACTAGTACGACTGCTATAATGCTGAATAAAAGGAACGACAATTGTCGCATAAAAGAAAACCCGCTACTGATAGAGCGTATCAGACTCTTCTTCTTGACTCTGGTTTTCGCTTTGCAGAATCAGAATTTGATTGCCGTCAGGGTCAACCAGAGCCGCGTGTGATACGCCAGCCGTCGGGTTCGCTTCAATAAGAAACTCAACGTCCTTGGACTTCAGCATTTCTTGGACGGCAACGACATCATTCGTCTGGAACATCATATTGTTTTTCGAGAAGATGCCCTCGTACAAGCCGATGACCATATCATCTTTAGCCATCATAACCCATTTCTCATCATCTGATGCATGTAAAACGACAAACCCAAGACGTTGATAAAAATAGCGCGAAAGCTGCAAATCTTGAACGGCAAAGCTAATCGACACGTTGCCAACATCAAAGTAATCCATTGCGATTATCCTTAGGTGTGGTATTGGCGTAACTTTGTTAGGATGATAATCTCGTGCGCCAGAAGAGGCCAATTATAATTTCACGAAGCGCATTCTACCCTACCAAGCTGTTTACCGACTTTACGGCGGGGTCGGTCACTCACTGGTAAGCAGCAAGCGGATTGTTCATAAAGTTTACTTGTAACACCAGACAAGCCATTAAGATCAGGATGAGAACACCCTCAATTCGTAAGACAACGTCAAGGTCAGTGCATCAAACAAGTGTATAATGTAGCCGTGAACGTGCTAATTGGATCTATTTAATGACAACACGTCAAGAATATCAACAAATCTTCTCTATGCTTTGGCTACCACGCCTCATTGGTGTTGGTATGTTCATGCTGCTGCTGCTCAACTTTGTGTTAGGTGGTGCAGCCCTCTACCATCAGTTCCAATATCGTGATGCTATCTATCCCGGCGTCAGCGTTTGGGGTATTGATGTTGGTGGTTTGACACGCTCCGAGGCGATTGAAACGTTAGCTGGTCAATTTAACTATCCCGCTGATGTCGTCATTATGTTCATTGACGAAGAAACGGGCGAAGAATGGTTCATTACCTCGCAAGAGATTGGGGTTGGCTTTGACGTTGAACAAACAGTGACCGCTGCCATGGCAGTTGGTCGCCAATCTTCGCTGCTCGGAAACATTCAGCAGCGAGCATTAAGTCAGCGAGTGGGCATCGAAGTGTCCCCTGTGGTTAACTACAATGAAGCTGATGCGCTGGCATACCTCGCGGGTATTGCTGGGCAAGTGAACCAACCAGCGCGTGATGCTACTCTGACAATCAATGACCTGCAAGCAGTCGCAGAACCGTCAGAAACCGGGCGTGAAGTCAATGTAGAGGCTACCCTCGCTGCATTACAACAACAGATTATTCAATTAGAGAGTGGTCAGGTGGCGCTCATCATCGAGGATATTCCGCCGAAGATCGCCAGTGCTGAAGACGTCGCCCAGACGATCAACCAGATATTATCAAACCCACTAGAGGTCTACATCGACGAGCCAATCCCAGGTGACCCCGGCCCGTGGCAAGCCAGCCCTGAGGCACTGTCTGACATGATCGTCACCGAAAGAGTGTCGGCGGCAGACGACGGTGAACGGTACACAGTACGCTTAAATGAACAACAATTGACGGCCTTTCTGGCGCCATTGGCAGCCGACCTAACCCGCGAACCACAAGATGCGCGCTTCGACTTCGACCTTGAGGCCAACCAGCTAGTGCTGTTAGAAGCCAGCTACCGAGGCAGAACACTCAACCTCAACCAAACGATCCAATTAGTCAACCAGATGGCAGCAGCAGGTGAAGCCCGAGTGCCATTGGCGTTTGACTATGAAGAGCCAACCTACGTCGCGGACATGACCGGCGAAGAGCTCGGCATTGTCGGGCTTGTATCATCAGCATCGACGTTCTTTGCCGGCTCGTCAGATGCAAGGCGCGTCAATATACAAGAGGCGGCTGGTCGTTTTGACGGTGTGATTATAGAGCCAGGCGCAGAGTTTTCCTTCAACAAATACCTTGGTGATGTTAGCCTTGAGTCAGGTTTTGAGGAAGCGTTGATCATTTATGATGGACGCACCATCGAAGGCGTAGGTGGCGGCGTGTGTCAAGTCAGCACGACTGCTTTTCAAGCTGCTTTTTTTGCTGGCTTCCCAATTACAGAGCGGTACCCACACGGCTACCGCGTCAGTTATTATGAAGTTGGCGAGGGTGCTGGCCTCGATGCCACAGTCTACTCGCCGTTCGTGGATATGAAGTTCATCAACGATACAACCGGACATCTCCTCATAACATCTGAAGTAGATGTCTCAACATCAACCGTTATTTTTTACTTCTATGGCACCCCAGATGGTCGTACCGTTCAGAAAGACGGCCCATATATTGAAAACATCACCCCACATGGTGACCCGATCTATGAGGCCAACCCAGAACTTACGCCAGGCGACGTACAGCAAGTTGACTATGCGGTTGATGGAGCCGAAGTCACAGTTAACCGGACTGTTTATCGTGATGGCGAAATTCTACGGCAAGATAGTTTCTTCAGTCGATACATCCCTTGGCAAGCCATTTATCAGGTAGCGCCAGGGTCACTCCAATTGTTGGAGGGGGGCTAAGTTGAAAAATACATGCAGGTCCATCCCCATGTGTGAGGCATTGTCCGCACGCTTTGGTGATCGCGTCACCTATGATGAGCCCGTTGCGAAACACACCTCCGCACGGATTGGCGGCCCCGCCTGTGTTTTATTGACGGCCCACTCAACCGAAGACTTAATGAGTGCCGCACAAATCGCCTGGGCATACGACCAACCCTTGACAGTGCTGGGCGGTGGAAGCAATATCCTCGTCTCAGATAATGGGGTTGACGGAATTGTCATCAATAACAAGGCTAATAACGTGCGCTTTACTGGAAAACTTTGCCTAGCAGAAAGCGGCATCAGCACGATTAAACTTGCCAGAGCTTGCGCTCAACGCGGTCTAAGCGGCTTTGAGTGGGCCATTGGGGTCCCTGGCACGCTCGGTGGAGCCATCTATGGTAACGCAGGCGCACATGGCGCAGATATGAGCGACTCAGCTACATTCGTTTATGCTACGACTCCCGAAGAACCGGAGGTAACATGGAGCAAAGACACGATGGCGTTCGGCTACCGAACATCGATGCTGAAACAAACAAAGCTGAATGCTGTTATTTTGAGCTGCATTCTCGAATTCACACCAGACTCGCCAGATGCGATCAAAGAGCGGATGGAGGAATACAATACATATCGCAAACGGACGCAGCCACCTGGCGCTACGATTGGCAGCATGTTCAAAAATCCTAAGGATGATTATGCTGGGCGCTTGATTGATGCCAGTGGTCTTAAGGGCAAACAGATTGGCGGAGCACAGATATCAACAAAGCATGCCAATTTTTTTTTGAACGTGGATAACGCAACCGCCACCAACGTCTACAATCTAGCAGAGCATGTGCAAGAAGTCGTCATGCGAGACCATAGCGTGGCGCTCGAACTAGAAGTTGAGTTAATCGGTCGTTGGTAGCCCCAATTTTTGAGAGATTTCCACAAACCCGAAACCACCTTGATACAATCTACGTAGGAAAATCTGTACGCATCAGTGCTATGTGACGAAAAGGATTTTATTGGATGCAAGTATTACTTTCTGCCATGTCAGCCGGTGGTCTGGTTGGTGTTACGAATCAATACGCTTTCTTGCTAGCTCTGTCAGCAGCGAGTCGTTTTAACCTGATAGAACTTGGGCCCAGCTTTAATTTTATGGAAAGCTGGTTCTTTATGGGGACAGTCGGTGTCCTGTGGGTCTTGGTTGTAGCCCCAGCATACAGTACTTTAGTTGCTCCGGGCATCGGAAACATTCTTGATACAATCAGCGGTTTTGTCCATGGCTTTATTATTCCAGCATCTTCTGCTCTGGTCGCGGCTGCTGCTGTTGGTGTGATTGCCAACATCGACCCCTCGTTACAAGCCAGCCTCGAGGCCATCAATCTCGTTCACCCAGAAGGTAACATTACACCGACAGGTGCTGCTATGATGGCTGGTTCGTCCGCCATTGCGCTGACTCTTAACGGAGCGAAGGCAATCAGTAAGCGCTCACTAGGCACAGCCGCAGGCATTGAAGGCACCCCAACTGGCCCTGCGTTTTGGGCGACGGCGGAAAGTATTCTTTCTGTGGTGATCGTGGCATTATTCATCTGGCTTAGCGAAGTTGACCCACGTCTACTGATAGCGCTGTTGGCCGTTGTGTCAACAATCGTCGTTGGGGCTGCACTATATGGGTTATATCTGCTGTATAAGCTCGCAAAAGGCGTTGGTAAAATCTTCCGCTTAATGGAAACTCAGCCCAAGGCCGGCTGGGCAATCGCCGTAGAAAGTCTAATTTGGGGGGCTGGCGCGTTTGTTTGGGATTACAATGCGCGAGGCTTCACCCGTCTGTTCTTCTGGGTGCTTTGGCTGCTCCTCTTAATTCTTGGTATACCGACGTTAACCACACTGATGCTCGGCGCAACAGCACCGGTGCCGCCACTACTGATTGTCCCACCGATTATTGGTACTTGGCTCACTGTGATGCTTGTCATGGGTGGTCTATACATCGGCTTACGATCCAGTCGCTCCCTGATGAACCTGCTCGAGCAAGACGGTCATATTGTGATCCCCGAAGAAGTCAAGGCCAGCAAAGCAAAAGCAGCACCAGCAAGTGGTTGATGTAACGTCTTTTTGAAACAAACTCACAATTGGCTTTATTATCTAGACAGTGTCACAAAACTGTCTGGATTTTAGTTCTAAAGAAGAATAACCCGTATGCTTCGTCGATTTGCAAATCGTCACGTTCATCCAGTGTTTGTTGCCTTCCTTACTGTAACCGCACTTTTACTGACTCCGAACATCGCTGCCGCACACGTCAAGTGGTTTTCTGACTTCAGCTTTGCTGATCAACCTCTAACGCTTCAGCAGGTTGTTTCACCATTATTCCTCGGTATGACGGCCCTAACCTTTGTCGCTATTGGGGCTGCCGTGCTTATTGATCGCGGCCTTGAGGGGGCAACATGGTACCAGCGAGTCAACCAATGGCTCGATGATCGCAAAGACAGCGCATATGTCGTGATGCGCATAGCCACTGGCGCAACCTTACTTATGTCTTGGCAAGCGGATGCGCTCCTTGTTCCAGAATTAGACATTCTAGGTGCATGGGTGGGTTGGCTGCAATTTGCTATTGCGCTTCTCCTGCTGTTTAAAGAAACAACACCTGCCGCTGGGGTCGGATTGATCGGATTGTACGCCATCGGTGTCACGCAGTACGGCATATTCTACATGCTGGACTACGCTCTATTTATCGGTGTAGCATGGTTTCTGATCGTCCATCGGTTAGACAATATAACGATCAAAGGTACGGGGACTCCAGCCTTGTATATTGCCGTCGGGTTCTCATTGCTCTGGGTAGGGTTAGAGAAATTGATCTACCCACAATGGAGCTTATACATCCTGGAACAGAACCCGCAACTTGCACTCGGCTTCCCGCTTGAGTTCTTTCTGGTAGGGGCCGCATTTGTTGAACTAGCGTTGGGTTATTTATTAGTGATTGGCTTGCTGGGTCGCCCTTTATCATTGGTGATCACGCTGGTCTTCTTCACAACGACGCTTGTATTCGGCAAGGTTGAAGTGATCGGTCATACAATCATCCACGGCGCGTTGATCGCCTTTTTGCTGCAAGGCCCCGGCGAAGTCTACAAAACGCCTGTTGCGCTGCATAAACGGCTGCCACTGCGCACTGCGTTCGCATCAGTTAATTTTGTCCTAGCCCTAGCTATCTTCATGGTGCCGTATTCCGCAATGGCACAGCAAGTGTGGCGTAATAACGTCGATGACGTTGCCATGGCCCTAGCGGGTGAGGTCTGTGGTGCTGAAGCTATTTCGCTTGTCACAGAAGATACGCCGACCGTCCAACTTGACATCGTAGATACCGAGCACGGAACGCAAGTCAATGTTTTGACTGAAAATTTCGTCTGGTCAGAAGAAGGAGCAGAGCAAACAACCAACAATCCTGCTGGACATGCTCATCTTTACATCGATGGGCAGCATATCAAATCAATCTATGATGGCAGCATAATCCTACCAGAAATGGAAAAGGGTCAATACGAAGTCAGTGTTGCGTTGGTTAACCCATACCATCAGCAATACATTGTGGAGCGTCAGGCCATCACAGAGAGTGCCCTGGTTAGCATTCGTTAGGCAACAGGCAAAGTCACAATAAAGCGGGTCATACCGGGTTTAGACTGCACGTCTATATCACCATTATGCTGTTTGATAATGCGATACGTCATGTCCAACCCGAGGCCCGTTCCTTGCGCAACTTCTTTGGTGGTATAGAACGGTTGAAAGATGCTATCAAGATGCTCAGGGCGAATACCCGAACCATCATCCTGTACCTCAACCGATACTATTCTTTCGGTGGCCGACGTTACCAACGTCAGGTGTCCCTCACCATCCATAGCATCAAGCGCATTATCAATCAGGTTCATCCACACTTGCTCTAACTGTGAACGGTTAGCGTAGACAGTCGGCAGTTGATCAGCGAATGTCCTATCGACATTGACCGTGCGTAACTTATAGCGCATCGATTTAAGTGTTGTCTCAAGTAGCTCGTGGATGTCAACTGCTTCGCGAACCGGCTCAGCGAGGTATGAGTACATCTGGAGACCGCTTATCAAATTACGAATTCGTGATGTACTCAGGCGGATCTCATCAAGGAGACGGGCTGCTTCTAACGATAACGCTAACCAATTAACCGCAGGTATTAGGCTAGTTGCAGGTAGTTCGTCAGCCAGACGGTTTAGCTCTGTCGGCGTAATACCTGCAGAGACAAACGTCAGCGCAGCATCCTCGCTGTTTTCGACATCTCTCGTCGATAGCCACACACTGACCTCACGCTCTAAGGCAGCGTGTGCTTCTGGTGCTAGCAGTGGACGTTCCCCACCACTAGAATGAATGCGTTGTTCGAACGCTAACAGATTTTCAAGTTCTTCAAATGAGAGGCCAACGGTATCTAATTCAAATGATGTCCTGTGCAACTGGGGCAGCAGCATTGCCAACATACTGGCAGCATCATTCGAGGTGACTGCAGGCATGTTTAACTCATGCAGTAAGCTGGCGGTTAGCTTACCCATCGTTGTGATGTAGTCTGCTTGTTTCGCATCGATATCGTCATCCGGCGGCAAGTCAGACAATACAAGCTGAGCGGCTGTGGGGCACGCGACCGTGAACTGCTGAAACAGTTCTTTGTCCAAGGCTAGGAGCTGGCTATCGATAGCAGCCTCAATGTTGAAGGGGGAGGGCTCACCACTTAACAAGGGCAGTATGCCTCCATAATTACCAGGATATTGTGAGCCAACCACAACCAGCGAGTCCGCAGTCGAGCGCGTTAGCATCAATCGACCGTCTATAACGACGTGAAACTGCGCGACAACAGCACCTTCTGTGACAAGGTACTGCCCCTCTTCCAAGCTAATTACCAAAGCATGGGTGGCGATCCACTCAATTTCTTCAACCGGCAGCGTCGAAAAAAATGGCAGCACTTGTAAATCGGAAGCACGCATAAGTGGGTTGTTCCTCAACGAGTTGCTATCATTGTATAGGAAGTGGCAAATGGTTGCTCAGCCACTTGGTGCAACGTGTATAATTAGTGCGTCAAACCTTATTCTACTTTTGATCCACAAACAATGCACATTCAAGCAAACGAAGCGCTTACGATCAACTTGCCAAATGGAACATCCGTCTTGCTGCTGCCAGAGCGAGCCATGTTCCTCGCGACTACCAGAACTCTCTATATTACCGATACACATTTTGGTAAGGCGGCCTTTTTTCGATCATTTGGGATAGCGGTTCCACAGAACTTCTTGCAGCCGGCGCTTCAGCGCTTAGATTCTTTGCTACAAAAGACCAAAGCAGCGCGACTGCGTATCCTTGGTGATCTGTTTCACGCTGAAGAAGGTTGCAGCCCAGATGTTTTAGCAGCATTGGCTGCATGGCGTAACAAGCATCCTAAGCTCGATATCATCAATGTGCGTGGTAATCATGATCATCACACGGGTGACCCGCCCGGCTACCTGAATATTCACTGCGTTGACTCGCCATTTAATGATGGGACGTTTACGCTTGCCCACAAACCGTTTGCAAAACCTGATGCCTACCTACTTGCTGGGCACATTCACCCCGCTGCCCGCCTAATTGGCGCTGGTAAGCAAGTGGTCAAGCTGCCCTGTTTCTGGTTTACAGAGACGACTGGCGTATTGCCCGCTTTCACCGAGTTCTCATCCGGCGCTGCGATCAAAGCGAAGGCTGGGGACGCGGTATATGTAATCGCAGACTCGCAGGTGGTTACAGTCAGTTAACATGGTGACGACCAACAATTGGTTTGGTGAGGTCCCCACCCGCCCCCTCAGCATTTTCCGAATCGCATTTGGTCTGCTCTTGCTTAAGGTGGGCGTCTACTATTTGTTTGTTGGCCGCCTCTTTCTAAGTGACGCTGGCTATACCTCTCGGGAAACTATCCGTTCAGCCAGTAGCATCCCACGTTTGTCGCTGCTATATCTGTTCGGTGAACCATGGCAGGTGACTCTGTATCTGCTTATTTGGCTAGTAATCGTTGCCTTGCTGATAATTGGCTACAAGACGCGCACCGTGGCTGCACTCAATTTTGTATTGCTTTTGTCGATCCACAATCGTAATCCGTTCATATTGGATTCTGCGGACGACCTGATGCGCTTACTGAGTTTTTGGATGATCTTTATCCCACTGGCGAAGCACTACTCGGTCGATGCCTGGCTGGAAGCGAAAGCACATGACGGGCAAACCATTACGCGAAATACAACCTTTGCCTTCCCCGTCAAGCTAATTCAACTACAGATCGTATTACTGTACTTTTTTACCGGTTTGTTCAAGCTGATCAGCCCGATTTGGCTGGCAGGTGATGGCATCTGGTATGCGCTACAAATTGAGCCATTGGTGCAACCTACCGGCGCACTGTTCTTTGATATCGCCCCCATTTGGCTGTTGAAGAGCCTCAATTATTACACCATCATAATCGAGGTGGCGATCCCGTTTCTATTCCTAATGCCTTATTTTCAACCGGCTCTCAAAGCGATTGGCATAGCAGGTGGCACGTTATTACACGCCGGTATCGGGGTATTGATGGCTATTCCTAACTTTACTCCATTAATGTTGCTCAGCTATTTGCTATTTTTTGAAGATCGATGGATCGTCTGGCTGTTGCGCCAACTCGGGTTGCCCTCCGATGAGCACTCGCCCTTAACCCAAGACGTGGACGCGATGCCGATTGGGTTGGCAGCTACTCGGGGATTAATGACCGTCTGTTTGGGGCTGGTGATGCTGGGTGTGCTATGGTGGAACATCAGCGGGGTGCCGATTAATGGTAAAGCGATGATCGAGCGCTTGCCCGGCTTCGCCAGCAAAGGGATGTATGCCGTCGGCCTCAACCAAAGTTGGCGTATGTTCTCACCAACACCCACACGACAAAGCTGGTGGATCGCTGTGATCGGTACCAACCAGCAGAGCGTTTATGATCTGCGGAGCGGAGAACGTCTCCAACAAATTCCAGATGCTTCGCGGGATAACCACTGGCTGGGGCCTTTGATGCGAGTTACAAAGTATCAGGAAAATTTAGGGGCAGCAGGCCGCGACGTCCTCTTGGATGGCATCGCAACGTATTACTGTCAGGGTGCGCAGGAAACCGCCGCCTTCATAGATGAGCCAATTTTAGGTGTACAGGTAATCTTCATTCGACGACCATCGGTGCTGCCGGACGGCACGGAACAGCCTACACAGTATGAGGCGTTGACTGTTATGCCCTGCTGATGCGTCGTACACCACCCGGCCTAGTGATGAAGCGGCACAGCGTCTGTTGTTTGGTATAATGTCCGCCAGTAAGCTGAAAGATCACATATGAATTACTGTGGCTGATCAAACAGACCAAGATGCACAAGATAACAACTGGATAGAGCGCACCTTTCAACAGGCACGCTGGCGCACTGAGACGCAAAACACCTCACTGCTGCTGGTTGGTGTGATTGTTGTCGCCTTGATCGGTGCTTTGTACCTCGCACAAGCCAGCCGGACAGCAGCAGCAGGGCGCAGGCTGCAAGATTTGGAAGAACAGCGTGAGCTGTTGGTACAGCAAAACGCCCAATTACGGTCAGAGATTGCAGCGCTGCGCAGCGTCCCAAGGCTGTTGGACGAAGCTGAACGTCGTGGATACAGTTTAGCAGATGCCGAAGATGTAATCTATTTAGACCTCTCTGACATCGAAGTGCCCGCTGAGACAGACCCTATCGTCGTACCAGCAATTGATGAATCAGTCCCTGAGTATGATGAAACACTAGAAAGCTGGTTGAGCGAACAGTTGACTCAGTTGAATGAGCAGTTCAGCAGAACAGACGCAAACGATGACCAAAGAGAGGCAGAATGAACACGCGGCTAAACCGCCGACTCGCGTTTGTTGGCATCGTCATGGGGTTGATCGTCGCTCAATTGGTTTACCGCCTCGTGATTCTCTATCTTGGTCACCTGGGCACCGATGCCGGCTATTTCGCTGAAACAGCGCTGACCCAATATCGCTATCAGGTTACTGTGCGCCCGCCGCGCGGTGAAATCTATGACCGCAATAACATCTTATTGGCAACCAATGCTGTTGAATATGAAATCAGCTTATCACCCAGCATCATCTATGATCAGGAAATAGTCGCTCAAGAGATTAGCGCCGTTACCGGCCTGCCATACAATGAGCTGCTTGAGGACATGCAACCAGATGAGTTCGGCAATGCACCTGTCTATGTTCCAGTAATGCGCCCAGCCTCAGCGGCAATCGGCGAAGCGTTGCTTGAGAGAGATTTAGGCAGCGGCGTTGTCATCGAGCCACTGCCTCGTCGATATTACCCTCATGGAACCCTAGCCGCCCACATTCTGGGGTTTGCAAACATTGATAGTGAAGGCAATTATGGGTTGGAAGGCTACTATGATAATCTGCTGCGCGGGCGCGCCACTGTTGATGACCAGAGCCGCATCCCGTTTGAAGCCTCAAGCACCAGTGCCTGGCAGCCGGGGTCGGACATTTACCTAACGCTCGATATCGAAATTCAGCATTTAGCAGAGCAAACGCTGGCGGAAGCCCTTCAAGAATACGAGGCCGAGAGCGGCACAATCATCGTATTGGAGCCGAATACGGGGGCAATTCTTGCGATGGCAAATGCGCCGACCTTTGACCCAAACCGCTACTATTCACAGGACTATTCATTATTCATCAACCCGGCGATCACCAACCAGTTCGAACCGGGCAGTACATTCAAGTCTTTAACGATGGCCCTCGCCCTCGAACAGGGTGTGGTAACACCGGGGTCAACATATGAAGATGATGGCGTATTGGAAGTTGCCGGAGTAGAAATCTACAACTGGGATCGTGGGGCTTACGGCACCACCACGATGACAGAACTACTGGCCCAATCATTAAACGTCGGGGCGGCAACATTGAGTTTACGAATGGGCCCCACCAACTTCTACGATGGACTAGAGAAGTTCAACATTGGGCAGCCAACTGGCGTCGATCTTCAAGGTGAGGCCAACGGAACTTTGCGTAGGCCTGGTAATGCAAACTGGTTCGAATCAGACTTGGCGACGAATTCGTTCGGGCAGGGACTAGATGCGACGCCACTTCAGATGGTATCTGCTTTTGGTGCGCTAGCAAATGATGGCCTGCTCATGCAGCCTCATATTGTATACCAACGCATTGACCCGAATGGCACCATCGTCACGTTTGACCCGGTCGTGGTAGAGCGTCCAATTTCCGCAGAAACAGCCGCTCAGGTCAGCCTTATGATGGCGGACGCCCTAGAACGCGAGTCGTCTGAAGCACTGGTTGAAGGTTATCGCATAGCGGGTAAGACTGGCACAGCCCAGATTCCAATACCTGGTGGTTATGACGAGGAAAACACGATCCACACTTTCGTAGGCTATGGCCCAGTGGACAACCCACAATTCGTCGTCTTGATCAAGTTAGATCGCCCTAACCCCGATATCGCTGAATTCGGTTCACAGAGTGCGGGGCCGATCTTCGGTGAGTTTACGTCAAGGCTGGTAGTATTGATGGAAATTCCCCCAGATGATATTCGCTTAAGCCGACAAGCAAGCCGTTAAGCCAGCTTCGAGGGTGGGTCTCTCTATGCATTAGTTTGATGGTTAACCCTACCTCACAATTGCCCCGATGGCGTTCATAAGGCAGTCAATCTACACAAGTGATGAAAGCTCACGCTATTATGTGTTTTCGTGTTCTTTCTTTAGTAGGCTTGCTTTGCGACCCAGCCCCCACCGGTAGCCAGCCAGTCCACCGTCTTTCCGGACAACACGATGGCATGGCACCACAATTGCCGCAGGATTAGTAGCACAGGCACGGGCGACGGCACGAGCACCATTAGGTTTGCCCAAGCTCTCCGCGACTTGGGTATATGTGCGTGTTTCACCATAGGGAATGCGGCGCAGCGCATCCAGAACCATTTTTTGAAAAGCTGTCACTCGCAGGTCAAGCGGTAAGTCAAGGTGTGGCTCGCTTCCTTCTAAATGACGAATGATGTGCCTAGTGTAGTCAGCCAACCGTTGATCATCGTGAATGTGTTCTGCTTCAGGAAACTCACAGGTCAACGCCTGTCGCAAGTCGTCAACTGCATCCGCAATTGTCACAAAGCAAATACCTTCTTCAGTGGCAGCAACCAGCATCAATCCCAGTGGTGTCTGCACAATGGCATAATAGATCTGCATGTGCTCACCGCCTTTGCGATAGGTTCGAGGTGCCATCCCAAGCGGCTGCGCCTCGTAGACTCGTGCCACGGACTGGTAGCCAGCATTCAAAGCAGCATCGAGCACTGGCAGCCCATCTCGTAGATTATTGGCGAATTTCTCGTCTCGTAAGGCAACACTATATTGTTTCGGTGTAATATTGAGCACTTTTTTGAACGTGCGATGTAGCTGTGACGGACTCATATGGAGGCGGTCGGCGAGCTGCGCAAGTGTCAGTGATCGTCCGTCTGGTTGACCCAAAATAGCACAGGCTTGCTCTACGAGCAGCACTTGTGGCGAACGTTGATCTGGCGTGCAGCGTTTACAGGCCCGGTAGCCAGCTTGCTGCGCATCCAGCGGTGATGCAAAAAACGCCACATTCTCTGGGTTGGGTGTGCGTGCTGAGCAAGACGGACGACAGTAAATGCCAGTAGTCTGGACGGCAAAGATAAATACATCATCAAATGTTTCATCTCGTACTTGAACCGCCTGTATACATTGCTCATAGCTTAACGAATCGAACGCTATCATCTTTGATGCACCCACTTGTTGCTTCTTTTCTTTGAATTCTACATCCAGATGATATGACAATACAGCCCAGCAAACGCCCGATATTTACGCATCAAATTCGTCAAAAAAACAAAGCGAACACCTTAGTAGGCACTCGCTTTGTAGTCGAGGTTCGGTGAGCGGACTAAAAGCCGTAGAAGTCGTCTTCTTCGTCTTCGTCCTGCTTATCATCCGCTTGGGCAGAGTTTGCTGGGTAGCTGCCAAAGGCAGCGTCATCAGCCTCACCACTTGACCTCGATGGCGACGGTGGCGTCCCCGTGGTCTGACTTTCCACATCCTGACGATACGCATCCGGGTCAAAGTCTGGGACATCCGGCGGCATACCCGCTGGCGGTGCACCCGTGGTTTGCTGCTCCACATCCTGACGATACGCATCCGGGTCAAAGTCTGGGACGTCCGGCGGCATACCCGCTGGCGGTGCACCCGTGGTTTGTTGCTCCACATCCTGACGATACGCATCCGGGTCAAAGTCTGGGATATCATCGGGGACATCCGCAGCAGGTTTGGACAGCGCAGGTGGCGAAGCTGTTGGTTCATCGCGTGAGAAACCACCCTCAGGGGCCGTAAATAAGCCGCTATCCAAAACAGCGTCAGCTTCATCCTCAGTGTCATCAAGATCGATCTCCGCCCCAATGAGACCGCTATCTGTGCTGCTTTCTGATGGTAGTTCCGTCGGACGTGACATTAGGTTACCCAGGCCACCCATATTACTCGCCTGCGTAGACTTACCAATCAATCCATCGGGCAGGTCATCGGCAGTAGGCTGCTCAGATTCGACACCGACCGAAGGCGACGGCGGTGTGATGCTGGCAGATGGTTGCGGCTCAGGCGGCGGCGTTAGGTCACTGCCAGTTTTCTTGGCCTGTACAGGTGACTCTGTCTGTTCGTACATCTCGCTTGAACGATCTGGCTTCTCGTAAACGCCTGACCCAGCGAAGCCAACCAAGCCTGAGTCGTAAACGCCGCTCCCTCCAGAAGGTGATGGTTCTGGTTCTTCAATGATCTCGGCAGGCGGGTTCGGGTCGAAGTAGCGACGCTTGTACCACACAAAGTAACCGGCACCGACGCCGCTAAAAATCAGAATAACAATTAAAACCGGCAGCCAAACGGGAATGCTGGCGACAGCATCAACGACACGCCCAATAGCCGCTGGCGTCTCGGTTGGGGTCGCAGTTGGCGGCGGCAGCGGTGTGGGTGTGCTGGTTGGCGTAGGCGTAATGGTCGGCGTGGGGGTCGGGTTGAGGTCACGTTCGATAACGTAAGGTTCAATCAATGATACTGAAATTGTAGGCACATCAACATCGTCATAGCCTCCGCCTGAAATCGTATGGCGGATAATACAACGGTCACCCTGCTCACCGAGCGGAACAAGATCAACCGATTGAGCCTCACGGAAGTTATCCCGCGTAAAGGTTAGCGTTGCTGGCAGCACTTCGCACAGCTCATTGGAGACGTTCATATCAACAGTAACATCTCCGCTAGGGCGTGAAGAAAGCGACACTCCGTAGGTTAAGAACTGATCTTCACTAGCAGGCAGTTCGATTTCCGTTGAACTAACCACTAGCGCCAGTTCATAATCACCAAAAACATTGACATTAATTGAATCAGTAATAGCGACATTACTATACAAACCATCTTCACTACGGACGGAGGCAATGGTTACTTTACAGACTTCCACACCGGAGACATCACGTACCGAACCGGGGTTCACTGTGACGCGATTGCGGTCACTCCAGTTTTCCGGGGCAATTTCGAGTGTCGGTTCAGGAATGGTGCAAAGGTCTTCATTACTGGTGCGGAATAGAATACTGACCGGTGCTTGTGGTCGGCTGGAGAGACGGACAGTAAATTCCGCCGGTGAGCCGTCTGCTACTACATTCACAGCCAAGGGGTCAAAGACAAAGCCGGGAGCATCATCGTCCTGAATGACAATTTCGCCAATGGCACCATCGGGAGCAAGAAGCGCACCCACAGGGTCAGACAGTATGACGACAAATGACTCGTTTGGTTCAACATCTTTGTCAGCCGCAATATTAACGGTAAAAGTGCGAGCAGCACCTTCTTCTGGGTCCCACGAGAGGGTACCACCCTCAGGAAATTCTTCCAGATAGAAGTCTTCAAGTTCAGCCGGGTTCTCAGAGCCACCGACTAAGCTAAATTCATAGTTAACTTCAACGTCATTATCAGCGCGACCAGAGCGGAAAACTGAGATTTCAAAGGTCGTAAACAGTCCGTCGCCCTCAACTAGTTCGACACGCTCGACGCGTAGAATCGGAACTTGCACCTCAAAAGAACCAATATCACAACGTCCGCCGATATCTGCCCCAAAACGTTGGAAGCCCCGCTGGTCTGTGATGATATTGAACTCATCCAATTCAGCCGTAATACCAAGACAGCCATCCGGGTTGCCTTTATCAATGGCTGGGCTGGTCGTCAGGATGCTGACTGTCAGTATCGGGCCACCAAGATTCTTAATACCGTCATCAGAGACCTGAGGATTGACGGCATCACCGATGCCTTCACCAAGGGTATCAGAAAAGCCACAGGTATTATCATCGGAGATATTGAACCCCAGGTCGGTGTACTCACCGTTGATGCGAGCACAGTTACCACCACCAATTGAAGAACCAAACAGGCTGTTTTGGATGAATACCTCGCCCGTCGCCACTTGGATACCACCACCATTGCCCTGCCCGGAGCGGTTCGTCTTAAAGCTTGAACTGCTAAGAACAACTAAACCACGGTCAACATAGAGACCACCACCAGCATCGAAGGCCCGGTTCTCGAAGAAGGTGACGTTGTTGAAAGCCGACGTGGCATCACGATTGAATACGCCTGCACCAAATAATTCCGCTTCATTTTGCGCGATCATGGTGTTGTTGACGGTCATCGTGCCGCGGTCATTGAAGAAGGCGCCACCCGCACGTTCCGCACGACCACCGACAGCCGTCACATTATTGACGACCAGAGTCGCATTTGCGGAGAGGATAATAGCGCCCTCGTCGGCAAAGCCGTTCATCAACATCAGGCCAGCATCACCACCGTCAATGGTGACATTAGTCTCTGGGGTGCCAATGATTTCAATGACACGACTGTTATTGTTGGCATCGATGAAGACGCGCTCATCACTGCCATTGGTAATCGATAAGCTGCTGGTGATATCTAGGTCACCCTCAGTGTTGCGATCCTCATCGGCTCCACCCTCTGGCATCAGGATGGTCCGTTCTTCTTCTGACCCAGACAGGAGAATAGTGATATCGTCTGGCCCAGGGTTACTGTTGGCTAGGGCAATTGCTTGGCGCAGCGTGCAGTTATCACCGGGAGCATTGCACTCATTGATTGGCTCACCGCCTTCGTTACCATTGTTGGTAACAATCAATGAAGCGGCGTTGGTAGGTTTATGGCTCAATAGTAAAAGTGCCAGAACAACAGATAGACTCGGGACTATCCATTGCCTGACTTGATTTCCGCAATGTGGCAACCAGCGGCGTCGCATTGTACATCCTTAAAGTTGGCGGTGTACGTGGATCAACTGTGTACTTAACGGCGATTCTAGGAGATGCAGACCAACAAGTCAACTAGATGGCGGTGCTTCTTAACAGAATGTTTATCAGGATGACAGTCTAGGGAAACAGAAACGCCCCAGCAAGGCAGCCGGAGCGTTATTTTTGCACAGCGTGCGTGATGCTACTACTCTGCTTGTAGTGATGCGAGCATCACGCAGACGGCGACTACTTCCATTGCCTGCTCAACTTCCGCCAACAGCGGGCGCGTCGGTGCTAGGCGGATATTGCTATTGTTCGGGTCAGCGCCATCGGGATACGTCGCGCCTGCTGGCGTCAATTGGACACCGACATTTGCGGACAGTTCGACAACGCGCTCAGCAACAGGCTTTTTTGTATCCAAGCTAACAAAATAACCGCCCTTGGGGTTTGTCCAAGAGGCATACGGATTATCTGTACCACCCAATTCCTGCGTCAGGACCGTCTGGACGGCGGCAAACTTAGGCGCGATGATCTCAGCGTGCTTTACCATCAACCCCTTAATGCCGCCCTCATACTGCTGTAGGAACTTGACATGCCGATATTGCTCGACTTTGTTCGGCCCGATCATCTGATTGCCCAACAACTGACCAAAGTATGCAAGGTTGGCTTCACTGGCTGCCATGTAGCCGAGACCACCACCGGCAAAGGTCACTTTGCTGGTTGAGCTAAAGATGAAGGGACGGTCAGGGGTGCCGGCCTCTTCAGCGGCGACCAGCAAATTAAGCGGCTCATCCGGGTCGTCTGTCAAATGGTGGATGACATAAGCATCATCCGCGAAGATGGTGAAGTCAGGCGCAGCAGCCTCAAATGAGACCAGCTTACGGACGTTCTCATCACTGATCGAATCACCCGTTGGGTTGCTATATGTTGGCACGAACAGAATGCCTTTGATACTGGCATCTGACCCAGCCAGTTCAACAACTTTCTCAACATCTGGCCCATCAGGGGTAATCGGAACCGCAACAAGCTCGTAGCCCAGTGTTTGCAGTAGCTTGAAGTGACGATCATAGCCGGGTACAGTGACAATCATCTTTGGCTTGTCATTGATCCACGGGCCAGGGCTGTTCTTCAAGCCTTGCAGCAAGCCCCACATTAAGACATGGCTTTGCAGCATCAGGCTGGCATTGTTGTAGATCAACACTTGCTCGGGCCGTACCCCAAGCACATCAGCAAAGAGGGTACGGGCTTCAGGCAGTCCGTAGACCCCACCCGGATAATTGCGAATGTCCAGTTCGCTCTCAGGGGTCTTCAGATCATCTGGCCCAACAATCTGAAGCATTTTATTCGATAAATCGAAGTCGGCATCACTGGGTTGACCGCGCTTGAGGTTGAGCGTCAAGCCGCGGTTCGCAAACTCATCATAACGTTGTTGGACTGCTTGCATCTCGACAATAGCCATCTGTGAACTTCTCCAAGGTATTCCAAAAAGTAAGCGTGATGACCCACGGCAATCAAGGCAATTGTGGGCGGCTTCTTATTCTACAACCTTGGCACGCGGAGTTCGAGCTTTCATGATAGTCTTCCCAAAGCTGAAGTGTGGTTATATCAAGCAATGGACGATAGCCTGCTACAACGAAATAATTGTAGCGTAAGCCTCTAGCAAGGTTGGTCAAGCGCAGGTAATTCGTGCGATAAGCGCTGTTGTCACTGATTGCGCTCAACCTGCATCAAACGCAAAAGTGCGATCTGCTCAGAGATCAGCCCGAGCATGAACAGCAGCACGGCTGACAGCAGCAGCAAGACCGGCATGTTGGTGAAACGCCCCTGAAAGATCAACAAATAGGCACCATAGCCACCACCTAAGGCTGCCAGCAAGGCTGCTACTGGCAGGAATAACTTCAGCGGCACAAATAACGTCCCAATACGGGCCAGGGTCAGTAAGAAGCCGAACCCGTCACGAAACAGCTTGATATTGCTACGGCCCTCGCGAGCTGGTGCCACAATCGGCACATATTTGACCGTCAAACCGGAACGAAATAAGGCGATTGTGATCGTTGTGGGGTAAGAAAATCCGTTGGGTAACAGGCCGACATAGCGCTTGGCAACTGGCGCTCGAACAGCGCGAAAACCGCTGGTTAGGTCATCGATAGGCTTTCCGACGAGGTAAGCCGCCAAGGTGTTGTAGAGCATGTTGGCAAGGTCACGGTGAGCTTCCGTATCAGACTTCGCTGTACGCGCACCCACAACCATATCAAAGCGATCGATGTGGGCCAGCAACCGCGAGATATCCTCTGGTTTGTGCTGACCATCACCATCCATCATCAAGATGATGTCGCCAGAAGCGGCACGTATCCCAGCCTTAACAGCAGCACCATTGCCAATGTTATACGGTTGCTCAATCAGCGTAACCCACTGACGCGCACGCACAATCTCCGCAGTATTATCAGATGAACCGTCACTGACGACAATCAATTCGTGCAGTGGCAGGTCTTGCTCGTGTATAGCGTCTAGGACGCGCCCAATGGACGGTGCTTCGTTATATGCCGGAATTACAATGGATAGGTTATTGTTGTTTTCTGTCATAACGCTGGCAAGTATACCGCTTCAACGGGGTATAATGCGCGAAACGGTTTGATAGGTTAGAAACGAGCGACAATGACCCGGCGCGCCTTTTTCTCAGCATTGGCGGCTATCAGCCTTGCGGCAGTTGTACTTAGTGGTATTTTTCTGACACAGCGAGCAGCAGCCCCACAAACATTGGATGGTCACGACGGGAACGTCATCCAGGGCGTTGCATGGTCACCAGATGGTACGCAGTTGGTCAGTAGTGCGTGGGATGGGCAAGTCATCATTTGGGATGTAGCGACAGGCGAGCCACTATACACAATGGTAGGTCATCAAGCGGAAATAACCAGCGTCGCCTTCAGTGGCAACGGTCAGTGGGTGGCCTCTGGTGATACCAGCGGTAGGGTCAATTTTTGGAATGCGAGAACTGGCATTCTCCTATTCGAACAGTCGATTCATTCAGAAGATATTGTCGATATCTATTTTCTAAGTGGCGATAATGCTGCTGCGAGTGCGGCCCATGATGGAACGCTTGTGCTTTGGTCAACGAGCACAGGTGATGTGATCGAAACCTTGACGATAGATGACGACATGATCTTCGGCATCGCTACACATCCAACCAAACCTGAAATCGCCATCGGAACCGCCTCCGGTGACGTTTACTTATGGAATCGTGAGAACGGCTCACGGACGCTGTTATTCAACCAGCCAGAGGCTTATGTGCATAAGCTGGTTTGGTCTCCAGATGGTCGTTTTCTAGCAACTTCTGCAGATGGTCAGAGAATCAATGTATGGGACAACCAAACAGGTACAGCCGCCTACGAGCTGATCGGTCATGTAGACTGGGTCTTTGGGTTAGATTGGTCGCCTGCCCCCGGCACTGCGCTTGCCTCGGGTTCACGTAATGGTGTTGCCCTAACATGGGACGTCGAGGCGAGACAGCGTAAGCAGACGTTTGAGGGCCACGCGGGGATCATCCATGAGGTAGCCTACTCACCAGATGGCACACAGTTGGCAACGGCTGGCAATGATGGCATTGTGCGCATCTGGGATATTGATTGAGTAGTTCACATGCCAGATGTTGAGCCAGCACAAAATAATGCTATAATTTCAAAGCTACCCATGGGGCGGTGGCGGAATGGCAGACGCGGCGGACTTAAAATCCGCTTCCTTAACAGGAGTGTGGGTTCGACCCCCACCCGCCCTATATTACGAGATGCATAAAGCCGTTCGCGTAGGTCAAGCTGATTGGTCAATATCACTTCTCTCTGGTGTTACCTCAAACAAGCAGAACCCATGGATGACGCTTGTTGATGCTGACTCACTCGCAGAATACCTTACACCGACCTAACTAATAGTTGTCCAGGAGACCCGGCACATCACAGCGCTACTTAGCACAGGATTATAGGGTTGCTCCTTTCCATGGCGTATGGTTCTTATGATAGGTGAGCTATATACGATTGAAAGGACATTCCATGCCAGAAATCAAGGAAGGTGACCTACTATGGAGCCCATCACCTGAGGTTATCAAGCAAGCCAATCTGATAGATTTCATGCATTGGCTGTCGGCGAATAAGAATTTGTCGTTCAATACCTATGATGAACTCTGGCGGTGGTCTGTTTCGCAAATCAGTGACTTTTGGGAGTCTGTCTGGGATTACTGTGGTGTTATAGGTGACCTCGGCAGTGAAGATATTTTACTAGAGCCGAATATGCCTGGGACAAAATGGTTCCCAGAAACTACGGTCAACTACGCTGAGAACGTGTTTCATCATCTTTCAAAAGATCAGCCAGCTATCTACTACAAAGAAGAAGATCAACCATTAGTTAACCTGAGTACAGACACATTACGAGACCACACTGCCGCCATTCGGCAAGCACTGCTTGATATGGGTGTTAAGCCGGGTGACCGAGTTGCAGCATACCTTCCTAATACACCCCAAGCGATCATTGGTTTTCTCGCGACGTCATCGCTAGGTGCTATTTGGTCGAGTTGTGCACCAGATTTTGGGTCTAAGAGCATTCTTGATCGTTTTCAACAAATCGAACCCAAGGTGTTAATCTGCACCGATGGGTACCAATACAATGGTCGTAACTTTTCTCGTGTAGAGACAATTAAAACTCTCCGCAAAGACATTCCATCTTTGGAACATATAATCGTCATCAAGAGCGCTCCGCACTCTCCCATTGAGAACACTGACGACTGGAACGCGTTAATCGAAACATATCAGGGGCTTGAACTTACCTTTGAGGCTGTGCCGTTTGATCATCCTCTTTGGATTCTGTACTCATCGGGGACGACCGGACTGCCGAAGCCAATCGTACATGGGCATGGGGGCTGCCTACTGGAACATTTTAAGGCAGCAACCTTCCACAACGATCTCAAACCCAAGGATATCTTCTTTTGGTATACCAGCACAGGCTGGATGATGTGGAATTATATGGTTGGGTGCTTACTAACCGGTTGTTCAATCTTCCTGTACAATGGCTCGCCGGCTTATCCAACTATCAATGTGCTCTGGCAGCTTGCAGAGCAGATCGGTGTCACATATTTTGGAACGTCTCCAGCGTTTATCAGTGCTTGTCGGAAAGCAGCCATCAAACCAAACGCTACCTATAATTTGACAAAGATTCGGGGTGTTGGCTCGACAGGTGCTCCCTTAACAATCGACGGCTTCCAATGGGTTTACGAAAACATTAACGATACGCTAGCGCTCGAGTCGCTCAGTGGTGGTACCGACCTATGTACGGCATTTGTCGGTGGTGTCCGCATCAAGCCCGTGTATGCAGGCGAAATTCAAGGACCGTCTCTAGGCGCAAAAATACAGGCCCTTGGCCCAGATGGCGCACCAATCATTGGTGAAGTCGGCGAGCTGGTCATTAGCGCGCCAATGCCTTCAATGCCTTTGTTTTTTTGGAACGACGATAATATGGTACGCTACCGAAGTAGCTACTTTGAGATGTACCCAGGTATCTGGCGGCACGGTGATTGGATAAAGTTCACAAAAAACGGCGGGTGCATTATCTATGGTCGCTCCGATTCAACCATTAATCGCAAAGGCGTGCGGATGGGTACCAGCGAGATTTATCGTTGCGTTGAAGCCCTCGATGACATCATGGATGCACTTGTAGTAGACCTCGATGGCCCCAATGATGATTCTTACATGCCTTTATTTATTGTGCTGCGAGATGGTGCCGAGCTTACAAGCGAGCTGCGAGCTACAATCAAGAAAAAACTGCGCTACGAAATATCGCCCCGCCATGTCCCTGACGATATCTATACGGTTAAAGAAATTCCTTACACATTGAGTGGGAAGAAGCTGGAGATTCCTGTGAAAAGATTGTTACTTGGTGGTGACCCAGCAACGGTCGTCAACCGCGGCGCGATGCGCAACCCAGAAACGATAGACTTATTCATTCAGTTTGCCGACAGCCTGGCACCTAAGAAGTAAAGTTTATAGCGATGCAAAATAAGTATATTCAAGCTGTAGCCAGATTTCAGATGCGCCAAAAACCATGTTAAATATAGTTTCAATGAATCAGCTTGAACAACGCTTCTGTAAGTTGGACGACGCACACCAGCACTGACTACCCAATTGGGTCAACGCAAACCCTCTATGTTGATCCTAGTGAACCGCAACGCTCCTATCTCGAGCAGGTCGATCCGCTCGATGTTGTGCTTCCGTTGATCGTTGGGACGATTATAGTTATGCTTGGTTTAGGTATTGCGATCTATACCCTCTGGAATTGGTAGCCATGACCCGATGCTGGATTTATTGGCAGATTATTTGGCACGTCACTACTCTGGCTACCCACTGACCCGCGCAAACGTGGGGTCAATAACTTACCCTACATAAAGTGGCGCCTACTTGATGCACCCGTCAATGTGATCACGGTTGCTGAGCGCGAACAAGGCCTAATCGTCCGTCCCCAGCAACTCTTTAGGCATTTCATCCATTAATGACCGACCTTACGCGTGTTACCTTCATGAACCGTCAGCGCGGATCTGGGATGCGCGTAACTGCTCAAATACAGGACTAAGTGTGTCATAACGAAGAGGAATAGATGGGTTGCATCCCATAGAAAACAGTTGAACATACATGATAAAAGACCAATATAGTCGCCCTTTGCGGGACTTACGCATATCTGTGACGGATCGCTGCAACTTTCGCTGTACCTACTGTATGCCCGCGGAAATATTTCATGAGCGCTTTGAATTCTTGTCGCGGCAGAAGTTGTTGTCGTATGAGGAGATTGCGCGAGTCACCCGCTTAATCGTGCAGTCAGGGGCGGTCAAGCTCCGGCTGACTGGTGGTGAGCCACTGGTTCGGCAAGACATTGAGAAGCTGATCGCCTTGTTGGCAGAGATCGACGGCGTCGAAGATATCGCCATGACCACCAATGCTGTGTTATTAGAAAAGAAGGCACAGCAGATTGCTGATGCGGGCCTCCAGCGCATTACCGTCAGCCTTGACAGCTTGGACGAGGCAGTGTTTCAACACATGAACGGTGGCAAGGGGACCGTCGCGGACGTGCTGCGCGGACTAGAGGCAGCAGAGGCGGCTGGCCTCACGCCGATTAAAGTGAATACCGTCGTCCAACGGAACGTGAACGAGCATACAATCGTTGATCTCGCTGCGTTTTGCAAAGATCGTGGTTACATCCCACGCTTTATTGAGTACATGGACGTCGGCACGATGAATGGCTGGCGGCTGGATGACGTGGTGCCAGCAGAAGAAATCGTAGCGCGCATCAATAGGCGGCTTCCATTGGAGCCAATCAAGCGCAACTACCAAGCAGAAACAGCCCTACGCTATCGCTTCAAGGATGGTGCTGGCGAAATCGGGGTGATTGCTTCGGTTACCAAGCCATTCTGCGGCGCATGCAGCCGTATGCGGCTTTCCCCGGAAGGTGAGATGTTTACGTGTTTGTTTGCCAATAAAGGAACGGACATCAAAACACCGCTGCGTGCAGGCGCGTCAGATGAAGAACTGCTGGCGATCATCGGTGGTATGTGGAAGAAGCGCACAGACCGCTACAGTGAAGAACGTTCAGCAACGACCAAGCCACGTGAAAAGGTCGAAATGTATTACATCGGTGGGTAAAGAAGAGAACATATTCAAGCGTTATGCACTGCTTGGGATAGTCGCACTACTATTATTACTAACAGGATGCTTGACCATGGAGCAAGCAGTAGAAAGCCAGCGGCTGACTCTGGCAACAACGACAAGTCCAGATGACTCTGGCCTGTTAGGGGCGATCATCCCAGACTTTGAAACACAATTCGATGCTACGGTTGATGTTGTCGCCGTTGGCACAGGGCAGGCCCTCGAATTGGGCGCAAATGGCGATGCAGATGTGCTGCTCGTCCATGCCCCTACTCGTGAGGACATCTTTGTTGAGGAAGGATACGGCACCGCCCGCTTTGATGTGATGTTCAATGATTTTGTGATCGTTGGGCCAGAGAGTGACCCGGCTGGGATTGCAGGGCTAACCGTTGCGACCCAAGCCCTCACGCAGATCGCTGAGACAAAGGCCAGCTTTGTTTCACGGGGGGACGACAGCGGAACTCACATCACGGAACTTAGCCTATGGGAAGCGGCTGCGATTGACCCAAAAGGTGACTGGTACATCATTGCGGGGCAGGGCATGGGGGCAGTATTGACTATTGCGGATGAGGAACAAGCCTATACCTTGACAGATCGCGGTACGTATATTGCCCGTTCTGCAGAAGGGTTGTCGTTAACAGTCTTGACCGAAGGCGATGCGCTGCTCGCAAACCCATACAGTGTGATTCCAGTGAATCCGGAGCAGCACCCAGATGTTAACGTGAAACTGGCAGAACAGTTCGTCGTGTGGTTGACTTCTGTTGAGACGCAAGACATGATAGCTGCATATACGGTTGAAGGGCAGCAGTTGTTCTTCCCAAACTCACAAGCCTACCGAGATGCTCAGTAGAAATTAGCACTTGTGGCAACTATTTTTGAAGGGCTAATCGAAGCCTTTAAGCTAATCCTCACCTTAGACCCAACTGTCCGAGAAATCGTCGGGCGGTCGCTGCAGGTGACGGTGAGCGCATTGAGCATCAGTGCGGTTATGGGCGTCCCCATTGGTGCTTGGTTTGCCCTGTCGAGCATTTCGGGTAAACGCTTCATCACCGCTTTAATTTATACAGGGATGGGGCTGCCACCCGTTGTGGTGGGCTTGGCTGTCTACCTGATGCTCTCGCGCCAAGGTCCGTTCGGCAATCTGGATTGGTTGTTTACAGTACCCGCCATGATCGTGGCACAAGTCATTATCGCCACCCCACTGATCATCGGCGTCACATTGAGCAGTGTGCTAAGCGTTGACTCCGATTTACGGACGCAGCTCGAGGCTCTTGGTGCCACTCGCTTCCAATCAGCGTTGGCAACCATTTACGAAGCACGTTTCGGTGTGATTGTCGGCCTAGTAGCTGGCTTTGGTTCAATTATTTCTGAAGTCGGGGCTGTTATGCTGGTAGGGGGCAACATCGAGGGCAAGACTCGCGTGCTAACGACGGCAATCGTCTTAGAAACGCGCCGAGGCAACTTCGACGTAGCTATTGCGCTCGGCATTATTTTGTTGACGCTTTCGTTTATTGCTAACCTCTTGATTGTTTCTTTTCAACGGTATATGCAGCAAGGGTTGTCACCACACAAATGATGATCAGGGCACAAGCACATACACCACTGTACTACATGCAAAATGTTCATGTTCAGTATGGGCAGCGTTGTGTGCTCTCGATTAAGCAGTTGGAGGTGATGTGCGCTGAAACGCTCGTCCTCGTCGGGCCGAGTGGTGCCGGTAAGAGCACCTTACTGCGGCTGTTGGCTCTGCTAGAAAAACCCTCAGCAGGACGCGTCACCCTGCGCCTGAACGACGGAGAGATTGAGCACGGCACAGCCAACCTCGAACAAAAACGGCGCCTTGCGATGGTGTTCCAGCGCCCTGTGTTGATGTCGATCACAGTGCGTGCTAACATCGCCCACGCTCTAAAGTTGCGTGGTGCAGCCAACGTCGAAGAGCGGGTACAAGAGACCATCGAGCAGGTAGGGTTAGCGCACGTCGCAGACTGCCGACCGCGGACCCTCAGTGGTGGTGAATTGCAACGCGCATCGATTGCACGCGCTTTGGTGCTGAAGCCGGATGTTCTGCTGCTGGACGAACCAACCTCCAACCTCGACCCACACAACATCCGAATGATCGAAGGTCTGCTGGCAGAGGAAAAAGCGCGCAATGGGACGACGATCATTATGGCGACCCACAACATCTTCCAAGCCAAGCGCCTCGCTGACCGTGTTGCGCTGATCTGGGATGGTGCTCTGGTGGAAGTCGCCTCGACGGACTGCTTCTTTAACGAACCACAAGACCAGCGGACGCGGGCCTTTACATCAGGCGAGTTGATCTATTAAACAAAAAACCCGAGTTATTAAGCTCGGGCGTTTACTTATTCGGATCTGTTTCTCAATATCTGGCTGGGTTACTGTGCAACTACTTTGCGCAGTATTACTTTATCGTTTCCGGCTTTGTAGAAGTCACGAATGCGCGCTTCTTCCTCAAAGCCTGCCCACTGGTAGAAGTTACGTTCTACTTCGTATTTGGGCAACCCTGAGAGCTCCGTCAGGAGCATGCGTTGGTTGTTCTCTTTGAGATAATTCTCAAGGAAGATAACCATTCGCTTCCAATAGTCCGCCTCTGGCGTATCGTTTGGTACCACCAACGTCGCAATTACCCAGACACGCGGTGAGGCTTTATCGGGGTAGACGTAACTAAACCCTACGGCTTGATCACCCTCAAAGTCGATGAAAGCGCGGTGTCTCACATCTTTGTTAACGTTAAAGTATTCATCTAACAGACTGATGACGACTTGAGGCGCATCAGGAGAGACCTGCCCAGCTTCAACCATAAGCTGAACGACAGCATCAACGTCATCCGGCGTAATTTCTCTGATCATTGCTCTGCCTTCTACTGTGGATGTGGTGAGTCAATTGACATGAGTATGTGTATAGGGTAACTTATCCTAAATATGAATCCAAGTGTTTGATTAATTTGATAGTCTAGCATCAACAGCGATTGAAGTGGGTGCTATCTTAATATGTAATGATGTTGTTAGAGGATACAAAGGAGCATATTAGCATGAAGTCAGGAAAGCCAAAGCCGTTTGGGGTGACAAATGCAGACATTCAACAGAATAGTGGGCAAACTCCGTTTGATTTGTCAAAGGAGCGGCAGGCGCAGGGGCAAAAACAGTCACCAAAGGAGCTCAACAGATCGAAGCAGGAGCAGAAGCTAGGATTCGATCTCTAGATTACTGGCCTTGACACAAATTATCTGACCTTAACGATTTTTCTGACCTGCTGCTGAGCAGGTCGTTTTTGTGAGGGCAAAGCCGACGGAGCAAGCGCCACCCTATGATCACGTAGGCATTAAAAATATTAGCAAGGCCCAGAAAGCTCACGTTGTAAAGAGGTCTAAGCTTACGGTACTATTTAGTGTGTTGGCAAAACTTCAACAACTCTTCGATACACAGGCAATTAGCCAAACAGTAGCTTACGCTGCTGGGCTCATACTGCTCTCCAGCGCGCGCTATTGAAGCGCGTATTTATCATTATGACATCGAGGATATACTATGCAAATTATCAATGTTGGCATTATTGGTATGGGCTGGATGGGCACGCTCCACAGCCGCTCGTACAACGCCATTCGAGACAAATTCTATCAAGCTGACTTCCGCCCACATTTATTGATCTGCTCCGACAACGTTCAAGAGCGCGTACAGCGTGCGAAAGAACGCTATGGCTTCGATGAAGCTACCACCAACTGGAAAGACATCATCAACCACCCCGATGTTGACGTCGTCGTGGTGACCTCACCAAACTTCTTACACCGTGAAATGTCACTGGCTGCGATTGAGGCAGGCAAACATGTGATGTGCGAGAAACCCGTTGGCCTTCTGCCGGAAGACGTCGCCGCAGTTTATAAAGCCGCCCAGCAAGCTGGTGTGATGACGGCTACCGGCCTCAACTATCGCTGGGTGCCAGCGGTACAGTATACCAAACAGCTCATTGATGAGGGGAAACTGGGCGATATCGTCAACTACTATGGTCGTTTTTACGCGATGTACGCCAGCGATCTATTGGGTCAGTTAAGTTGGCGCTTCGAGAAGGAAAAAGCAGGTACTGGTGCCCTCGGTGATTTGATGCCGCATGTCGCAGATATGGCTTACTACCTGGCTGGGCCAATGAAACGGGCCTTTAGCACCAAAGAGACGACGATCAAAGAGCGCCCTATACCGGTACCTGGGCGCGGCACACACTTTTCCGTGGGCCACCCGGACGACCCCAAAGGGCCTGTTACAACAGAGGATTACGTCGGAACGCTGGTTGAGTTTGAGAACGGCGCCCGCGGTACACTCGAACTTAGCCGAACAACAATGGGCCCTAAGGTTGAATATCGTTTCGAAATCTATGGGACAAAGGGTGCCGTCAAGTGGAACTTAGAAACGATGAATGAGCTTGATGTATACCTCCCAGATGGGACGCCAGAACGCGATGGCTTTGTGCACATTCTGGCTAATTCGGATATGCCCTACTTTGACGTCTTCCAGCCCGGCCCCGCGATTAGTATGAGCTACGACGACCTCAAAGTCATTGAGGCGCATAACTTTCTGAAATCCATTGCAAGTGGTCAACAACTTGAACCCAGCTTCAAGTCTGCGTATGCTTTCGCTAAAGTGCATGATGCCGTCATGCGTTCTTGGGAGAGCGAAGCATGGGAACCCGTGCGAGACATCTAAGCTAATATGACACAGTATGATATTTTGACGATTGGTCGTTGTTCACTCGACCTGTTCTCCGAGCAAATTGGAGCGCCCTTTGTTGATATCGAATCTTTTTCGACGCAAGTAGGTGGCAGTCCAACCAATATCGCCATCGGCAGCGCCCGCCTCGGCTTGGCGTCTGCTGCAGTGACAGCGGTCGGTGATGATATGGTCGGGCAGTTTGTTCGCGCATACCTTAGTCGAAACAATGTCGGCACCAATTATGTATACACAAAGCCAGGCAGAACGGCGATGGCTGTTGTTGGTGTTGAGCCACCTGATACATTCCCGTTGGTGTTTTACCGTGACGCTGCACCGGACAAACTTATTAGCACCGAGGACATCAAGCTACTGCCATATGCAACAACTAACATGCTGCTGGTTGCCGGGGCAAACTACGCTGACGCACGGTTGCGTGACGCATCGCTATTAGCCACACAAATAGCGCGTGAACATCAGGTTACGACTATCATCGACTTGGATTTGCGACCCACGATGTGGCCTAGCGCGGAAGCCTATCAATTGAATATGCAAGCTGCACTGCCGACTATTGATATTGTGATTGGTACCATCGAGGAGATGCTGGCTGCTTTTGAGCCACAACCGGAACTATCCCGCGAGGCCTTACCCGACTCGACTAACGCAATACAACAGGTGCTCAGCTTGATTGAAGCGCATCAACAACCGCATCAAACAATAGTTCTCAAGCGTGGCGCAGCGGGAGTCAGCATCTTTACGCCTAACGGCAAACAAGTTGATGTATCCAGCCAGCGCGTTGAGGTGCTTAATACCGTCGGTGCAGGCGACTCATTTGCCGCCGGGCTGCTCTATGCACGGCAGAATAGCCTTGATTGGGAAGCCGCGGCCCGCTTTGCGAATGCCTGTGGAGCAATTGTCGTGACGCGGCATGGTTGTGCAGCCGCAATGCCGACCCTCAACGAAGTGACCGCATTCTTAGAGGGTGACCAGTAGCGAACACCGTATCAATACAACTTAGTCTGATTCGAAGGAGGATCATTGTGAAGCACACACACCATGTCAAATCCGATTATGACAAGACCGACGTGATGAACATCACGCGGGAGACAGTCGGTTGGAACTACCTGCAATTTGGCATTACCCGGCTTGAGGGCGGTAGCTTGCAGACAATCGAGACGGGCAATGATGAAATGGCCTTTGTGCCACTAGAGGGCAGCGCTACGATCTCGGTTGACGGTGAAGCTTATGATGTTTCTCGTGAGAATGTCTTCATCCAGATGCCACGAGTGGTATATGTGCCACCCGGCAAGACCGTCACTGTGAGCGCGGGGTCAACGTTTGAGTTGGCTCATGGTAGCGCGCCAGCCGAAGGTCGCTACCCAGTGCGCGTCTTTGAGCCATCAGAGCAAAAAGTAGAAGTACGCGGTGGCGGTGCCGCTATCCGTGAGGTGCACCACACACTGGCTGCCCCACTGCCAGCGGAGCGCTTGATTTTGTTTGAGGTCTATGTACCGGCTGGGCAATGGTCAGGGTGGCCGCCGCACTGCCACGACGGTTATGAAGGTTCACCCTACCTCGAAGAAACATACTACTATCGCATTAACCCACAGACAGGCGCGGCCTTCCACCGCAACTATCGCATTGATAACGACTTCAATGAGATTTTCCCAGTGAGGCATGGCGACTGTGTGCTGGTGACTGAGGGATTCCACCCCGTAGCGGCTGACCCTGGCGCTAACGTTTACTTCTTAAATTACCTTGCCGGTGATCTGGAAGACGAAGCCCGAGCATATAGTCCATATGAAGACCCAAACACGACATGGATCAAAGACAATTGGGAGAAGAACAAAATGACACTCCCGATTACGTTCAAGTAAAGGTATTTTCAGATGCTCGTTACCATGAAGGACCTGCTGGATGACGCTCTCGCTGAGGGATATGCGGTTGGGTCCTTCAATATTAGTACGCTCGAAATGCTGGATGCTCTGCTGCAAACTGCCGCACGCGAACAATCGCCCGTAATTGTTTCGACGTCAGCGGCAGAAGCACGCTACCTTGGGCCTGCCCTTGTTCAGAAAGCGACGAGGCACCTAGCAGAGACATACGGCGCGATCTGCGCACTTCATCTTGACCATGGTGACTCACTCGCGATGGCGCAAAAGTGCATCGACGCGGGGTACACGTCGATTATGTACGATGGTTCTCATCATTCCCTAGCAGAGAACATCGAGACGACGTGTTCCGTCGTCAACATTGCCCGCCCGCACAACATCACAGTTGAAGGTGAAATCGGGCGGATATCGGGCAAGGAGGACGACATCGACGTGGATGAAAGTGAGGCATACCTGAGCGATGCGGCGGAGGCAGAACGCTTCGTCAAGGAGACGGGTGTCGATGCGTTGGCAGTCGCTATTGGCAATGCGCACGGTTTCTATTTGGAAAAACCACAGTTAAACTTTGACCGCCTGACGCTCATTCATACTCGGACAGGGCTGCCTATTGTGCTGCATGGCGGCACGGGCCTCCCGGCTGATCAGATACAACAAGCGATTAAACTGGGGATTGCCAAGATCAATGTTGCATCCAAGATACGACGCGCCTACCTGACGGCTCTGCACGATGCCATAGCAACCGACACGGCCTCGACGGATGTAATGCGCGTAATGCAGACTGGTAAAGATGCGATGATGGCTGCATGGACGACAACTATCGAGATGTTGGGTTCGGCTGGGAGGCAGGCACAGTTAGCTACTCGGTTGAAAGCCCAGCGCCGCTGAGACAGCGGCGGCCTCTTCCATGAGCAATGTTACCAGTTCTGGAATGTTGTCATAAGTCATGCGGACACTCGGCCCAGAAAGCCCCATCGCCGCGATTGCTCGCCCCTCCCGATTGCGGATTGGCACTGCCAACCCACGGACACCCAAGGTCAATTCCTCATCATCAAGAGCATACCCCTGCAGGCGCACCGCCTCTAACTCAGTCGTTAGTGCATCGGGGCTGGTCATTGTCTTTTCTGTATAGCGGGTCATTGACGATGGGCGTGGCATTTCAGAGAAGGCCAGTAAACACTTGCCAATTGCAGAGCAGTGCAGGGGGGCTCGTCGCCCAACCTCGCTGAAGACACGCAGTGGCTCCGTCGAGGGTACATCAGCGATTGTCAACGCTTGAGAAGCAGACATAACGGCGACGTGCGCATTTTCCCGCGTTGCATCGGCGAGCTGCTGTAGGTGCAGCTCTGATAGCTCCCGCAGGGATGCGTGCTGGCCTGCCCGCCGACCGAGTTCCTGCAAATGTATTCCCAGATAGTAGCGGCGCGTTTGCTCATTCCGTTCGACAAAGTAGTACTTTTCAAGCGTGCCCATTAAGCGAGACATCGTGCTTTTGTCGACAGCAAGCAGCTCAGCTAGCTCTGTTGATGTTAAACCGTCTTGAGCGTCGGCAAGCAGTTCGAGGATGCGCAGTCCACGTGCGAGCGTTTGAACTTCGGACACGTTGTCGTGGTCTCTCTGAGGCGTGTAATGGGTCAAACATATTGTATTACTATACCGTTACTGACCCAAATACGGTACGTCACAGGTTGATCAAGCTTGCATTTCTCAATTATCACAACAGCTATTGACATATATGCAAATTACTTGTACATTGATCGATGTAACGTCAGAGAAACACCAAACAATCCAGCCTAAGGAGAAGCGCCTATGCTCCAGAAAAACGTCTCGTTTATGAGCAACATGCCCCCCTACTTCACCATGGATGACATCAACATTGCTGACTTTGCCGCTATTTGTGAACAGCAGGTCATCTTAGACGATTATCCGCTGGCAGTTGATGTACAGAAGAACGTCTTGATCTATAACGGCGATACCTTCCGTGAGGCCAGCACTGACCCAGCCAAAGAACTTGAACTCAAGCGTGAACTCGCCCGCGCCCTCAAAGATGGGCCAGGGGTCTTTGCCGTCAAAAGGGCGATCACCGATATGGCTGTGATCGAACGCGGCAACGAGATTTTTCGTGAGATCGTGGCTGAGGAAAAAGCCAGCGGGCAAGGTCAGGGCGATCACTTTGGCAACAACGAACGCATCTGGAATGCCATCCAAAAGATGGCGATTAAAGACCCAAAGCACTTCGTTGATTACTACGGCAACCCAGTCCTGGCGATTGCCTGCGCCGCATGGCTTGGCCCAAGCTATCAAATATCGGCGCAGTTGAACAACGTCAAGCCGGGCAGTAAAGCCCAGCACATTCACCGCGACTATCACCTTGGGTTTCAATCAACCGAACTGACAGAACAATATCCGGCTCATGCTCAAGTCATGTCACAATACCTGACGCTGCAAGGTGCGATTGTTCATGTGGACATGCCGATTGAATCAGGCCCAACAATCTTGCTGCCATTCTCTCAGCAATATGCGCCCGGTTACATGAGTTACGAACTGCCCGAATTCGAGCAGTACTGCCAAGAGAACGCCATTCAACTGTCGTTTGAAAAGGGCGATATGGTCTTCTTCAGCCCTGCTTTGTACCATGGGGCAGGTACCAATCAAGGTGAAACCGACCGGATGGCAAACCTAGTGCAGATTTCGTCGGCCTTTGGCAAGACGATGGAGACAATCAACAACGAGGTTATGGTCGAGGTAATTTACCCAGAACTGCTGGAACGAGTGAAGGCGGGCACTATCAACGAGCGGCAAATCAATGACACAATTGCCGCCGTTGCCGATGGTTACTCATTCCCCACTAATCTCGACTCAGACCCGCCAGTCGGCGGCAACGCGCCAGAGACAGGGCAGCAAATGATGAAGCGCGCCCTGAATGATCAGCTAGAAGTCGATGAGTTGATGCAAGCCTTGGCTGCCTATTCAGAGCGACGTAAAGCCTAACTAAACGGGACTTGCATTCAAACCAAAAGCCCCCTGATGCGGGGGCTTGTTTGATCCTACAATGTGCAGCGTATTTAGAACTTACGTGACCATTCCTTAGGCCAGCGCTCCACGACGACCTTCGTCTGGGTGAAGAACTCAATGGCATGTCGCCCTTGACCGTGCAGCGTCCCAAAGAAGCTATCCTTCCAACCGCTGAAAGGGAAGAACGCCATTGGCGCGGCGACACCGATATTAATACCAATGTTCCCTGCCTCTACTTCATAGCGGAAGCGCCTAGCTGACAAACCACTGCTCGTAAATAGGCAAGCCATATTGCCGTAGCGCCCTGAATTCACCAATTGGATGGCGCTATCGACATCATCAACGTGCATCACACTCAAAACTGGGCCAAAGATTTCCGTGGCAGCGATCTCACCCATTGGGTTGACGTTGTTCAAGACGGTAGGGCGTAAGAAACTGCCATTTTCATAGCCCTCAATAACGCCATTCCGTCCGTCAACCAATATATCCGCACCCTCAGAGGCTCCTTTGTCGATTAAGCCCATGACGCGCTCTTTACTTTGCTGGTTGATGACCGTCCCCATCTGGACGCCTTCATCGAGGCCGTAGCCAACGACGCGCTCGGCGGCTGCGTCTGCGATGGCTTCGGTAAAGGTGTTACGGGCCTCCCCCACTGTGATCGCCACAGAAGCAGCCAAACAACGCTGCCCAGCACAGCCGAAAGCCGAGTCGGCAGCAATTTGAGTGGTCATGTCAAGGTCAGCATCCGGTAAGATGATAATCGGGTTCTTAGCGCCACCCTGCGCCTGAACACGCTTACCATACTTAGCACCTTCTGCGTAGATATACTTAGCGACGGACGTGGAGCCGACAAAACTAACCGCCTTAATATCCGGATGTTGTAGAATGGCGTTGACGGCGTCCTTACCGCCATTCACCAAGTTGACCACACCCGGAGGCAGGTCAAGCGCATGCAGCATCTCAAAGACACGCTGCATGGTATTAGGCACCTTTTCAGACGGCTTGACGATGTAGGTGTTACCCGTCGCGATAGCGTAAGGCAGGAACCAGAAGGGAATCATACCGGGAAAGTTAAACGGTGTAATGGCTGCACACACGCCCACAGGCTGGCGAATCATGATTTCGTCAATGCCAGTGGCAATGTCTTCAAGGAAGTCACCCTGCATCAACATGGGGGTACCACAGGCGACTTCGACGTTCTCGATGGCACGACGCAGTTCTCCCACAGACTCTTTGTACGTTTTGCCACACTCATTGGTGATAATCTGGGCCAACTCATCGACGTTGTCCTCCAGCATCATCTTAAGGTGGAACAGATACTGAATACGCTTTTCAACGGGTGTGCGACGCCATGCTGGGAAAGCTGCTGATGCAGCTTCTGTCGCCTGGGCGACATCTTCACCCGTTGACATCGGTACCTGTGCGATGACTTCATTAGTAGCTGGGTTAAGGACATCCACGTATTCTATGGCGGCTGATTCAACCCAAGCACCATTAATGTAATTCGGTAGTTTCGTCATGTGTCTTTTCCTTTTTAATTGGCAGCCTGGTCGTGGCCTGCTCGATTTCACTTAACTGAACTGGTCGATCTTCATCCAGCGACATCGTCGCTGCAATGCCAATAGCAGTAGCAGCGCGAGCGTCTTTACCGGTAACAGGCGGTGGCAGATCAGCTTCAATCACCTTGATAAATCCGCGCATCTCGGCTTCGTAGGCATCGGCAAAGCGATCCAAGAAGCCAGGGTAAACATCATGGCTGACGTTGTTTGCCGTCAACACAAGAGTTGGCGTGTGCTGCAACTGCCCGATCATTACGCTACCTTCAGAGCCAAACACCTCTGTCCGAATATCATACCCATGGACAGATGCCCGTGTCACCTCAACATTGCCGACGGCCCCATTGTCAAATAGCAAATTGACCACAGCAATATCGATATCCCCGCTGTCTTTTAGTTCAGGCAGCAAGAAGCAGCTTCCACTGCTGCTGACCTGTTTGACTTCGGACTCCATCAGCCAGCGGGCAAGGTCAAAGTCATGAATACCCATATCCATGATCAAACCACCACTATTTTCACGGCGCGCAAAGTCGAGGTTAGGGGCACCGACATCACGACCTATCGATTTGAAGACCGCTGGCATTCCAATGACCCCTTCATTGATTTTTTGCTTGGCGACAACATGGGCCGGGTCAAAGCGGCGCATGAACCCCACTTGCATTTTGACGCCCGCATCCTCAACGGCTTGGAGGGCAACATCACAAGCCTCCAAAGTTAAAGCTAATGGCTTCTCTGTGAAGATATGTTTGCCAGCTGCAGCCGCATCTTGGATAACATCAGCATGTGTGTGGGTTGGCGTGACGATGACAACTGCGTCGATGTCAGCCCGCTCAAGCAGCTGCTGGTAGTCTTCATAGACATCCGGCACGCCAAACTTCTGTGCCACATGTCGGGCGCTATCAACGTGGGCGTCTGCTACGGCGACAAAGTCTGCTTGATCAACAGTGTAAGCCAGATGGTACGCTAGCAGCGACCCCATCCGGCCCGCCCCAATCAACCCAATCCGAACTGACATCTATGCTCCCATCTTCTTATTTATGTGTTACAGATAATAGCGCTCGTTGAGGCTTTCGCGCTCCCACTTGGCACGGGCTTCCTGAACCGTTGCATGCTCAGAGACCTCAGCAATTGGCACGTCCCACCAGCTTTCGTAGCCACCGACACGCTGCTCACGGTCAGTCTCAACGACAATCACAGTGGTGTTGGTCTGTGCTTTGGCCTCAGCCAAGGCCTGCTTGAAGCTCAGCAGATCGCTAGCCTCAATGACGGTTGCCCCCATACTGCGCGCATTGGCGGCATAGTCAATGGGTAGATTAGCACCCGATAACTGACCGTTATCTTCACGGAACTTGTAGCGCGTACCAAACCCGTCACTACCGATTGATTCAGATAAGGCGCCGATGCTGGCAAAACCGTGGTTATCCACCAGCACGATTGTCAGCTTGTAGCCTTCCTGAACGGCGGTCACGATTTCACTATTGAGCATTAGGTAGGAGGCGTCACCGACCATCACATAGACTTCTTGCTCTGGGGTCGCCATTTTAACGCCAAGGCCGCCTGCGATCTCATAGCCCATGCAAGAATAGCCATATTCCATGTGGTACTGCTTGGCGTGCCGCGTCCGCCAGAGCTTATGTATGTCACCAGGCATACTGCCTGCCGCATTCAGGACAACGCCACTATCACCCGCAGCCGCGTTGACGGCCCCAATCACTTCACCCTGAGACAGCAGCGGGCCATGCTCAAGGTTATAGATGCGGTCTACCTCAGCATCCCATGCCGCGTTAAACTGAGCAGCACGCTCACGGTAGCTGTTATCGACTTGCCAGCCGTCAAGCATCTCAAGCAGTTCTTCGAGGGTTACTTTGGCATCAGCAACCAGCGCCAAAGCCCCGTGCTTGTAGGCGTCAAATTCGGCCACGTTGATGTTAATGAACTGAACCCCTTCTTCTTGGAAGGTCGTCTTAGATGCGGTCGTGAAGTCACTGTAACGGGTGCCGATACCAATCACAAGGTCTGCCTCACGCGCCATGATGTTGGCCCCCGCCGTGCCCGTGACGCCGACGCCACCGAGGGCAAGCGGGTTATTGTATACGAGTGAGCCTTTGCCAGCGTGTGTTTCACCAACAGGTATGCCGGTCGCTTCGACGAACTTCGCGAGGGTTTCGGTGGCCTCACTGTAGACCACGCCGCCACCCGCAACAATGATCGGCTTTGTGCTGGCTTTGATCATCTCAACGGCCTGCTGGAGCTGCGCGACATCAGCGCGAGGGCGCCGGATGCGCCAGACTTTCTTCGCGAACAAAGCTGAGGGGTAATCGAAGGCCTCTGCTTGAACATCCTGCGGCAGGCAGAGTGTGACCGTACCCGTTTCGGCGGGCGAAGTCAGAACGCGCATAGCTTCTGGCAGTGCCATGATCACCTGTTCGGGCCGGTTGATGCGATCCCAATACTTGGAGACCGGCTTAAACGCATCATTGACAGAAATATCCTGAGTCCATGTGGACTCAATCTGCTGGAGGACAGGGTTGACATTACGGCGTGAGAAAATATCTCCCGGCAGCAGCAGCACCGGCAAGCGGTTGACAGTCGCAGCAGCAGCACCAGTCAGCATGTTGGAGGCGCCTGGGCCAATCGATGTAGTACAGGCTAATGTCTGAAAGCGGTTCTTCATTTTGGCGTAGCCCGCCGCTGTATGCACCATCGCCTGTTCGTTGCGAGCTTGGTAGTAGCGGAACGCTGGAAACTGTTGCAGAGCTTGGCCCACGCCAGCCACATTACCATGGCCAAAGATGCCAAAGCAACCCGCAAAGAAGGGGTTCTCAACTCCATCGCGTTCTACATACTGGTTCATTAGATACTTGATAATGGCCTGCGCCATCGTCAGCTGTGTGGTCTCCATTAGAAACCTCCCTTTTCTTCTATAAACTTGAGTACTTCATCTTCATAACCCATGAAATTGGCACAACCATGGCGCGTCACCACGATTGCGCCGCAAGCGTTGCCCATCCGGCAGGCTTTATAAAAATCCCACCCTTTGACGTAGCCGTAGACGAAGCCGCTGGCAAAGGCATCTCCGGCACCGAGCACGTTGTAGACCTCAACCGGGAACCCGGGCACATCAATCATTGGTTCACCGGCGGGGATAATGCTGGCCCCCTTAGCGCCACGCTTAACGACCAAAGCTTCGAGGCCATAGCCCAACATCGCTTGGATGTTAGCATCGAGGTCACCCGCCACTTCTGCCCCTGAAATCTGCGAATGCTCGACCCTGACCTGCGTCGGATCTTTGAGCATAGCGGCATTGATCTCTTCCTCTGTGCCCAAAACAATATCAACCAGCGGCAGCAGCGCCCGAAGCGAGACGCCAAAAGCGCGGACATCATGCCATTGGTCGGGGCGAAAGTCGATATCAAGAACGACGGCTGCCCTAGCTTGCTTAGCAATTTCAGCAGCGAGGTAAGTCGCACTGCGGTTCGGTTCACGGCTGAGGCCTGTGCCAGATACTTCCAGCACACGCGTATCAGTCAGCGGAGCTGCCAGCACATCATCGATGTCAAACGCCATATCAGCGCAGTTATGACGATAGTAGACCAACGGAAACTTATCGGGCGGTTCAATTCCGAGCACGACCGCACTGGTTCGGTAACCGGGCTTACGCGGAATATAATCCGTCACGATACCCTCCTCCTCGAAGAACTTGAGCAAGAAGTCCCCCGGTGGGTCATCGCCGACGGCGGTCAGTAAGGCGACATTCAAGCCGAGACGGCGCGTACCAACGGCGATATTTGTCGGTGAGCCACCAACATAAGCGGCAAAACTGGTGATATCGACAAAATCAGCACCAACATCGTTGGCGTATAAGTCCATCCCAGAGCGCCCCATTGCAGTGACATCGAAAGTTTTGTCTGCCAAGGGTATCCCTCTGCTTTCTAGCAATATTAAAGAGGGGTTAAGCGATAACGATTACTCAACCCTGTTGGTTAATCAACAGATGAGTCGATTGATTTCTTCTGAGCTGCCGCTGCGATCTTACTTTGCGCCTCGACCTCATCAGCCATTTCGGCTTCAGTATCACTGAGCTGCTGCATCTTGACGCTCTCATCATGGTCCTGTTTAGAAAATTCGTCGAGTTCCTGCGCCAATGTATCTAGTTCATCCGCACCGGACATCAACGTGATCATCTCTTCGCGTGAGATTTCCTTCTTAGCGAACGTACCTAATGTCTGCCCACGCTTGAGAATAGTGAACTTATCCCCAATAGGGTACGCGTGGTTCGGGTTATGGGTGATGAAGATCACTGCGAGGCCCCGTGCTCTTGCCTGAGCAATATAACGTAGGACGACCCCCGTTTGCGTAACTCCTAGTGCCGACGTTGGTTCATCAAGGATCAAAACACGGGCGCCGAAGTAGACAGCCCGGGCAATTGCCAACGACTGCCGCTCCCCACCAGACATAGTGCCCACTGGCTGGTCAGGGTCGCGGATGTCAATGCTCATTTTGCCCATTTCTTCGCGAACGATACGTTTGGCAAAATCCACATCGAAAGAGCGGAAGGGCCAAAAGCCGCGCTGTGGCTCTTGCCCAGCAAAGAAGTTCCGCCAGATTGGCATGAGTGGCACTAATGCCAAATCCTGGTAGACCGTCGCAATGCCAGCGGCAAGAGCATCTCGGGGTGAGTTAAATTCGACCGGTTGCCCATCGACGAAATACGTGCCGCCATCTGGCTTATGAATACCGGAGAGCGTCTTGATGAATGTCGACTTACCAGCACCGTTATCCCCAAGCAAACAGGTAACTTCACCAGGGAATATTTTCGCGTTGATCTTGTTGAGCGCGATCACACTACCGAATGTCTTGGTGACCTCTTTAAATTCGAGTACAGGTTGTTCTGCCATAGGTTATTTTCTTAGCTACTATTCTCAGCGGCATTTTCAGGCTTGGCTGCTAGCTCGGCTTTTCGTTTAGACTGCATGTCATCGGCGCGTGCCCGTGTGTAGTTATTCACTAAGACCGCAACGAGCAGCATTATGCCTAAAAAGCCAAAGAACCAGTCAGTTTCCCAACCAGCAAAGACGATCCCTGTACGTGTCATGCCGAAGATCAGCGCGCCAATTGCAGCGCCAATCGCAGAGCCATAGCCGCCCGTCAGCAAACAACCGCCAATAACAGCCGCAATAATATAGACAAACTCTTGCCCAATACCTTGGCTAGCAACAGCAGAGCGCAATCGAAGTGCCGTCATAATTCCGACCAACCACCCTGCCCCAGCCGTGATCATAAACAGAGATATCTTAGTGAATACAACCGGAATACCAACACTGCGCGCAGCTTTTGGGTCACCCCCGACGATGAATATCCAGTTACCATAGCGAGTTCGAGTGAGTAACCATGTCGCAAGGATCGTTAACGCAATCCACCAGAAGATCGATGTGCGGAATGTCTCGCCTAGAAACTGAATCTCTGTGTTAAAAATAGCGACGGCAGCGTCATAACCAGGAACGTCGTCAATCCCCTGAACGCGAATCTGGTCTGTGACGGCACGCGTCACACCAACGTTGAGCGCGCGCAGAATAAAGAAACTAGCCAGCGTCACGATAAAGCTGGGCAACCCGGTACTGACGACCAACCAACCGTTCAAGAAACCTACCAGCAGGCAAAAAGCAAGCGATACAATCATACCGACCCAAATGCTGGTACCAGCATAGACGGCAACCATACCCATCAAAAGGCCCGCTGACCCTGTGATAGCGCCAGCTGAAAGATCAAACTCACCGCCAATCATCAATAGGGCGACGGCAACAGCCATAATCCCTAACGTCGATGATGGGTCCAGAAAGCGAGCCGCACCGGTAATGGTCGGGAAAATATCTCGCGCTTGCTCAGGAATGAAAGCGAAAAATAGAAAGATGACAAGCGCCCCCATGAAGGCGCCAACTTCCGGCTGAATTAACAACTGCCGAAAGCGGCTTCTCTGAATGACCCGCTCATCTGAGGATGTTTGTTTCGATACTGTTGTAGCCATAGTGGCCTCCTAACTGTGCTGAAAAGCCGATAGCCCCTCAGCCAAACTTCGGGGGGAATAGGAGGGCCGGCCGATACCGGCCCTCCGCACTAGTTCATGTGCTTAGCGCGTACCGCCAGCAGATAGTTCGATGACATCAGCAGCGTTGTCTGGCGTAACGAAGCCAGGGCCAGTTAGTAACGGCTGACCACCACCAACGGTGTTCAAATTGGTGTTGAACAGGTACAGTAGAACAACAGGCAGGTAACCTTGCAGATACTGCTGCTGGTCAACGGCGAAAATAATCTCGCCGGCTTCAATTGCCTCAAGGACATCTGGGCTGAGGTCAAAGGTACCGATAATCTGCTCGGTACCAGCAGCAGCAACAGCATCACGCGCCGCAACACCCACATCTGGGTTAAGCGCCAGAATTGCATCAATGCTGTCATCAGAAGTGACCTTATCTTGGATGGTTGACAGCGTTCCAACGATATCAGCAACACCCGTAGTGGCAACATTAAAGCGCTCCACTTCGCCCTCGAAGGTGTCTTCTAGACCGCCACAGCGCTCGTCGAGTCCAACGTTACCCTCTTCATGCTGAACACAGAGCACCTTACTGACGCCAGCCTCATTGAAGCGCAAGCCAGCACCTTGACCAGCGATAAATTCTGTTTGTCCAACGTGGTTCAGTGCACCGAACTCAGCGGAGCGATCTAGACCGGAGTTAATGGTCACCACTGGGATGTCAGCATCGACAGCACCGATAACGGAACTCTCAAGTGCGTCTGGGTTTGCCATCGAGACGACCAGCCCATCTACGCCTTGGCTGGCGCAGTCTTCGATCATCTGGGCTTGCTCGTTCGGATCGTTACTACCAATCGAAGTGAAATTGATGCCATACTGTGCGGCGGCATCCTTACCGCCACGGTCAACGACGTTCCAGAAGGAGCCGGTTGGGTCATCATGGACGACCATGCAGAAGGTAAGGTCAGACTGAGCAACCTGCTCTTCTTCAGCCTCTTCCATTTCTTCTTCGACCATCTCTCCATCGGTTTCTTCTTCCGCAGCCTCTTCTACGGCAGTTGGTTCCTCCGCTTCTTCTTCCTCAGCGGTTGGCTCCTCAGCCGGCGCAGCACAGGCTGCCAGTGCGAAAACGAAAGCCACAATCAACAAGTATAGATAGTTGCGCTTTACCATCATGGTAAATCCTTTCTTAGTTTGTGTGAATAGAATTAATCGTTCAAGTGTTGGCGTACTTCTCTCCGTATACCTCTCTCCTTTACGAACTTTTCAATTGAACGAATACATCATCAAACTTACTGACTTCCAGCAACGTCCCGCGGGGGTTAGAGGCTGTTGGTAGCAAGTTGATTTCGATAAGTTTCTAAGATGCTGCGCACTGTTGGAAGCTGATATTCTAGCGCTGCAGCAGTTTTGGCAGCATCAAGGCGTGTGTCTACGGGAATGGGAACACCGGCTATTTCACCGCGGTCGGGCTTGCTTGAGGTGATCAAGCTCGTGTCAAGTTCAAAAACCTCCGCAGTTAGTTGAGCCAATGTCATCCGATCAATCGTTTCACCGATGCAGCAATGGCAAATACCACGCACATCCTTCTCGATGATGCGCATTATCATCTCAGCACTTTCAGACGCAAGGCTGGGTGTCGCTAGTAGATTGATGTCTTTTTCTGCCGTCCACACGGGGAAAGATTGACCTTGCTGCAATGTCTTAACGACAGCCGTGCAGAAATGCCCAAACCCAAGGTTCTGGAGACGTTCTTCTTTAGGACGCAGCCAATGGTGCCCATTAACACCACTAACGCGGGCGACCACACCATTCTCAGCCGACTCGGCAACAACAGTCTCAGCAATGGTTTTTAGAACACCGTAAATGTTAATTGGGTTGGGCGGCGTATCCTCGTCGGCGATACCTTGCGTTCCATCAAAGACCCAGTCAGTCGAGATAAGAATGAATTTAGCACCGACTGCATTAGCCGCAGCAACCAAGTGACGAGTGGCACTGACATATGATTCCCATGCTAGCTGCCGCTCACGGTACATCGCAGCGAAATCATTCAAGATAGCCGAGTGAATGATGGTTGTTGGAGTGTAGCGTTTGACGCTCTGCATTACTTGTTTGGCATTGCGCATATCGACCTGACCATAGCCGAACGTAACATCGTCAGCAGGCTGGTACGAGTACACCGTCGTAAACACATCAGCTTTGCGTGTTTCCTGGGCGACTTTCAAAATATTGCTACCGAGAAACCCCGTACCACCGGTGATATAGAGCCTCAAGAAGACACCTCCGCCTCGATCTCTGCCAGCTTTACGGGTCGGTTTTCTGCCAGTGAACGACGGGCAGCAAGACCCATCACCAACGGGTACCGACCATCAATACCTGTAACGGGAACATCCGTATCATTGAGAAGCGAGTCAATAAAAGCGAGCGACTCATCAATGTAGCTCTGCATGTACAATTCCAGAAAGCCAAAATGTGGCAGGTCAGAGCGTAACCCTGCTGTTGTCCAAAGCTGAGTGTTATTGGGCGTATTGTTATCGGAAATCAGCGTGCCCTTGTTACCAAAGACTTCAACGCGCTGATCGTATCCGTAAACCGCTTCCCGACTGTTTTCAATCGTACAGATAGCCCCACCCTCGTAAGTCATTACGACAACTGCGGTATCAACATCACCCGCCTCTTTGAGGGCCGGGTCAATCAAGACAACGCCAGTCGCGTACACTTCGGTCACGTCACGACCGATCAAGTAGCGAGCCATATCAAAGTCGTGGATTGTCATATCAACAAAAATTCCACCCGCTGCCAGATAGCCCGGTGGTGGTGGTGCAGAGTCACGGCTAGTGATGCGTACCATGTGTGGATCACCAATCCGTCCTTCTGCAACCAGCTCATGAATGCGCTTAAAGTTATTATGAAACCGACGGTTGAAGCCGACTTGTAGTTTAACGCCTGCTTCATCGACGGCAGCGAGGGCTTCATCAATGGAGGGTAGAGAGAGCGCAATCGGCTTTTCGCAGAAAATCTCTTTGCCAGCCTGCGCCGCTTGAATAATTAATGGGACGTGCGTATCGGTACTGCTACATATGTAAACAGCGTCAATAGTGTCATCACCGAGAATTTGCTCAACGCTTTCAGCCACAATCGGAATATTGTATTGTGCAGCCGCCTCCGCAGCACCAGCCTGATGGACATCATAGACGGCTCGAATGGAGGCATTTGCGACTCGGTTTGACAGCACATCTGCATGGATGCGCCCGATGCGGCCTGCGCCAATGAGCCCGACAGTTACGTTTGACATGGGAAATTATAATCCAATACTGGTGAGGTAATTACGGTTACGTTGCGCACTCTCTTTTGGAGTCCCCATACCGGGTAAGACATCCTGCTCGACGACAATCCAACCGTTATAGTCGGTTTCTCGAAGGGCCTTAATGACTCCGGAAAAATCGACACTGCCTTGCCCTAGTTCACAGAAGACCCCGTGCCCAACTGACTCAGGGCCATTCCATTCGCCCACGCGCGACTGAGCCGCCACATCTAGATCACAATCTTTGAAATGCACATGCCAGATGCGGTCAGCAAAGGTGCGTACACCCTCAAGCGGGTCTCCTCCGCCAAAGGTGTAATGCCCCGTATCGAACACGAGTCCAAGCAAGTTGGGGTCAGTCATATCCATCAAGCGCTGCACTTCGGCTGGCGTCTCAATCCAAGTGCCAATATGATGATGGAATGCTGTCCGGATGCCAAGCTCCTCTCTGATTCGCTGGGCGATCATGTTGGCCCCCTCAGCGAAGACTTTCCATGTATCTTCGTTCATTGCCATATCTGGCGTAATGCGCCCAGAATTTTTGTTACGCACCGGGTCTGTGTAGGGATCGTTACCCAGAATGACCAGCGTCTCTGAGCCTCCAACATCTGCCAACAACGTACCTGTACGCAGGCAATTTTCTAAACTAGACTGATGCTTAGTTTGATCATGAAGGTAGACACTCACCCAGGATGCCAGCAACTGCAACTCACGATTCTTAAGTTCTAACGTCAATTGGCTTGGGTCGGTCGGCATGAAGCCCCAATCCCCAAGTTCTGTACCGATATAGCCAGTTGCCTGCATTTCGTCGAGCACTTGGTCGTAAGTCGAGCCTTTTCCTTCAATATTTTCGATGATGCCCCAAGAACACGGTGCGTTTGCAACTTTCAAGTTGTTTTCCTCCGAGCGCAACTGCGCAGGTTTTTATTATCAAAGTTAGACGGTGATCGCCGCCGTTGACTGTCGAACCACAAGATCGACATCGAATAGAATATTATCGGCGACATGCTCATCGAGAATGCTAATCAGCAAGTTGGTTGCAGCTAAGCCTAGTTCAAACTTTGGCTGACGAACGGTCGTCAACGGTGGTGAGCTGTACATTGCACCTTCAATGTCATCGAAGCCCACCACACTCAGTGCATTCGGGACGACGATGCCTCGTTGATAACAAGCTGATAGCAACCCGATAGCAGTCACATCGTTGTAGCAAAAGACAGCCGTCAGGTGAGCGTCTAGGATTGCATCGAGGCTTTCGTAACCAGCGCGAATATGACGGGCATCCACAGACTGAATAGCCTGATGGGGTACCAGCTTGTGAGCTTCAATCTGATCACGATAGCCTGCATAGCGACGCCTCGTTGATACAGACTGATTGGCAGCGGTCACAAAGCCAATTTCCGTGTGCCCAAGGTCGATCAAGTGCTTTACTGCCAGCTTCGACGCTGCATAATCATCAATACCGATGGCATAAATACCTTCAATGTCTTTTTGCAGATTGAGCACCACGATTGGGATTTTCAGCGTGTCTCGAAAATGCTCATAAGTGCTGGATTGATGCGCTGAAAAAACAATCAACCCATCCACTCGTCGGCGTTGTAACGCCTCCGCTACAGCAAATTCTTTCTGAGTATTATTATGGGAAATGCCGAGAAACACATCGTAGGCGGTAGCATGGGCCACTTGCTCAATGCCTTCCATCACCTGCCCCATAAATGGGTCGTTCACTGCCGTAATAATGACACCAATCGTGTATGTTGCATCGGATGTCAAGCTGCGTGCAACAGCACTCGGCACGTATCCCATCTCGATGGCCAAGTTCTTGATGCGCTTACGCGTCGCATTGGCAATTCTTGGGTTATCATTTAGCGCTCGAGATACAGTTGCCGCTGATACGTTTGCTCGTTTTGCAATGTCGTAAATTGATACGGACACTTACGAGTCACTTTTGTGTAACCGGTTGCACAAAAATATGCTATCATGAGGAAAATTTCTTTGTCAACCCCTAATCATGAAATTGGCTGTGCGTAAATTCACAAAATTAGTATTACGTATGCACTTGGTTATACTGCTCCATCTTGTATGTATATGTACTGGCTGCAAACAAGCAGAGCAACGCGCTAACCTACCTAAACTAATTATTGATCACTCTGTTGCCTCCGACTTCGAAGCGGTGATAGCCGAAACATGGACGTTATTTCTTGATGTGTTTGCCAACCGGGCTGACTGCTTTGGCGATGTGACTATTGAAGCCGCAAAGGATTTGCCCGCAAGGGCACTATATACACCAAGCCATTCTACTGTCACTATTCGAGTGCCAGCCACTCAATCAGTTCTACAAGAAGCGTTAATCCATGAATGGGCGCATCATGTTGAGTTCCAATGCGAGACACATGTTGCGTTTCGGTCAACATTTCTAGAAGCGGCAGGTTACGACGCCCAGCGTGGTTGGTTCGACTCATCAGAGGGGTGGGCCCAGACGCCCTCAGAGCGCTTTGCACAGGCATCTGTGGTGGTGGTACTTGGTCGGCAAACGCTACCAACCAACATTATTGTGACGGAGGCTGAGATCAGGGCAATCGAAATGTGGCTGGCGGAATAGAGAAAACAGACCGCCGAGGCTTTATACTCAAAGAGGCACGACTAATTGTCAACAATGATGTTCCAGAAGCAAACGACATTATCGATGTCCTTCGCGGTACCCGCCATGTACCTAGGAATCGTTTGGTTGATTTGCCTCCATTCTCGCGATACTTAGCAACAGAGGCCGCTAAAACATCGGTATTTCTGTTGTGATTAGGATGCGGGTGGTATCGCCACCATAATCACGTCGGAAGTGGCCCGGTTCATACTCTAAAATAGGGAATGACTTAGGTGGCAAAAATTGGCGCGCCAAAGCGTAGAGGTTGCCATACCAGAGATCATCAGGTTCTGGCACACGTAAGACAACTGCGATCTGAGTCTCTGATAAGCAGTCTACATAGATACGGCCCGCCTCAGGGCCGCGGTAGTTCGTATGGTAAATCTCGTTAGCAGCCCCTTCTAGAAATTCAACTAAGCCCATTTGTGTGACTTCTGGCGGCCACTCGTGGTTCTCGATTTGCTGCATACCGATACTGACAAAATCTAGCATACCACCTGTATCGTTAATCTCTGAGAGCACATCCAACCACTGCTGAATCGGGTACCACTGATCTGGTTGAATCTGATCGAAGCCGTGCTTTTTAATAATCGGTAAGAAACTGTAACTGTTGAGCGCCTCCTCGAAGTCAATCATCATCTGACCACGAATTTCAGTAGTGCTGTTCAAGGCTCTGAACTGTGTCATTGTTATTCTCCTTTTCTATGTGGCAGAACCCCCCGAAAGAGTTAACCACATTTGAGGAAATTTATCATCTAATGTTTCAACATTGGCACATCTGATTTAAGTGGCTCGAGCATCTCGCGGACTCGTTGGGTTTCTTGTGGCGTTGTAACCAGAGTCAGGTAGCCTCAACGCTATCATTGGGCCACGGAAAATATGGCTGTTTTGCGTCAAATGGTCCTCAACATCCTTTGAAAGAAAGACTCATCAAAAGGCAGTTTGCGCACCAAACGATACAAGTCTACTGTTGACATAGCCTTTCTTGAAACGCCGCTAGGCCAAATTTGATGCAACTGCCCTGAATTTCGGGTATTAAACACCTTCTTATCAGAGTAAAATAAGTGTGCTAACTGTTCCTAACCCTTGATGGAGCCTTTGCTTTGACATACATCAGAGACCTGCCAGATATTTTCGACCCGGCTGTATGGCAACGTATCATGACTTTGCTATGGTTACGCCACCACGAACCTGTCTCTCTATGAGAGCAAGCGCATATCTCGCCCGGATAGAGCTTCGCTTGCTACTTGAGGCACTCATTGAACGTGTCGATACAATGCAGTTAGCGGGTTTTGTTGAGCGAGTGCGTACTAATCACTTTAATGCAATCAAGCAGCTCCCATCACTATCACGACGAAATAGGCTCCAGCTTTGACTGCTGGGCAACACATCCTTGCAACACTCAGCGGTATAGCGGTATGTTCTTCTGTCAGGTCATTAGACATCCGATGATTATTGGCTTATTCTCAAGTCACCAACAGCGATCTTAGCTATCATGTTATATTTTCATATACACTCTAACTATGCGTACACTCATGGCTGGCGAAACGCCTAAAGCAGTTTGTGTAGCATATCTTGGAGGTCAAGCCTAATATAATCCAATTAGTCAGTTGAGATAGGAGCCCTTTATATGACTGATATTGTAATTGTTGGTAGTGGCTATGCTGGCCTCGCAGGCGCACTTGAATTAGCATCAAAGGTGCCAGATGATGTGAACATTCATGTCATTTCAGAATATGATAATTTCCTGTATGTTCCATCATTAATTTGGGTGGCTCAGGGTGAGCGCGAACTGGAGGACATTTCCTTTCCAATCACCCCGGTACTCGAAGACGATGGGATCAAGTTCACCAAAGCGCGTGTCGACAAGATCGATGCGGCGGGTAAATCACTCACTCTCTCGACTGGCGAGACCGTCAGCTATGATAAACTGCTGCTGACAGTCGGCAGTACTTGGAACTGGGATGCTGTACCAGGGTCTGCCCCTCTGCCAGAGGGCAATACCGTTTCGTTTCTATCACCATTTTTAGCGTTAGCCGCCCGTGCCGACTTCCAACAATACATGGAAGACCCAGGGCCAATTGTGATTGGTTTGACGCTCAATGCGAGCCTGTACGGTGCTGCCTACGAATTTGCGCTCGACCTCGACACAGCGCTGCGCAAGATCGGCAAGCGCGACCAACTAACAATTTCGTTCGTCACACCTGAGCCTTACTTAGGACACTTCGGACACGATGGTATTGGACGATCACGCCATTTGATTGAGGAAGCCTTCCAAGATCGGGGGATTGTGGCAATCACTGAAGCCCAGATTACGGACGTTGAGCCAAATGCGGTCTTCTTAAGCCGGTCACGACGATTGGAGGCCAAACTAACGATGATTATTCCACCTTACAAAGGCACAGAATTAGTTAAACAAGTACCCAATTTAGCGAACGAAGCGGGTCTCATCCCAATCGATGAGCATTATCGCAGTCCGGCCTACTCTGATATATTCGCAGCAGGTACCGCGGTTCAGGTGGAGCCGAAAAAGCACACCAATCTCTTACCGTTAGGCGTATTCACACCGAGCACAGTGAGCAGCGAGATGGGGCGGATCGCGGCAACCAATCTCGCAGCAGACTTAGGCTATGGAAACCACGAGGTCAAGCGCCCTGCGGATATCAACGCAGTCTACGTTTTAGACTCAGGAGATAAAGGGCTGTTCCTTTCTCTTGGGCCACAGTCGTGGCTTAACGTTCAGTTGAACTTGCCTGGGCCCTTTGGTCATTGGGCCAAAGTTATGACGGAGAAGTTTCAGATGTGGCAAATTCAGTCGGGGAACGTCTAGCTTCACTACGGCTAGCCGAACAGTGTAAAGCTGGAAAGATACTTGCGCAGTTCGTGAGCACCTCGATGATTGGGGTTTAGGTCAAATACGCGGCTTAGGTTGGCCTTGGCCGCACGCCACTCTCGCAGTTCAGTATGCGTCAATGCCAGATTAAAGAACAATACATCACTAACCATGCCCGCTTCAGCAGCCTCAACGTAGCGGGCTTTGGCTTCTTGATAATGTTTGGCTGCGTATAGTACTTGTCCAATAAAAAATGAGAGGTGCTCATTCTGCCCCAGTGGATAGTACATATTCTCAATTTGTGGCAGCATTGCCAGCGTTTCTTCTGTTTCCTGCTCGGAAGCATCAGCCAGTAATTGGCAGAGGCGCTTGGTTAGGCGAGCAAACACACGGGGATCGTAGCGATTTAGGCGCAAAGTCATCTTAGCCTGCCCAAGTGTCATAAAGTCATACCGGGCCTCAAGCAAGTGTGCCAGCTCATAGATATCATCCGGGCCGTAAGCCTCGATAGCGTCTAAAAAAACGGACTGCGTCTGACGACCATACGCCTCAGGTTCACTAAGGGCCAATAAGCCCACTGTCGTCAAGTTTGGATGTCTATGCGATGTGACTAATGCCTGCCCACCCTGCCTCTGAAAGTAAGACAAAATGGCGTGATAGTTTGCTGTTAAGTAGAAAGCACTTTTTTTATGAAAGAGAGGCGGCATTTTGAGGCCATTCAACTGCCTTTCAGTAACATACCCGATATCCGTTGAGAGCATGAAAAAACCCTGCTGCGACAAAGCTCTCAGACGCTTCAAGCACGCGATGCCAATATAAGGCAGCAGTACATGCGCAGCGCTCAGAGCTTGTTGATAGTCAGTACAGATAGCGTTGAGCACATCATCTTGATAAGGCGCAGTCGTGCGTTGTCGATACGCCGGATCATACAGTTCGCCAAATTGACTCCCATCATCAGATACAATTGTTTCTGCTACAACGTCAGGAATGTAAACATCAAACATCGACCCTGCACTAAAGTAGAACATATCTTGCCGAATAGTAGCGAAGAAATAGTTGGCAATCAGAAGCAGCGGCGTGACCAGCGACTGCGGCTGTATGACCTCACCTGAAGTTAGTAAGCGAAGCGTTTCACTACTCTCGGCATCCCACACGGCGAAATCGACCATGTAACGCTGCTGATACGACGCAAAACGCGAATGGCTGGCAGAAAACGCAACGATCTCTTGCGTAAAATCCGTAATGACATATGTCAATTCCGGCAGTTCTAAAGGATAGCTGCGCACCATCGGGACGAATGCTTTCAGGAAATTGAAGGCCAGTTGTCCTGACCCAGCACCTAACTCTACTAGGTAGACTCGTTCCAGCCTAGTTGGGTGGGCCTGGGCCCAATCGGCTAGGAAAGCCAATACAACACGAGCGTATCGTTCTGCAATCAAGGGGTTGTTTGTGGTGTAATCTGGCAGGGAGCCGCTGCGCCAGATGTCGATACCACGCTCTTGAAACTCTGCCTGCTGGCGCTGCCATATAGGCGCTTGAGAAAAACGATAGGTTACCACAGCCATCTTGTTCCCCAATTCAGCCCGAGATTTTGACTTTAGCTCATCGACATCATATCCAAGCATACTTGCATGCGCCGAACTTAAGTGTAGATAGTGTCCGTCAACGTGGTGTACGTTGACGGCGTCTTCAGAGTGGCGCAACCAGATTGCTAAAAAATCGTAGGGATCGAGGTGGTTTACTTCTTCTACGGCAATCAGGTTACTGACATATTGTTCTACAGATAACCCTGCGCGCTGAGCATGTCTCGAAAGGCGCTCTGCAAGAGCTTGCGAGAGTATATTTTTCATAGCGTCTGTCTAGTTTAGCCACATTTACACGAAGGTCGCTTCAATCAAAAAATGATTAGCTACTTGCCAGTGTACCTACATTTAATAATACGTAAATGTGATTGATAGGTAATGGTAACTTGAAATATGACCTCTCGCGATAAATTTTAATGAACAGTATGCTACTTCTCAGTACAAGCGTATCCCCTCATACGTTGATTCTCTTCCCCACACGCACACCTGATAAAAATGCTGCAGCAGGCCAGCTTATTCAAGGCAATTGACAAGCCCACTCCCCTCATATTATGCTTGCAACAATCCATTAACTCGCTACGCGATGCACATGATCAATCGAGATAGTCCCGAACCCTACTATTATCAACTCTACACAATTCTGCGGCAATCCATCACGTCAGGCCAACTGAAGCCGGGTGATATGCACCCAACTGAGGCCGAATTACTAGAGACGTATCAAGTGAGTCGGGCCACTGTGCGACAAGCACTTGAGATGTTGGTAAGTGACGGGTTGATATTTCGCCAGCGGGGACGTGGCACGTTTGTCTCTAGACCGACGGTCGAGAAGGAGCTCAACCGGATTGTGAGCTTTACGGAAGACATGGAGCGCCTCGGGTTTACTGCCCGAACGCAAATCTTGGATGCACAATTACAACCTGCCGATGACTCTTTAGCAGCCACACTTGATGTCGCAGTTGGTGATGAGGTTGCGTACCTGAAGCGTCTCCGGCTGGCAGACGATGAACCGATGGGCCTAGAAAACAGTATGTTGGTTCACCGTTATTGTCCGGGCATCCTAGAACAGTACGAGCCGCACCATTCTCTAAGAGCACTCCTTCGTGACGAGTACGGCGTGATATTAGCCAGCGCTACCCAGAAAATACGGTCAGTTACGGCGGATCAAGCGACATCAGCCGCTCTGGGCATTGACCTAGGTGCCGCCTTGCTCTACATTGAGCGCATCTCATACACTGACGGCAATGCTCCGATTGAGCTTCTCAAAATGTTCCACCGAGGTGACCGTTACACCTTATACAACGAACTTAAAGCCTGACTTCGGACGATTAGTTTACATTTACCCAAATTTGTCCTAACATTATAATAATTAGGAGTTGCACATGAGTATTGTGACCCTTGGCGAACTACTAATCGATATGTTCCCAGCAGAAGATGGCGTACAGTTGGCGAGCGTATCAGCATTTAGGCCAACACCAGGCGGTGCCCCGGCTAATGTAGCCGTTGCCGTCAAGCGGCTTGGCGTGCCTAGCGCATTCATTGGTAAGGTCGGTGATGATGCCTTCGGGCACCACCTAGCGAGTGTATTGAAGAATGAAGGCGTGACAACCCAAGGGCTGGCGTTTGACAAAACGGCGCGCACAACAATGGCCTTCATCGCCAAACCGGATGTGCACCAGGCGGAGTTTATGTTTTACCGCAACCCCGGCGCAGACACGCTACTTTCCCCAGATGATATCTACGCTGACTTAATTCGCAGTTCCAGAATCCTCCACATTGGCTCGTTAAGTTTGACGCATGAGCCAGCTCGCAGCGCGACTCACTATGCCATCGACATCGCACGGGAAAACAATCTGCTGGTGTCATTTGACGTCAACTTCCGCCCACCCTTGTGGGAGTCAGAAGCCGCCGCGCTGGAGGCGATCCACAGGGTGATACCAAAAGCCAATCTGCTGAAGGTCAATGAAGATGAATTGCGTCTGCTGATAGGGAAATCAGTCACGGCGTTTGATGAAGCCACTCTTGCCCCGCTGGCTAGTGAACTGCTAGCAGCAGGGCCATCGGCTGTAATCGTCACCCTTGGCGCAGCAGGTAGTTTCTTCCACACGAGGGATACACACGGCGTTATCCCCAGTTTTCCTGTTAACACTGTCGATGCAGTCGGCAGCGGTGACTCATTTATTGCTGGCGTTCTGACCAAAATCCATCAGGTAGGCGCTTGGCCTACAACGCTAGAAGCCGATGTCATGCGTACTGCGCTGCGTTATGGCAACGCAGCCGGTGCACTGGCCGCCACAAAGCTTGGTGTTATCCCAGCCCTACCCACCACAGCCGAAGTTGATGCCTTTTTGAACCAGCTACCCTGAAAGGAACTCAATGGAACACACACACGCACTTGATATCCTCGCTTTGAAGGTCAAAGCAATCGACACTCGCATGACGATCCTTGAAATTACGACCAAAGCCGGGTCTGGTCATGTATCGAGTTCGTACAGTTCAGTAGAAATACTGCTTGGATTGTTCTTCGGCGGGATCCTGCGCTACCGGGCTGAAGACCCCGAATGGCCCCAGCGCGACCGCTTCATTATGAGTAAAGGCCACGCGGCCCCTCTTTTGTACACCGTCCTCGCAGATGCCGGTTATTTTGATCATGAAATGCTGTATACCTTGCGTCAAGTAGACAGCCCAGTACAAGGTCATCCAATTTACAAGTTAATACCTGGCGTTGAAGCAACAACAGGCTCGCTCGGGCAAGGGATATCACTGGCACTAGGGCAAGCGCTAGCTAGTCGCCTCAGCAAGGACGATTTCCGAATTTACGTACTACTTGGTGACGGCGAATTACAGTCAGGGCAAATCTGGGAGTCGGCGATGGCTGCCGCCCATCACAAAGCGGATAACATCATTGCCATTCTGGACTACAACAAGTTCCAAGAGACTGGGCCGATCAGCCGAGAGTTGGCCCTTGAACCGCTCGTTGACAAGTGGCATAGCTTCGGTTGGGATGTCGTCGAGGCAGACGGTCATGACATCGAAGAGGTGCTTAAGGCATTGCGAGCCGTACAGATTCGCAACGGTAAACCCAAGCTAATCATCGCGCATACGGTGAAAGGTAAAGGCGTATCATTTATTGAGGCCGACTACACATTCCATGGGCGAGCGCTCAAAGGTGAGCAGGTCGATAAAGCCCGTGCCGAACTTGAGGCCGCTAAGGAGGCGCTATCATGAAACTTGGTGAAAGAGCAGGACTGCCATCAAGCTTGCCACTGCGTAACATCTTTGGTGAGGCCATCTTGGAGACGGCAACAGCCAACGCCAAGGTCGTTGTACTGGACGGCGACCTTGGTAATTCGACCAAGTCTCACACAGTTCGGGAAGCCTTCCCTGAGCGCTTCTTCAACCTCGGCATTGCTGAAAAGAACCTTGTTGGAGTCGGCGCTGGCTTTGCCACTTGTGGCTACATTCCATTTATCGTCAGTTTCTCGTCTTTCCTGTTGTGCAACGCTTACGACCAGATCCGGTTGGCAATTGGCATCTCCAACCTCAATGCAAAGATCGTCGGGAGCCATGGTGGAATCACTCTTGGGAAAGACGGCCCTACCCAAATGGGCATCGAAGACTTTGCCTTGACAGGTGGTCTCCCGACCTTCGTGATTATGGTACCGAGTGACCCAGCCAGCATGTTCAAAGCTGTGCAGATAGCTGCTGATTATATTGGGCCGGTGTTTATTCGCTCAAGCCGGATCGAAATGCCCCATATCTACAAACGAGAGACCTGCCCGTTTGAAATCGGAAAAGCGACCGTCGTCAAAGACGGCGGCGATGTCGCGATTGTTGGCAGTGGCATGATGGTTGCGGCAGGG
>CAYTPI010000001.1:177203-230276 GCA_964439625.1 uncultured Anaerolineae bacterium | reverse complement strand
CTGGACGCAGCCGCCATTTTGACAACTGAAGGCATCGACGCTCGAGTTATCGATGTACACACCCTGCGTCCGCTAGACAGCGACACACTTGAGCAAGCCGCCCGCGACTGCAGCGCGATGGTGTGTGCGGAGGAGCATCTGTTACAGGGAGGCATGGGCAGCAACATCGCCAGGGTTATTGCAGAACGCTACCCAATACCGATGCGCTTTGTCGGTTTGGCAGATACCTACGTCGAATCCGGTGACCCCTACGACTTGCTGGCAAAGTATCATCTAACGGCAGAGGACATCGCTGAAGCCGCACGACAAGCCGTCAAAGCCAAGCGAGGTTGACCATTATGTTGAGACACAAATTGCAACAACGTGAAGCTGATGGCAACCCGATCCAAGTTGGTGCAACAGGCGCTGGGTGGATGGGCAGCGGCTTCGTCCATGCAATGCAGCATGTACCAGGAATGGTACTCAATCTTTATGCGACGGAAACCATCGAAGCAGGGATCGCTGCCTTCAAAGGTACAGGCATCGCTGCCGACGACATCATCGTCACAGACCAGCCAAATGTCGCCATGGATGCGATCAAGCAGGGCAAGCGAGTCGTTAGCAGCGACATTACCCTACCCGCCAAAGTTGATGGAATTGATATCGTCACGGATGTCACGTGGTCACCAGCCAGCGGGGCGACGGTCACAGAAGCGTGCATCAACTTTGGCAAAGACATTGTCCTAGTCAACATTGAAGCTGATGTCACCGTGGGCCGGGCCTTAAAGAAACGAGCTGAGGCGGCTGGGGTGCTCTACAGTGTATCTTCCGGTGATGAACCCGGTTGCCTGCTAGAGCTGTATGACTTCGTCACGACTATAGGCCACGAGGTTATCGTCATTGGAAAAGGGAAGAACAACCCTCTGAACCCAGCGGCAACACCGTTGACCGTCGCCGATGCAGCCACCAAGGCAGATAAGGATCCGTATCAGGTAGCATCTTACGTAGATGGTACGAAAACCATGTTTGAGATGACCTGTGCGGCTAACGCCACTGGATGCCGCCCGATGCAAGACGGCATGACTGGCCCATACGCCGACCTAAGCAACGTCGCTGAAATCTTTGCCTTGGTCGAAGACGGCGGCACGGTAAAAGCGCCCGGTACGATTGATTTCGTTCAAGGTGAGGCAATGGCAGGGGGTATATTCATCGTTGTGCACGTTGATGACCAACGCATACGCGACGACCTGAATTATCTCAAGGTGGGCAAGGGAAAGTACTTCGCCTTTTTCCGACCGTATCATCTATGGTTTCTCGAAGCGCCGATCTCGATTGCAAGGGCCCACCTCGACCGCACAGTGTGGCTAGCCCCACTCGATCAACCCATCGCTGAGAATATTGCCATCGCAAAGCGCGACCTTGTACCGGGTGAAACCCTCGACGAAGCAGGCGGTTATACCACGCATGGCCTCATGATGACGGCAGAAAAAGCATACGCTAAAAATGCCTTACCTGTCGGCTTGACTCCCGGCGCAAAGGTCAAGCGAATGGTGGCACAGGGCAGCCCCTTGACATGGGACGATGTCACATTAGATGAGACGAGTGCCGTTGTACAGTTGCGACGAGAGCAAGACACCATGGCACAAGCATATTTTGAGAAAGGATAAGTACAGATGAAGATCGGTGTATTCACAGCCCTGTGGGGCAATATATCATTTACGGAAGCGCTCGACAAAGCCGTCGAACATGGGGTGGAGGCAGTTGAAATCGGCGTGGGTGGCTACCCCGGTGCCCCCCACTGCCCAGTGACCGAACTGCTGGAGAGTGGCGCAAGACGCGATGAGTGGCTGGACGAAATAGCAAGCCGCGGTTTGATGCTGAGTGCGCTGAGTGTCCACAACAACCCAATACACCCAGATGCAGCAGTCGCTGAGCAGGCCGATGCCGATCTGCGAAATGGGGTTAAGTTAGCAAGTTTGTTAGGCGTGCCCGTTGTTAACGGCTTTTCGGGCCTGCCAGCCGGTGCCTCCGGTGACAGCATGCCCAACTGGGTGACGTGTGCCTGGCCGCCACATTTCCTCGACATACTCGACTACCAATGGAACGAGGTTGCTATCCCCTATTGGAAGGAACTGCACCCCTTCTTAGATGACCACGGTGTGAGTATTGGATTGGAGATGCACCCTGGCCTGCTGGTCTATAACGTCTACTCGATGCTGCGTCTGCGCGAGGCCAGCGGTCCGCGCGTCAGTTGCAACTTTGACCCCAGCCATTTATGGTGGAACAGCGTCGATCCTATCGCGGCGATTCGTGAGTTAGGTGACGCCATTGTGCACGTTCATGGTAAAGATATCTACCTCGACAACCGCAACACATCAATAAACGGCTGCAACGATTACAAAGCCTATGGTGATATCGTCAACCGTTCGTGGACGTTCCGTTCTATCGGCTATGGGCACGATGTCAGTGTGTGGAAAGATATCGCCAGTACACTACGCCTGATTGGCTACGACTATGTCATGTCCATTGAGCATGAAGACCCGCTGATGTCACCTGATGAGGGGTTGGCAAAAGCCATCACAACGTTGAAAGAGGCCGTCATCAGCCAAGACGCTGGGGAGATGTTCTGGGCGTAGCATTTACCACGTTAGACGTAGCCTATCTCGAAGACCACATTGCTGGCGAAGACCACACTGCTGGCGAAGACCACACTATCCCAAAGGATATCGTATGATTCGCCAGCCTAGACAACATTGACCCTGACGCTACTGCTTGCAGCGCACTTGTTGGGCTAGCCTAAATTCACATTACAACGTCAGCGCTTTGAAGTCGGCGACTTGCTTGGTGATAGCTCGCTCAGTCGGTAGGCGCTCAATCGAACTAGCCCCGACGAACCCAACCACACCCTCTGTGTTCTCGAAGACATATTGTGCATCTTCTGGATCAGCGATGGGGCCGCCATGGCAGAGCACCATCACATTCGGGTTGATCGGCTTGACGGCATCATGAATGGCTTGGATGCGCTTGGCGCTTTCTTCGAGCGTCAAAGCAGTTGAGGCCCCAATTGACCCCTTGGTCGTCAGGCCCATGTGGCAGATCAGCACGTCAGCACCGGCTTCGGTGAAGGCCGCAGCATTATCGGGATCGAACACATACGGACAAGTGAACATATCCATCTTATGCGCCAGGCCGATCATGTCAACCTCAAGCCTCATACCCATGCCGGTTTCTTCGAGGCCCATGCGGAAGGTGCCATCGATCAAGCCAACAGTCGGGAAGTTAATCACGCCGTCAAAACCCATGGCCTGCAAGTCTTTGAGAAACGTCGGCATCATGCGGAAGGGGTCTGTGGCACAGACGCCTGCAATGACGGGCGTATCGTTGACAACGGTCAGTACCTCCCGCGCCATCTCAACCACAATTCCATTGGCGTCACCGTAGGGCATTAGGCCAGACAGTGACCCACGGCCTGCCATGCGAAAGCGCCCCGAATTATAAATCACGACCAGATCAGTGCCGCCCGCTTCAGCCAGTTTGGCAGAGATGCCCGTCCCTGCCCCACTGACGATAATTGGGCTGCCTGCACTGACGGAGGCCTTCAGGCGGTTAAGTATGTCTTTTCTTGCAATAAATGGCATCGTAGAGTCTCCTTTTAGGAAGCAATTTTGGTATAGTCTCACTATAAAGCTAATTTGTTTCGAGTCAAAGAGGTGATCTCATTACAGGAATCACTTCACTCTTCATACTACGCATGCTCGATTATCGACACTTTAGTCATGCAAGTTCTCAGGCTTGTGCCCAGTAGAAAGAGGTTGTTCCATGCCCTACACTGAAATTTGGCGAGCGGTTGAGCCGTACATGCGCTTCCGCCGGAATGATGTTCACGTGCCGATTTGTTATCATTTCGCGGAAATGCTGGTAGATACCCACCCAAACGGCGACCGTGACGTGGTGCTGCTTGGCATCCTACTACACGATATCGGTTGGGCCTTTGTCGATCAGCAAGAGATGTATGCGACAGCCTTTAAGAAGGACATCACCCCCGTTCGGATTCAGCATGAGAAGGAGGGTGCGCAAGTCGCCCGCGAGGTATTGATGCAGCACGGCTACCCTCAGCCATTAATCGACGAAGTCGCCAGCATCATCGATGGGCACGACACACGCAAAGAGACCCTCTCGCTGAACGACAGCCTGGTCAAAGACGCCGATAAACTGTGGCGCTTTACGCCGACAGGGATCGCTTTCGCCAGCGAATGGCTAGAGACAACACCCGCGGGCTACGTTCACAAATTAAAGACGAAGGACATCCATCTGATCTTCAACGATGCTGCCCGTAAGATAGCACAGGTAGAACTTGAAAAGTCAAAGACGCTGCTGCGGATCGCTGACCTGCCTGAGCCAGGCACTTAATAGGAACGATTTGCTACCAAAATCAAACAGACTGCCCAGCACCAATCTAGCACTTGTACTATTTTGGGCTTACGCGCCTATCAAGAGAGCGACTGCACACAAATTCTGTTAGACGCAATTGGCCTTCAGAACCAAGGAATACCACTCAGCTCTGAGGATCACGACAGTGTTGTTGAATGCTTCAACTTTGCCAAGGCGATTGTTTCGCCTGGATGCTTCCTAAATGAACAGGTTGACATCACCCCGGTGTTAGATGACTTTACCCAACTTCGGCAGGCGGTCAATCAAAGTGGTGGCATTCCGGTAAGACTTCACGAACCCTCTGATCCCCCGTCGTTGTTGATATTGCCGCCGCCAAAGTCACTCAATCCCATCGGGTCACTCATGTCTAGCGGATTCCACTCATGGAAGCCGTAGCGTTCCTGCATGAAGGTTATGTCTGCATCGGACCAGTACATCCGCTCCCCTTCTGCGTTCCACTCAACAGGGCGCGAGAGGTGGAACTTGCCCTTCATCACCACATGGTACCCGGCTTCCGCCATAACCGTGGCGATGTTGGGGAGATTCGGTGAGAGTTGTGCCGTGCGGTTCTTGGCTTTGTCCTCCGGGTCGTCGCAGAATACGAGGTTTTTGACGCCATGTTGTGCCGGGTATAGTCCCGTCATCAACGTGGCACGGCTGGGGGTACACGCGGCAGTGTTGCAGTGTGCATTGGTGAAGGCTAGCCCGTTATCCATCAGGCGCTTGCGGGCTTTCAGGTTCTCCTCTGCCCAGCCCTCCGGCCAGTGCATGACCTCGCGTTCTTGATCCGTAAAAATAATAACGATATTGGGTTTCTTTTCTAAGTTCTCTAATGTCATGGTGCAACGCTCCTTATGTTGAAGTTATGTGTGCTTGTGGAGCAGGTCACGATCATTCACTCCGGACAGTGGCTCATAAGCATGTTGTGCCGCCCCAACAGCGGTTTGGCGGTGTAGATACCCGTGTCATCGGGTTCCGGTTCAACGGCTGCTGTATTGTTCACAGGTTAAACAGATTATGTGTTAAGACGCTTACTCCCAAACGACCAAGATACCCCAGATGGTGAAGCCAAGTTCGAAATGGGTGACGGTGTTAGGTGATTTTGCCTGCCGGGCACCCTTGCTGCGGTTGATAACATTCAACGAGAATTAGTGTCAAGAAATTGTTTGTAAGTTGGCGCAATATGACCCTAAGTTGTCGTTTTATGACTCCAACTTCAGACTAAAAGCATATATAATTGGTTAAGCGCAGATACTGTGCCATCGCTAGATTGATCTATCTGAGGAGATCTCAATTTGAAAGCAAGAATTAATAATACAGACTATACGTTCGAGGAACACATACCAGAAACCGCCGTTGACCTCATCCGAAACGGGTGCGGGTTAAAGGGGACAAAGCAGTCGTGCGGCTCTGGCGTATGCGGTGCGTGTACCGTACTGGTTGACGGAACGCCAATGACGAGTTGTTTGCTGCCTGCCCATCACCTGGAGGGGAAGCAGGTTCAGACCATTGAGTTATTCAGTGGCGACAACCTGCATCCCGTGCAGCGGGCGCTGATGGCCCACGATGGCTTGCAGTGCGGGTACTGTACACCCGGGTTTGCCATTGAAGGCATCGCGTTCTATGAGCACTGGCGTGCAGAACACGGCACGGAACGTCCATCACGCGAGGAAATTGCGGAGGCCCTGGCAGGGCATCTGTGCCGCTGCGGTGCTTACGCGGGTATCTACGAGGCGATGCAAGCGGCGTGCGCGGGCGAGTTTGAAGATGAAGAGTACACTCCGCAGCGTGTAGACGCGCTTGAAAAAGTCACCGGTCAGGCTGTATACACGACCGATATTCACTTGGAAGGGCAGCTTGTCGGCAAGCTCTTGCGCTCGCCGCACCCACACGCCCGCATCAAGAGCATTGATCTCTCCGCAGCAGAGTCAATGGAAGGTGTGGCGGTCGCCGCCGCGCTGCCGCTTCGCAACCTAGTCGTGCGTTATGTCGGGCAGCCTTTTGCCGGGGTCGCTGCTGTGGATGAAGCCACCGCGCTTGCCGCGCTCAAAGCCATTAAGGTGGAGTACGAGGTCCTACCGCATGTTATCGGTTTGGATGCTGCGCTAAGAGAAGACGCGCCCGAAGTTTGGGCTAATCAACATCGCAACGCGACATCCGCTGCTGAAGGTGCGACCCCGCCCGGATCCTGGGATAAGAATCTTCGCACCAGTCGCATGAATCTGGGTGGCTTGAACCCAAGTAAGGCACACAAGGTTGTCAATAGACTGAAGGACGAAGGGAAGTACGTTTACTCGGAATCCTACTACAACGGCATTCAAGTTCACACTGCGCTTGAGCCACACTGCGCGGTCGCTCACTGGGATGAGAACGAGCATCTGACCGTGTACATGTCCACGCAGGCTGTGAGTGCTATGCATCATCACATTGCGGACTACTTCGACCTCCCGGATGACAAGGTAACCATCATTGCCCAGCACATTGGCGGTGGGTTCGGCGCAAAAGTCTTCCTGTTCTCAGAAGCGATTGCTGCTGTCGCCCTGGCGCGTCGGGCTGGCAAGCCAGTTGCCATCGTTCCATCACGCCCTGAAGAGATGAACATCGGGGGTATGCGCCCTGGTGGACGTTTCGACATCACGATCGGCATGAATGATAGCCTCGAACTTGAGGCGATGATTGCCCATGCTTACCACGACGGTGGTGTCTCCATTGGCAACGCCTCGGCTTTTTTGGGGGCAATGGGTTACAGCGGTGGTGCCCGTGACTTGCAGGACTTTGATGTGACCAATAACCATGCGCCGGGCACACCATTTCGCGGCCCCGGTGGTCCGGGCGCGTTGTGGTCTATGGAACAGTCCATTGACCAAATTGCCCACCAGTACAAGGTTGATCCCATTGAGTTGCGTCGTAAGTGGACAGATGATGAAAACCTGCTGGGTCTTTACGACTGGGTAGAGGCGCAAAGTGTGTGGAAGAACCGACCGCAGTCAGGCGCCGAAGAGGGACGTTTCCGGCGGGGTGTTGGGGTTTCTTTCGGGCACTGGGTGCATTACTACGATCCTGATGCCATTATCCGTTTGACGACATCCGAAGCCGGTCTGAGCGTGACCACAGCGACGCAGGACATCGGAAACGGTTCTCGTACCACCCTGGCACACAAAGCGGGGGAAGTGTTCGGCATTGACCCACTGGATGTTCAGGTCAATGTTGGTAATAGCGATTACCCGCACGGACCCACAGCAGGCGGCAGCCGCACAACCTCAACAATTGTCCCGCCATTGCAGGAAGCAGCGCTTCTCCTACGGGAACGCTTGTTTGGTCTCGTTGCCGAGAAGCTGGACTTTGAAAATGCAAGCTTCGACGTGCAAGGCGTCAAGCACACCGGTGGTGTCATGTCATGGGTTGATGTCATGAAGCAGGTGCCCCCACAGCAAGTCGAAATAAAGCGCGGTGCCGACCCCAGAATTGGGCAGCGTTTGGGTTTCTTCATCATGGGGCGTATGGGGCTGGACTTGATGATTGGACCTGGACGCTCACACGCGGCGATCATTGCCGAGGTAGAGGTCGATACGCTGTTGGGTAAAACCGTCGTGAAGCACGTATGGAACCAATTGGCTGTTGGGCGTATTCACATGCCGGCGATGGCACGGAGTGCGACCTATGGCGGTATCATTCAGGGCATTGGCTTCGCATTGTACGAGGAGAAAATTATCGACGGTTCACATGGGCAGCCGCTAACGACCAACTTGCAAGACTATCGCATCCCGGCTATTGGTGACATTCCACAGATGACTGTCGGCTTCCAGGATGGTGAGTTTGAGCATGTGAAGGGCGGCGGCATCGGCTTGAGCGAACTGTGTACGCTTCCAGTGGCAGCGGCAGTTGGGAACGCCGTGTTCAACGCAACCGGTGTCCGTTGTGTGGAAAACCCGATTAAACCCGAACGCCTTATAATGACACTGAATGGTAATGGAGCACACGCATGAGCAATCTGACGATAGCAACAACGCTGGAAGAAGCACGCAGCGCCGAGGGTGAATTCCTGGCGGCAGGTACAGACTTGATGGACCGTCGCCGCCATCATGTGAGCGCGGGTAACGTCATAGACATCTCGCGCATCGGCGGCTTTGACCAGATTGAAGCCTATGAAGATGGCTATCGCATCGGCGCACAGGTCACCATCGACGCCACCTCGCGCCACAAGGCGATGATTGACAACTACCCAGGCCTAGCAATTGCGACGGGTGCGCTGGCAACCCCACAAATCCGCTGGATGGGCACCATGGGTGGTGTACTGCTACAAACCTCCCGCTGCTGGTACTTCCGCCATGAGGCGTTCAACTGCTACAAGAAGGGCGGCGATTCCTGCCCGTCCCGCGAAGGCGATCACCGCTTCGGTGTAGTGTTCGATACCAGCCCGTGTGTGTTCCCGCACCCGTCCACGGTGGGCATGGTGTTGATGAACTACGACGCAAAAGTGGAGATCAACCACGAGCGCATCATGACGATGCAGGAACTTTACGGTGACGGCACCGACGTTACCCGTGAACACCAGCTTGCCCCGGACGACATCCTCACGCACATCATTCTGCCGGCTCCGGTGGCAGATGAGCGTTCTGGCTACTTCCGCAGCATCAGCCGCGCCCGCGCGGAATGGGCGCTGGTGGAGGTGAACGTTCGGCTGGTGGTAGACGAAAGCAATAACCAGATCACCTTTGCGCGTGTGGCAATGGGTGGCGTTGCGCCCGTGCCAATGCTGCTGCCCAAAGTGGATGCGTACCTCGTTGGCAAACCCGCTAACGACGAAACCTTCGCAGCAGCGGCACAGATTGCTACCGAAGGTGCCAACCCGCTGCCACAAACGGCTTACAAGGTTAAGCTGATCTACGGGACAGTGCTGGATACGCTTGACCGCGCCTTTAAACGTGTGTGGGGCGGTGAGGGGTAAGGTTCAGGCAATTTCGTTGTTGGTGAACTCGTTTTCGGTTCATTAGCACGCTGAACCGGGGGCGTAGCAGGTTACGCCCCCTATCTCAACACAATGAACCTATAGACCCTGACTGTTGTTGACAACTTCAACAAAGGAACTCTATGTGTACCTCCAAATATTGGAGTATCTGTTCTATGTTGCTGATTGCCACAATGTTGACGATGTCACGCCTGGCTTACGATGTGTTTTCTGAGGATGAACTCGACTCAGTGATTGCGGCTGGTGGGGCACACTACGCTAATATAGCGTTCCCCCAAGGCGTGGTTATGCACACCAACGAACGCTCACCCGATCAAGCACTCGGATTTCCCCTAATCGCCCGTGTTTGGGGGGATTTTGTTGGCTGGCAGGCGCTTAACCTGCGTGTTCTTCCGCTTTTAGCCGGGCTGCTAACGATCACACTGACCTATCGTATTGGTTACGACTTGTTCGCCCCGTTTGTGGGTGCTGTTGGAACCCTGGCAACATCAGTACTTTATCACCTACATGCACAAGTTCCGTACCTTCACACTGGCGTATTGCTTTATCGAATCGCCCTGCTGGCTGGTTTGTGTATGTCGCGTTTGTCTTGGCAAGCGCTGCTATCATGTATTTGCATTACTTTGTTGTGCCATTTGTTATAGCACTAGCGATATTTCATGTGCTGTTTGTGTCTAAAGACGCACGATGATGGCGCACTGCGGCGGCATTCGCTATTTTTGAGGATCAGTTGATCCTCACCCAGCTAGAACACTACGAACAACAAGAACAGTTAATCGTCAACACAAATTGGCGTTTGTCTGCCAAAACGTCGCCATACACCTATGCAATTGGCTTTTACATTTTCAATGCATCGAGGGCGGTGGTGTCACAACAAGACCTCTCACTAGGTGGAGCCGATGGACCTCATTTCCCGGCGCAGGCGCGGTTTGAACTGGGCGAAGTGCCTGCTGGGCACTATACCCTTCAGATTGCTGTGTATAACTGGCGTAGTGGTGTCCGTTTGCTGGGGGTTGAGCAGGGCGGTTCGCCAACTGTCTCGGAAAATCTCATTCAAATAGGCAGCTTTCACCGATAATAATGAAAGCAGATGCAAGCTACACTCAACATGGACACATTCGAGGTTATTGATGCAAGGACATTCTAGAAACCGTTAGCGCGTGGCAGCGTGAAGCCCAACAAATCGGGATTGCCACGGTCACAACCACATGGGGGTCTGCACCTCGTCGCGCGGGTGCTAAGTTGGCGTTTAAGGCAGACTACGCTATGATTTGTTCCGTCAATAATGGTTGTATCGAAAGCGCAGTTTTGGAAGAGGGATTTCTGTCGTTTGCGGCAGGCAGGGGTCATCTGCTGGAATATGGTCTGTCTGACGATGATGTGATAGGCGTGGATTTGAGCTGCGGTGGGCAAATCCGCGTGTTTGAGGAGCCACTTAACCTGCACTGGTGGTCTTGCCTGGAGCCGATTGTTCGTGCCTGTGACGTGGCCTACACGGTGACGGTCATTGGGGGACATGACAGGCGAGAAAGTCCTGTTCGACGGCAACATGACACCCATCTACCAAACCGCAAACGTTGCAACTGAAATAGCAACGGAGTGGGCGCACCTTGCTTTAAGACTAACGCAATCACAGGAATTTCAGACATCAGATCGGGTGATTTTTGTCGACGCCCACATGCCACCATCGCATCTCGTGATTATCGGCGGGGCGCATGTCGCCATGCCACTGCACACAATGGCAAAGTTACTCGGTTTTCGTGTCACACTTGTGGACCCGCGTCCAGCACACCTATATGGCGTTACTGGCACGCGATCCCAAAATTGATGACCTGGCGCTGCTGACCGCGCTAGCAAAGGACATCCCATATATTGGCGTGATGAACAGTAAGCGTTCGCACCAAGAGCGTGCAGCGCGATTGCGCGAAAAAGGGGTGTCCGACGAGCAACTCGCACAGTTACGTACACCCGTTGGTTTGTCGATTGGCTCAAAAACGCCGGAGGAAATTGCGCTCAGCAATAATGCTGAGATTGTTGCAGAAAAGAACAAGTCCCCACATACCGCCTGATCGATTAGCTCAAGAGTTGTGGATATGACAGGCAAAGAATACAAGTACATTCTAGAAGGGTTCTGGCAACTCCCGTTGCAGTTATTTGGGCTGTCAGAACAGGACGTGTTACGACACGCCGGACTTCCGCTAGACCTATTGCAACAACAGCCGCCTACAGCAACCGGGGATGAGATTTACCGCATTGTCATCGCCATAGATGAGCTTAAAGCCAATGACCCCACACTGTTACTGCGTTACATGGAGGCGATGACACTGGATGCCTTCAGACCGATCACGTTTGCCTGCCTGTGCAGCCCGAACCTGAACACGGCGGCAAAACGCATTGCGACGTATCAGCCGATTGTGGGTCCTGCCAGGCTTATCGTAAACAGGACTACGGATCAAACTGTCATTACGATCAGCCAACAGGAAGGGTATTCACCGTTACCGCGCATTCTGATCCTTTATAATTTACTATATTTAGTAAAGGTAGCGCGCGCAGCCACGCGGGAGCACGTTGTTCCGCTCTCAATCTCTGTTACGGTAGACCTATCAGCACCTGAGCAATACGAGGCATACTTCGGCGTCCCCCTACAGAATGGCGGTCGCAACAGCATTGTGTTCTCTGCAGAAGACGCCCAAAGACCCTTTCTATCTCCCAACCCGGCGCTGTGGTCGGTTTTTGAGTCAGAGCTGCAAAAGCGGATGACCGACATCACAAATGCAGACCAGACGAGTACACAGGTGCGTGCCTGCCTCAACGAAATGCTAGCAAGCGGACAAACCTCAATTGGTGATGTCGCCACAAAGCTATCTGTAAGCCCTAGGACACTTCAGCGTCGCCTGCGCGACGAGGAGACAAGCTTCCAGCAGATATTAAACCAACTGCGGCAGGAAATGGCATATCACTATCTGCTTAAATCTGACTACACCAGTCAACACATTGCATTTCTATTGGGGTATGAAGAAACAAGGTCTTTTTTCCGTGCATTTCGCACATGGACAGGTGATACACCTGAAGCATTTCGGGCAGCAAAAAGCCGTGAAACATAAATCAAGTAAGGTGCTTTGAATGGATACATTGATTCACGATGTTGAGGAAGTGCTTGAACTCATTGGGGTGGGATTTGACATTCTGGGTGTAGTGATTATCTGTGTTAGCATCTTGCTGGCCTTTCTGCGCGCTGGTGCATTGGCTATACAGTCTCGTAACAATAACGAATACAGTCCTTATCCCTTATCGTCGTTTGAAGATTGACATCGGGTTAGCGTTACTGCTCGGTCTCGAAGTGCTGGTCGCAGCAGACATCATCAAGACAGTTGCCATCGAGCCGACCTTTGACAGCTTGAGTGCGTTGGGCTTACTGGTCGTTATCCGCACGTTCTTGAGTTGGGCGCTCGTACTGGAAATCGAAGGGCGCTGGCCCTGGCAATCAGGCGAAGATGGCTTGCCGACTGCCCAACGTCAGCTGGTCTTGGGGGCTTACGCGCTGCCTTTGGAGTTGCCACAATCTAGTGGCGGTAGCTTGTCTGCCAGCATCGGCGATACCGTCGCGGTCGGCGAATTGACCGACTGGTTAAAGCGCGTGATCAAGCGATGACAGCCCGTGCCCAGCGCGGTCTACCGATCACCAGTCGTGTGCCGATGTCGCATGTGGTGGTGCGCGATCAAACCACAGGGAAAGCACTCTGCCTTGAGGTCAACGAAGACAAGCGTCGTTTGTGGACAGGCCTCGCCGAACTGATACTGGAAGGCGTATCCTCGTATGGCATTGAGGAACAGCTAAATGAACGGTACCGGCGGGTCTACGATGAAAATGAGCCGATTCCTGAAGGGGCGACCATCTTTCACAATACACATGAAGCAGTATGGCCAGGCGAAATCGCTGATCGAGTCAAGACAGAAATTCGGAGACGTTCAGAATCGGTGCGAGGAAGTTCTACACCGCACAGCACACATCGCTTTGCTTGATTAGGTATTTGTGCAGAATGTGGAAGTTTCTGGACGACGTTCGTGAACAAAGGATATCGTGGTTTGCGCTGTCCAGTAGTGTTTTCCAGCAGGACATTTGCACCAGACTGCAATAACCGTCGCATGCACAATGAGAAGCGACTCATCGAGACAGTCAACGGGTATCTTCGACAGATGCTTGAACGACAGTCAACCGATGTCTTCAGCAATCCAGACATGGAGCAACACGAAGACATTGAGGGTCGAGTTGAACAGTTGGATCGAGAGATTGCCGCGCTGGAACTGGAAGCGTTCTGGAAACAGGAAAGCCGATACATCAATCAAGTTCTGCACCGGCTTATGGACAAGAAGCGTTTTCTGCTTCTTGATGGAGAAATCATAGGCATCGCGGAAATAGACCGTCGGCAACGGACGCGAGCCTAGATCTGACTAACAAATTTACCAACCACGTTCACTCATATAGCGGTTGTCTGGATTGACGTTGATGCCCCACCAACCGACACCCAAGGACAGCGCCCTATGGTACAGCCAAGTGATTGAAGCGAATGGAATCAGCTAGCAAGTGACAGACAAAATCCGCTGGGGCATCCTCAGCACAGGTAATATCGCGCGGCGGATGGCCCAAACACTCAATGACATGCCCGACTCAGAGTTGGTTGCCGTTGGCTCGCGGAGGCAGCAGTCGGCGGATGCCTTCGGTGATCGTTTCAACGTGCCGCAGCGCCATAGCAGCTACGAAGCGCTGGCAAACGACCCTGACGTTGATGCCATCTACATTGCGACTCCAAACGCCTTGCACTATGAGAACACGCTACTGTGCCTTGAGGCCGGTAAAGCAGTGCTATGCGAAAAGGGCTTTACCCTCAATGCCCTCGAAGCACGCAAGCTAGTCGAAAAGGCCCAGGAAAAACAGGTCTTTTTGATGGAAGGGATGTGGCTGCGGTTCTTTCCAGGGCATATTTGGTTACGCGAGTTTGTAGCCGAAGGCGGCCTCGGTGACCTCAAACATATCAACGTATCATTCTGTTGGCTCGCTGACCCAGACCCAGCGAACCGCTTCTTTGACCTAAAGCTGGGCGGCGGTGCCCTACTTGATCTCGGCTGCTATGGCATTTCGTTCGTGTGGAGTCTGTTGGACAAGCCAGATAGTTTCAAGAGCAGCGTGGTCTTTAACGAGCACGGTACAGATGTGCTCGAATCCTACATCATGGCATATGATGGTGGGCCGCTGGCTACAATCACAACATCGCTTATTACGCATGATACCCGCACTACTGTTTTAACGGGGACGGGTGGTAAAATTACCATTCATCCGCGTTGGTATAAGCCGGATAAAATGACCATCGCCCCACATGGTGGGACACCTTACGTTAAAGCGTTTCCATGGAAGAGCACGGGCCAGCAGTTTGAAGTGCAGCACGTCAACGAGATGTTGCGGGCCGGGCGCATTGAGTCGGACATCATGCCATGGGCTCAGTCTATTGGCATTATGCAGTTCATGGACGATATTCGCGCCGAGTGGGACCTTGTATACCCGACGGAACTTCAAGGATAGTGTGCAGTACGAATGACGAACAAATCAAAACCCAAAGGCACACTTGCCGCAGGTTTGGCCAGTGGCTGGAGCGTGATCGTTGCATTATTTTACCTGACGTTGATGGGGCCAAGCATCGGCTCGCTATTTTCCCCTGATCCAAGTACGAGCAGCCAACCACGCATCCTACAGCAGGTTACATGCCAACGAGACTCGATGAGCGCTGTTGTGCCTGCACAAGCCAACAGCTATCGCGCAGCGCTCCGCACGCCCGATGGGCTGATCACTGCGGCTGAAGTAAACGCGCACCCAAGCCATTCCATGACGGTTCGCTTCGCGAAACCTCAACTTGAACAACGACCCACGGCCCTATTCATCGATATCTTCACCGGCAGCGATCAGCCGCAGTATCGCGAAATCTGTGTACAATTCGGCTTTGTACGGACCTTCTGGCTGTTGAACTTTCTAGCCCTACTGGGTGCGTGGGGGCCTTCACTGATTCTCGCTGACAGGCTTGGCCTCAAGATGTATTGGGGGCCGGCGATCTTTTCCCTGTTGAGCCTCGCAACACTGACAAGATTATTTGTTAGTGGCAGCGCATTGCGCTTAATGATGGTCGGCTATTGTACCATCATCATCGTTACATTTGCGGCTGTAGAAATGCAGAGGCAGCGTAAAAAGCAGATAGCGTCAGGCGCAATCACCTGATTGACTACTCGCCATTCTTAACAATGCGCTCAAGCTCCCGCACAAACGAGGTGGCCTCCAACGGTTTGGCAAAATAGGCGCTAAAACCGGTCGCCAGCGCTTGCTCAGCGACATACGTTGAGTGGTAGGCCGTAATTGCAACGGCTAGAATATCCAGACGATTTGCATCTTCACGAACGACCTTCAAGAATTCTAATCCATCCATACCGGGCAGCATCAAGTCTACGACCAGCAGAGTAGGGTCAAACCGAACAAGTAAGTCAAGCGCCTCTTCAGCAGTTTTTGCGACTGCATGCTCGATGCCATGGAACTTCAGGATACGACTAACAACATCGGCACTGTCGGCCTCATCTTCTACAATCAGGACCTTCCAATTATCCATACGTTATTGGCCTCCGGCAGTCAGCTTAGACTCTGGTGTTGGGTTTTTAAGCCCCAGAATATCGACAATATCATCCGCCAGCTTGATGGGACTGAGAGGCTTCGTGATATAACCATTGAACCCAGCTTTGGTAGTCCGTTCCTTATCGCCATTCATAGCATGAGCAGTGATGGCAATCACAGGGATCTGCGCTGTTACCTCGTCTTCCCGCATTTGAAACAGTAATTGCCAGCCATCAAACCCCGGCATTGATAGATCAGTGAGAACAAGTTGAGGTATGTCCTTACGGATCAACGCCCAACCCTGTTTACCACCACTGGCAATCGTCACGTGAGCACCATGATATGCCAAAGCTCGGCGAACAACATCCAAGCTGTCTGGCTCATCATCAACAATCATGATATGCCATCCAGCAATTTGCTCACACTTCTTCACTGGTGACCCCCTCAAAGATAGGCTCTTTTCTTGTCCGTAGTGGTAAGGTTACAGTAAAGGTTGAACCCTTGCCTAACTCACTTGAAACACTGATAAACCCCTCCATGGCGCGCACAAGTTCTTGTGAAATTGATAGCCCCAAACCTGTACCAGCATAAGAGCGCCTGCTAGAACCATCTGCCTGGCGGAAAGGCTCGAAGATGACCTGTTGTTGGTGTTCGGGAATACCGACTCCGGTATCCGTCACTTTGATTGTCCATTTATCCTCGTTGAATTTGCCAACTTCTAACGATACCGTGCCGTTGGTTGTAAATTTGAAGGCGTTAGACAGCAGATTGACGATCACACGACGCAGATGCTGGTCATCAATGAGGAGTTCTTTAGGCATATCCAGCGAAACCGTGGCTTCATAATTTACTTGGCTTTTGTTCACGAGGCCAGCCATTTCAGCAGAAATACTCTTAATAAAAGATGCTATGTTAATTGATTCGTAACTGATATCAATGCGCCGGGCTTCAATCTTAGACATATCCAGCACATCGTTGATCAGGTTGAGCAGACGGGCACTGTTGTCATGCATACGTCCGATCATAAACTTAGCATCCTCATCGATCTCGCCACCCATTCCGTTGATCATAATTTCAGAAAAACCAATAATGGCATTGAGCGGTGTCCGCAGTTCGTGGGACATCGTCGCCAAGAACTCGCCCTTGAGCCGGTTGGCTTCTTTCGCCATTGCCATTGCCTTTCGCAGCTCGACGTTTTGGGCTTGAAGCTGCTTCTGAGCTTGGTCGCGTTCAATGGCGCGACCAACCCAGTCACCCATGATGCGGATAAAGTCGCGATCTGACTCATTGAATGGGTCTTCATGCGGCTTGGGTGAAGAGAAATTAAGGGTACCGTAGCGCGCCTCGTTGACCATAATCGGCACACCGATGTAGGTCTCTAGCTGAAAATCTTGATAGGCCGGGTGTGCCTTCATATCCGAAAGGGCAACATGCGGCACCGCCAGCACATCATCTGCTGCCAAAGTGCGTTCGCAGTATGTACGCTTAAACTGAAACTCCTGCCCATCATGCAAGACACCCTCAGGCGCAACATGGTACATAACGGTATATTTATCCGTCAGAGGATCAATTTTACTGACAATGCCAATATCAGCACCAATGGTGTCGAGCACCGCTTGCAACAGGCGTTCAATTTGCTGTTTAAGGGGCAGATCGCGTGCCTGTGAAACAGTCAACAAAGTTTGTAGGCGCTCTGCTCGGAGATTAGCGGCTTGGGTTGCTGCCACAAGTTCGGCTTGAGTCTTGATGAGATCCGCAACGGCATCATTCTGAGTGGTTGACGGTTTTGTTTCTGGCATAAGTTTGGCAAAGTCCTTTTCAGTATTTAATCTTTAGTATAATTGCTGACATCGCATGCGGATATTACACTGCCTGACAGTTTGACGACGTTTGCTAGCCTCAAGGCGGCCCGCAAGATCAAAGCAACGACAATCGTTTTTATGATCCTCTGCTACGTTTGCTTGCAGTCGAGGGGAACGAAAGGCCAAATTACCCGCTGTTCACAGATTACGAGCGGGTGGCGAACAGGGCTCTGTGGCCTACTAGTTTGCGTTAAAAGGCCGCACCCCACTGACTATCTAGGCGACTCACGAGAATATTTCCACACTTCACCAAGCACTTGAAGTTCAATGGCCCTTCGACGCTTGAGTTCAGCTTTTGACCCATGACCAAATGCTAGAAATGTACGAAGTAGAGCTTTCACAAGCAGTTCGACCGATAAAATGAGCCGAAGAGCAAATACAGATCCTGAACGTCCATGCTTCTCATGATAGCGAAGCGGGCTTAGATGGTATCCACGAATGCGAATGGCATGGAAACGTGCTGTCGTTGTACCACCGAAATGGATCACCACTGCCGAAGGATCATAGACGACTCTGTAACCTTCTGCTCGAATACGTCTACACAAATCAACGTCTTCCATGTAGAGAAAGAACGAGTCATCAAAGCCATCAAGTAACTCAAACAATGGACGCCTCATGAGTAAACAAGAGCCTTGCAACCAATCCACATCAAGAATCTGGCCTACCGATTGTGCTTCCGCTCGCGTCATCCCATAAACAGCACGGGGCGCGATCCTATCAAGCGCCCAATATTTGGCCCAAAGCCGCCCAACTGTATAGTCAGCGCGGGCGGTGATCACGACGTCACCATCTCCGTCCAGTGTTTTTGGACCAACAATACCAATATTTGGTTGTGTTTCTATTGTATCTATCAGAGCTTGGGTAGCTTCCGCAGAAATTAGCAAATCTGGGTTCAAGCAGAGAATATATTCGCCGGAAGTGTACGAAAACCCTAGATTATTCCCTCCCCCGAAGCCAAGGTTTTCTCGACTCCTAACGTATATAAATTCGGGAAACTTCTTCTGAAGTGACTCCGTGACGGAGTTAGTCGAGGCGTTGTCAACAACAACAACTTCAAGATCAATAACTTCGCGCATCTTATTGAGGTGTTTGAATGTTTTTTCAACATCAGCATCTGGGTTATATAGAACAACGATAACTGACAGCAGTGCCATATCCTTAGTCAGCTAGCCCGAGGAGTTGATCAATGACACGATGTATCTTTTCAGCCCTTGACTGGATAGGATAGCGTTTGATGATGCGCGCACGCGCCTTAGGCCCTAATTCGCTCTGTTTTTCAGAGGCCTGGCGAATACCGTTTGCAATGGTCTCGGGGAGAGTATCATCAATGGATATGCCAGTCGAACCCACTACTTCGGGCAGCGCACCGTGTGTCGAGACGACAGGTACACAGCGGGCCAGCATTGCTTCAGCGACAGCAACCCCGAACCCCTCGTGATGCGACGCTTGGACGTAAACTAATGCCTCTGCTCGCAATTGAGCAAGATCAGTTTCTGAAAGATAACCGGTGAACTCAACGTTTGTTGATGCAAGTGCTTTCAGTTCGTCTATAACATCATCAGTTGCCCGACCAACAAGAATGAATTGATATTCCGGTAACAAGGCTGCCGAACGCACAAATTCAAACAATCCTTTTCTTTTGGCAGCAACCTGGTTAATACCGGAAACCGTTAAAGCTATTGGACGTTTCTCAACTTGGACAGTGTTAACTATATGATCAGCAATACCATGAACAACACATACCACCTTTTCTTCCGAAACAGCCCGTATTTTGAGTGTTTCTTTCAAGGCGCTACTAGATACCGGTAAAATCTTGTCCGAGAGTCGGAATACAATACCTGTGACTAGCTTAGACAGTCCACCCTGCTGAAACCCGTAGTTGATTTCTGGCACATTAGCCACATCATAACCACCCGTCACTAGTACAGTTGGTTTCCCCAACATCTTCGCAAAAATGAAGGCTCCCAAACTGTGCCAACTTGCGAACCAAGATACAACTACATCTGCTCTGGCGACAGCACTGACTAGCTTAGGATTGACTATTTCGTGCTTCCGTTTAAGATATATAGACTTGAGCTGGTAACGTTCAGATAGGATATCTTCGTCCCACTTAATGAAAGTCGTCTGAGTATTGTATACAAAAACCACTCTAGCAACTTTCATTGCCACCTCCATCAATAGCAATCTAGCAGAAAATTTAACGTAGAAAACTTATACATCCGTAAATCGTGTTACAGTAACAATAATTAATGTCTCCAAACCTAATTGTTATACGCTGGAACATGGTTACTCTGTGTCAACCCTCGCAGGTGGGCAGGACAAAGCACACTACGCCCCAAAGCTGCGGCATCATATGATAGAGTAGAAGCAAATCATAAGCATATAGAAGCTGTTATGTCAATCTAAATTGAAAGGAGACCAACCTTGTTTGAAAAGATACTTGTGCCGCTAGACGGTTCAGAACGTGCTGAGATGATCGTACCATACGTCCAACTATTAGCTGAAAAGCTCAATAGCAATATCGTGTTATTGCGGGTCGTCGATCCGGCGGTTGCTGTCGAGGGTGTCGCTGCGGCGGGCTTGCCCTACACTGTGAGGGTAAACGACAAAAAACTGGTTGATGCACTTGAAGCCGCTTCGGCCTATCTGGATGACCTGATACAAACGTTTACGCCGCTGGGCGTCACAGCGAATATGCGCGTGGAAGTTGGTGAGGTTGCGGGCACAATCCTTGACGTGGCGGCAGAAGAAGATGTCAGCTTCATTGCGATTGCCAGCCATGGGCGGACGGGCGTCGGGAATTTAGTATTCGGCAGTGTCGCTATGAAGGTGCTACACCACTCAGATATCCCATTGCTGCTGCTGCGTTCGCCAAAGGAAGACCTCGCCGACTGACCTCACAAATAGGGGTGTGGTAGCCTGGTTGCCACACCCAACCTGATCGATGGCTGAAAGAAACGGGGCATTCGATTTCGGCACATTGAAGCGCGGCAGTGCTATACTTCGCTGGTGAATGAGCCAGCTTAATCAAAGTGATAGATTCTGACATGCGACAAACCCGTTTTGCTGAAGCCACTGCCGCGCCATGGATGGTCGCGGTATGTGTTGCCTTGATGAGTATGTACATCATCGCAGAAAGTGGTCTCCCAAAGACCTATCCACGCGGCGGTGACGATATTGGCTCATACGAATTTCTTCAGCAATACAGTCCGCTGGAGGCCTTCTGGGGGCCAAATGCTGACCAGACGAATGCCAAGGATCGCTACTATCGCCCCTTCTTTCAACTAAAGCATTGGACGTTTTTACAATTCTTCCCGTTTTACAGTGTTACCACGTACTACGGTTTGCTCGGCCTCAAAGTGATCATTGGGCTTGTTGTTTTCTGGCTACTCTATTTACTAACGGGTAAGAAGCTACTCATTGCGATTCTATTAGCAGCATTCCTCATGAGCCACCGGGCCTCAAGCTATTTGCTTATATTGGTAACCGAAGTCCTTGGCGAACTGGTCATCATTCTTATCCTGACGGTTCTGCTGTTGCGAAACTTTTCGCCAAAACTGTGGTGGTGGTTGGCCTTCTTCTTCTTGCTCGCGCTGGCACCCTATCTTAGAGAGAACGGCTTAGCCGTGATCGGTTTAGGGATTGCGATGGGACTTTATTTCGGCGTATTTAAGCGAATATCGTGGCAGCACGCAGGCAGTATCGTGGCAGTCAGTCTACTTGCAATGGCACCGTATCTATTGATGCGACACTTCACGATGGGCATCATCCCGAAAGATACCTCATTCAACGAGGCCAGTTTACTGTTTACTCTGTATGTTCCCGGTGAAATTGCCGATTTTCCAACTGAGAAGCGCATCGCCCTGTACGTCTACAGCATCACCGCCCAAGCTGTCGCTGTCATCGCACCTGTTTTTACGCGGACAGGTACGCTGCAACTGCACGCCGCCATCGCAACGATACTGCTCAGCGTACCCACGGTATTGGTAATGTTCACATACCCACAGCTAATCGACAAAAAAATCAGCCGGACCACCATTTTATGGAGCATCGGTGCTGCGGCAGGATTTGTCCTTGTTGTAGCCGGGCTGGTGTTTACGTTTTCAGGTTCAACACTGGGAAGCAGTCACTTGCGGTATGGCCTGCGCTTGACGCAGGCCGCCTTGTACGGTGTGATTTCGTTAACAGCAGCAGTGATTATCATTCGCAACTGGCAGTCATTGACGACCCAGCAACTTGACCTGCTGGTGATTGCCGTCTTGATCATCCTTGGCTTCTCGACAATTGCCTTCCCTTACTTTCGTTACCGCAACATTATGCCGCAGTTGGTCGGCCTCGTCCTGATCTTGATCGTAGCATATGACCTGCTGTATGCTCACCACGAACTCAGGGGAGCGCGGCATCTTTTTCTGGGCCTCTTGGTTATCGTGCTTGCGTTCAACTTTTATCCGCACACCATTTAGAGCCTGTCTAAAAATTCGCCGCGCTCAGTTTCGCATCGGCTGGGTTCGATGGTTGCCGAGATTGCTTCAGTCGCCTATGGTTAGGTAGCTAACCCCACTACCAGCGCAGTCCAGGCGTATTGACGGGCGCATCCCAGTACTTTAGGATTTCATCGTCAGCCTTGACCAATGTGATCGAGAAGCCCTGCATTTCCAATGAGGTGATATATGGCCCAATCAGGTTGCGTACAATCCTGAGGCCAGTCGCTTCACACACATCGGTAAGTTTGTTATAGATTGTGTACAGTTCGGACACGGGCGTCCCACCCATACTATTGACGAAGGCAATCACTTCATCGCCGCTGGCAAAGGGTTCATCGGTCAGACTCTTTTCGACCCAATCGCCCGCCTCGCGGTCCCACTCTCTAACGGTGCGCGTGTAGGCTGGGTCTTCGATGATTTCCCGTGCAAGAATCTCCGTTAGTTCGTCAGCTGTTGTATGCGGGATGCGTTTCTGCCCAGGCTCCCCATGGATACCAATCCCGATCTCGATTTCATCTTCCGCCAGTTCAAACGTTGGCTTACCGGCGGCTGGCACGGTGCAAGACGTCAAGGCAATACCCATTGAACGCCCATACATATTGACTTTACGCGCTAGGTCTGCAAGTCGGTCAAGGTCGTAACCATCGTCAGCGGCACCACCGACGATCTTCTCCATGATGACCGTCGCACCGACACCACGCCGGCCCGCCGTGTAGAGGCTATCTTTAACGGCGACGTCATCGTCAATCAAAATGCTCTGTATGGGGATACCCTCCTCATGCGCCATTTCGGCGGCAGTCTCAAAATTGAGCACATCACCGGTATAGTTCTTGACGAGGAATAACACGCCTGAGCCACTGTTAACCGCTTTGGCAGCCTCAAACATCTGGTCAGGGGTCGGGCTGGTGAAGACTTCACCGGGGCAGGCAGCATCGAGCATGCCCTTACCGACAAAGCCGCCATGCATCGGCTCGTGCCCAGAGCCGCCCCCAGAAATAATGGCAACTTTATCAGCAACCGGGGCGTCCGCACGGACGATATAGTGCGGCTCAATATTCACTTTAAGCATGTCTGGGTGGGCTTTTGCCATACCCATCAACTGCTCTTTTACAACATCATCTACATCATTGATTAGCTTTTTCATGTGTCGAATTTCCCTCCTTCGAGAAATGAGTCGCTTGCGTTCAGTGGGTTAACCCGTGTTCAGTCGCATATGCTGCTGAACCTCAGGTTTGACCCCATCAGGCTACTTATACTTAGTAGTATGTCTTTCTGGTCAAACACTAGAAGCCAAATACTGGGAAGACGATGATGAACACGCCAGCCAGTATGCCGCCAACGATCGGGCCGACCACGGGAATCCAACTATAGCCCCAGTCTGAGTCCCCTTTCCCAGCGATTGGCAACAGTTGGTGTGCAATCCGCGGGGCGAGGTCACGGGCAGGGTTAATCGCATAGCCGGTGGTACCACCCAAAGACAGGCCAATACCCCAAACCAAGCCACCAACGAGGAATGGGCCAAGCCCTCCTGCCAGTTCGCCAGCAAAGATAGCCGCCACACCCAACACCAGCACAAAAGTGCCGATGGCCTCACTCACGAGGTTCATAGGTACACTACGGATTGCCGGGCCCGTGCTAAAGGAAGCCAACTTGAGACCTTGGTCTTCAGTGGCAGCCCAGTGGGGGCCAAAGTGTGCCCAGAGCAAGATTGCACCGATGAAGGCACCGATCAGTTGGGCGATGACAAAGGGGGCAACATTCGAAAAATCGCCAGAAGCGATTGCAAATCCAACAGTAACAGCCGGATTAATGTGCGCTGGAGCGCCAAATGCAATCGCCACAAATACACCTATGACAACCGCAAAGGCCCAGCCTGTGGTGATTACAATCCAGCCGGAACCCTCAGCCTTAGATTTATTCAGCAAGACGTTGGCAACAACGCCATCACCCAGCAGCACCAGAATCATTGTACCGAACAATTCACCAAGTAGTACGTTTGTATCCATATAATTATGTCCTCCATGTTGAAATCAATTTAATAGGTATATAGGGGGTTTCAACAATTAGAGACTCAGTTTTGGTTTGACGTCCTCCTTCCCCTGAGTCTAAGTGAACGATGGCGAAAGATACAGTAAGATTGAGCCTACTGTAAAAACAAACTTTCTTAATTTCAGTATAAGCGATCTTTTGAGAAAATTATAAGGATTATTGTCACTATTACATACTTATTTTAATCAGCTTTCTCAAACCTAAATAAACTAAAAGCCACGTTTACCCTATGCTTGCTATACTATTCTTGGTTTATGCCATCTTCTAGAAAGTGTTTCTGTTGCAACTCACCGTCTTTAATTGGCTATTAGCAGCGACCCCCATCTTGACGCTGTTGATGCTCCTACTGGGCCTACGTCAAAGTGCCCGTACCGCCGGTTTTCTCGCGTTGCTCGTGGCCCTTGGCATCGGCAGCACCATATTTGGCGCATCTTTAGAAGTCATTGGCGTCGCTCTCGGCAAAGGCGCGCTGTTGACAATCGATGTGCTGTATATCGTGCTGATGGCGCTGTTGTTTTTCAATGTGGCAAACGAAGCCGGGGCCATCGACCTAATCGGTGACAGGCTGCCGGGGTTGACCGCCAACCGTGGGCTGCAAGTGCTGCTGCTTGGCTGGCTGTTTGTCTCGTTCTTACAGGGAGTTGGCGGCTTTGGCGTCCCAACGGCAGTGGTTGCGCCCTTGTTGATCACGCTGGGTTACGAGCCTGTCAAAGCGGTGATCATCGCGTCGATTGGTCACGGTTGGGCTGTTACGTTTGGTTCTTTGGGGACGTCATTTCAAGCCTTGATCGCCACGACAGGTTTGAGCGGCTTCGAGCTGGCTCCGGACTCGGCGCTGCTGTTAGGCGTTGCCGGAGTGGTGTGCGGCGGCTTGGTGGTATTCATTGGTACTGGTTGGAAGACATTCATCCAGACGCTGCCTATAGTATTACTGCTGGGCGGCGTGATGGGAACAACGCAATTTCTTTTAGCACGTGCGGGGCTGTGGGCGCTGGGCGCAACCGGAGCCGCCCTTACCGGATTAATAGTCGGAGTACTGTTAGTCCGCTTCGTTGGTGGTAGCGTAAGCAAAGTTGCACCAACGCCAACATCAAATGGCATCACCTTAAGTGCTGCTGTCGCAGCTTACCTAATTCTGATCGCCACCATCTTCGGCATTAACCTCATACCCGTTTTTGATCGCACTTTTAACACGGTCGTGTTGGCGTTAGATTTTCCAGCAGTAGCCACCTCACTCGGCTGGGTCACCCCGGTTGAATCCGGGCGGCGCATCAGTCTGTTTGGGCACCCCGGCGCACTGCTGCTCTATGCCTCACTGATTACCTATGCTATCTATCAGCACTATGGTTATTACAAATCAGGTGCCGGGCAAACGATCATCCGCAATGTGCTGCGAACTGGAGTCAAGTCTGGGGTTGGTATCGCCGTGATGATCGCTGTTGCGGTCATCATGAACCACGCCGGGATGACCAATACGCTCGCCCAAGGCATCAGTGAAAACATCAGCGCGAGGGCCTACCCTGCCGCAGCGCCTTTTATTGGCATGCTAGGGGCGTTTATCACTGGGTCAAACACCAACTCAAATGTGATCTTTGGTATTCTTCAACGAGACAGTGCCGATCTGCTGGGCCTATCGGTGACGCTGATCCTCGCGGCACAGACCGCAGGCGGCGCTTTAGGCAGCACGCTGGCCCCCGCCAAAGTGATCGTGGGGTGCAGCACGGTCGGGCTGGCAGGGCAGGAAGGACCGGTCATCAACCGGATGTTAGGCTATGGCATCATCCCGATTATCGTTGTGGCTCTTGTCACATTAGGGATTTCCGCCCTATGATTGCATTTACTGACAGTGAAAATATGGAGAAAGACACTCTGTGCATATTCTGGGCATTGGCAACCCTGTTTTTGACACAATCGCATCGCCCACAACAAGCAGCGATAGGCGCATCTTATCGGGCTGTTCAACAAATGTCGTTTTGGCAGCAGCAAAGCTGGGCTTAGAGACAACATTTGTTGGTTGCGTCGGGGATGATTTCCGCTCTGAACTAGAAGCGATCCTTGAGCAATACCAGATTCAGTATACTCTCTACCCAAGTGCCGAAACCGGTGGCTTCGCCCTTGTCTATCTGGATGAGCTTGGTAACCGCACCCTTGACTGTATTGCTAAGGCCGACTCGATCCCTGAAGTGCCTACCGCAGCGCTACAAGCAGCCGACTTCGTGATGGTTGGCCCGATCCTAGAGGAGGTCTCTTTAAGCCTCATTGAGACGATTCGTCCGCACGCGAAACGCATCCTACTTGATCCACAGGGCATTATCAGGCGGATTGATGCCCAAGGCCGCATTGATCACTATCTTAACCCCGAGATTAACCTCATCCTCTCCTTGTGTGATGTGGTCAAGGCCAATGAACTTGAAGCCGAGATTATCACTGGCGTGCGTCCTAGGGAGGGTGAAAAGGCCCTGCGAGCCGCAGCAGAAAAACTACACGAACTGGGTGCAGACATCGCAATTGTGACGATGGCAACAGACGGGTCAGCAGCTTTCGACGGCGAGACGTATGTCCGCGTGCCAGCTTACACAAAAAACAAGGGCAGCCATCCGACAGGGGTTGGCGACACCTATGCTGCTGGCTTTATGTACGCTTACCTAACACACGGCAGCTTAGCAGATGCCTGCCTCTATGGTGGCTGCACCTCTTCCGTAATGGCACAGCACATCGGCCCACACTTTCCACTCACACGAGCCGAAGCTGACAGTCGCTTTGAGGAACTCCGAAGAGGGTATCAAGCAGGGCTTACCCGTTAAGCGCACGAGCGATGATCTCAATTGGATGTTGGGCAGATAGCCCAGCGTCATCGATTTGTGCACGGCAAGAAGTGCCTGGGGCCGCAATAACAGCATCAGGGTTGTCACGGATGGTCGGAAGTAAGCGTTGTTCACCGATCTTGATCGACAGGTCATAATGTTCGTAGCCAAAGCTGCCCGCCACACCGCAACAACCAGAGTCAATTTCCTCAACCACCACACCTGGAATACTGCGTAATAAAGATAATGTATCTGCTGTGCCCCAGAGCGTCTTTTGATGGCAGTGCCCGTGCAGCAGAACACGCCCCGGTAACTCGGCTGACCAAGCAGCACCACGCTCGGCGATTTGCTCAGCAAGCCAGCGTTCGGCGCTGACGCAGCGCGCTGCAACCTGTTCTGCGGCTGGGCGCATACTTGGTTCAACGAGAGTCAGATAATCGTCCACGAAAGCCGATTGGCAGCTCGGTTCAAGGAAAAGCAGTGGACGGTGATCGTCACCCGCTAGGCCAGCGATGTTGTCGTGCGCCAGTGATTTTGCTAGATCAAGCAAGCCCCTTGACATCGCGGGTCGTCCGCAGCAGCCCTGCCCCGGCAGGCGCATCACATTGACAGGGACACCCAAGGCTTGCGCCGCCTGCAAAAATGCCTCACCAAGGTGCGGATGATTGAACTCAGTGAAGGTATCAATGACCAGTGTGGCGGCTGCTATACCGTTCTTGTGCAGGGCAGGCCGTGCAGAAAAGCGCTTCGGTGCATACTGTGGCAAGGGTCTCTCGGTTGGGATGCCCAACACCTTAAACGCCAACTTACCTACTGGGCTGTTGAGCAGCACATTGCTGATTCCCGGCAGCGCCCCTGCCAACTTGTTGATCCGGTGGATGTTGCCAAAGACACGGGAACGGATTGGGGTGCCATGCGCGTCATGGTAAGAAGCCATAAACTCCGCTTTGATCTTGGCGAGGTCAACCGAGGATGGGCATTCAGACTTACAGGCTTTGCAACTAAGGCATAAGTCCATCAGTTCTTTGACGTCATGGCTGCTCATGCCGCCCGGCAGTTGCCCGCTCAACGCTTGCCGAAGGGCATTGGCACGCCCACGAGTGACGTGGCCCTCATCGAGGGTCGCCATGTAGGATGGGCACATGGTACCAGTGCCTTCTTTGCGACAGACCCCCGATCCATTGCACATCTCAACCGCCCCAGCGTAGCCGTTATCTGCAGACCAATCATGGCGGGTCTGGATTTGGATCAGTTGGTAGTCAGGCGTGTAGCGCAAGATCGCTTCGTCGTCCATTTTAGGTGGATCAACGATTTTGCCGGGGTTCATCAAGTTGTCCGGGTCAAACAAGCGCTTGACTTGGCGGAAGGCATCGTTGAGTTGTGAACCAAACAGGCGTTCGACAAATTCGCTGCGAACCAAGCCTTGACCATGCTCCCCGGTGATGGTACCACTATATTTGATCACAGCATCGGCTGCGGCCTCGGCAATGTTGCGATACTGTTCGCGCCCTTTCAACGTCTTCAGGTTGACCAACGGGCGGACGTGCAGACAACCAGCACTGGCATGGGCATAGATAGCGTAGTCAGCATCTTGATCACGAATGACTTGGTCAATATCGCGAATGTACTCAGCGAGGCGTTCTACCGGAACAGCGGCATCTTCGATGAACGCCGTTGGTTTTGTCTCACTGCGTTCGCTCATCAAAAGGCCCAACCCTGCCTTACGGATTGTCCAGACGTCCTGCTGGCGCTTTGGTGAGCTGGCAATGGTAACCGCACCCTTGTGCCCAATACGTTTGAGCAGGGTAGCCAGGTCATCCAGCTTGAGGGCCAGTTCGGTCTCATTCTTGCCATAATACTCGACGATTAAGATGGCAGCAGGGTCACCTTCGACAAACGTCAGATATTGAATGAACTCAGTGTTGGCTCGTGTGCGATCCAGCAGCATTTTGTCCAACAGTTCAATCGCAGATGGCTGGGTCTCAAGGATGCGCGACGTGGCCTCCAGCGAAGCGATCAGGCTATCAAAATGTACGAGCGCTAAGCGCCGCTTACCTGCCGGAACTGCGTCAACGAGGTTGAGTTCTACCTCAACGACTGTACCCAGTGTGCCCTCAGACCCAGCCAACAGCCAGTTGAGGTGAACATCGGCTGGGTCGATCTTGTCGAGCGCATACCCAGCTACAGTGCGAAACGTCTCTGGGTAACGTGCAGCGATCTCGGCACGGTTCTGCTGGACAAGCGCCCCAATCTCAGCGCGAAGCTTGTTGAGCGTCTCAACATTGGCATCCAGCCACAGGCATTCGCCTGAAGCCAACACGACCTTCAAGCGTTTTACATGATCAGCCGCCATGCCATAGAGAATGCTGTGTGCCCCCGTCGAGTTATTGCCCACGACTCCACCGACGGCGGCCCGCTGCGCGCTGGCGGGGTCAGGCCCAAACATCAGGTTGAGGGAGGCCAACTGCTTGTTGAGCAAGCCAAGTGTCAAGCCGGGTTCGACGGTCACCGTCTTTTCTTCGGCATTGATGCGCGTCACCCGGCGCATGTGGCGGGTAAAATCCATGACAATGGCCTCACCGACCGCCTGCCCCGCCAAGCTACTACCGCCTCCTCGAGGCAGCACCGGAAGTTGGTAACGATTGGCGGCCTCATGAATAGCAACGACATCAGCGGCGCTGCGCGGAAAGATGACACCAACCGGCATAATCTGATAGTTGCTGGCGTCGGTGCTGTATAGGTGACGCGTTAAGTCATCGAACTTGACTTGTTCTGTTCCAAGATGCTGTTGGAGATCCGCGACAAGGTCAGTAACGGGGGTGTGCTGGATTGCAACCATTGGGTACTCATTTAAACCTATTGATGTTTGATGCTGCCATTGTAGCATTGACTACCGAGTAGGGATACCTACACACATAATCAGAGAATCGAAAAGGCGAGTAGTTAAAGTACTCGCCGCAATATTAATATAGGTAGCAGTAAACCTATTAAGGCAGCGGACGCAAGTCAACTGCTAAGGTTACTTGATGTGTTTCTGCATCAACTCTTCGAGGGCGGCAAGCAGCAGCAAGACGTTCTCCTTACGCGAGCCGTAGCCCATCAGGCCAATGCGCCAGACCTGCCCTTTGAGTTCACCAAGGCCGCCGCCAATTTCGATGTTGTAGTCATGCAGCAGGTCTTTACGAACAGCGGCTTCGTCAACATTCGTCGGGATGCGCACTGTGGTCAGGGTTGGTAAACGGTAAGCCTCGTCCACATGAAGCACCATATCAAGGTTCTCCAGCCCTTCCCACAGCAGTTCAGCATTGCGCTGATGGCGGGCAAAGCGTTCTTCCAAGCCCTCTTCCAAAATAACGCGCAGGCTCTCGTAGATCGCATAGTTCATGCTGATGGGTGCCGTATGATGATAGGTACGGTCACTGCCCCAGTAATTACCAAGCATGGTGGCGTCAAGGTACCAGTTAGCGACCTTGGTTTTGCGGTTCATGATGCGCTCAACGGCGCGCGGGCTGAAGGAGATCGGGCTAGCACCAGGCGGGCAGCTCAGGGCTTTTTGCCCACCGCTGTAAGTGACGTCAATACCGACCTCATCCACACGGACGGGCAAGCCACCAAGCGATGTGACCGTATCCCCGATGAGGTAGCCATCGCGCTCGTGTACCAACTGGGCGATGGCGTCAAGCGGCTGGCGCGCCCCTGTTGAGGTCTCTGCGTGAACCAGCGCCACAATATCAACCGAATTCTCATCCATGGCAGCGCGAACATCATCGACTGAGAAGACCTCACCCCAAGGCTTATGGATGGTGAAAACCTTCGCGCCATAGCGCTCTGCCATGTCCACCATGCGGTGACCGAAGTAGCCGTTGATGCCGATCAGGATGCGGTCACCGGGTTCGATCATATTAGCGAAGGACGCTTCCATCGACGCCGAGCCTGTCCCCGCTACCGCAAAGGTGAGCTTATTCTCCGTCTGCATGACGCGCCGCAGCATCTCTTGCATATTGTTCATCAGTTCAAGGAACTGTGGGTCGAGGTGACCGATCAGTGGCGTAGACATTGCTTTCAGTACGCGCGGATCAACCAAGCTAGGGCCTGGGCCAAGCAGGACACGGGGTGCCACATCAATTTCTGGAAAGGTTTGGTCAACCATGTGTGTTTCTTTCTTTAGAAGTGTTGTCGTATGAGGAGCAGTGTAGCAAGCGATTGCCCTAACTAGCAAGCAGCACCTTTCGGTGGTGGCGATCCTAACTTCTTAAATCACGCCAAAGACTGCACAGGATGTCAAAAATCGTTTATACTGATCGCATGACGTCAAACCATAAGTTTGAAACTCAAAAATATCTGATGACTGCCCAAGCCTTTTACACCCAACTACAAAAAATCGTCCCAGCCGAGCGACTGCTGACGCGCCCGGTTGAACTGCTGCCTTACGAATCAGACGGGCTGACGGCCTTTCGCAGCAAACCAGCGGCTGTGGTGATCGTTGAGAGTCGTGAGGAAGTGATTGAGACCGTCAAGCTGTGCTACGCTGCGGGGGTGCCGTTTGTGGCCCGTGGTAGTGGCACCAGCCTTTCTGGTGGATCATTGCCAGTTAAAGATGGCATCGTGATCGCACTCAACCGTCTGAACCGCATCAAGACGCTCGACCCAGACCAACGGATTGCTGTCGTCGAGCCGGGGGTGGTCAACGCGCACATCACCAAAGCGGCAGCAGCATATGGTCTGTATTACGCGCCCGACCCTTCCAGCCAAACGATTTGTACGATTGGTGGGAATGTGGCCTTCAACTCTGGCGGCGCGCACTGTCTGAAGTATGGCATGACAAGCAATCATGTCTTAGGACTGGAACTCTTGCTGCCCGATGGAGAAGTGGTTCGGGTTGGCGGACACAGCCTTGACGGCGTCGGCATTGGCCCCGACTTGATCGGATTATTCATCGGTTCAGAGGGCTTGTTTGGTATCGCGCTCGAGATTACGGTCAGACTGCTGCCCCAGCCCGCGGTATACAAGACGGTACTAGCATCTTATGATGACCTCGGCACTGCGGGTGATGCGGTCGCGAGCGTCGTGGCCTCCGGACTGCTGCCAGGTGCCATGGAAATTATGGATCGGTTGGCGATCAAAGCCGCGGAAGCGTCGGTGCAGGCTGGCTATCCTGAAGGGGCTGAAGCTATATTGATCGTCGAGTTAGAAGGCGAACCGGAGCAGGTCGAAGCCGAGTTTAAGGAATTAGAGGCGCTGATCAACGCTTCGGGTGCGACTGAAATCCGTATTGCAAAGACGGCGGAGGAACGGCAGCGAATCTGGAAGGGGCGCAAGGGGGCCTTTTCAGCGGTTGGCAGACTCAGCCCAGATTATGTGGTACAAGATGGCGTTGTCCCCCGCAGTAAGCTGGGTGAAGCGCTCGTCCGCATCGGTGAGATGAAGCAAGCCTACGGGCTAGATGTCGCCAATGTATTCCACGCCGGTGATGGCAACCTCCACCCCCTGATTTTGTATAATGGGCGCGTCGCAGGCGAACTCGAAAAGGCTGAAGCACTGGCTGGTGAAATCCTCAAGTTGTGCATTGAGATGGGAGGCACAATCACTGGGGAGCATGGCGTTGGGATGGAGAAGCGCGACTACATGCCAGATTTGTTCAGCCCCGTCGATATGCAAGTAATGCGGGACATTCGCGCCCAGATCGACCCCAAGCGCATCGCCAACCCCGGCAAAATGCTGCCAGAAGGCGAAGCCCCGGCGCTTAAGATGCACGGCATGCATCCATTGGAAAAACAGGGAGTGATCTCACGGGAATGATCGAACAGCCAAGCAATATTGAGGCGATCCAAACCCTTGTAGCAGCACATGACCAGATTCGGATACAAGGGGCAGGCACGAAAAGCAGTTCGCAACCGACTCTTGTGCTCGATATGACAGCTCTCAGTGGCATCATCGAATACGATCCGTTTGAGTATACCTTTACGGCCTATGCTGGGACGCCTGTCAAAGTGATTCAGGCAGCGCTATCGGAACATAGTCAATACTTACCTTGTGACCCATTACTGACTGAACTAGGTGCGACGCTTGGGGGTACGATTGCAGCCAACACCGCTGGGTCAAGGCGCTATCGCTACGGCAGCATCCGTGATTTTGTGCTAGGGGCAACGGTCATTGATGGGCAAGCCCGCGTGCTGCACGTGGGGGGTAAAGTGGTCAAGAATGCGGCTGGCTTTGACCTCGCGAAGTTTTACGTTGGTAGTCTGGGCCAGTATGGCATATTAACTGACGTCACATTCAAAGTCTTCCCGGAGCCACCACAATTTGCCACCATCTGCTTGACGTATGACACAATCATTGAAGCGGTCAAAGCGGTCTTCTTTTTGACGCGCCAACCGCTGGACATCGATGCGGTTGATCTAGAACAGGATGTCAATGGTTGGAAACTCGTTGTGCGCTTTGGCGGTCGAGGTAACGATCTGCCCAAGCGGCTGGCTAACTTCACTGAGTTGATGCAGGCCAACACATCGCCGATGTACAGTGGGCGCATCGATGATGATGCTACCTATTGGGATGCAGTTAACCGCTGCGATTGGGCACAGGGGTACACCCACCTGATTAAGATGCCAATTGCCCCTGGAGCTGTCGCTGGCTTTGACGATACACTAAGCGATGGCATTCAGAGGCGCTATACAGTCGCAGGGAATATCGCTTGGTTGGCAACCAATGACTTTGACCTGACAGACACATTCGACCGCGTCGCGCTCGTGCTCGCTGGGCCAAACGCTGGCACAGTGCTCGGCACGTTGCAAGGTGCTGCCTTTGCTCAGCGAGTAAAGGCTGTGCTCGACCCACACGCTAAGTTTTCCTAAGGATTATCCCCTCAATGAGACACACGATTGACCCCGAGCAAGGGCCACGCCTGCCTGAGATGACGCAGGCTATTGATAATTGCGTGCATTGTGGCCTGTGCCTCGCAGACTGCCCCACGTACCAAGTATTAGGTGAAGAAATGGATTCACCACGCGGGCGCATCTACTTGATGAAAAACGTGCTCGAAGAGAACCTCGAACCCGAAGAGGCTCAACCGTACATCGACCGCTGCTTGGGGTGCATGGCCTGCGTTACGAGCTGTCCATCTGGTGTAGCCTATGGTGATCTGTTGGTAGGCTACCGCGCCATGGTTGAACCAGAACGCAAACGCCCTCTTATTGATCGCGTCACCCGCACGCTAATCGTTGAGACACTACCCTACCCACAGCGCTTCCGGTTGGCGGCGCAGACGGGCAAGCTGGGCAAACCGCTGAAAGGCATTTTGCCAGATACAATGGGCCACATGCTCGACATGCTGCCGGACAAGCTGCCTGCTGTACGGCCCATCCCTGCTGTGAACCCAGCCCAAGGCGAACAGCGCGGACGTGTCGCGTTGATCGTCGGCTGTGTCCAAGATGTGATCGCGCCGGAGATCAACCGAGGAGCGGTTGACGTGCTAACGCGCAATAGGGTCGAGGTGATCGTCCCGAAGGGGCAAGGGTGCTGCGGGTCGATACTGCTGCACGTCGGCGAAGATCAGCATGCACAGAAACTTGCAAAGAAAAACTTTGCCACCTTCCCTGCTGACGTTGATGCGTACATTACGACGGCAGCGGGCTGTGGTAGCGGCATCCATGATTACAAATTAATTTTCAAAGAGACGCCGGAAGAGTCGCAAGCGGTTCAATTTTCACAACGCACGCAAGACTTCACAACGTACTTAGCGGATATCGGTATGCAGACGCTGCCGGTGCTGGCTGAACCGATCAAGGTTATTTATCAAGATGCCTGCCACCATCTACACGCGCAGGGCATTAAAGATGCACCGCGCCACCTGCTTGAGCAGATTGCGGGCGTATCGATTATACCGATCAATGATGCGGGCCTATGCTGTGGCTCAGCCGGGACGTACAACATCGAGCAACCTGAGATCGCCCATGAATTAGGTCAACGCAAAGCACAGCGCATTATTGATGCTGCGGGCGATGTTGTCGTGTCGGGTAATATTGGCTGCATCAACCAGATGCGGCAGCACCTCGCACTGCTTGGTTCTGACCTCGAGGTGATGCACATCGCTCAGTTTTTAGCGTGGTGTTACGAGCAGGAAAAATAAGCCCTACTCATTAAAAATCGGATTGCTGCCAATACCCATGCGGTGCATGATGTACTGTGAGGCAACCTTGAGCGTTGCCAAACCATAGGTGACGCTGCGCTGAAAACTGATCGATGAGGCTTCATCGAAGTATTTGGTGGAGACAGGCACCTCGACAATGTCGAAGCCAAAAGCCGCTGCTTGAAATATCACCTGCGAGTCAAAGACAAAGTCATTGGAGTTACGCAGAAACGGCACAGTTTCAAGGAACTTGCGCGTGTAACCCCGGTAACCTGTGTGTGCCTCTGTGAGCTGGGTGCCCATGGCAAGGTTCTCAAACGTGGTCAAGAAGCGGTTGGCAATGTATTTGTACATCGGCATGCCGCCCTTGAGCGGGCCTTGTGGGTCAAGGAAGCGAGACGCCATGACCATATCACCCGCGCTATTGACTAGCGGCTCAATCATATCCGGGATTACCTGCGGATCATACTGTCCGTCTGGGTGCAGCATGATCACCACATCGGCACCAAGCCGTAGCGCTTCCATGTAGCAGGTCTTCTGGTTAGCACCGTAGCCGGCATTGTGCGGATGGACGATCACATTGAGGCCCAATTCTTTCGCCACTTTGACTGTCTGGTCTTGGCTGCCGTCGTCCACCAAAATGACTTCACTGACACTCTCTTTGGGAATCGCTGCCACCGTCCAGACCAATGTTTGGGCAGCATTGTACGCGGGCATTACGACGACTACTTTCGCCATGTCAATCTCCTAAAGGGCACGAATGAGTAAGACACCAATGGCAATGCCAGCGGTGAGTATTGTGGAAACTAGGGGTTCAAGTTTGGCACGGGTAGATGCCTGGCGTTCAATGGGCAACCAGACGAGACCGGCAGCAAAAGCGGCGAGCCCGACTAGGCTACTGATCACTGCCATTATTCTGACAGGGGTAGCACCAAAGCGTAGGGTCAGGGTTTGGGCGTCTACTGGGACATCGACAGCGACAAACCCTTGGGCATCTATCGGGTAAGGCACCACCGCACGCCCATTGATGGTCGCCTGCCAACCGGGGAAATACAACCATTCGAAGCGCAGCGTGGTCGCTTCAGTGACGATTATGTTCATATCGACACGTTTGAGGTTCCACGTCTCAGCAACAACTGTGACGTGTTCGTTTGGCAGCAGCCGTGAGATAGCATCTGCTGTGTAGAAGCGGTCGGTTAGCTGCCAACTGTGCGGGCGTTCCTCCACCCAAATCGGGAGGAACTCACCGTTGCTGGTGGCACCTAGGTAACCACCACGTTCAAAGTCGTGCAGGTCATGAATGGTTTCAACTTCCCCAAGCTGATCGTCAGTGAGGTAGCCAACCGTCATGACGGGCAAGGCATACAACATCATGAGGCCGACAAAAGCCGTACTCAAAGCCGCAGTAAGAGTCGGGTTTAAGCGATGAAACAAAACATAAGCCCCAGCCCCAGTAAGCAGTGCCAGAAAGAGCGCGGCAACAAACATAAAGCGCTGAGGAAAGAGCACAATCGAAAGCAGCGGTGCCGTCTCCCAGACCCACAGTGACGCACTCGATGCGAGAAAGCAGGCGCCAAAAATACAGCCAGCCAACAACAGCATCAGACAGCGCCATGAGCGGTCAACGTTAGCGATAAAAACGGCGACGAGCCCAATCAACCCGATAACCAACTGTGGCAGACCTAAGCTGATCGCCTGCCTTGGGGTGAACATCTGCGCCAAGGGCACGAAGTTGTTGCGAAAATCGAAACGCTCGATCTCCAGCAGGTTAAGCTGAACAAATTGTTGCTCTGTGAGGGCAGGAAGCCAGAAGAATGTCGTTAGGATAACGCCTGTGCCTAGCGCACCGACCATTGACGCGAGAGGCCACAGTCGATCTTCTGCGTTGGACGCCAGAAATAAAACATAAGCCACAATAAAGACAGACGAGACCAACCCCGTGATATTGTGCGACAGCAGCAGCGCAGCGAACAACCCAGTCACAAAGGCGGCGTTGAGTCGGGTGCGCTGTTGGGCCAAACGCCACAAGGCCCAGAGCAACCAAGGCAAAATGGCATACGCCAGTAGCTGACTGATGCGATCCCACGTGGAGAACAAGGGTGGCGCATACAGGTATGCCGCCGCGGTGACCAACGCGGGCATCTGCCAGACCTTACCAAGTTGGTAAGCACCGGCTGCGGCAATCAGTGCGTAGACGACGACAGATACGCGAAAGGCCAGCGGAAAAGACAGACCAATTAGTTGGTGGGCCAAAACCGGAAAATAATAAGAGAGCGGCGAGTAATAGTTGAAGTTTGGGCCGCCAAAGCCAAAGTGAAAGGCCGACGCAAAGCGCGGGTAGAGGTCGCCATTCTTCACAGAAAAATCGAGCGCGACGATCCGGTACAGGTTCAGCAAGCCATCGCCACTGGCAGGGTGTTGCCCCTGCACAAATGGGTAAATAAATGGCAGAGTCAGCAGCACAACCGCCAAAAGCAGCACGGCTTGTTGTAGTGCACGGCTCAGGTGGGGTTTTTCAGACATGCGCCGCATTATAGTAAAGGTTCAACGGGATTTAAAGGATTACCCCATCACAAGTGATTGAGCACCATCGATCCACATCTCCGTACCCGTGATGAAATCGGACATATCAGACGCAAGGAACAACACCAGATCGGCGACTTGCTCTGGCGTACCAGGCTGGTCGTTGTTCAAGGGCACGGGTTCTTTCTTGCGGTTTTCGCCTTCGGTCTTGGCGTTAATCCCGGTATCGATGGGGCCAGGGCAAATTACGTTGACGCGAATATTCTGCGGGGCCAACTCTTGCGCCAACATCTTGGTCATACCTATCTGCCCGGCTTTGGTCGAAGCATACGGAGTCGCCCCCGTGTTGCTAAAAATACGCGTGCCGTTGACGGATGACGTAACGATGATCGAACCACCGCCCGCTTCTCGGATGTGTGGCACGGCATACTTCAATGTGTAAAATGTACCGCTCAAGTTAATGTTGACCACCCGCTGAAAATCCTCCGGGGTAATCTCGTCAATCGGTGCCCACTTACCGTTGATACCAGCATTAGCGAATACGATGTGTAAAGCACCTAACTGCTTTACCGCTTCATTGATTGCCTGCTCAACTTGAGCCGGATATTGAATATCCGCAACGACATAAATCGCTTTGCCTGCGCCCGCAGCTTCAACCGCTTGGACGGCAGCTTGCAGCTTGGCTTCAGTGCGGCCCAGAATAGCGACAGTCGCTCCTTCACTGGCGAGCCTAATGGCAGCCGCATTCCCGATGCCACCGCCTCCTCCGGTGACTAATGCAATTTTTCCATCTAACATCCCCATAATCCGTTCTCCTCTCTTTGATGTGATCTTGGTGAGTCAGTATAGCGCATCCTTACATAAACCAAACATGCTACAATGCGCGGCTGTGATCGCACCTGTCACATCACGGTGGTACCTTTGAGGCAAGATTGTAGCAATGATATGAGAGATAGGGGGAAATTGCATGGCAGCAAAGATGTCGAGACGGGTAACGCAGTTTTTAGATTGGTGGGTCACATGGAAAGTCGGCCTTGTTTTGTTGATCTTGGCGCTGCTGAGTGGTGTCTATGGTTATAACCAGCTACATGGTGGCCCAGTCAATGTTGGTAAGCTGATCAGTGACTTTTACGCCAATGTCTCATCGGAGTTGGCAAGCATCGCGATCACAGTGCTGATCATTGATAACCTCAACCGCCGCCGTGAGGCGCGTGAAGCAAAAGCCCGCGCCGAGGAACGCGCCCGCGAGCAAGAACAGGAACAGAAGCGCTCCCTGCTCCGGCGGATGGCGAGTAGTGTCAATGCAGAAGCCAAGCGTGCTTGTGAAGAATTGCGCGACCATGGTTGGTTAACTGATGGCACCTGCGCCGAGGCGAACTTCACAAAAGCAGACTTAAAAGACGCCTATCTATCCCGGGCAGACCTTTCGAACACCCGCATGTACCGGGCAGATTTACGCGGGGCTAATTTGTACAAGGCTAATCTATCCGGTGCGAAACTGAACGGGGCTGACTTCCGCGGGGCGCAGATGGCCTTCATCGACCTAACAGATGCCAATATGCCGGGCTGCAACCTTGAAGGGGTCGAAGGTCTTAATGATGCCTCACTCTGCCTCACCCGTGGCCTGAAAGGCACCACGATGCCCGATGGCACGCGCTACGACGGGCGCTTCAACTTAGACGCAGATATACAATCGGCCTTTGCTAACATGGGTATTGATGACATTCAGGACGAGGAAAAGATGGCAGAATATTATGTCGTACCCCTCAACGTATACCGAGCTGGGCAGCGCTGGGCGCTGGAGCAACTTGAGGGGCTGCGTCACGCGGCGCAAAACGATATCGAATTGGGGCCTGAACAAAACCAATGGGTTGAGGTCAACGCACAGAACAAAGGGGTGGATAGCGGCAGGATCGAAATGAGCCAACCTGGCAGTTGACCCATTTCGACGTTCTGTGGCGTAAACTAGAGGCGATTATCGATACACGTACTCAATGAGTACGAGCTTAACTATACTTAGTCACCAGCTGCTGGGACTGGCACTGCGTAGGCAGCTTCACCGTGCTCGGTACCGTCAAGGCCAGCCATTTCTTCAGCCTCGGAGACACGCAGGTAACCAGCGGCCTTCAAGATTGAGAACAAAATGAACATGGTAACAAAGGCCCACACTGGGATAACGACTGAAGCTAAGATTTGGACACCGATACCAGCAACACCAGCGCCATAGGCGGCTGGGCCGGCAAAGATACCAGTTGCAACACCACCCCAGACACCACATAGACCATGCACTGGCCATGCACCGACTGGGTCATCAATCTTGGCAGCCTCAAGCATTTTCATACCCGCGATGACAAGAATACCCGCGATGGCACCAATGATGATGGCCTCACTGTTGGTGACACCGTCACAGTTGGCGGTAATACCTACCAAGCCAGCCAGCGCACCGTTGATAGAGTAGCCAAGCTTAGGCTTGCCCTCAATTGCCCAACTGCCGAGCATAGCGGCAATCGTACCAAGGGCAGCAGCTAGCGTTGTATTGGCTGCAATCAACATGGTGGCATCTGTGTTGGCAGCGCCAGCAAAGGCAAGTTGTGACCCTGGGTTAAAGCCGTACCAACCGATCCACAGGATGAGGACACCGAGCATGGCGATCCCCATGTTACTGGCTGGTAGTTCATTAGCAGAACCATCTTCATTGAACCTGCCAATACGCGGTCCCAAGACGACGGCACCCGCTAAGCCAGCAAAGCCACCGACCGCGTGTACCACAATTGAACCAGCGAAGTCATAGAAGCCCATGGCATCTAGCCAACCACCGCCCCACTTCCACGAACCGCTGATTGGGTAAATCAGACCTGTCAGGAAGATGGTGTAAATGAGGTATGCGCCGAACTTCATACGGCCCGCGACAGCACCAGAAACGATGGTGGCAGCGGTTGCCGCGAATGCGACTTGGAACAACCAGTCAACTTGAAGGTTAAGGGCACCCGGCAGTGCTTCAACACCAGCTCCGCCGATACCAACGCCCGCGAAACCAATATAACCGTTGAACTCACCCGGGTACATGATACCGTAACCAATGACGAAGTACAGCAGAACACCGAGACTGAGGTCCAAAAAGTTCTTCATCAAAATATTGATGGTGTTCTTTGACTCATTAAGACCAGCCTCAAGCATCGCAAAACCAGCCTGCATGAAGAACACGAGTACTGCAGCGATGAACAATACAATGTTGTCAAGTGCGTAGGCTAACTCGTCGTTGCTTACGCCATCTTGACCAAAGGCCGCCCCGACGGCTACCAGCGCAATAATAATTGCGATTGGCAGTGCACGGAGAAGCGCTTTAAGGATTCTTTCAGACATAGAATTTTCCCCCTTTTTACTGAAGAAATGAATATGGAAAGGAACTATCAGTTAATTGTGAGAAAATGTAATAGCTTGTTAAAAACATGTCAAGAAGTTCATCAGATAAATTTGGTTTATTGAATAAATATCACAAATGTGAATCTTACGTGACGTTGGTGAATCAGACGCACCCTAGTCATATGCGGCTTCATTGTGTAATAAGTTGAAATTAACCGAAAAATACAGCGGAACTTAGCTGCTGCTGAGGATAGTTCGGACGTCTGAACAGAGACGGAGTAATATATAAGCAGCCAGTGCCCATAAGATAGCAAGCGGCAGTATGGTGATTGAAGGGAGTGATGTCGAGATAATCACAGTTGCCGTTGCAAGGCCTGCTGATCCAATGAAGGCAACGCCTGTACGCCCAACCCAACTACGGCGTAAAACCTTCAAGCGCTCAAATACAACTTTTAGTTGATCACGGCTGTCTGCGTCATCTTCGGGTACAGCCTGCCGCTGATAATCAACAATGGTACGTTGAAGTTCAAAAGCTGCGAGCCGAGCCATTGTAGGAATATTGACCGCCGCCAGCGCGAGACCGAGCACGATTGGGAGGTTAGCCGTGGTTAATTGTACGCTGATGCTCCCAAACAACCACGCAACGCCAAGCACCAATTGACTGATCAACAGCCACCGAACCACTGCTGACATCGAGCGAATTTGGGCGTGATGTTCATCTGTAGCAAGGTCTATGTCACGCATAGGCGAAGCCTAAAGTTCATCCAACAGCGAACCGACCATCTTCATCACCAAACCTAAGACATAAATCAACAAGACCAAGGCTAGCAGGTAATTTACCAGCATAAATATTTCTCCAATAAGGTTGGCTCGCAGCGTCAGGTAGACGCCAATGGTGACTGTCACAACAGCGGTAATACTACTACCAAATACTAGGATCGCGTTGATTTCAAACGCCTTACGAAAATACGGTGGAACAACAGCAACCAGCACGGATGCACCACTCAAGATGATCGGCAAAATAACCATTTCCTGAAACACAAAGAGATAGGTACTCACTACGAGGCAAATCCAACCGAGAATAATATCTGACCCGGCCTGAATGATCTTAACGCGTGCAGGGCTCAAGTTTGCGCCTGTTGCGCCTGCTTATCTTCGAGCTGTTTGGCAATTGAACGCGCGATCTGGGTAGCGTCTCCGGCGGACATCACAATAACTGTATCTTGAGGCCGCACACGTTTGGCGACATAATCAGCGATATAGGACATATCACTGTAGTGGCGAGTATCGCGGTGAACGAACTGTTCGAGGAGATACTCTGGCGAGATACCGTAGGTTTCCGTGTCACGCGAACGGTAAATATCTGTGATAATCAGATGGTCAGCTAAGTCAAAACTAGCGAGGAAGTCATTCAACAGCGCACGTGTTCGGCTAAAGGTATGCGGCTGCCAAATCGCCCAGGTGTCACCGTTAGGGTAGCGATTACGCACCGCCTGCAACGTTGACTTGATAGCGGTCGGGTGATGGGCGTAATCATCTAGAACTGTAACACCAAGGGCTTCTGTGACGATTTCGAAACGACGCCCCACGCCTTTAAAGGTACTCAAGGCATTGACAGCACTCTTAACTTCAACACCCAATTCAACGCAAGCGGCAATGGCGGCGAGCGCATTTTGCGCGTTATGCGTTCCATAGACATCCATTGCGACTTGTTCTACATCGAAACCCAGCCGTTGGGCAAAAAATTCCATCTTACCAAAAGAACTGATGCGAACTTTATCAGCACGCCACATACCGCCTTCCAGCCCATAGCTGTAGGCTGGCTTATCAAATAATTGCCGATCTTTGACCAGCTTGAGGGTTTCGGCTGAGTCATGGCTGGCAATCAACAAGCCATCATCTGGCAGTCTTTCCAAAAAACGTAAAAAGAGCTTACGGACATCCACAATTGAGTCGAACATATCCGGGTGATCCATCTCAAGCGACGTCAACACGACAACAGAAGGCGTTAAGCCGAGGAACATACCATCGTACTCGTCCGCTTCAATCACAAAAACGTCACCACTACCTGCTTTGGCATTGGTGCCTGTATTGGTCATTATCCCACCGACGATATAGCTAGGGTCTTTACCAGCTTCCGTAAGGATATAGGCGATCATGGAAGTCGTGGTTGTTTTGCCATGGGTTCCCGCAACCGCCACAGTTTTCTTGTCTCGCAGGAGAATATCAAGAATATCGCTGCGTTTAAAGACGGGAATACCACGCTGATGAGCTGCGTTAATCTCAGGATGATCGTTCGGAATGGCGGACGACACAACCAAAGCATCGGTATTGTAGGTGGAGACATGCGACTGATCGTGACCGATGTCAATCAAGATGCTCAGCTTACGCAACTCATTGATCAATGGTGACGCTTGTACATCACAGCCGGATACTTGATAACCCTGCCCGTGCATCACACGAGCAATAGCACTCATGCCAAAGCCGCCAATGCCCATAATGTGCACTCTGGCACCGCGCCGTAGTATTTGTGTTTGCGTTGCACTCATAATGATAGTTTAACACAAACCTAGCTTTGTGCAGATGGTCACTGTGAGGCTAGTCCACCCAGACTATCTTTTTCCGATCCCCATAACTTAAGAATATCTTTAAATGATTCGTATCGATAGGCACAATCGCTTCTGGTTTGCAGCCATTGCAGGCATCACGCTAGTAATAGCAACCGCCTTGTTCACAGGCAGCCGCGCATTCGTCCAAGAGAGACTACAGACTACTGGCCCAACCAAATTCACTTAGGTAGCAATGTTGGTGCCGCTGAGAATGGCGTGGTGCGCCTTGCCAATAACTTTACCTATCCATCCGTCGCGGACATTGTCATGGTTAAAATTACCGCCCAGTAAACACACTCGACTGAGTTAGTTACAACGCGAGAGGCCCGCCAGATATGACGGGCCTCTTATGATCTTTTCATCGGTAGTGTCTAAACACCCACTGTTTTCATTTTAGCAATCAAGCTATAGACGCTAAATCAGAACAATGATCACAATCAAGAAGAAGACCACAACCAGAATCTCCAGCCAGGGGCTGCCGAGGTAGCCTAAGGGCATAAATCGAAAAAGCGTCTCACTGGGCGAGCCGGGCAATGGTGCTGTGGCCCAAGTAAAAGGGTAACGCGCATTTGCCATATACCACCAGATGGCTCCCACGATCAAGTAGCCGTTGACCAACCCTGCAGCTAAACCCAACAAACCTTCCTGAACCGTCTCTCGTGTGCGGCTAATGTTTACGCGGTTCTGCGTCGCAAATTTGACCACTACCGGCCCCTGGTACCCAAAGAAGACTGCAATAGCAATCAAGGCCAGTTGTAATACATAGAGCCGGCGAAATGTGCCAAGCGGGTCCTGCGCAAGAAGCTCAGCCGAGGTGCGCGTTGTGAGGGTATCGGAGATAAAGGGTGTGATCTGCTCGACCATGAACATCGCTAAGACAGCAGCAGCCGTCACCTGGAGTTCCTGAACCCAGCCACGTAATAGGCCTATAATCCCAAAGACAAGGACAAACATCCAAAATACAGCTGATATTTCGAACACAGTCGTTTCCGTTCCTGTTGGAGCGTGATAAATATCGTGGGCGGTTACACCATTGCTAAATTACCGCGCCGCTTTTTTTGCCGCCATAGAATAAAGTTCAGCAGCCGCTTGTGCCGCTGCTTCGGGTCGCTTCATGCGACCCATCGCGCCAGCCATGTGCCGCCGCCTGGTGTTATCCCTTAAGAGTGCCACAAGGTTGTTACTTAACTGGTCATCCAATTGCTCATCATCGAGTCGAATTGCCGCCCCCTGCTCTACCAAAAAATCTGCATTGACCTTTTGATAGCGCCACGTAAAGGGATATGGCACAAGTATAGCAGGCAATTCAAATAGAGGGAACTCCCCTAAAACACTTGCCCCAGACCGAGAAACAACCACATCTGCAGCGGCAAGTGCTAGGGCCATCTCCTGCGTGTGCAAATATTGATACGGATGGTAGCGACGGGTTGTTGCAGCATCAAGGTCTATCGTATCTCGTCCGAAGCGTTTTGCTTCGTTTGGATCAATTTCGCCAGACATATCTGTCACTACCCGATCAACCGCCCGTTTCTGGACGTAATCCCAATCCGCCGCCCCACTGATATGAATGACATTAGCAGCAGCAGTCAAAGAGGTTAGGGCGTCCATCACAGCCTTGTTCAGGCTGCGGGTACCCTTGCTTCCTCCAAAGATCAGCACCGTTGGAACACTCGCATCAAGATCGAAATGGCTGCGGGCCTGCTGCACAAGGTCATCATCTATAATCTGCTCACCTGATACGGAGAAACCTGCGGCTTCAAGCAGCGCCGGGCGGATCGGGTAACCGGTCTCAATGACAGTTATATTCTTAAAATATTGTGATGACTGAGACGTAGTCGTCAGGATGCGATCTGCGTAACGGGCCAAACGCGAAATTGTGCTACCAGGTTCAATATCTGGCAAAAGCACCGCAAACGGTACACGCATCAGGATTGCGGCTAGGGTCGCTGGCAACACAGGCCAACCGCCGGTCATTAACAACGCATCAGGACGGAAACGCACATAATGCCTAAGTGCTGACAATGTTCCAATGCCAATCTTCAACAGGCTGCTAACGCGCTGAAGAATATTTTTACCAACAATTGGCCCACTGAGGGCTGCTACAAAACGGATACCAGCATTTTCTACTAATTCACGCTCAATGCCATTCACGCTGCCGATCCAAAGAATCTGAGTGTTCGGATGTGCTGCGAGCAGTGCTTGTGCGACAGCGATAGCAGGGTACGTGCCACCGCCCGTGCCACCACCAGAAAATATAATACGTTTTGATTGCATAGGGTCATTATGCCACGCATTAATCAGAGAGCACAGCTAAAAAACTAACATAATTAGATTGTGTTTAAGCGCCGACTTAACACCAAACATTGTATACTGCTCAAGTAACGTCAAAAGTAATTTCTTCAGAGAGCGGACTACAGGCGGTGGGCTTAGCCTAGGGTTACCAATTACCAATGGCTAAGCAAATCGTCGATGCGCACCACAGTAAGCTCACCGTTACTTCGAAGCCCCAAAAAAAAGCACCCCGGTGACAATTGTGCTGCTATATTCACCAACACTGCGGACTAGGGTTTCGTTGGCTGCAGTTGTCTATTCAGACAGTTGACAGAATATCATGATACCTGTAGAGTAAAGCCTATTCAGTCAGCAAGACATTTCATACGCGATACAATTCTATATAGATTTAACGTGTCGCTTTGAAGGTTTCGTGTCGAGCTTTATAATACGGAATGTCGTCGTGCTGAGGTGAAATTCCAGCGCAGGGCATCTAACTCATTAACCCGTAGTAATCGGCACAAGATTAGTATATGTCCACTGTTCGACAGACATACTCGAGCCGACCGCTATACAGTCACCAGGAGACCAGCTAATGACAGACGCCGACAAGGCAGAAGCAAAAAAGCCTGAAACCCCAGCAACAGAGGCCAAAGCAGACGCTAAGCCGGAAGCCAAGAAAGAAGCAGCAGCCAAGCCCGCAGCCAAAGCAACAGAAGCCAAAAAGGCGGAAACATCCGGCAGCAACCCATGGGATGGCCTTGAAGTTGAACTCAAGACGGCTGACAACACGGGCAAGTACTACTACCCCAACAAATGGGGGCGGAGTATGCTCACAGCTGCTGATGAAATCATGGGCGAAAAGGGTGTTCGCACACTGCTTAAATTTGGCAAACTTGAAGAGTACATCGGGAACTATCCACCGGATAACATGAAGAAGGAATTTTCCTTTGAAGATGTCTCTGCTATTCAAGATGCTATCTGGGAAATGTACGGTAAGCGCGGCGCGCGCGTCTTTGCAGTCCGTGCTGGCGAAGCGACGTTCAAGAGCGGATTGACACAGTTCAAGAGTGTGGCAACTGCTGCACAGGTCGCGATGAAGGTTGGAAACCTCCAAGCCAAGATCAACATTGGGCTTGAGTTCTTCTCGAAGTTCTTTAACAGCGTGAGTGACCAAAAAGTCGTCGTCAAGCAGGACGATGATCATTGGTATTGGATCATCACGCGTAACCCACTGGCCTGGGGTCGCACCTCAGACAGCCCAGTCAGCTACCTGGCTGTAGGTGTGCTTCAAGGTGCGCTCGGGTGGGTATCCGAGGGCAAGAAGTGGCGCATCCAACAGACGATGTGCACAGCCACAGGCGACCCAGTCGATGTCATTACTATCGAGAAGACACCCGTTGAATAGTTGTCTTGGACAATAACTCGCTTCATTAACCAAAACCAAGCCCCTCAATGACGAGGGGCTTTCACGTTCAACTGTCACTTAACCCACACAATGAACCGAAAAATACTGGGGGTGTTTAGCCTCAACCGCACGGTGCACCGCATCACTCTATCAATCGTGACCGCTATTGGAATTTGCGCGGGGACACGCTACGTCCCAAATGGCGATCCCGTTTTTTTGTTGGCAATTACATTTGGGTACCTCGCCCTGCTGTTAATGCTCCTCACTTTGATGGTCGGGCCCATCAACCTATTACTCAAGCAGATGAAACGCAACCCCGTCAACCTGATGTTACGCCGCGACATCGGAATTTGGGCTGGCATTCTTACAATCATGCACGTCATTCTAGCAGTGCAGCTACGCTTTGGCGGACAGCTACTGTACTATTTTGTTAGCCGCACCGACAACGGCAGACTTACCCTCCGCCTCGATTTATTCGGCTTCAGCAACTTTGCTGGGGCCTTGGCGCTTCTCCTAATTAGCCTGCTGTTGGCGACCTCGAATCAGTATGCGCTTAGAAAGCTAAAGGGGCCGCGCTGGAAAGCACTGCAACGCTGGAACTATGTGGCTATTCTGTTGGTCATTGCGCACACCGCCGGTTACCAAACCGTGGCACTTCGCGAACAGTACTTTGAAACAGTCACTGTTGTTCTTGTCATTCTAACTCTCGTCATTCAAATGATTGGCGTGCGGGCTACCCGGCGATCACATCGCAGCCAAGGCTTGCTTGATGTCGTCGATTAAGTCAGACACGTCTTCAATGCCGACGGAGACGCGCAGCAGATGCTTGGGTGTGGTGCTGTCTGGCCCTTCAACTGAGTAGCGATGTTCAATCAATGATTCGACGCCGCCCAAGCTGGTCGCTTGCCGGAATAAAGCCGTGCTATTGGCGAGTTTCCACGCGGCCTGTTCCCCACCCTTCACAGTGAAAGACAACATCCCACCGAAGCCGTTCGGCATTTGTTTGGCGGCGACCTTATGCCCAAGATGCGACACCAGCCCAGGATAAAAGACCGTCTCTACCAATGGATGCTGATCGAGGAATTCAGCGAGGTGTTGGGCATTAGATGATTGCCGCTTGACGCGCAGCGGCATCGTCGGGATGCTCCGTAACAACAGCCAACAGTCAAACGGTGAAGGGACTGCCCCACCCAACCCTTGAATGGCGTCTAGTTTGTCCCCAAGCAGTTCACTAGCCGCATCAGACAAGATGACGGCACCGCCGAGCACATCACTATGACCACCAAAATACTTTGTCGTTGAATGCATGACGATATCAGCGCTAAGATCAAGCGGGCGTTGAAGAACTGGCGAAGGCCATGTGTTATCAACAACGCAAAGCACATCCGCTGCCCGTGTTCGTTGAGCAACCGCTGCCACATCGGTGATGTTGAGCATCGGGTTAGAGGGTGTTTCCACCCAGACCATCCGAGTTGTGTCGCGGATGGCGGCATCGAGATTGGCTGGATCATTCAGGTTAATACGATCATAAGTCAACCCCCACTCAGTGAACAGCTTTGATAGTAGATAGTAGGTTCCATGGTAGACATCATCTGGGAGAATGATATGGTCACCGGGTTTCAACAGGTGGAATAAGGCCGCCACTGCCGCCAACCCGGAGCCAAAGGCAAAGGCACGGCTACCACCTTCTAATGCAGCGATTGCCGCCTCTAAGGCGGCACGGTTTGGGTTGCCCGTCCGTGAATACTGGAACCCTGCCGGGTAGCCACCATCGGGCAGGCGCTCGAAGGTCGTCGAGAGTACAAGATCGCGGGCCACGCTCCCGCTGGCCTGCCCCTCTGTTTGACCTGCATGCACTGCAAGTGTATTCATTTTCACCCAGTTGTTCCTGTCTAGTAGTCAAGTTGATATCGTGGCGGCAACTTTAACAAAGTTTGGCTAGACTGAACCAAAACCAATCACAAGCAAGGCTATTAATGACACCAGACCAACTGCTGGTGAGCAGCATCACTATGATCATGTTGGGTCTTATCTTTTGGAACCGCACGCCAACTGAAATTGTCGCATTGTGTGTACTGCTTGCTCTCTGGATAACTGGACTCGTTACAACAAACCAAGCACTCTCTGGCTTTAGCAGTGGGGTCGTGATCACGTTGCTGGGCCTATTTGTGATCACGGGTGCCTTGGAGATTACGGGTATTGTTCAGCTTATTGCTCGCGGTATCGATGCACTTGGGCGCGGTTCTGAACAGCGCTTGGTCATTATCTTGATGTCCACCGGGGCAGCCATATCGCTGATTATGAACAACGTTGCTGCTGGGGCTGTGCTGCTGCCTGCTGCTATACGGGTAGCGAACAAATCTGATGTGAAGCCGTCAAAGCTGCTGATACCCATGTCATTCGGAACGCTGTTGGGCGGGATGGCAACCTACCTCACAACAGCAAACATCATCATGAGCCAACTCCTGCAAGAGCAGGGTCTGCGCGGCCTGAACATGTTGAGCTTTTTCCCAACTGGTTTGCTGATCGTGCTGGCCGGGATTCTTTATATGCTGGTTGTGGGCACGAAACTACTGCCAGACCGTGACAGCTTGATCAAATCCGTGCAAAAGCCCAATCTGCAAGGCACCTACCAACTCTCAGAAAGACTGTGGCGGGTAGAAGTTCTGCCTGATCAGGGCTTGGACGGTGCACCACTGAGCGAAAGCATGATTGGTAAAACGCTGGGAATGACGGTCATCAGTGTGATGCGTGATGGGCGTGTGACCACGAACCCCGAGTCGGATTTCATCCTCCAAGCAGGTGATATCCTTGTGGTACTTGGGCGTCGTATTCGGGTGGAGTGGCTGAAGGAGTTGGGCATTTACCTTCTCGATGAACATATCGAGCTGCCCGGAGATCAAGTTGAACTGACTGAGATTCTAATTGCGCCACGCTCAGACATCGTGGAACAAACGTTGGCAGAACTTCGCTTTCGCAGTCGTTACCACTTAACCGTTGTCGCCATCTGGCGTGAAGGACGCGCCTATCGAACGGACGTCGGCAAGATGCCGTTACAAGTTGGCGATGCACTGCTGGTGATGGGGTCGGAGAGTGCGGTTAAGGTTCTTGAAGACGATCTCGACTTCATTTTACCGGCAGGCAGCATCAACCAACATACGTCGCGCCCTGAGCGGGCATGGCTGGCAGCGCTTATCACTTTGGTCGTGTTGGGCGTCGCCATTGCAGATTTCTTACCGCTGCCAGGCGTCGTGCTGGCGGGGGCTGTTGCCATGGTACTGACAGGCTGTGTCACTATTCGAGAGTTTTATGGGTCAATCTCTTGGAATGTGCTCTTTTTGATCGCAGGCATTCTGCCGCTGAGCATTGCAATTGGCGAGAGTGGTTTAGCCGAGATGGTAGGTACAGCTATTGTTACAGTACTTAGTCCGTATAACCCTCTGCTGTTGGTAGCAGGCATATGGCTGCTGACCGTCGCCATCGCCCAAGTAATCGGCGGGCAAGTCACGGCGCTGTTGGTCGGCCCGCTTGCGATCACAGCCGCGCTACAACTGGGCATTAGCCCGCAAGCGATTTCCGTTGCCGTCGCTATTGGCTGCTCCACCGCCTTCCTGACGCCCATCGCACACCCCGTCAACATTTTGATGATGGGGCCGGGTGGTTACCAGTTCAAGGACTTTTTCAAAGTCGGCGCAGGTATGACGGTGGTTGTACTCTTAGCTCTTTTACTTGGTATGTGGATCATTTGGGGTGTGGGCTAACCGTTGCTCAGCCCCCAACTTGCAAGAACAACACGAACATACACAGCCCCAGCAACCCGGTGATCGCCCCGGCAATTGCGATGCTTCGACCAGATTTTTCCGTCAGAGCACCAGCCGCACCGAGCAACAAGGCAATCAACCCTGGAAAAGCCGCCATGCCGCCACAGATCAGCGCGGGGATGCCGACGACTTGGAGCAAGCCGATGCTGGCGTTTACAATAGTACAAAAGCCCACGCCGAACACCAGCACGGACGAACCGATACCGAGGTACAAACTCAACTTACTAAGCGTCTGGTTCGGTTGGGCACCAAATTGTGCTGCTTTCTTCTCCGACATCACAATCACCTTTCATTCTGAGGTAGTATCAGGCACTACTTGAGGCCAATCAATGCCTGACGCAAATCTTATCTCAGAGTTAAAAAAGTCTGCGTTAGACATTACTCGCCTCGCGCGGCTGGGCCAACCCCAAAGTATTGACCTCGTAACCTGGAAATACGTGATCCAGCAACGGGTTGTTCAAGCGGTTGAGCGTCAACTCACCAAGTACGTCCCGGTAGTCCGTGGTAATTTTCAGATCACCGGGGTCGGCAAGCTGCTCTAAGGCTAAACCAGGCCAATCTGCATAAACGCGCCCACCATTGAGGCCGTTGCCAAGTAACATCATCATATTGCCATACCCATGATCGGTACCGAAGGCGCCGTTTTCACGCGCACGGCGACCGAACTCGGACATCACAACCACAGTGATGTGATCCATGTGGGCTTCCATATCCTCATAGAATGCCGCCAACCCGGTTGCAACTTCGGTCAGCAAGGTTGCCATATAGCCCTCTTTGACGCCCTGCCCTGCATGTGTATCCCAGCCGCCCACATCAATAGAAGCCACCTCGACTCCTGCCTCATTTTCAACCAACTGGGCAACCGTGCTGAGTGCCATCCCAAAGGGCGTCTCAGGGTACGCCCGCCCGTTCGGCACCCGCGGCTCCGAGCGGTTCAGTTCGAGCGCTTCGAGCGTATCGAATGTTTGGCGCGCTGCCTTCGCCAACGGGTCGTCACCGGCATCGTACATCATGGTCAACAGGTCAGAGAGTTCGGGTGAGACATCAAGGCTGTAATCATTGATGGAGCGCAGCGCGGTGGCGGTCGAACCGCTCAGCGAGGTGGGTACCATCTCACCGACAGCAACGGCCCGGACGGCGGACTCATTGCCCGAGTCAAACGTAGCTAGGTGGCGGGCCAGCCAACCTGAGTAAGCCCCACCACCAAATGACGCCCGTTCCATGGCAGCCATCGCTTTGAAGTGGCTGCGGCTGTCATCTGGCGAGCCTGTGGCATGGACGAGCGCCATAACTTGCGCATCATACAGGGGCTTAAGCGGCTGCAAAGACGGATGTAACCCAAAATAGCCGTCAAGGTCAATGCTGCGGGCATCAGCGCGATTATCATCTGGGCGTGGCACATTGATCGTTGGGCGCAGAGCGTAGTAGTGCTCGTCACCATGTGGCACGATGACGCTCAAGCCGTCGGCACCGCCTCGCAGAAAGATACAAACCAAGGTATCGCCACGCGGGCCGACGTGCGGATCAGCAAAGCGGAACTCCGGCACCCACTCCGGCAAGCGGATACGCTCGCGGTGAAGTTCACTCAAAGGGCCGAACAAAAATGCCCGGCGGCTGACGGTCTCGTATTCATCACAATGTTGGTAGGTCGGCATCACGTTTGCTCCTGTTGAGAGGCATTTAGGCATATTGAAATTCTGGGCTGGCAAGGATCAAGGCAATCGCC
>CAYTPI010000001.1:0-177193 GCA_964439625.1 uncultured Anaerolineae bacterium | reverse complement strand
GCCTCGCGCAGCTTGTCGCTACTAGCTGGTTTCGGCAGCTCGCCAGCACCAACGTAAGCAGCGAGTGCTTTCATTCGCTCAGGTGACGGTTTGGCTCCAGTCAATAGTTGGTGAGCAAACATCAAAGCGCCACGCTGGTCAGCAAAGTCGCCCGCTTGCGCCAGCTTGGCGTAGGGGATATTGACGCCCTCGATGCCTGTCATTAGGGCACCACAGAACTTCCAACGCGGCAGTAAGCTGCCAAGCCAAGCTTCAGCCACATCAGGGAAACCATCCGGCATAGGCCAGAGGAAAGGCACCTGCCCCATCCGGCGCAGCCAATCACCGATGTGCTCGTAGCTGTTGGCTCCGAGATCAGTGCCCAACCCGCGCAAAGCGGAGAGCACCAACGTATAGGGGCGCTTGAGCTTGAGGGGCGCTTGAGCAAATGCTTCACTGAGGAAAAGTGTCCGGAGCACAGCTTTGATGTCACCGTCTGTCTCTCTGAAAGTGTCGGTAACCCGATCAACCAGTGCGGGTGGCGGTACATCGGCGACAAAGCGGCGCACGAGTTTATACGAAATAAAGCGGGCCGTTGCTGGGTGCGATGCCAGCATATCGACAATGTCGTAGATCGCCCGTTCCCCTGCGGGAAAGGTCTTGCCCAAGATCGTTTTCTGACCGGGGTCATGGTCGTCTTCATTGAAGACCCACTTACCCCGCTCACGACCCTCCTCGCCCAATGTCCAACCAGTGAGAGCTCGTGCCAGTTCTTGTACGTCTTGCTGAGTGTAGCCACCATCAATGCCCAAAGTATGCAGTTCCAGCAGTTCGCGGGCATAGTTCTCATTCGGCGCGTTCTTATGATTGGCGGTGTTGTCGAGATAGTAAAGCATTGCAGGGCTTTTAACGCTGGCTTGCAGCAGATCGCGGAAGTTGCCAAGCGCATGCGGGCGAATAACCTCACGATCATCGATGATCTTAAGCTTAGGCAGATGCTGCTCTTTGCGGATGTAGATCGTAAAGTGGTCATTCCAGAATTCAACCACCGCTTCGTACAATTGACGGTTCGAGTAGAGGCTGCGGGCAACTGTGGCTTTGACCAGTTCAATACCGACATCTTCGTCGTCTTGGGCCTCAAGCTGACCGACATCCATATGATAGATATGCAGATTCCGCACAAACAGGTCGGCAGTTAGATCGCTAATATCCTGAGGCTGTAGCTGCTCTTCGACGTAGGCTTCAAAGCTAAGCTGTTGTGCATGCGCCAACAAAGTAGGCGTCGGGCCGTAGCCTGCGCGACTCATGAAGCGGCGTAAGCGGGCGTCCGCTGTGAAAGTCAGTCTATCAGGCAGGCTACTTCTGACCGACTGGCGACCGGCAGCCGCACAAGCAGATAGGCTTGCAGTGGCTCCAGCCAGCCCGATGATCCGCAGGAAATTGCGCCGTGAAACCCTCGTCATGATTAGCGCCAGTCTGCCAAGGGCATGGTAGACGCTGGTGATGCAGTTTCCACCATAGTCGCAGTTGGTTGAACTACGGATGTATCTTTGGGCATCCAACCAAGGATCGCAAATACAGCAGCGCCGATCATTTGCAGGCCGACCAGCGGCGTTACGAGAAACCACCCCACCAGTGGCGCGAAGCTGGCGAGATTCAGGGCTAATGAACCTTTGACAATGCGCCCCAGGTCAGACTTGGCATCAAAGCGTTGACCAAATAGGCGTGCCATACCCGCTGCACCAATCGCACGGACACCTAACCCCATTACACCGATAATACCACCTATCGCTTTGACCCAGCCCGGTGGCAGCGACACCAACAGGATGACAACCCCGGCCCAAGGCAAGCCAACCAATGCACCAATAGCAAAAGTTTTGAAAGGGGTCTGTTCAAAGCGCGTATACGCCCGCTCAGCAAGGTTCGGCAGCAGCATGTTGATGGTCACTGCGACGCCAACCGAACTCAAAATAATGCCAATTACAGATAGGGTAACAATATAAACATCTGTCATAGCTACTGCCTCCTTGTGGATTTACGCTGTCACTCACATTACATCCATGAGTGTAGCCGAAAGCCTAAGTAGAGGTCAGTCTATGAAGTATGAACTCACCCATGAGCACCATCAGCAAGTGCCCTTGACAATTGTCATATAGAGGCAAGCATTTGCGGAATCAACAGCCGGTTAAGCCTTGACGGCAGTACGCCAGGCAGTCTTAAGGCACGTCGAAAACTGCTGAGCCAACACAGACATATCTCGTGCGCGGTGATAGGCTGCAACGATGTCTCGCGTTGGAGCATCGCCTTCAATGCGGAGAAAAGTCAACTGATCATCCTCATAGGTAGCCTGCGCGCAATCCGGGATGAGCGAGATGCCCATCTGCAAGCGTACAAATTCAATTGCGGTTGCCAGTTGAGTGGTTTCACACAGGACGGGCGGGTTGATCTCTTTGACATAGCAAAAGGCGTCAAACTGTTCCGTTAGGCAGTTGGAGTCCGTCAATTTGATGAATGGGATAGTCCCTAACATGCTGAGGTTGAGAACGGCTTCTTCAGAGATTTTATGCCCATTTGGTGCCACAATGTAAAGGTCTTCTGTGAACAAAGTCTCAGTGACTATTTGCGTGTTGTCAATTGGCAGGCTGAGGTAGCAAACATCGAGGTCAGCGCTGAGCAGTTTGGCAATCAATACATTGGTCATATCTTCAAGAACGGTTAACTTTGCGTCCGGGAAGTACTCTTTGAAAGCGCTGATGGTGTTGTGCAGCACGTAGGGACCCAGCGTTGGAATAATGCCAACAGAGAGTTCCCCGCGCTCTGGCGCATACCCTTCTTTGATGGCGTACTTAGCCTGTTCAAGATCGGAGAGGATAGCACGCGCCCGTGGATACAGTACTTCACCAACGTCCGTCAATACAATGCTGCGCCCTCGGCGCTCAAATAACTGACGGCCTATCGCGCCCTCCAACTTGATGATCTGCTGGCTCAGTGATGGTTGGGTCACCTTGCAGCGCTCTGCGGCGGCGGTGAAACTACCGGTTTCGACGGCAGCCACGAAGTATTCCAATTGGCGTAGTTGAATCTGTAAATCCATAGGCTCGCTTAATAGATACCACTTATCAAATACAGAATAGCAGATAGATAGTATCTATAACAGAATAATATTTCATCGCGCTCTAATTGGGTAGGCGTCCCTTTTGAGATGCGATATCCCGCCAAAGGGTAAGGAGCCTGTACCCTGCTTCCTAAGACAATCAATGCAGCGTAACGGAGAGCCAACCAATAAGACGACAGCCTACGCTAGGTCACTACGGTAGGCCAATCATATATTGGACACCCAGCGGAGAAAGTGGGCTGCGCAGCCGCCCTATCCGCCAGTCAAAGCGGTTTTCTGGGTCAGCCTGAGCCGCTAGGGCAGACATTTCCTCGAGGCTGTAAGTACGAAAGCAAGAGACAATTCCATCAAAGCCAAGGACAAAGGGCACCGCCGGAATAATATACGTCCAGAACAAGCGGGACCAGCGAAAGGGTTGAATAAAAGGACTCGCAATGAAGGCCGCAGGAATAAGGGCAAGCATAATCGGCAAGGCCCACCATACTCGACGAGTCTGCTCAAACATGGCGATAGGCTGCCCTTTCGCGACGGCGTCAGCAAGCATGTGCTTTATCTGCCAAGGGGTAAAGTGGTGCAGGGCCGTGAACAACGTCCGTAGACCAGCAAGCTGCTCTGGGACGGATAGAGCATCCACCGGTTCAGTGACAACGGATATATTCTCAACAACTGCGTCAGGGTGCGCGACTGAAGCACTCGGATAGAGATCGGTCAACAGCACATGGCAAGTATGCTGGCGATTAACTTGTTCAATTAACGTTGACCATGGCCCTCCGCCGCCAGAGCACAGATCAACAATCTGGTTGCTATTGACAGCCCGCAGCGCATCAACAATCAAAGGCGCACTGTGCTGATACTGCCGACCAAAAGTCGCAGCAAATCGTAAGCAATCAGTCGCACCATCACGCACAGCCCGTGGGCAATATGGTTGTTCATGGAGTTCAATTGCTTGAATGCGGCGCATCATCAACTGAGCCTCGCGTTGCTTGGCCTAAATAGTCGACAAGGCCGGGTAGATATTTACCAGCAGCGATTAATGCCGTGCCGGCTAAGGGCAGACCCAATAATGTTTGCAATCGCCGACCGACCCTCAAGCGTAATCGGAATTCTTTCTGCCACACTTGACGATAGGTCAACAGTAACTCTGAATAGCTCAACTTCCCATCCAAAAAACGAACAGTGAGAGGCACCACCAACTCAGCAGAACGTAGTGCCATCGCCATGCCGTCGCCGCATAGGGGCGGTATCATCGCGGCGGTATCGCCAATGCAGATGCTACCATTCCAGATAGGCTCCGGCGTGCGTTGGGTATCAACGGCGGCTACAGTACAGACTGATTCAGAATCTATCACAGCACCCTCAAGCCGTTCACCAAGCCGCGTTGACTCTGCCGAGTGGGACAGTGCAGCCAGCGGGCTCCCTCCATTTTGCTGAAAGGCATCTGTTTGCACCAACAAACAGACATTAACCCGCCCGTCTTCGACCGGGTTAATCCCGACGTACCCGCCGGGGTACATACATAATTCAACACGATTCGGCATATCCACATTCAGGTAATGCGCCTTGACCCCAACGCACTGACTCCAACTGTCCGCACGGGTCAACACTCGCTTAGGCGGCAATTTAGCGCCACCACTGCGACCACTCGCTATGATCACGAGCCATGCTTCGACAGAGAAGAGGGTACCATGCCGCCGACCCTGCACCATCATCGAAGTGTCATCGTTACGTTGTACAGACGTAACCGTCGCTTTCTGCCAGAGTTCACAGCCATAGCTGACAGCGGCCTCCGCCAAAGCAGCGTCCATGGCAAAGCGGCTGATGCCCCAAGCAGCACCGGGCAGGTTAACAGGCAGCAACTGACTATAGCCACTGGCAAGGGATGCTCCCGTCAATGGAACCGGTTGTCGCGCAGAAACAGCCTCTAAAACGCCAAGGTTTGCCAGACTTTGTTGAGCCTCAGGCGAGAGGAATTCACCACAGACCTTATGCCGCGGGAATGCCTCTTTTTCAATTAACAGCACATCTTTACCCGCATGCGCCAGCGCAGCAGCAGCACTGCTGCCCGCTAAACCTGCGCCAACAATGATCACATCATACATGAGTAACTCGCATCATCTCTACCGTCAGGCCAGGGCCAAAGGCCATCGCCACACCCGAACCTGAAGCAGTGCCCGCATTGAGCAGAGACTTGAGCACAAACAGAATGGTCGCTGATGACATATTCCCATAATCTCGCAGCGTGCGGCGGCTGGCTGCCATCTGAGCATCAGACAAAGCAAAACAAGTCTGCAATTTATCTAAGATGGCCTTGCCACCGGGGTGAATTGCCCAAAAATCTGGTGGTTGGTCGTTAAATAACGAAGGCAGAGCGTTACTCGCAGCTTGCGGCACGAGTTCAGGGATCCGTGGTGATAGGCGCAGTACAAAACCGTGATCGCCAATACGCCAAGCCATATCTTGCTGCGAGTCCGGCAAAATATTCGTAGCAAACCCATCAATAAGGAGCCGCCCGGGCACATCATCAGCACCAACAAGACAGGCTGACGCCCCATCAGAGAAAATACTGGCACCCGTGAGGTCATCATAGGCATCACTTGGCTGGAGGTGCAGCGAGCATAGCTCGACACTCACAACCAGCACCCGGACATGATTAGCACTCTTGACGATATCATGTGCAACTTTCAGCGCATTGAACATCGCAGCGCAGCCCATAAAACCAATTAGTGAGCGGTTGACAGTCGAAGACAATCCCAGCGCCTGGACGAGGGCATAGCCAAGGCCAGGGGCAAACAACCCCGTACAACTAACGGCAACCACATGGGTGATCGAGTTACGGACAGCATCCGGGGTTGTCTCAAGAGAGTTAGCCAACTGATCAATAGCCTGCTGGGCAGCATGAACCCCCAGAGGCACTGCTTCCCGTTCGTAGATCGCCATACGCTCACTGGTCGGTGCACTACAGAGAGCAGACACACCGGGCGAAAAGCGCGAGCCTTCAGGTGGCTGCAAATAATGATCGTTGCAGGTGTAACGTGTTTCAATACCGGAGTAATGGTGCAGCATTCGCAAAATACGAGCAGGTCGTTTGCGTTCACCAAAAGAAGCGGCAAGCCAATCGGCAGCTTGCTGCTGAGTGATACAGATATCAGGCGTTTGCGTACCAATCGCCAAAACTGCTGGTTGCATAGGGTTCCATCTAATAGCGGCTTACAGTTAGAGTTTAGGGTTACTTCTCAGAATCTTCACTGATCGTCTGGTTAGTTCCTCCAGACGAGGAAAAGCTGCATCACCAAAAACAGCAAAAAGCCCACCATCATCAGAGTATATAAGCGCATAACGCGCCTGAAGTTTGCCAAGGTTGCGTGCGCATCAAAGTAAATGGCCCAGTAAACTAAATAGCTAATCAGTAACATGCTGAACAATCCTAATAGCAGCGTCCATAGGAAGCCGAACAGCGCATAAAATGTAATTAATATCAATATACTGGAAACGATTATGAGGCTGATGGAGAACTGAAAGGTACGGAGGGGCTTAGCCCAAGCGGCAAAAGTGATATCACCCCGGGCAGTATCCTCATTGACCTGGTAAATCTGCGTGATTGGGTAAAACGCCGTCGTCAAGCCCGCAGCGGCAAGTAGGCCCATCCAATCTAATGCGGTTAAAGAAGCGAATCTAGGTGCAGCACCAGCCATACCAGCCAAAATACCTTGCCCGATGCAAACTGTCAGCAAGCCACTGATGGGACGGCTTTTCAAGCGCGGGTTCGGGGCAGAATACAAAACACCCAGCACAAAAATTACTACATAGATCAGAGCAAACACGCCATTAACAGTCAATGCCAATACAAAGCCAATGCCTTGAATGATCAATGAGAAAGGCAACAATTCCGGGTAGACCTCCGGTGGACGTTCTAAACCCCCAACGGGCCCATCGTCTCGATCAAAGTATGAGTTAAACGCCGTCATTCCAGCGTAGAGAAAGAGATGAAAGCTAATGAAGCCGACGACAAAGCGCCCGTTTGGGGTACCTTCCGCTAGAAAGAACCCCCATAGAAAGATGGGGGCTAGCAATAGTTGAAAATGCAGCCGCAAGTGTATAAGTGACGCTTGAATACGCTCGATCACAGTGGTTTGACCACATTCGGATATCTTTCGTTTTATAGACATAATCGATGTGTTTCAGATTGGCTCACTTTTGTGCTGGCTATCTTAACGGCGGTTTGTGTATTTTCTAGTACGCAATTACTCATTATTTAGATTACATCAAGGGCTTTTATGGAAACGATCTTGAGTTTACTCGTTATTGTGGTTGCAGTGTATCTGCTCGCTATCATTACCGAAGAGTTTTTCATCATCAGCCTTGATGAAGTTGCACAGGCGTTAAAATGCCGAATGATGTCGCAGGCGCTTCATTGATGGCGGTTGGGTCGTCTGCCCCAGAATTAGGGATTGCCATCTTTGCCGTTATTTTGGGCGGCAGTTATGCCGATGTCGGTATTGGGACGATTGTGGGTTCGGCGGTCTTCAACATTTTGGTAGTCACGGGTGCTTCTGCTTTAGTCGCAGGCAGCTTGACGATCAAAGCAGGCAGCATCGAGCGTGATGTCGCATTTTACCTTGGGACAGTCGCGCTGCTCTTGCTCGCGTTCTGGGATGGGCACGTTGTACTTTATGAAGCGGGCACCTTTGTAGCTGCTTATATCATCTACCTGATTGTGCTTTGGCAATGGAGCAAACGCAACACTGGCTTAGACGAACAAATATCACACGATGCTACAGACGGCTTTGACAATGAAGAGAGTGGATTATTCTTTCTCAATAGTATTGTGAAGAAGATGATCGGTTTTATTGCCCGTGACCCTGAAAAGAACCACGTCTGGGCGATGTTGGTTTCTATTCTTCTCATTTTTGCGCTCAGCTTTGCCTTGGTGGAGGCTACTGTTATTTTCTCTGACGCTATTGGCCTTCCGCCACTGATTGTGTCACTTACCTTGCTTGCAGCCGGAACGTCTGCGCCAGATATTATCGCCTCCGTGGAAGTTGCTGGTGGTGGTCGCGGCTCAATGGCAGTGGCAAACGCAGTTGGCTCGAACATCTTCAATGTTTTGGTTGGCTTAGGTATTCCATGGTTGCTGCTGATGGCCCTAGGAACCCCAATCGTTGAGGTTAGCGCACCCAACTTACTGGCCTCTATCTTTATTCTCTGTGCTACTGTGATATTGTTGTACGTCTTCCTATATACTGACCGACATTTGACGCGGATTGAAGGCGTATGGCTGCTTCTTACTTATGTTGCGTATGTGGTCTATTCAGTCGCTACAGGCATCTAGTCACATCATATCTGTTATCAGTGTGAGACTGGTGATTTGCACATTGTTTACTACAATACATAAACAATTCATCATTATATTGCGTAAAGGAAAACTATGGAAGCGGTCCTAAGTTTACTCGTTATTATGGTAGCGGTTTACCTGCTCGCCATCATCACAGAAGAGTTCTTCATCATCAGCCTGGATGAAGTGGCCCGCACGCTAAAAATGCCTAACGATGTGGCAGGTGCTTCTCTGATGGCGATTGGGTCATCTGCGCCGGAATTAGGCATTGCCATCTTTGCCGTCATTCTTGGCGGCAGTCATGCCGATGTCGGTGTCGGCACAATCGTAGGGTCGGCGGTGTTCAATATCTTGGTGATCACCGGAGCGTCCGCCCTCGTTGCTGGCAGTTTGACGATCAAGGCGGGCAGCGTTGAGCGCGATGTCGCATTTTACCTTGCTGCCGTCGCTCTCTTGCTGGTTGCATTCTGGGATGGGCGGATCGTTTTATACGAGGCGGCGGCATTCGTTGTGGCCTACGTCGTTTACCTGATCGTGCTGTGGCAGTGGAGTAAGCGCAACCCAGACGTAGACGAACACGTTCCGCACAACATCATGGAGCAGCTCGACGACGACAACAGCGTGCTGCACCCCTTAAACAAGGGTATTAGGAAGTTATTCGGATTCATCGCCCGCGATCCAGAAAAGAACTACGTTTGGGCAATGATTGTCTCAATCATCTTTATCTTTGCCATCAGCTTTGTCTTAGTGGAAGCAGCCGTTATCTTCTCGGATGCAATCGGCCTGCCCCCCGTCATCGTCTCGCTGACGCTGCTTGCTGCCGGTACATCCGCCCCAGACTTGATTGCTTCGGTCGAAGTGGCAGGCGAAGGCCGCGGCTCAATGGCAGTGGCGAACGCTGTCGGCTCGAATATCTTCGACGTGTTGATAGGTTTGGGCATCCCTTGGCTGCTGCTGATGGCCCTAGGAACCCCAATCGTTGAGGTTGGCGCCTCCAACTTGTTAACATCTGTCTTTATTCTATGCGGTACTGTCGTGCTGCTGTACATCTTTCTATACACAGATCGGAAGTTTACGCGCATCGAAGGTATTTTCCTCATTATTACTTATATTGCCTATGTGGTGTACTCCGTCGCTGCGGGCATCTAACTGGTAGCGCAGCAGCGGCTAAGCAAAAGACCCTTCCTATTGATGTGGAAGGGGTCTTTTACTTGGACTATTCGCTGAACATAAGCACACTTGTGTTCAGCCACAAAGATACTCGAAGCTCACAAACAGCCGGATGTGTTCAGCCCCTAGTCGGCGCGTTTGATGATCAACATACCAATGGCCCCGGCGAGACCAGCCAACACCCCATTGACTAACACCGTTGCGGCAGTCGTGCCGATAGCAGCACTTCCATCAGCGCTGACGCCTGGAATCAAGGGCAGCACAAACAACGTAATGATCAACAAAAGAGCGCCTGCAATCACCCCAGCAAGTGCCCCACCAAAGAGACTGGTCACCACTTGGCGACCGGAATTGTAATAAGCAAACCCGACTCCGCTAAACATCACGGCAAACGTTCCGATTGACAAACCATCTACACTGATCGGCAAGAACGACCCCACAAATGACGCCACAATCAACAAGATAACGCCGACAACCCCCCAGATCACTCCCTGCCGCAGTACTAATCCTAAGTCTAACGTCAAAACGACTCCTCATGTCTTAGATGAAATCAAACAGCTTGATTATACATGAGTCAACCAACGGCATGTTAAACCGACAGATCAACCCATGTTGACCAGTCAGTGGCTTCGCCGCGTTTGTCACGCAGGGGACCAGAAACAATATCGTAATTTTCGGGGTCAATACTGAAGAAGATACTGCCAAGCACACGTTGATCAAGCGGAATGTGCAGCATATTGAGTACCGTCTTATGGCGCAGAATTCCAGCTGACGACCAGTAAGTTGCCAAACCACGGGCTTCGGCGGCGAGCATCAAGTTTTGGACAGCGGCTGATGCCGCAGCAATGTGTTCTACGGTGCGAAGCGTAGGCTCACCATCAGCTACTTGCTGAGCATCGGGCAGCCATGTCACTTGAATGAGCGCACTAGAACCCGCCAACAATTTGCTGACTTTCTTCTGCATAGCACGCGACCACACAGAATCTGGATGCTGTTCTGCTTGTACGCGAATGTGTGCCAAGAGTGTGCAGCAGGCTGGTTTTTCGAGCACGTAGAAACGCCACGGCACTGGTGAAGTCATCTGACCTTGGGTATGCTGCGCGTCAACCATCTTGTGGAACGGCGCCCAGCCAGCGACCTCAACAATGTCGCTAAGAGCAGCACGAACGGTACTGGATTGCTCGGCTGTGAGTTCTGGGCAGGTATATGGATCGGCCAAGACCTTGGCTGTTTTGCGTTCACGGATAACATAATCGACTGCGGCGGCAAATACTTCTCGCGACAGATTTTCTGGGGGGTGAGCCATTTTAGGAGCCTCCTTCATTGCATTTGAGAAAGATGCTCCTAAGTATAGCAGCACTTAGCTATGTGGTTTGGAATTGATAGCAATGCCAATACTGCTGAGGACAGCGATGGCAATCAAAAGCAGGCCAATTATCTGTGTTGCCGATAATGTCATGTGGTTTACACGGTGGACAAGTTCACCACGTAAAGACTGAATGCCAGGCGTCGGCGCTGGCGGAACGCGTTCGATTGCATCAGTTAAGGCGAGAGCATCTGCCAGCCGCTGGTCAAAGTAGTCTGCATTCAGCAGAGCCCGATCCAAGACTGGGATGTGTAGTTTTAGGTGTCCCGGTTCAACGATTATGGCAGGCTCGCGATCAATACCGGCAATCGGCTCACATAAGCGCAGTAGAGTTGGTTGTATACTGTCATCATGGACGACTGACATCGTCCATTGAGGGCTTGAACTAAAATAATAGAGTTCATCTAGTGAGATGTCAGCATTTCGTCTTTTGGACTCGACTCGCTTTCCGATGCGAGCACTGGTCTCTACACCAGGTGCGTCTATTATTATTTCGAGCTGAGCGGTACCGTGTGCTATCGATGGCGGATCATCAGGGTCGTTAGCCGCGATGGTAACATCTACCCGGCGATCACCAATGCGGCCTACGTAATTTTCACTGCGAGAGCTACGTTTTTGTAACCTCAGCCCGAGTTTTTCAAGCGATTCTTCTGTTGTCTGGAGCTGTATCATCTCAACCTCTACGTTCTGTAGTCAACCAAGTACACAGTAACATAAAGGCGAGACAAGTACAGCTATAACCGTTTACCGGACGTTACATATGTGGTTAGAGCTGGGTTAAAGCGTTGCGCAAATCATCGATGAGATCGTCGACGTGCTCAACACCAACCGACAGACGAATCAGCCCGGGGTCAACTGCAATATCACTATCAGCAGTCGAGGCATGCGTCATGCTGTAGGGGTGTTCAATCAACGACTCGACGCCACCCAGTGACTCCGCCAGTGAAAAATAATGCGTCTTACTAATTAACTTCCTTGCGACCTCGTTACCACCCTTGACAATCGCTGAGATCATACCACCACCATAACGCATCTGACGTTTGGCAAGTTCGTAATGCGGGTGCGTATCCAAATGAGGGTAGATCACGCGGGTAAAGACAGCTTGATCTTCCATAAACTGGGCAATCTTGAGCGCGTTATCACTGTGACGTTCCATCCGTAAGTGCAGCGTTTTGATGCCCCGCAGCGTCAAGAAGCAGTCCATCGGGCCTGGCACAGCGCCGACAGAGTTCTGCAAGAATTTGAGCGTTTCATAATCATCTTGATCGTCGAGCACCACCGCCCCGCCAACCACGTCCGAGTGACCGGCGATGTACTTAGTCGTACTATGCATTACAAAGTCAGCGCCAAGGTCTAATGGGCGTTGGATGAAAGGCGAGCCAAAGGTGTTGTCCACACCGACCTTGACGTCATCAGGTGCCAGGTCAACGATCCCGGCAATATCTGCCAGCTTGAGCAGTGGATTGGTTGGTGTTTCCAACCAGATCAGCTTAGTTTCGGGGCGAATGGCCTCACGCACAGCATCAAGTGAGGCCATGTTGATGTAGCTAAACGTTAAGCCGTAGCGCTTGAGCACCTTGTCAAACAGACGGAAGGTGCCGCCATATACGTCATCACCGCAGATAATATGATCGCCAGGGCTGAACAACCGCATGATCGTGTCAATGGTCGCCATGCCACTAGAGAAAGCCAGCGCATATGTGCCGTTTTCGAGTGCGGCAAGGGCACCGTGCAGCGCTGTGCGCGTGGGGTTATCGGTGCGGCTGTAGTCGTAGCCTTGATGCTCACCGGGGGCAGCCTGCACATAAGTCGAGGTTTGGTAAATTGGAGTCATAATGGCCCCAGTAGACGGGTCGGGCACCACGCCCGCATGCACCGCTTGCGTATCAATTTTAGGCCGCGTACTCATTCGTCGATCCGATTCATCATATAGTCCAGAATATCGATCTTGGTCAACAAGCCGATCAGCTTACTATCAGCGCCATGTTTGTCGAAGACCAAGACGGCATTTTCGTTCTCACCAGTCATTTCGCCCATTACTGTTTGCAGTGGTGTTGATGGCAGCGCGGATAAGTAATCCGTCTGAATGGAGGCAGCAATTGTCTCGTCGGCGGTATGGGTGTGCCCATCGTGCGCTTCAAACATATGCAGCAGCAGGTCAACTTCACGTACCAAGCCGAGGAACTTACCATCCTGCTGAACCGGCGTCTGCGAAATACCCCGATCTTTCATCAAGGTGATGACAGCGCTCATCTGATCGTCTGGACTGACGGTGATCACCTCGCGCTCGCCCGCGGCCTCGATCACATCACCCAAAGTCGCAGGTCCCCAATCTTGCCGGAAGTAGCCGTTTTCCTTCATCCAGTCGTCATTAAAAATCTTGCTGAGATAACGCGATCCAGAATCAGGGAGCAGCACGACAATGCGCTGATCTGGCCCAAGGTTTTGTTTCTCGATGTACTTCAAGGCACCGGCAACAGCCGCCCCACAAGAACCACCGATGAACAGCCCTTCTTCACGAACGAGGCGGCGCGTCATTAAAAAGCATTCCTGATCGGTCACCTGCACCACATCATCTACGACGGAAAAATCCATGGTTGAAGGCAAGAAGTCCTCGCCGATGCCTTCAACACGGTAACTGTAAGCAGCGCCCAGTTCACCTGTTTGAAAATACTCATAGTAGAGCGAACCGATTGGGTCAACGCCGATAATCTTGACGGCAGGGTTTTGCTCTTTGAGATATTTGCCTACACCAGAGATCGTGCCGCCCGTTCCTAAGCCAGCAACAAAGACATCGACCTTGCCGTCGGTCTGACTCCAGATTTCCGGGCCAGTCGTCTGATAGTGAACTTCTGGGTTGACAGGGTTATGATACTGGTTGGCGAGGATACTGTTCGGCGTCTCATCTACGATGCGCTGCGACACACTGTAGTAACTGCGCGGGTCATCCGGCTCGACGGCCGTCGGCGTGATCACGACGCGGGCACCGAAAGCACGCAACAGTTGAATCTTTTCGTTCGACATTTTATCTGGCATGACAAAGACAGTTTTATAGCCCCGCAGCGCAGCAACAATCGCCAGGCCAACGCCTGTATTACCGGACGTACCTTCGACAATAGTGCCACCAGGCTTTAGACGGCCTGAACGCTCTGCATCCTCAATGATCGAGAGGCCGATCCGGTCTTTGACGGAACCACCCGGATTAAAGAACTCTACTTTCGCCACAAGCTCTGCGTCGATGTGTTCCGTGACGCTGTTCAGGCGGATTAGAGGAGTCCACCCCATTGCTCCGAGCACATTATCTAATATCCTCTCGCGCTCACTGAGGCTGGTTGTCTGCATTTTTTCCACACACAGTTCCTTTCAGCACCAACTACGCTGGTTGGTTAATACGTCCATAGCGGACAGAGGATAACCGGAAACAGCAGTAGAATCTACATGTCTTACATCTAACCAACGATAATTGCTTCAAGCGGTGCAGCGGGTGAGAATAAAGCATTCTATAGCTAACCGGGCATCGCTAGTGGCATAATAACAGTCTAAAACTTATACATACTGGTTCAGAACGATATGCCTACATTCGATCATCAAACATTGGCGTTGTTATCAGATGCACTTACCAAGCTGGACGATGGCTTTGGCGAGCTACCCAACTTCACACCAGCTGTAGACCGCAATCAACTGGCTGCGGTGCTCAATACCGTCGCCGAGCGCATGCGAGACAACTACCCTTACCAACACCCTTTCTATTTAGGGCAAATGCTGAAGCCACCACACGCTGTTGCACGGCTGGCATACGCACTAGCGCTGTTCATCAACCCGAACAACCAAGCACTTGACGGCGGTCGGGCGAGTTCAGCGATGGAGAAGGAAGCCGTCGCCATGATCGCAGCGATGTACGGCTGGGACACACATCTTGGTCACCTGACGGGTGGTGGTACCCTCGCAAATATGGAAGGTCTGTGGATAGCTGCCGAAACCATGGGTCGCGACAAAATACTGGTCGCCTCAGAACAGGCACACTATACACATAATCGCCTCAGTGACGTGCTCGGTCTGAACTTCGAGCCTGTCGCAATCGACTCACGCGGGCGGATGGACTTAGATCACCTCAAACGCCTGTTAGACGAGCATGAGGTCGGCACCGTGATCGCGACGCTGGGCACGACAGCCATCGGTGCCGTTGACCCGCTGCCTGCCCTCTTAAACTTACGCGATCAGTACGGCTTTCGCATTCACGTAGACAGCGCTTACGGCGGCTACTTCACGCTGGCAAACAATCTTGCACCAAGCGCTCGTGCCGCTTACGACGCTATCACTGAAGCCGACTCGCTCGCCATCGACCCGCATAAACACGGCCTGCAACCGTACGGTTGCGGCTGCATTCTGTTCAAAGACCCAGCCGTCGGGACGTTGTATTCGCACGACTCACCATATACTTACTTCTCATCTGATGAACTGCACCTCGGCGAGATCAGTCTAGAATGCTCACGAGCTGGGGCCGCAGCCGTCGGGCTATGGGCAACCCACCAAATGCTGCCCCCCGTGGCAGAGGGTGAATTCGCGCAGGACATCAGCAAGTGTCGCGCAGCCGCCCTCGATCTGTATCAGAAGATCAAGGCTGACGGACGCTACATCGTTCCGTTTGCACCTGAGCTTGACATCGTAATCTGGTTGCCAAAAGCGACGAGCGTCACTGAAGCAGCGGCTAAGGCGCAGCAAGTCTTTGATGCAGCGGCTGAGAAAGACATTCACCTAGCACTCGCAACACTGCCCGTGAGCTTGTTTGAGGGTCAGTTGGACGGCTGGGATATAGATGCCGACTATGCCACGTGCTTACGGGCCTGCGTCATGAAGCCGGAGCATATCGACTGGATGGATACCATCTGGGCGCGCCTCGCAGCCATCGCTGTTTAGGGACAGATACCTCCTAACAGCACAGCCCGGAACTGCTATCTTCGATGAATTCGGCAGCACCAAAGTGGTCTCTCTTGACGAACAGCACCTGCGCCTATTGTATGCCAAGAGCATAAAACGGACGGAGCAGGTTTAGGTTAATGGCCTAAGCGGGTGGTCAATACTCGGTCAGCCATCCACTATCTGATACTCGTCTCCGAGTAAGTCACGCGCTTTTTTATCTGCGCGCGCAGCAGTGACCGCATCCCCACTGCCTTTGTACAATCTACTAAGCCAAAAACCAGCCAGCCCCTCTAGGCGGTTCACTTTCAGCGCCCGTGCAATCTTGATGGCTTCATCGGCGCTATCGATGCCTAGGTTCCAGTCTTGTGTGTGAGCATAGGCTTTTGCTAGTTTGATCAGGCTTTGCACCTCGCGCAGACGATCATGCGAGACGCGTGCTGCTTCAAGCGCATCACGAAAGCGTTGGACGGAAAGCTGGGCGAAGTTCGCAGCAATGTAAACATCACCACTGTTAAGCATTGCATCGATGCATTCAGCGGTTAGGCCATATTCTTCTGCTAGGACCAAAGCATCTTCATATTTGTATAACGCATCGTTGACGTTACCGGAATCGCGGTGAGCCGCTGCCATCTGCATGATGATGGCAAATTCGTCGGCCTTAGTCCCAGTTTTACTGGCAAGGTCAAGTTTGCTTTTGAGCATATTTTGAATACCCTCGGCGTCGCCCTGTTTCTCGAAGATGCTGATAACGATGTCAAAGATTGCGCTCCGCAGTTCATAGTCTTTCGTTTTGACGGTCAGCGCCACAGCATCTTGCAACAGTTGCAGTGCCTGGCCGAAATAGCGCAAATTAGCATTGATCACCCCAAGGTAATAAAGCACTTGCGACTGTGCGAGGAAATCCTCTTGAGTGCGGCTAGCTTCCAAAATTTGCTGGAAGGACTGCCGTGCTTCCGAGACGCGCCCGGCTGCATACGCAGCACGCGCTGCCTCGATCTGCGCAGCAAATGATGTCGCCTTTTCGAGCGACTGTATTGGTTTTATTTCGGCAGGAGACAACTCAGGTTGTAGTGGGGCAGAGGGCAGCTCGCGTTCGATCACTCTACCTTTTGCCGAAAACTGACTTTCTTCGGGTGGACTGACGGGTGTCAGTTCGGCAGATGGTGGCAGCAGCGAGCCACTCTTGCGAGTTGCGTTTAGGGATTGCTGCCTCCCGTAGATCATTTTTTGCGAGCGAGCCACATCGATAATATCGTTATCAGCGAACATCTGCCCAATTGTGAGGGCGTAGTCGAAACTTTCGACGGCACGCGCCTGATTGTTTAATGCGCCATACTCTTTACCGACCAACAGCATCGTCCGGGCAACGAGCAGCTTATCACCCGCTTCGTGTGCCAGCCGTACCACAAGCGATAACTCATTGATCGCATCCTGATGCTGCCCGGCGTCAATGTAGCGTTGAGCGAGTTCACTGCGAAACAATAGCTCGGATGCATTGTCGCTGAGGCTTTGCGCCTGTGCGATTGCTTGCTTAAGTTGTTCGTTTGACTGTGCCATAGGGTTCTCCCTGCTTGTGCCTGATTGATTAAAATAGATAATGCCCGCTAGATGTTTGCTGAACACAAGAAGACTTATCTGTGGTGGCGGCAGTTTTTCTGAGCGTCCCCATTATACGCTGAATGTGGCTGGTTGTGGGTGGGAGAATGGGGTCAGACGGATACGCCTGCCCGAATCGCTAGGACACCTGACCCAGCTATATGCTATGATCTGATAGATAATCCCTTACGCATAGGAGCCATCCAAGATGAAATATAAAATATTAGGTCGCAGTGGGTTACGCGTTTCAGAACTATGCCTTGGCACCATGTCCTTCGGTGAGGAATGGGGTTGGGGTACCGATAAAAAGACAAGCAAAGAAGTATTCGACGCCTACGCAGAACGCGGCGGCAACTTCATTGATACCGCCAACCGCTACACAGAAGGCACCAGCGAAAAGTACGTGGGTGACTTCATCGCCAGCGACCGCGATCATTTTGTGTTGGCAACCAAGTACACGCTCTATACGCAACACGGTGACCCTAACAAAGCAGGCAACCATCGCAAAAGCATGGTGCATGCCGTTGAAGGCAGCCTCAAGCGGCTCGATACCGACTACATTGACCTATACTGGCTGCACGCGTGGGACTTCACAACGCCAGTAGAAGAAGTGATGCGCGCACTGGACGACTTAGTTCGGGCTGGGAAAATCCTGCACATCGGCGTCAGTGATACACCCGCATATATCGTATCGCGTGCCAATACCCTTGCAGAACTCCGCGGCTGGTCACAGTTTGTCGGTTATCAGATCGAATACAGCCTGATTGAGCGCACCGTTGAACGCGAGATGATCCCGACAGGAATGTTTTACAATATGCCGATCCTAGCATGGTCAACCTTAGCAGGTGGTTTGCTATCGGGTAAGTATGCCACCCAGAACCAAGGTGGTGAGACGGGGGTGCGCCACGCCGACCGGACACTTACTGAGACAGAAAAGGCAATTGTAGACACGGTGCAAACGGTCGCTGATGACCTTGAGCGCAGTTCGTCGCAGGTTGCCACACGCTGGGCGCTCCAAAAGCCTGGCAGCATCATCCCAATTCTGGGAGCGAAAAAACTGTCGTATTTAGTGGACACCATGAGCGCGCTGGAGTTTGAACTCTCCGACGAGCATATGAAGAAACTCGACAAGGTCAGTGAGGTTGCCATGGGCTTTCCGCTGCGCTTCTTGCAGGCAGAACGGATCGAAAACCTGATGTTCGCAGGCACCCAAGATCAAATCGATAGGCCTTAGTTTTCTTCCTCCAAATCGAGCAGTATGAGGCGCTGGCTGGGGCTTTGATCTAGCCAGCAGCCCTATGGACACGCTGCCCCCTAGAAATTTGGGTGATGCTGGTCTGATAATCGTTTCTTAACGTCTGTGCTTGATACTTAAAGTGACCTAAGTTTAGATAGGAGAGTGAGGAGCAATAATGTCGGCGACAGACCGTGTTGAAAGAGCACGAGAGTTGTTCGAAGATGGTGATCGGGACGCTGCCCGCGCCATTTTATTGGATGTCATTCGCAAGGATCGAGACGACTGAGAAGCAAACCCGCTGCTGGGAGGAAGTTATCCGCATTTTGCCGGGCAACTCGTTTGCCATAAAGCAGATCGAAAGCCTGAAGACGCATGGCATGCAGACCGACTCCCTGTTTCAAGGCCCCAGCCCATACGACCCACCCCCCTTCACCCCACCGCAATTTGACGCTGAAAAAGCAATCCAAGAGCAAACCAACCAAATCGAGGCACAGTTTCACGAAGTTGCGGACGAGTTCCACCACATTGAAGAAAATATCACCCGCTTATCTACGGTGATCAAAGACCTTGAAGAGTACGAGCGCGTCGAGGATAAGCGAGCGCGTCGGCGGCAAATAAGCATTCTGCCAGCCATCTTGTTTTTAGGCACTTTGATGGGCTCCCTCCTGGGTGCAACTGCTGACCTCGGTGAAACGCTCAACAGCATCGAACAATTCCGCTCAATGACCTACCCCAAGCTCTACATCGTCGGCAGTAACACCATTTTGGGTGAAGGCCTTGGCATGGTACAAGAATGGGGCACGACCTTTGAGGATTTCTATGATGTTCGGGTTAACATTCGGGATATCGGCTCAACAGCGGGCGTCCGAGCTGCTGCGAATGGTGACTGCGCTAACATCCTTGCCATGTCGGAACCTATTACCGAACCACAACAGAACACCCTCGCAAATGCTGGAGTCGAGATCACTTGTGCAGCGGAGATCGGCTACGATATGGTGACGTTCGTCACCCATAACAAGAACCAGGTTGAGAGTCTCAACATTGACCACATCCGCAGCATTATCCGTGGCGAGTTAAGCAATTGGGCGGAGATATCAGGTGAGAAGTTATCGATCTCCATCTTTGCCCGTAAAGGCAATGGCACCACAGAATTCATCTTACTAACCTTGGCAGGCTATCGACCAACCACACAGCAGCCTTTCCCACCGGATGCGTTGAATTACATCAGTTGCGCTACGAATAATGAATGCCTCGACCGAACGCTTAGCAGGCCGGGTTCTCTGTACTGGGTCGGCATCGGTTGGCTGCGGACTCAACCGGAGCAATATTTGCAGGTAGTACCAATCTCGGGCGATGATGAGAGAAAGTCAATCAACCCGTTAGACGAAGAAATTGAGGTGACCAATTATCCCGAAGAATTGCTCCGCCCGTTGTATCTTTATGTCTTGGGGACCAACAATACAACTGACCGCCAAACAGAGCTGGCGATTGAGTTCTTGAGCTTTGCCCGGGGGGTACAGGGGCAGCAGACTCTGGAACAGTTTGGCTACTTCAATCACTTTCTTGATCCGCTCGATGGTCGCATCCCGCTGCCAGAGGGCTTTGCCATCAAAGAGGGGCAAACCCGTCAACTCTGCAAATAACATTTGTAGCCACTGCCCATAGTGAGGGTGCGATAAATCGCTAAGCGAGGTAACGTCAAGGTCAAGTCCACAAGGTGGATCAATGATGAATGAGGCGCTTTTTCGCTGGATGCAGCTTCTAGCGGAATATGGTCCAACACAACACTTGGGCATGTTTAGAAGGAGATAAATCTTTATGTATGAATCAGTTGAGGCCGTAAAAGCTGGCCTGGCTGAACAGCAGTATATTGCATCTGACGAAATTGCGACTGTTGTTTACCTATCCGAAAAACTTGGCAAACCCTTGCTGATTGAAGGACCTCCGGGCGTCGGCAAGACCGAACTGGCAAAGGTCGTGTCGAAGGCTACGGGGCGAAGCTTGGTACGCCTTCAGTGTTACGAAGGGTTAGACGAGAGCAAAGCGTTGTACGAATGGGAGTACGCCAAACAGATGCTGTACACGCAGCTTCTGCGTGATCGGCTCGCCAGCCTGCTCTCTGATACCGAAAACCTGACCAGTGCCGCTGACAGATTGGCGGAGGAGGAAGACGTCTTCTTCTCAGAGCGTTTCTTGCTGGAGCGCCCGCTGTTCAAGGCGATCAACAGTGAGGAACCGGTTGTACTGCTGATCGACGAGATTGACCGGGCCGATGCGGAGTTCGAGGCTTTCCTGCTGGAAATCCTCAGCGACTTCCAAGTTAGTATTCCAGAAATAGGCACAATCACAGCCAAGCACCACCCAATGGTCTTCCTAACCAGTAACAACACGCGTGAACTGGGTGAAGCACTTAAACGCCGCTGCCTGTACGTCTTCATCGACTACCCGACCGTCAGCGACGAGTTAGAGATCGTCCAGACAAAGGTACCTGAGTTGAACCCGCAGCTAGCCGAACAAGCGGTTGAGGCTGTGCATTCACTGCGTGCCATGGACTTGAAAAAGAACCCCAGCGTCAGTGAAACATTGGATTGGGCGAAAGCCCTGCTGACGCTCAACGCGGACACACTGGAACGTGACGTGCTGGAAAATACCTTATCTGTCCTGTTGAAATACGAGCAGGACGTCACCAAAGCGCGCCGCATACTGCGCGGCAATAGCGGCACAGGCGGCAGTAGCAACCCCCGCCGTGGTGGTTCCAGCTACGACGACTTCGACTATCCATCGTTCCGCTAAAGCATATCGTCAAACGAAAGCCCACTGATACAAATCAGCGGGCTTTTTTGTTTGCAGTGACGACGTTATCTGCTACACTCTTCGGCGCCTAAGCCTCAATACACCCTTCACTTTAATCTGTAGTATGATTGGTCTTTCCACGAGCAATCGCAACGCGAAGGGTAATGGTATGACTCTAACAAACAACGTCGATGACCCACAGATCGGGATGCAGTCAACGATCATCCTCGTTAAGCAGATGCGCGTTATCTGGCGCGACACATTCGTGATCGAAGATCCGGCTGATGACTTTCTCGGTACCAGTTTAGCACGTGTGCGGCGCATGCCATCGTATGTCTGTGATCGCTTCTCAAATCGGCGCGACCAAACCGCCGTATTACAGATCATGGAGCGGGCCTCGCGCAACGTCGCCCGGACGGGCTACGAAAACGTCGTACGCATTCAATTCAACCGCTTCAAGATCGCCAACCTACATCCAACGCTCAAACGCTTGAGCCGTCCGCCAGACTCACTCTCGGAAGAGCAGATTGTCAGTGCCGCCTCTTCCGTCGAAGCCAATGATTTGTGGTTTAGCGTGCTGCCGCTGCTCCTGCTGCATAAGTCCGGCACGGGCATCATGCAATACCACGTCAGTTTCAATTTACGTGAAGGGTATTCACCCGATGAAGCGATCGCCTTGGTGCGAATGGGGATTTCACCCCAGCTATTGATGCTGCCACCGACATGGCAGCGGACGTTCCCGAAGACAGAGACAGCAGAGACACCAGAGAAGAAACTGCTGCACGGCGTTGACCATCTGATTCCCTACGATGAAGATATGGCGTTGGTCGTGACGGGCCTACGCGACATTTCGCAGCACTTGATCGCAGCCCGTCTCAAGAGCAATGGTCAAGAGAAAACACGCGGCAACCTGCGTCGTTTGCTGCGCGGGCGCAAAGCCAATCAGAAAATTCAAGAGGTTGAAGAGGCTGTGCGCTTGGCTCACGATATCACGCGCCCGACCGGGTCCACCTCAGTCATTCTCGCTGAGTGCGACCCAATGCCGACTACCAACCTCAAGGCGTACATCAGAGAACACGCCCAAACCTTGCGCGGCATCGGTGCGATGGACGTCTACTATGAGGAACGCGCCCCTTGGTTGATTGAGCAGGAACTGTTGGAAAACCTCAGTACCGATACAGAACTCGGCGTCTATCTGTTGGGCAATTCAGAACTACTGCTGTTCAATGATCTGCTGCCCGACCTGCTGCCAAAGATCAAGAAGCGGCTGCGAGTCAAGGAAGATCATCTGGCGATCATCTATGAGTATATGCACTATACGGTGCTGCTCGAATGGATCTACCTACAAGAAGCGATCTTACGGGCTTATATCCAACGGCTCGACAAGATTGCCGCCAGCGGTACGCCCGAGCGTAAAAAAATGGTCGATGCGCTACAAGGTGCCCTCTCGGACATGGTGCAGTATCAAGAGAACATTTCGCCGTTTGCCAACCGCGTCGAGTTCTTAGAACGGGCCGGAAAATCGCATAATCTGGATAAGCTGATCGACCGCTTCGAGCGTAAGCAAGAACTGCTGTTAACTTACGCATCCGAGTGGCACGACTATCGAGAAGCCAGCGCGGCGATCTTTCTAAATTACCTTGCCGGTATTCTGGCAGCCGCCGAACTAACAGATATCCTGATCCCACTGTTTGGCATTGATATTGGGGAAGACCCCGGCATTTATGTGGGTATCTCACTGAGTACGATTGCCACCGTGTTCATCGTTTTAATCGCACTGTCTCGGCGGCGCGGTTAACAGCCCTAACCTCAATCAGAACTGATTGAGGTCTTTTTTCTTTGCGTCAGCTTAACTGAACTGTGCTATCCTCAAGCTAATCAACGGTTGAGAAGCACACAGTCCATGCCACCGTTCACCTTCATCTGCCCGATTTGCCACAGCACATTGGAAGCACCCTCACCTGATGTGCGCGTTTGCCCCAAAGATAAGGAAACCTACAAGCTGATTGATGGTATTTGGCGCTTTCTGCCAACATGGCGCGCATGGAAGTTCGACCGTTTTATCAAGCTTTACGACTACATCCTTGAAGAAGAACGTTGGGGCAGCATCGATCATCGGCACTACCTCGATCTCCCGCGCTGCCATCCGGGGCACCCACATGCCCGCGACTGGCGTCCGAAAGCGGCGGATTATCAAGCATTGGTGCAAAAGGTGATCCGACCGCTGTCTAAGCGCTTGGGTCGAGCTTTGACTGTCCTTGATCTCGGCGCGGGCAATGGCTGGCTGAGCAACCGCTTGAGTGAACTCAATCATCAGGTGGCAGCCGTCGATATTCGTGTGCATCGGCGAACAGGGCTGGGTGTGAACGGGTACTATCAGCAGGACTTCACCTGCCTACAAGCTGACTTCGACCATCTCCCGCTGTGTGACAAGGCAATCGACCTGGTGATCTTCAATGACAGCATTCACTACGCGACTGATTACGCGACCACGTTGCCGGAAGCGATACGCGTGCTGCAACCTGCGGGACGGTTGGTTGTGATGGGGTCACCGATGTTTAATCGACGCGAAAACGGCTACAAGATGGTCAACGTGTATGAAGACTATCACATGGAGCGCTTCGGCTTCATGCTTGACTCGCTTGACTTTGAGCATTTCTTCACCCAAGAGCGCCTCGGTGAGTTGATAGAGCAGCTTGGCTTGCGTCAAAAGCGCTACTGGTCACAGTCGCTGCCAACGCGGATCAGCAAGCAGACCGCGAATTGGCTACCCGCCGCCCGTTTCCGCATCCTGATTCACCCCGATGCCTACATTCAACAAGTAGCCCGCCAAGAGCGCGACGTCAAGCGCTTGTTTGGGCAATTGTTTGAGATAGAACACCGCTGGCGTTGGCGGCGGCCCGAACAGCCGAAGTTGCCGATTATGGTCTTCGAGCGGGCTGAATAAAAACCGTAGCCTGTGGTAGACTTGCGCCCATGCGTCTCATCGACTTCATCATATTCTCAACTGCACTAGGCCTATACTGGTTGACGCTTTCCCCCGGCTACCTGCCCGCAGATGCGGGCGAATTTCAATTGGTGGCGTATTCATTAGGGGTAGCGCACCCACCCGGCTACCCACTGTATACGCTGCTTGGGCACGGCTTCACATACTTGATGCCGCAGAATCCCGCCCGTGCGGTCAACTTATTTTCAGCGGTCACCGCAGCCCTAACGGTGACAGTGCTGGGTCAGGCAGTGCACCGCTGGACGGACCGGCAGACGGCAAGCGTAGTCGCAGCAATCGCATTGATAGTTGTGCCCAGCTTCTGGGTGACGGCGACCCAAGCCAGCATCCGTCCATTGACTGCTTTCTTCGTTGCTTTGACCCTTGAACGCATTGCAACATACGCTCACACGCGGAAAGAAAGTGCTTTATGGAGCTTCTTCTTAGCGCTGGCGCTGGGCATCACCCATCACCCATCAGTAACTTTTGTTGGCGTCTTTCTCTTGATCTACCTGCTGTTAATTGATGGGAAACTGCTGTACGAACCCAAACACTGGCTGAAGCCAATCGGGGCGGCGGCACTTGGATTTTTGCCTTGGGTTTACCTCCCGATCCGCGGGGCGATGAATGCGCCCTTGGCCCCGGATGATCTAGCAGCATGGGCAGGCTTTTGGCGGCATGTGCTGGCACGCGGTTTCTCTGGGGATCTATTCGCCTTCAGTGGCCTTGGTGATCTCATAGACAGGGCCTTGGTGTGGGGCAACATCATGGTGTTGCAGTGGGATGTTATTTTGTTGCTGTTGATAATGGTCAGTGCGGTATTGGTGATGTGGAAGCGCTGGCGCGTGGCGTTGGCCCTGATCAGTGGAATTCTACTGACAAGTGCCCTTACAATGACCTACCGCGCCCCGCAAACAGTAGAATACCTTGTGCCAGCCTACGTATTGATGGCAGCACTGCTTGGTATGGGGTTCGCCCAGATCGGGCAGATTACATGGTTTGGTTTCAGGGCGCGCCAGTGGCGGCGGGTGCAGTGGGTGCTGTTGGCACTGCTCCTATTTGCTATTGGTCTCCACAGCCTGCGAACATGGCCTAGTTTAGACCTATTGGCTAGTGACCAGTCAACGCAGCAGTTCGCAGATGCACTCTTTGAGGAGGCCCCCGACGGTGCAGTCATTTTGGCGAATTGGCACCATACAATGTCGCTTGCGCCGCAACAATACATAGGCCAACAACGCCCAGATTTAGAAATCTTTTACGTCTTCCCGGATGGCGCGACACCACTGGCTGAGACGTGGGTGCAGCGCATCGAGCAGTATATCGACGAGCGCCCAGTCGTGGTCACAGGATACTATCCGGTGCAGTTCGACACGACAGGCTATGTGTTCGAGCCGCTGCCCTCAGGTGAAGGTTGGCTTGTTCGACGCGAGCCACGCACTGCTGTGCGGGCTGGCATGCTGCTAACCGAGGCACAGTTTGACGGCGGTGTGACGCTGTTAGGCGTTGACCTGCCGCAATCTATTCCGGCGGGTACGACGTTTGAAGTTCAATTAGCATGGCGCATTGACGCTGAGCAAGTAAACCCTGTTTCTTTCTATGCGCACCTATCTCAGCCAGATGGTGTGGTGCTCTCACCGCGAGATATCAGCGTTGATACCAGCAGCTTGCCGACTGGCTCAATCATCATTGAAGCGTTTACCCTCGCCCCGCCTGCCACCCTGCCACCCGGTGATTACCCGATTCTAGTTGGGGCGCGCAGTGACGACGAGCTATTCTTCACCAATGGGCAGCAGCGCGTTCGTGTGGGCACGGTCACCGTGACGTCTGCTGAGTATTTGCCCCCTACCGCGGAGGATGCAGTACCAATTGGTGGTGAGATGGTGCTGACTGATGTGATCGTTTCCCACACAGAACTCCAGCCGGGTGATAGTCTAACGGTAGACCTTACCTTTTTTAGTGTGGCTCCCGGCGTCAATGATCGCGTCATAAAAGTGGATATCATCGGGCCAGACTTTGCCTGGCGTCTACAATCCGACCAAATTCCAGCAACAGGCGCTATCCCAACGCTGAAGTGGTTATACGGCTGGCAGATCATTGATCGCCACCGTTTCACCATTCCAGAAAATGCGGCACCTGGCCCCGTCCGTGCGGAACTGGTCGTATACGATCACTTTACTAATGCGGTACTCCCCGTTCTTGACCCCACCCTCGCCCAACAAGGTGAAGCCGTCACCATTTATACGTGGCAGCTAACCCAATAAAAGCTGTGCGTAAGAACTCATTAAAGCAGGTACTGTCTTAATCTTTTATAAATTTATAAAAGATATTGAATTTTATGTGCATTATTTCACAATGCGTGCTAAACTACGCTTGTTACGAAATTCACAAGCCTAAGTTGAGGGCAATGGTAGATGCAAAACACAAATGGATGGATGTTCAAATTTATTGAAGCCTATGCAGGAATTGATGCCGATAAAATTGACCGTCAAGTTACACATTGGATGGCACAGCATGGCATCACAGCCTTGCGGATATCTATCGGGATAATCTTCTTCTGGTTCGGCGCATTGAAGCTGTTTCCGGGTCTCAGCCCTGCTGAGGGACTCATAATTGGGACGCTGGGGAGCATGGTACCGATGAGCCTTTTCTTTCCGGTATTAGCTATCTGGGAGATGGCAATCGGGCTGGGCTTTATAACGGGGAAGTTTATGCGTACCACCATTATTCTAATGTTCTTGCAGATGGGTGGCACCGTTTCGCCGTTATTCCTGAACCCAGAAGCCGTTTGGACAGTTTTTCCGTTTGGTCTGACGTTAGAGGGGCAGTACATCGTTAAGAATTTAGTGTTGATCAGTGCAGCTATGGTGGTTGGTGCGACTGTCCGTGGTGGTCACCTAACGGATGAAGCGTAACACAACGAAATAAGTCAGCGCAAGACAAATGGGGCAATTGTCTTGCCCCATCTAAACGCCGGTTTGCGCTCGAGTCAGTCCATGCAATCCTTGAACTACACCACTGTTTCCTGAGTGAAGTCTGCCTACAGTATCGTAGAATCAGTAGATAACAATTGGTCGTTGAAGCGCATTTCGATTGATTTAGTAATCAGTGAAAATAGTTCCAGCACACTGTATACTCCACTAAAATCACCCCTCTTGACGATGGAGAACGAAAGCTATGAGAACAATTATTACAGGCGGCACTGGCCTGATCGGGCAGTACCTGGTTCGGCAGATGGTGGCTGATAACCAAGAAGTTGTGGTGCTAAGCCGTAACCCGGAAAGCAAACGCGATACCTTACCTTTGAGTGTGCCAATCCGTCAATGGGATGCCCAGACATCCGATGGTTGGCTCGACTTATGCACCGGTGCCTATGCCATCATCAACCTAGCGGGTACCAACCTAGCTGGCGAAGGCTTTCCTCCTGATCGTTGGACATCTGAGCGTAAGCGCTCAATTCTCGACAGCCGTTTGGGAGCAGGTGCAGCCGTCGTTGAGGCCGTTGAAAAAGCAGGCACCAAGCCAAGGGTGATCATTCAAGCCTCGGCAGTTGGCTACTATGGCGATACGAAAGACAAGGTAACAGCAGAAGATGGCCCCGCTGGTCCAGATGACGACTTTGCGGCCTTCGTCTCAAAGAAATGGGAAGAGGCCATCCAACCAGCGACTGATATGGGCGTTCGCACCTGCATTATTCGGACTGGCATTGTTTTATCAACAGAAGGGGGCGCCCTGCCACGCCAGATGATCCCGTTCAAGATGTTTTCCGGCGGCCCAATCGGCAGCGGCAAACAGTATTACCCATGGATTCACATCGCTGATGAGGCGCGTGCCATTCGCTTTCTGATGACGACTGAAAGCACAGCCGGCCCATACAATTTAACTGCACCGGACCCCGTGACCAACGCACAATTCTCACGGGCACTGGGTAAAGTCATGAAGCGACCCGCTTTTATTCCTGCCCCAGCCCCTGCTATGCGGCTTGTAATGGGAGAAGTTGCTGACATCGTGCTGTATGGTCAACGAGCAGCCCCAAAGAAACTAGAAGAAGCTGGCTTCACCTGGCTGTTTACTGACCCAGAAGCCGCCCTACGCGACTTACTCAACGACGGCAAAGCGCAGTCAGCCGCCGCTGCCATAGCCTAATTCAATGACAGAACAACGCAGTACCGAGATAGATAGCGGACTTTGGTTCGAGCGAACCATGACGGTGAATGCACCACTGGCAGATGTCACTCGTTTTCACAGCAACGCAGATGGCTTCAAGGCACTGGCACCACCGCTTGTCCCAATGAAGGTGCACCGGGCAGATGATCCATTGGTGGAAAACAGCCGTCTCGACTTTACCATGTGGTTAGGGCCAGTTCCTGTGTATTGGGAGAGCCGCATCCTTGATGTCTCCGAGAACGGTTTTACAGATGTTCAAGAGACAGGCCCGTTCACTTTATGGGAACATCGTCATCAGTTTGAGGCGATTGACGAGACGACTACCATCATTCATGACAGAATTCGCGCTAAAATACCTGCACACCCCGTCAGACTATTCAAGAGTTTGATGATGTGGTTAGGGCTGCCTATTCTGTTTGTATGGCGGCAGTATCGTACGAAGCAAAGTCTGGAGAAATCGCATGATGAAACAATGGATCGAAGCACTGCCGGAAGCTGATTTACCCGTTGGTACCCGTAAAACCGTCCAACTAGGCGAAGTAACTATCTTACTATTGTGGGACGAAAATGATAAATTGCATGCAGTTAATAATCGCTGCCCACATTTAGGGTATCCGTTACAAGCGGGCAATGTTCGCAGTGGGGAACTACACTGCCCGTTTCACCGAAGTGCTTTCGTCTTAGAAACAGGTGATGTAGTGGATTGGTCGCCATGGCCTCCGGGGTTAGGAATATTAGCGGGTAAGCTCTCACCAGAAAAAGCGCTCGAAATTTACCCCACGAGAGTTGAAGCAGGCACAATCTATATTGAGATGGATGTCGAAGACTCGGCCTAATTTCGTCAAAGAGTGAACCCAATAGGGCACAAACCACGTATTGGTAAACAAGAGTGATATGATTAGGATAATTTCATGGTAGATGTTGGCTCTAAATGGATCAAAGTAGCAAACGTTGATGACCTAACCACTGGCATGCGCACAGTGATTAAAGTTGGCAAGGTCGAAGTGCTGCTGGTCAACCACAACGGAACGATCTTTGCAGTACGTAACCAGTGCCCTCATATGGGTTGGCCACTGAAGGGTGGCAAGATCACGGAAGAAGGATGCATTGTCTGCCCGCTGCACCGTGGTGAATTCGACATCGAAACGGGCGAAGTCAAGCGCTGGTCAAACTGGCCCATTGGCGTCGGTGATTTTCTCGGCGGCCTTATTCAAGAAAGCTCGCTGCAAACTTACGTCGTACGCCAAGAGGGCACATCCATCTTTCTTGAACTGCGCTAAGAAGTAGTAGTATGCACCTCGAAACCATCAACCTGAGCGAGAAGTTCACCCTATTTAACGATCATTAGAGCCCCAAACTGGTCGGCGAGTTTACGAGCGTTCCGCGCGGGGTCGAGCATCGCCCCGTGGCGGAAGATGAGACATTGCTTGTGCTGCGTTTAAACCCGCAGGTGTATGGAATAAAGGCCATGTGGTTGATGATGAGCTTACCCATGAGGTTGAACAACTTTAGTCAGCGGTTGTGCCCAATACCTGATCAATACGTGCCACAATATCAGGCTGTGCCAACGACTTAAACAGCGCTCGCGCAGCCTCTAGTTGTTGTTGACTATCTTGCCCGCTGTCATACAGCATCATGCCAAGGTTAAAGAGATAGGTCGCCTGCCGCCCGGTTTCCCCGATGCGCTCGGCTCTATCAGCAGCAGCGGCAAGCTGTTGAGCGGCGTTATCAACATCTCCCTGTTCTTCATAGAGAACACCCAAAACCCCTGAGACATGCATCGCTGTTTCTGTATCGCCAAGGGTAATAGCTTGCTCTACTGCGGCGCGACCAACTGTAATCGCATCTTCTACGTTCAGCTTTTGCTGGGCGTCAAGCAGGCCTAACATCGCATTCAAAACGCGCTGTTCATCATTGACAGATTGGGCAAGAGCCAGGGCCTGCTGCTGTGCTTCGATGGCTTCTACGACTTCACCCAAGGCCATGTGCGCTGTTCCGAGATCGGCAAAAGCATCACATTCTGAGGCAGCATCTGTCACTTGGCGAGCCACTGCGATCTTCTGATGAGCGTACCGGATGACACTGCCCATATGGCTTTGGTCAACGTGATAGGCCATGATGTCATCTAAAGCGTTGAGAATGCGCTCTGGCACTCCAGCCTCACGAGCCTCCCGTAAGTTCGCCAGTGGCCCCGGCACAAATTGGGCTACTTGCCCATCGTCTATTGCCTGACGGTAGGTATCAGCCTGAACCATGTCGGCAGTCTTACCCAAATCTTTGAAGGTGAACATCGCTTGCTCAAACAGATCGCGGGCAGGTGCAGTTTGGTTCATGCGGGCGTAGGTCATCGCCAGATTACCGGTCGCTTGTGCCAATTGGTAGCGTAACCCTGCCAGCTCGAAGATCGTGATGGCCTGCTGGAAACCCTCAAGTGCTTCCTCAAACATATCCATATCGCCGAGCAAATTAGCTGCTATCAACTGAAGCTCGCCCTGCGTTTCCGCATCATCTACCTTTGCGGCGATAGTAACGCCTAAGCGCGCGTAGCTTAAAGCACGGTCAGCAGAGACAAACTGACGGTTAGCATATGTCAAGGCGCGCAGAGCGGTTAACTCGATGTGATCTGCGTTAATTTGCTGAGCTAAATCTACCGCAGTCTCGTAAGCGGCAAGTGCCTCACGCACCAATCCATCTGCCATGTAGGCGCGGCCTTTGTTGTTCATGATTTCCGCAAGAAGTTTTTGATCATGTAACTGCTGGGCGAGCGTTTCGGCTTGCTGTAGGTGACGAAGCGCCTCCTGCCCACCCCCTGGGCGCGTTACAACAGCACCGAGATCGCTGAGGATACGCGTTTCAGCCGCGTGATCCTCTTTGTCTCGTGCAGCTTGCAAAGCTTGCTTCAGTTTAACGATTGTTTCGTTCAAGTGATCTTTATATTCAGTTACTTATGACGTTAGAAGGCGCTCCGACGCGCATCCATCTGCTTGATGGCACGTTCGGCTTCTTGCGCAGCATCATTCTGATTGGTTTTGTAGAACATGTCACGAGCCTGCGCCATCGCCCGACGCTGGTCTTCAGGCTTACCAACGCCTTTATACGCATCTGATAGGTTTGCCAAAAGGATTGCAAGGAAAGGCCACAGGTCTTCGTCACCCTCAGTACGTATCCCTTTTACGGCTGGCTCTAATTGGCTCACAGCACCTTCAAAATTGTTGGCCTGCATATTGGTCAAACCAAGCCAGCCAAGGAGAGTTGAACGCGCACGTTGATCTTCATACTGTGATGCAATCGTTAGCGCCCGGTTAAAGTACAAGCGCGCTTGTTCAACACGGTTCAACTCGAGATTGGCCTGCCCAAGCCGCATGGATAATTCTGCCCGATACTCATCAGCTTCAGGGTCTAGGCCAAGCATTTCGAGTGCTGCTTCATAGTTTGCAATCGCATCCCGAGAGTTACCTTGCGCACGCTGGGCTGTTGCAAGATGCACGCGTCCAGCAAACTCTACATCAGAGCGCTCGATGTCTTGACCGATCTTTACCACTTGATACATAAGCTGTTCGGCTAATGCAGCTTGGCCTTCTTCGATAATGAATTCTTGAATTTCCATCAACCAGTGCGCTGCGTAAAAGCGTTCTTTATCTGTACGATTGACGCCAATAAATTCCTCTACTAGTGACTCCAAAAGACGCCAATCTCGCGATTCGATTCTAAACAGCGATAGATGATATGCTGCATCAACTTCGGCTTCTATATCTCCAGCGTGGCGCGCCTCATTGACGGCCATTCGCAATGACTCTGCTCTTTCTCTTGCCACAATCGCACCTTTTTCCAGAATATTTGAAGTGCCCACATTGTAAGTACTTCCGACTGAAATGGAAAGTTATTGTCACGGCTGGTTATTGGCGAAGTGGCCCGTTTCTTTCCTCTAAGGGTCTTATCGGTTCACTAAAATCGATCTGGCAACCAGCAACGCCATCTGTAAAACCACGCTGCGTGGCTAATTCACGTTGAAGCGACGTGCCGTGACTGCGCGTCAACCAAGTTGAGCCAAAGCGTGATTGCCCGACGGCGGCGACGATCAAGATAACATCGCGGGCATCTTCTTGCGTAAGCAACCCTTGATTAGCCGCGTATCCTAGATAGGCCCCTGCATAGCAGTCCGCCTGAAGCTCAGTATTTACTGAGGTGGCGGGGAGTGTTCCACTGAGAAATTGTACGGCATGCCCAAATTCATGGGCTGTAATAAACGTCAGTGAGGCAGGGCCGAGGTCACTATATATTTGATGGTAGAAGGTCGGGCCATCCCACATGACGGCATTAACAGATGGACAATAAAAAGCGTTGTTCGCGGCTCGATCTGGTGTAACACAGCTCTCTTGAAAGGGCACAGTTTCTGGCGTGTACTCGACGGTATGGCAGACCCCCGGAAAAGCTGTTCCAAACTGCTGTGGATAAGTAGCCTGCCAAAACGCAATAATTCCGCTGTAGTCGGCATCAACACCGGACTGATACACCGACCAAAGGTCAAGATCATTAAACGGCAAAGCCTCGTACTGCACGCCAGTTGAACAACCATTTCGGAGCGCGGACGGCTGCGCTGGCTCAACCTCGGCTACTTCATTGACGGTAGGCACCACTTCAACGGTAGCAAAAGCTGCTACTGTTGGCATCACAGTGGACTCAACAACGGTAGTTGGTTGCGCATCTGTCAATGGTGTTGAATTCGGTTCTTGTTGGCCTTCTGTTTCGACTATACTGGTCTCTGTAGAGAGTAATTCTGCCGTTGCAAACGTTTGTGTTGCCAATTCTGGCGTGTTACACCCGACTAAAACAGCTGCCGCTACGAGCAGAAATACAGTCAGTATTCGATAATTTAACGTCAACATGTTTAAATCCTATAGTATTCTATGGTTACGCTTAGCATAATCCATCAAAAGTATGTTGAACAGGGTGCCCAATCATAACAGCGGATGACGGTGATCATCGTAGCTATGATACCAGTCACAGGGAGTAACAAAGCATATATGAGTAATCCTACTCGCACCATTCGAGCAACTGATCTGTATTCCCTCACTGAGTGCGACCGCATGGTCTATCTGAACCATAATCGTGACAAAAACCTGCGCGATGAGCGATCAGAGTATCAAAAGTACTTGGCGGCGGAAGGTGAGGCCTTCGAGGATCGGGTGGTGGCGACACTAAAAGTTGAAAAACCAGCTTACATCATCGGCGACCTCGAAACTGGTTGGCAGCAAACACTCGAACTCATGCAAAATGGGGCAAAGATCATCTACCAGGGGGTGCTGCTGCACGATGATGTAGTCGGTGTGCCGGACTTACTAATCCGTGTGGACGATGTAGCGTCAGCGCTTGGCACGCATATTTACCGGCCTGTAGATATTAAACTGGCGTCAAAATCAAAGAAAGGCCACCGCCTCCAAGTGATGTGCTATGCGTGGCTATTGGAGCAAATTCAAACAGTACGCCCAGTCGGCAGTTTGTATCTCAAAGATGCGAAAGATGCGGTCGGCTTGTTTACGGAAGAGATCGTCAAGTTTGACGCCCCGCTGTTTAATGCTTACCTTGCGGAAACGCGCCTATTAGCTGCTGGTGAAGAACGGAAGCCGTTCATTTCGTCGGTTTGCAAAATGTGCGGTTGGCAAAGCTTTTGTACGCAAATCGCCGAGGAAAATCACGATGCCTCCCTGCTACCGGGTATGCGGCGCACGGTCTGGCAGATGCTTCACACGCAGAACAGAGGTCGCATTAGCGATGTAACCAACATCCCGCGCGAGGAGTTACTGAACATCAAAGGGGTCGGGGACAAAGTCGCGGATAAGATATTGCGTCATGCGCAGGCCCTCACGAATGATGAAGCCATCATCTTTAAGAAGATCAAGTTGCCTGCGCCCTCGCCCTATGACGTTTTTTATGATATCGAGTCAATCCCCAATGAACAGTTTCATTACCTGATGGGCTACGTCGTCAAGCGAGACGGCACATGGGTTTATGAATATGACCTAGCAGAAAAACCTGCCGACGAAGGCCTCATGTGGCTCAGTTTTTTGGCGCGGTTGGATGCATTCCTCGGCCATAAGGGCGCACACGTCTACCACTATGGCGCTTACGAGAAGACAGCCATTAAGCAATTGACCGAGCGCCATGGCGGCACCGAACGTGCTGAGCGACTAATGGATCGATTGGTGAACCTCGAAAAGGCGATCAAGAAGTCAATCGCGCTACCACTGCGAAGCTATTCGCTCAAAGCTGTTGCACCTTGGCTCGGCTTCAGTTGGGATAGTGAAACAACCTCCGGCGGCGACTCCGTGCTGGACTTCATCCATTGGCTGGAGAACGGCGACCGCACCTACATCAACCGCATTCTGCACTATAACGAGGAAGACTGCCACGCCACCGTGGCAGTGAGGGATTGGCTCTGGGAGACAAAATCCGAAGCCGAGAAAACCCTACACAATGAGTGACCGCTACCCGATCCCTGCGGGCCGTGCGCGTTTTGAGCTTGTCATCGGCGGCTCGCGCTTCATCTCGACGATTGACGCTGCACCTACGGCTGAGGCAGCAAAGGTCTTCATTGATGAAATGCGAAACGAGTTCGCCGACGCCACGCACAATGTCCATGCGTTCCGAGCGGGCTATGGTTCCAGTGTCATCGAAGGAGCAAGCGACGACGGCGAACCTGCAGGCACGGCAGGGCGTCCTGCATTGACTGTGTTACGAGGAGAAAATATCGGTGATGTTGCGGTTGTAGTCACGCGCTATTTTGGTGGTCAAAAGTTGGGGACCGGTGGCCTTGTCCGTGCCTACACGCAGATGACCAAAGAGGCGATTAAAGCAGTGAAATTAACCGAGCGCATCGCTACAAAACTTAGCGACTTAACCATACCCTACCCACTCTATGAGCAAGTTAAGCTGCTCATTGCAGAGCATCAAGGGGAGATTGTTGATGAGCAGTTCGGCGTTAACGTCGTGCTGCTGGTGCGCTTTGCCGTTGACCAGATTGGCAGCTTCGAGCCAATGCTGCAAAACCTGACGGCGGGACGCGTTATGCCGGACTGGCTTGATGAGTAAGCAACATCAACGCTGACTGACAATCGTTGCAGTCAGCAGCGGTACGGTAGCGGCAGTTGAGGCGGTAATCGCGATTATTGCGTTGGCTCCGTCCAGTGCTGTCAAGCTGAACGCACCTATCAAGACGTATATCAATACATTTAGCAGGCCAAGAAACCACGTCAGGAAGTTCAGCGCCCCCGGCTGAAAGCCCAAAATGGTTTGGACGCGCACGTTGAGTGTCTCACGAGCGACTGTTTGCGGATCAGAATAGTAACCGCTGGGTGCCTTACGTGTGCTCATACTCTCAACTTCGCCTGTCTCCGGGTTCTTCATGATGGTCGTGCCGAGTTCACGTTCCGGTACATATTTCTGCCCCAAGTAGACCGTCTCGACCAATAGCAGCAGCGAGCCAGTATCCAACGGTTTGACGTCAAACTCAAGGCGAGTGCCCAATCCATTTCTCAATTTGAAGCTGCGCTGTTGAATCGGGATTTGGAATTCGAACTCGCTGCCACGCACGTTTATCTGCACTTCAGGCTCAAACTGAGGCAGTATGGTTGGCTCTTGATACGTCTCATGGGTAAACGTTACTTGCTCAACACCAACATCTTTCTCATTCGACCCACTCCGCCGCTTGATGGTTGCGTGTGCCTTACGTTGAGAGTCAGGTGTACCAAATTGCACAACAACCGTAAATGGCTGACCAAGATAAACTCGCGAGGCATATTCTACGGTGTAACTGGCTTCAATCTTCTGCTGATAGATGTGTGGCCCGGCTGCTACTAGTTTGGTGGGCGGTGTTTCAATATCAGGCTCGAGGGCAACTGGTTCCGTATCAGGCATATCTTCAAGACCAATCACCGGGGCACTACCGTCGTTGGGCCACGCTGCCATTTCAATGATCAAGCGTTCAAAGATAATGTCCGGCACATCCGTGTCAGGTCGTATTTTGACGTTAACGACACGTGCACGCACGGTAATATTTTTCGATTGCAGCGTCAGCCAGAGGTCGTTGGTAGCCGCATTGACGTGGCCTTGTTTCTCGAAGCGGCGGCGAATAGCGGCCGTCTCAAAGCCAGCGGGGGTCAGCAAGATTTGAGCATTGGTTTCACCACTTTTGGCATCAAATAACCATAGTTCAAAGGCAACGATGTTCTTACCATCTTCCCAATCAACACCTTCGGACACGGCGACGCCCATCTCTGCTAGTAGATCACCAGAGGCATCGGTGATCGAAAAAGACTCATCAAACAGATCATCACCAAATACATAGGTCGTTACCCCTTGGGCCATGGGCGGTAAACCCAATGAGCGAAAGTCTGTAGGCTGCAAGGCAGCCGTGATCAGGGCACCTTTTGCGGCTGCACTCTCTGACGCATTAATTGAGGGTTCGGAGAACGGAACTGTAATAGATTGCAATGTGGGGCGGCTGGCTTGAGTCTGTGCTGAGGCATTCTTCTGGGGTGGAGCGTCTGCTTGCCTGTTCACTAACACTGGGCTGCCGACGATCACCTGGGCGGGTTGCGCTAGCTTGCGTGTGGTCGTGCGCGTCCGCCGGATCAAGATAGAGACCAATGCCAGGAAGACATTTGCGGCAAACAACACCAACGCGCCGATCATTACATAACTCATTTCTCGTACCCGACCCCGCTGTGGAAGCAAAAGATTCATTACTCCGATGGTAAAACGAGCCAGAATTCGGCGCAACAGGGGTAGCACCTCCTAATTTTGAAGTGCGTTTAATCACGAAGCTTATCAATCCGTTATGCCAGTTAGCTATAGTAAGGGTACTTTGTATAACATAAATTGAAGCTGCGTTATTAGCCTCGCCGACAACTGTCAATAGTCTATAAGCGGGAAATGTATGTCCGGCAGATTTCGCCTCAACCTTACCCTGCTCATTCTCTACACGTTGCTGATGCTCGGCGTTTTTGTTACAGCATTAGTGCTTCCCTCTATTCGTTCAATTGCATATGCGCCACTACGTGAGCTGAACGCAGCACATGGCATTGACCCCGCGCAGCCGCAAACCGTGCTAGAAGTGCCAGAAGCAGACGTACTGTTTGAGGCTTGGGAGCTTTGGGAAGACGTTAAAAAGCCTGTTGACCTCGTTGTTGTGATGAATATCTCAGGCAATATGAGCGGCGCAAGGATATCGGCAGCGCGTACCGCGGTCTGTTACAGTTCATTGAGCTTCTCGATGACCGCGATAGGCTATCCGTCGTGTTGTTCAACGAAGAGTTGATCACGCTGAGCGAATTAACTGAACTCGGGCCAAAACGTGCAGAGCTTAGCCAGCGTGTATCCAGGGTGATCGAATGTTTCGGCACGTGCTTATATGATGGCGTGGCGTTTGGTTACAATGTTCTCCAAGAAAGTGGCGATCCAGACCATATCGGGGCAATCGTCGTTCTTTCTGACGGTGCTGACACCAACTCAGTACAAAGCCTGAGCCCGTCTATGGCAATCGTCGGTGATATCAGTCCCTAACAAAGTTCGACGAGAGTTAGATCTGTTGCAGAGCGCAATCGACGAGCTCTCTGATCATGCTTTTGAGGTATTGCAGCGCTTAAGCAGCTTCCAGGAGTATTTCTCGGTCTCAGAGTCAATTCCTGACATGAAAAAGGAACTGCGCCACATTGATGACGCCTCCCCACTGCTGACCAATAAGCGTCTTAAAGACGAGTACGCTCAGAAGCGCCACAAACTCGAAAGAGAGTTGGCCCGGCTCGAAAGCCACATCGAGTTATGTTGACCGCACTGAACGCGAGGTGACGCGCCTAGCTGAGGATGTTCATCTTTTTGCGCAAGACGTTGATGTTCTCGCCAACAACCTTTGCGCGGGGGTCATCCAGGGACTCGAGCAGCTTGTAAGCCTGCTCATACTGTTCGAGGGCAGCCGTCATGGTACCGCGCATCTCGTAGAGCAAAGCGATGTTATTAAGCGTCAGGGCTTGCCCGTGCCGGTCGCTCAATTTTTCTTTTAAGATCAGGCTGCGCTGAAAATGATCGAGTGCGCGCTGTGTATCTCCTATGTTGAAGTAGACAATGCCGATGTTATTCAGAGCTTGTGAGCGCCCGCTGTCGTCACCGATATTGGCATAGATCGCGAGGCTGCGCTGGTATGCTGCAAGCGCATCACTGTCGTTGCCAATCTGCTCATGGACAGCACCGAAATTCAGCAACGCCTGCGCTTGGCGCTGACGTTCCCCCAGCGTCTCGAAAATATCCAACACGCGCTCAAAGGTACTTAGGGCGTCAAAGTAGCGGCTTTGCTGGTACTGCACCCCAGCGATGTTGTTCAACGTCTCGGCAATCTCTTCCTTATCACCAATGCGCTCGCGGATGGCCTTGCTGGTCTGGTAGTAGGTTTCAGCCGTTGCATAATCACTGTTGCGTTCGGCAATAGCGCCAAGGTTGTTGAGTGCGTTGGCCTCACCGACCGGATCGCCGAGGGCTTTACTCACCTCCAGTGAACGATTAAAGCGTACCCTAGCCTGTATCAGGTCACCGAGCATGGTGTAGGCATAACCCGAGTCGTTCAGGAAGTGATGCTCCAGCATGACATTGCCCTCAGCATGGGCCTTATCGACGATGCTGTCAGCCAGTTGCACCAGGCTGCCCCACAAGCCTTTTTGCTCAAAATAATCGATCAATGAGTCGGCGAATAGACTCGCTTGATTGGGATTCTCGCTGGCGATACGCTCAAAGACCACCATGATCTGGCTGATCTGAGCATCGATTTGCTTGGCAGCTTCCAACCGACGGTCAACCAAGTTGGTGTAATAGCTTTGAATGCGCTTCTGTGCTTGCACCAGGTGGCTATCAATCGCAGCTTTGCGTAAATGCTGTGACAAGGCCGGATGAAGGACGTAGAGGTCATCTGGGAGGCGCTGGATAATGGCATTCTCAAAAAGCAGTTGCAGCGTTTGGCGCGCTTCGTCGTAGCGCATGCCCCAACAGGCAGCAGCCGCCCCCACCGAAAACGGTGCATTAGCCCCAGCAGCGAAAGCGCCCAAGAGTGACGCACGCCGAACCTCCTGCCCACCAAAGCGCGATAGGACAAGGTTAACTACCAACCCCAGCGCATTCGTCCGCACCGCCTCGGACTGCGCATTAAGATTAGCAATGCCGCCTTGGTCATCGCGTAAAACCTCCAGTAGGCGCAGCCAAGTGATCCCTTGACGCGCTTGCCCGCCGACCAGAGCGATGGTCAAGGGGAGGCCACCGAGTCGCTTTATAATTTCCTTGACGGTTGGCAGGTACACATCGGAGAGCATCCCAGCCCAGCGAGTGAGCAGCTCAAGCGCTTCAGGTTCGCGCATTTGGTCGATGTTAATGCGATGGGCCCGCAGTGCTTGCAATTCTTCGCTGGCATCGTCAGAGATGACTAAGCGGGCACTATTGGCCCCACCCACACTCAGCAGGCGCACTTGCTCTACACTGGTGACCCCATCGATCACCAATAGATAGCGCTTCGATTTCAATGCATCCCGCAGGGCACTGGCACGGCTGGCGGCATCTGGCAGGTAGCTCAGGTCCTTACCCAGCATCTTGCCCCAGCTTGACTGGGCGATCTGGATATCGACACCCTCACCGAGTGTCGTCCAGAGGACTCCATGCGGGTATGCATCCTGAATTTCAGGGTCATGCGCAAGTGCGGTTGCCAAAGTCGTCTTACCCGCGCCAGCCACGCCTGTTATAAGGATTGGCGTCAAGGTAGCCCCTTGGCGCTGTTGACTTAACAACAGTCGGCGCGCTTCAGTCTGCTCTGCTCGTTCGACGTAGTGCATCGGCAGGTCAGGAACGGTAAATGCCCCATCAGAAAGGCGCTCGGCTGGTTTAAGGGCCACAGCCGTCACGATCTCCTCGGTATCTTTAGTGACATGATTCGCAGTATGGTTATTATGTTCGACCATTGAGATGCATTTTCCGAAACAAGCGCAAATTGATGCGGTCAGTATAGCATAATCACCCTATTGCCGCTTTGGAGCTTGCCTCTACTAGGCACTGCTCGCTACTAGATAGTGTAGTAGCGATATTAAGACGCTGAAGGCGTACAATAAATCAGCGGGCGGGGTTTTTTACTAACATCCGGCTGATGCGTTCGATGCGTTTGCCCTAGCACGACACACTCTTGGAAAGCATTTTGCGCCCAGAACAGGATGTGCTTCAGGCTGGTGGTTGAAGCGGCCCGTTCAGAAAGACCCACTGTTCCGCCACGACTAGAAAGATCCCAGCGAGCAAGAAGTAACCGAGGATAGCGGCAATACATACCTGGGGGAACAACAACAGCAACCACCAGAAAAGCGTGGTAGCTAAAATGCCGACCCAAGCCACAAACAGAAATATCAGCGAAACTACAGCACCGAACTCCGTCACACTGCCACGCGTTCGCAGTCCGATACCAACCCCAACCGCAACCGAAGCAATAAAAGGCCCAACCCACAGCACGATGAACGAAAAGAGCATCAGTGAAGCCAGGGGGACGGCGAAAAAAAGAGCATTTATCAGCAGCGTTAGATTGCGAAAAGTGCTGAGCCAGAGCACCAAAAAAGGCGCCATACTCACACTCCATAAGATAGCGGGCACGAAGCGCAGTTTATAGATAGCCCCAACGAAACTGCCCCATACAATAGACGTCGGACGCACGTCAGTCAGTTGCAGCAGGTTGAGAGTCTCAGGGTCAACAGCGCTACGAACAAACAAAGCCGTGAAGCCCCCACCAATTAGTGGTCCAGATAGATGCGCAACCAGAATAAGACCCATTACCGGCAGAAATACAGGCGGCCAGTTCAAGCGGTTAGGCCACACCAGCGCAATGATTACAGAAACAAACACACTCAAAGAGAGCAAAACCGCCCATACGACAACCGCGACCAGCACCTGCCCCCAAGAAGCCCCTTTCATAAAGTGCTCGCGAACGGGCCGAATGACTTTAAAGCGCGGTTGTGCAGATGTTGCGGCTCTCATTTTGAGTAGAATCTCATCCTTTTACCTTAACTGTAACGCGAAGGGGCAATGGGCAACAATCAGCTTATACGGACGATAAAACCATAGACCACATAGACTAACCCATAGGGTAGCAGCATCCAAACGAACGCGAACGGGCGCGACACAGCGAAAATTCCGATTTGTACAGCTAATGTCGCCACGAGGCTACCTGCCAGAGTCGTCAAAACTGGGGTAACAGCATCATCAAAAGAAAGCGCGCTGGCAGTTGCGATCAACAAAACAAGCACATACAGCCCAAGAAGCGATAGGACATAGGCCAGCGTATGCAGGCTAACAGCAAGGACAGGTGACGGGCTAAAGACGATATAATCCAGCAGGATTAGACGAGTCAGGGCGGCAGCTAGTGGCAAGGCAAGAAAAAACGCGTTCAGCACGCGCACCTGGTAGAAAGCCGCAAACACCAATGAGTTAATACGCACCCTGTCACTGATGCCGGTGAGCTTAATCAGTGTATACCAGTCTAATTGTTCAATTTGCCGCCGCATGAACAGCACTGAGACAACCCCCAGCACGACCGGGTAAAAGCCACCAAGCCCAGCGCCGATGATCAAAGCAACTATCACGGTAACACCAACAATGTAGAGAGCAACTTCCGGTGCGGACGGTAGGCCAGTACCACCCTCAGTGAGCAGCGCAAGATCATTACCGATGATAACAATTGCCGACACTAAAACAGTCAATAGACACAAGATGATGGCAAACGCAATGGCAGTGTGACGCAGCTCATTGGAGATTTGGTCAGCATTTTTCCCAACCATAGCCTTGATCAGAGGGTTATCTTGCGGCTTGTTCCAATTCATAATGCAGCCCCTTCCTTATGCGTTGGCTTGCTCTAATGAGCGGCTACAAAATACAAAACCGACAACCGCCAGCCCCCAGCCAACCACACAAAAGACAATTGTTACGACAAGCGTGTTTGGCAGCAGTAGCACCGACGCAATAAATGCTAGATAGAGGCTCAGGAAGGTAGACGTGATCAGAGCCAAGCCGCTGGAAACTTTATCTAGGCGAAAACCCAAGCCAACCCCATACCACAAGCCGCCGATGTAGATGCCCCACATGCCTACCCCCCAAATTACGGTGATGTAACCATATGTCAGCACCTCTTCGATTGTTGCTGCCGTCAGTAAAGGGGCATTGTAACTGTTAAGCCCTGCGAGCAGGCTAAAGTTAAACAGCCCTACCATGTTGCCGACCGCCAGTAACGGCAAAATTGATACTGGAACAATTAATAGGTCTCGCGTCCAATGCAAGATAGTAAACCCAACACCGCGTACAATCTGACGCGTCGGCAAATTGGATAATTGCAGTAATTCGAACATATCCGATTCGGTGAAACGCTGCGTCTGCCCGAAAGCCGCTAGCGAAACGATTACGGGAATTACGACAACCAGCAAAAAACCAGAAACCGCCATATTTAGCACGACACTGAGCAGTTCTGGGCGCACTACGATGATGTTCATCAAGCAGGTAGCTTGCAGCGCTGACAATAAGATCGCTGCAAACAATGTATGGCGCAGCAGCAACTTATGGCCCCGCACGCGCATTTTAACGATTGGGTTGCGGTAGCCATCGCCATAGTGCAGCAGGCGCTTAAGGGGGCCAAGCATAGTCATTCGCATGAGTTTGTTGTACCAAATTTGTAATATATCTGGAGGATGATATGGTCATGATGGCGGTAACCAATCCAAATTTGTATTATGGCGAACATGTTAGAGACGAAAGCGACAACCGTCAGCATTATTGTACCAACCCTCAATGAAGCCCAAGGTATCGAGCAATTACTTGGGTTCCTACAGGCAACCGTTGACGCGGAAATACTTGTGGTCGATGGTGGCAGCACAGACGGCACGCCTGAGAGAGCGGCAGCCTGCGGTGTTACTGTGGTGGCATCACCCAAGGGGCGCGCCATCCAAATGAACATGGGTGCGCGAGCAGCACACAGCGATGTCCTTTATTTCTTGCACGCCGATACATTCCCCCCAAAGACAGTCATTTCAGACATTCAAGCCGCTGTGGCGAATGGCGCTGAAGCGGGCAGCTTCACAATTCGCTTTGACCACCCCCACCCGCTGCTGCGCATCACTGCTACATTGGTCAACAATGTCAAACACATTCGCCTCGGTGATCAGAGTTTGTTCGTCACCCGGGTAGCTTTTGAGCGCGTCAGCGGCTTTGACGAAACGTGCATCGTCATGGAAGACGCCGATATTGTGAAACGGCTGCGAAAGCAAGTCAATTTTTCGCTGCAACCCACAATAGTCACAACGTCGGCGCGCAAGTTTCTTGAAAATGGGGTCGTCCGCTTGTGTATCATATTCTACGTGATCTACATAATGTATATGCTTGGCTTCAGCCAGCAGACTTTATTGACTACATACAAACGCCTTATACGGCAAGACAAAATCTAGTGGAGAGACATTGTGGCAGACCTGATCATCATCTTTGCGAAACAGCCCATCCCCGGCAAAACAAAAACGCGCCTTACTCCTCTCTTGACTAGGGAAGAAGCAGCACATCTGTACCACGCGTTTCTGCTGGACAAAATCGCCAGTCTGGCAAAGGTTAACGCGGATGTAGCAATAGCATACTACCCGGCAGCAGGCCACGATTATTTTGCCGCGATTGCCCCAGGCTTCCACCTGATCGAACAGGTAGGGTCAAACCTACGAGCACGCTTAAGCGATGCGACATTATGGGGCTTTGACCAAGGCTATAGTGGTGTGATGGTCGCAGATGGCGACAGCCCAACGCTGCCACCGGATTTCCTGAACGAGATGTTTGAGCTGCTGAACGAGGCAGATGTCGTCATTGGACCCGCAGAAGACGGTGGCTACTACGGCCTTGCCATGAACAAGCCGTACATTGACCTCTTCAATATCACGTTCAGCACGCCCAACGTCGCAGGCGACACCGCTGCTATTGCCGAGGAAATGGGGTTAAACCTATCGTGGTATGAGAACGAATGGTACGACGTCGATTTACCCAATGACCTTACCCGGCTATACGATGATCTAGAAGGGCGCGTCACACCAACAGCGCACTACCTCAGCACGCTAATCGAGAAGTACCCAGATTTGATTCGCTAGGCAGTCGTGAAAGACACGCTTAAATCCGGACGCTGACGGGCGTGCCTTCTTCGCCTGCGTCAGTGCTCAGGCTAAAGTAATTGGCATGTGGTGTCGTCCAACGGAACACCCATTTAGCATCAGCAGGCAACATGTTGACGCAGCCAGCGCTGTGTAAACGACCATAATCGTTGTGCCAATAGCAACCATGGGTCGCAATCCACATGCGATTAATATAGCTAACATACGGAATACCGGGCAGGTTGTAAAATGTGTCTGACGCGCCGCCGGTCATACGCTGCCCGATGCGCTTGATGATTACCTGCCATTCGCCAATCGGCGTTGGGGTCTCCAGCGTGCCCGTAGCCACTTGAATGTCGCGCACAATCTGACCCCCTTCGTAGGCGTAGGCCCGCTGATCGAGCAGGCTGATCTCAAAGCGCTTTTCTGCCGCAGGCACATCTGCGGAGATCGGTGCTAATTCGGAGGGCGGGATCACGCGCACCTCATTAGCTTTGACCCAATATTGCATACCGTAGATTTCTTCGACGTAATAAAAGCCGTTCTCTTGCCCAATCACCCGTTGGACATTGCTGTAGTACAAGCGCTGCCGAGGGCTGCTATCTTCAGGTTGGGCGTATGTGCGCGTCATCGGCACGGTGACTTCTGTCCACGCCCCCCCTAACCCAATTGACTCTACGGGGTTGGTGCGAATATCTTCGACCGGCTGCACCCATGATGAATAAATATAACCACTATCCGTCTCCAACCAAGTATGGTTGGTCGTGTAGAGGCCTTCGCCTGCGACCACACCGACAATGTCAACCACGTCATCGTAGAGATAGGTCGTCCCTGTTGCGGGGGCACGCCAGCTAGGTTCTTTATACTCCGTCAAAAGATTGAGAAGTACACGGCCCTTTGGCGCAGCATTCCAATGCGTGATCGGCCCATTCGCCATAATTGGGTTTGGGTCTTGGAGGCGGACGCCGATAAACTGCGCACCAGCGAGCGGGGCCCCTTGCATCACTGATTTTAATAGACCGCGCCGACTTAAGTTTGACATACGTACCTATACTTTCTGGCTATCCAACGCTATGATGTTAGAGGTTTACCGAGTGAGTGTACCACGTCTAGGCGTACTCTACTCAGTATAAACCTAACGATGTATACTCAATTAGAGGCTGCATTCCTGTCTACTCAATATGCAGTGCACCACAATATGAAAAGCATTCGTCGGCATGTTTACTGACCACAGCCAGCAAATAATCGATAACCCTGCCCAATTGAGCTACGGCATCGCCGTGACTGACATCGACAACGACGGCGACTTTGAGCTGCTCGTCGCAGGTTTTGGCTTCCCCAACCAAGCGCTTAAATGGATTAACGGTAGTTTCCACGACATCACACCCGATTTACTACGAGACCCAAACCGTAAAGCGATCAGCATTGCGGCAGCCGACATTGATGGCGACGGTATCGAAGAGATATACATCCTCAACAGCGATACCTTCGGTGGCCCAAAACAATACGGCGACCGGCTCTACGACCATGACGGCGACGCCTGGGCTGATCTGTTTGCGCTTCGGATGAACTTCGACGTGATGAACCTAACAGCAGGCCGTTCAGTGATTGCTGTCGACCGCAAAGGTAGTGGCATCTACGGCTTATATGTGGCGAACTTCGGCGGCCCAATCCGTCTGTACGAACTAGACCCAGACGGACGCATGGTAGACGTCGCCAGTGAAGCCGGGGTCGATCTAGTTACAGGAGGGCGCGGGGTTGTATCTTTACCGTTGGTTAGCAACCGGATGGACATCTTCGCAATTAATGAACTAGGGGCTAACTTTCTCTTTCGGAACCGAGGTGACGGCACATTTCAAGAAGTTGCCGCGGCCTATAACCTCGATGACCCCAATCAAAACGGACGGGGAATCGCTGTGTTAGATGCCAACGATGATGAACATCTTGACCTTGTCTACGGCAATTGGGAAGGACCTCACCGATTATTTGTCAGGGCAGGGGAGCGTTTCGTTGATGAAGCCCCACCGGAGATGCAACAACCTTCACGCATCCGCAATGTGATCGCGGCAGACTTTGATAATGATGGCTATCAAGAGGTATTTTTTAACAACATCGGTGAGGCCAACCGCCTTTTCGCGCGCCGGCGAGGGGATTGGTTCGAAGTGCCGATTGGCAGCGCCGCAGAGCCAGATGGGCTGGGGACAGGCGCAGCAGTCGGTGATTTTGACGGTGATGGTCGCCTTGAACTGATTATCTCGCACGGAGAGTCCGGGATGCAGCCTCTGTCGCGCTATATTGGCCCAGAAAACGACAATCACTATTTACGAATCATGCCAATGACACAATTTGGGGCCCCGGCTCGGGGAGCTATTGTGCGGTTGTCTGCTGGAGGACGCACCCAAATCCGAGCGATAGACTCCGGCAGTGGTTACCTCTGCCAGATGGAACCCGTAGCCCATTTTGGCCTAGGTGAAATTGACAAGATTGAATATGTCAATATTCAATGGCCTGATGGTCGTCTCTATCATCGGGCAAAATTCAACAAAATTGACCAATTGATTCGCATACCCTACCCAGACTCTGGCACAGACAATGCCTTTTCATAGATGCGATGCGTTTTGTACCTCTTGGACCCAAACGTCTGAATTGGGCCGTTCATCAGATCGTTGGTTTCTAGAACCCAACTTAGCTCAATCTGGTCGTAACCCTCGCGCTTAGAAGCATCATACATTGACTCTAGCAAGATCAAATCAACGCCACTGACCCGGTATTCCGGAACGACCCCCATCAAGAAAATGCGCGCCGACTTGACCACCCGTCGGACCTTCCACTGCCACAGCAGCTTAAGCATCTGCCATAGGTGTGGTTCGTCTGGCTTCATATTGGCAGCCTTAACTGCTTGGTAAATATTTGGGATCGGGGCACCAAAAGCTATTGGTTTGCCGTGTTCACTCTCGACCATCACCACAATATCTGGGTCAACTATCTGCTTCATTTCGGCAACAAACTGAGCGTACATGGCATCGGAGAAGGGGACGAAGCCCCAGTTTTCTGACCAAGCCGCATGGTAAATCTCACGAATGCGATCTGTTTCTTTGTCCCAGTCACGCATGTTTGGATGGTACACGTGGAGCTTCCTGCGCTGACGCACCCGTTGGGCTATCTTGCGCTTGCGTTCGTGAAAGGGCTGGGTCTGAACGTTAAACAACCAGCTCCAGATATCCATCGCTTTCTCAAAACCACCATAATTTTCGATGAACTGCCGATAGTAGTCCTTGGCATAGGTCGTCATGAAGACATGCTGTGCATCATACCCGTCGATCAACAAGCCAATCTCAGAGTTTGTACTGTACGTGGCTGGCCCCATCAATTTGGTCATGCCTTGCGCACGAACCCAAGTCTCTGCGGCCTCTAACAAGGCATGCCCTACTTCGGGATCATTGACTAACTCAAACTGACCGAACCAACCTACTGTAGCCTCCTGAGCTTTGTTATAAGCGTGGTGCACATGAGCAATAATCGTGCCAACAGCCTGGTCACCATTCCACGCGACGAACAGCTGCTGGTCGACATCCACCAGCTCAGGATTATGGGCCGGGTCAAAGTAATGCTGATGATCGCGCCACGGTGGGGCGACCCAAGTTGGGTCACCTTTATAAATGTGATACGGCATCTTGAGGAACGCATCGAGCTCGTCTGGTGTCTCAACAGGACGAACGGAGATAGAGGCCATAGCAGGTCATTTCTGTCAAATGGAGCGAATGTGCCTTAGCGCGCAACACATCATAGCAGGGGTTTCAAGGTCAGGTCAACCGATGCAGGAAGCCACATCGAAAAATTTACGCCCCCTGCACACGGAAGAAAGGTTAGTTACATGTCACCATCAGAGGGCATTGGTGGCGAAACCCCTGCAGTGCCTTCTCGGACGGGCAGAAAAATCCACAACGCAATGTAAACTATAATTGGGAACCCAGCAAAGAGGGACGCAACAACGAAAATAATGCGTACCAAAGTCGTATCAATACCGACGTATTCAGCAACACCGGCTGATACGCCACTGATCACACCCTCATCGGGCAGACGTTCAAGCTTTTTCTCTTGAATAGCCACAGTTATTCTCCTGTTTAATTGACAATCTTTGTATCTGTGCGTGTCCACTAATTGCATATACGGCTAGCTACGCAATCAGGTTTTGAATTTCATTAACAGTATAACAGCTCAATTCTCAAACTGATAGTTCCGTAACCGTAGACTGAGATCAACCAAGAAGTTTTACATGTTACGGCACGAGAATAAATCTTCGTACTATCATTTCTTCGCAGCTTTGAAAACCCAGGCCCCCCATGATACGTTCACGGTTGTAATTAGCGAGTGCTTGCTACCTTAACGGGAAAAACGATACCTTTTCAATAGCGAAGCACATCAGGTTAAGCAGATATAGAGCATGATGCTGACAGCAAATATCAAGCCAATTCGCAACAACGTCTGTATGGTCACCGGGGCAACGGCAGGGTTTGGCAAGGCAATCGCACTGAGATTGGCGAAAGTGGGTGTTCGCGTCATTCTTGTAGGACGTAACATGGAGCGCTGCACTCAGACCGCCAAAGAAATTAGACGAGCGTCAGAAAACCCTAATGTCGATTTCTTTGTCTGCGACCTAGCATCGTTTGATGAAATTCGCATTATGACCAAGCATTTCAAAACGCATTTTGAACGGCTGGATGTGCTCGTTAACAATGCGGCGGCGATGTTTCCTGTTCGAACTGAGTCAGAAACCGGTCTCGAATTGACCGTTACCATCAATCATCTTGGCCCCTTTCTGCTGACCATGCGCCTGTTAGACGCGCTGCGCACGGGCCGTGCTGCCCACATCATTAACATCACCTGTGATGCCGCTGTTGACGCAAATCCAGACCTAGGCGATTTACACTTCACATCTCGGTCTTACAATGGTTATAAGGCCTATGCCCAAACGAAACTATTTAACCTGCTGTTTACAACAGAACTAGCCAAACGTTTAGCCTCAACAGCAGTTGCTGTGAGCGCTGTCAACCCTGGGGTACTTAACACAGAACTAGGGTTAGATACAGGTTGGTATGGTGTGTTGAAACGCTTTCGGAACGCAACTAAAGGCACAGACCCTCAGGATGCTGCCGAAGCGATCACAGGGTTATTGTCCAGCGAAGGAGCCAGTCACCTCTACTATCAGGGGCAGACGGCGGCGCACCTACCGGAAATTGCTACTGACGAGACATTACAACGAAACCTTTGGGCACTCAGTGAAGACATTACAGGAGCGAATGAAACGGTCATTCTGAACAGGTAAGATCAACTATCGGTAGCCCGGCAGTGATGCGAGCCTGCTCAATAAAATGGGTCATCCCCAACTGCCAGGCTCGTCTTTGCAGCAGCCGAACGATTATTGTGACTGGCCATAAAACATATGGCGCTGTCTTCGAGTACGCTTCGACTGTGATCCAGACGGATGCATTCTCGCGCCAGTGGACGGCACCACGCCAAACCCCGACCTCACTATGGCGTGAGGTTGTTACATATGCGATTTCGGTACGACGTGCCTCCCGGATGACCTTAACGACGCGGTTAACAACCAGTGCATCAACAAGATGCCTATTCGCCAACTGAAGTACATGAACCCGGAGAAGCATCCGGTCTTCTGGCACCATAGTGCGATCATTAAAGCCAAAATCAGAAGTTACCTGCAACACGCTTTCAGGATAATATTGGTAGCGTAAGAGCAAGTCAGAGGCAGTTTGGAATAAGAGGGTTGTTTCATCTGTGCCGATCAAACCTTGCTTGCTGTCGTTATTCCAAGACTCATCCGGAACCTGCGAAAGGTCATATGTGATGGGCGCATTGTACCATGTTACCAAGCGTTCGACATCGCCTTTGGCTGTGCCCATAAAATGCACAACTGCACCCTGAACTGGCATCGTTTCAACCTCTTTCTGGCAACAATATAACAATATAGTGATAGACAATGATACAAGCTGACCCTATTATTTTGTTGTACGCTGACCGGCCTATTGTCGGGAATTCATTGCCTGCCCTAGCAGGGTCTATGCAAGCACAAGACCGTGCTCACCTTGCGAATGCGTTGCTGATGGATATTACCGAGGTCCTTCGTCAGTGCGCTTACACGGTGGTGGTTGGATTTCCTACTGGGTCAGAGCGGTCATATTTTTTGGAGTTAGCACCGGGTTTCGAACTAGGAGAATACGATGGCGTAACATCGGCTGAACAGGTAGAAAATGCAATCCGGGAGCATTTTGAGCAAACTCAGCGGGCCGTCATTGTGTTACATCAACATATTACAGGGCTCACTCGCCAAACTCTACAGCATGCCGCAGAGCGATTGGAAGAACCTACAATTAACCTCTTGATCTATGCAAATAGGGCTGGTCATTATTGTTTCTTTGGGATTAAGCAGCGTCAACCTGAGATTATATCGCTCATCTTGCATGACCAAGTTGAAGCGGCACTGGCACACGCTCGCCGCTCAAACATAACATCAGTTCACCAATCTGATGGTCGGCGGTTGGTAAGCCCCACTGACCTAGTAAGTCATCTGCAAACTGCACCTGTGGGGCGTTACACGCATCATCAGTTACAGCAGTTTAAGCAGACGAAAGACTGACGCTATTGTGGTAATTCCGGAGTGCGCTGGCTTTCTAGAAATTCTTCAGGAACCTCGATGCGCAACATACTGTAACTAAAAATGCCGAATGCGATCATGTAGACTGCCGCGACCACCGCGGCTAAGCCAACCACACGCTGCACGATAGATTTCCGCCGAAGGGCAACGACTGCCGCCGCTGCAAAAAATAAGGCCGATACTAGCATCACAATGAGGATGAAAAGTGGTGATATCTCAGAGTTGCTGGCCTGGGCGAAGGCAAGAATCGCTAAGATGAAGCCGACAATAAGTAGAACAATCGTTACCAGTGTTGATATCCGTAGATTTTTCACACTTGATTCCTCTCCGAAAGTGATCCCTGCTGGATTATGCCACGTTAGCCTTAAAAATGTTTCTTGTTAAATTATTGTTTCAGCTAACGCCGTTATCTTGATTCTGTGCCATACTGTAGCAACAAACAGTGGTTGTTTGATCATTGTTATGCGATTATCAAATTGTCTGTGCAATTTTCCGGTAAACTTGTTTTGATAGGTAGTATCGGTGTACAACCAGCTTGACAGTCAAACCCCAGCCGATACGCTATAAGTTATTAACAGCGCTAATCGTAGAACAATGTTCGTTCACATAACAGACAGACGTATGCTACCCAGTGTCTTCTGTCAGCGCCGATACCTATATATGTATATTCATCTAGTTCACAGTAGTTAAGGTGGCAACCATGGACTCAATGCCCTCGGAATCACAAAATGCCCCACAAAACAGAAGCTCCGTCGGAAGACGCCTTCTGCTATCTATCCTCCTTGTTGCAACTATTCCGCTAATTGTCATCGCCTTACTGGCGATCTTCCGCACGCGGGCGGACACAGTGCAGCAAGCCAACGCCGACCTTGAAGAAAGCACACGTGCTGCCGCAGGGGAAATCACAGCCGCCATTGAAGATCAAGTTGATTTCATGAACATTTTCAGTGCGAGCGAAATTATTCAGCGTGATATTGTCGCTCGGCTATCAAACTATCCGGAAGATGAAACGATTCGCAGCGAGCGCATTGCAGAGGCTGAAGCCCGTTGGAACAATACTAACGATACGGCTGCGATCCGACTGGGGGTGCTGTCAGGCGACAGCGCAAGGGGATTACAGGATGTCACCACCGACGTCCCGTTCCATGAAGAGATGATTATTGTAGACCAGTTCGGTGCATTAATTGCATCAACCGAGCGGGATGTCCCTTACCTCTATAATGATACTGCTTGGTGGCAGTCAGCCATTGAGGGTGAAGCCGAACAATTTTACATCGATCCAGAAGTCCGGACCAATGAACGCACAGGCAATGCTGTTGTCACAATCGCAACGCCAATTGAAGTTGACCGCTCCGGCACAGTCGCTGTCATGCACAGCCTGTACAACATCGAGGGTTTGACAGTGCAACTGGTTAATTCACCGGCTGGCGAATACCTGCTTGTCAATTCCATCGGAGATATTCTATTCCAAGCCGGGCAACCCTATGAACCAAACGAGCAACTTCGCGCAGTCCCTGGGTTAATTGCTAACCAGCTTTCTGCGGATGCACTCGGTATGGGCTTTTTTGATGCTCAGTTCAACATTGTTGCGAGTCAAGATGGGGCCGAAGCAGCCGCCTTCATTGAACCGATTTCCTTGAGCGACTCTGAGAGTTTGGCGTTCGTCAACTGGCATGTGATTGGCCTCGCACGGACAGAATTTATTTTAACACCCGTACGCCGCTCAACTACGCTGTTGTTGGCAACCCTTGGTGTCGTGGTTGCCCTCGCGCTGGTCGTTGCACGGCAGCTTACACTGACCTTCACGCAACCACTCGAACAGCTTCGCGAAGGTGCGCAGCGAATTTCTAGTGAGGGTGGCCTCGGCACGCGAGTAGAAGTCAACCGCCAAGACGAGTTCGGTGAGTTGGGCAATGCCTTCAATACGATGGCAGAACAGCTTGAAGAGACCATTACCACGCTCGAAGATCGGGTTGCAGAACGCACCCGCGATCTAGAGATTGCCGCGGAAGTCTCGCAGCAGATATCCCGCAGTCTGTCACTGGAAGAAGTGCTGCCTCAAGTCGCTGAGTTAACGAAAGAAAGCTTTGGTCTCTATCATGCTCATGTCTACCTATTAGATCCATCGACAGATATGCTCAAGATGGAAGCCGGTGCAGGAACAGCAGGCCGCTTCATGAAGCAGCAAGGCCATGCAATTTCTGCTCAGGCCGAGCGCTCCTTAGTGGCACGCGCTGCACGCGGCAAGCAAGCAATCGTTATTGCTGATGTCAGTAAGGAAGTAGGACACTTACCGAACCCCCTGCTCCCCGAGACACGATCAGAGTTAGCCCTGCCGCTACTCGCAGAAGACGAGGTACTTGGCGTTCTTGACTTGCAATCGGAACGGGTAGATTACTTCAAACCAGAAACCATTTTGGTGATGAACACATTGGCAGGTCAGGTATCTGTGGCGGTGCAAAACGCGCGCACCTTCCAGAGTCTGCAAGAAGCACAAGAACAAACCCGCAACGCACTAGACAACCTAGCTCGCCAGAACCGCTTCTCAGCGGCAGTAGCTCGAGTTGCTACCAACCTGTTAAACCTCGGCATCGATGGGTTGAATGACTCCATTCGTATTCTTGGCGAAGTCTCTCGTGCGTGCCATGTCTTCCTTGTCCGGCACATAACACCGCTGGATGATGACCTTGGCAATGATGGAATTCTCTATGATTGGGCATCCCCAAGAAAGACAAAGTACAGCGAAAACCCAAGCCTACGGAATATGGTACTCGAAGACGCCATGCCTAACTGGTACAACGAACTTCAGCAGGGCAAAACGGTTCTCAGCTCGGTTACCACGGAACCACACAAGCACGAGCGCAACCTGATGCATGAAATGGGCGCACAGTCTATCTTGCTCATTCCGATTATGGTTGAGAATACATTGTTCGGCGTCATCGGTATAGACGAAACCGAAGAGGAACGCCTTTGGGAAGAGTCCGAAATTGAGTTGATGCAAACCGCTGCTATCTCGATTGCGTACACCATTACCGGCGCACAACTGCTTCGCCAGACAGAAGAAGCCCTATTCCAAGTTGAGACGCTCTACCAGATTGGTCGCCGCCTCAACGAGCTTGATAATCCACAGCAATTACTGGAAACCTTCGTCGAGCCCATTCTGAATTCGAACCCCGGCACGGCGACACTTCACCTTGTGATCAACGATGAGGCTGGCAACCCAGTCATGTTTGAACTGGCGGCCCGCACCAACAACACCGATGTGGTGCACGATGATGCCCCTATCGGTACGATGTACGAACTAGATAATTTTCAACTCTTGGAGTTGATTTTCGGTAACTTGAACGTTATTCAGTCCATACCGGACATCGTCTCAGATGACCGCTTGAACGACGAACTGCGTGACACCTTGATCAAGACAGGCATCACCGCTGTGACGCTGGTGCCACTGGTACCGCTCGGGCGGCGCTGGGTTGGCCTAGTAACGTTGGTCTGGTCGGACAAAGTTGAGCTGCAAGACGACGAGTATCAGATGCTTGACTTGTTGGCCCCACAGTTTGCCAACGTGTTAGACAACCAGCGTCTGCTGCGCCAAACGTCGCTGGCATTGAGCGAATCAGAACTGCTGTTTGAAACCTCGCGTACCATTATTGAAGCGCCAACCAGCAGCGAAGTGCTGCAAGCCATCGCAGAGCGCAGCTTTGAACGCGGTGCGGCCTCGGTTTCGTTGTTTACCTTTGATCTCAATGCTGATGGTGTACCGGAAACGGCGCGCGTCTCAGCCTCAGCCGCTACCGATGAAGGCATCGCAATGCCACAGGGTGCTGTATTTGAAATTGCGGAAATTCCATTTGCCGACGTCTGGCTGGAAGACCCAACACAGGCCCGCTTGATCGACGACATTAAAGCATCCGAACGACTGACTGAAGATCAAAAAGCAACCTACACGCTCCTTGACGTTCGCGGCCTCGTTCTTTTGCCGCTGGCGATTGGTGGACGTTGGCTCGGGCTTATCACAGTGAACTTCCCCGACCCACAAATATTTACCCGTGCTGATCAGCGTTTCTATGGTCAATTAGGGACTCAAATTTCAACAACCTTTGAAGCGCAGCAGGCGCTCGAAAATGCACAGCAGGCGTTGGCTGAGTTAGACATCGTCGTGAGTTCCATTCCAAACATACTCACCGTGTTCGACTGCGACAACCGCCACTTACAGGTTTACGCCTCATCAGATGAACTGCTGGTAGAGGAGCGTGCCAACCTGATTGGCAAAACACCTATTCAAGTATTACCAGGGCAGACTGGTGAAGCGTTTGAAGAACTGCTCGACGTTACCCGTGAAACTGGTGCGGTGCAGTCGATGCGCTACACGCTCGACTTGCCAATTGGTAAACGCTACTTCAATGCCAGTTTCTCCCAAGTCCAAGATAGTGACAACATCATCGCCAGTATTTCCGATGTGACCGAAAGCGCACTGCGGCAGGTGCGCCAAACTACAGCCTATGAATTGGCGCAAGAATTGAGTTCTATCTTCAACCAAGAGCGCCTGTTAGAACGCACCATTGAGCAGCTAGACCGCGGTTTCGGCTTCTACCATGCGCATATCTATCTGCTTAATGAAGGCGATCAGGCCTTGGTTGTTGTCGAAGGCCTCGGTGAAGCGGGTGCATCGATGAAGGCACGCCGCCACACTATCCCGCTGGGGGCCCAACGCAGTCTTGTGGCTGAAGCCGCGCGTACTGGCGAGCCAGTGATTGTGAACGACGTGCGGCAAAACCCTGGGCACCTACCGAACCCTCTGCTCCCACGCACGAAGTCAGAGGCAGCTATTCCGATGGATGCCGGTGGACGCATTATTGGTGTGCTTGACGTTCAGCACGACCAGAAAGACTACTTCACCAACGAGGAAATCCAGCTTCTCGAAATTATCACCACGCAGTTGAGCTCGGCCCTTGAGAACACGCGCCTGATCGAAGAGCTCCAGTTGCAGCAAGCAGCGGTTGAAAGTAGTCTGGTTGGTGTCTCAATTGTAGATGCCCGTCAGCCAGACATGCCCCTGACTTACGTCAACGAGGCCTTTACGACCATCACCGGCTACAGCTTTGACGAGGCTGTCGGCAACAACTGTCGTTTCCTTCAGAGCGATGATCGCGACCAAGAAGCCCTTGACGAACTACGGTCAGCGCTGGAGGAAGGCCGCAAGACAACCGTCTTGTTGAGAAACTACCGTAAAGACGGCACGCTCTTCTACAACGAGTTGAACATCTCACCGATTGTCAACCGTGAGGGTGACCTGACTTACTTCGTCGGTCTGCAATATGACGTGACCGACCGTATCCGCCAGACGGAGCGTGAGACGCTTGGTCGTGAACTGGCCCGCAGTCTGAGCACTGTGCTTGACCCGCAAGAACTACTGTCGATTACGGTTAGCCAATTGGCAGATACATTCAACTACTACCATGCGCATATCTACCTTCTAGATGAAGAAGAGAACGTCCTCTTCCTAGCAGAAGGTCTAGGCCAAGCAGGCCAGCAACTCAAAAATCGTGGGCACGCCATTCCATTAAATGCCGCCCGAAGCTTTGTAGCAGCCGCCGCTCGAGACAATCAATCCATCGCGGTCGATGATGTCACCACTGACCCTGGTCATTTACCGAACCCGCTGCTCCCGCAAACGCAAGCAGAAGTCGCGATACCAATCTCGCTTGGTAAACGCGTCTTGGGTGTCCTTGACATTCAGCAAGACACGCCATTCGCTTTTGACGAAGCGGAAATCAACACGCTAGAGATTGTGTCCAGCCAGCTTGCTGTTGCGCTGTCGAACGCAGAGTTGTTCAGTGAGACAGAAGCAAGCCTGAGACTGACAGAAAGCCTGTATGAGGCTTCTAGCAGCATTGCTGCAGCCGGTTCCTTCGACCAACTGCTGCAAGCAATTGTCAGCACTACGCCACCTGCTCATCTTGACCGGCTAGACCTATACCTATTTGATGAACCTATAACCATCGGTCAGTCAATTAGCACATATCAACATATGTCCGCTTACTCTATGACTGATAAGCAGGCTCAGGTCACTCAGTCCTCGGAGGGCATCGACCATGATCTGCTCCTGTCGCTAAGAGACAATGCAGTTGACGGCCTATTCTATGCAGCGGATCTTGACAAAGATCAGCGCATTGATGACATCACGCGTGAGACCGTTCCGCAGATGAGCACCGCCCGCAGCATGATGAGCTTGCTGTTGCGAGACAGCAGCCGCCGCTGGCTCGGTTGGATTTCTCTAACGGGCACAGAACCCGGTGCAATCAGTGAACAGACGGAACGCTTCTACCGGTCAGTTGCTGAGCAGGCATCCATAACCGTTAGTAACCAGTTGCTGCTCAACCGCGTCCGCGATGCCTTAGTCAACACCGCTGAGTCAGAGCGCCTAATCCGCTCAGTGATCGATGCCTCCGTTGACTGGATTTTCTTGAAAGACCGTGACCTACGCTTCGTGTTAGCAAATGAAAAAATGACTACCGAGGCCTTTGCCCTCTCACCAGAGGAAATTATTGGCAAGCGCGACGAGGACTTGTCGGACGAGGCCTACATCACCGGAGAAATTGGTGGCACACCTGGCTACCGCGCCGATGATCTAAAAGTCTTGGAGAAAGGACAGATCGTCTACAACGCGAACGACTTGGTTGAGTTTGCCAACGGCGAGCAGCGGGTTCTAGAAACACGAAAAATACCCGTTATGGATAACGCAGGCAAAGTTGTTTACATTCTGGGTATCTCCAGAGACATCACTGAAGAGCGGCGCATTGAACGCCGGCAAGAAACAGCTTACGAGTTGGCGCGTCAGTTAACTGCCACCCTGGATATCGAGGAGTTGCTGGACAACACCGTCACCCGGGTTGCACAAGCCTTTGACTACTACTATTGCCACATCTACTTGATGAACCGTGAGCAGGGCGTCCTGACAGTACGTGCGGGTTTAGGCCATGCAGGCAGCGAAATGAAACGTCGCGAGCACAGCATTCCGATGGATGCAGGCCGAAGCCTGGTTGCTCGCTCCGCCAGAACACTGGAGCCCGTCGTTGTGAACGACGTCCGCACCGACCCGTTCCACTTACCGAACCCACTATTACCCGACACAATATCAGAGGCTGCCATTCCACTGGCAGTCGGTGACGATGTGGTCGGTGTTCTCGACGTGCAGCAAGACAGGGCCGAGCAGTTCAACAATGACGAAATCCGGACACTCTCCATTCTGGCGAGCCAGTTAGCCATTGCTATCTCGAACGCAGAACTCTATCAAGAGCAGTTGAAGACTATGGACAAGCTGCGCGAAGTCGACCAGTTGAAGTCTGAGTTCCTAGCGAACATGAGCCATGAGTTAAGAACACCGCTCAACTCGATCATCGGCTACTCCGAACTGCTGATCGATGAGATGAAAGAAGAACTCGATGAGATGGCGCTCGACGACATCAAGGCTATTCACTCTAGCGGGCACCATTTGCTCGCCATTATCAATGACGTTCTTGATCTCGCGAAGATCGAGGCAGGCCGCATGGAGCTTAATCGCAGCCAAGTTGACTTGACCAACACTCTGCCACAGATTGTTGACATGTTACGCGTCCAACTACGGGACAAGCCTAGCGTTGAGCTGCGGATCGAAATTGAGGAAGACCTACCCGTCGTCAGTGCGGATGCTGTTCGCATCCGGCAGGTCATTTGGAACTTGCTCAGTAACGCCATTAAGTTCACCGAAAAAGGCTACGTCCGGGTTGGTGTGATGACCGTCAACAATCGCTGGTTACATGTCGAAGTTCAAGATACTGGTATTGGCATCCCGTATGAGCAGCACAGTTTCATCTTCGACCAATTCCGTCAGGCAGACGGGTCTGCAACCCGCAAAGCAGGCGGCACTGGGCTTGGGTTGGCAATTACCCGGCAGTTGGCCCGTCTCCATGGTGGCGATGTCTGGCTAGAAAGCAGTGAACCAGGTACGGGTAGTGTGTTTATACTGTCATTGCCATTAGAACCCACAAGTGAAGACCTACCGGATGAAGACTCGATAGGTGGTAATGTTAGCCGAAACGGCCACGCAAGCAGCAGTAATGGTAATGGGCACCGCTCTGGTGAAGAAGTCGATGAATTCACAGGCGACTAAATCAGCAGGTTAGTTTGCCTTAATAACGAGTAGTATCCAAACTGAAGCACCATCAGCAGCAATCTGAAGATGGTGCTTCTTTGTTCAAAAGTCATTACAGGGCAGATACAATACCCTCAATACAGTTGTGTGACCTTAGCCTCGCGTGCTACAGTGATGACGAGGTTCTAATAAGTATGTTTTCCATTAACTTCAGGTAAGCAAGTTGACACCTTCAGTCAGCAGTACATTCAAACAGGTCGCATGTCTAGCATGTGACCATATGATGCCCGCAACACTTGATGTGGTAGCCTGCACATCGTGCGGCTCACCATGGGTAGATGCCCGGTACGACTATGAGGCTGTCAGCAAGCTTTGGCCTGATGGCCTCGGGAATAATGCCGATGGTCTCTGGCGTTACAAGCATTTGCTACCCGTCAATGATGTGCATCGCGTTACCATGGTAGAGGGGGCTACACCACTGTTTCAGGCAACACGTCTTGGCGACTATTTAAACCATAAGCATATTTACATCAAGGATGAGCGCCGCGGCCCGACCAGTTCCTTCAAAGATAGGCAAGCATCACTTGCTGTATCCGCTTTAGTTGCCTCTGGGGTCAAAGATGCCGTGATCGCCTCGACAGGGAACGCCGCAACTGCCTATGCTGCCTATTGTGCCCGTGCCGGAATTAAGCTGTGGGTATTTCTAACCAGTCAGGTTCCTGGTGAAAAAATGCGGGAAATCTCGTTGTATGGCGCTGACGTGATCAAAGTGACGGGCACATACGATCAGACCAAGGTGGTTGCAGCCAGCTTTGCCAAACGCCACGGCATTCACTACGAACGCGGCGCTAAGGCAATTGCGAGCAAAGAAAGCATGAAGACCATGGCTTTTGAAATTGCTGAACAGCTTAACTGGCACACCCCGGATTGGTTCATACAGGCCGTAAGCGGTGGCTTAGGCCCAATCGGTGTGTGGAAAGGCTTCACAGAGCTCAAGCAGATTGGCATGGTAGACAGCCTGCCACGGCTTGGCATTATTCAGGTTGATGGATGCGCCCCAATGGTACGCGCATTCGAGCAAGACCAAGAAGAAGCCGAGCCCATAGAACCGAGAACCGCGATTACAGTTTTGTCGACCGGCGCGCCGGGGTTTGGTTATACCTATTTGTACCGAGCAACGAAGCAAATGGGCGGCACGATGGTATCGGTCTCTGATGATGAGGCGTTCACTTGGATGCGACGTCTTGCCCGGTTAGAAGGGATTTCTGTTGAGCCAGCAACTGCTGTGGCCTTTGCAGGTTTTGCCAAGATGGTCGCACAAGGGCTGGTAGCACCTGAGCACAAAGTTGTCATTAACGCGTCTGGGCACACGATGCCTGTTGAGAAGTTTATTCTCAGTGACCAGCAAGTTGTTGATATTGCCGTCAAAAGTGAACTGGCGGATCAATGGGGCGTCCTTCCCGAAGAGGGCTTAGGAGCAGCGCTTGAGTTCCTCGATGAACGCATTACCAGCATTGTTGTCATCGATGACTCACCGCAAGACAGCCGCTTAATTAAACGCTTGTTACAACGGCATAAGTCGTATCGCATATTTGAAGCTAACGACCCTGATACAGGTCTTGACCTTGTGCGATACCGCCAGCCTGATCTGGTCATCGTTGATTTAATGATGCCTAACGTCAATGGCTTTGACTTGATAGATACCCTCAAGGCCGATGAACTCACCGCTGAAATACCCGTTATTGTCGTCTCTGGCAAGACTCTAAGCCAAACGGAACAAAATGACTTAGAGCGCAAAACCGTGTCGTTATGGGTCAAGGGTAACTACAATACGCACGATCTTGTCAATCATATTGTCACGACCCTAGGTGATGAACCACGACTGCTACCCAGCAGCGACAACAATAAGCACCCAGAAGGAACTACTATCCCTACTAAAGCACCAGCGGCTAGCGAGTTTGAGCAATCACAGTTCAAGCTCCTCTTAGTTGAAGACAACCCACTAGACGGACGCTTACTTAAGCGAACACTGAAAGATCAGCGGCAGTGTGAAGTCTACGAAGCGCATACTGGTGAACAAGCGATTGAGTTCTTGGAACAAATGGCACCAGATTTAATCATCTTAGATTTAATGCTGCCTGATATGACAGGCATTGAGCTACTCGAACACCTGCGAGAACATTCGATTGCTCAGGAGACGCCCGTCATCTTACTGACGGCAAAAGACCTAACACGCAAAGAGCGCAAAATTCTGGAAACCCGAGTCGATAAAACCCTGACAAAGGGGGCCATTGAACGAACCATGCTTCAGAAAGAAATTATGAGTATGTTCGACAAGGCCAACTGAGGAGCAAACACATGGCGAAGATACTAGTAATTGAAGATGACCCACACAGTGCAAATATCGTCAGGCGTGTGTTGTCTCGTAATGGGCATGAAGTTAAGCATGCGTCGGAGGGGCTAGCGGGGCTTAAGATTGCCAGTGAGGAAACCGTGGACCTTGTTTTACTTGACCTCGGTTTACCTGATATTGGTGGTCACACCATTGCGGCTCTGTTGAACCGCATCCCAGGTGATATCCCCGTCGTTGCTGTGACTGGCAGCACTGACACCGCCACACAGCGACGGGCCATGACATATGGTTGTGATGGCTACATTACCAAGCCGATTGATACGCGCGCATTCGCCGGGCAAATTGAGCAGTTCATTCAGCAAGGCAGTCACCGCGAAGCAGGCCAGCAAGAAGCCAGCACAAGTACACCCGATACATCTGCACAAAACGATACAGGCAACACCAACCCAAGTACAGTCATTTAGGGAGATTATATGACTACCATCCTGTACGTCGAAGACAATTTCCAGAACTTCCGACTCGTCAACCGGATGCTGCAGCTTGAGAAGAGAGGCTACGATGTTCACCAAGCTGAGGACGGCGAAACAGCACTCAAAATGGCGCCGGAGCTTGCCCCTGACCTCATCTTGATGGATATCAACCTGCCTGATATCACAGGCATTGAGGTGACTAAACGGCTCAAAGAAAACCCCGCTATGCAGGAAGTCCCCATTGTGGCACTGACGGCGAACGCGATGGTTGGCGACCGCGAGCGCTTTCTTGCCGCAGGCTGTGACGGCTATCTGCGGAAGCCCATTAGCCGTGATGAACTTCGAGAAGCCTTGAAGACGTTTTTACCAGCGGCTCAAACGAAGGCTAGCATACCTGCGGAAGAAACAGATTCAAAGAAAAAGACTACGACTGATGAGAGTAAATCTAAAGTAGCTGCCGCGAAAGCAAAAAACGAAAACAAAAAATCCAAAGCAAAAGTCGAGAGCAAAGTTGTTAAGCGTTCAAAAGGCCAGCAGGAGCAATAACTACAACAGTTAGTGGCAAAAGGAACAGGTCGGTTATATCCTTAGCGATAAACTTTTGCTTAACGAACTAACAACTGATGTGCAATTCATTGTAGGTGGGGAGTGTGACTGTGGAAACTGAAACAAGTGCCAATCAATCAACTGAAAACACAGCCGCCAAGATTCTGATTATTGAGGATAACCCCAAGAACGCTCGTTTGATGCTACGCGTATTACAACGTCACAATTATCAATTATTTCACGCAGAAGATGGCGAGTCTGGCTTGGAAATGGCGTTGGCGCAAAACCCAAATCTGATATTGTTAGACCTAGGTCTACCAGATGTTGACGGTCAGACAGTCGCAGGATGGCTCAAACAACCAGAGGCCCTGCCCAATACTCCGATTATTGTCGTTACGGCATGGCCATCTGAAACTGCAAAGAAAATGATAGATGCATATGAGTGTGAAGGCTACATTTCTAAGCCAATCAATACGCGCGTATTCCACGATCAGATAAAAGATCATATCAAACCTATAACCAACTGATTACGTTGCGGGGCTTTACCAGCATAATAGAATTGTCGAGATGCCACCTCATACCTGATGGTGTATTTCGCAGAATATAGTAACTAAAGCCCGGAGCAAACTTACCGTGTACCTCGTACCGGCCTCGCAGTATTCAATTGAAGAGCTAACAGACGCATATAATCAGACACGCATCGACTACATTGTACCAATGCCAATGTCGCCAAAGCGTCTGCAAGCCTACGTTGATACCTACGATATTTCATTGGAAGACTCAGTTGTTGCACTAGACGAGAACCACAACATGCTTGGACTCAGTATGTTGGGCGTTAGGGAAAACCGCTCCTGGATTACGAGATTAGGTGTCATCCCTGGCAGTAGGCGCAATGGCATTGGGCGCCATATGATGAATTACATGATCGAGCGTTCTATCGAACGGCGTCTTCAGTATGTCTTCCTGGAGGTGATTACCGGCAACGAACCAGCGTACCGTCTGTTTGAGAGTTTAGGCTTTATTGAACAGCGCGAGTTATTAATCCTCCGCCGCCCGCCTCGCCCTGCACAGCCATTCTCTGCATTGGTTGAACCCTGTGCCGAATGGCTGGATGAAGTAAGCACATTGAGCTGCCTAAAAACGCGTCCATGGCGTGCCGCCTGGACGAATCAGCTTGAGTCGGTGCGTAATGCGGGCAGCGTCGAGATGTTAAAGATCAATGATGATGGCACCGGTGAATATGGCTGGGTCACTTACCTAAAAAGTAAATTACAGCTAAAGCGCGTCATGCTGAGCCCACAGGGTACAGCAGCTACTGCTCCAGCCGCTCGACTGTTGTCGCTGCTGCATATGCAGTTCCCAGCTTTAGATACAATCGCTGAGAACGTACCAACTGATGCCCCGTTCCTCGACCATTATTTTGAACATGGCTACGTTGAGTCATTTCGGCGCATTGAAATGCAGTTGACGCTGAACGGAAGATAATCTAAAGAGCCAGCCTGTGTCGAGGCTGGCTCTTGGAGCATCAATTTAAGCGTCGATGATTTCTACCATACCGTTCGTACTAAAAACACTGCCACTATTGGGGAGAGAAATTCGGCAGGTCGTCCCGACTCCAACTTCGCTCTCGATAGAGAGCTGCCCATGGTGCAACGTAATGATCGTGTCAGCAATACTCAAGCCAAGCCCGATACCTTGCTGTTCCATAAGGTCACGGTCAAGCTGCTTAAAGCGTTCGAAGATTTGATCAAGTTTGCCCGCGGCGATGCCAATCCCACGGTCAATGACTTCAATCACGATCTGATCGCCTTGAGCGTACCCACGCACTGTTACAAGCCCTTCGCCACGATGGCTGAATTTAAGTGCATTATCAATCACGCGCTTTAGCGCATCGCGCAGGTGTAATTCCATCCCATAGATTTCGATGGCAGGGTCAATGTCCATCTCGACCTCAAGCCGCTGTTTAGCAATTTCATGCTTAAATTCACTCAATATAAGCTGTACCAGTTCATGCAGGTTTATGGCGTCTTGGCGCATATTGATTTCCATCTCGACGATCCCACTATCGATGCGCACAAGCAGCATCAGGTCCTCAACGAGGTTCACCAGCCGCTCGGCACCACGTTGAACGCCCGTCAGCATGTCCTCAACAGTGTTCGCTTCAAGTTCGGTGTGCTGCTCTTGCAATAAGTTGACGTAGCCATAGATATATGTCAACGGCGTGCGGAGTTCATGGCTGAAGATTGTGATTAGCTGATTCTTCATGCGGTCGATATCATGCTGTGTTGCCTCGTGTATGTCATGAACACGCTGCAAGCGTGATTTTACCAGCACAATTAAGTCTTCCGGATCGAAAGGCTTAGTTAAGTAAGCATCTGCACCCAGCATATTACCTAGACGAATATCTTTTGCTTGACCACGGGCGGTTAAGAAGATAAACGGAATTGTTGTCCATGAAGCATTTGCCCGTACCGTTTCAAAAAACTCGTAGCCGTCCATGTCTGGCATCATAATATCAGAGACGATGATGTCTGGCTTAGTAAGCTGCATTTGTGATAGTGCATCGCTGCCGTCAATTGCCGTTATGACGTTATAGTTATACAGACGCAGCAAGTCGGCGACGCCTTCAAGAATTGCTGGATCATCATCGACGAGTAAAATCATATGTGATGCATCACTTTTTATATCAGACATCTCTTACTCCACAATTTAGAACAGATAGGTCAATTCGCATCCAGCTAGCACAATACATGTCAAGCGTAAGTGACACATTGGATACGTGCTGCATGATCACGTTATTTAGTGAGGCAAACGGTGCTTCCCGGCATTGTTTTCCCACCCATACATAGTATAAACGTTCATTACACAAATAAGATTAGGATGTCATTACAGTCTGCCTTGCAATTAAGACTAAATTGTAGCTAAATTGTTTCTATCGTGTTTCTCTAGCGTGCTATACTCACTATACGGGCGCAGTCAGATAGATATGACAGCAAATTAACCTTAACCCAACTACAAAACCAGACCATACGAGGGAGTAGAAGAGTGGATCTTGACGTTCGCCAATTGATCAACAGCATTCCCCAAGGTGTCATCGTAACTGATCTTGACGGCAACATTTCAGAGATAAACGATGATGTCCTTGACTTACTGGAATATTCTCGCGAGGATGCTAGTGGGCTGAAAATGACAGGCTTTGCCTCGGATGCATTCGAAGAAACAATCAAAGAAATTCTCGCAACGGTCAAAAAAGGGAAAAAGACGGATACCTTCGTTCGAGACTTGCTTACAAAGCGCGGACGCAACATCCCGGTCGAACTACGGGCCGGCCCCTTAATGAAAGAGAAGAAAGTTGCAGGCGTTGTTTACTCAATTAAGAATCTCAGTGACGAGATGCGACTGCTTAAGGAATTGCAGCAGCGCAGCATGCAACTGTTGGCCTCATCAGAGGTTGCTCGAGCAGCAACACAAATCTTGGACTACCAAGAGTTGATCGAACGCTGTGTCAATTTGATCCGCGAGCACTTCGGCTTCTACTATGCCGCTATCTTTCTGATCGATAATGCCGGCGAGTGGGCTATTCTCCGCGCAGCAACTGGTGAAGGCGGTAAGCAGTTGCTAGAGATTGGACATAAGCTCGGCGTTGGCAGCCAATCAATGGTGGGCTGGGTAACGGCAAACAACGCACCGCGCATCGCGTTAGATGTCGGTGAAGAAGCAATCCGCTTTGATAACCCCTACCTACCGAAAACACGCGCCGAGATGGCTCTACCTCTGCGTGTACGTGGTGACGTCATTGGTGCGTTAGACGTCCAAAGCACGAGCGTCAATGCCTTTACTGAGGATGACATTCAGACCATCCAAATGATGGCGGATCAAGTCGCGATTGCAATTGATAACGCCCGGCTGTTCTCTGAGCGTGGGGCTGCTGTCTAGCCAACGACGTAGCTCTGACACTTTTGAAAACAGCAACCAACAAAGGATAGAATCATATGAATCCAAAAGATGCACGGGTGCTCGTGGTTGAGGATAACGTCAATAACTTCAATCTTATTTTGCGTCTATTAACATCACTTGGCATCGAATATTGTGAGTGGATCAGCAGTGGCTACAAAGCAGCCCAAGAGGCTGACCAGTTCACTCCCATCGATTTAATTCTGCTCGACATTCAACTGCCTTATGAAAATGGCTTTGAGGTTCACAAAAGTCTGCGGGATAATGAAGCCTACAAAGGCACCAAGATTGTTGCGGTAACGGCAAATGCTAGCGAGCAGTATATGCAGAAAGCAATTAATGGTGGCTTTGATGGCTTCATCGGTAAGCCGCTTGACCCCGACCGCTTCCCGGAGCAGATTGAAAAAATCCTCAATGGGGAGCCCATCTGGGAGTGGCAGTAACAGAATAGGCCGGGTGGTTGCCCGGCTTTTTTTGTTTTGCTGTAACCCAAATTATCAGCGACGCACCTGACGCTAAAGACACTCCGAACTCCAGAACTCGAACTGCGCACTCTTGCCTGGGAAAACCCAACATGATAAAATACTTGTCCGTGTCAAATACAAATTGGCAACCGGAGAGGTGTCCGAGTGGTTTAAGGTGCCTGTCTTGAAAACAGGTGTGGCGTATCCCGTCACCGTGGGTTCGAATCCCACCCTCTCCGCCACAACCGCATACTGTTTTTAACTGGGGAGGTGCCAGAGTGGACGATTGGGGCTGCCTGCTAAGCAGTTGTGCCCGCAAGGGTACCGCAGGTTCGAATCCTGTCCTCCCCGCTCAGTTTCAAATTCTTAAAATAATTTCATTCAAAACGACTTCGAAGCTATTGACGTACCCAGGCCACACAACGTATTTAGTGTGGTCGGTATTGATTCTCTAAGGGAAGTAAATTGAACCAGCTTGAACATCCATCCATTATTGGTGCAATTACACTGCGCGTAAAAGACATTAAGCGTGTTTCGGCATTTTATGAAGAAATTATTGGGTTACACGTTCTGTCTAGCGAAGGGGATCGAGTCAGTTTAGGCACAGATCAACGGGCATTGGTCAAGCTGCGCCACACACCAGATGGACGGCGTGCCAATCGGGCACCGGGCTTATATCACCTTGCGTTGCGCGTTCCCACTCGGCAAGACCTAGGCGCATGGCTCCAGCACTACATCAATGCGGGCAACCCAAATTTCCAAGGCGCAAGTGATCATCTCGTCAGTGAAGCGCTTTACCTTAGTGACTCAGAAGGTAATGGCATTGAAATCTATTGGGATAAGCCAACCGCCGTCTGGCCTATGCAGCCGGACGGCGGCTTACGTATGGCAGTCGATCCGTTGGATTTGGGTGACATCCTGGCAGGCGTGCATGCCAATTTGTGGCAGGGGCTGCCAGCCCAAACCGATATGGGGCACGCGCACCTACAGGTATCTAACCTGAATGCCACCCATGAGTATTACATCAATCAGTTAGGCCTTAACGTGATGACAGCTTTCGGTGATAGCGCATTGTTTGTTTCCGTTGGCGGTTACCATCATCATTTTGGCCTGAATACATGGCATTCTCTCGGCACACCACCAGCTAACCCCAACAGCCTCGGCCTTGAGTCAGTTGAAGTCATTCTTGATGACGACACAATCAGTACGATAGCGGAGCGAGTTGTACAGCATGAGGAAATCACTTACGAGGAAAATGGTGCCATTGCTTTAACTGACCCTTCTGGTAATCGTCTTATTCTGTTATCGGAAATTTAAGGGACCTCTGCGGTCTATGGGTTACAACTTCAGAACATGCGTTCTAAAATATGTGCTGATCTTACATACATCTTTTAAACAGAGCTTGATTTCCGCATGAAACCTGCTAAACTTCTGCTCCAATACGCAAAATTAGTTAGCTGTGACCTTAAAGGAGAATCTATGCAACAGGCCGTTGTGCCTGGCTATTCGGCAGTTAGTGACGCCGATGTAACCAAAAAAACAGGAAGAAGTTGGGAACGGTGGTATGCCACCATTGATCGCTGGATTGAACCGGGCCACTTACATTATGATGTGGTCTTCTACCTAGCGGAAGAATTTGGCCTAAGCCACTTTTGGGCAGAAGCAATCGCCACACGCTACGATCACGCTAGAGGGCGTCGCAGCGGCCACGTAAACCGCAAGCGTTCACGTAGAAGCGCCTAACTTCACACAGAAACCAGGCACGAGCCAGCAGTTGCTGGCTCGTTTTATTTGCAATGCTTCCTGTCAAACTATTGAATAGCAAGCGCTTCCAACTCTTCGACGATCAGGCGGACAACCAAGTCGTCAAGGTCTTCGACGCTGTAGTTTTGTTCCGGCACGCTGACGTCGCGCCCCGGCTCCTGATCTGTGCTGCGCGGCGTACTATCGTATGTCAGGAAGATAAAGTTGCCGCCTGTGTACTGCGCCAACTGACGGTATATATATTCGCCGTGTGGGCCTTCACCCTCCAAGCCGCTAGAGGCAATCGCATGAATCTTGATCCCCTGCTCGGCGGCAAACTGCATCTCTTGCGCGTAGGAATAATCTTGAGCATAGTCCAGATGTGGTGGAGCATCAGAAACAAGGAAGATCAACTTGATCGTTTCACCCCTGCGCCAAGCCACATCACTGATCGCCTCATGGAGACCCTCGTTAAGGGCTTCAGGCGTGTCGCCGCCACCGGAGGCTTCAACGTTACGCAACGCTGATTGGAAGGCCTCTACATTGCCTGTGAAGCCATAGTTACGGGTGACGTATTCATCACCACGGTCACGGTAAGCCACCATGCCGAAGCGCACATCTGGGTCAGCGGGCAGCGCTTCGATCTGTGCCGAGACACTCAGGATGTTGTCCTTCAACTGATCGATCTCGTCGCCCATGCTGCCAGTTGCGTCGAGCAAGAACAAGACATCCAATTGAACTTGCTGCTGGGCTGGACGAGTATCCAGTTCAATGAAGTATTCGTCTGACTGACCAGACTGCAAACGAAACACTGTTTCGGCCTGGCCCTTAGAAATAATCACATCATAGGATTGTTCCACCCGTCCGCCAGGGAAGGCATGTGGGTGGAAGTAGACCGTGCCCGTCGCAGGTGTTATGAATGAGGTAATGAATTCTTGACCGTTAGCCACCAAGACCTCAGCCCCTAGCACCGGAAGTCCACCGGGGGTCTCAACGTTAATTACATGGCGTTCGCTAACGTCTACCTCTAGTGTGTACTGCTCCCAACCGCTTTGTTCAAATTCACGACGGTAGCGCAAGTATTCCCCGAACAACTCATTGTCATTGATCTCACCCGCTTGCAACGGTTGGACGAACTCAACATCAGGTACATCCGCAAAGTCAGACTCGGCGGCACCACCGCCAAAACCCTCTACGGACGGCGTTTCATAAAACTCATCTGGCAAGCTTTCCAGCTCAGCAGAGTCTGCTTCTTCAAATGCAAAATCGCCCTCGGTCGAACGCTCAGCCTCAGGCGTTGGTGGCACAGCGGCACCCGCATCATCTGCGAAATCATTGCTCTCCTCATAGGTGTAAGCCTCATCCGCTGTCGATGGCGCAGGACTGTCACTCTCTGGGTCAGCCTCAAATTCCTCTTCAGTTAATGCTTTTTCTTCGACGGTTTCCTCAAATTCCATTTCCTCAACTGCCACTTCGCCATTTGACTGTGGTATCGGCTCGGTAGCAGTGAGTTCATCACGGCTTCTACAGGCTGATAGCGCCAGCAGCAGTAACAATGTCGCTAAAAGAAAGAATAGTTTCCGGTTGGTCATGGTCATGTTTCACCTCATCATGTCTATAGGGTATCTTTTCAATTTCTGTTACTCTAAAGACGACTGTCAGTTCCAATTGGTTCCATCACTTTAAACATTCATTTTGAGGGCACGGTTTGACAGCAGAACAGATCAGCAGGGACGAACCAAGCATCCATCATCAACAGGGAGAAGAGTCCGTTCAATTGGGAGGTAATGCGGCAGTGCGGCACCTTGTTGAACAACTCACCCATCCTAAAGAAGCTATCCGAGTGCGGGCCAGCTTTACCCTAGCTGAGCTGGGTGACGAACGGGCCACGCACCAGTTGATCGCCTTATTGGGTGATGTCAACCAACCCGACCACATCCGTCTGCGCGCCGCAAATATGCTGGGCAAGCTCCATGCCGAGGCAGCATTGGCAGCTTTGATGCAAACCATCGTTGAAGACTTTCAGCGCGACTTACGGAGTGCAGCTGCTATGGCCTTGCGGACAATTAATGCTGGGGCTGCCAGTCATCTGCTGGCAGAGCAGCTTGTCCTCGCTCGTGGGCAGCCTCGTCAAGCGACGTACATCATCGATGCGCTAGCCCTACTGAACACACGCACCGCTGAGCAGGCCCTAATCAATACATTGCTGGACGATGATCTGCCACAGGCGGAAGCCGCCGATGCCTTGTACAAGGCAAAGTCCATAGAGGCGCTTGAAGCGCTCGTCACCGAAGGCTTACATTCGCAGCGCCAGAATGTGCGCGCTAGGTCAATGCAGTCACTATGGCGTTTGGGTTGGCCTGGTCTGTTTGATCATCTGATGACGTTTACCGCTGGTGATTACGTCGAGACTTATGAACTGCGTATCTCGGCAGAAGCGCTACGGCACATCACCCCAAAGGAGCATCTATACCAGGTTGAGCAAACCCTACTGGGAATGTTTGATGTTTGGGATAACTACGTCCGCGAGATTGTAATCGAAACACTAAAGCAGATCGGCAGTGAAGAAGCAATCATTCCACTGATCGACCTGCTGATGGGCGAGGACGATTGGTTCATCCCCCATTTTCTGAAAGACAGCATTCGCTTCTTGACGGATCAATGGCAAAGCACACACACCCTTGACCATCTCCAACCTTATCTTGACGATCCGTCGTTGGTAGTCAGGCAAGCGGCAGTAGGGGCAGTTAGCGCGCTGTCGCGCATTGATGCGCGCACACAGCAAAAGATTCGAGCTATCCTCAACAGCAGCTACGCAACAGCAGCGGATAACGACTCGCGCCTGCTGTTACATGCCGCAATTCAAGCGCTAGGCAAGCACAGCGATGACGACGACCTAAGCACACTCATTGAGATTGCAATGGACGATCTACCAGAACGCCAAGCGGCAAAGGCCAGTGCAATCACAGCAACGGCCCGGCTGCTCTTGGAGCAATCGCAACCTCAGAACGATACGACCGAACAGCAAAGGGAGGCTTTTGTACAATACCTCGTTGACCTTACCTTGAACGAAAGCGCCGGTTTATACCTACGTGAATGCGCGCTAGAGGCACTAGGTACCCTCCAAGTAAAACGGGCAGGCCCGCTTTTAGAAAATATGCTGCAATCGGTGATCATGACAGCGACCATAGAATCAGAAGAACAGCGGGTTCTGATTGATCGCATCATTGAAACTTTAGCAGACATCAGTGCAGAGGGTTGCTGTCAGTACTTCCTATCTTTGTTTGATCAGGAGATGCGCTATGACTATACGCAAACATTGACACTCGCCTTGGCCCAACTTCGGCACCCAGACTCCGCCGAACAGTTGATGCAGCAGTTGGACATGTTCGATGATCAATGGGTACGAAGAGAAATAGCAGCGACGCTGGGCGAACTCAAAGAAGAGCGAGCCGTGCCTCAGCTTGAGGCCGCTGCACACGATAGCAGTTCGTTTGTACGAGCAGAAGTTGTTTTAGCCCTCGGCAAAATCCGCGCGGAGAGCAGCCGCCCACTGCTATTTGACGCGTTAACAGACTTCCATTGGGAGGTGCGCGTGGCGGCTCTCCACGCTATTGCCCTGTATAAGGAGCCGCAAGATAACGACTTGTTCACCCAATATCTGACGGCACCCCATGCGGAACTCCGCAAGGTTGCAGTCGAAACACTCCATCAGCGCAACATCGCTGGCTGGAGAGTAATGATAGAAACAGCACTATCCCGAGAAACCAATCACAGCGCGTGCAATACGATGGCGGCAGCCCTCAAGGAGGCAAAAGTTTCATGATTAACCTTGACGAATACTTTAAGCGCATCAACTATGACGGCCCTGCTGAGCCAACAATAGAGACGCTGCGCGCTTTGCACCGAGCACACATGTTCAGCGTGCCCTTTGAAAACCTCGACATTCATCTCGGACGACCCATTTCAATTGCACTTGACGACATATATGAGAAAATCGTCAATGCTAAGCGCGGCGGGTTTTGCTACGAGCAGAACAGTTTGTTCGCAGCCGTGCTGCGCCAGTTAGGATTTCAGGTGGATGTACTCGAAGCGCTCCCAGCAGAAGACAGCATTCGCTACGACCACATGACGCTGCTTGTTCAGCTAGAGGAACGCTGGCTGGCTGACGTTGGCTTTGGCGACAGTTTCATTGAACCGCTCCTTGTGGACGACCCTACCCCGCAAAGGCAGGGCCACAAGGTCTACCAGGTCGAGCAGGACGGGCAGCAGGGCCGCTACTTCGAGCAAGATGGCACGAGTTGGAAACGCGCCTTCTTTTTTGACTTCACATCGCGGCAAGTCGCTGACTTTGCCGCCGGCTGCCAGTATCATCAGACCTCACGTGAGTCGATATTTACACAGAAACTTGTTTGTTCCCTGGCAGCCCGCACAGGTCGCATCACGATCAGTAACGATAAGCTCATTGAGACAATAGCTGGTCAAAAAACAGAACGCAGCATCACGAGTAGTGAACGCGACGAACTGCTCCGAGAGCACTTTAACATTATACTTGACGCACCACTAACGTAACCTTTTGGCTCTAAGAGCGTACAGTAACATGTTGCCATTCATACGGTAGTAAATAACGTCAACTATCTCCATTGAGGAGTATTATTCTGTGTTTCCAAACAAACAGTTATTGATTTCCCTCTTAATGATCATAGGCAGTACCTTAGCCTGTGGCTCGTTAGCTGAGGGCGCTAGCAGCGAATACACCATCGAGGAGGCCGCCCAAATTATTTCCGAAGAGGCCGACAACAGCGCCGTTTTGATAGCCGTCCGCGTTGGCGATGGTCCACAGGAGATCACTACCGCAGGCTTCGCCAACATTGATGCAGAGACTCCTATACAGTCCGCAGATTCATTCCGCATCGGCAGCATGACCAAGACATTCATGGGTGTATTAATGCTCAGCTTGGAAGAGGATGGATTCTTCAACCTTGATGATCCCGCAGCAGATTACCTCCCGCTTGACGTCTATGCGGGGATTGAAAACGCAGATGACGCTACCCTCCGTGAAATGCTACAAATGACCAGCGGCGTCTTTGACTATCTCGAAAACGAGTCTTTCTGGGACGCCTATGAGGATAACCCGACTTATCTTTGGCGTCCGCTTGAAGTACTGGACTTTGCCGTTGGGGAGCCAGCCAACTTTGCCCCTGGTGATGGTTGGAGTTACAGCAACACTAATTACATTTTGGCACAGCTCGTCGCTGAACAAGTCACTGGTCAGCCATTGGGTGCCCTTTTCGAGGAGCGGGTGCTTAGCCCAGCGGGCATGAACGACAGCTACTTGGAGCACTATCAGACAGGCCCATTAGTAGACAGTTACGAGTATGGGCAGGACGTCACTGGGTATAACGACGGCACCGGCATGGCGGACGGCGGTTTAATCTCAACGGCAGCCGACCTCGACCGCTTCATGCGGGCCTTAGAGGCTGGGGTGATCATCAGTGAGGAGTCACTGGAAACTCTCTTTGAACCAGCCGGCCCGGGTGAAGCCTCCGAGTATGGCTTGGGTGTTGAATTAGTTAATAATCAATGGGGAGAAGCCTGGGGCCACACGGGCGCGACGGCAGGCTTCTCGAGCGAGTTCTGGTACTTGATCGACAGCGACGCTACGGTGATCGTACTGCGAAATTCAATTGATGACGTCGACGACTCTATCGCTGGAGACGCTGGCTTTGCCTTAGCGACTGAACTGGCGCGTTAAGCGTTAGTTATCTCGTAGCTTGTAATGATGGGCACAGCAGCCGCTAGCAAATTTGCCACTGGGCAGTATTTGTTGATGGAGAGCTCAATGGCACGCTCAACAGCCTTTGGGTCAATGTTGTACCCTGTCACTCGGTAGTGTACCCGAATTTCCGTATAGATTCTCGGGTGGTTTTCGGCGCGGTCACCACTGACGTCAATCGCAAAAGCCGTGACATCTTGGCGTTTCTTGTTCAGGATTGAAATAACATCAATACCAGTACAGCTGCCGAGGCTCACCAACATCAACTTCTGTGGTCGTGCGCCTTTGCCCATCCCACCAAAGTCTGCTTTGGCATCTATGTTTATTGTCTGCTGATCATCTTGTTCCGATGTAAAATGCATGCCTTCCTGAAGGGCAACGGTGACTTCATGTGTATCCATTTTCGGGGTATCCTTTATAATTAGAATCTGAGAGAACGCTTGAAAGTCAGCTTGTAATGACAAACTGGCTGCACACGCTTACGATAATTGCGTTATATGTTACCCGTTGCTGTTTCATCTACCACAAGTCTTTGGTGGCACGCAGAGCAGCGGCTGGCGCGTGGCAAACCATAACGCTATAGTTGACCAAGGCAAGATTGCGGGGAGCAAAATGAGCCTACCAAGTCGTCTGAAAGATGCACGGCACTTACTACAATCACTTGATTATTCGGAAATTGAAGCAACTGTCTCTGGAGAAGCACGCGCTAAACTTGCCATTGTCGGGCCAGTTAATTCTGGAAAATCAACGTTATTCAATCGCTTAAAAGGCGAGAAACTATCTGATGTTTCTCCCGTCCCAGGCACAACAACAGACCTTCTTACAGAAGAATTTGGCCCCTTCCTTTTGGTCGATACACCAGGGTTTGAAGAAGTTGCCGGTCGTGATAATGCTGCTATTGCGCGGTCAGCGTTGAGTCAAGCAGATAGTGTTGTCTTGGTATTAGACGCGTCGGCAGGTGTACGCCAGTCTGACCAAGAACTATTGCAGCGTATCAAGCTGCATGGCGTACCCGTAATAGTCGTACTCAACAAAATTGATCTGTTGGGCAAAGAGCGCGAGCGGGTCGTTCGAGATATTGAGCGCAAGCTGCAAATCCCTGTGATCCCAATCTCAGCCAAGAAGGGCACCAATGTTGGGAAGAAACTGCTACCCGCCATCATCGACTCGAATTCTAAGATGGCAGTTGCCATTGGTCGAGCACTGCCTAATTATCGGAAGTATTCGTCCCGCCGCGTGATCCGCGAGTCCTCGATTATCGCAGCCATCGTCAGTTTCGAACCAATACCGGGCCTAGCGATCCCCCTTTTGATCGGTGTACAAGTACGGATGCTCCTGCGGTTATCGATCATTTACGGGGCAGATATGAACGCTAAGCGCGCACGGGAACTGCTCGGGGCAACCGCGGGCGGTGTGGCAATCCGGTATGCAGCACAAGAATTAGCTAAGTTTATTCCCGTGGCAGGCTGGGTCGTGGCCAGCATTGTCGGCTTGACCGGAACCACCGCTCTTGGTCGGGTAGGCGTCGTCTTCTTTGAGACGGGTCAGAAATTAAAGGGCAAGGATTTGCGGCGAATGTACAAGAACATTCGCTGGAAGCGCAAGAAAACGGTGGAGCAGCACCTTCAGAAACATGAAACGCAAGCTGAAGCAGAGGCTTAACGAGTCAACTTTATATTGGCGCGATGAACGTCCATTGACGACACAACACTACTTGATTGTCGTCCTATTTGTGCTTACTCTGCTAGTTTTAACGGTGGGGATGGTATCAACTTTCCAGCTTGATGTTACCGAGCCGGGCAATGTCTTCTTCGCAATCGCTTTGACAACAGCTTTGATCATTGTGGTGCGGCTACCAAATGGTATTTATGTTGGCGGCTACACAATGCTGCAAATTGCGATTGCCTTCTCTCTTGGCTACCAAGCAGCCATGATCTTAGCCTTACTTGCCGCAGGAGTAGCTGTTCCCATTCGGTTGGGCATTGGACGCTTTATCGGCCTTTCTTGGCAGAATAACTTTAAACAAGCCGTCGAAGTAACTGCACATGCCACTCTCGTACCTTTGACGCTGGTACTCGTCGCCCAAATATTTCCCAATGTCATTCATGGGCTTATCCCTGTCATGTATCTCGCACAGACTTCACTAGGGCTGATTATTGCTGCCCTAATGGTGTTCATGGCGGTATTCAGTGTTTTTTATGTCTTCTGGCTCTCGCTGAGTGTCCGCAATGTGGAGCAGTATATTCGCTCGAATTGGCCGTCATTTGTCGCTAATTCGATTAATTTTAGTACGATGGGTCTGTTTATTGCTGCGAGCTTCACCGAGATGCAGCCTAGCCTGCTGCCGACCATCATTACGACGGCGGTGATAGTAATCGCTGTATCTTTTTTCTTCCGCCAGCAAAGGCGACAGGCATATCAGCAGCATCTGCTGGATGTCACATCCTCGCTTGACAAAAATTTACTAGAAGCCACAACGATTATCAGCGCAGCAAAAGCCGCGCATCAAGCAACAGACCGCATTGTGGCAGCAACAGACTTTCAGATTGCAATATATGACGAGGCCAATGAGACATTCTCATTTCCATTGGTCTACCGTGATGGCCAGGCCCTCGCACTCAGTGAACGCCCTGCGACACACGGATTCAACGAGCATGTGCTGCGCAGTAAGAAGCCGTTAATCCTAAACCGCGACGCTGTTGGTGCTGCCAGAAGTTTGGGTTTTCAGCCTGATCGGGCAACAGACATGGGACTAAACGCATGGTACAGTCTGCTGGCTGTTCCGTTGGTGGCTGCAAACAAAGTCATTGGCGTGTTGAGTATTCGCAACCATGAGCCAGGGTACCTGTACAATTACCAACATATTGAAGCAATTCAGTTGATTTCGAGGCGAATAGCACAAGCGCTGGCAAAAACACAACTGCTAGAAGAGGCTAACCAGCGAGCTGTCGAACTTAAGTCTGTTGCGGAGGTGTCAACGTTAGTCGGCGCCAGCCTCAACTTGGAACAAATGACCAACTCTGTGTGCCGTATTGTCGTCAATTTATTTCATGCACAAAAAGCAGCCGTCTTTTTGGTCGACGAGGCTCGCGAAGTGGTCAACCTCGCGGGGAGCATCGGCTTAACAAAGAGATATCAAGCTAAGTCTGTCAATATCCCGATCACGAGTGCACGGATGACAGCAATCACGAGCGGTAAACCGCACATTATTGAAGACGTCGAACGGTCTGAGTCCAAGCAAATCAAGGAGCTTGATCAATATATTCGGGCGGTAATCGATGTGCCACTCAATCTAGAAGGCCAAGTCATCGGTGTCTTGTCGGCATATTATACACACCGCTACCGTTTTAGTGACCATATGATTCAACTGGCGGAAACGATGGCAAGCCAAATGGCCGTTGCAGTGAAGAACGCCCATCTATTTGAAACAGAACGTCAACGAAAAAGGCAACTAGAGGCACTCTATGCGGCAAGCACCCGGCTGACCACGTCCCTCTCACTGCGCAGCGTTTTGGATGCCACCGTGACCAGCATCATTGAAGCACTCGATGCTGAAGTTTGTGGTGCGCTCCTATTAGATGAGGATGACTCGACTCTATACACAGCCATCATTGTTACTGACGAAGGCGGCATCACCCGATACATTGACGTACCAAACACCGACGACTTGCTCTCTATTAATCAAATGCCACATATTGCGCATGCGCTTACCGTTACCCGCCTGACGACGATCCGAGCGACAGATAAGCTGTCAGCGACTGAAGAACAATTCCTACGGGATCATAATCTCCAAGCTGCGATGCTGCTCCCAATAGTAGTGCACCAATTCAAGCTTGGCGTTGTCTTCGTCGGAAGCAGCAACCTTAATAAACGCTACGCAGAAAGCCAACTCAAGCAGGCACAGCTTCTATTAAACCAAGCAGCCGTCGCCTTACAAAACGCACGTCTATTCGAGTCAATTGATGTAGCCTTGACCAGCCGGATGAATGAGCTTGAAGCCCTCGGGCAAATCGCCCAACGTATGGCCAGCCAATTAAACATTGATGAAGTGCTGCAAGAAGTGGTTGTGGCTGCCGCTGAGGCCACCAATTCGGATATATGCGAGCTGATCATGTTCAACGAACGAAACAATACACTGCAAGTCGTGGCTAGCTTAAGCGAGAGCAGCACACCCGGCTTAAACAAGTGGCCTGCAGAGCAAGGCTTATCCGGACACGCGCTGACCAGTGGGCACACTCTGATTGTTGACGATATCCGAAATGACCCACGTGTTATCTCGGTAAGGCCGGGGGTAATGGCAGAACTTGCCACGCCAATTCTACTTAACAACAAAAAGCTGGGGGTAATTAACGTTGAGTCGAAACGGGTCGGGGCTTTCGATCAAAGCCACGCCCGCTTTCTGAACCATCTCGCAGAGCATGCTGCGATTGCCATCCAAAATGCCCATTTGTTTGAGACTGTCCAACAAAGGGCTAATGAGTTCAACGCACTACGGGACCTTGGCGTACAACTGCTTAATTCTGGCAATCTACGACAGACTCTGCGTTTGATCATCCAAGAAGCTCGGCAGCGTGTCAATGCAGCCAACGTCTACATCTTCCTGAAACACGAAATTTCAGGAGGAATGACAACTGGGGTCAACTTATTGGAAACGGGCGAAGTAGACATGCAAAATTATTTTCCGGCGGCACAGGCACTTACAGATCACTTTGCTGACAACGAACAACCGATCATTGCCTCAAACATCCAAGATAACCATCTGTTCGAAGACTTCACGTCGCTGCTCGAAAAACAGAACGTCAATGGCGCAGTTTGTTTACCGTTGCGCCGAGGCGAAGAACTTGTCGGTATTTTTGTGGCTACCTTCGGCCCTGAAACGACCATCACAGAGGATGCCATCCGCTTTCTTGATCTGCTGGCGGCCCAAGCAGCGGTTGCCATTGGCAACGAGCAGCTCGCAGAACAGACACGTGCTGGCCGTGACAGACTGCAAGCTATTCTCCACAGCATCAATGATGGAATCATCATGTTAGATAAATCAGGACGGGTCATTCTAGCAAACTCACGCGCAGAGTACCTACTCAACGTCCACTTAAATAATTTCATTGGTGAAACATTTGCCCAGATTTTCGAACAAATGCCACCCACTCAAACAGATACCGGGGTTCTTGCTATTAACCACATTCGTGATATCGAGCAGACAGCGCGTGAGAACCCTAATCTAATCACCCGCCGCTCATACGAACTGCATAAACCGACGTTCCGAGCCCTTCAGGAAATATCATCCCCTGTAACCAATGAAGACGATCAAGTTCTTGGGCGACTGTTTGTCATCCGAGACGAGACTCAACAGGTAGTGCTTGACCAATATCAGAAAGAAATGTCTGAGATGATTGTTCACGATTTACGCGCTCCGCTTAGCGGCGTTATCTCAAGCATTTATTTCGCGCTCGAAGAAGCTGACAGCGAAGCGCGTGACATCGATACAATTAAGACAGCACTCAGCATCGCATTGTCAAGTTCTGACTCCTTGCTTCAGTTAATCGAGGCTATCCTTGATATTAACAAGCTAGAAGCAGGCGAAATGCAGTTAGACCTTGAACTACAAGACATCAAAGTGGTCGCCTTGAAAATGTTAGAAAGTCTGAATTCTAGGTTTGAACAAGCACGGATTTCTGTCGTTAATCATATTCCAGACGGGCTGCCTCTGGTCGATATTGACCAGCAAACAATAGAGCGCGTCTTTCATAATTTGGTCGATAACGCAATCCGACACACGCCAGAAGATGGCACGCTTTTCATCCGAGTCGATGAACTTGATACACATCTCCGCGTGCTCGTAGAAGATACGGGGCGTGGCGTCGAAAAAGAGATGCGCGAGAAGATATTTGAACGCTTCACGCAGAACGAGCGCTCCCAGCGTTTCCGTGGGAGTAAAGGCAGCGGCCTTGGGCTGACGTTTTGCCGACTAGCCATTGAAGCGCATGGTGGGCGCATCTGGGTAGATGAAGGGGCACAAGGGGGTGCTGCCTTCCATTTTACACTGCCGCTTTCTCCAGAACAGCCTGCCCCTACCGATTAATATGGGCCAAACAAGGCAGGTTTAAGGTAAACTTATTCTATGAAGAACTTAGTGGCTAACATCACCATCAGACTTGTTGCCGGGTTAGCCAGTATCATTGTATTGATGATTCAGGCTCCGCCTTCTCTTAGTGCCTTGTTCGGCGCAATTTTGATTACCGCACCACTTATCATTATGGTTGCTGTTATTCGAAATACCAGCCTCAAGTTTGATTTTCAAGACTTGACCCTGCTGCCGGTAGCATCGCTATTATGTTACTTCTCGCTGGGTGAAAGCACGGCTTACATCGCCCTCACAGTCGGCCTAATTGCCGGTGGTATTCTGCATCTCATTCTCCACCACAACCAACAGGCAACGCAGCCGGTTAGCACGCGCCTACTAGATGAGGTTTGGCTACTGTCAAAAAACATTCTGGCCTTGGTTGCTGCCTCCGTCACATTTATGGCACTTGGGGGGGTAGTTCCGCTTGATGGTGTCCCGAGCGTGCAAACGGCTGCACAAGTCAGTATCGCAATCCTCATCTTCCTGATTGTGTACGACGGACTACTCATTCTCGACTTGGTTAGTCGCAAGCTACCTGCGCTGCGGCTTGCATTTGAGCATCGACAAACCATCCTTGCGATACAAATTTTACCAATGATTCTTGCTCCACTTGGTGCTCTCACCTTCTGGCAGTTAGGCAGTGCCGCCCTGTGGGTCTTTTGCGCAATTGTGGCTGCGATTGCCTTTATGGCCAGCCAAATTGAAAAGACGCATCGCTCACTCGTTAACCAAGTGCATCAACTACAGTCTTTTAGCACAATGCACCGCGCATTACGCAGCACGCTCGACCTTGGAAGCCTCGTTGATAATGTCTACATTCAGTCTGAACAGTTGCTGGGCACCCGTAATTTGCGCATTATTATGCAGCGTCCGCAAGATAAGACTTGGCAAACCGCACTTGAGATGCTCGATGGTACCCGTCAGGGTAATGGCTGGACACATCCTCCGTCTGACCCGCTGACGCAGACGCTCTTAGAAAAAGAGACGCCCTTGCTCGTCAACGAGGCACATAAACTCCCAGAAGGTGTCGGAAGTTGGATGGGTGTTCCGATCAGCGCTTCGGGGCGGACGTTGGGTTGTATGTTGACGTGGCGAAAAGCCGGAACGCCTGAGGAGAAGTTTACGCAAAGCGACTTTGATATCTTTAGTGCCATTGCTTCACAGACAGGCGTCGCGCTTGAAAATGCCATGCTTTATGAGGAGTCAGCCGGGCATGCGGAACGTTTGGAGCGTCTCAACCTACTTAATATCTCACTGAGCGCTTCGCTCGACCCGGAGCGTGTTCTTAATCTGATTGCGGAAGGTATTGTACAATTTGCCAATTGCGATAAAGCAGCGATTTATCTCCTCAACGAGACAAGCGACGACAGTATCAAGCTAGAGTTGGCTCATGCCGAGAAGTTTTCGCCTGGTTATACAGTCCGGTCTCAGGCAATTAACCTGCCCTTACAACCGGAAGAAATCGAGCGGCTACTGGCAGAGGGCGAAATCATTACAATCGAGAACGTTCATGACCCCAACACACAGGTATTTCAAGCAGTACGCCTACTGGCTGAGCAAGAAGACTTCACGTCATATGCCTACCTACCCCTGACCAGCCCCATAAAGATCGTTGGCATCATTGCTATCTACTACAAGCATATTCACCGCTTTGGACAGACTGAACTACGGATGCTAGGCACCTTCGCCAACCAATCAGCATTGGCAATTGAAAATGCTCGTCTCTATGAACGCGTTGATGAGCAGGTAAGCCGTCAGGCAGAACAAATTGTCAGTGTCAGCGAGATTGGAAGGCGCTTAAGCTCGACACTCGACTTGGAACAGGTGTTTGACCTCCTCATCGACTCGGCAGTAGAGGCTACGAGTGCTGCATCTGGGATTTTGCTGCTCGCAGGTGATCTTCACGAATCTGAGCAGCTTGGTATTGGCGGTGCCCTAAACTTGGTGGCCTGGCGTGGGTTCGATCCAACTGTGTCACGTCGGATGCCGCATCACGTTGCGCAGGAAGAGTCAACCAATATTGTCGTTGAGCAAGGCGAAACAGTGATCAACCAACAGATAATAGACGCAGGGGAACCCTTATCGCAGTTGGGCATCCCAATCTTCCAAGAGACGACTGTGATCGGAGCCATCATCCTTGAAAGCCCCCACGAACAGACTTTTAACGATGATGATGTTAAGTTTGTCAGTCAATTAGCAGTTCAAGCGTCGATTGCTATTCGCAATGCGCAATTATTCTTCCACTCGCAGCTCGTGCGCGACCGTCTCCATGCGATTTTGGACTCTAGCCTCGATGGGTTACTGATGATCGATGGACGTTCACGTATTGTGATGACAAATTCGCGCATGCACGACTTTTGGGATTTCGCCCGCGACGATTTCATGGAGCGCAGCCCAGAGCAATTCGCCCAAGACCCATTAACTGCACTAGGCGAAGGCCTGGGCTATAAAGAAGGTGAATTAAAAACGCTGTTGGGCCGCTGCATTCGCAACCCCAATATGCCCGCCCAAACCGACCTATATGTCACTCGTGTGACCATCAACAAGCGGCAGAGATTTGTAGAGCGGACAGTGACTCCAGTGCGAGATACCAATGGCAACTTCATTGGCCTATTGCTGATCTTCCGCGACGTTACCGAACAACACGAACTAGAACAGGCACGCGAAGACCTAACCAGTATGATGGTACACGACCTACGCGGCCCGTTGACGGCGGTTATGACCAGCATGTCGTTAATCGAGCGCCATGCTGAGCCAGATAATGCCATTATTTTCCAGTCTGTGCAGACAAGTTCGCGAGCCATCAAAAAGTTGTTGAACCTAATCAATGACCTGCTCGATGTATCTCGCTTGAGTGATGGTAATATTTCTGTAGATGCGTCAATTATCGATATCACCTCGACAATTGACGCGGTCATCGGGGAGATGCGGCCCATCGCCCAAGAACTCGACGTCGTGCTAACAGCAGAGGTTGAAAAGAACTTACCTGAGACACGCGTTGATCCAAGCATGATCGAACGTGTGATCCTGAACATCGTTGATAACGCGCTCAAGTATACAGAACCGGGCACTCTTGTCGCGTTGAAAGCCTTTCGTACAGAGCTAGAAGAAGCAGGGACAGAGGTGCTGCAAGTCGAAGTACACGACCAAGGTCCCGGCATTCCAGACGAATTCAAGAAGAGCATCTTTGATCGCTTCAAGCAAGTACCCGGGCGGCAAGGACGCCGCTATAGTACGGGCATCGGGCTGGCATTCTGCCAGTTAGCTATTGAGGCGCATGGTGGGCGCATCTGGGTGCGTGATGCAGAAGAAGGCGGCAGTATTTTTACACTTACTATACCCGTCTACACGAACAAAAGCGGTGGCGGCAGTGGGCCATTCTTTAGCACACCTCAAACGACCATCGACCCCTAACCTAACCCCTAGCTACGATCTATTTACCCAGCGTTTTATTTAGCTCAGGGCGGTACGGCTTGAAGAAAACGCGCAACTGATCGTATTTGCGATTGAACATAGTCGCTGAAGCCACTGGGGCAAACGCCAGCACAACAAGCATTATTGCAAATAAAACCCCAAGGACACTGATTAAGGCGACTGGAAGCAGCCCGCTCAGGATACCAACGGCACCGACAATCAATGATAAGGCAACGACGACAAACGCTACAATCGTAGTAGGGATGACAAAGCGGCGCGCTTGCTTTTCTGAAGCCTTCAAGGCCCCATTGATGCCCCCCCGCTGCCCATTGACGAACAGCACATGCGGCATCCGGTCATCATCGAGATAGTAAGATGTATAGAGCGGTACTAATAACAGCGTCCAGTTTTTATCACTGTACTGAGGTGACCATTTAAAGTCGCGGTTATGGTGGGCTTCGACGGCAGCGAGCGCATCAGCCTTGCCACGCTGTAGCATACCTACCTCGGCATCATTCCAAGCATCGTCGGTCGCGCGATCAGGTAGAAGGATATAAGCCTGACTTAATTGGTCAGCTTGATAGGGTACCGCGGTTTTTTCGTCAAACGCTTTGACCTGTTTCTCCAGGTTAAAATACCCGTCTAAGGCAGCCGCGTGGATGTTATCGTAACGACGTTCCATTAACCCGACACGTGGCTCCCATTCGACCCGGTTTTTCTTTACCTCTTGTGATACCCACTTACCGTCAACATGGCGCTCCTGATGGCTCACAACATCATAGTCAAAGCCAACATCCATACCCCATTGCGCTTGCACAGTAGCATCTACCAACCAAACTGGTAGATAAACACGCCGAAGGCGATCTGCTAGATTTTGCTTGGTGATATCAGGCGGAGGCTGCTTAATTTGCTTGACAAACCTCATCATCAAGTCAACGGCTTGGGCTGGCTCAACCAAGAACTCCACGACAAGCTCAGGAGCACGCGCAAAGTCCGGCTGGGCGACGGTCTTTTCTGCGACTTCCAAAAAGGCGCGCGAGCAGTTCGGGCAGGGTTCCTGCCCGAAGCGAGCCATCGCCTCAGGCAGCAGGTAGGAGGCGTCACAGAGTGAGCAGTTTGCTTGCTCAAGTTCGAGACCCCAAAGGTTTTTCCAATCGACTTGACTTTCCATCGTAGGTGCTGTTGTGTCTTGCTGCATGCGATGCTCCTTCTATCAGCTTACTCAGGCTGCGGCTTGTCAGTTTGACTCGGTGAGTCCAGTCGCCATGGAACGATGCCCCCAATATAGACCCCATCCAAGCCATCTGGACGGGCGACCTTACGGGCTTTTGTGACAATTTGACGTGCGAAGGCAATGCCGCCAGTAAACGCTGCCAACGCTAGCCCACCTGCAATCATTCCGAAGGGGCCAAAAATGATCGTCAGAATGAACGCTACCATCGAGAGAAATAAGCCTGGTATCAGCCAGAGGGCCACAGCCAGATAGACCTTAAACCAATCGACAGGGCGTGAGCCTGCCACGGCACCAGTCTGACCATTTGCCACAAACTGATAGGTTTCACCTTGATAGTTGAAGGCGGACAAGTAAACCGGCAGTAGGATATAGCGCCAACTCTCATTGGCATAGTTCAGCGAGACGGACATGTTCTTAACATGCTGGCCCTCACCGCTCAGGGCATCCGCCTTGGCATCTTCGCGGACTTCCTCGCGCATCAGTTCGCGTCCATTCTGCCAAGCTTCATCGAGTGGAATTTCGTAGGCCTGTGCCTGCCATCCAGCTAAGTAAGACGGATCGTAGGCAGCCAGTTTTGTCATGTCAAAGTTAGACATCCCTTTCAGAATGCCGTGGGTTACATGGCGCGTTCCGCTGACAATAAAATCGTCAAACAACCGGTAAACGCCACCATTACGCCACTGCCAATCGATGTAGCTTTGCGCCCGCCATTGACCATCCGAATAGTATCGGCGAGTCTTTTTAATGCCGACCAATGCTTTCCATGAGCCAGTCGTGTCAGCATCGAACGTCCAGAAGGGCAGATATATCCCAGTAAATTCTTGCAGGCGGGCCTTGCGGCGTAGGGTCGCTGGCACCATCCAGCTCTTGCCCAACCAATCTGTGACTAATGGGGCAATGTCGTCAGGGGTTTTCGTAAATGGAATGAGAAAGCGCGGACGTAATGAGTCTTGTGAGGCCTTATATTGGATCACCTTGCGTGAGGCGCAAAACGGACACTCGCTGGTAAGCTGCCCTTCCGGCAGGGAAAAGACCGCATAACAATTTTGGCATTCGATTTCTTCACGGACTTCACCCCAGCCATGGGCAGCTTGTTCGTACATATCAGCCTTAAATTCAAACTGCTCGGCTGATTTACCTACGGCTGGTTGTGATGGCGGTTCATAGTAGCCGCAATTTGTACACTTAAGGCCGCCGTCTTTTGCTGAGTAAGCCGTCTTTGCAAGGCAGTTCGGGCAAGCAAAATTGACCACCTCGCGTGCCTCGGCCTCTCCGTCTTGCTTTGGTTTGTAGACGATAACTCCGGCTACTTTAGATTCAACTTGGACGAACCCTTCGGGGGGAAAACCCATCATCTCAGTCTCTATCCCTGTGGTTGACTATGCTCCGTGACTATTATAGCGCCTAATCAACCAACATGGTGCCGACCGAACAAGCAACTGGCAAACTACATTTAACAAGGTCTTGAGCTGGAACTATAGTAATATATGAGGGAGCAGTGGCACAATGTGCAAGAGTGTCTATAATGATCATGCTTTGTATCTTTTGATCCTCAACCTTATAGGAGTTAAGAAGTGGATATTCCATTGGCAGTTTTGTTGCAACAGGGCGACGGAAGCGGCGGCACTTTTGCGGCAATCATCGGTGGCCTTTGCAGCTTCATCATCGGTTTGGCAATTACTGTTGCAGTCATTTACGGCATCTGGCAAGCTTTTGAGAAAGCGGGCGAACCAGGTTGGAAGGCAATTATCCCAGTTTATAACTACTGGGTGATGGCAGAAGTTGCCAAGAAACCGGGCTGGTATGGTCTACTTATGTTGATCTCACCCCTCAATTTGGTGTTTGGTTTCCTAATCGGTCAAGCAACAGCCGAAGTGTATGGCAAACCCGAATCCAGCACGCTCTACGCTATCTTGGGTGCCTTAAGCAACTGCTCAATTCCTTACCTACTTGCTGGCTATGGTGACGCTGAATACACTGGTGATAGCATGTCCTCAGTCGCTTCGCCATCAATGTAAATTTTTAATCTAGTCGCTCTAAGAGCGACTGGGGTTCACAATTACATTAGATTTTTCTCAATAGCATGCTGATCAGCATGCTATTTAATACCCTTCATACAAACTGTGGGTAAACTATCAATGAATATATCATAGAATGCTTGTCTAACTAGATTAGCAAAGATAAAATAAACCAAATGGTCTTCTGAGAAATAATTGACCGAACAATGGAACATCGTCATACTTGACAAGCGTAAATTGGTTTATCCAATTGAGTATTTTACCGGGTGATGTTAGCCCGAGTGTGCCACATGTGTTGCTCGTTCCATTGCGCAGTGGCTTTTATGTTTATAGGAGGCGTGTATAATCAGGCTTTCGCCTGATACATTTCTGTAAGTTAGTTCAGGCTGCACCCGTCTAACTTAATACAGGAGGCGCACAGTTACCGTGAACTCGTCAAAACGCGGCAGGGTGCTTTATTTTAGTTTTTTTGAAGGGAGATAGTACAGTTGACCTTGACAACTGATATGGATTACAGCGCGACTATGAAATCCCAGAGTAATGATGATAATGACGATCTAAGCTTCGCTGAATTACTGGACGCTTACGATTATGATGACCCAGAGCGTGGTCAGATTCTAGACGGAATCATTCTCGAGAAAACCGAGACGGATATTATGGTTGATGTTGGTGCGAAACGAGATGCGTTCGTACCAAGGACTGACCTTGACAGACTTGACGAAGAGCTGGTTGACAGCCTAGTGAAGGGTCAAGAGATTAAAGTCTATGTCTTACAGCCGCGCAATTCGAATGGTCAGTTGATTGTTTCAATCAACCGGGCGTTAGAGGAAAAAGACTGGGAGCGGGCTGAGCAACTGTTAGAGTCGGGTGAGACCGTCTCAGCACAGGTGGTCGGCACGAATAAGGGTGGCGTTCTGGTGAGCTTCGGTCGAATCCGTGGGTTTGTCCCGAACTCACATCTGTTAGAGGTTCCACGCGGGCAAAGCCGTGATGAAATGGCTGACGCTAAATCTGACATGGTCGAAAATAAACTTCAATTGAAAGTCATCGACATTAACCGCCAGCGCAACCGGCTGGTTTTATCTGAGCGGGCCGCACAGCAACAGGCGCGGGCCCAACGCATGGAAGACTTGAACGTCGGCGACGTAATCGAAGGAACGGTAGTCAGTTTGATGCCTTACGGTGCCTTCGTTGACATTGGCGGTGTTGACGGCTTGATTCATGTGTCTGAGTTGGATTGGCAGTTTGTAGAGGCACCCAGTGACATCCTGAAAGTTGGGGAAAAAGTCAAGGTGCGCATCGAAGAAGTTGACGTTGAGAAGGAACGTATTAGCCTCAGTCGTAAGGCCGTGCTGCCTGACCCATGGCAGAATGTCAACGAGGAATATAATGTCGGTGACATCATTACAGTGAACGTCACCAACGTCGTTGACTTCGGGGCCTTTGCGATGCTGCCAAATGGCATTGTTGGTCTGCTGCATGTGAGCCGAATGGCAAGCTACAATCCAAGCCACCCCAGCGATGTAGTGCGCAAGGGTGATGAGCTGCCCGTGCGCATCATCGAAATTAACACGGAAGATCGTCAAATTGCGCTGAGCCTTGACGACGTCTCATCTGATGAGCAGTTAGTATGGCTCTCTACCCGTAGTGAAAGCGACAACTCCGCAGCATTGATCGTAAATGAGGTAGAAAACCGTCTGGCGGACAACAGGCAAACCGTTAATGATGCAATCGAAGACAGTGACGAACTGGCAGCCGCTGCTGAGGATATCATTGCTAAAGATTAAATAATGGTTTCGCAACTTACATTAAAGTCCTGCTTGTAGAAGCAGGACTTTTTAGCTTTTTATATGTCTGGTATTTATGGCCTGTCTGCTGGTATGCCATCAATCTCTGCGATCTCAGGCAGCACCCAGACGATTTGATCAGGGGGCGGCACGGGCGGCGTCAGGTAAACATCCGTCCAGTTGTTCCACAATACGAGGTTGGCATCGTCATACCCTAGATCGATCCGCATCCCCTTAACGGCCCCACCGATGTCGAGCGCGAGGCCCGTACCGTAGTTCGGCACGTACACACTGGTGCCAAGCGGCACGACCCGTGGATCGGTAGCAACAATCCCCCTAACAACTTCCGCCCCAGTCGCCGAGAGGCCAAAAAACGGATCGCCCGGCTGCTTCTCGCCAGCCGTCAGTGGACTGTAAGATGTTGCCAGCATTCGCAGTTTACGCCAATAAGTTATCTGACCATCAACCGTTGTCTGAGTACGCAGCACGATATTTGTCCCATACGCGATGACCTGCGCCTGTGGATACGCTTCGACCCACGAGCCAGCCGGCAGACGCGCCACCACTTGCCCATCCTCATAACGTACACGTGTTTGAACGACGCGCGTACCAGCTCCACCCGGCCGAACTTCCACCAGTTGGTCTAGGTTCATTTCCGGGTCAGGGATGTAGCGCACATCAAAGGGAATTGGCTCTCGCTGCTCGATTAGTTCATAGGTGACGCGCACCAATTGAATCACTTCACCAGGTGCCACTGTGGTTTGCATTTGGGGGATGGTGTAATCGTCTGTGAGGGGGGCAAGGCCATTTTCTGCTAAGATATCTGCGACGATTGTCTCCTGCGTGTGATGCTGCATGGTCAAGCCGTCCGCTATGATCGTCACAGGGAGCGACCGCTCGATAGTGACTTCCATACCGGGGACGACCGGCGCATCCAACGGCACGTTGACTTCATCCGCAGCAAACAGTTCATAACCTGCATCCAGCAACGCTGGCCCAAGGGTACTGGCTCCTGTTGTAAGGCTGACGCGATTCATCGTACCATCTGGTAGGGTCTCACTGACAATCAATGTGCGCCCACGTTCAATAGTGATCTCGCGCGGCACTGCTGGAATTGACCCCAACTCGGGGTTTGCGTCTATCTCCGCGGCAGTTGGTGCCGCGTAACGGGAAACAGTTATTTGGTCACCCAAGCCGAAGGCTAAGCCAGCCTCTGCCACAATCGCCGCCGGGTCGGTAGCCTGCGTCGTCACAGTGATACGTTCACCATCGGCATAAACGATCACCGGACGCACAATCGCTGCAGTAATAACCATATTTCGGTTGATGGCCTGGGTTAAGTCAGGGTCACTAAAGACGACCTGTGTTGGGTCATAGCCAGCAGCCAGCAGCGCGCCAGACACCGTCCGTCGGTGCGTCCGTACATCTACCGGCTGACCATTCACCACCAATGTGACAGGAATTCGCAGCGTCATCCAGAACCATGCCAACAAAACAATACCAGCAACAAAGAGCAGTGGCGGGCCGAAATTACGAATAAACCCATACTTGGGTTTTACTTTGCGGCGTGCTTTTTTGTGTCCGTAAACATGAATTGGATGCTCACCTGGGAGCGGCATGCGTGAACGATCACGACGGGTCATGAATACAATCTAACCGTTGAGCATAAAGATAGGTAGGGCGTAGTGGGTGTTGCCCTCAGCTACAGAAAAATAGAGTGCTGCTGAGGGAGCCAGGCAACCCTACGGCACCCGTATGGTCCGTCTTATGGCTGCTTCCTCTCGGACCTGACCAGGTTCATCGGTATACGCCGCGTAGGACCCGACTCCTTCAGCAGCACTCAATGCGCTTTAAACGCTTGAATGTATGTTAACGGAGGGTTATATGGTTGTCAAAAGGGTTAATGTACATTTGACAAACGGAAATCGAACGCGCCATACGGCAGTACTCGCAAACGCTTTGTACACTCTAGTCTGACGATTCTTTTTTGAATAACATAGCGTGAAGCAAACAACCGATTACAATCTTGGCTGGATAGGCCGCTATCAACTTATTCGCGAAGTCGGCACAGGTGGTATGGGTACCGTCTATGAAGCCTATCAAGCCGACCTTGACCGTGTCGTTGCCGTCAAAGTAATCAACGCTAACTACAGCCATACGGCGGATGCCCGCCGACGCTTCGAGCAGGAGGCATTAGCGACGGCTCGTTTACAACACCCGCATATTTTGCCGATCTATGAGGTGGGCAGTCACAACCAGCAGCCGTTCATTGCCATGGGTTACGTGACGGGCGGCACCTTATCTGACCATATATATAACCCCAGCTATTTAATATCATTAAAGCGCACGCTTAGTTTCGCTCCGCCAATTGCGCAAGCCCTTGATTACGCGCACAAACAAGGTATCGTGCATCGTGATCTGAAGCCCGACAATGTTCTCTTTGACGCTTACGGACACGCTTATCTCGCAGATTTTGGGCTTGCTGGCGGTGCAGGCGGCTATACATTCGGGGCGTATCCCTATGTAGCCCCAGAAGTCGCCTTTGGCAGCGAAGTTACCCCTGCCAGCGATATTTTTTCATTTGGCGTGCTGCTGTTCGAGGCGCTATCGCAGCGTTTGCCATGTGAAGCTGAAACGCTGGATGATCTCCAGAAGGCGTATAAGCAAGGCAGGTATGAGGTTGATATCCGCAAGTACCGCCCCGACCTACCGCCTGGTGTCATCGTGGCACTCTTCCAAGCTCTCCATTTTGACCCTGAAGCACGCCCAGCGACGGCGTCAGCCATTGCCCGGATGATGGCACACGCTGCCGGGCACTCTGTTATTGAACCAATCCCATATGAAGATTCGTCAACGGAAACATTAAACGGCAACAACCCGCCGCCGCGTCGACCCGGAGAATTAACCCCTCAATATGACATGGAGGGCCAGCCGATGGATAACTTTGCCCCTGACCGCCCTATTGAACAAGTCGAGCAGGAGGCGGCTACACCTGCCCCAACAGCGCAGCCAAGAGCGCGAACTTATGCATCACAGCCGACGTCAGCGGTGCAACCTCAAGAAGAAACGCGCAGCATACTCATACCACTGCTGTTGACGATCATGCTGATAGCGCTGCTCGCATTTATTATCTATATGGCGACGCTGATATAATTATTTAGCGGATACAGAAGCCGACAGTGGGTCAATGTGTGCATCACGTTTGGGGTACAACAACACCCCAAAGATGACGACGGCTGCCAATATCATCACCAAGACCATCCGGAATAAGGTTGTCGGTGCAACATTCACAAACAGTTGGCCTGCCACCCAAGGATAGATCATCGCGCCAGTAGCGCCACCAATAAAGTAGATGCTGTTCATGCTTCCTGTGACGGGCACTCGCTGCTCAACGTAGCCGAGCATCGTCGGAAAGAGCGGGCCAAATACTGTACCAAACAGCATAATCGCCCCCCAAAGCGTCGTATTCCCAGGTATCCAAATCAGGATAGCAACACTTCCAATACACCCCAACAGCAAGATAGATAAGAGAGCACGTAAATTAAGCACGCCGCTGACTGGGATAGCCAAAAAGCGACCTACCATAATCATGCCGAGAAACGCAGACGTCAGTAGGCCGGCTGCCGACCGGGGCATTAAGCCAAGCGTGGTTGCATATGTCGCTACCCAACCAGCAACGGTCACTTCGATGCCAACCACTAACGACAGAAAGATCGCCGCCGAAATAACCATACGGTAGCCCTCACGCGTCCCTTTGATTGTCGCCTCGGCTGAAGTCATGGGTGGGTCTGGCAGGCGCAGCACAGCGATGATCGTTGGGACGAACAACAGAGCCAACACCCAATAGCCGTAACGCAGTTCTCCAGTTCGCAGCAGCAGTTCTAACACGAGCACGGGCGCAATCAACATACCAATGCCAAAGGCCACCCCTTGTGCGTTCATGTAAGGACCAACCTTGCCCCTAAACATCCGCATAATGGAACTGGTTCCACCAACTTGCATCAGGTCAGAGCCAAACCCCATGATCAACAACACAACGCACAACAACCAAAAACTAGGGATCAAAGGAGTCAGGGCGATGGTGATCGCTAGAATCGACAGAGCAATCGCGATCATATGGTGAGCGCGCAGTTTTTTATAGATCCAACTGGCATTGCTGGCACCGATCACCGAGCCAACCGAGCGAATGGTAAACAGAAAACCCGCAGCGGCTAGCGTCACACCCGTTTGCTCTGCCAGATCGGGCAGGGTTGGGCCAATCGCAACCAGAGTCGCGCCCAGCCCCAAAAATCCAAGATAGTAAGAGACCAAGCGAATGTAATTGAGACGGTTATCCGACTCGGTTTGCAAAGGTATATCCCCTAATAAAGTTAATCTAGCGTAGAGTGTACCCTAGAGAGGGTAGCAGTAGTTATCTCAGTCTACTTGCGATTCGAGCGGGGTATGGAAGCCAATGTACAGGCCGCCCTGCTGCAAAATACAACTATTGTTCTGATCTGGCACGCGTGTGTATTCGAGGAAGTCGGTACAGGCCCCGTCCAACGGTTGGTTAGAGAGATAGGCATAGGCGTTTTCGAGCGCCCATTCGGTATCGACATTGTCAAGGCAGGTTTCCGTGTAAACGGGGTCACAGCTATAGGTGATCCACGGGTCGAAAGCGGGTGTGCCAATACCAATATTATGAGCTAGCGTGCCGTAGAGGGTGCCATCACTTTTGTATTCGGCTGCTATCCGAGCGTACACCAGCGAGATCAGGGAGAGGTGGCATAGATCACGGATGTCTCCGCGGAACTCACGACATTGGGCAATGCCCAAATCCGTCAGTAAGATGCCTTCAGTGAATTGAGCCCCAACCCGGGGCGTAGCCGTCGGTGTGGGGGCTGGTGTGAATGTCGGCGGAACGGTACGCGGCCCCGGCACCGAGTCGTCATACTGTTGGAAGAACTCTACAAACTGACCGCTCCCCGTCAGCAAGCATTCATTTTCGCCGCCGGGAATCGAATTATAGTAAACGTAACCGTTACAGGTACCCGGCATCGTCTGCCCAGCCAAAAAGGCATAAGCGTTATCCACCGCCCACTGGATTGGTTCGTTATCGTTACAGGCTGCGGCTGAAATCCCATTGCAGCCTCGCGTGACCCATGGCACAAACTGCGGCTGGGTGCCATCAACACCCCAATCAAGCGTGCCGTAGACTGTGCCGTCACTAACAAACCGATACTTGATGCGCGTCATTACCGTAGACATGACCGAAAAGTGGCACTGATCACGACGTGGCCCCATGCCGCGGCATTCGGCGACCCCAAGGCGCGCCAGCAACAAGCCATCGCTCATAGGTTGGTTGGGGTACGGCAGTAGGGGCGGCAGCAGGTTCTCTTCGGTGGGCAGCGGTATATATGTGGGCGTTGGCGCCTGCACCTCCATATACTCAGCAACAGTCAAACCTTCCTCTGCCTCAAGCGTTGAGGCTGCCTCAAACTGCGCGTCCCGTAAGTGCCGCGGCAGGGCTTCTTGAGTCAGGCTGTAGGCGTAAGCCTCGGTAGTTGGTCTGGGAGTCGGTTCCAAGCTGCCTCCGGTACATCCAGTCAAAGCCAGCACAACAAATCCAAAAAACAGACTACGCAAATGAGGTCGCATGAAGAACCGTATATCTTCAGAAGGTCAGTTGCTCGTAACGCACATAAAAATAGTAGTTAACTCGAAATTTTGCTACACTGCGCGCTATGAATCGTCACTTTTCGGTGGATAAACACATCGCAGTACTCATTTTTATTGTGCTGTCATCAGTCTACTTTGCTACTATCTCCGGGATTACATCAAGCAATGATGGATCGCACTATGCCTTGGTACGCGCCTTAGTCGATGATCGCTCCTTCCGGATTGACCCCTATCTTTCTTTTACCGAAAATCAAGACTACGCGACTCGAGACGGGCAGTACTATTCAGATAGGCCACCGGGGACGGCCTTACTGAGTGCGCCACTGTACGCTCTTGGGTACATCGGCCCCATACCACTGGTTGACGTGCCATCAAAGCATGACGCAGGTCACGCACAAGTGATCTATGCGGTGCTGGGTGCTGCGCTGAGTGCTGCGCTGGCTATGACGCTTTTCTATTTGCTGCTGCGGCATGTATTTGACGTATCAATCCGAGCGGCAGCTTTAGCGACGCTGGCGCTAGCACTCGGTACCACCATCTGGAAGTATGGCACAGTCCTATACTCACACGCGGCTTCTGCGTTAGTGCTGACTGTAGCTCTTTACGGCGCATTGCGGGCCATTCGCACAGAGTCACTGCGTCTGCGGGATGCCTTACTGTTAGGCTTTGTGCTGGGGTTCGCGCCATTGGTCGAGTATACAAATGTGCCCTTCGTCGTGATTGTGGGGTTGTATCTTTTGCTGGCTCGCTTACCCCGCAACACGGGCACAATCCGCTGGTGGTCGGTACTGGTCGGTGCGGCGCTTGTGCCAGTCGCATTTTTGCTGGTTTACAATACCGTCAACTTTGGCGGGCCGCTCGAATTCTCACGCTTCTACGCAGATACCATCCTCTGGCCCGAAAACGAGAACCTCTCAGCTACGTTTACAACACCCCTATTGTATGGATTACAGGCGCTGTTGTGGTTCGTGCCTGATGACCCAAATCAAGGGTTGTTCTTGCTGAGCCCCATTGCGTTGATCGGTTTGTTTGGTTGGCTCATCGCACTGAAGCGCCACACGTCAGCCGCTAGCTTCATTTTCGCTCTGTTTGTGCTCTATCTAGGGTTATTCGCAACCAGCACGACCTTCAACCCACTGACCAACGACGGACGCTACATCACATCGGTTCTGCCGCTTTGGTTTATCGGAGTAGCCTTTGGGATCAGTTGGGTGTTTGAGCAGCGCAATCAGTGGGTACGTGCTGCTGGCATCATGATCACCTGTGGTCTGCTGTTCGTCTCAATCCAGCAGCAGTTCCGGCACATTGCCTTCTCATGGAACTATGACCTGACCCCGGATATGCTGGCACCATTAGCCGCATCACCTAGCAATATCCTGCTAATTTGGGGCACCGTCTTTCCAAATATAGCAAACGTACCCCTCCTGTGGGCTGGCTACGGTATTGTAGCCTTGGGGTTTATTCTACTAAAGCGTAGGCAGTCTGTAGCCCACACACCCGATCAGCAAGTGCGACAACTGTTTTGAAGCGCGTGTTCGACCGTTATAATAGTTGAACCAGAATCCTAAACAAGTAAATGGAGATGATCGTCCATGGCAGAGCAAACCAGCGAACAACCCGCACGCATCGTAATTTTTGGTGTCGGCGCGATGGGCTGTCTGTTTGGCTCTTACCTGACGCCACAGGCAGACGTTACGCTGGTGGGGACTTGGCCCGAGCAGATCAAGTTGTTGAACAACCGCCGCCTGACGATTAAATTTCCGCAAGAGCGCTTCGACCGCCACATTGACCTCAAAGCACAGGCCACCCCAGAAGGACTTGAAGAGGCCGATTTCGCCCTGATTTTGACGAAATCTACCCAAACAGAACGCGCTGCTAAGGTCGCCAGTGGGTTGCTCAAGGAAGACGGCCTATGTGTGCCGATCCAAAATGGGATTGGCAACTTCGAGGCGGCGGCGGCCCAAATCGGCGAGGCGCGGACGGCCTTGGGTACCACCACCATGGGTGCCACCATTGAACAACCCGGTGTACTGCGCTTCGGGGGTGAGGGTGTGCTTTACTTGGCGACACGTCCTGCCGTGGACGCACGCGTCACACAATTAGCTGAGCTTTGCGAGCAGGCTGGGTTGGATGTGGTGACCACCACCAACATTGACAGCGTGCTGTGGGCCAAGCTGGTGATCAACGCGGCAATCAACCCCTTGACGGCGCTGTTGTCCGTCAAGAACGGCACGCTGGTGGCGCTAGAAGACTCCTATACACAGTCGATTATGCGGGCGGCGGCCAACGAAGCTGCCGCAGTCGCTGCTGCATTAGGAATCGAACTGCCTTACAAAGATGCGGGTGAAGAAGCCGCCGCCATCGCTTTTAAGACGGCAGAGAACACATCCTCAATGTTACAAGATGCGCTCCGCCGGACCACTACTGAGATCGAGATGATCAATGGGGCCGTCGTCCATGCGGGCACTGAAGTCGGCTTAGAGACCCCCGTCAACCTGATGCTGTACCAGCTTGTGAAAGCCCTACAAGAGACTTATGGTGACCGTCTCTAGGCGGAGGCAAGCTACCCCCACAGCCCTTGATTATTCTAGAATGATTGGCTCGATCAACGTGTAGTCGAAACCATCTTCCGTACCTTGCTCGGCACTGATCAAATGTGTAATCAGGCCATTCTCAAAGATCAGGTGTGGGCGGGCCCGTGCGGAATACAACACAGTTCCATCGACCAGTACAGCGCGAGATGTCGCCGCCTCACCGGTGTAGACCCACGTTGTACCATCAAGGGAATAAGCATGCCCCAGCCCATCATAGAACGCTGCACCAGGTGGTACGACCATATCATGGAAGATGGCATGGAAAACACCGCGGTTGGCAGCGTGCCAGACGAACATATCCTCCAAGCCCTCGACGGTGAAGCCATCATATGGGGGTGGCAACAGGGGTGTTTCATCATCTTGGAAGACATACGTGCTTGGGTCGGCATAATTTGATGCAGTGACCCAGTGCACCTGCGACGCGCCGGGATATGTGCGCCACAGCCCAACCAGCGAACCATCATCGAGGATTGCCGCACTGAAATTGGTGTCGATGCCATCAGGCAAGGGCGCTGGGTCGATGATCACGATTGGGTCAGACCAAGGCCCATTGGGTGATTGCGCGATTGACAGCAGCGTTGGCTCCGTCGATGCCCCTGTTTCACATTCACCAGGAAGCGGCTCTTGAGTCTGGGGGTCACAATCGCAGGCTGGCCCATACTCAGACGGCCCAACCTGTCCATTTTGATCAAGCCCACCCGTGAAGAACGCAATCCATTCACCGTTTGGCCCGCGCTGCACGTCAATCTCGTGTGTCATCACAGGGAAGGCATCATCTACGTAGGTAAACGGCCCATCTGGTGAGACTGATGTTGCATGCACCGTCATTGAATTACGGGCCCAGTAAGTAATGTCACAGTGGTTAGCAATCTGCGATACCCACATGTGGTAGAGGCCTGTCTCTTCATCCAGTAGCACAGCCGCCCCCCATGAGTCAAATCCTTCCGGACGGTAGCCACTATTGACTTGAGCCGGCCCGACGTGCAAGCGTTGGCAAGAAGCGCCAAACCAGCCAGGATCACACGTGCAGGTGTTTGCCCCCGCGTTATAGTCGCCATTGTAGCTACAGGTTGGGTCAACTGGCCTCTCGGCGACGATATCAACCGAGGTCTGGTCTGTTATTTCCGCCTCTAGCGCAGCGATTTTCTCAACCTCGACTGGTTCTTCGACTGAGCCTGCCTCAACCACCGCACAGCCAGCAATCAGCAGGGCGAACGCTAAGGATAATACAAATGACAACACCGTCTTCTTGATTCTCACGGATTTGCTCCACAGCTATCTATGCGCCTAAGACACCCGAGCTTAACAACTGATTATTGCCTAAGTGCGACTCAGTTGTGACGGTTTCGTCAGCTGCTACAATAGCGGCAGATTAGGTCACTAGGCAAATAACATGTCACAGTATCCGAAACCGCAAAGATTTACATTCAACACACTGATGGTGCTGTTGGCACTGTTCGCTGTCGTCGCTTTTACTGGGGTCGGCGCTTTCGCTCTCTTTCTGATCCGGGGCACCGACCGTACCGCCTCCGCGGAGAGCGAACGGATGCAGGCGGAAGCCACCCTCGCCGCCAACATGGTAGACGCAACCCTCAATGCACCTACTCCGACCGCTGTGACGGTACTATCTGAACCGACCGGGCGCATCATTTACACCTGTTTTGCGAATGGCAGCGACGACATCTGCGTGATGGATGGCAATGGCGAAAATCAGCGACGCTTGGTAGCGCGCAGCGGCACCGACTTTTACCCTTCACCTGCGCCGACGGCTGACAGCGATACGGTCGTGTTTTCATCTCGCAGTGGTGGCGTTTTTGAAATCTACAGCACGCTCTTGAATGACCCCGACCCCATTCAGCTAACATTGGCGCTTGTCGGCAATTACGCGCCGGAGATATCACCAGATGGCACGCAGATTACGTTTGCAACGGAAGTCAACGGCAGGCTGGATATTTACACAATCGGTATTGATGGCAGCAATCTGACGCAGATAACGACCCATGACGCCCACGACCTCGACCCGACGTGGTCATCCGATGGGAGCCAGATCGCGTTTACGTCCAACCGGACAGGCACCAATGAGATTTACATCATTGATTTAGATACGGGTGAAGAAGTTAGCGTGACCAGCGGCTCGGATCAACGCGAGGGGGGACGGCTAGATTGGTCACCGGATGGTAGCTTGATCGGGTTTTACGCGGGCGCACGCGGCGACAAGAATCTATTCTTAGTGCCAGCGGACTGCCGACGCTGCGGGCCAGACAAGTATGTTCAGTTAACGGACGGCGGCAACAACAAAGCACCTGCCTTTTCACCAGATGGACAGTGGATCACGTTTGCCTCCAACCTAGACGGCGCTGATAACGAAGTCTACATTATGCGGCTGGATGGCTCCGATGTGCGCCAATTGACCGATGCACCACGGGCCAACTGGCAGCCCCGCTGGGGGCCGTAATTTGCTCAGGTTATGCTAGAAACTTCGGCTTATTGACGACCGCCAGCGTGCGCGCATCAAAATAGTGGTGGAAGGCTTCTGGAAGCACCATTGGGTCAATCTTTTCGACAGCGATAGGGTAAGGTCGAGCGTTATGTGTATGCCAGTACAGGACGGTCTTTCCATCTAGTAACCCCGTCTGAGCTTCACGCTCCAACATCGCGATTGCAGGCCCCGTCCACGTAGCATCCAATTGAACGTCCTCAAGCTCGGCAAAATGCGCTATCCATTCGCGTCCGCGGCGAATGGAAAAGCCGGGGTCATCGCTAGTATCTGATCGCAGCATAACCTCATAGGGAGACAGCCTCAGTTCAGGAAAAGTATCATCTGCTTCACGCAAGAAGGCCACTGTCGCATCGAACAGTTTGACCATATTTTGTCGTGCCTCAAGGCGAGACTGATAGCTGGCAGCATTGACATGGGCGGCAATTACTTTCGTATGCATACCCACCGCTTTGAAGCCCAGCATCAAACCGACCGCGGTTCCCAATAAACCCGTCGAGACGAAGATGTAGTCAGGTTTGGGCAGCAGCCCCTGCTCGACTTGCTGCGTAAGTTCAAAGGCCGCGTTGATGTAGCCGCACATACCAAGCGGCGAGGTCGGGCTGAGGAGCGTAAGGTCGTCGTACCTTTGGTGGAGCTGTTCTTTCAAGGCTTCGACTTCGGCTGGGTCAGCAGCGAGGTGCAGCGACGCATTCATATACTGAAAGTAGCGCAGGTTCGTCTGTGCTTCTAAAGTAGGACGTGTATCTAGCAAGATGGTTTCGACGGGGATGCCAAACTTATGGGCATAAACGTTGGTCGCCAACGCCATGCTGGTGCCCGGCAAGCCTACGACCACATTGCTACCCGCCTCTGAAGCAGAAGGGAGCAGGAATTCGAGCGTACGCACCTTCTGCCCACCAAAGATTTCGCCAGAGAGATCATCACGTTTGATATAAACCGACGGATGATCAATCTCTGTGCCAAAGTCGGCAAGGTGCGTCACAGGCGTAGGCAGATCACAAAAAGGGTGGTGTGGTAAGGTCGAAGCAAGGTTCGGATAGGCGGCAAGCAGTGGGTAGGGCATGGTATACATCCTGATCGATATACTTACATGTATGATACAGTATAGTAAAACTTAACCGAAAACCAACTGTAATTTAGAATAGATTACAAAAGAGTAAGGGGCACGATGGCACAAAAGAAATGGTTAGAACGACACCTTAAATCAGGTGAGGCGATTTATATTGGCGACATAATTGTGATGCCCCAGTGCGAAGCCTACTTGATGAAAACCCCATGGGGGCCAGTTGTACTAAACCGACCAGCGGCGGTCTTTGTGGATCAAGGCGGCATTGTCGAACGGCGGCCCATCATCGATGTAACGCGACAGGTACAGCTTCTATTGCTGGGAGCCAGCGTATTATTTTTAATTGCCGGGTTGATATTGAGTCACAGCGAAGGAGATACCTAATGGAAGATCGGCTAGATAACATTACCGAAGCCGGAAAGCGCATGACAGAACGTTCAACCGAAACGCTCGACAAGCTCTTCGAGGTCGCCCGCCCCGAATCCGTCTTCAGCCGGCCGGTACAAGCCGGTGAGGCCACAATCATTACCGCCAGCGAGGTCAGCGTTGGGATGGGCCTTGGCTTTGGCAGCGGCTATGACAGCGAAGAAGAAGAAAACGAAATGGAATTCGACTTAGGCATGGGTGGCGGCGGTGGCGGCTTCTCTGCGGCGCGCCCGGTCGCTGCTATCATCGTTGACGAGAACGGCGTCTATATAGAGCCAATCGTTGATCGCACCAAGATTGCCCTCGCATTCTTCACAGCAGCCGCCAGTATGCTGGTGATGCTGGCACGCATCAACAAGTCGAAGTGAGGCAGCGAGCAGGGTGTGACTTATGATGTGGGCTCACACCCTGCTCGCTGACGCTCATTAAACGCCTAAAATATGCGTAACAGCGGTCGCGCCCGTGCCGCCAATGTTTTGGGCCATGCCAACGTTGGCGTTCAGCACTTGGTTGGCGCCAGCTTCCCCACGTAATTGGGTAACGACGTCAACAATCTCGAACATGCCAGTTGCCCCAACCGGGTGACCCCGCGCCTTCAAACCGCCCATAGTATTGATCGGCGTTTCGCCATCAATGCCAAAGGCACCATCTTGGGCCTTGTAGACAGCCTGCCCCCGCCCAGCAAAGCCCGATGCTTCCAAGCTAGCAGCCGCCATAATCGAGAAGGCATCGTGCACCTCAAAAACATCAATATCCTGATGTGTTAGACCCGCTTGCTCAAAGGCCCGTTCGGCGCTCCAGCGGACGGCATCCAGTTCTAACGGCGACGGCCTGCTATGGAGTGCAATCGTATCCGTGGCGTTGGCACTTGCCAGCACCCGCACCGGGACAACATCATAGGTTGAGGCCAACTGTGCAGCCAATTCCAGCGGCACAATGATCGCCGCAGCAGCACCATCAGACATGGGCGATGAATCAAATAACTTAATGGGCGGGGCAATGTCAGGCGAATTGTCGTAGATCGCTTGCGTGATAGGCTTCCGGAACATCGCAAACGGATTGTTGACCGCGTTACGATGCGCATTGATCGGGAAGGCTGAAAAAAGCTCGTGTGGCACATCATATTCATGTATATAGCGGCGCATCATCAAGGCATTGAGGCCGACGAAAGTCACACCTTGGGCCACCTCATAATCTGCGTCGGCAGCAGTTGCTAAGCCCAATGTTGTTTCTGCACCACTGGTATCGTTCATTTTCTCCACACCGACAATAGCAGCCACATCGACAAGACCACTGGCGACAGCGCGGTAGCCCACCTGAAACCCTACACCACCGGAGGCACAGGCCGCTTCGATTGTGGCAGTTTCAATGCCGAACCAGTTCATCTCACTGGCAATCAGTGAACCAAGGTGTGCTTGCCCGCTTAACTGCATTGCTAACATATTGGTGACGTACAACGCTTCAGGCTGGGGGATGCCAAACGCCAGCAAGTTTGAATCGTTGAAAGCCGCCGTTAGAGCTTGCGCTGCCATATCGCGGACGCCCATATCCCACAATTCACCCACTCTGGTTTGACCAATTCCAATAACAGCAACATCGCGCATCAAGCGCTCCTTTTCTGGTGTGCTTATTTGATTAAGTACAGCCTGACCGTACCGCTTGGCGGCTATCAGAAGCTACCAATCATGGTACTCTTATAGCGTTTCTACGAAAAGCAACAATCAGGATTGGTCATCATTTGTGGTCAATCAGTGATGCGGTACAATGCGGGCATATGAAACGAAAAATCATGCTCCCTGTACTGCTGCTGGCAATCGTAGCATTTGCTTGTAACGCCCCTGGACGCGGTGGCAGCACCCAGCCGGCCCGCACCCCAGATGAATTGGTACGCATTCCAACGCTGCGCGCTCAACAGACTGAATTGGCTCAAGCTGCGACGCTGTTTCAGGATGGAGAAGCGCTGGCAACGCTGCAAACGCCACGCGCACAACAACCACAAACAACCATTACCCCGCGCTCAGAGGAGCCTGCCCCAATCAGTGAAGGGCCACTGCCAACCGCCCAGCCCCCATCTGATGCAGCGGTTGCCCCTTCGGCTGGGGCAGATGGAAGCAGCAATCCGGTTCCAGCAGGGGCTGCTGGCCTGACCAGTGTTGGTGGTTATGATGGCGGGGACGGCTACACAACCACGCTAAGCGTATCAATCCAGCCGGGGCAGCGCATCACCCAGACAATCTCAACGACCGTCGAGGCGCACAACTACACCTTTACGGCGGTTGAAGGTCAGTCCGTCGTTATTATTGTTGATCCCGATGAATTCACTGACCCACGGGCCAAGCTCATCACCCCGACAGGTGGCTTGTTACGAACAAGCGACGGTGGCAACCAAGGTGGTACGATCACCATGGAACTGACCCTCGAAGAAGCAGGTACCTACACCATTCGCGTTGACATATGGCCCCCAGCACCAGGTACATATACAATTTCCTTGCAGTAATTATTTTTGAACCAATGACCACACTCAAATAAGAGGAGATAACCTTGAGCCGCAGAAAGAACCTCATAATCGTCGCAGTCGTCATGATACTCGCATCTGCCGCATGCCTATGCACTAGTAACTTTAATGTTGATGACCTCGAAGGATTTGAAGATTTTAGTGATCTCGAGAGCAATGACTTCGGCGACATCAACACCACAACGTCTGAGTCAGCGATTGAACTGGGCACAACCGGCACCGGGAACATCAGTCAAATTACCGATGCCCATAACTGGACATTCCAAGGAACCGCAGGCCAAACCGTCATCATCGAGACGGTGGGTGTTGGCGGAACTGACCCAGATGTCACCCTATACGATCCAAGCCTCAATGCCATTGCGAACAACGATGACGTTGACTCCGGCGGTAACCTCAATTCCTACATCGAAACCACCCTGCCCGTTGACGGCACCTACACCGCTCGCGTAGAGGTCTGGTCAACCGGAGATTATCAAATCACCGTCCGCTAATACTGATGACCTTTAAACGACTATTTCTGATTAGTTCAATTTACATCGGTAGCGGGATGGGGTGCAGCCAGGTTTCTAGCCTGGTGAACCCCATCCCGCCCACCCTAACGCCTCTGCCCACCCTAACACCCATCGGGCCTTTTACGCCGAACGAATACGGTGACGTATGGGATACAGGCAGTAGCGCTGCAATTGGCTTCGAAGAGAACATCCCGGCACAGATTGCATCACTTCAGCAAGCCCATAATTGGACGTTTGAAGGCACCGCAGGCAGCGCCGTGACGATCACCGTGAGCGCCTTGGGTGGCAGCGACCCGAATATGCGCCTGTTTGACCCCAACCTACAACAAATTGGGGCGGATGATGACAGCAATGGGGAACTGGGCGCACTCCTAACGACAACGTTGCCATCAGATGGCACTTACACTATTCGCATCAACATGATCAAATTTGGTCAGTATGAAGTATCACTGGCACTGCAATAATGCTACACTATGTTCGAGCTAACACAGATCGAGGAGAACAAACGATGCAGAAACGCTGGCTACTGATTTGCTGTAGTGCCATTCTACTTGGCATTGTTGCTTGTAACGCTGCCGGCGGTGAGGCCGCTGCCTTACCTGAATTTCTATCGGGTGGCTCGGATGAAGCTGAAGATGAAGAACCGCGTATTACAGATGATAGCCCCATCTCTGCTGAGCCCGTGATCAACGCACAGGGGCAGCTTGAGCAGTGGGCCAATACGGCCTCAGCCACCAGTGAATTCACGCCAGATGGATGGTCAGCCCGGCAAGCCACAGGCGTACCCAACGTCTTTGGCTGTGGTGATGACTCGTTCGCATGGGCATCCGCTCAAAGTGATGGTATTGACTCGATCACGCTGCGCTTCCCAGATCCAGTCATCCCTCAGCGCATTGACATCTACGAGACCTACAACCCAGGCGCTATTAGCAGCATTACCGTGACGACGGAGAACGCGGAGGTGATTGAAGTATTTTCAAGCCTGCCGCAGACAACAACCGAATGCCCACGGTTATTGCGTGTTCCAGTGAATGATGTTGACCAATTCGTTGACACCGTGACCATCAACCTCGACCAAACGAACCATCCGTCATGGAATGAAATTGACGCTGTTCAGCTTATTGGCCTGCCTGAAGGCAGTTAGACCACCAAATCAGAAAGCGACTTATGCGGATGCGCCATTTTGTACCCTTGCTACTCGCCCTCGTGGCCTGCGGCCCCGTAACGTTCTTGCAGGGTGGTAATAATGACGGCGTTGAACCTGACACAAGCGAGCAAATTGAGATCGGCGAGACTCGCGGTGGTGTTTCCATTGATGTGCTTGAAGTGCATGATTGGACTTTCAGCGCACAGGCCGACCAAGAGTTTGCCATCCGTGCGGCAGCCGTCGGTGACTCTGACCCACGGCTGCGCATCATTGATGCCCGCGGTACGGTGCTGGCCGAAAATGACGACTTTGACACCCTCAGTGGAGACCGCAGCGCCCAAGTTCGCTTCTTTGTGCCAGCCGATGGCACCTACACAGCTCGCGTGGACTTCTTTTCTCCGGGCGAGTATGCACTCTCCATTGAAGACATTACGCCGCTAAGCGCACCAGCACCGTAAAAGCACACTTTGCAAAACAGAAAAAGGCTAACAATCCGAAAGAGATGCATTGGCCTTTTCACATTCTAGCTAGGAGACTGAAGGAATATGCGTATGACCATGCATATACGGGTGCAGCAGTTCCGGGATTTCGATACTGCCATCTGCCTGTTGAAAGTTCTCCATCATGGCAATCATCAAGCGAGGCAGCGCTAAGGCAGAGCCGTTCAGTGTGTGGATGAACTCAGGCTTAGCCCTGGCTTCAGGGCGGTAGCGTAAACCCGCGCGGCGGGCCTGAAAGGCGCGGAAGTTCGAGATGGACGACACCTCCAGCCATTCTCCGGAACCAGCCGCCCATAACTCAATGTCATACTTCTTGGCAGCTACAAAACTGAGATCACCTGAAGCAATTTCTACTATCCGATACGGAATGCCCAGCCGCTTCGGAATTTCCTCAGCCTCAGCCAACATCCGTTGATGGGCTAATTCGCTGATCACATCATCACCCTCTACCAGATTGACAAGCTCGACTTTATCGAACTGGTGCCCCCGTTTGATGCCGCGTACATCGCGCCCCGCGCTCATCTTTTCTCGCCGGAAGCAGGGCGTGTAGGCCACATACTTCAGTGGTAGGCTGCCGGGTTCGAGGATTTCCTCGCGATGCAAGTTGGTCAGCGGCACTTCAGCAGTTGGGATCAACCAATAGTCCTCTTCTGCATCACGGTAGAGATTATCCCCAAATTTAGGCAGGTTGCCCGTTCCGACTAGGCACTCACCGCGTACAATATATGGTGGGTAAATTTCTTGGTAACCATGTTCTTCCACGTGGATGTCCAACATCCACGTAATCAAGGCCCGCTGCAAGCGGGCGCCCAGCCCCTGCAACACATAGAAACGCGAGCCAGAGAGCTTAACGCCGCGTTCAAAGTCCAGCAGGTCAAGCTGTTCACCGATCTCCCAATGCGGCAGCGGGGTAAAGTCAAAGGTAGGCTTTTCCCCCTCTTCCCGACTGACGACGTTTGCCTTCTCATCTGGGCCAATAGGTACCCCATCCGCAGGCATATTGGGCATTACCATCATCAGTTCGTCAAGGTCTGCCTGTACTTTTTGAAGCTGCCTTTCTTGACCTTCTAGGTTGATGTTGAGCTTCTTCATCCGCTCGATCATTGATTGACGTTCTGCTTGATCACGCGTTTTGCCAATCTGTTTGCTGGCGGTATTTTTCTGGGCGCGCATTTCGTCGATCTCGGTGATCAAGGTCCGGCGCTGCTCGTCTAACTCAAGGATGAGGTCAATGCGGCTGATGGCTTCTTCATCGAACAGGTCGCGCATTTTTTGCTTAACGTAGTCGGGCTGTTCTCGAATGACGTTGATATCCAGCATACTAGTCTCCTTCTAGGTAGCGGTCAGGCGTATACAATAAAAATCCCCCGTGGTTAACGGGGGACTGTATGGGTGGTCAGAAATGGTAAAACCGTGCGATGCGACCCCGCTAGTTAATAATGTCAAGCAGTGCTTGCGGGCTCTCAGGCAGAATAATGACTCCGTTTACGATCAGTATGACAAGACAACCGATCATCACTGTGGTGACAAACCCACCACCAACAATGCCTAAGAGTAACATGTTCAGGTCGCGTGCTTCCCCGTTGGCATCCTCAATTTGAAGGATCAAGGGCATTTCTGGTTTTTCTTCTTTTTCAGGGAAGAAATCGATTTTTCTAAAATAGAACCACATAGCCACGTGACTCCGCTGTAAATATTTACTCGCAGTAAGTTTAGCACGGTGCAATAGTCAGGGTCAAGAAGAGGGTAATAAGTGGCAGAGCAATGGCTTTAAATACGTTAGCGGATGTAATTGCATCTCTATCCTACTATTATTGCTGGCCTTCCGTTAGACGCTTCAGCGTCTTATGAATGCTTGCCTAAATACCCTATCCGAGCGCTCTGACGAGCAACCTGTTGCTAGCGCTGCACTTCTTCACCGCTAGCCTGTGGCTTAAGCCACGGGTATGAGAGATTTATCATAGTTTAAGACGATTGTCCTATAATTAGTGTGTACCGATACGCTCCAACGTGTATGCTGCCGCAGACCGCACCTCACGGTCTGGGTCACGGCAGGCTGCCAACAGACCGGGCACTGCACGCGAATCACCGATGATAATCAGCGCGTCAGCCGCCGCCCGCCTGACGTCGCCGTCATCATCACGCAGGGCATAGAGTAAGTCCGGTATGGCCTCAATGCGACGCTGCCACCCCAGCATAGACGCTGCTGCTTGGCGGGTCATAGCATCACCGGAAGTCAGTGCCGTCAGCAAATTGTCAAGAGATGCGGTATCCCTGATAGCAGCCAGGGCCTTGAAAGCAGTCTTCCTAACTTCATCTGTTCCAGTTTGTAAACAGTTAAGAAGAACGGGCAAAACATCGGGCACGGCTTCAGCGTGCTTGGCCCCGATGCGGCCCAGTACCAAACAGACGGCTGCATGTAATTCTAGCTGTTGTGGGTCCGACAGCACGTCTAAGAGAGACGGGACGGCAAGCGGGTGGTTGGCCTGTCCCAAACTCTGAATAACGATCAGCAGCAGAGATGATGGGGCCTCAGTGTGCAGACACTGTGCGAGCGCTTTGGACGCACGCTTCCCCCCAATACGCCCCAGCGCCACTGCTGCCGAGCGTCTAACGGCGGGGCGTTCATCGTGTTCGAGTGAATAGCTCAGGTTGTTGATAATGCGCTGCGGGTTAGTATCGCCCCCAAAGGTACCTGCCAGCAAGCCGTTGACGGTTTGGGAGCCAATCTTTAAGGCACCGGCAATCCGGCGTCCGGCTGATAGCTCTTTCTCGATGCGCGTACCAATCATTGGTTCTTGCCCCGTCAAGCGCTCGCCAACGCGCAGTTGAGGTGCCTGGTGTTTACGCATCGTCAGCCAACTCTGCAATAAATGCTTTGACCTCCGGCACATCAATCTGCATCAGGGCATCGGTCGCCATAGCACTGAGCCAATAGTCTTCCGGCTGCTGGGCCGCCTCGACCAGCAGCGGCACCGCAGGGCGAGCCACTTCACCAAAGCTGGCACCGATCAAGCCGATGGCCTGTGCCGCTTTGCTGCGGAGGTTGCTTTCAGCGCGCATGGCATCAGCCACGGCTTGCAGCGTCTCCGCCCCGACGGGGTCACCAGCACTTTGCGCTGATGCCTTTTCTGCTAGCAAATCCCGCCCCGGTGATGTCTTCAGTGTTTCGATCAGCATTGGCATCACAACACGTGCCGCGTGCTCATTCTCAGTTGCAATCGGCGTCAAGATGCTGAAGGCTGTGCCGCGTGCGTACTCGTCGTCAATCCCTGCAACAGCCGTCAGATAACGAACAGCTTGCTCGCGCAGTTCTGAATCTTCGATTACTAACGACTGGCGGGCCAAGGCGTCGAGGGCGCGCATACCGGTCTCATAATCGGACGAAGTGAGCGCATCCAGCAAGTGCGGGATGACTCGCGTGCGTAAATCAGGGCGTGCAAAATGCGCGGACATCATATCAATTGCCAAGGCAGCTTTAGCGCACGTTTGAGGGTCTTCAGCTTGAAGGTCTTCAATAGCCAGCCCAAGTTGTGCCTGGGCCTCTGGCGGCATTGGGTGTAGTGTTTCTTCTGGGGGCGGGTCACTTTGACCTGCCCCAAAGACATTGCGGAAAAAGTTTGTCATAGTGTTTTAGGCTGGTTGTGATGCGTTGCACTCAAGTATAGCAGATGTTATCGGTCAAATATTAACGTATTTCGAGCGAATAATACATCTGTTACTTATCTAACGCGCAAGACAGATTGCCACAAGTACTGATACCACACAACAATTATCGAAAATAATTTTCGCGCAATGCTGACGCCCGCCACCGCTCGGCATCCGCCCCTCTTAGCAAGTAGCGTAAGCCGGGCAGGGTGCCTAACTAGATGCGGTAGCTTCCCTTTCGACTCAGTTTCACTTGCGTGCGTCCTCTTTTTTAAGGGGAGCGCGAGACGTGCAGATGCAAGCGAGAGGGTGAACATAATTCCAGACAAGCAATGGATAACGAGACCAAGGAAGGCACCCCAGCACTTCCTACTGAGATGCCCCTTCAGGACGCACAAATATAGTCGGTTACACGTCATCAGCGAGCGTCACCGCCAACAACGCTTGAATACTGTTGGTCAGTTCTGCCGGGTTTGGGTGGAGGCCATCCGCCAATAACGCTGACTGATACAACACATCTACAGCGTGCTTGGCTTCTTGGTCGAGGCCGCGCTCAATGCGGGCTGAAATCCCTTTTAGAATCGGATGCCGGGGGTTGACTTCAAAGATATGGGTCGGCATCGAAAAATCTTGCTCCAGCATTTTGTACAGCCGCTGCTGGTGCTTATCCAGCGAGCCTTGCGTCGCCGCCAAGCGGGCAGGGCTGTGGAGCGACAGCACCTTACTTTCGCGGACATCAACTACCTGCTCACCCAACGCTTCTTTGATGAACCCCACCAGATTATCACGCTCTGCTTGCTCAAGTGGGGCTTCGTCAGGTTCTTGCTCCGGGCGGGTGCCAATGCCATCGAGGTCTAGGTCTTCCGAGTCAGCCGCGATCAGCTTATGCCCCTCGTATGCGAGCAAAGCGGGCACAAGGAAGCCATCGACCGTGTCCGTCATGTAGAGGACGTCGATGCCACGCGCACGGAAGGCATCGAGGTGCGGACTAACACGGGCCGTTTCGTGCCCCTCAGCAACCACATAGTAGATGTCGTTCTGGCCCTTAGCGAAATTCGCGATGTAATTCTCAAATGAGATTAACTCATCCGGGCTCTGGTCAGAGTAGAAGCGCAACAGCGGCAGCAAACGATCTTGATCGTCAGTGTGCGTGAACACACCTTGCTTGATCATCTGCCCAAATTCTTTCCAGAAGACCGCATACTTCTCCGGGTCTTCACGTGACAGCGTCTTCAGTTCGCTGAGTACACGTTTGGTCAGAATACGCTTGATCTTCTGCGTCATCGGGTTGGACTGGATCGTCTCGCGGCTGACGTTCAGCGGCAGATCTTCGCTGTCAACCACACCTTGGACAAAGACCAAATACTCCGGCAGTAAATCGGTGGTGTATTCTTGAATCAAGACTTTACGGTTGTACAGTTTTAGGCCCGGTTCTATGCGTGGGCTGAGGATGCTGCCCTGTGCTGTCGATGGCACGAACAACACCGAGTACAACTGCACCGGGGCGTCACTGCGCGTATGGACGACCATCTGCGGTGGCTGGAAGTCGAGAGTCAATGTTTGGTAAAAATTATCGTACTCTTCCTGTTCAACCTCATTAGGGTTCTTGCGCCAGAGCGCCGCTTGCTGGTTGACGGGCTGCGGGTCTTCATCAGGCTCTTCACCGAACTTCTGAATGTAGATTGGGAAGTTAACGTAATCAGAGTGGCGCTTGATGATCTGGGTCAAGCGGTAGGGCTGGGTAAACTCATCAGCATCTTCGCGCAAATAGATGATAATATCCGTACCACGGGTGTCCTTCTCGGTAGGCATGATCTCATAGCCACTTTCGCCATCACTGACCCACATCGCGGCCTCGGCATCTTTATCAAAAGAGCGCGAAATGACTTCAACCCGTTCTGCCACCATAAAAACGCTGTAAAAGCCAACACCAAACTGCCCAATGATATCCTCTGAGACAGTGCCTCCATCGCCTGACTGCACCTGCTCCAAGAAGTTCTTGGCCCCGCTGCGTGCGATGACACCCAAACTATCGACCATCTCCTCTGCTGTCATGCCGATGCCCGTATCGCTGATGATCAACGTGCGCTTGTCGGCATCTGGGATCAGCGTAATCGTCAGCGGTTGGTCAGCATCGAGCACGTCGCGGTTGGTCAGCATCTCAAACTGAAGCCGGTTCAAGGCATCTGAGGCATTCGAAATCAACTCACGCAAGAAGATTTCACGATCCTTATACAACGAGTGAATCAAAATATTGAGCACCTGTTGTATCTCAGCTTGGAAGGTATAGGACTGCGTGTTCTCCATACGACGCTCCTCCATTGTGTAATTGAATTGATTGTTTTTATACGGTGCGCTTATTGTAGCGCTTTGAAGGTTGGCTTTACGTAAGAATTGAAGTAAAGCTGTTCAGACAATGCGTTAAGACATCTTGACGTCGAGGACGGCCTGCACACGCTCAATAATCAGGCGCATATCAAATGGCTTGGTGACGTACTCATCAGCGCCTGCCAGCGCCGCCTGTTTGCGGTCGTCGGCTTGCGTCTTTGCGGAGACCATAATGATGTATGCGTGGTTCAATTCAGGGTCACCCTTGACCTTCTCGCAGACTTGGTAGCCGCTCAGACCGGGCATCATGATGTCCAACAAGATCAGGTCAGGTTGAGCCGACTGTGCGATCTCGTATGCTTCGATCCCGTCACGGGCCGTCAAGATTATAACTCCGGATGACTGGAATCGTGCGAGAATATCTTCGAGCAACTGCCGACTATCTGGTTGATCCTCGGCGATAAGAATTTTTTTGGACATACCCTGAGCCTGTTAAGCGAGCGCACATAGTAGAATCTTATGGCATCCTAAGTGTAGCACAGGCAAGGTCAAAAAAAAATTCGAGCTAACCGCAATCTAACTCAGGGTACTCGTCAAGTGCGTAATTTAGCATAATCGGAGACGATATCGCCCTGCCATCTGTAGGTAATGCTGGCACGGGTGGGTGCACTGCTCCCAAAGTTAAGCGTTAACGTGAGACGATCTGCTGACCTAGGGTGCAGCACCCCAAGCTGGGGCAAGGTCATCCGCGAGGTTCTCAACGATGGGGACAAGCGTCTCTTCACAGGCGTTCGGGGCGTTTGCCAAGCGTTCAACGCACGTCAGGTCAAGAGCGTAGAGTTCAAAGTTACTGTCGGAACTGCGATTAGAGGCGAACATCAGCCAGTTCCCATCTGGCGAGAAGCTTGGCTCGACGTCGTTTGCCGGGTTGGCAGTCAAGCGGACGGCGTTTGACCCATCACGCGCCATCAACCAGATATCGTTGTCACCCGCGTCGCCTTCCGCAAAGGATACAAACGCAATCTGAGATTGGTCTGGCGATGCGACCGGAAAAAAGTCAGACGTGCCGGTACCAGCTAGCTCAGTAGCGTTCAAAGTTCGGAGGTTTAAGCTCACAATGCGAGACGGACGCCCGACAAACTGCGCTGTGGTGTAAAGCAGTGTATTGTCGCCAAGAATTTGAGGGAACCGATTAAAGCCCTCAATGTCAATTGGCGTGATATCTGCTTCACACGTTTCATCGGTCGCTGCACCACAGCCTACGGCAACAGTATAGAAGGTACTGCCATCAATACTCTCTCGCGAGAAAATGATGCCGGTGCCATCTACTGTCCATCTCGGTGAGCGGTCGGCTGCGTCACTGTCGGTGATCTGCCTGACGCTGCCGCCAAACTGATCCGTCACGAAAATGTTACTGCCCGAAACAAACGCAATCTGCTGCCCATTGGGCGACCAACTGGGGTCGCGCTCATCGCTCTCATTCAGACCGACGAGCTGTTCAACAGCTCCGCTCGCCATATCCAACAAATATAGGTCAAAATCCTCAGCGCGATTGGACGAAAAGACAACCTGCCCCTGTGCATAAGCTGGCAGCGCCGGATTGCCGTCGTCCGTCACAGCACGGGGCCCTGACGTAACGGGCGCGCCGGGTACATCATCTTCGATCTGGCTGATACCCGTTTTGACATCGGCATTTCCCGCTGTGCCTGTCAGGACATCGGCAAACTGCTGCACGATCAAGATGGTCGCACCCGTCGCCACGATGATCGCCGTCAAGACCAGCGACAACCAATAATCCGTCAGCTTAAACCCAGCTCGGCGAGTGGTGTCATCCGACGCCTTCGGGTGTTTACCTGTCGGGGTGAAACTCCCTTTAGGAACAGCACTCTCTGTGGTCGGCGGCTCGGACTCGGTAACCGCATCGGTAGACTGGGTTTCATTATCCACCACCCCCGCACCCGTCTCTGTGACTACGAAGTGCCCCGTCACTTGTTCGACAGATGGCTGATCAGGTTGCTTAAACAGAACAGGCTGGTTGGTATCCAGAATCTGCGTGACTGGTTCATCTCGCGCCACCGTTGGCAATGCATCCGGCGGCTTTCGGGGACGGGCAGACCTTGGTTTTGGTGCATCCTCTTCGAGGCCCTCGTCAGGGATACGAATCCGCGGCAAGCGCATGATCGGTTCGCCTTGCGGCTCTGGCAAATCAGCAAGGGGTTTGCCCGCCGGAATTTCAGGCTGAACGGAGTCATCCACAACAGAAACCTCTGGTGGATACGCTGCACCAGCCGCTGCTTGCGTTAGCATCTCGTCATTAGAAGGGATGATCTTCTTCACGCCCCATGGATCAGATGGGCGGCGTGGGCTGTTGTCAGTTGGGTCTGTAGGCTTGGGACTATTTTCCATAAGCACCATTTACGATAGCAAGCTATGCTATCTTTGACTCATTCAATGACACAGTAGCACATCTGCTAAAACGGAGCAATTCCGGTGGTTAAGCAGGGTGGATGGCCTCGTTTTTGGCGAATCAAGGACATCGATGTTCAGTCAATGTCGGAGTTATACGTCTTATTATATGACAGGTAAGTTAATTAGGAAGTAGCTTATGGCAAATGACAATAGACTGCTACAAAGGGCGCAAACATTTGAACCAGGTGCATTCGAAGATATCTTTGAACACTACTTTGACCCAATTTATCGATACTTATTTCATCATGTGCGCCACCAAGAAACGGCGGAAGACATGGCGCAAGAGGTCTTTCAGAAATTGATTTCAAGGCTGCAAGAAGGCAAAGGTCCGACGAATAATCTGAAAGCATGGCTGTACCAAGTTGCTCACAACATAGTCATTGACGAGTCGCGGAGGCAGAAAGTTCGCAAACATGAGGAACTTGTCGAAGACATCCTAAAAACCACTGGGGGTATGAGTCGCGCCGGTGAAAACGCGATCCTAACGGAGCAAGTTCATCAAGCGCTGGAGGCCCTCACTGACAAGCAGCGCGATGTCATTACTTTGAAGTTCTTTGAAGGACTGACCAACGGTGAGATCGCAGACATTTTGGACATCTCAGAGCGGGCTGTGCTCAAACTCCAGCAGCGCGCGCTTGCCGTCTTGAAGAATGAATTCGCTGCCCTCGAATTAATCACGGAGAGTGTATAATGGACAATTTAAGACAATATCAAGCTGTGATAGATATTCTAGTGGCAGCAGCAGTATCGCCCCCCCCACTCGACGCACAGCGCCGGGCAATCGCCAAGGCGGATTTCATTGCGGCTTCCAACATAGCGCGGCGTGAATTTATGCAGCATGCGCTGGCAAACGAGGAAGCCACCACGCAGGCTTGGTCTCCCATGCAGAATAAAACCAGCGTCGAAGATGAATTGTTTGCCCCTCGGCGCTTTACCGGTGTTCAGCAGTTCGTGCGGTTTGTCACTACTTGGTCTGCGCTGGCCGCAGCCATCTTCATCGCCGGTACAGCGATTACAGGGATAGCAGCTGACGGAGCCGGCCCTGGTGATCCATTGTATGGGTTAGACCGCACTATTGAGCAGCAGCGCCTGCGGCTTGCTAATGAGACGCAGCAAACCGAGTTACTTCGTGAAATAGCAGTAGAACGGCTCACTGAGTTACAAGACCCGAACCTAACCGCACAAGAGCGCACGACTGGCGCTGTTCTGCTGCGCGATGCTGTTCTAGATCTAGAAGATATATCAACAGAGCTTGAAGCTGAAATCCATGCGCTTTCTGACCAATACGACCTTGACGACGAACTCGCGCCGATCCTCGATCATGATGAGTCCGACACCTCAAATAGCCTGAAGGATAACGCTGAGACTGAAACAGTGCCGGAGAACGACGACAATGACGATCCTACGAGAGGGGGCGTTGAGAATGTCGATGAAGTCGAAGAACCCAACCCAACTGGCGAGAGCGATGCAGCCCAGACCGTAGAAGATGACCTCGATGACACCTTAGAAGAAACACCAGCGGAATTCTTTGAGGTGGTTCCTATCGAGACAGAACCAACAGATGATGACATTTTAGAAGAACAGCCCATTATCGAGACACCACCGACTACAACCATAGAGCCTGAGCAAGTTGAGGAAAACAACCCACCACCTGACAGCAACGACGGCGGTGATGACGATAACAGCAGTGATGACGATGATGGCGATGACGATGATGGCGGTGATGACGATGATGGCGATGACGATGATGGCGATGACGATGATGGCGATGACGATGATGACGATGATGGCGATGACTAGCAATTAACCAGATCAACAGTTTGAGGCGTGTGCGTAATGGGCAGGTTATAGAAGGCAGGCGCTCGGATGGTGTGGTCGACCTTAAGGTCTAGCAGCAAGCGGACGGCTAGATTTATTTCACCGTCCGCTTATGCGTTCGCTGCGATTACTCGATCAGATCAATCTAAGCGTTGGCTTTATTCAGTTGGGGCTGGCATCTCTTCTAAGGGTTCAGTTTCCGGCAGCGGAGCATCAAGGTCAACGGTTTGCAGGAAGTCAACCCGGGCTTCTGCATCCTCGCGCATGGCATCTTCTTCACCGGGGTGCAGGTTTACGAACAACACATAATCATCAAGAGCCTGGCGCAGTTCGCCAATTTGCTCCGAGGCAAACCCACGAGCAAAATGGGCCCATACCGCATTGGCATCAGCATTGAGTGCCTCAGTGGCATTTTCGACCACGTAGGCTGGGTCAAGTTCAGCCGCCGTGGCAAAATCGGCAGCAGCTTGATCGTACACCCCTTGAAGGTATGAGGCCTGCGCCAGCCGATAGTAGACTTCGCCAGTGCGTACACCCCGCTCAATTGCGAGGGTGTAATCTGTGACAGCGGCATCCCAACGACGCAGGCTGCTGTTGACAACGCCCCGCTCGAAGTAAGCGTCTCCACTATCTGGGTTGAGGTCAATCGCGAGGTTGTAGTCCCCAAGAGCATTTTCAAATTCACCTAAGGCCGACCAAGCCCGTCCACGGCTGATGTAGACGATATTCAAGTTCGCGTCAAGTTGAAGCGCAGCATTAAGGTCTTCAATGGCCCGATCATAAGCCTGCTGCTCCAGCAGCAACTCACCGCGCCCACGGTAAGCCTGTGCTAGAGTGGGCTGGACTTCGATGGCAAGCGTATAGTCAGATAGTGCTGCCTCAACCTGCCCAAGTTCGGCATAGGTACGGGCCCGGTTGAAGTACAAAGCACCCGTTTGCGTACCGAGGTCAACAGCCGTGGTGTAGTCCGTAAGAGCAGCCTCATATGCCTCCTGCCGGAAGTAGACATTGCCCCGCCCAATATAAGCATCGGCGAAGTCTGGATTCAACAAGATCAGTTGATCAAAGACGGCGATAGCCTGCTCGAAGTCGCCATCCTCAGTGTAGATACGGGCCAAGTTTGAGAGGGCGTTGGGGTCACCAGGGTTGATCTGCGCGGCGCGTTCAAAGTCCACCCGGGCGGCGACGAAATCACCACGCTCAAAGTAGATCGTGCCGCGGTTGTTGTAGGCCGGCGCGAAGTTTGTATCAAGCACCAAGGCCCGGTTGTAGTCCTCCAATGCAACATCGAATAGACCCAACTCTCGCAGGGCATTACCCCGCTTGACGACCAAACGAGCCGCACCGGGCAGCAGTTCAATTGCCGCTGAATAGTCCGCCCGTGCTTCCTGATACAGCCCCCGTTCGTAGAAGATATCACCCCGTAGCTCATAGATTTCAGCATTGAGTGGGTCAAGCGCCAAGGCGCGATCAAAATCTTGTAGGGCAGAGTCGCGATCATCGCGACGAAAATTAATCGTGCCTCGCCCGGCATAGACTAGTGGATTGTCGGTGTTAAGTTCAATGGCCCGCGTGAGATCAGCAAAAGCCTGGTCGGCTTGTTCAAATTGATAGAGGTAAATAACACCCCGGTTAGCATAAGCCACCACGTTGTTCGGGTCAAGCTCGATAACACGGGTGTAATCTTCGACTGCCAGTTCGTAACTGTTGAGTTCTTCAGCCGTTTGAGCACGAAAAAATAAGGCCGTGAAGTTGCTCGGGTCGTTTAGCAGTGCCTGATTCAGGTCTTGGGCGGCGGCAGGGTATTCCGCACGCTCAAACTTGATCCGGCCTCGGTTGGCATACGAACGCGCCAAAGTCGGGTCAAGCGTAATCGCCTGGGTAAAATCGGCTTCAGCTTGCGAGATATTGCCGAGCGCAAAATTCGCTAACCCGCGCCCTTCCCAAGCCGCTGCATTAGTCTCGTCATTGTTGATCGCATTTGTATACTGATTCAGCGCAGCGTTGAAGTTCTGCGCCGCCAACGCTTCATCACCGCGTTGGGTATTCAAGTTGGTCAGAACTCGCGGCGTAATCAGAAAAGCCCCAGCAGCAACAGCCAGCAGTGCCAGCACACCAGATATCACTGGGATCAGTGGGAACTCTCGCTCCGGCTCTTCTGATTCGTCACGCGCAGGGGGGTCATCTGCAAACAGCTCATCATAAAGCGCAGAAATATCGTCAGGATGGTCGTCTTGGGACATGGGTGTTTCCGGTTTGTGCTCGCGTCTACCTGCGTAACTGTACACAGTCAAATTCTAGGGCACAAGCCTAGCGCAATACCCCACCAAACACCAGAGCGATCTTTCCTACCGACCGAGTCGAGCAATCAATAAACAAAAAGACGCTAGCATGTGGCTAGAGCCCCGTTGTTACCGAACCTACGTTGGCCTCTCAGGTAATCGAGATAAACCCACCCGCGACGAGTACCAATTTAGCGGCAGTCAATATCAACCAAATAACATCAAAGCGATGAAACTGACGCTGGCGTTTGTTGCGCCACGTTGATCCGGCCTTGCGCTTGCGCTTGACGTCACGCGCTTCTTTGTGGGCAAGCATTGCCATACCCAGCCCAACCGAGACAAACAAGCTGGCAAGCAGCGCCCACGGCATTGTATGGATCAAGAGCAGGTTCACCAGCGCAAGGAAGATAAACACCGAGCTTAAAATGCTCGCCAGCGATTCTTCGCCCATTGGGCGCAGCGGCACTGGCTTTGCATAGGTAATTTCAAACCACTGCTCTAGTTTATCCCGCATGACTGAGTAACCATACATCACATGTGGAATACTGATCTGGCTGTATCTGCTTTGTACATGCAAATATTTGTTGTAATTGAAGACACGTTCCACATCATCTAGGTCAATTTCAATTACAACCTCAGTTCCACGATTGTAAATTAGCGTATCCCCCTGAAGTTCCCACTCCTCGTAGGCTTCATCAGAAGCAGCTTCACGCCATTTCGACCAATCTCGGAAGGCGATAACCCCGAAGGCCAGCGCAGTCAGAGCAGCAAGAGGCGCACACAAGAAGGCAGCTCCCCCGGCAACCCAGTTGGGCATCGTCGTCGCGAGGATGGCGTAACCTATTGGGAACAGCAGCAGGAATGGCAGCCGGCCCAGACTTCGCCGCATATTCGCTTCGAGCATGTGCAGATCGGCTCCGCGCTCCTGCGGCTTCACCCGATGCAGACCACTCTGCGTTTGGAGACGCCGAGCAACCTGCTCACGGTCATCGAATAGACGGGTTGAATTGGGCATTGATTTAATTATCCTTAACTTTTAGTTAGATATTAAGGATAATCCGCTCAGAAGAACACATCAAGAATTAGGGGGTTTGCACCTAGCTGTTGTTTCTTAATGCTTGACGAGCAGATCATAGGCTTCTTCGAAGGTATCTGTAAAGTCAAAGGCCTGGTCAAAGTTCGTAATCGAGAAAACCGTGCGTAAGCTGCGCCGGGCGCCACAAAATACAATGGCACCGTCAGGTTCCTTCAGTGAATGGTGCCAGCGCGCAAACACGCCCAGTATTGCACAGTCGATAAAAGTGACGCCCCGCATGTCGATCACCACCGTCTCCGCATTGGCATGCCGAAACCACCAATCTACCATAGATGTTTCGGTGATGTCAGCAGGCCCATTCAGTGATAAAACCTGAACTGACCCTCGGTTAAATATGCTTACAAGCATACTACTACTCCCATATAATACGGCATGCGTTTGAATATCCGAACAGAGGGTACTTTAAAGTGGGATATTCTAAATGGTCAAAAGAGGTAATTGCGGTTACATCAGGCTAACGTTAGCGTAACAATAATGTCTAAATGTAACGTCAGGTCGGGATAACAACGGGTTAGGGCAAGACTAGGAAATAGTTCCCTTAGTTGACGTTCTTACAAGCGAACGCACGTCAAATATAGATGAGCACACCACGCTTCCGTAATTGATGCAGTATTGGTGTGAGCTCAAAAAAACCATTCCAACGCAAATCGAGCTTTTCAAGCTGAGGTAAATCAAGCAGCGGGGCGGGCAGTCCCTCCAGTTGATTGCCGCGCAGGTCAAGCGTGTGCAGTCGTTGAGCGCCCCCTATTGCCTCTGGGATGCGCTTCAGCTTGTTGTTTCGCAGATCAAGCAGGCGTAGCTCTGGTAGAGAAACAAGTGATTTCGGTAACGCTTCAAGTTGATTATCTCTGAGGTGCACCTCACGAAGGGCCATCATTGTGCTGAATATGTCCGGTAGGAACCGTAATTGATTATTGTAAAGGCGCACTTCAACTAAGTTCACCAAGTGCCCTAACGTCGTGGGCAATTTAGCCAAGTTACTATCCGCCAGATTGAGGTATACCAACGCAGATAGCTGCCCGATCCAAGAGGGACAATGCTCAAGCGGATTATTTCCGGCATAGAAGAATTCTAATTGAGATAGGTTTGCGAGTGCACCCGGCAAACGCTCTAAAAGACAATGAGCGACATCTAATACTTGAAGCGCCTCGTATGTTCCGATTGTTTCGGGCAATCGGGTAAGAGGGTTGCCGTCCACATACAAATGGGTGAGCTGTAGGCCAACCGGTAAATCAAGCGATGTAAATTGATTGTTCCCGAGCGAAAGAATTTGCAGCTCAGAGCAGTGCATCCATAAGTCAGAGGGGAAATCCCGTAGCTGGTTCCCTCGCGCTGTGAGAATTTGGGTGGTGGGTGGAATCTGCGTCAAAGGCAGATCGTTCAGTCCTGCATGGTCAAAATCAACCTGCTGCATTAATTATTTCCGCAATCACCTGTGCAAACCGCTGCGCCGAACCATCCGCGTAGGGAAAATAAAGTTCAGGTTCAATGAGTTCCATCTCCATCAACAGCGGGCCGGTATCAGTCAACACCATATCGATGCGTGCGTAAGATAATGCCTCGCCAACCGCAGCGAGTGATTGTTCAGCCAGTGCTTTCTCTGCGTTTGTTGGTTCGTATGGTGTATAGGTGCCACCATACTCTTTGTGAATCCGGTAATCTCCGACGGCAGGTACCTTGATCACCCCGTGAGAAAAGACTCCAGCAAAGTAAACTAACGATGTTTCGCCTCGAGTTTGGATCGCAGGCACAAACGGCTGTATAAGTGCATCGTCTTTCTGAAGAAGACTATCAAGGTGGGCTTGGGCAGCATCACTTACAGTTTTGAAATAACCCGTTCCAATCGCACCAACAGAGACAGCCGGTTTGATTACTAATCCGGGCGCATCGCGCAGTAAATCAAGGTCAGCCAGATGCACATGCTGCCCTTGAGAGACATACTGTGTCGGAATCACATCAACACCCCTTTGCAGCAGGTCGACAAGATAGTGTTTGTGGATATTCCACTTGATGATGTCAGGCGCATTATAGACTGGAGCCGCCTCCGCTGTAGTATCCAACCAAGCGAGGAAGGCCTCTAGCTTGTAGATGTAGTCCCATGGCGTGCGAACCAACACCATATCGGTTGCAGTCCAATCAACATCTTGTGCCTGCCAAGAGACAATTTCCCCTGTTACTTCGAGCGCCTTCAACTCGGTAACTAACAAGTTAGTTTCAGGTACAGGGTGCGGTAAGTTATCTGTAGATACAATGTAGGCATGCTTCAATGACGGGCACTCCTTAAGCAGCAAATTTCGAAAAGCAGGACAAGTTTACCAACTGAGCCATTGCCTATCACTAACGCGTGTGCTACCATTTTCTACTGTGACTGAACAAAGTGGTTTCTCCAAAAAAGAAGAAATGCGGATTGCGTTTCGCCTGGCACGCTCAGGTGAGACAGAGCAAGCCCGCGTTATTTTGGCGCGTACCCTGAAAGAAGACCCCAACGATCCCCAAGCATGGGCTGTCATGTCGGAGGTCGTGGAGACGCACCAACAAGCAATAGACTGTCTCTATCGGGTTCTCAAGTTCAGCGGCGACCTTGCTGTTGTCCGTTGGGCCACGGATCAATTAGAACTGCATAAAGCGGCATTACGGGGGACGGGCGCACTCGACCCAAATACGCTGCGGAACGCCACAAATGAACCACCCACGCCACCATTCGGCACACCAGTACTGCCTTTCGCAACAGAACGTCAGCCAACACCCCCGCCGATGAGCCGCCCGGATTTTCTGCATAATACACCGACTGGCATCGACGATATTTTTGATACGGGTGTTGAGGAAATTATTGCCGATCAGGCTGAGGTAGCTGAGCCAAACTCAGCGGAAGAGACCGAGTCAGATGATGATAAAGCCACATCAAAGAAGCAGAGTAGCTTCTCGTTCTTGAAACTGGAAGATGACCCAATTACCCAGACGCTGGAAAGCCCGTTCAAGCAGACGCCACTGCCAGAGTCAGATTGGCTCGAATGGGATGATCAGACAATCGTGCTGGATACTCGTTCACCAGGCAAACCTGCTGAGCCAACCCAGCCTCTCCCAACGGCGGAACCTGACACAGGCAAACTGCCGACCCTCGAACCAGCAACAGACTCTTTCCCAGCTCCGAAAGCACCGAGAAAACTCAGTGATGAGCGCGTGGTCAAGAGTTTTGCGACCGGTAACCAAGAACTAATCCCAGGGTTTGAGACACCAGTCGTCACCGACGCGGCACAGCCCAATCTCAGTTTTGACTTTGATGATGAGCCGCAGTCTAAGGCAACAACACCCTCAGAGACGAAGCGACGTTCGGGGTGTTTACGTGCCGCCTTGGTGACCACCAGCATTATACTACTTGCGGTTATTGTCGGCGGCTTCTTCCTGATGATCAACGGGTTGGTGCCGACTCCAGCACCGATTGCAGCTCTGCCATTTATGACGGTAGCAGAGACTATCCTTGAAACAGAACCCACCGCGGAAACAGGCGAAACACCTGAGCCGGCTGAGGCAAACCCAACCATCGAGATTGTGCAGCCAGTAGACACACTCGAGCCAACACCGACCGTCACCCCAACTGCCGGGCCAGAGCAGGCGACGACTAACCTGCCATTATTAGAGTTTGAACCAGAACTGCGTGCATCCCTCAGTGATGTTGAGGAAAACCCAGCCGCGATCAACGCTATTTCAAACACCAACACTGGGCGGGTCGCGCTGGCCTCACGCCGCGGGGTTTACGTGTTTGAGGAAGGCGGCGCACCGTTTATCTTCAATGAATTAGGCGCCGAACAAGTAGCACTATCGCCCGTCAACGAAGACCTTTTAGTCTCCAATGACGGCGTCGATTTGGTGGTATGGGACGCTGGCACAACCGAAGCCATAGCACGCCTCACGGCCCACAATGCCCCAGTGACAGCGCTGCAATTTAGCCCAAACGGCGACTATTTATTCTCCGGCAGTGAAGACGGCACCATCATTATTTGGGATGCAGAAGACCTCTCTCGTAATCGGATTGTCCAGCGGTTTAACCCGACCGGCACACCCATTGAATTGGCAGGCTGGGGGGGGGATAGTGAACGCTACTTCTTGATCAGCGAAAGCCCAGATGCAGACGTTAGCTTACTGGGCGTTTACGAAGTTGTTCCTGAGACCGGGGATGGTGGTCAACCGTTAACGCCCAACGGTCTGATCCGCGTGGTGGAAGTACCATTGGATATCACTAGTATTGCTATCAGTGGCACACGCCCAAGGGGCACGCAGGTATCATACGGCACGGTCGAAGGGACAATCCAAGTCGTCAACATTGATACAGGCTCAGTACGGACATTATTCACTGAGCCAAACATTGCCATAGACAGTGGTGGTTCTGACGATGGCAACCTCCCACCAGAGGCCGTGGTTGACGTTGACTTTTCAACGACAGGTCTGTTGGCTGCTGCCTTCGGTGATGGCACCATAGCCCTATGGAGTGGTGAAACCTTTGAACCCGTTGGCGCTGTTGACCCCACTGTTGAGCCAATCGATACAATACGCTGGCAGCCAGATGGACGCACACTACTGTTTACCTCAGAAGCAGATGTTTTTGGCTACAGTTTCCAGGCGCTTCAAATAACACCACCGACTAGTTTGGTGAGCATCGGTCCTGGATCACTCGAACCCGGTCTTCTCTTCGAGCTTGAGGGGCCAGAAGACCCTTTGGCAGCCCATTATTCACCAAATAATCGTTTCGTATCACTGGGGTTGCCCAACAACCGCATCATCCAGTACAGCGTTGCACCAGATGCAGAAACTGCTGGAACATCAATACTTCAAACGCAAGGGCCATTACTTGGTTCATTAGAAGATGTCGCCTTTAGCCCAGATGGTCGGTTAATTGCGGCAGCACTTGCGAACGGCACGATTGTGGTTTGGAGTATTGAAGCAGGTGAAGTTGTCACAACATTAACTGGCTTGGGCGAAGCTGTGACAGAGGTTACTTTCTCGAATAGTGGCATATTGATAGCGGCAGGCGCAATTGATGGAGATGCTGCTATTTGGGATATTGAGCCACGAGCCGGACTAGAAGCACCAGATGAGACCCTAAACCCCAGCATCCTACTTGAGGATGGTCACCGTGATGTCTTTAGTGCAATCGAATGGTCGCCGGATGATAGCCTGCTCGCTACCGGTTCATCGGATGACTCCGTAACTCTGTGGGACACAGTTGGCGGTACCATTATCAGAAAGCTGCGCGGGCATGAATTGGGTGTGGGAGCAGTCACCTTTAGCAGTGATGGCAGACGGTTGGCGTCGTCGGTGGTTGCCACCTCAGATATTTTCATCTGGGACATGACGACGTTAGAGCAAATAGAAACGCTAGAAGGCCATTTGGATATTCCGGTCGCCTTATCGTTCCGACCGGGCTCAGCAACCTTACTTAGCGCAGGTTCAAACGGCAGCGGCTTTCTCTGGCAGTATCAGACTTCGGAATACGTTGTGCTCTCCGCCAACGGACGCAGACCGCCCGCCACTGATGCCGATTTCGCCCCGAATGGCAGAGGCTTTATCGTTACCTATGAAGATGGTAGCGCCACAGTCTACAGTTTAGACGTGATCGAATAGTGCCACGCTTCTCTTTGCTTGTGCTTGTCGGCTTAGCAGGTGGGTTTGGCACCTTGAGTCGCTATTTTCTAAGCACACTTGTTCAGCGTGCGGTTAGCCCAACTGGCGGGTTCCCTTGGGGGACGTTCAGCATAAACATCTTGGGTTGTTTCTTGTTCGGGCTAGTTTGGGCCTTGACGAATCAACGCGGGCTACTCTCGGAAGAGGCCTTATTTGTCATTCTAACAGGCTTCATGGGCGCATTCACCACGTTCTCTACCTTCATTTTTGACTCCAACACACTATTGCAGAACAGTCCTGTGCTTGCTGTAGGTAACATCACTGGGCAGGTTGTGGTAGGGATCGTAGGGTTGCTGCTCGGTATTGCCCTTGGTCGCGTCTTTTAAATACCCTATCTTGACGATTATCTGAACATCATACGGGAGGCTGGATGTCGTTTAAAACGCCAGATTGGGTCAAGCACGCTGTGTTTTACCAGATATTTCCCGACCGCTTTCGCCGCTCTGACAGGCTGCAACATCCACCTAGTGTAACCTTTAAAGCTTGGGGCAGTGACCCAGCGGAGCAGGGATACCATGGCGGCGACTTGTATGGCATCGCAGAGAAGCTGGACTATCTTCACAATTTAGGCGTGACGGCTCTCTACCTCAACCCGATCTTTGCCAGTGCTGCTAACCATCGCTACCACACATTTGACTACTATCAAGTAGACCCGCTGTTGGGGGGCAATACAGCGCTGCGCCACCTGATTGATGAGGTACACGCTCGCGAGATGTTCATCGTGCTGGATGGCGTCTTCAACCACGCCAGCCGCGGCTTTTGGCAGTTTCATCATATATTAGAAGAAGGTGGTAATTCACCTTATATCGACTGGTTCATCATCCACGATTGGCCCTTGCGTCCGTACAGCAGCGGCCCTGATGCCCCCTTCAACTATGCAGCATGGTGGAACCTTCCTGCCCTGCCAAAGTTCAATTTTAGCAACCCCGACGTGCAGCAATATTTCCTCGATGTAGCGCGCTACTGGATCAACTTTGGCATTGATGGCTGGCGCTTGGACGTCCCCGCTGAAATTGAAGTGCCCGGTTTTTGGGAGCAGTTTCGCGAGGCAGTTAAGGGCCTAAACCCTGAGGCCTACATCGTGGGCGAAATTTGGTCAGTAGCGGAGGAATGGCTCACAGGTGACCGCTTTGACGCCACCATGAACTATATCTTTGCGTGGTCAAGCATTAGTTTCTTTGGCGCAGAGACTATCCGCCCAAGCTATGCGTTATCTCAGTTCCCCGTTGACCCACTGGATGCGGGGCATTTCGCCAAGATCGTTAATGATATGCACGCTCGACGCTCGTGGGAGGTCAACCTAGCGCAGCTCAACCTGCTAGACAGCCATGATACGGCGCGGATGCTGCATATTGTCCAAGACGACGTTACCGCTTTGCAATTATGTGTTCTTTTCCAAATGACGATGCCCGGCGCGCCCTGCATCTACTACGGGAGCGAAATGGGCTTAAGCGGCGGCAAAGACCCAGCGAGCCGCGAATCATACCCGTGGGGTGACAAGCCGCCCCATGACCTACGCAACTTCTACCGTCGTGCGACACAGATGCGGCATACATACCCCGTGCTACGCACGGGTGATTTCCGCATTCTAGTAGCAGAAAAAAAGATTTTCGCGTTCAAACGAGTACTGAACGCTACGACAGCCATCGTGATATTCAATACCGGTCAGGTAGAAGCGCTGGTTCAACTCGATGACGCTACGGAGACGTTTCGCGCTGTATGGGGTGAAAGCCAAGTCAACCGCGACGGGCAGGTGGCTATCCCTGCCCGGTCAGCCGCGGTACTCATCAGTTGCTAGTAGGGACGCTCAGTCCATTCAGGGTCAGGCGTAATCTGGTCTTTAGGCTCTGGCCCGGCATCGTCCATGTTTTCCATCTCACTCAGGCGGAACAGCGGCTTAACTGTCATATCATGCGAGCACAATATCTGACAGCTTAAACGAAACTTTTCTAAGTTCTCGCCATCGGTTAGTTTGGTCAACTCCGCTTGAGTTATGCTGGTTGGCTCGCCTTCGACGAATTCAACGCGACAGGTGGTGCAGCCGGCGTAGCCGCCGCAGCGGTGCAGAATATCAACGCCAGCCCCTTCAATCGCCTTTATCAACCGGGTGTTTTCATCGGCCTCAAAGCTTGGACCATCAACTACGGTTATTTTTGCCATTTGAGTATCCTAAACTACTGAGATTATCCTTATGACTGTACCAAGCGGCGCGCAGCAGTTCATATCTTCGGTAGAACTGGTTTACCAACTGTGCGCCGAATCACTTGGACGGAGAGCACCAAAGAAGTACGGACTTCCCCATAGGCTTTCATGTTCAATAAAAAATGCTCCAAATGGGCAACACTGGCGACTGCCACCTTAAGAATATAAGACTCGCTGCCGGTAATGCAGTGACATTCCAGTATTTCGGGGATATCCCCAACGGCATCCCGAAAGTACATTGATTGGGCGGCGTTATTTGCCAGGTGGACGAATGCCAAAACACTGCGCCCAGTCTTCGCTAGGTTAATATCAGCGTGATAGCCTTGAATGATGCCGACCTCTTCCATGCGACGGATACGCTCAGCAACTGCGGGCGGCGTTAACCCAACCATTTCACCAATCTCCCGATAAGACCTACGTGCATCCTCCTGCAACAGCTCAAGGATGTGCCAGCCGACCTCGTCCAGCGTCTTTTCATGATCAACAGTCATTGCTTAATTTACTTTCTTTTTCAAGGCATTATTGGATACTTGCTTTCGATCTCAACTGTACTATTCAAAATGTACTGTGTAAACTATCGAGGTATTGGTGATAGTTTGCTTAGAAAGCTGAGTGGATGCAGGCATTAAGTTCCAGTAGTGGTAGTCGTGTTCTGATCGTACTCGCCCTATTAACTGTCTATCTTGTGTGGGGCACAACCTACTTAGCCATTGTGTTTGCGCTTGAGAGCTACCCACCTTACCTCATGATGGCAATCCGCTTTTTGATTGCTGGGTCGTTGATGTTCATTTATTCATTAGCGCGTGGGTATCAGCTCCCGCCGATCAAACAATGGGTGAATGGCGGCGGTGTCGGTATTTTACTGTTTGTCGGTGGGATGGGCAGTGTGGCACTGGCGGAAGAAACCGTCTATTCAGGCTTGGTGGCTACGCTGATCGCATCATCCCCATTGGTAGCGGTGTTATTCAGTATGCTTTGGGGTGATCGTCCGTCCATCACCGAGTGGGTTGGAATCGTCATTGGGATGGTAGGCGTTAGTGTGCTGACATTGGAGGGCAATCTGCAAGCCAACCCAATCGGAATCGGCTTGGTGCTGTTTGCAATTGTCACATGGTCGTTTGGTTCGGTGTGGAGTAAGCACATCGACATGCCCGAAGCACCAATGGGAACCGCAGTCGAGATGCTGGTGGGTGGCATAGCCCTAACCCTTGTCGCAGTTGTGCGCAGCGAGCAAATTGTGGGGGCACCTACACTGAACGCCACGCTGGCACTGATCTACCTGATTACGTTTGGCTCGATCCTAACACTGACGGCCTACATGTACCTCTTGAAGCATGTCAAACCGTCGCTGGCCTTAAGCTATGCTTACATCAACCCGGCGATCGCCTTGCTACTGGGGGTCTTTGTGGGTGGCGAAGAGATCACAGGCAGCGCCTGGATCGCACTACCTTTGATCATCACAGGCGTTGCGTTTGTCGCCTATCGCAAACAACAAGCAGTCGTCGCCCCTGAGGATGAAGCTGCAGCAGACACTACGCCCCCATCTTTCCAATTAGCTGATTAAGCACATTTTCGTGCACATTATACAGATCAGGCTCAGCCCTAAAGCCAAAACGTTCATCCAGCGTCTGTTGGATTTCTTTCAAGCGGCTGGGGCTGACCTGCGTTTCTGTCACGCTTTGAGTCGTTAGGACATCATCCATCAGCTCAACACAGAGCTTATCGACCACGGGCACATCAAGGTCTGGGCGGCGGCGTTTGATAAAGGCACGGAAAGAGACTTTTTTGGCATAGATGTATCGCTCTGGCTGACGATCTAGCATCAGATTAAAGATAGTTGCGCAGCACGCAACACGCATCCCTCAACTGACCTATTTTGAGACCTAAAAAGCAACGTTCTCAACCATAGACTCGGCAATCTTTTTTCAGTTTCGCGAATTTTTATAGTTCTGATGGTACTCATAGCAACAACCTGCTATTGTTTCTCCGCTAGAATCCACCACGGTTTTGGGAGCACGATCTGATTATGCCTGTAGAGCTAGAATGCTACTCGGATGAACCGATACTCGTCTTGACATTTACCAACCCAGTCGATTATGAACGTCTCGCTTTGATTACCTCCGAGATGGTCTCAGAGGCAGCCGAGGGCATGGCTGGCCCGATCTATCGAGTCTCGGACTATACTCAGCTTACCCCCTCATTTACCGACCTGATGATGGCGCTCGGCGGTGCGAGAAACGCGAAAAAAGGGGGTCTGAAAGACGCGCGGATGCGACCGTTGTTGGTCTCTGACCATGACGTCGCACGCTTCGGCAGGATGGCGCTCGATCAGCTTCAGTACAACTTGTCGCATGCGAAGCTATTTGCAACCTTGGACGAAGCACTCGCTTACGCCCGTCAGCAGATCGAGATTGAAGATGAAGAAACGCGTGCAGGAAATTAACGCGCAACGTTAAACGTCGTGCCGAAGGCGTTTACAGGGCGAGATAATTCTCTAGGGTTTACCACAACCTGATATTGTAGGCTTGGCGTATCTGACCCTACTTCAAAAGCCGCTTGCCAGTCTCCCTCGGCGTCAGTTTGAACGACAGTGCTGTAATATGGCAGCAGTGTCGAGTTAAACTCGAGGGCGTACAAAGCAAGGTCTAGCTCGCTCTCAGCTTGGTAGCCTGTGCCAACCAGTGTAACTTCATCGCCTGTTACAAATTCACTGGTTTCCTCATAAGTAAATGGGTTTCCCTGGTAACCATCGGGGATAGCTGCGGAGAGCGGTTCTAGCCGCTCTACCACAATAACCTCCTCTGCACGAACGAGACCATTATCTGCCACAACTGTCCATTCGCCCGTTGGCAGGGTTGCATCAAAGCGCATGACGAATGTTACCATCGGGGCGCTACCAACCCCTCCTCGAAACTGCGCCTTAACACCGAGCGTCGTCCCAAGTAACTCAGTAAATCCATTGTCTGTTTCGAAGAACTCAAACGTTTCGTTGTAAGTGATACCTTCGGGGTCAGTCAATGTGACCACAATCGGAGCAGCACCTTCACCGACTGCAAAGTTAAACAGACACAGCAAGCTGGTATCGTAGACAACCGGTTCTAATGTTATGGCAGGTTCCGTCACTGAGCTGATACAGGCAGTTGTATCAGCAATACGCTGCAACCTCAAGCCGGGTAAATCAGCAATCGCTCCACTAGAAGCAACAAAACCACCTCGCTGAGTCTCCGTTGGTTCTGCTGTTGGGTCGCTCTCGTTTTCTGCTTCGGTTGGCGCATCCTCAATGATTGTAGCTTGCGGTGTAGCCTCTGGCATAGTTGCGGTGCAGGCAGCCACACTAGCCGTCAAAATCAGGAGAATAAGTAAAGAGAACTGTCGCTTCATTAAAATAAACTCCAGTACTAATTGGTGTGGATGTATTTGGAAGTTGGAGTAGCGCGCCTAGCTATCTCTTACGTTTCGCTTAACTATAACGATCAATTGAGCGACTGTCGCCTTAAGGAGTAATGCGGTGTGCAAGCATTGAGATGGGACACCGAAAAAGTGCCTTGATGCCAGATGTATTTTGTTGTGATCGGTTAGCTAGCCCAACTCGAATCTGACTGACAATAATGCTATACTTACCATTCGTGGCAAGTTTTCTGTAGGGGCTTTTCCACCGAAATGTCACATCCACATATTAAATTTACGACTCTCAAAGAACCACGCATTGGCACGAATACACGCCAACCTTGGAGTGGTCGTGAGCCCCACATCGGGGGCGAGACATCTGTTGCCGCACTGTTGACGGCGCTCAAGAAGTGGCATTCCAGACCACAAGCGGCGAAAGCACTTGCTCAAGCTGGCAGTACGGCTGTACCGGGACTACTCAATGCACTTTACGATACAAGTGTCGGCGTGCGCGTAGAGGCCTGTCGCATCCTAGGTAAAATCCCTGAGATGCGCAGCGTTGCTGGTCTGTGTGGTGCCCTGTGGGATGAGCACGAGTTGGTACGGCGTGAAGCGGTTGCCGCACTTGGCGAAATTGCCAACCCAGAGGCAATCCACGCTTTATTGGGGGCCCTATATGATGACGATATATGGGTGCGACGCGAGGCGGCCCATGCACTTGGTATGATTGGGCATACCCATGGTGATGCCATCCGAGAGACATTCCCAACACTATTGAGCATGGTAACAGAATCAGCAGAGGTAAGACAGGCGTCAATGCATGCTTTCGTCAACTGTGGCGCTGCTGCTATTGATTTCCTCATTTACTCCATTGATGTTGCCTCGCCATTAGAACGCAACTTAGCAATGCAGGCCCTGCTAAGGATCGCCTGGACGGACAGCACACACGTTATTGAACGGCTCGAACGAGCCAGCAGCCAAGTGCCAGCACATAATGCACGTCTCTACATTCGCTTGCTTAATCAAATAGAACGTCAACAAAGCACACACTGATGTGCAGGCATCAATAGCGAATGACCAGGACCCCAGTACCAATGAATGGGTAAACTGAGCATTTGTCCGTTACACTGCGTGTTATATTGTACGATGAAGTCCCTCTGTTAAGTCATAGCTTTGAAACAGGACGTGAGCCAGAATTAAGTGGCTTACGTGCCACAATGCGGCCCCTGGTTGTGCATGTTGACGATCACCCCGACCTAACAGAACTCATTCGGTTTATTCTAGAGAACCAGCGCGGGCTGCGCGTGCGGAGCTTTCGGCGCGGAGACAAAGCATTGAAGTTTTGCCGCGCATATCATCCAAACTTGCTGATTACCGACTTGAACCATGCACACCCCTATGGATTGAGTCTCGTCAGGGCGATCAGACGTGACACCTTATCTACGCGATCTCCCTGTGATTGTGTTTAGCGGTCGGTCTAATTGTATGACGGAAGTACTCTCGCTTCATGCGCGCTTTATGCCAAAGCCCTGCGACTGGACTGATTTTGTCGCAGAAGTGGACAACGCTTTAGCACAAGCTAACGGACGATGAACTCCGCCCCACTGCGAACCGTCAAAGTCTCGTCTATTAACACTCCATCGCATGTTTCGACTGTCACAGCCACCTGACCAGGAGCCGCGTAGAATACACGCGATGTAAAATTACGGATGCCTTCCTGAGCAAGCATTAACCCGAGGTTAACAGCATCATCAGCTTCAGAAAAATTATAATAGACATTGCAAATTGAACGCTGGGTCTGATTATTAACTGTGATGTAGTGCTCCGGCTGGGTGATAGTAAAATCTGAATGCTGAGCGAAAGTTTCCTCAGACCACCAGAGGACATTGTTGTCACAATCAACGACACGCAAGCGATAGCGCACGGATGGCAGTCCCTGAATATTGACTACTGCGTCTACTTCCAGTGGGACGCTCAGGTGGTTCAGACCCCACCCCCAGTCAATGACTGGGTTCAAGGTGATTGCACAAATGGCAACACCTGCCTCATTGATAAAGCGTAAATCAACGGTATCTTTAATTTCCAGCGCTTGGTATAATTCACCAATACCCGTCAGGCTTACTGCATCTGTTATTAACTGCCCATCGCAGGTTTCCGCCTTAATAGTGTAATCATCGACTTGATCGGTGCTGAAAATAATATTGGCCCCGACATCTAGTTGTTCAATGTGCAAGGGCCGGATTACGGGAAGGTCATCTGATGCGGGTGTGAAGTCCAGTTTGCAGATTGCGACTTGTGTGCGGTTTGTCACCGTCATGATGCCGTAATAGTCAGTTAAACGTGCTTTAAGGTGACCTTTGTCGCCGAGGCGATAGCTGCGAAAAATAACACGGGTGCCATCGCAGTCAATGGCCCGGATCGACACAGTCCCTGCTGGCACTTCCGCCCATGTGAACGTCTCTTGCGGCACCATCACGTTCGACAGCACATTGGGCCCCCATTGAGCTGATACTTGGTCAAACAAGTTGAGTTCACAGATGGCGAAATCATAGCGGTTGGTGACGCTCAGTGTGCCGGTAGGTGGGGGTGGCGTTTGCGGCAATGCTGACGGTACCATATTCGGCTCCAGCGTTTCAGTGGCTCCCGGTTGCCCTGATGATTGCACGCAGCCTGCTAATGAAGTTAGTATGAAACTTGATACAACTATAAACACAAATAATCGACGTCTCATTGTCTAATTCGGCAACCTTGTGACATATCTGTCTGGATGCTATAAGTATCAATCATTATTTAGCATATAAATTAAATGTATAAACGCTTCCCTGAGAGCCTGAGGAAGGAACCCGCTCACTTGGAAAAATCAGTTTTATAGCTTAATCGCAGCATGCAGATTTATCCAGAAGCCGCCCTGTTTGACCATCTCTAAAATCAAACCTCAGTGATTAATATCTACTTAACAATTTGCGTCAAAATGCTTGCATTGGCCTGCCACCTCTGCTATACTTCTCAGTAAATATGCGGGCGTAGTTCAGTGGTAGAACGTCTCCTTGCCAAGGAGAAGGCCACGAGTTCGAATCTCGTCGCCCGCTCTGTACCGGGGAAGCGCTTCAGCGAACCCCCTTTTTCATTCTAAACCAATAATCATGGCGACTTGGCCGAGTGGCGAGGCAAGGGTCTGCAAAACCCTGTACATGGGTTCGATTCCCATAGTCGCCTCTAGGCAGGGATGTGCGGTTCCTGACCTACCCCTTTTGGGTGTGGTAACGGGGGCAGATGGTGTGGTGGTCACTGCCCCCAACTTTTGATGATAAAAACACATACGCCGTGCGTGTGTGCTTTTGATTTAGGAGCCCATCAGCCCAAAGAGTGTGTCAAAAGCACGGGGCAAACAAAACCCCTTCATAAAGAAGGGGCTTTGTCTTTGTAGTTCTCGGTATTGTGGCTATGATTGCCCGGTTGCGTCGTCCTCGGCTCTATCTATCGATCAGCTTAGAGGTTAATTTTCACAGGACAATACCTGAGATGAGATGAGAGATATATCCACGAATATTTGCTCCCGTATATTGTTGTGGACTATCTAAACGTAATTATAGACATAAATCTCACTAGGTGCCGTGACAATAGCTGACATCCGTATGAATTTTTCGCGAATATCTTAAGGGTTCATTCAGGGAGTGGAAATGACGTCTGCCCGTACACACGATCAAATTCTACCTGCTCTGCCTCACAGGCGACGTAACCGGAGTCGACAACACTATTCACGGACTGTGTTAGTTGATCACATGAAGATGCCTGTGGCAGCACGGCAATCTCATTGGCAATGGCGTTGGCACAGTTGATCGCGATCTCACCGTGCGTTTCTTCATGGTCAGTCACATAAGCAGAAAAGGCATCCCAGTCTTGCTGTAACCCAAGCGGCGGAGCTCCATTCGGCTCCCATGATGGTAATGTGTAGAGAATATTGAGATTAATGACCATATTGCTGACCCGGCACTGGTTCGGTAGTTGAAGTGCCTGCCACTCAACAGACATCTCGTAAGTCGTCAGGCCCAGCGCTCGCGTATTGAGGCGTTCAACATAGGGGCCGTTGGCATACAGCGCATCACGGACGCTGCCCTCAGTTGTGCCTGTTACTGGATAGTAGGCCGTATTTTCCAAGGTCTGCACAGCGGGTTGAATGCCAATTAAAGGACTGCCAGTCGTGGCCTCTTCCTGCTGGATTACAGTTTCCGGAATAGGCGTAACAGTGGGCAAGGGCGGCACAGTCACGGGGATAGCCGTTGGGAAAACTTGCTCAGGCACGGCAGTAGGCAAAAAGCCGGGAAGGCGCGTAGCGAAGGTTGGGGGCTGAGTTGGGAATGCGTTCTGGTCTGTATTAGGCGCTACTGAGGGAACATTAGCCGGTGCCTCCGGGTTGAGGACGCCGGCACTGGCCTGCTGCTCACGCTGAAAGCTAATCAAGGCAACCCAGCCTAAAAAGACAATTATTGCCATCGTTACAGCAAGCCCGCTTAGCATCAATGCGACTGTTGCCAACAGTCCGCGCTTCTGTTTGCGGGCAGGTGCAGTTGGGGTTGCTGCTGGCGGAACAGACTGACGCGCTTCGGCCCTGGCCTTTCGCCGATAGGTCAGCAACGCTTGTAACGCCCAAGCATCATTTGGATTAAGCCTTAGCACACGCTCTGTTGCTTCAACCGCTTCGTGCGGATCATTGGTGGTGGCAGCCAACCACTTCCAAGCAGCAATGTCATTCGGATTATGGTAAACGGCGGAACGCAATAAGCGAAGAGCATCGCCCGTGTGACCGTCATTTGCGAGATCAATTGCTTGTTGGACGAGGTCGTCCATAAGTTTCCTCAGTATTAACTGATACCAACATTTGCAGTCCCCATAGTGCCCATAGGATGAATCCAGCAGATATCAACAATCCCGGGGCTTGTGAGCCAGCACCAGGCCCAAGAGGGAAAGCCCACAGCAAATTACCTAAATGGAGCAAGGTTATCATGCCGAAGAACAGCAAAATGCGCCATTGTGCGGCTTTGCTTGCAAGCGGTTCGTAATGCTGCGCAGCCAACAAAGTAGTCAATACTAGTGCACCGAAAGCATATCGCTCGTGTACTTGCGTCGGCAGCAAAAAGGCACCTGTATATAGTAATACACTGCCCAAAAGCCCCCGCTGTTTGTGAAGCGTATTCATTAATACAACCATTGTCCAAATACCAAGCAGTAACACACCGATTTGTCGTAAACTGATCATATTTGCTATCAGGGTTGTATCTGGAAGTAGCAGCGGTTGGTTGAACTGCCAGTTGCCTTGTCCAAGTGTCACAAGATACCAGAAGTTGAGGGCATTAACCGTCAGCCATGACGGCGCAGCGACCAGTGCGAATAGCCTCTGAACAAGAAGAAGCAATTGCCCCTGTTCAAGGAAAGGCAGCAGCACGACCATGAGTGTTAATATAAGGCCAACCAACGACCAACGAGCATCACGCCACTGCTTGCGATAGACAGCCATCAATAGAAACAGCACATATAACGGAAAGATCACCAAAGCCTGCTGCTTGATCAGTAACCCGACACCAAGTACGGCACCTGACCGCAGTGGGTGCCTGTCATGTTCAAGGATGGCATAAGCAACACATACTGCCCATGCGCTCTCTAATTGACCCCACCATGCGCTCAGGAACAGCAGCGCTGGGTTAAAGGTTACTAACAGCGCGAAAAGCAGCGGACGCTTCGCCCGGGTGGCAACCAATAACGCCAGGGTGCAATCTGCAAAGACTGCGGGCAATTTAAGAAACACGAGCCAAAGCCCAGTGGACGCATTAGGCAGTTCGTCCGTAATAAGACGAAATAACCACCCCATAGCGGCGATTAACCAAACACCTAACGGTGGATAGTTGGCACTACTAGCCGCATATACGTTGATTGGCCCTACCTGCAACGCCACCTGTGCCCAATTCGTGAGAATTTGGGCATCATGGGTGTGTGCACCGTGGGGTGCAATCAGTAGGCGGACAACTAAACCGAGGCCGACAACTGTCCACACATATCCTGATATTTTTTGATTAGACTGGGACTGCTCCTGCAAAACGATTGTTCATTAACCATAGAAACGAGCTAAAAATGTGCGTCAGCATAGCACAAGATGGCGATCTGCAACATAGAGCGGCAAAGCAAGGAACACGGGCATCATTAACCAGATTGATCTGATCAACAGACCGACTCCACCCCTAAACAACACTTTAGCGTTAGATTATTGTTAAAGTTCCAATGAAACGTGATCTCTTTTAAAATTCGCCTCGTATACTCAAGTGAAGAGCAAATAGAATTAGCTATTCAAAAATATTAGACACTTAAAGGAGTTTCAAGTATGAAACAAAAGTCAAAAGTTTTTGCAGCAGTCATCGCACTGGTCGTGCTGATTGCCGCTGTGGTGGTTGCACCGGTTGGTGCCGATACACCATCACAAGAAGAAGTAGCAGAGCCGACAATCGCTGAAATTGCCGTCGCTGACGAGAATTTCTCAACGCTGGTTGCGGCCCTCGAAGCTGCTGACCTGGTTAGCGTCGTCGCCGACCCAGACGCAAGCTTAACCGTCTTCGCGCCAACCAACGATGCCTTTGCTGCGGCACTGAGCGGTCTTGGTTTGTCTGCTGAAGAGCTGCTCGGCAACACCGAACTGCTGACCGCAGTCCTCACTTACCACGTCGTAGTTGGTGGCGCAACATCCGCCGATGCTGCTGCGCTGGATGTGCCGCTGCTCTACACGGTTCAGGGGCAACCAGTACAGATTAACGTAGACGTTGAAGGCAACGTTGTCCTCAACGGTAATGTCAATGTCGTCGTTAAGGACGTACAGGCTGCTAACGGCGTTGTCCACGTAATCGACGCTGTTCTGCTGCCACCCGCTTACGAGACTGAAGCCACTGCCAACATCGCTGAAGTTGCTACCGAAGCTGGTGCCTTCACCACTCTGTTGGCAGCCGCTGAGGCCGCTGGCTTAGTTGATACACTGGTAGGCCCCGGCCCATTCACCGTCTTTGCACCAACTGACGATGCCTTCGCTGCATTCTTGGCAGAAACTGGCAATACCGCTGCTGACCTGCTCGCTGATGAGGATGCCCTGCGCGACGTTCTGATGTACCACATCGCCCTCGGCGCATTGAAGTCCGGTGACGTTGTTGCCGTTGACAGCCTCGTGATGTTAAATGGTGACAGCCTTGCGGTTGCCGACATTCCGCTGAACACCGAACTGCTCGATATTGAAGCCAGCAATGGTGTTATCCACGTTTTGGACGGCGTTCTCGTTCCGCCAACACCAACCATTGCGGAAGTTGCTGCCAGCAACCCAGACTTCTCAATCTTGTTTGCCGCTCTCGAAGCTGCTGATTTGGTCGCAACTTTCAACAGTGCGGATACCAACGCAACGGTTTTCGCTCCAACCAACGATGCCTTCGTTGCCCTACTGGGTGAACTTGGCATCACCGCTGAAGAGCTGCTTGCCAACACCGAACTGCTGACAGCCGTTCTGACGTACCACGTCGCTGATGGCACACTGACAGCCGCCGACGTAATTGCTCTTGAAATTCCACTTGTCTATACACTCGAAGGCAGCCCAATTCAGGCCAACGTCGTTGATGGCGGTGTCTTACTCAATGGCAGCATCAATGTTGTCGCCGCTGACGTTGCTGCATCAAATGGTGTGATCCATGTCATTGATGGGGTGCTGGTTCCAGATGCTTACACCAGCGCCGTGACTGCCAACATCGCTGAAGTTGCCACCGAAGCTGGCTCCTTCACCACCTTGCTAGCCGCCGCTGAGGCCGCTGGTTTGGTTGACACACTCGTCGGCGAAGGCCCTTTCACCGTCTTTGCGCCAACCGACGCTGCTTTCGCCGCATTCCTTGATGCTGCTGGTGTCACTGCGGAAGAATTGCTGGCAGATACTGACGTTCTGCGTTATGTGCTTGGCTACCACATCGTTGTCGGCGCTTACGATAGCAGTGAAGTTGTCGCGACAACTTCTTACGTCATGCTGAATGGTCAGGAATTGGCTGTGGCAGACATTCCGCTGAACACTGAACTACTCGACATCGAAGCTAGCAATGGCATCATCCACGTTTTGGATGGCGTTCTGCTGCCTCCGCCACCACCTGTTGAAGATGCACCAGTCGGAGAAGTGATGCCAACAATCGCTGAGATTGCCGCTGGCAACGAAGACTTCTCCATCCTGGTTCAAGCGCTGACCGCTGCTGGTCTGGTTGACGTCGTCGCCGACCCAGCCGCTGAGCTGACCGTGTTTGCCCCAACCAACGCTGCATTTGTTACCGCGCTGGCCGCGCTGGACCTCACCGCTGCTGAACTGCTCGGTGATACCGAAACACTGACGCAGATTCTGCTCTACCATGTTGTCCCAGGTAAGGTACTGGCGGCCGACATTGTTGGCCTGACTTCAGTCCCAACTCTGCAAGGTGGTAGTACGATTGGTATCGAAGTCATTGATGGTGGCGTTGTCCTCAATGGCAGCATCAACATTATAACGACCGACATTGAAGCCAGTAATGGCGTCATCCATGTGATCGACGGCGTTCTACTGCCTCTATAGGCTGTATGCACACCAAACGGTTACACACAGTGCTGGGCAAATTGCCCGGCACTGTTTCGTCATCGTCATGATGCCCTCTTCCTAAATTTCAGGCATTTGCGGGACATTTAAAGTCAAGGATGTTATTTTAAGTGGTAGCATTGAGACATCGCACAAGATGCGAACTGGTGGGGGCAAGCGATACCACCACCCTAATGACTGCCAAACGTAACAGACTACCGCAGTCAGCCAAACTTAATGAGAAGCCTGTAAGGAACACTTGACATATGACGATAGTAGAGCTTCGCCAGCCTTCAGATGATACCTATGAGCAGTTATCTGACGTTGAACTGATTAACCGGGTTCAGCAACAAGAACGGCAAGCCCTAAGCATGCTTTATGATCGCTATGCGCGCCTAATATACAGCATTGCCTACCATCTGGTAACCGAGCACGCGGTGGCTGAAGAACTTGTCATGGATGTCTTCATCCGGATATGGGAGAAAGCCGGAGATTATCAAGCAGAGCAGGCTAAAGTGACAACATGGATAACGAGCATCACACGTAATCTTTCGCTGGATTGGTTGCGTAAGCAGAAAGTCCGGCGGCAAGCAGCAAATACTGGTAAGTTGCAACAGCTTTTTGAGCACAGTTCTGGTCAACAGCACACAGAAAAATATGTGGAGTTGTCGATTAAACAAGCGGCTGTGCGGGAGGCACTCTGCACATTGCCAATGGAACAACTACAGGTCATTGATTTGGCCTACTATCAAGGGTATGCCCAGCTAGAGATAGCCGACATACTCCAAATTCCTGTGGGGACGGTCAAATCTCGAACGCGCCTCGCAATGGAAAAGCTACGTCAGGTTTTGAGGGAATACCGGTAGACATAGGATTTTGAGCAAGTCATATGATGACTGAGCAGCAGGTAATCGAACTCATACCAGAATACGTTCTGGGTCTATTGAATGATAAAGACAGCGCCCTAGTGGAAGCACACCTTGAGTCGAGCGAGCGCGTTCGCTCTGAACTTGAAAGCTACAATCATACGCTCGATGTTCTGGCCCTAAATACACCACTGGTTGACTTACCCCTGACGCTCAAAGCTGACTTATTTGAGGCACTCGAGCAACGTGATACTGCGCCAGTTTCTCGTCAGAACGGGCAGAAGTCAGCAGTAGCTGCTCATACAGCAGCACCCGCTGTGCAAACAAGGTCAGTTAAGTTGGAGCCAGCGAAGCGCAGTTGGCTCAGAGGTTGGTTGCTACCTGCATTCCTCACAATATCGGTCATTGCTAATATCGTACTGATTGGCGCGTTAATAAGCCAACCAGAGCCTGAAGCAGTTGTTGAAGTCGAGGCGCCGACAATGACACCGGAAGCCCCTTTGATTGATACCACGATCAATCGTATTTCGCTGGTCAACAACAGCAACACAGAACACGGTGTCATTATCCTCAGTGATGACGGGCAACACGGAACACTTGTGGTAAACGGCCTCCCAGAGCTTGAAGAAGGCCAACAGTACAAAATATGGCTGAGTGACGGAGGGAATGTCCATAGTGGCGGTCTGTTTGTTGTTGCGCCGAATGGCTACGCGTCTGTTTCTGTCGATGCCCCGTTGCCATTAAATGCCTATTCCGAGTTTGGTATTCAGTTAGAGACCGCTGGCGGGGCCGCTGGAGACGACCTCATTCTGCATAACGCCGACCTGTAGGCTACCCTGCTAAGATTACTTAACTGGGCGCAAACAGTTTGTCAAAGTAGCTTTTGAACTTCTCTTTGATCTGATCACGGATGTCGCGGAAGACGGCTAGCTTTTCCTCATCAGTGCCTTCAGCCGCAGCCGGGTCAATGAAACCCCAGTGCATCTGATGGCTGCCGGGGAACACTGGGCACGCCTCAGCCGCTGAGTCACAGACAGTGATGACATAATTGAACTGCTGCCCCGTAAATTCGGACATGCTTTTTGAGCGGTTATCGCTGATATCAATACCGGCTTCTTCCATTACGGCAATTGACATTGGATGTACATACCCTGACGGACGACTACCAGCGCTGACGACCTCAACCTGTTCCGAATAGAAGGCATTCAAGAAACCTTCAGCCATTTGGCTGCGAGCAGAATTACCGGTGCAGAGGATGAATACGCGGACTTTATCTGGCATTGGGCCTCCTAGTGATTTTCGTAAAAACGAATATAGACTGTTTGCATGCTGCTGCTTTGTTCAACCAAAACAGAGATCGTGCGTGGCGCATCATCTTCGCGCGCGAGCGTGACTTCACCCCCAACAGCTGCCGCCGCGTCAGTTGGACGCCACCACCGTGGCAAATTATCGCGAATATCTGTCGTGAAGGGATTGTCATTAGCTACCAGTTCAGCATCAAAGTCGAGTTCTGCAAGGTAGGCGTCGAGGGCGCTGCGATCGGCAATCTCAAAGCGCAGCCACAGCGTGTTGCTAAATTCGACAAAGCTTTCAAAGCGAACATCTTGCGCCGCCGCCGGAATATCTGCCCCCGTCCAATCTTCGACTTCCTCCTGTGTCTCAACAAAGCGCTGTTGTGCCCGCGTCAAGACGCGGTCGAGCACCAGCGGCACAATGAACAGCAGCGAGCATGAGGCGATCACCGAGAACGAAAGAATCATCCATGGGCGAACAAAGGGAATGGTCGGCTCGGCTGGTTTATCCAGTTTGGACGCAGTTTGCTCAGTCAATTAATGGTGTCACTATCATCTCTGTAAACGGTTGAAGAGAGTATAGCGAATGCATCAATGATCGTCCTGCGATCATTATGGTCGCCACGGGTAACGCCGGTCTGCGTATGTGTCACCAAACACCACCCGATCTGCTACTTCACGCAGGTAAGTAGCCATATTGGGGTCTACATCTCGCGGCAGCCAATCAATATCTGAGACCGGTTCGCCTGTATATGCTGCGGCAATAATCAATGCTGCCAGATACGAGCCGTTCGGGCTTGGGTGCTGCCCATCCCCCGCAAAGAGAGTACCGAACAACGTTGGACCCGTGGCAGGGTTGGCCCCCAAGGCGACGGTATCGTTGTACACTTCTTGAAAGCCCAGCCCAACCGGCGCCACATAAACCGGATTGTCTGGCGCAGACATCGCATCTGCCAGTGAGTCATAGGCAAAAGTCAGGCGCGACTGCATACTTAGATAGTCAGGATAGATATTAGGGAAATTGGGATCACCGGCACGATAGCCCCACGTCATATAAAGCATGACGGTTGCCCCCGCATCCTGAGCTAGTGCTGCGAGTTGAGGCGCAGCTTGGTAGAGTTCCTGTAATTCCAGCGAGTCGGAAGTCAACCCCGGTATTTGACTCTGCTCTTGAATGACGACCAAGTCCCAGTTTCGCACATTATTGCTGCCCGTCAGCAGGTACTCATTCAGCAGAGTCCCATCCGTTTGGGCATCCACAAGGTGCTGCGGCACTCGGTAGCCGCCCGGGGAGACTCGCGTTGCAATGACAGAACCATCAGCTAAGCGTTCAATAATTTCAGCGGCACTAACGTCTAGTTGGTTGTCTACTGTGTAGCTATTGCCGATAAACAAGGCACGTGTGTCCGCATTTTGGCTGATGCGATTGTCCGGACGGGACTGCACGATCAACACCGCGCTGGTGGCAATGAGTATCAAAACGATTAAGACACCAGCCACAAATAACACCAGTTGACGTGCATCGCGTGTGTTCATGGGACACTAACTCCTTGGGTGATAATCACGCTGCCAATTATACAGCGCCTGTTGGCGTTCTGCGGCATCTTGGTAGACCTTATGCGCGTCTGAGTCAGGTTGGTAGGTGCGCTCAGTAAAGTCAGGGGCGGAGTCCCAATCGCTGATGGCACTGATGGCGCGTAACGTTGCCAATGCTACACCTCTACTAGAGGCTTCCGCGACTTGCGAAACCGCCAGCGGACGTCCGATCACATCGGCGAGGATTTGCCCCCACACCACCGAGGTCATCGCAGCGCCACCGCTAGCAATAATGGTGGCGTCAGGGGCAAGCGAGGGCGCAATCAGCTTGACCAACTGCCCAATCCGGTATCCAACTCCCTCTAACCCAGCACGCATCAGGTGAATAGGTTTGGTCGTCACACTGAGACCAAGAATGCTGCCGCGCATATCTGCCTGATAACCAGGACTGCGCTCACCGCGAAACAACGGCAGTACCGTCAAACCATGCGAGTCTGGTGCGATCTCTGCTAATGCCGCATCGATATCGTCAATTTGCGCCATATCTAGCGTGGACTGCATCCACGCATAGACACTGCCACCCTCACTGAGGGCCCCACCCAACAGCACATGCGCTGAGTCAATCCGGTAGCACCACAAGCCAGTGGGAATTTGCTGCGGTACATCCTTCAAAATGATTCGAACAGCGCTTGATGTCCCAATGGTGATAGCGAGGCGTTGATCAGTGGTGCAGGCACTACCAATATTCGCGGCGGCCCCATCCCCGATAGGCGGAAACCAAGGCACATCATGGAGAGCGGGCCAACGGTCTGCAAAGTTGCTTTTCAACCCACGAGCACCAGCACTTGCATCTGCCAATGGTAGCAACGCTGTTTCAGAGACAGGCAGTGCAGCTAGCAAGTCAACGTCATACTGTGCTTTTCTCAGATCAAGCAGGCCGTTCCACGAAGCCATTGAGTAACTACCGTTGGCCTGCCCTAACAATTGAAGCTGAACATACTCGCCAATGGTGACCCAGCGCTCTGCCGCTTTCAGCCATTCAGGGTGCTCGTTAGCCATCCATAAAAAGCGTGCAGGCAAATAGGCTGGGTGAAAGCGGCAGCCCGTCCGGTTGTGCACTGCCGTCTCGTCAAACAGCCCACGGAGTGCTTTAGTTTCTGCTGAGGCGCGTGTGTCAGCGTAGGTCGTCAATGGGGTGACGGCATTTCCATCAGCATCGACACCAACAATATTCCCCGCCAGAGTTGACATACCCACCCCGGCAATGTGCTGTGCATAGGTGCCGCACTTGGCGGCCTCCTCATCGATAACCGTGATCACCATCTGCAAAATGTCATCGGCATCAGCTTGGGCCGAGCCATCCGCACCAATTGGAAGCTGCCAACTTTGACGTGCGACTAGATCACCAATGGGTCGCCCACGACTGTCGTGCAAACTGGCGCGCACCGATGATGAGCCGATATCAATGGCAAGGACGAACGGTTTTTCAGCGGCGTCGGGGGGGACGGAGATCACTGCGTCACTCCTCTAATGGGCATCTGCCAAGGAGTGTATCCAACAATCGCAGCAGCGTACACCGTAGACCTTCTAAGCTAAGTAACAATGAAACGATGGTACTTTCGCGTCGTTTGAACGCTTTCCACTGCCCGATCTTTGGTTCTTCTAACACATCCTTAGAAATTGGGGTATATACTTCGAAAGATCTGAGTCTAAATTGGTAATCACGCAAGGGGCAAGAAGCCGCATGGAAGATGGTCTCCACATTGTAGAAAAGAAAGCGATAACGCCTCGGCGCATTGTCGCGGAAGCAGCAGAGTACTTGCTAATCACAATTTCGGCTGTCTTAGGTGCCGCCTCAATGAACTTATTCCTGATCCCATCGCAGATCGTCTCTGGTGGTTTTGCGGGCATCGGCATTATGAGCAACACGCTGTTCGGCTTGCCTGTCGGCATGGTGACGTTGGCCCTTAACATCCCGCTGATGTTCTTCGCCTACCGCTTATTGGGCGGCTGGCGCATCCTCGCGAAGACAATCTATTTTATTGTGATGTTCTCCGTACTCGTTGACGTGTTGGGCCTGTACCTTCCGCCTGAAGGTGTCAGTGATAACCTGCTGTTGAACGCTATTTTCGCAGGCGTGTTCGGTGGAATCAGTAGCGGCTTAGGGTTACGCGTCGGGGCCACGGCAGGCGGCACCGGCACCCTTGGGCGGATTTTGCAGGTAAAGCTAGGCCTGCCCATCAGTACGGCGTCGCTGCTGCTCGATGGCACCATCATTGCTTCTTCAGGGTTCTTATACGGCTGGGAAGCTGTGATGTACGCAGTGTTGAGCGTTGCGGTCTACGGCATCGTCACAGACTACATTCTAGAGGGCCCCAGCTTGATCCAAACCGCAACGATCATCACCAACAAACCGACCGAAGTGGCTGATCAAGTATTCTTCCGGCTGAACCGGGGTGCAACGGGTTGGGAGGTCACCGGGATGTACACTGGATACGAGCGAACCATGCTGTTTGTTACGATTTACCGAGCCGAAGCTACCTTGCTACGGCAGATCATCAGTATGGTTGACCCCAACGCCTTTGTCGTCATTGGTCAGGGGCATGTGGCCTTTGGTGAAGGCTTTCGCCAACCACACCGGGGCCTACCGCCGACAGCCAAAGCTGACGTCAAAGAGAGTGTCCTACTTGAGCGCAAGGAGCTTAGATCGCGCTAGCAGCACTCATCAATCCAACAACAGAGGCAACAAAAAGAACGACCAGGTTGTTGCCGAGCTAAAGTTGTGCTAACCGAATGACCGCTGATTTAGCGGTCATTCAGTCGGCAAGTGTGCGATTCTAGGTAGCGGCAGTAGCGGCAGCCACTTTAGAGGCAGCAGCGACCTTCACTGGCTCCATACTATAGCGCACCTCAGCTGCCTTCAAGATCATGCGAAGGAAGTCTGCATAGGAGAAGCCAGCAAAGCCAGCCATTAACTTCAAATGACCATCCCAACACCAGCCGGGGTTGGGGTTCACCTCTAGCAGTTTAGGGTTTCCGTCATTGTCGAGGCGCCAGTCAATTCGGACGTAGTCGCAGCATTCCAAGCGCACAGCCAACTGCACGCTCCAATCTATCAGACGACGTTCGGTCTCCTCAGGAAGTTGCGCCTGCACAAACTTCAACTGAGTCCAATAAGGTGAATTCGGATCCCATTTTGACTCATAGCCACAGATCGGTGGCAAATCGGGCGGCAGTGTGCTGTAGTCCGTTAGCCCAATAGGCATGACCTGATAGTCATTGGGGGCGTTCCCCAGAATCCCAACGGTGAGGTCAGCTCCGAGCAAAAATTCCTCGACCAACAGCGGCTGGGAGTATGCATGATGGAGTTCCGTCACGATCTCAGTTAAGCTAGCGGCATCATTGACGACGTTCCGCGCAAAGGTTCCAAGACTAGAATCCGCCTTAGTTGGCTTGACAATCACCGGAAACGAGGCAGGTAGGCGATACGTGCTTTCTTCAGGACGGATCACATAGCCAAATGGAACAGGGATGCTCATATCCTGCGCGACACCGCGCACCAAAGCCTTATCAAAACAGGTTGATAGGGTTTGTGGTGTGCCGCCTGTGTACGGAATGCCAAGGAGTTCAAGCAACGCTGGCACGTGTAATTCCTGATGGGCTTGATTGTTGAAGCCTTCATCGCAGAGATTTAAAACTAAATCTGGGCGGGTACTTTGCAGGTCTGCCAAGAGCGTATCGTGGTTATCAAGATAGCTGATCGCGTATTCTTCTGACGGCAGATCACGCAAGGCATTTTTGAGTCGGTCGATGGTGTACAGATCGTCCTCATCAAAGTGACCATCTGGCTTGACATCATCTTGCTTACGTGGATCACCAAGAATAACGATAACCTTGCGCGGCTTGGCGGTACGGCTAGTGCGGGCGGCAGCCCATTGCTTTTTCGCACGGCCTGTCACCAACATCCGATGGCCCATCATGCCAAGGTCTTGATTGCGCGTTGATTGACCTTCAAAGCCCTCGCTGATATGGACAGCGATAAACCCAGCGGTCTCCAGCAGTTTGGCAAGCATTTGTTGATTATATAAGCGCTCAGCGTAGAATTGATCGACTAAAACACCTTTTGTGTTGTGCAGCACAATTTCACGGCTGATCAGTCTTTGCTCATCCAACGACAGCGAGCGTTCCCGACACACCAAGTGATTGTTATCAATCCATTCCCATGAGCGCGGCTCAAAATTTCGTCGCATGTAGTCGCCATCGGCCACATCCAGCAGCAGCGAGCCAGATGGCTTGAGCACCCGCCGCACCTCTTTCAAAACCAGTAGATCGTCTTCGATGGACGTGAAGTAGCCAAAGCTGTTGCCGAGGATAACAACGGTGTCAAACGAGTCGGCAGAGTACGGCAGTTTGCGGGCGTCGCCTTCGCGAAAGCGCACAGAAGCACCCTGCATCCGGGCCGAACGACGGGCACGGTTGATCAAGTAGCGAGACCGATCAAGCCCTTCGATATGTCGGAAACCCCGGCGGGCTAGTTCGAGCGTGTGGCGACCTTGACCACAGCATAGGTCGAGAATGGTTGCATCGGTTTGGAGTTTGCCAGCGGAAATAAAGAGGTCAACCTCACGACGTGTGATTGCTTCATTATCAACGACATCACCATCTGTTTTTAAATAAGTGCTGTTGAACAACGTACGCCACCAGTCAGCAGGTACATGCTCTTCGGGGTTAGCAACAGGCCCATGATGGGCAAATGTTTTTCCATTAACAGGCATACTCATCGATCAACACCTCTTGGGCCGATCCATGGGGCACTATTGTCAACGTTTGCAGGTAGAAAATAAGATACTGACCTCTGTGAGCAGCCTTGCTGTAGTGGTATATTGCGTACTGAGATTGTTGCTGCCATCGTCACTGGTCGCCTCCTTATGGGACGTCTAACATTTGGTCGATAACTGTTCATTATTCCCTCAAAGTGTTAAACGAGCAATACGATCCCGCGGCGGTTTTCGGGCAGTCGAAGGCGACAGCCACCGAGTGATCACATACGTTGTAGCAGCATATCATGTATAGATTGATGCAATTTTTATAGAGATGCAATGGTGAATTTCTCTTATATAAGGGACTTTACGCAGAAGACAAGTTCCGGGTGGACATTCCGCTGAGCAACCAAAGCGTCCTCCTGCGCGGCATCAATGATACGCCCCAAGCCCAACTCGACTTGATCCACAAGTTAGTGATCAACCGAGTCCGTCCCTACTACCTGTATCAATGCGATCTGGTACAGGGTGCTGGGCACTTTCGGACACCGATCTCCGTTGGTATCGAGATTATGGAAGCCCTGCGAGAGCATACCTCTGGCTATGCAGTGCCGACTTACGTCGTTGATGCCCCTGGTGACGGCGGCAAAATCCCCGTTGGCCCTAACTATATGATCAGCCAAGCACCCGGAAAAGTGACACTGAGAAACTACGAAGGGTATATCGTCAGCTATAGCGAGCCTGATGAACCTTACCATTGCCAAGACTCACACCAATCGCTGGGAGTTGCTGATCTCAATGCGGGCAACCAGATGGCGATCAAACCAGAGAGGTTTGGTGAACGACACCGGCGCAAGCACGTCGGTGAGACGGTTGAGGCTGACGGTCCCTGAAGCAATCTTACCTATGATCAAAAAGCAACATGAGCGCATTTTATGCGCTCATGTTTGTGTGTGAGCCTGGAAGGATTCGAACCTTCAACCTTCGGTTCCGTAGACCGACGCTCTGTCCGTTGAGCTACAGACCCTTGTACTGGACAAAGATAATATCATGATTCAATTCGGCTGGCAATACTGCGGGGTTTTTTACCCAGATATGTCGTCATTCTTACGAAAATTAAATCCACCGTAGACGATCAACCCAAGGCCCAAAACGGCGACAATCGCCAGCCCTGCGATGAGTGCCCCTGAAGGCAGATCGTGCGGTTCACGCTCAGCTTCTGCTTCGAAAGTTGTCGTTTCAACCTCTGTTGACACAACGCTGCTGGTCGCTTCGACATCATCCGGCTTACCGCTCTCTGGCTGCAGAACGATGCTATCTACTGGTGCGGCTTCAAGTGTCGCCAGCGGTTCATCCGCCGGGCGGATCAGCAGTTGGTCACCGGGACGAATGATCGACTCTGCCGTTAAATCATTGAGTTCCAACAGCGTCTCGAAGGCAACACCATGAATCGCCGCGATGTTGTACAGCACCTGCCCTTCAACCACCGTATGGTAGATCGCTGGCTTAGGCCGGTCTTCAAGCTCAACCCAACTGCCATCAGTCGGCGGTTGGATCAAGAGTTGGTCACCGGGACGGATAATCGAGCCTTCCGTCAACCCGTTAATCTCTAACAGACGCGCAAGCTCGACGTCATACTCGCGTGAGATCACCCAGAGAGACTGGCCTTCTTCAACATCATGTGTGATGGAGCCATCTTCGTTAACTTCGATCCGTACTTCCGCAGGCACAATCACCAACTGCTGCCCTGGTAAAATCGACGCATCTTGATCAAGTCGATTCAGTGCTTGAATCTCAGACGGGGCAACGTCATAGGCAACAGCAATATCCCACACATTTTGACCGGATTCCACCACGTGCACCACCGATCCATCATCAGCGGTCTCCGCTACTTCAACGGGCACCACCTCAAAGACGGGGAGTGACTCCGGCGCAGGTGCCGCAGCATCGTTACCGCTCGCCTCACTTGCCGGGTCTGCTTGCGGTGCGGGGCTAAGCGTCGAGAGCTTGTCACCGAAGACCAGCGTATAGTAATTCAACCCATCGGTCGTGACGACACCCACCCCGATCTCGGTGTAGTTTGGGCTGGTCAGGCCGCGAAAATGGATCGGGCTGTTGATCCACCATTCGAGGGCGGTGGCGCTGGTGGCATTGGTGCCCGCATAGATATTCTCCGAGACGCGAATATTGGCACGCTCACCATAGCCAGCGGCGATTGCGCGGTCGGTTGGGGTGGTGCCGCTCTGCCCGGTGTGGCTGATAGTGCCGGTTGCAGCTTCCCATTCACTGTGGGACTGCGCTGCACTCATCAAGGCAGAGTTAAGTTGATAGGGTGCCAACCCATATTGGGCACGCAGGGCATTCACTTGATTAGCAAGGTCAACTGCCGTACTAACCTGCGCTTGCGCCTGGGTCTGAGTTTGCAGCATTACCAGAGCAAGCAAAACCCCCGCGATAGATAGTCTTTTGAGAAAGTTGCTCATAATCAAAATGGCACAGTTACGCTCTGTGCAGCGGTATACCGTTCGGTGCAGAAACATAGTGCATTTTAGCCAGAACGTCCACAATAGATACGCTGCGTTTGTTTAACGTCTGTCTCGTGTTGGTATAAGAATGTAGATAGTATCCAACGATAAGCGTGCGAAGCCTACCGACAATCACTACAATCACTACAAACTGACCAAATAATTATACAGGAACCGAAGTGCGATTTTGGATAAGAAACTCATGTCGGAAAATGGTCATTCTGTTGGTATTAAAACCCCTGACGAACTCGAAGTCTTGACGACAGCCCCTCATACAGATACTGAACTGGATAAAATGCGTCGTGCCGTGCGCGAGGTGATGGAGATTACAGACGTAACCTATCACGTCGACGATTCACCGATTCGTATTCGAGGTCGCTTTCTCATCGATTCTGAGGAAGCCTGGTATAAGCTACGCCCTCAATTTGAGGCTGTCAGTCATACGCCCAAGTTCAAGCGCACTGACGGGCTTGATGTCGTCACTGCGTTGCCCCAAGTGTTTGAACCTGCGAAAAAGGTCTTCCCTTGGCGAGCCTGGCTGCTGTTTATCGTGACCGTCTATTCCGTCTTTGTGGTTGGCTTCGGCATGTCCGACGCAACCTTCCTGACGCTCGGACAGTACGCACTGTATCAGGCAACAGGCAACGAAGCGCTTATCTTATCTGAGGAACTACTGCCTAGCCCGCAAGATATTCAACGCGCGGCCCTGGATGGCTTGGGCTACATGGTCGCACTGATCGGTATACTAGGCGCGCATGAAATGGGCCACTACTTAATGGCGCGTAAATACAAAGTCAACACAACGCCGCCCTTCTTCATTCCGCTGCCAATACCGGGTGGATTCGGCACCATGGGCGCAGTGATCGCCATGCGCGAACCGCCCGCTAACCGCAAAATCCGTTTTGATATCGGAGTCGCAGGCCCAATTGCTGGGCTAGTCGTCGCTATCCCCGTCATCATCATCGGGCTATTACTGTCGGAAGTCAGCACTGTCTCAGAAGTCGTTGCAGATTTGCCACCTATTCTTTTTCAGAACGGCGATCCTCAATTTCTATCTGAGGGTAATTCCTTACTTTATGTCGGCTTGAAGTTCCTTATCTTCGGCGAGATCCTACCGAATGGCGCTCGCGACGTTTGGATACATCCGGTGGCGTTTGCCGGTTGGTTCGGCTTATTGGTGACGGCGCTCAACCTGCTGCCGATGGGTCAATTAGACGGCGGGCATGTGCTTTATGGGTTGCTCGGTGACAAAAGCCTCAAGCTCCGCCTCCCGATTATCATTGTACTGGCAGTACTGGCCCTCGGCGGCACATTATACGAACTTGAGGTAATCAGCAGGCCGTTTGGCTGGGCTGGCTGGTGGATCTGGATTTTACTGTTGATCTTCGTGGTGGGGGCCCATGCGCCGACCTTAGACGAAATCACAGAATTAGATCGCCCACGGCGGATCATTGGCTGGGCGATGGTTGTGGTATTCTTCTTACTCTTCACACCATCACCATTACTGTTGATAACCGCTTAGCATCGTCGGAGATAGGTACATGGCACAACCAATAGATGATAACAGTCCCTATGCTTGGTTCGAAGAGATTTATGCCGATGGCATGAAGGGTGGTAGCAAACCACCTTGGGCCGGGATGGAACCCAGCCGTTGGTTAACACGCTGGGACAGTGACATCATTCAAAATGGCAGCGGGCGCAGCGCTTTAGTCATTGGCTGTGGTATGGGTGATGATGCTGAGTGGCTGGCGGAGCAGGGGTTCGATACCATTGCTTTTGACGTTGCCCCCAGCGCCATTGAATGGAGTAAGCAGCGCTTCCCAAATACCACAGTTGACTATCAAGTAGTGGATATGTTCAACCCGCCAATTGAGTGGCTCGGTGCCTTCGATTTTGTGTTTGAGTCACGGACGATACAAGCCTTACCACCAGAGACTAATCCGGCCTCGGTTGCGGCTGTATCGCGCTTTGTTGCACCTAGTGGTGACCTTTTGATTGTTTGCCTCGGTAAACCGAAGGTAATTGAAATCCAAGGACCACCGTGGCCCCTCACTCGCGACGTGGTAGACCTGTTCCAGACGCATGGGTTGGTAGAACTGTCGTTTGAGGCATTCAACACCGATCAACATACCCCCGTTCGGCGCTGGCGGATCCATTATAAAAACCATGCGCGGTGATTGGCACAGCCTCACCGAGGAGAAAATTCAAACGGCGATAAAAAACGGGAAGTTCGACAATCTTAAGGGCGCGGGCAAACCCTTCGACTGGGACGACGAAAATCCGTTTGAAGATCAATCAATGCGCCCCGCCTATGCGCTGTTAAAATCTAACGGATTTACACTGCCGTGGATTGAAGAGAAACGCAGCATTGAAGCCGAGGCAGCCTATCAGGTCGAGGCGTTGGAGCGAGCCCTGCTGAATTATCAGCGAATGGCGTTAGAAGATACATGGTGGCAAACCCGCGTCGCACAGTTCAAGCAAGAGATGACGACGCTCAATCAACGCATATTGACTTTGAATATTCAAGTGCCGAATACCGCTTTCCAGATGCGTCGCTTCAATATTGACCACTTATTGGCTGAGGTTGAAGCTACTTCGTTTGACAGTTGACCCAACAAAAAAGGACACATGCGATGAAAAGGGTGATGGCAGTCTTTGCCCATCCGGATGATGAAGGTGCAGTGGGTGGCACACTCACCAAATTAGCCAATGCAGACAACTCGGAAGTGATGCTGGTCTGTGCAACGCGTGGTGAAGTCGGCGAAATCAGTGACCCAGCGCTAGCAACACGCGACACGCTGCCAGAAGTCCGCACCAAAGAGCTTGAGACGGCTGTTGATATTCTCGGTATTCAGCATTTACGTTGGCTTGACTATCGCGACTCAGGCATGGTGGGCACATCTGAGAACGAGGATCCACGCGCTCTCGTTCAAGCAAATGATGAGGAGGTCGTTGGCAAGATTAAGACGTTAGTAAATGAATACCTGCCAGACGTGGTCATTACATTTGAGCCATTCGGCTGGTATGGGCACCCTGACCACCGTGCGGTTTACCAGCATGTTACGGTTGCACATAAGCAGTTGACAGCCGAGGGTCTCAACAGCACATTATTTTACGCAGTCATTCCGATAGAAGCCTTTAAGAAAAGTGTCGATTTAGCGCTTGCGTTGGGAATCATCGATGAAGGTGAAATCGGCTTTTTCGAGCACATCCCATATGAACAACAGCTTGCCACACAGCAAAGCAGTACGCACGTCATTGACGTTGAACCGGTGCTTCCTCAGAAAGAAGCCGCACGTAGTGCTCACCGGACACAGTTCGGCGACGATAACTTGTTCAACCAACTGCCCAAAGACTCGCTGCCAGAGATTTTGGGAAAAGAATACTTTATTCAAGTCGCACCACCCCCTGCAAACGGAGCCAGCGAAGGCCCTCAGTCTGACTTGTTTGACCTCGCTTAAGGCCCCATGCGCCCCTGAAACCAAGCGATTAACACCATGGTGATCAATAAAGATAGCACCAACGATGCACGGCTAGCGCGGGTATACCCCCACCCCTTGCTGTGCTTCCAGATAGGCATCAGGTAAATAACGACACCAGCGCACCCAACGATCAAAATAATTGAGATGACAATTTGATAAGTAGACATTGTTACTCCCCTTTGGGGTCATGTTACTGCTGCGCTCGCGGTCTGGTCAAATAACTGACACATTCCCCAACCTTATATATGGTTCTTGGCTCGGATGTAGGCACCCATTACAATAGTCAGTGATGGGCTATGTATGAAAGAACCAACAGGCAAAGGTGCAAATAACGTGTCAGTAGGCAAATCTGGGCAGTTAACCGGGCAGGTCATCGGGCGCTACAAAGTCGGCAACGTCATTGGGCGGGGCGGCATGGCGCAGGTCTACATCGGTGAGCAAACCAACATCAAGCGGCAAGTGGCGATCAAAGTGCTGCACAGCTACATGGCTGCGGACGACACCTTCGTCAAGCGCTTTGAGCGCGAAGTACAGACCATCGCCAACCTTCAACACCCGCGGGTGCTGCCCGTCTACGACTTCGGGAAGTTTGATGACGTTCTCTATATTGTGATGGCCTACATGGCGGGTGGAACCCTCGAGGCCGTCATCAGTGCTGACAAGCTCTCGACGGCAAAACTGATGCGCTATACGCGCCAGATCGCTGAGGGGTTGGATTATGCCCACCGTTACGGCATTATTCACCGTGACCTAAAACCCGGCAACATGCTGCTCGATGCGGAGAACAACCTGCATCTGTCGGACTTTGGTATTGCCCACATCTCGAAATCCACGACAGCCTTGACGGGCAGCAGCGTTGTAGGAACCCCGTCATACATGGCCCCGGAAATGTTTGAAGGTGGCAAATTGACCACAGCGACCGACATTTACGCCTTGGGCATTACGATCTATGAGATGCTGGCAGGTGTGCGCCCCTTCGTCGGTGAGACTCCCGCCCAAGTAATGCTTGGGCACTTGACGCAAGCCATCCCAAACGTCCGAACTGTGCGACCAGAACTGCCAGAGGCCATCGAGTATGTGGTGCAAAAGTCGCTTGCGAAAGACCCTCGTCAACGCTACCAGAATGCCATCGACTTAGCGAAAGACCTTGAAAATGCCCTTGCCGGACGAGATGTTGTCTCTCGCACAAGCCCAATCTACGACACCCTACTCGATCAATCAAGGTCGATTGACAACACAACTGAACTACCACCAGAGCAGTTAGGCTATGAAGGCGTCAATACGCAGCCGCTGGTCGAGCCAGCACGTCCGCCATCACAACAAGCGACCAAGCAAAGCCCTGTTGTGATTTCTGCTCCCGCAGAAGGCAAGCCTAGGAAGAATAAGCGGAGCGGCTCAGACACGTTTGCTACCGCAGTCATCGGGTTGCTGGCCTTGATGCTGATCGGCGTAGGTGTGCTCGGCATCCTCATGCCGGACTTGTTCACAGAGTTGTCTATTTTCTCAGAGCCAACGGCAACCGCAGCACCTGTCACCGAAACCACTGACGCTGGCCCAGCACCGACTGCAACCACAGCCCCCACCGCAATTGGAGCCGTCGAAGCAACAGCTTCCGCAGCGGTGCCAACCAATGACCTCGTCGAACCAACCCTTGGGCCAACAGCCACGCCAGACCCACTAGCAGCCGCACGCACGCGAATTGAGCGCAACGCAGGCTGGACGCCGGTTATTCAAACGTTTGCCAACGTCGATATGGCCTTAGTGCCAATCGGTTGTTTCACTATGGGCGATGCAGGCGGACGCGACTCCGAGAAACCGATCTTTGATATCTGCATCCAAGAGCCCTTTTGGATTGATGTCACAGAAGTCACCAATCAAGACTTTGGGCCCAATCCAGACGCATTCCCCGGCCCACAGCGCCCAGCGAATGCGGTTGACTGGTTCGAGGCCCAGAGGCATTGTGAGGCACGTGGCGGACGTCTTCCGGCTGAGGATGAATGGGAGTGGGCAGCACGCGGCCCAGACAGCCTAGAATACCCGTGGGGCAACACCTTTGACGGTGATCAGATTTTCCACGATGCCAATGCTGGTGCAGCAGGCCCTGGTGACGTTGGCACGCGTGGTGGAGCCAGTTGGGTCGGTGCTGTTGATATGAGCGGTAACGTCTGGGAGTGGACGCTCAGCCGAGTCTCAGCTTACCCCTACAACCCTGATGATGGACGCGAATCGTTGGATATTGTTGATAACCGCATCCTGCGGGGTGGTGCATTCAGCCAAGACGCATACGGAACACGCGCCAGCGTCCGCACTGGCTTAAACCCCGGCGGACGTGATGGGCAAAACGGCTTCCGCTGCTTGATCGAAATCCAATGATCGTAGCTGGCCTAAAGGTCATGTATAATAGATTTATCTTGAATCGCTCGTCTTAGACGGCAGAAGGAACAACAATCATGGTAAAGATATTGATAGCATTTCTAGAAAATATTGTGACAGCAGTGATGAACGTCGTACAAGAAGGTGTTGACAAGTTTGCTGACCGTATGAGTGACGACCGCAGCAAGCGCCGCCGCTAACATACGTGCTATCCAAACGTTAACTGGCTGACTTCCATCCATTGGGGTTGCGCCAATGACACCGTATGCCATGCGAAACGCCCCCAGGGGGTCGCGGTCATCGCTTGGTTATCGAGCCACATCACAAAGCCAAGCCGCCCGTTGATCGCAATGGGCGCTTCTAGCTTGAGCACATCATCAACCAGAAAATGCACCTGGTCGGGTTGCCAGTTGATTTGATAGGTGTGCCACTCCGTCATGGGTGTATCGAGAGCAGTTTCATGAACACCTAGCGCCCGCTGCCCGATGGGCCATAATCTACGGTACAGCGGCATGATGTTCATCAAGGGCACTGCCAACGGGGCAGTCGGCGCTAGTAAAAAGAACGGCAAGCGCAGGGCATCGACCGTGGCGGCCTTCCAACCATTGCCGGGCACGTCTCGCGCCAACTTCAGATTACTCTCCTCAGACCCATAAAAAAACCAGACAGCACGTGGCAGGGCTGGTGGTCGCTTATCCGTCATCACAAAGGGGTCATTCCAAAAGCCAAAGCCTGCCGTCCCTTTTAGCTGACCAGCCTCATGCGAGAAACGCGCCCGCACCGTCAATTTCAGCGGTGGGCTGGCGGGAAAGTGACGCCGCTTTAAACCTTGATAGTCGTCGATCTGAGCGTCGGTATACCCTGCCTTCGTCGCATCATTAATGAAGCGCCAACCATCGTTAGTTACATCAAGATGGCTAGCAGGCAGCACCCACGGCGCAAACGGCCCAGGGGGCGGCTGGGTGAGGTCAATCATGCTGAGTTGGTCGGGGCTCATCTAAAGGTACTCTTCAACTTCAAGGCCGGGCCTATTCTCATCGGTGAAGAGAATCTCATCAAGCAGTACTTGCTGGTATACGTCACGATTGGTGATCAGATAGGCGAAGTAGGGGTTGTCAGCGTCATAGCCAATATAAGAAATCACTGGGCAGCCAATCCGCTGTGCGATATCCGCAGCGAGGTCAAACCAATCGGGTGGGTCATGTACATCGTCTACAAACAGCGTCAACCCCAAGGGATACTCACCTGCGCGGAGGCGTTCAATATAGCAGACCATCTCCAAGCCTGCGCGCAGAGGTTGGTCTTCATCAGCATAAACTGTCAATGCCCGGTCTTGGTCAAGTCCGGGGAAAAGCGACAGCAGCGCATAATGAATTTGGTTGATCGGCTTTTTGCAACTCAGGAATACGTCAATAGACCCCATATGTACTAAGACCTTATCCCCAGCCGAGCCTTGATGCCCGTATCTTTTACAGGAAAAATGCGTTCATAGGGAGTCAACAGCAGATCACTTTCGTACTTCCGCCTGAAGCTGGCCTGCTCCTGCACGTAGCCGGTGATATCCATAATAGTCAAAAGTGTGTCAGCGTTAAGTGCGTTTAGGGCCGCATGGCGTAAGCCAATTTGGAGCGTACGACGAGCCAAAGGCTGTCCATTTGGCAGATGGTCAGGTGACCAGTCTATCAGCACATCAGCCGCGTCTTTGGCTCTACGCCACTGCGCTTCACTCTCATAGACTTGCGATAGGTAATTCACATGGATGGCAGTCTTAAGCCAGCTTAACAGCAGAGCATGGCTGGCCCAATGTGCCAGCGTTCGGTCTTGCCCTTGCGTCTTACTCCAGTTAGACCGAGCCATCGTGTAGAGAAAGCTCAGTTTTAACCAAAATGGTTTATCTGGGTCACTGCCGCGAGCAGCGACCTGTTGCGTTTCGACTGCTTTATCAGCGACGACAGCGCGACAAGAATCGTAAAAGACGATGGTTTCACGGTCATATTGCAGGATGACATGCCGTCCTCGCTTGGGCCAGCTTTCTTCCTGATCAGGGTATGGTTTGTAGCGCAACTGTCGTTTTGGCATAAGTTGATTGTGCCCCACACCACCCTACTCGACCACCCCGGCCTCCACCAGATACTGGAAGAGTACGTCAGCCGTCAGTTGGTGCCCAAGCGCATTAAAATGCCCATCCTCCGGCAGATAGATAAGGTCGTAGACTTGCCCATCGACCTCATCAGCGTAAGCCTCATAGACTGGGCGCGTCAAGGCGAGGTCGGCGCCAGTACGGTCTGCGATCTCTGCCAGCGTTTGCTCCGGCAATGTATCATCCCACTGCCAGCCTTCGACCAGCTCAGGCCACCATGTGCTCACGTTTGCGACCTGCTCGCTGCCAAGAAAAATCGGCATAATCACCAGTTGACCACCATTGGCTTGGACTTCATCGGCGAGCAGTTGAATGCCGCGCTCGGTGCGCTCCCAGGCTTCGGCATAGCCCTCAACTTCCGGCTCCGTCACGTAGATGTAGTACTGCGGGTGCACGCGTTCGAGAACGGTACCCGGCGTGATCACTGGGATAGGCGGGTCGCCAATGCGGGCGCCCAGCCGGGCCAAGGCGCTGTTCCGCAAAAACGACGGCAGCGCATTGTATAGAATACGTGTCGCATTCGGTGGCAGCGGCTGCTGATTGGTATCCACGATTTGCAGCGACTCTTCAGTGAACACAAATTCAAAATTGGTGTTGTTAATACCAGGGTAGAAGAAGATCGGGTAGTTATCCGCCACATCATTGATGAAAAAACTCAACACAACTAAGTCAGCGTTGAACTTGTGCCCTTTATGATGGTAGAATAGGTATTCATGCAAGGTACCCCAACCCGTGCGCCCCATGGCGATCACCTCAAAGCGTTGCTCGACTGCGGCATCATTTAGTTGAGACTGCAACACCGCTGGAAACGTGTCTTCATAGTCGGCTTGAATGGCCTCGACAAAAGAGTCACCGATGATCAGGATGCGGTAAGTGTCATCTGGTTTTTCATAGGGCACTGCCAGGCCGCGCATACCATATTCGTTATAACGCACGGTGGTGTCGTAGACCATCTCTCCGTTAGCATCAACCATATAGTTCCGCACGAGCGTGTTGGCTCGTGGCCCAAAGCCTGTCAGGTAATTCCACGAGACCTCGCCCCCGTCCTCAATGAACTCCTGATAGCCCCAGCCTGGTATGGGCTGGTCAGTGGCAGCCTCCTCAGTTTCTGGCTCAGGCTCAACCACCTCGTCCGGGAGTTCCGTTAGCTCCGGTTCAGGCTTCGGGGTTGACTCTTCCGCAGGCGTCTCTGTCTCTTCGATAGGTGCTTCTTCAACTGATGGCACGTCTTCGCTTGGGATTGCTGGCTCAACCTCTGGCGCAGAGGTAGGTTCGGCTGCATTGGCCTGCTCACCGGCGCGGAGGTAGACACCTGCCAGAACGTTACTAAGCAACAGCGTCAAGCCCACACTGACGGCAGCCATTGTCAAGTTCGTCGGTGCGTCTTCACGCGGGTAGATGTAACTCAGGCCGTAGAGAATACCAAACGTCAGAACGGCAGCCACCAATGAGACGACGCGGTCGGGGGTCTCAAGCGTCACGTAGAAGACAAAGCCCGTCGCCACACAAGCCGCGAAGACTGCCATCCAAGGTGGGTTACGTTCAGCACCAGGCATAGGGTTGCTGCTGGTTAACGAGATGAAGATGCCCGTCGTCAGAAACATATACCATGCTGCCCCCAAGTTCAGCGTGTAGCTAACCCAGAGCATCGGCGCGGCAATTAGTGATGAAATCAGTAGACGGAGAAAGAGAACAGGCAGAGACGGCGCTTGGTTTGGTTCCATTAGAATCGCTTGATAAGTGAGCAGGTTGCTGAGTTGACGTTTAATAGATGCAATCTACCGGGCGGGAGGGCTTCTGTCAAACCGCCCTGCTGGGTTAGAGCACGCGTATAATCATGACAACACCGATTACAACTAGGAAAATGTATACAATGCGGCGAAAAGCAGCTTGTGGCAGCCACTTAATTGCCAGCTTCCCTGCGAACACCATCAGGACTGCCAGCGGCAGCAGCATTGCAAACAGCGAGAGGACGGTAGGCGTCCACAACCCAGCCAAGCCATGCCCTACCACAATCAAAGCACTGATGGAGATGAAGTAGGCTTGGAGGGTCGCTCTGAATAACTCCGGGGACCAACGACGCATCGAGCCATAGATCACAATTGGGGGGCCGTTGGTGTTATAGGCACCACCAAAAATACCCGCGAAAAAGCCGACCATAAAAGCATAGCGCTCATTTTTGATCTCAAACAAGCTAAAGTCCGCTAAATTATAGACTCCGTAGCCAATCAGGATGACTCCAAGCAGCACCAGCACGTACACCTCACTGACGTTGGTTAGCAAATAGAGACCAATTGGGATGCCAAAGGCGGAAGCAATAATTAGACGCCACGCGGCGCTTAAATCCACTTCGCGCCAACTGCTGAACAGAATGCCTATCGCCATACTGATGCCAACAAGGGCAACAAGCGGGGTCGCCGTCTGAACATCGACAATCAGTGACAGCAGCGGCATGGCGATCAGCGCATCGCCAAAACCGAGAGATGAACGCACAAAAAGAGCCACTGCGAAGATGGCAACGACAGGGAGCACAATATTGATCGAAGGCATAACCGAAGACTACCCAAAGCTCGACAACCTCTCCAACCCAATTTTCGGGATAGTGCGCCACAAAAAACGCCCCCAATCGGAGAGAGGGGGCATTTTAGAGGTAATGATATTTCTTATGCTAGAGCAAGATGGTGGCAGGCTGTTGCAGTGCTTTCTGCAAGGTCTGCAAGAACTGTGCCCCCTGTGCACCATCAATGACGCGGTGGTCGGCTGAAAGTGTGACAGTCATCATGGGGCGAGCAACAGGGTCACCGTTGTCGTCCGGCACGAAGCGATACGCCGTCTGACCAACAGCCAGAATACCAACCTCTGGCGGGTTCAGAATCGCCGTAAAGTGACTAATGCCAAACATACCGAGGTTACTAATGGTGAAGGTACCACCACTCATGTCTGACGGACGTAGGCGCCCAGCACGAGCGCGTCCTGCCACATCAGTGACCTGTGCGCCGAGTTCACGGAGGCCCTTCTGATCCGCATCAGCAATGACTGGGACGATCAACCCCTCATCAAGGGCGACCGCGATACCAAGGTTGATCTGTGGCATAGCGACAACTGCGCCACCGTCATCTGTCTCATAGAAGTGGCTATTCATCGATGGATTTTCACGCAAGGCCCAAGCCACTGCTTTGGCGATCACCGCGGTCATCGAGATGCGCTGACCCTCTGCCGTGGCCTGTTCGTTAGCATACTTACGGAAAGCAATGGCCTCTGTCATGTCAATATCCAGCGTTAGGTAGATGTGCGGTGCTTGCTGATAGCTAGACTGTAGGCGGGTGGCAATAGTGCGGCGCATACCCTCTAGCGCCATAACCTCAGCCCCTTCAGGCAGTTCTGCGGGCATAGTCGGGACGTAAGCAGGGATCGGGCGCGGTGCACCGGCAGCCGGGGCCACTCTCGGCGGAACGGCAGGTTCGGCCTCTAGGCGTTCTGCTGCGCCATAAACATCATCTTCTTGAATGCGACCCCTTGGGCCTGTACCCGACACAGTTGCTAGGTCAATGCCCTGCTCGCGGGCAGCACGGCGGGCAGCAGGCGTTGCACGGGTCCGGCCATCAGACACGACGCCATTTTGCGCATGTCCATTGGTGCGAACCTCTTCACCGGTCAGAGCGCGTTCGACATCTTCCCGCGTGACTTTACCACCGGGCCCGCTACCATCTATCTGTGATATGTCAACGCCTTCAACCTCTGCCATCCGTCGGGCAACGGGTGTTGCAACCGTTGGCCCTGTCGTAACAACAGCGGCAGGCACTTGTTCTGCTTGAGGAGGTGGTGCAGCGGCTTCCATAGTGGAGCCGTCTCCCATCTGGGCCGTTGGTACCGCTTCATCTGCGGATGGCGCTGGCGCTTCTTCACCCTCTTCAAGAATGTAGCCGATGATTACCGTCACCGGGACGGTATCGCCCTCGGCATAACGTAGACCACCAAGGTAGCCTGAGGCCGGTGCTTCGACTTCCATGTTGACTTTATCCGTCGTAACTTCGGCGATGGGGTCGTCCTGATCGACGTAGTCACCTTCTTGAACCATCCATGCAACGATGGTCGCTTCTTCTTGTGTCATGCCGAAACGTGGCATGATGATTTCTTTTGCCATGTATCGTTTTCCTTTCGGCGGCTTTGCTGGTTAAGTTAACGTTGATTGATAACAAAGTGCCAATGTCGTTTTGCTGATATTGGCACTTCAACCGATATCTAGCTAATATGCTAAGTTAACCAGCTTGCGTGCCTCTTCAACGATATTTTCGACCTGCGGCACGGTGTGGTATTCCAATGTCCGGTTGTACGGAATTGGGATGTTTAACCCTGCCAAGCGACGGATCGGTGCATCCAGATAGTCAAACGCCTCACTGGAGGCAATCACAGCGGCAAGTTCGCCAGCAAACCCCCCGGCTTCCACTGCCTCATGGACGAGCAACGCCTTACCTGTCTTCTTGACTGAGTCAATAATTGGCTCTGCATCCAGCGGGTTAAGGGTACGCGGGTCAACAATTTCGACCTCAATGCCCTCATCCGCAAGTTGTTCGGCAGCTTCAAGCGCACGCTGCACCATCACCGAATAAGCAACGATGGTCAGAGCGTCACCCTCGCGTACTACATGGGACTGGCTCAGCGGGATTTCATAGAGTTCCTCCGGCACATGGCTGGATGTCTTGTAAAGAATTTTGTTCTCAACGAAGATGACCGGGTTCGGGTCATTAACGGCTGCTACAAGCAGCCCCTTAGCATCATAAGCATTGCTAGGCGCAACGACTTTCAGACCGGGGACATGAACAAACCAATTCTCTAGTGACTGGCTGTGCTGGGCGGCAGCACCGGTGCCAGAACCACCCGGCAGGCGCATCACCATCGGGACGCTGGCCTTACCACCGAACATAAAGCGCACCTTGGCGGCTTGCAGCACAAGCTGCTCCATCGCGATGGTGACAAAGTCGAGGAACTGCATCTCGCCGATTGGCTTCATGCCCGTCAGAGCCGCACCAACGCAAGCACCCGCGATACCAGCCTCTGAGATCGGCGTATCTACGATGCGCTCGGCGCCAAACTGCTCGTACAGTCCACGGGTGACGCCAAAAGCCCCTCCGTAGGGACCGATGTCCTCCCCAATGACAAAGACCGACTCATCCTGTTCCATCATCTGACGCATGGCCTCATTGAGGGCCTCCGCCATGGTTATTTCACGTACAGCGGTTTCCTGTCCGGTTTCTGAAGCTGTCTTAAGCATATACTCCCTCCGTAATAGTTGAAAGGTCTGGCTCTGGGCTGTTGAACGCAAACTCGACTGACACTTCGATTTCCTCAATCGCTTCTTTGCCGATTTGTTTGTATTCTTCATCCGTGATGATGCCGAGCTGCTTCAGACGGTCGCCAAAGCGCGGGATAGGGTCTTTCTGGCGCCATTCTTTGACCTCATCACGAGTACGATAAACTTGCTTATCACTCCGGGAGTGACCCTTATAGCGGTATGTCAATGATTCAATCAGGGTCGGGCCTTCGCCGGCACGGGCACGCTCCGCGGCGTTGTAGACGGCGTCGTAAACCAGCAGCACATCGTTACCATCAACCCGAACACCAGGAATGTTGTAGGCAGCGCCGCGCTCTGCGACGGTATCGACATTCATCGACTTAGTAATCGCCATTGACATAGCATATTGGTTGTTCTCACACAGATAGATAATCGGCAAGTCCCAAATCGACGCCATATTCAGTGACTCGTGGAAGGCACCTTCATTGTTGGCACCATCCCCAAAAAGCGTCAATACGACTTGGTCGGACTTACGCATCTGAATGCTGAGGCCAACACCAACCGAGATCGGGATGCCACCAGCGACAATCCCATTCGCACCGAGATTGTTGCGCTCGACGTCAGCAATGTGCATCGATCCGCCACGCCCACGACAGTAGCCAGTCTCTTTGCCCATAAACTCAGCCATGGTGAGGTCGGGCTTGCTACCCCACGCCAAGCAGTGACCGTGCCCACGGTGGGTATTCAGGAGGTAGTCGTGACCAGCACGAACCCCCGCGGAAGCACCCATAGCGGTACCTTCCTGGCCAATTGAAAGGTGCATAGTGCCGTGTGTTTGCCCCTTCATGTAAAGTTCTTCAGCCTTTTCTTCAAATGCCCGGATGACCATCATGGTCTTGAGCATCTCTTTGGCTGTCTCCTCACCGAGGCGGTCTAACAAAGCACGCGCTTTGTTATCCTCCAAGGTCATCCCCATAGTCACATCTGCCATATATCGATTACTCCTTTCTGAGTGCGGTTATAGTAGAAATTCAAAGGGTCAAAGTTAGGAATACTGGTTGCTTCTGTTAGATAGCGGCCCTACTGCATTTTCGATGTCCAACACGCGCTGCACCGTGATATCATCACAGATCAAAACGTTGATCATGCCAGACAACAAAGCCCCGTGAATAGCAGGTGCTTTGGCGTCGCCAGCAGCGACGCCAATTACGGTTGGTATCCGTTGGAGCAAATCAGGACTGGCTCCAATCCGACGACGTCCGATGGGGATATCCAGTATGTCACCGCGATTGTTGAAGTGAATCGCACAGACATCGCCCACAGCCCCTCTATCGGAAATGGCTTGTACTTCCTCAGCATTAAGGTAACCTGCACGCGCTAAACTTGAGTATTGCGGCTTGGTTGAACCAATGCCAACGACTGCCACCTCGACATCCTCCAACCGCTTGAGGGCTGCACGAACGTGCGTGTCGTTAACTAGGGCGTTCCGAATTTCGGGGCTATCGACAATTAGGGGGGTCGGCAAAACTTGATAGCGACCGCCGCACCAATGTGCGAACCACCGCGCCAACTCCGGGCCATCAATTTGCGGATCAGTGGTGCCTAAACTGCCGATCATTTGGAGCACTTGGACGTCCGGTCGGTGCGTTGGACGCAGCGCATTGGCAATCTCATAGACGGCTGTCCCCCACGAAACACCGACCACGTGCCCATTCTGCACAGCCTCCTCTAACAAGCGTGCAGCTAGAGCACCTACCCGGCCCAGCATTTGACCATATGTGAGAGCATTTCGGACGAGCACCCGCGCATCTTTGAGGGCAAATGTCTCTTTCAGGTGACGCTCGAGCAGCGTGTTACGTTCTAGTGGGTGACGCACCCGAATTTCAACAATGCCAACATCCCGAGCCTCCGTCAGGAAACGAGAGATAGCCGAACGCGAATAACCCAACATGTCTGAAATAGCTTGCTGAGTCATGTTTTGTTCGTAATACATGCTGGCTATGCGTGAAAGAAATTCCATCCGTTCATCGCTGGGAGCGATACGCGGTATTTCTACGTGGTTAGTATTAATGTCAGTCATTTGGGGGATACACCTAGGTTTAAATTCAACCGTGAATATATCATACCTAAAAAACGGGCGTTTGCACAAATGTTTCTATTAGGACACTTGTGAACCAACAAGATTATAATCTCCGAAAGGCAAAGCCTCGAAACTAGCAGGCATGCTTTTCTATCAGTATGGTTGTGACTGGTAAAAAAGGATTTCAACGATTAGAGGTAAGAATGAGCCTATACCCATTAGTTCTCGAGGCGGCCTTGCACGTCAAAGTTTGGGGTGGTAGACGCCTGGAAACGAAGCTCAATAAAACGCTTCCTACTGATGAGCCTTATGGCGAATCATGGGAGGTGCACGAATCTTGTGTGGTTCGCAACGGTCAGCATAGCGAAAAAACAGTCCACGACTTAATTCAGACGTATGGTACTGAACTGATTGGCCCACACAACGACCCATCTGATGGGCTACCGCTGCTTGCCAAATTCATTGATGCCGAAAAGTGGCTCTCTGTTCAGGTGCATCCAGATGATGCGCTAGCTGAAGCGTTGGAGGGTCAGCCGCGAGGTAAGACTGAGGCCCATTACATCATCGAAATAGAAGGCGATGCCCAATTCGTCATTGGTCTCAAGGATGAGGCAACACCAGATAGCATCCGCGAGGCTATCACGGCGAACACTTTTCACGAGCAGTTCGTTTATGAACACGTCGTACCAGGTCAGGTGCTTTATATGGAAGCAGGCACCGTCCATGCAATTGGGCCAGGCGTGCTGCTCTATGAAATTCAGCAGTCATCAGACACAACCTACCGCTTCTATGATTGGGGCCGTGTCGGGCTAGATGGCAACCCACGCGAACTACACATCGAGAAAGCAATCCGCGCCAGCAGAATTGGCAGCCTACCCCCGATGAAGCACACCGCGACTGACACAGCGCAGCGGGTCGAGTTGGTCAATGAGGCTTACTTTAAGACCAATCTGTTTCAACTGACGGCGGATACCAACCAAGCTTCCTTAGACACCCAGCAGACCCACTTCCACATACTGAGCTGCACGGCTGGCACAATCAAAATTGAGACCCAAAACCATAACACAGTCACGTTAGCCGTCGGTGAGTCTGCATTGATGCCTGCCTGCATCGGCACGTATACGCTCAGTGGCGTCGGGAAAATACTGCAATCGCAGCAACCGTAGACTACTCAACTGACACGAATGGGGCGTTTGCCCTTACAATGATAGGCATAGAATGTCTGATCCATATGCGTAGCTTGAAATAGAAAGTGCAGTCCACCAATGGCCTCGAAAGAAGACACCAGCAAAAAGTCTAAGCTCAACTCAGAAACACCAAAGAAGGAGCGCATCTCGAAGAAGCTGTACAAATCTGAGCTTAAGCGCCTTCATATTGAACTCGTCAAATGGCAGTATTGGGTCAAAGACCAAGGGAAGAAGGTCGTCGTCATCTTTGAAGGACGTGATGCCGCCGGTAAGGGCGGCGTCATCCGGCGGATAATGGAGCCACTCAACCCGCGCGGTGCCACTGTCGTCGCATTGCCTAAGCCCACTGAACGCGAAATGACTCAGTTTTACTTTCAGCGTTACATGCCCTACCTACCCACGGCTGGCGAGATCGTGATCTTCGACCGCAGTTGGTACAACCGCCCCGGCGTTGAACGCGTAATGGGCTTCGCAACCGAGCAGCAAGTCGACGAGTTTTTCCGCTCTTGCCCGGAATTTGAGCGGATGCTGGTTCGCTCCGGGATTACGCTGCTGAAGTACTGGATGTCCGTCAGTTACGAGGAGCAAGAGCGCCGCATCCGCAAACGCGTTAATGATCCGCTGCGCCGCTGGAAACTCAGCCCGATTGACATCGAGTCACGGATGCGCTGGCAGGACTATTCCAAAGCCAAAGATGACATGATGCACTATACGGACATCCCTCAAGCGCCGTGGTTCACCGTAGAAGCGGACAATAAGCGCCGCGCTCGTCTAAACTGCATCCGTCATTTGCTGAGTCAGTTCAAGTATGAGGATATGATCCCCAAGCCAATCGACCTGCCTGAGCGACCGCCAAGGCGCAAGTCTTACGAGCGCCCGCCGCGTCATAATTTCCGCTACGTGCCAGATATGTACGACTGAGCGGATAGGGCTTTACAGAGTGGTCATTGTTGCTCCTCATTAATTGCTCAACAGGCAACGTGTAGCGTCACGATGGTACCTGCACCCGGCTTGCTACTAATATCAATTTTCCCGTTGACCAGCCGCGCGCGTTCACGCATGCCGTTTAAGCCAAAGTGGTGGCTGCCATCGACGGCATCAGGGTCGAAACCTTTGCCATCATCTCGAATCGTCAGTACGGCGCGATCATTAGCATGCGTTAGTGTCACCATGATTTTGCCTGCCCCTGAATGCCGGACAACATTCGTCAGCGCTTCTTCCGTGGTACGGTAGATGCACTGCTCCACATCTGAGTTGGTAACCACAATATCTTGGCTGATATAGGCAGAATGCTTCAGGCCATGGCGCTGGGCAACCGTTTCAATTAGTTGCTCTAACGCCAGTGTTAGACCCAAGTCTTCGAGGGGAGCCGCTCGCAGCGCCTTGATTGCTCTGCGGGACTCCGCCAAACCGCTGTGGGTCGCCTCGATAGACTGTTGCAACATCGAGTGGGCTTTAGCAGGGTCGCTGTCCCAAAGGGCGTCCATTGCTTGTAGCTGTACCGACAGAGCACTGAGGGTGTGGGCCAGCGTATCATGCAGTTCACGCGCTAGGCGGTTACGTTCCCGGCTGGTCGCCAGTTGATCAAGGGTGACTGCGTACTGCGCGAGGTCAACGTTAGCGCGGGCTAACTCGTTACGCTGTTCACGTTGATAGACCATCATCCGAACGATCAAATAGCCGATTAGCACATAGATCAAGCTGCGAAGGGCCAACAGTCCAAGGCCGTTGTTCAACAGAAACTGACGGGCGGGCACTTCTGCAACCGCTGCCATAAAGAGCATCAACCCCAATTGCAGCAGCCCCGATGCGATCACGAAAAACAACACCGCTCTGAAGTCATACTGCCAAGCAATAAACAGCAGGGGAACCAGCAAAGTGATGATCAACTGCCAAGTGCCATTGACTGCCAGCGCATCATCTAAAGGTGTTGTCTGCATGAGGAGAGCAACCAGCCGTTCGACAATGGGAATCACCGTAGCGGCTACTAAAGCAATCGGCAGGAACCACTTCTTGGTCACTTTCTGGACGACGGGCCACGTCAGGTAAATAATCAGCAGCAGAATCAAGACTAGGTTAACGAAAGTAATGATCGTCAAACGTTGGTAACGCTGCACATTCGCCGAGCTGCTGCCCACAAGCCATAAGGCCGCCATAGCCGCAATCCGCGAGACAAAGAGCACGCTGAGCAGGGCCAGTCGCAAACTCGCCAAGAAGCGGAAAACGCGCAGCAAACCCGGTTCTAAAAATGGAACACCCACGACAGTATCATCAGAAAAGGTCTTGCGGATCACCGCAGGCATCGTTGCTTTCATCATGATTATTGTGCCTTTTAACAATTGCCTCTGCACCAGTATACCCGGCGCTCTGACCGCCATCAGCACAGTATGACAATTGTCATTCGACTCATGCAGAGCACAGATCGATTGAATGACCGAGCCCGCTTCAACGCGGATCGTTCAACTGTTCAAGTAAACTGAAGGATGCTACGGAAAAAGCACGTGCCAAACGTAAGCGCTGATCGACAGCTACCGATAATCCACTTAGATAACCATTTTCAAGGGGACATATGACAGCAGTCATATTGGTGTGTGCATAACACACTCTAACACATGACGTTGCCCACTTTAGACCATGTTAGTCACTGGCTACACTGATGGCAGATGTGAAGAAATGAATACAGTCTTTTGAAGGAGAAAACAACAATTATGATCAAGTCAATCGTTTCAAAGGTTACCGGTTTAGCAGCAGCAGGCATCATTGCCCTTGGATTATTCGTTATTGCACCCGCCAACAGCGCACACGCTCAGGAAAGACCAGATTTTCAACGCGACTACACTGGCCTTGAACTGGCCTACAGTGCGATGCAACTGTGGTCGGAGAATATGGGCAACCGCCTCATGTTCGTTGACGAAATTCTAGAGGCGCTCGATGAGTGGGCCGTCAAGCTTGATAGCTATGATGCCAGTGCCGAGCAAGCCGCTGAACTAGCACAAGCCCGCAGTGAATTCGAAACCGCACTGAATACCGCCAAGTCTGAGTACGAGCAGGGCGTCGCCATCATTGCAGCCGGGAACGGCTTTGATGGTAGTGGCGAAGTCACCGACCCAGAGGCCGCCCGCGACACCATCTCAACAGCACGTGGTCACTTCGCCGAAGCACGCGAAATCTCTACCGATGCCGTGCAGGAACTACGCAACGATATGGAAGGCATCCGCGAGGACCTCGAGCAGATCATAGAAAACCGCTAATCCCAATTTTATATCCTCCAAAGCAAAGGGCAGGTACCACGAACCTGCCCTCTGCCGCTTGACTGAAAAGGAGATGCTGCTATGTTCGAACGAAAGAACCCTAACTGGATGCTGCTATTGGTCGTCGCGCTGGTCGTGCTGGCGGCAGTTGCCTGCAATCGCGGGCCACAGGTCGAAGAGGAAGCTCCACCCCCAGCCGTTGACGCGGCCTCAGAGGAGGCAGAACCCGCCCTTCAGCAGCCTATCATTCAAGAGTCCGTCAACGGTCAAGATGTGACTCGCGGACAAGAACCGGCTGCGGAAGAAGCACCGGCGGAAGAGCCCGCCTCTACTGAAGGTGAGCTGACACAAGAAGAGCTAGACGCTCTGACAAACGAAATGGACGCTCTGTTCAATGAATTCGAGCAGTCCGAAAACGCCGACCCAACTATCACACTCCCATAGCGCCATCGCACTGCGAAAGAACAAAAAGTACCACAGCCCCACCTTCTTAGTGTGGGGCTGTGGTTTCGTTTACCTAAACCGCTTTATTGACGGTCAGAGGTTCGACTAGTTATCGACGGCTTCCTTAAGGGACTTACCAGCGGAGAACTGTGGAACCTTCTTTGCTGGAATATCGATTGGCTCGCCCGTAGCAGGGTTACGACCCTTGCGAGCTTTGCGGTGGCTAACCTTGAAAGTGCCGAAGCCCGTCAGAGTAACGTTCTCACCGCTAGCAAGCGTATCCTGAATGGTACCGATCATGGCATCGTAAGCCTTGTCCATATCCTTTTCGGTTACGCCAGCTTTCTGAGCTGCCGCTTTGATGAATTCCTGCTTATACATACTTACCTCATGTGTTGCTGAAGAGTAAACGTGCCCCAGTATACGGGCATTTAGTGACAAGTACAGCCCCAAAAGCATATGAATCATATATGAATCGCCTATGAAGGTCCTTTTTCTGGGGGCTAAGGCCCTTTTTCGGGAAAATCATATGCAAATCTTATAATTTTTAGCCCAATGATCATTGGGCTAGGAGAATTACGTTGAAGCTATTCGCTTGTAGAATGTTATGTTGGTTGCACTTAAACACGAGTCAGATAGTGCATGGCGCGTTCCATTTGCCACTGGCTTTCGGCAATCGCCAGCTTAAAGTGTTTCTGATTGGCAGCCTTGCGCGCCAACGAGACAGTCTTTTCTGGGTTGAAGATCGTCACAGTGGTGTAGGCAGCCGTCCGCGCATAACCTGTTGCCATCCGTGTGGCAAGCACCGCCCCACCAATGGCGTCGTTGAATTCTTCACGGGTGGCTCTATCTACTAGGCGCAATCGGGCTAATCGTAGCGTATAAGCCGGGCGCGGATCGGTATGGGCCTCATAGTAGAATGGGAGCACATGCCCAGCACAATCGCAGGAGAAGTAAAATCGGTTAGGCCAGCCCATCGCGTTGATCAATGCGACGAGGTCGCCTTCATCAAATAACATCTGAAACGCCTGCGCTTTGATCTTCTGGTAGCGCTGCACCTCACGCTGAAGCATGACATCGTTACTGGCATCCGTTCTCTCAGAATGATCACTAATATGAATGTCACGAGTCATTGCAAGCACCTCACTTAATTGCAATTAACATCAGACGGATAGCGAACGGCTATTGGAGCACAGCCGCCCACAGCGATATACTTTGGCCCAAATTATTAGAGGAACTGACCGTAATCACAATGTATGCGCCACTGATAACTGCCGCCCAATTAAAAGCCCGCCTAGACGACCCTGATGATACGCTTTTCGTGCTGGACATTCGCGAGCCTATCGAATGGATGCGCGAGGGCATTATTGAAGGCGCAGTCACAATCCCGATGAACGACCTACCCTTTCAGCTAGATGTTTTACCACAAGACCGGGACATCGTCGTGTACTGCCACTTAGGGCAGCGCAGCGCCGTGACCGCAGCGTGGCTCCTTCAAAACGGATTTGACCAGGTTTACGACCTAAGCGGTGGCACAGAGTCATGGCTGCATGCAAAAAATAACCTGACTCCGTTACCTATTACAGAGGAAACCCAATCTATGATGAATAGACAACTACTTAGCCCAACAGAAGTGAACGAACAGATCAATAGGGCAGACGAAAATGTCGTTCTGCTAGATATCCGGGACGCACACGAGTACGCGATTGACGGCTACATCCTAGGGTCTACGCGCATCCCGATGAGCCAACTGACTACACGCGTCAGTGAGTTGGACAAAAAGGCTCAAATCATTGTGTACTGCCGTACAGGCGGGCGCAGTGCCCGCGTCGCAACATGGCTCCGGCAGCAGGGGTTTAGCAACATCGCTGATTTAGACGGTGGGGTGCAAGCTTGGGAACGTGCGAACTTACCAACCAAATACGATTAGACATACCGTCCGAACGCACGCTACACTTACCGATTGACAGTTTAATATGTGAAAGAAACCACCATGACTAGACAACACATCCCTACGCTTTTTTTGATTGTTCTAATAATGGCAATCGCAGGCTGTACCACCACAGCTGGCGTCACCTCAGATGCGGACAGCAACCCGTCAGCCGTCGGAGAGGAATCGAGCAGTGAGCCACAACAAGCAGGGGATGATGACGCAGACATTGACTACGACGACGTCGAGGATGGTGAGCGCCCATTATTAGGCGAAGCAGACGTCATCACAGAAGTCACAGAATACGTCGGTGGGTTAGCTTTCATTACAGATATGGTCTTTGCCCCTGACGGACGCTTGTTCATCGCAGAGAAGTCCGGCTCGGTGCGTGTCGTCTCGGCGGAGGGCGAACTACAAGCAGAACCCGTGATCACCTTTGAAACGGATGCACAGGGTGAACGCGGGTTATTGGGCATCGCCATTGACCCCAACTTTGAGGAGAACGGTTTCATCTGGGCCTACCACACCTACGATCAGCCCGATTCTGAGGAGCCGCTGCACCAGATCGTGCGCTTCCGTGAGCGGCGCGGGCAGGGCAGCGACAGCGAAGTGGCCTTTGAAGCACGAGAAGTATTTTTAGAATCAACCATTCTATACGGTGGGGCCTTTAGCTTTGGCCCCGATGGCATGTTGTACTTCGACCCCGGTTCGGGCAACAACATTTTCACCGTACGCGACCCAGAGCAGCCCCATGGCAAGATTCACCGCTTTACGCCGACGATCCCAGCGGGTATCCCTGAAGACAACCCTGACCCTACATCGAGCGTATACGCGACGGGCTTCCGCAATAACTTCAAGCTGGCCTTTCACCCAGAGACGAGCATACCCTATGCTACGATGAACGGCCCCAACTGCGACGACGAGATCAACCGCATTCTACCGGGCGGGCATTATGGTTGGCGCATCGATGGCTTATGTGAGAACAATAACCTCCCACCAGAATACACCAGCGACCTCAGCGGCGAGTTTGTAGCTCCGGTGATGTCCTTTACACCGACAGTATCACCAACGGGCATTATGTTTTACACGGGTGATGAATTTCCAGAGTGGCAAAACCATATGTTCTTCTGTATGTACAACCTGGGCTCGATCAACCGGGTTGAACTGGCAGAGGACGGCGTCGGCATTATTGGCGCAGAGGTGATCGGCAGCGGTAATAAAAGCTGCACCACAACCATCCTCGATGGACCCGACGGGCAGATTTACTTCGCAGACATTTCAACGGTTAATATATTGAGCCGCGTGAATACCGGCGAGTAAGCCTGTAGCTTCACCACCAGCAGCCTGTTTAACCACAGGCTGTTTGATTCAATGCGGCTTTTTGTAGCTGGTCTGTATACTCAGTGCATAACGAACCACTATTCAGCAAAGTAGCCTTATTATGGCAGATGTGATCATCGTAGGTGCAGGTATTGGCGGCCTCGCAACCGCTATTCGGTTAGCGGCTGCAGGTCGAGCCGTGCGTGTGTTCGAGCAAAGTGAGAAGCCAGGCGGCAAAATGCACCTGATTGAGTCCGATGGTTTTCGCTGGGATACAGGGCCGTCTGTGATTACGATGCGGCACGTCTTCGAGGATTTGTTTGCGGCAGCAGAGCGCTCCCTCGCTGATTACCTAACGCTCGTGCCTGCTGACCCACTGACGCGCTACTTCTACCCGGATGGCACCATTTTGGATGCCACCAGCGACCTCGCCCAAATGGCCCAACAAATCGAAGCGATAGAACCCAAAGACGTTGAAGGCTATCTGGCATACTTGGCATACGCTGCCCGCATCCACCGGATTACAGGGCCGCAGTTCATTTACGGTCAGCCGCCGACTATGGCAAACCTGCTGCTGAACACCCCCGTCAACGAGTGGTTTCAGGTAGACCCGATGCGCAGTATGCAGCAGGCGATTGAGTCTTTTGTGCAATCACCAAAGCTGCGACAGTTGCTCGGACGTTTCGCAACGTATGTGGGCAGCAGCCCCTGGCAAGCGCCTGCCACGCTCAACGTGATTTCGCACGTCGAATTAACGGGCGGCGTTTACTATCCGCGCGGTGGCATCTATCAGATAGCGGAGGCCATGTACCAGCTGGCGCGGGAACTGGGTGTCTCGTTTGAATTCGGTTGCCCGGTTGATGAGATCATCGTTGAGAGCAATGCTGTGGTGGGTATCCGTGCTGGCGGGCAGGTACATTCATCAGAGACAGTTGTTGCCAATGTTGATGTCACCACCGTCTTCGATAAGCTGCTGCCCAAGGCCACGGTGAAACCACCGCCACCGATTGAACCATCATGCAGCGGCTACGTGATGCTGCTGGGCGTTGAAGGTGACTACCCGCAGTTGGCGCATCACAACATCTTGTTCTCAACCGACTACAAACGCGAGTTCACCGAAATATTTGATCACGGTGTGCCACCCAGTGAGCCAACCGTCTACATCTCGGTTACGTCCAAGACAGACGCAAACCATGCGCCGGCAGGCCACGAGAATTGGTTCGTCTTGGTGAACGCCCCGGCCCTTGGCCCCAAGTACGATTGGCAGACCCACAAAGCACGTTACCGGGAAACCGTCCTTAAATCGATGCAGCGCTTCGGGTTGGATATCACAGAGAAGATTCGAGTAGAGCACATCCTCACGCCCATTGACCTAGCGCAGCGCACCGGAGCACATCGCGGAGCATTATATGGGCCATCGTCCAATGATCGCATGTCAGCCTTTAAACGCCCACACAACCGCTCACCAATCGACGGATTGTACTTCACGGGTGGCACGACTCATCCCGGCGGTGGCGTCCCAATGGTCACACTTTCGGGCAAAGTCGCGGCTGAGATGATCCTCCGGGGTTAAGCTAGGCTGTCTGGATCGTCAGGGGTGCTATCTTGGCGTCTTTCCAGTGACTGACGCAGTAAGCCAAATACGCGATGAACAGCATACCACACAACGAACAACAGCAGGACTGCCAAGCCTACCCCGACTAAAGTACCAAATTCCATGGACAGTAACATCTTCCTCTATCGATGCAAGCGGGCTTATTATAGATAGTAACGGTATTTCGCATTGTCTACTGCTGTCCACAGTAAATCGTCCGTGATCTCTCTGCAAGAGAACTGCTGGGTGAAGCAATGGCGCATGGGTTGGCGTTCGCCATGGGCGAGACCCCTAGCGGCTACATCCGCCTGAACTTCAGGTCACCGACCGAAGAACAGATTCATCCGGGTATTCACATGTTAGCCGCTGCGTTTGAAGCGCTTCAAGAAAAGCGATCAAACAGGCGCAGCAGCAGCGACGGCACCTGTACGCTAGTGTAGTTTGGATGTCGTCGGAAGCAGGCTGGCTTAGTACAATATCGTGGCACTGACCCCTAATCTGAATAATTGTATGTCAAGCCGACAACACCGCCAGCCACAACCCAATACGCTGCTTCTGCCAGCAACCACTATCTTGTTGATTGCGGTTGCCCTACGCTTGCTCAATGTGATGAACTTGCCGCTGTTTATCGATGAGGTGTTTCACATTTGGCGGGCGCAAAAGATCGCTACGGGGGCGGTCTTCACGGGGTTAGACCATAACAAATGGCTCTATACGGCGCTGCTGGCACTGCTATCACCGCGTACCGGTGAAGCGCTGTTTATGGGTCGCGCATTAACGGCGCTGCTCAGCGCGGTGACGGTCGCCGGGTGCATCGCGCTGGGGCGTCTATTGGCGGGAAGCCATGCCGGGCTGCTCGCCGGGGCGTTCTATGCGCTGCTGCCCTTGGCAGTCCTCCATGAACGCCAAGCTCTTGTCGATGGATTGTTGGCGCTCTGCGCCACGTTGATCGTGCTACTCTCTGCTAGGCTAGCCCGGAGACCGCATCCATTGTATGTTGTGCTGCTGGCGCTGGTGGGTTATCTCTACATCAATGCGGGCTATATCAACCCGATAGCCGCTCGTCCCAGGATTCTACAGCACGTACTCGCCGGTTTCATCATTCTGTTTGTGACGGCTTTTACGCTGTGGACGTATAACTACCTGCCGATGATTGACTTCC